>NZ_KB849239.1:0-130443 GCF_000368085.1 Acinetobacter nosocomialis NIPH 2119
ACTGTAGATACCACACCAGCTGATTTAATCACTGCGATTACAGTACCGGATGATTTAAACATTGACGGCATCATCAATGCATCAGAACTTGGTACAGACGGTAGCTTTAATGCCCGTGTAGGATTAGGTCCAGATGCAGCGGTGGGTACTGTTGTAAATGTTAATGGCACTAACTATACAGTCAATGCAACTGACTTAAGCAATGGTTATATCACTGCTGCGATCGCAGTAACTGCAGATGGCCCAGTGACTATCCATGCCCAAGCAGTAGATGCGCAAGGCAATATCGATAATGCTACTGATGTCACAGTAACTGTGGATACTACGCCACCAGACATTAATGCTGCTGCAATTGCGATTAATCCGATTACAGGTGATAACATCCTTAGTCCGGTTGAGACTGCAGGAACAGTAAATATTACTGGAACAGTGACTATTCCTGCTGATGCAACTGTTACCTCGGTTGTTGTTAACGTTAATGGCACGGATTACACGGCTGTAGTAGATCCGGCGAATGGAACATGGACAATAGGTGTACCTGGTAGCCAGCTTGTAGCTGATACTGATTTGACAGTTGATGCAAAAGCAACCTTTACGGATGCTGCTGGCAACAGTAGTAATTTGCAAGCTACACAAAGTTATACAATTGCAAGTTCTTCTATCATTGCATATGACAACTTTGATACAGCTGTTCTTGCTCCACAGCCATTACAAATCGCAAATGATGCGGCTCTTGGTAGTAAAACTTACTTGGCGCTTGTATCACTTGCTGGACTTAACTTACAGCTTGGTTCTGAAGCGGTTAACTTTAATGTAGCTGCCAACCAAGAAGGTAATGCGACATTTACCTACAGTGCTTTAATAGGGGTTAATGCTCTATCTGATTACTCATTAGTTGTACAAAAATTTGATACAGCTACTGGTCAATGGACTTCTATATATGGCGGTGGTCAAGCAGATATTCTTCACCTGACTTTATTAGGTTCTACACCAGGTGTTGTTATCGATGGGCTTGAGCAAGGTCAATATCGTGCCTTTATGACTTATAACGGTCTGGCAGGTATTGGTTTACTAGGTACATTAACAGGTACTATGGACATTTATGATACAACTCAAATCGGTGGTTTCTATACAGAAGCTGCAGATGGTAATGTGATCGTAGATGTTAACTCAAACGGTCAAGCTGATGTCGTAACTCCAAATACAGTTGTGAGTGAAGTTAATAACCAACCTGTTCTTGCTAATAGCACAATCATTAATGGTACATACGGTACATTGGTGATTAACCTTGATGGTTCATACACTTACACTCCAAATCAAAATGCTTCTGGAGTTGGACAGGTTGATCACTTTGTATATACGTTAAAAGATTCTGTAACTGGTGATGTAGCTCAAGCAGCTCTTAACATTCAGTTAAGTTCTGTCAAAGCTGCAGATAACTTGGCAGTTGCTGAAATTAATCCGGAATCTTTACTTGTTGCGAATGACGTAGCACTTGGTAGTGCAAGTTATGTAGCTGCAATATCGTTAGCAGGTCTAGATTTACAGCTCCTTGGTAACCCAACAGTTGCATTCAATGTGGATGCTGACCGTCAAGGTACTGCGACATTTACATTCAGTGGTTTACTCAACGCTGGTGTATTGAATGATTATTCGATTGTTGTTCAAAAATATGATGCTGCAACAGGACAATGGGTATCTATTGGCGGAAATAACCCACAAGCGACTTTAGTTAGTCTATCTCTAATAGGAGGTACTCCAACAGCAGTCATTGAAGGGCTAGATCCAGGACAATATCGTGCATTTATGGGCTACAGTGGTCTACTAGGTGTGGGTATTGGTGGTACATTGACAGGTACAATGGATGTGTATAACCCATATGTTGTATCTGGATATTCAGTTGATCCGATCTCTGGTAACGTCATCAAAGATGCTGGTATTAATGGTGCAGTAGATGCTGCAAGTAATAATGCAGTGATCTCAGCAGTGAATGGAAATGCCGTTAACGCAACGGGTACAACTACAATCACTGGTACTTACGGTACGTTAGTGATTGATCAACATGGTAATTATACCTATACACCAAATGCAGATGGTCTAAACCTTGGTAAAGTTGATCAGTTCTCGTATACGTTACTAGACCCAGCAACAGGTAATACATCTCAAGCTGTCTTGTATGTCCACTTGGATAGTAACAAGGTTGCTATGACTTGGAATGCAGCAGATCCATCTCAGCCTGCAGTGATTACAGGTCATGTTCCAGTTGATGCAATGGATAACGTTGCTTCAGCAGCAATTGACATGGTTTACCCAACTACACAACAAGTTCTTAGTAACGCGATCAGTTATAACTGGTTGTTAGGAGTTGGCGGAGTCGTTATTGGGTCTAAACAAGGTACAGCAACCTTTAATGTAGCTGAAGGACATGTGTCTGAAGCCATTATCTCGGTTAACTTTGGTTCAGTAGCTACAGTTGTTGATGGTTTACATGTGGTATTAACACGAGTAAATCCAGACGGTACTCGTACAGTAATTGCAGATAGCGCGAATACTGGAGTGCTTGACCTATTAGGTATCTTTGGCTCTGAAGTGAAATTCAAAGTTGATAATTTAGGTTCTGGTAGCTATGAGCTATTTATGGAAAGCAATACGCTTCTAACAGCTCTAGGTAGCGTTACAGCAAGTATTACTTTGAATAATGGTGATATTACGCAAGTACCTAACTTGGTTGTAACTCCGGTTACAGGCAATGTTCTTTCAGACGACAACTCTGCTGTATATGGACCAAACTATACGCCAGACTATATTACGACTACGACAGTTGTGACTTCTGTCACTTCTGAAACTGGTAATACGCAGGCTGTAAATGTAGGTTCATCAACAGTTATTGTGGGTGCTTATGGTTCCTTAACGATTAATGCTGATGGTACTTATAGTTATCAAGCTACAGCGAACACACAAAATATAGGAAAAGTTGATAGCTTTACCTATACAGTGACAGACCCTGTAACTGGTAGAACAGACACAGCAACATTGCATATCCAAATTGGTTCTCCAGATGTGAATATCACTTGGAATAATGCTAACCCTGGTGCAGATGCGGTAATTCCGTTACCTGTAGCAAATGCTGATACTAATCATGCAACTGTTAGTATGAAACAAGTAACGGATGCTGTTGTTGACGTACCAAGTGGCACGGTAACTATTGGTAACCTTGCAGGCTTCCCGCCATTACCTGTATTAAGCAATACAGTCACTTCGAATCAATTCGTTATTGCTGCTAACACGGTAAGTGATGTTCATGTTGAATTAGACTATACGGCATCATTAAGCTTGTCGGCTCTTCCAACAACTGGTTATAAAATCCAGCAATTGGTGGGTTCAACATGGGTAGATACTGTTTACTCAGGTTCTGCGACAGCCTTGGCAGGAGTATTAGGTGCACCAGCATACTCAGCTGACGTATCTCACTTATCTGCTGGTACTTATCGAGTGGTATTTAGTTTATCTAGTCTGATTTCTTTAGGAACTGTGACTCTAGATTCTGTAGTAACTACAAAAGCTACACATCTAGATCAATACACACCTGATGGTTTAACAGATTGGATTCACGGCAATATCTTGTTAGGCGATACAACTGGTGGAGTTGCAGATACTTCAGCTGCTTCTCAACTATATGTTGAAGTTACACCAGGAAATTACCAAATTGCTGCTGGTCAGGCGATCAATACTGGCGAAGGTACGTTGTATCTCTACCATGATGGTTCGTACTATTACAAACCACTTGATAGCGCGGCAAGTGCTACGATTGATACGATTAACTACAAACTCGTATCCGTGACTGGTGCAGAGTCAACTAGCACATTGACCATCAACTTAAGTCAAGAGTTGAATAGCCTAGCTGTAAGTACAGGAGCGAATGATACATTCACGCTTGGAAATGGCGCAGATACCTTGATTTACAATACGTTAACTGCGGCTGGCGTGAACAATCCAACAGGAGGAAACACAACTGCTGGAGGTGTAGATACATGGACTGATTTCCATGTAGGTAATACAGCAACTGATAACCAAGCTGATAAGATCGATATTAGTAACTTGTTACTTACTCATCCGAACAGTTTAACTATTGGTCAGTATGTATCTGTAAGCTATAACGCTGCCACACAAAATGCCACCATTAGTGTAGACCGTGATGGTTTAGGTACGACTTACACAAGCACACAATTGTTGACGATTCATATAGATGAACCAAGAACATCATTAACGCTTAATGATCTTCTTAACAATGGTCAAATTATCTATTAATAGATAATTAACCAAATAAAAAGAGAACCCTAGGGTTCTCTTTTTTTATGTTTAAACAATACGTTAACTTAGCTTTTAGAGAGTTCATGCTATGATGCATTGAGAATTTTATAGAACAACAAATAACGGATAGGGACTTAATTCGAGTGGCGGTATTTTTAGACTTTAAAAGACAACTTAAGCTTTGGTTGGAACATTTCGTTCAGCATGTTCCAGACCTTCCGGAAAAAACAATTTTGTTTATATCATTTGGTCCTAAAGATCAAAGATGTAGTGTCTGGCATACCGAAAAAACAGCTTTTTCACAAGCAAATATACAGTTATTCGATTTTATTAATAGACAGTTTTCTCCAGATCAACTTCCAGACTATATAAAAATTGATGTTGCGTACAACCTAGAAAAACAAAGTTGGAGTCAAATAGAACAACTTGTTCATCATCAATTTCATAATAATCATTACCGCAGAGGAATTGCATTTGATGAAGCATGTTCGGTGGTTTTTCTGGAGCAAGAGATATATGGCAAAGCTATTATTCGAGGTTTGAGTTATGACAAACCTAACTTTTTTGATGAAACCAATCTTAACTATGCAATTAAGCAAAAATATAACGCTACTAAACCACAAATTAGACTACAAGAGCTGCAAGATATTTGGACTTTCGATACCTATGCAACTTTTTATGAAAATGGGCAGTTTATTAATTTAGCAAGCCGTTATGATGCAAATGGTATTAGAGGTATTGCGACCAATAAGAAGCTGCATTTTAGAGAGCTCATTGAGAAAAATGCAGCGTTTTTGCACAGCCAGATTCAAGAAAATGGCAAATTCATTTATGGCTATTTTCCTGCTTATGATCGTGATATACGGAACTACAATACTGTACGTCATTGCACATCACTTTATGCACTATTAGAAACTTTCGAATTACAAGATAAACCTGAGTACTGGCCTAAAATTATTGCAGCAATTCAATACGCTCTTACTACTTTCTATAAAGAAAAAGACTCTACAACTGCTTTTATGATTGATGGTAAAGAAGGGGAGTTTGAAATTAAATTAGGTGCAAACGCAGCAGCTATTTTAATGTTAACGAAATATCAGGAAATTACTCAAAAAACAGATTATTTAAAATATGCAGAGAAACTTGCAAATGGTATTTTAAAATTAGTTGATTCAGATGGATTAACTACTCATGTATTAAATTATCCAGACTATGATTTAAAAGAAAAGTTTAGAATCATTTATTATGATGGAGAAGCAGCATTAGCTTTACTCAGGTTGTATCAAATAAATCAGGATAAAAGATTATTAGACACTGTTAAATTAATGTTTGAAAATTTTATTTATAAAAGATATGAAAAATATCATGATCATTGGTTAAGTTACTGTACCAATGAGCTTACAAAAATATGTCCTGAAGAAAAATATTTTATTTTTGGTTTAAATAATTATTTAAAACATTTTATTTTTATTCGAAATAGAAAAACAACGTATGCAACTTTGTTAGAAATGCTAATGGCTGCTTATAAAATGGTAAATCGTTTAAAAGAGCAAGGCCATCAAAAACTTTTTGAACAAGCTTATATGCACGAATTAAAAAAACTCATTACATTTCGGGCTGAGTTTCAAACCACAGGTTTTTTCTATCCGGAAATAGCGATGTACATGGCGCGTCCAGATAAAATATTAAATGCTTTTTATGTACGACATGATCGCTTTAGAGTAAGAATTGATGATCAGGAACATAACTTGTCTGGCTACATTGCCTACGTAAAAGATTTCGAAGGAGAGGAGATATGACTGATCCTCTATTTGAAATTAAGCTGCTAGCCTCTCTTGATCATGCTCAATTTGAAGAGGCAATTTGGACATTTGAAATTGATGGAGACATTTCTACTTTATTATTGATTGATTATGCATTAGAACAATTCCATCAAAAAAAAGTTCAAGCTGATAAAGTCTATCGGGTTTCTGAACAAAAAAATAAGAAAATTGGTGAACAATATTTGGGTTTAGAAAAAAATGAATCTTATACATTTGCCCAGCTTTTACAATTCGTAATTTTTACTCAGGCAAATGATGTTAAAGATGCCTTAAGCAATATACTGTTTGATTCCGTTGAGCAAGCTCAATTGATCTTGTCTAAAAGAGCGGAAAACTACAAATTAACTTTAAAAGCACCTAATCAATTCAAAAATCTATTTTTGTTGGTAAAACACATTTATAGCTACCCAGCCGAGCTGAAAAAACTTTTCTTTATCAAAACACTTTTTTTTAAAAATAAAGTATATCAACCGATTACGCCTTTGCTTGCTCATCCAGTACTCACCTCGGTTTTATATCTCTCCCATACCTTTAGACAGATTTATATCACTTATTCCGAACAGAACCAGAGCATTGGAATTTTCTCTTTTTTAGATGATATTCACCGTCTTGAGCATTTGGTTCCGTACTACCATTTTTTTCAAGAAAAGTATGTCGAGGCAAAAAAATGTTCTTCTCAAACAGGCATTATCAATATACTGGGAGATACCTATTTCGGTGAAATGTACACTGAAAAGCGTAAGTCTAGAGGACAAACAGATGCTTTACAGCAGTATGGATATCACTATTCATTTGAAAAAATACAGCCATTTTTAGGTAAAAATGACATAAACATAGCTAACTTTGAAGCAGTCTTTTCTTTAGAAAATCAATCGCCGTTAAAAGATAAAAAACCATTCATTCTAAAAGCCGACGCTAAAAAAACATTAGAAGAGTTTAAGAGCATTCATTTGAATTATTTGGTGTTGGCGAACAATCATCTGAAGGATTATGGTGATGAAGGGTTGGCCCATACATTACAACAGTTGGATCAGGCGAGTATTGCTTATATTGGCGCTGGACTGAACCAAAAAGATGCTCACAATTACTTTGAAATAGCTTTTGAAGCTAAGCACTATGCGATTTTTAATGGTTATTGGCATAGAGACAGTGCTTATCTAGACTATGATTTCTATGCACTAGGGTCAAGAAGTGGAGTAGCTTGTTTAAATGCTGTTTTACTTGAACAAATAATGCGTTATAAGCAGAATCATCCAGAGCGCAAAATTATTGTTATTTGTCATTGGGGTATCGACTTTAAGCCTATTACAAAAGACCAAACTAAACTCGCGACTATTCTTACTCAAGCAGGAGCTGATCTTATAGTTGGTCATGGCGCTCATACTATTCAGCCAATCCAGATCATCAACCAAAAGCCTGTTGTGTTTGGTATTGGTAATGCTGTGTTTAATAGTGATGGAGAATATGAACAGCAAAATGCTTTGCCATTTGGTTGTATAGCCAAACTCGATTTGGCAAATGACTTACTTCGTCTTTATCCAATTTATACGGATAACTTAAAAACTTTTTGGCAACCGTATCCAGTAGATATTGAAGATTTCTCAAAGGCCAGTACTTATATGACATCTTTACTGACCCATGAGAATTACATGGCATCCCAAGATAACTTGGGGAGATATGTTGAAATTAAATTTTAAGAATATTGTTTATAAGTTGATAAGATGGTTTGAAGCTGTGTTTGAGTAAACCCCAAATTTCTTAAGCCGCCACTGCCTAATTTACACTCAGCACTGGCCATAATATTGGTGGGGGTGGTTTTAGTTGCATTAGGTACACATACATGTTTTAAGCCGAAAGCATGGCCCATTTCATGAATACTAACCGCTTGAATATTGTAATTTAATCGATTCCAGTCTAATAAAATAAAGGGTTTTCCATTATTACGGAATGTACGACTAGTAACATCATCAAATTCTAAGTTTTTTGAATACGCATCGTATATAAAGACTATGACCTCTTTATGTGCTGTTCGTTTAGGAAAGCATGCATTCACACTTGCAGGGATCGAGCCTATAGAAATAGGACGAGCCTGGTTTATTTCATTACCAAGTTCGCAATGCATTTTTGAAAAATCTTGGTAAGAAATATAACGGTTTAATTTGAAATTAAAGATTTTATTGCCTTGGTCATCTAAATAATATTTATTTAAGATGCGGACTTCTTTTCGCATTTGTGTAAGGTTATCAAAGCGTGCAGCAGAAGGATTGTCTGTAGTAAAAACGAAAGTGACTGGAACTACAGGTCTATTATTGGCAGGTTCCTCTGATAAATCTGGCGTTTGTAGAGGAGGGCGGGTCGTACAAGAAACACACAGAAGTGTCCCTGTAATCATCAGTAAGGTTTTTTTCATATTCATCGCAATGTCTCTGCATATTCTTTTAAAGAGATTTAAAGTAAATTTTTATATGATATGAACGATGTCAATTTTTATGGATTCCATTTTGACAACTCAGTATGAACTACATCGACAGATTTTAGAAGTCATTGCTCTAATTCCGTATGGAAAAGTAGCAACTTACGGACAAATAGCACGTATGGCAGGGTTACCCAAACACGCCAGATTAGTAGGTTATGTTCTTAAGCATCTTGATGCAGATCATCAAGTTCCTTGGTACCGTGTTATTAACTCACAAGGTAAAATTAGCCTAAGTAAGTTTAATGAAAAAGGTGAAAATGTTCAGCAGTTAAAGCTTGAAGCTGAAGGAGTCTATTTGTTGAATGGCAAAGTGAACTTAAAGCAATTCGCATGGCAACCTTAAAATTATTAATAGAGAACAAATACAAATGCAGAATTATAAATGGCAGAGTCTAGCCATATTACTACTAGGTTTAACAGTGCAATCGAGTTTTGCAGAGCAGGCTATTTCAGCTCAACCTTTTATAAATGTGAAAGTCTCATCACAAGATATACATTCGATTTGTCAGCAGTTAAGTCATAAATGTAGCGATGAAGCTAAGCTATGGAAAGTCAAAAACACACAAGATCAGACTTATTATTTAATAGATGAAACTCCACAAATTGCTGAAGTTAAAAAGCAAAATAATCAATATACGGTGCTGAATCAGTGGAATTTTAAAAATTATGAACATAGTAATAAAGAGCCACATTCTGATGATTTAGGCCCTAATGGACTCAAAATCTTTCCAGCACTATATCCACTCAATAAAAATGAGCATGCGATAGCAGTGCTAAACACATGGTTTACTGGTTATTCTGGAGGAGGACGCTTTGAGGAAAACGCTGATTTTATTGAGCTTAAGTCTAAAGGGCAGTATCAAGTTGCCTTAAAAGATATTAATTTTTCTTCGAGTAAAATGATTCGGGCATGTTTTTCAGAACGAGAGTATAAGAAGTCACAGCATTGCCATGATGAAACATGGATGACATTAAATATTAGGTTTAAAGATATCGGTCAATCTTACTATTTATGGCAGTTAAATTATAAAAATTATTCTTGGGATGCTTTTAAAAGTAAAAAAACAATAACGGTTGAGCAATCAAGAGAAGACGTTATTCCTTTTAAAAAATAGGTGCCTATCTGGCCGAATTGAGCCAGACAGGCATTTTTTAGCGAACAATTAAAACAGGAATATGGCTTTCACCTAAAACTTTTTGTGCAACACTTCCTAATACAAGTTTTCGTACGCCTGTACGGCCATGAGAGCCCATTATAATTAAGTCAGCATTAAGCTCTTGTGCAGCTTGAATAATTTCTTCATGCACAACGAAACCTTCAAGTAATTTGGTTTCTACGCTAAGACCTTCTTGTAAAAACTGTTGTTTGGCTTGTTCTAAAATATCAAGTAAGTATGTTCTAGTCCGCTCAATTAGTTCATTAGTTTGACCAGTCTTTACATAAAGATCTGCAATAATTGGATCAAGTGCCATGACCTGTACGATAGTAATTTTACTATTTAATGCTTTGCCAAGTTTGATCGCTTCTTTCATCGCGACAATAGATGTTTCAGAACCGTCAATTGGTACAAGAATATGTTGGTATAACATGAGAATGTTCCTTATTGTAATGATGCTTATTTATTCAATACTTTATACTTCTTTTCTTACGATTTAAATTCGGCCACGTAATCATTTGTGATTTTTAAATAAGAAAAACTTGAGAATATATTTTACTTATCTCTTAAATTTTCAATACGGATTGTTAAAGCGTCAATATCATCAGTTTGCAAATATTCCCGCATTTTTAAAACTTGTTTTTCATCTAAATCATAAAGTTTTAAAGCAAGTAGTTTGTCGATTTGTTCTTGAGGAAAACGGTATTTAATAACTTTTGCCGGAACTCCACCTACAATTGCATAGGGTGGGACGTCTTTTGTTACGACGGCTCCAGTTGCAATAACAGCACCTTCACCGATTTTTACACCTTGCATAATCATGGCACGGCTTCCAATCCAACAACCATCTGCAATGATGGTGTCGCCAGCTGCTAAAAAACTGCGGGTATCAAAAGGGAAAGTCGAAATCCAGTCTGGTCTATGAAGCTGATTACCACCCATCATAATCACACACTCAGCGCCAAAACATACAAAATTACCAATATAAAGCTGATCGATTGGTTTATCGGGAGTAGATGGTTTGTCGTGTAAATAGCGTACGACACAGCGTTCAAAACCTTGATCCCAGTAGGCTGAGTAGTAAGAATAATTACCTTTAATATGGATATTCGGATTTTTTACAGTTTTGGAAATAAATTCAAATTCGCACCAATGGCGGACAGGGGAGCTAATTAACTTTTCAGCCATAAGGAAGATATAAAAAAGGGAATAAGTCATTATACCGAATTGCGATTCAAGCTGAACCAATAATCTCAGTTCAGCTAATGAATCGAATACTAAAGCACGTACTAATTTGTCTTCATTACTTATGAGGAATACGTGCAATGACTTTAATTTCAAAATCAAAACCCGCTAACCAAGTTACGCCAACAGCTGTCCAGTTGGGATAAGGCTTTTGTGTAAAGATTTGATTTTTAACCTTCATAATACTTTCAAACTGCCGTTCGGGATCTGTATGAAAGGTAGTGACATCAATAATATCATCGAAAGTGCAACCTGCTGCTTTTAATGTCTCTTCTAAGTTTTTAAAAGCTTGTGTTACCTGTTTTTCAAAATCAGGTACAGGCGAGCCATCTTCAAGGCTACCAACCTGCCCTGAAACAAAGAGTAAATCTTTCGATTGAATTGCGGCTGAATAGCCATGCTGTTCATATAAGGCATGACGATTTTGGGGAAATATTGCAGTTCTCATCAGGTTTGTTCTCCTTCAGTATTTAACTTCTAATCAATAAATGTCGGTTAATTTTCACATACGCCTCGTATGTAAACTTAATTGACATACGAGGCGTATGTCAATTAATATTTTTTGTGATGATTAGCTGGTGAAATATATGTCTGTTCGTGAAAGAAAAATGGCGGAAACCCGCAAAAAACTAATTGAAGTAGCACGTCATGCATTTGCTGAATATGGCTATACCGATACTTCAATGGATAAACTCACGGCCGAGGCAGGATTGACTCGTGGGGCGCTTTATCATCATTTTGGCGATAAGCGTGGTTTATTTGCAGCAGTTGTAGAACAAATTGATTCACAGATGGCCGAATATGCTCAGCAGCATCGAGAGCAGCTTGATGATCTTTGGGAAGGATTACTAGTTGAAGGGCAGACTTATATTCAAAATGCTTTGAAGCCTGAATTTCAGCGTATTGTGCTACGTGATGGCCCTGCAGTGCTGGGTGATCCAGCGCATTGGCCAAGTCAAAATAGATGCTTGCAGTCTACTCGTGAGTGCGTTGAACAGCTTTTGATAGAGGAACGAATTAAAATTGTAGATCCAGAAGCAGCAGCAGTGCTTTTAAATGGTGCTGCCATGAATGCAGCCTTATGGGTGGCTTCTAGTGAATATCCTGAACAGGTACTTCCTGAAGCATTAAATGCTTTTCAAATCTTTGCATTAGGTTTTTTAAAAGACACATAGTGAATTTTTTACTATTTGTCTTAAATGTAAAAACCCCTCAATTGAGGGGTCTTATAGCCTAAGTATATCTAATTAAAAATTAAAGATATTCTACACTTACAACTTCGTATTCAACTTCGCCTTGAGGAGTGGTAATTTTTACTTCATCACCTTCATTTTTACCCAAAAGGCCACGTGCAATTGGTGAATTTACTGAAATTTTATTGATTTTAAAATCAGCCTCATCATCACCAACAATCTTATAAGTCTTACGTTCTTCAGTATCAAGGTTTTCAATCGTTACCGTAACACCGAATACAACACGACCGTTTTGTTCTAAGTCTTTAACATCGATGACTTGTGCAGCACCCAATTTCCCTTCGATATCTTGGATACGGCCTTCACAGAAACCTTGCTGTTCACGAGCAGCATGATATTCTGCGTTTTCTTTTAAGTCCCCATGTTCACGTGCTTCAGCAATCGCTTGAGTAATACGTGGACGTTCAACAGATTTCAGATGTTGTAATTCTTTCTCTAAGGCGATTTTACCTTCAGGGGTCATTGGATAACGTTGCATTTCGGTCCCTCTTAAGTTGAGAAAACACAGTTAAAAAAATGAAAAAATCCCGCCACCGATAAGGTGGCGGGACTTATCGGAAAAAAATTAACCTACAGTTAAATCTTGCAAGCGGTATACATCCATTGGCAATTTCACAGCAAAGGCTTGGCAAACTGCTTCTGCACCATTGATAGTCGTTGTGTAATAAACTTTGCCTTGGAGGGCAGCACGACGAATCATTGCAGAATCATATTGAGCTTGTTTGCCTTCAGTAGTGTTGACAATAAGGTGTATTTCACCATTTTTCAAGCGGTCAACAATATGTGGACGTCCTTCAGTTACTTTATTTACAGATTCACATTCTAAACCTGCTTCTTTAAGTACTTTATACGTTCCACCTGTTGCTACCAGTTTGAAGCCATAAGCTACGAACTTTTTAGCGATATCAGCAATATATTTCTTATCAGATTCACGAACAGATAAGAAAGCAATCTTTTCTTCGCCTTCAGTTGGTAGACCAGGTAAACGATCATTCGAACCTAAAACGGCTTTATAGAACGCTTCGCCAAATGTCTTACCAACGCCCATTACTTCACCTGTAGATTTCATCTCAGGCCCAAGCATTGGGTCTACGCCTTGGAACTTAGCAAATGGGAAAACAGCTTCCTTCACAGCAAAGTGAGTTGGAATGATTTCTTTAGTAAAGCCTTGAGATTCAAGCGATTGACCCGCCATACAACGAGCAGCTACTTTTGCTAAAGATTCACCAATACATTTTGATACGAACGGAACAGTACGTGATGCACGTGGGTTTACTTCAAGAACGTAAATATCGTCGCCTTTAACTGCGAACTGAACGTTCATCAAACCAACTACACCAAGTTCTTTCGCCATAGCAACGGTTTGACGACGCATTTCATCCTGTACTTCTTTAGAAAGAGAGTAAGGAGGGATAGAACATGCAGAGTCACCAGAGTGAATACCAGCCTGTTCGATGTGCTGCATGATACCGCCGATTACGACATCTTTACCGTCAGATACGCAGTCAACGTCAACTTCAGTTGCATCATCAAGGAAGTGATCAAGAAGAACAGGCGCTTCATTAGAAGCCTGTACTGCTTCACGAAGGTAACGTTTAAGTTCATCTTCGTTATATACGATTTCCATTGCACGGCCACCTAATACATAAGATGGACGAACAACTAACGGATAACCAACTTTCGCAGCTTCAGAGATACCTTCTTCAGCAGATTTTACGATGCTGTTGTTTGGTTGGCGAAGCTGTAAACGTTGAATCATTTGTTGGAAACGTTCACGGTCTTCTGCGCGGTCAATTGCATCTGGAGAAGTACCGATAATAGGAGTACCAGCTTCTTCTAAAGCACGTGCTAACTTAAGTGGAGTCTGACCACCGTATTGTACAATTACGCCTTTTGGCTTCTCAGTACGTACGATTTCAAGAACATCTTCAAGTGTTACAGGTTCGAAGTATAAACGGTCAGATGTGTCATAGTCGGTAGAAACAGTTTCAGGGTTACAGTTCACCATGATTGTTTCATAACCGTCTTCACGCATTGCTAAAGCAGCGTGTACACAGCAGTAGTCAAATTCGATACCTTGACCAATACGGTTTGGACCACCACCAATTACCATGATCTTGTCACGGTTTGATGGATTTGCTTCGCACTCTTCATCGTAAGTTGAATACATATATGCAGTACCAGATTCAAACTCGGCAGCACATGTATCAACACGTTTGTAAACTGGATAAACACCCAAGTTCCAACGTTGCTTACGGAATTGCTTTTGAGAAATACCCATAAGGTTCGCAATACGAAGGTCAGATAAACCTTTACGTTTGAACGAACGGATATTTTCAGCAGTTAGATCGCCAAAACCTAAAGTTTTTACTTGAGCTTCTGTCTTAACGATATCTTGAATTTGGATCAAGAACCAACGATCAATCTTAGTTGCTTCAAATACGTCATCTAAAGAGAAACCATGACGGAATGCATCTGCTACGTACCAAATACGCTCAGGACCCGGAACTTTAAGCTCTTTTAAAATGGTTTCTTTTACGTTTGTTGCACCAGCTTCGATTTTTTCATCGAAACCGCTTACACCAACTTCAAGACCACGTAATGCTTTTTGTACAGATTCTTGGAAGTTACGGCCAATTGCCATGACTTCACCAACAGATTTCATCTGAGTGGTAAGAACTGGTTCTGCTTGTGGGAATTTCTCGAAGTTAAAACGAGGAATCTTCGTTACAACATAGTCGATTGATGGTTCAAAGCTTGCTGGAGTTACACCGCCAGTGATGTCATTTTTCAATTCATCAAGGGTATAACCAACAGCTAGTTTCGCAGCAATTTTTGCAATCGGGAAACCAGTTGCTTTAGAAGCAAGAGCAGACGAACGAGATACACGAGGGTTCATCTCGATCACAACCATACGGCCGTCTTTCGGGTTAATACCGAACTGAACGTTAGAACCACCTGTCTCAACACCAATTTCACGAAGAACCGCAACTGAAGCATTACGCATCAATTGGTATTCTTTGTCAGTTAATGTTTGAGCTGGTGCTACAGTGATTGAGTCACCTGTGTGAACACCCATTGGGTCAAAGTTTTCGATCGCACATACGATAATACAGTTGTCGTTTTTGTCACGAACAACTTCCATTTCGTATTCTTTCCAGCCAATTAAAGATTCATCAATCAATAACTGGTGAGTAGGAGAGAGGTCGAAACCGCGTTCACAAATTTCAAGGAATTCTTCACGGTTATATGCAATACCGCCGCCTGAACCACCCATTGTAAATGATGGACGGATAATTACTGGGAAACCAAAGCGAGATTGGATTTCCAATGCTTCTTCCATGGTTTCAGCAATAGCAGCTTTTGGACACTCTAAACCGATTTTGCGCATAGCGATGTCGAAGAGTTTACGGTCTTCGGCTTTTTCAATCGCTTCTTTCGTTGCACCAATAAGTTCTACGTTGTATTTCGCTAATACGCCATTTTCATCAAGTGCAAGCGCACAGTTCAGTGCAGTTTGTCCGCCCATAGTTGGAAGGACCGCATCTGGACGTTCTTTCTCAATGATTTGAGCAACAGTTTGCCAAGTAATTGGCTCAATGTAAGTTGCATCAGCCATTGAAGGGTCAGTCATAATGGTCGCTGGGTTAGAGTTAACCAAAATAACACGGTAACCTTCTTCACGAAGCGCTTTACATGCTTGAGCACCAGAGTAGTCAAACTCACAAGCCTGACCGATAACAATTGGACCAGCACCAATAATTAAGATGCTTTTAATATCCGTACGTTTAGGCATTATTCGCTCCTTAATTACTGTTTAGATGCTTCGATAAGTTCGATGAAATGATCGAACAATGGTGCACAATCATGTGGACCAGGGCTTGCTTCAGGGTGACCTTGGAAGCTGAAAGCTGGTTTGTCAGTACGATGGATACCTTGTAAGGTGCCATCGAACAATGATTTATGCGTTGCTTTTAAGTTAGCCGGTAATGTCTCTGCATCTACAGCAAAACCATGGTTTTGAGAGGTGATCATCACTGTACCATCTTCAAGATTTTGTACAGGATGGTTCGCACCGTGGTGACCATGATTCATTTTTACAGTTTTTGCACCAGAAGCGAGTGCCAAGATTTGGTGTCCTAAACAGATACCAAATACAGGTAATGTTGTGGTTTCAACAATAGTTTTTACAGCTTCGATAGCGTAATCACAAGCAGCTGGGTCGCCAGGGCCGTTTGAAAGGAATACGCCATCTGGATTAAGTGCTAATACTTTTTCAGCCGGAGTTTCAGCAGGAACAACAGTGAGTTTGCAACCGCGGTCTGCAAGCATACGCAAGATGTTGGTTTTGACACCATAATCGTATGCAACCACGTGGTATTTTAACTCAGGTTGAGTAAAGCCTTTACCTAATACCCATGAACCTTCAGACCATTCAAAGCCTGTTGGATCACAGCACTCTTTTGCAAGGTCTAAACCATTTAAACCACCAAAAGCGCGAGCTTTAGCAATCGCTTCTTCTTCAGTAATATTTTCGCCGGCAAGGATGCAACCATTTTGTGCACCTTTATCACGTAAAATACGAGTAAGTTTACGTGTGTCAATATCAGCAATTGCGACAACATTGTGTGCTTGCAGATATTCACTTAATGATTGCTCAGAACGGAAGTTGCTGTGTAATAGTGGAAGGTCACGAATAATTAAACCATTCGCCCATACTTTATGGATACGACCAGATTCAACGTCTTCTTCGTTGCAACCAGTGTTACCAATATGAGGGTAAGTTAATGTCACAATTTGTTGTGCATAACTTGGGTCAGTCAAAATTTCTTGATAGCCTGTCATGGCTGTGTTAAAAACGACTTCTCCAGTCGTACTTCCCGTTGCGCCGATTGACGTTCCTTTAAAGATCGTTCCATCTGCGAGGGCTAAAATGGCGGGGGTGCTCAAACCAAAGCTCCTGAATTTCGGCTGTAAAAAAGCGAGTAGACCTAAAAAAGATAGGCAATGTTCTAAAAAAACATGCCCCTCCCTATCGGTCTGCCCGCTTGTAACTTAACAGCGCATTATACGCATGGAACCCTAAAAAGTCTATTTATTTTCGATTAAAAAATATAATTCCTTGCTTGCTTTTTGCAAAAAAACTCATCCGCTTGTCTGAAATTGATACTTTTAGCAAATTGTCTAACAATCTGGTGCCTGAAATAAGCCAATTCCACTTATTGTAATACTAGCTAAAAAATAAACAATATGAGGAAATAGCATGAGCAATAATCAAGTTTCAAAAGATATAGCTGAGAATGCTTCGTCTGTAGCAGAGACGGTTAAAGCCGAAGTAACTGAAGCAAAAGAAGCTGTAGCGAAAACAACAACTCGAGCTAAAAAAGCAGTGAGTACAAAAGCAACACAGGTGAAAGAAGTCGCTCATGAAGCAACTTCGCAAGTTAAAGAAGCTATTGCAGAAACTCAAGAACAAGTTAAAGCTGTAATTACCGAGACTGAAGAAAAAATTGAGGCTGAAACTCAAGAATTGAATCAGAATATTCAAAACCAGTTTGCTCAGATTAAACAAGATATTTTACAACGTTTTGATGTGATTAAAGCTCAGTTCAATACTTCTCAAGAAGGACTAAATGAACTGAAAAATACATTAAAAGCTGAAATTAATGCATTAATTGAAGATTTAACGAAAGTGACTAAAGAACTTAAGGGTGACATTAGTCAAATTTCTTTAAAACATAAAGATTCTTTAAGTGAGAGTTTAAAACGCACTAAAAATAATGCGGTTGAGGCTTGGAACAAAGCAAGAGATCACTAAGAATTGAAGAATAAAATTCAATAAAAAAGCGAGAATTAATTTCTCGCTTTTTTATTTTTTTAAAACTGATGCAGCCAATCACGTTTATTGTGAAAATCAGCATTTTTGCCACTATGCTGCATTGCATAGTACTGCATACCATCTTTTGTTTTTAAAACAGCAGTTAAACCTAAATAAAGATTTGCCCATTTCAAACGGTGCTGTTGCATAAACTGACCTAAATCAAGACTTACATTTAAACCATAATGGGTACGCTTGAGATGATTTAGTTCGATATCGTAAGCAACGAGGGGAGGCATGCTTTCCGGATATCGATATTCTTCAAACTGGTAGGTCTGCCATGCTTGAGAAGGGGAAAGGTTAATTTCCCGGTAGAAATCTTCATCATGCACGCCGATAAAAATTTCAAAACAAGTATCTTCCCACAAAAAATCTTGACGAGGATGAGCCGCGACTTCTTGGGGCCAGATAATAAGTTGGTTTGGATCACGAATCCAAAAACCCACATTTAATGTATGCGGGGCTTGCTGTTCAATTGCGCCAACAACAGAAACAGCATGAAAACGATCAAAAGCTGAAAGTTCGTAACTTGCCATAATGTAGTCAATAAGTTAGTTTGCTAAGTGAGCGTGACGAACGAGGTTAGATAAGTGTTGGTTTTGTTTAGCTGCTTTTTTGTAGAGTAAAACGATTTTACCAATTTTCTGCACAGCTTCAGCGCCAGTTGCTTCTACAATTGCATCAATTACAGCTGCGCGAGCTTCACGGTCTTCACCAGCAATTTTTACTTTGATGAGTTCATGATCATTTAAAGCACGAAGCGTTTCTTCGATTACAGCATCTGTTAAGCCTTGTCCACCAATCATGACAACCGGATTAAGCACGTGACCAATTTGACGTAAACGTTTACGTTCATGAATAGATAAAGCGGCCATTAAAAATACCTGATTTTAAAAACGACTTAGTATAGCAAAAAACTTAAAATCAAATGTACGAAAAACTGTATAAATAATCGATCAACATTATTGGAAAAAAACTGTAAAAGTTATTGAGATTACGTTACATCCGTACTGTAATGAGAGTAATTTTCACGTACAATGAGCAATCAGAAGTTTTTTTGATATTTAGTGAGTTATGGCAACACGCATCACAAACCAAAAATTGTCTAAAAGTAGTCGTGCGTGGATGAGGGAACATCTAGACGATCCTTTTGTAAAAAAAGCACAAAAGGAAGGATATCGTGCACGAGCAGCCTATAAACTTCTTGAAATTCAAGAAAAATATAAGTTGATCAAGCCAGGCATGACAGTGGTTGATTTGGGAGCAGCTCCTGGGAGTTGGTCGCAAATTGCTGGGAAACTTGTTGGTAGCAAGGGTTTAGTTATTGCTTCCGATATTTTACCTATGGATGCTTTGCCGGATGTCACTTTCTTACAAGGCGACTTCAGAGAAGAAGCTGTATTTGAAAAATTGTTAAATATTTTAAACGGAAGACAAGTAGACATTGTAATTTCTGATATGGCCCCCAATACATCAGGTAATAGGGCTGTTGATCAACCTCGACAGATTTACTTGTGTGAACTTGCTTTAGACTTTGCTCAGAAAGTCTTGGGTCCAAATGGACAGTTTGTTGTTAAAGTGTTCCAAGGCGCAGGATTTGATGAGTTTCGTAAACAAGTCGTTGATAGTTTTGATGTGTTAAAAACAGCAAAACCAGCAGCTTCTCGGGCACGATCTAAAGAAGTTTTTTTGGTTGGACAAGGGCGTAAGAAAGCATTGCAATAAAGTTTACTTGCCAAGCTCCTAAAAATTGTGCATTTTGTATCTTTTAGGTTATCCGCAAGCAAGACAATTGCTGTTTTTAAGACGATCGGCCAAGATTGGGCATGATCAAATTAGATCGATATGGGAATAAAGCTTTGAGCGATTACTTCAAGAATGCCGTATTGTGGCTAATAATACTGGGTGTTCTGATTTTAATTTTCAGTAATATCAGTGACCGCAATAAGCCTACTGCAATGAAATATTCAGATTTTGTTGCAGCGGTGAATGCTGGCCAAATTAAGCAAGTCACGATTGACGGTTTAAATATTAGTGGTGAAAAAACTAACGGATCTCAGTTTGAAACTGTTCGTCCGCAAGTTGAAGACACTGAACTTATGCCAAGCTTAAACAAGCAAAATGTTGTTGTAGAGGGCACAGCACCACAACGTCAAGGCATTTTGATGCAACTTCTCATTGCTAGTTTCCCTGTACTGTTAATCATTCTGTTATTCATGTTCTTTATGCGTAACATGGGTGGTGGTGCAGGCGGTAAAAATGGTCCGATGAGTTTTGGTAAATCGAAAGCGAAAATGCTTTCAGAAGACCAAATCAAAGTGACTTTTGCTGACGTTGCTGGTTGTGATGAAGCGAAACAAGAAGTTGTGGAAATTGTAGATTTCTTAAAAGATCCTGCAAAATTCAAACGCTTGGGCGCTACGATTCCACGTGGCGTACTTATGGTTGGTCCTCCAGGTACTGGTAAAACGTTATTAGCCAAAGCAATTGCTGGTGAAGCAAAAGTTCCATTCTTTAGCATTTCTGGTTCTGACTTTGTTGAAATGTTTGTGGGTGTGGGTGCGTCTCGTGTCCGCGACATGTTTGAACAAGCAAAACGTCATGCACCATGTATCATCTTTATCGATGAGATTGATGCAGTAGGCCGTCACCGTGGTTCGGGTACAGGTGGTGGACATGATGAGCGTGAGCAAACCTTAAACCAAATGCTCGTAGAGATGGATGGTTTTGAAGGTAATGAAGGCGTAATCGTTATTGCTGCGACTAACCGTGTTGATGTATTGGATAAAGCATTATTACGTCCAGGACGTTTCGACCGTCAAGTTATGGTTGGTTTACCTGACATCCGTGGTCGTGAACAAATCCTGAATGTACATTTGAAAAAATTGCCTTCAGTTACTGGTGTAGATGTTAAAGTTTTATCTCGTGGTACCCCTGGTTTCTCTGGTGCTCAGTTGGCAAACCTTGTAAATGAAGCTGCTTTGTTTGCTGCTCGCCGTAATAAGAACACTGTCGATATGCATGACTTTGAAGATGCAAAAGATAAGATCTATATGGGTCCTGAACGTAAATCAATGGTTTTACGTGAAGAAGAGCGTCGTGCAACTGCTTACCATGAAGCTGGACATGCAATTGTTGCTGAGATTTTACCGGGTACTGACCCTGTGCATAAGGTAACAATTATGCCGCGTGGTTGGGCTTTAGGTGTAACTTGGCAGTTACCTGAACAAGATCAGATTAGCCACTATAAAGACAAAATGTTGAATGAAATTGCAATTTTGTTTGGTGGACGTATTGCTGAAGAAGTTTTCATTCAGCAGCAATCGACTGGTGCTTCAAATGACTTCGAACGTGCTACAAAAATGGCTCGTGCGATGGTAACGAAGTACGGTATGTCTGACAAAATGGGTGTTATGGTTTACGAAGATGAAAACCAAAATGGATTCTTCGGTAACGTAGGTAGCCGTACAATTTCTGAAGCTACTCAACAGCAAGTTGATCAGGAAGTACGCCGTATTTTAGATGAACAGTATAAAGTTGCTCGTGATATCTTGGAAAATAATAAAGATATCGCACATGCAATGGTTAAAGCGTTGATGGAATGGGAAACCATTGATCGTGATCAAATCCGTGACATCATGGAAGGTCGTGAGCCTCAACCACCTAAAGTTTATATTGCTGAAAATCCGGTATCTACGTTTGAACCACCAAAAGATGGTCCATCTACTCCACCGCCATTACCAGCAATGAATTAAGTTAATTAATAAAAAAGCCACAATCATGTGGCTTTTTTATTTGTCTTAAATTTCGATAAAGCTGAAAGAAATCGACAGCATGTAAAGCATACTTGTTAAAATAGCTGCTGATTTTGAACCGGAGCTTTTTATGCAGTTAATATCTTTACCTAAGCAGATTTTACAGTGTGGACAGCTTCAATTAGATTTATCTCAGCCTCATGTCATGGGTATTTTAAATGTTACCCCTGATTCTTTCAGTGATGGTGGTAAACATAACCAATTAGACCAAGCGGTTGATCATGCACTGAGTATGATTGAGCAAGGTGCGACTATTATTGATATTGGAGGAGAATCTACAAGACCTGGTGCTTCAGAAGTTGCAGTAGAAGAAGAAGTGCGCCGTGTGGTACCTGTTGTGGAAGCTTTATCTCATCATAACGTTATTCTGTCGATCGACACGAGCCAGCCGGAAGTTATTCGCGCAGCAAAAGCAGCAGGGGCACATATCTGGAATGATGTTCGCGCCTTAACACGTCCTAATGCTTTAAAAACCGCTGTAGAGCTAGATATCCCTGTGGTGATTATGCATATGCGTGGTGAGCCAACTACAATGAATCAGTTGGATCAATACGCTGATGTAACATTAGATGTAATGCAAGAATTGCAACAACGTATTGATGAGGCTTTGGCTGTTGGGGTAAAAAAGCACAACATTATTGTTGACCCTGGATTTGGTTTTGCAAAAAATGCTCAGCAAAATTTAAAACTATTAAAAGAATTTTGGAAACTTAATGAATTGGGCTATCCAATTTTATCTGGTCTTTCTCGTAAACGGTTTATCGGAGAAGCTTTAAAAGGTGCTGCCGCTGATCAACGTGCTGTCGGAAGTGTTACTGGGCATTTGCTTAGTATTCAACAAGGAGCTTCCATTGTCAGAGCACATGATGTAAAAGCAATGCATGACGCTATCTCGGTTTGGCAAGCTATGCAACAAGCTTGAAATTTCCTTGTATAAATAGACTAGGATATGGGTGTCTTAAATAAAGTGGATGAGTGAGTCGGGTAAAAATCTCGTGATTTTTGTGAAAATATGTTATAAGCGGCAAGTTTTTGCTGTTGTGTAATCTTTTGTATGTTCGAAGACCTACTTCTCCCGATGTTTGATGATGAATATTATCCAGATATTTTGGTCGCTGAACTTAAGCAGCTTATTGAACAATTTGCTAAAAAAGTTCAAAAGCCTGCTTTAGCTGATCAAGATGTTTATCGATATGCTCATCAGACTATAAGTGAAATTAATGAAATGAAACCGCAGTTTGAAGATCTAGATTCATCGCTTGATGATAGTGCTGCTGATTATATTGCGGAGGCAATGATGATGGTGGTGCAAGATGCAGGATTTTTAGATCTTGAAATGGAAGAGCTGGTTATGAATCGAGAGTGGTAATTACTCTCGATTTTCAAAGCTTTCAAGTGCATCTAATAAATGACATGAAGACCCTAAATGAACTTCATCTATTTTCTCAACTTCCAATATTAAATTTCCATTCTGCTGTACTTTGACATCTGCTAATAAGCTTACCCAATATTTTTTCTCTTTCTGCTGTAATGCTTTTAATTGAGTAATCACATCTTGAGAAGCTTCAATTAAATAGTCATCTTGAGTGATAGAGCAGCGTATAAAATGCCAATATTTATTTTTAAATAGGATAGTGCCGTTAAAAATATCTCCAGCATTTGTAGAAGGTATAAAGAGTAGAGAGGATATAAATATTAATATTCTTATCATGGGATCATTTTCATTAGGCATAAAAAAACCAGCTTACGCTGGATTCTTTGTAGCACCAAATTCAATAGTTGAAAATGGTGCCCGGGGCCGGACTCGAACCGGCACGCTTTGAGGGCGGGGGATTTTAAATCCCCTGTGTCTACCTATTTCACCACCCGGGCATGTGCGCAATAATAGAGGACAAGTACGCGATTGGCAAGAGAAAATCGGAGAGTTTGCTTTATTTTCAATCAGTTCTTATCGGTATTTATATAAATTAACCAATTTTTGTCATGATTTGTTCATCAAACTGAGATCAGCTGTTCATGTTATGTACTTAAGTTTAAAGCACTCATTGCTTAAAACTTAGAGAATTTTATGTCAGAGAAAATTTCACGCCGAGAATTAATTCAAAAAAGTCTATTCGGTTTTGGGGCTTTATCTATACCTGTTGCTTTTACAGGTTGCAACGATGGTTCCGATGAAGAAAATCCGCAAGTACAAGCAGATTTTCTTCATGGGGTTGCAAGTGGAGATTCTTTGCAGGATAAAGTCATTTTGTGGACACGAGTAACTCCAGTAGATTTAGGAGTGCGTTTAAAAGTTGTATGGGAAATTTCAACCGATAATCAGTTTAAACAAAATTTAAAGACAGGAATGGTTGAAACAACGAAGACTGATGACTTTACAGTGAAAGTTGATGCAGCTGGGTTACAAGCAGATACGGTGTACTACTACCGTTTTAAATTTGGTAGTAAAGTCTCACCAGTAGGACAGACGAAAACATTACCAACTTCTACGAATAAAGTGAGCTTTGCAGTATGTTCTTGCTCGAATTATCCTGCGGGTTACTTTTATGTCTATCGGGAAATGGCTAAACAGAATGTCGATGTCATTATCCATTTGGGGGACTATATTTATGAATATGGGGCAGATGGCTATGCGGCGGAAGATGCAGTAAAACTTGGGCGTACGCTACCTACTGATAATAATAAAGAAATTATTAAATTAGAGGATTATCGCAAACGTTATGCACTTTATCGTCAGGATAAAGATTTGCAAGCTGCTCATCAGCGCCATCCTTTTATTGTAATTTGGGATGATCACGAACTAGCGAATGATGCTTGGCGTGATGGCGCGGAAAATCATCAAAGCGATGAAGGGTCTTTTTCGGACCGTAAATTAGCTGCTCTACAAGCTTATTTTGAATGGATGCCAATTCGCCCAGTCTCTAGTTCTGACCATTTAAATATTTATCGTCAGTTTAACTTTGGTTCACTTGTCCAATTAACCATGCTAGATACGCGTATTATTGCGCGTGATAAGCAGCTTGAATACAAAGACTATATGACAGCCTCTGGTTTGGATATTGCCAAATTTCAGGCAGATTTAACTAATCCAGCGCGTACTTTAATGGGTTATACGCAAAGAGATTGGCTGGTTGATAAATTGAAGCAATCTACAGCTACATGGAATGTTGTGGGGCAGCAAGTCTTGATGAGTAAAATGTGGATTCCAGCTGAGCTATTGGCATCTTTAGGGCAAATTACTTCAGGGGGAACTTCGCCTGAAACACTTGCTAAAATGAATACACAAATCACCGAGTTGGTTACTTTAAAACTTCGTTTGCAACAAAATGATCCGACATTAACAGCCCAAGAAAAAGCAAGAATTATGACGGTGGCACCATACAATTTAGATGCTTGGGATGGTTACTATGCTGAGAGAGAGTTTGTATATGACAAATTGGCAGAGTTTAATAAAAAGATCATTGTGTTAGCGGGGGATACTCATAACGCATGGGCATCTTATTTATATAGCCAGAAAGGGAAGTATATTGGAGTTGAATTGGCAACTAGTTCTGTATCGTCTCCTGGTTTAGAAAAATATTTAAGTATTCCACAGGCTCAACTGCAACAGTTTGAATTTGCTTTTACTACATTAATTGATGAATTAGCCTACTGTAATTTAAATCAACGAGGATACTTATTGGTTACTCTAGATCAGGCACAAGTTCATTCTGAGTGGAGATTTGTAGATTCAATTAAAAATACCGAATATCAGATAGATTCAAGCCGACAAAACGATATTGTATTGGATCTAAATTTGATGCCGTTAAAGCAAGATCAAAAGACTGCTTGAAACTATAGAAAAGTAGAGGGTTGCTGAGGTAACCCTTTTTTTAGGCATAAAAAAACCAGCTTACGCTGGATTCTTTATGACACCATATTCAGTACTTGAAGATGGTGCCCGGGGCCGGACTCGAACCGGCACGCTTTGAGGGCGGGGGATTTTAAATCCCCTGTGTCTACCTATTTCACCACCCGGGCTTTACCAAATTTGGAGGCGGAGGTCGGAATCGAACCGGCGTCCACGGAGTTGCAGTCCGCTGCATGACCACTCTGCCACCCCGCCTACATTTGGTGATGCACATATTAGCAACCTTTACAAAAAAAACAATACTGTTTTGAGCGAAGATGCACATAAAAACAACATCTAGAATAAAATTGTCGAAATTATCATGTATTATTGGCACATTAAATTCATGTCTACCTTGGAGATGTGCTGTGGCATTGGTTTTAGACGGTCGTGCATTAGCAAAGCAAATTGAAGAAAATTTGTTGGTACGTGTTGAAGCTTTAAAAGCGAAAACAGGTCGTACCCCAATTTTAGCGACTATTTTGGTTGGGGATGATGGTGCTTCTGCAACTTATGTACGTATGAAAGGGAATGCCTGCCGCCGAGTAGGTATGGATTCATTAAAAATCGAATTACCACAAGAAACCACAACAGAACAATTATTAGCTGAAATCGAAAAGCTTAATGCCAACCCAGATGTTCACGGTATTCTTTTACAACATCCAGTTCCTGCACAAATTGATGAGCGTGCGTGTTTTGATGCGATCTCATTAGCAAAAGATGTTGATGGCGTAACTTGCCTTGGTTTTGGCCGTATGGCAATGGGTGAAGCTGCATATGGTTCAGCAACTCCTGCGGGTATCATGACAATTCTTAAAGAAAACAACATCGAAATTGCTGGTAAACACGCGGTTGTGGTTGGCCGTTCAGCAATTTTAGGTAAACCAATGGCAATGATGTTGTTACAAGCAAATGCAACAGTAACGATTTGCCATTCACGTACACAGAACTTACCTGAGCTTGTGAAACAAGCTGACATTATTGTTGGTGCTGTAGGTAAAGCTGAACTTATTCAAAAAGACTGGATTAAACAGGGTGCAGTTGTGGTAGATGCTGGTTTCCACCCACGTGATGGCGGTGGTGTAGGCGATATTCAATTACAAGGTATTGAAGAAATTGCTTCTGCTTATACACCAGTACCGGGTGGTGTTGGTCCAATGACCATTACTACTTTGATTCGCCAAACTGTAGAAGCTGCTGAAAAAGCTTTAGGTTAATTTAATTAACGCTAGGCTGTTATTTGATACGTGTAACCGTCATCCGCAATTGTTTGAGGCAGAAATACGTTAAAAATTTAATGTTTCTGCGATGCTTTCGATTCTAGAGAGTATCTGCCGAGTTTTGCGCATGACAATAGTTTTGCCTACTTTTCCCGAAAGAAAAGTAGGCCCAACCGAAGGTTAAGGTAAAAATTCAAATCATAATGGAATGACTCTGTTATGCTTGTTATAAAAATGAATTAAAAGAAATCTGATGAGCTGCACCTTTCAATTGACCAAAGCCCCTGAACATTTACTTCAAGCCTTACATGAAGTCATTCCACATTGTGAATTAATGGCACAACAGTTGCCTGAAACTCCAATTTCTTTGTGGTTGATTCCCCCAGTTTTTCCAACTGATCGATTGGATGACGAAGTTATTCGCCGTATTTGGAATGACACGCCGTATTGGATTTTTTGTTGGGCATCAGGCTTGGCGATGGCTCAGTGGATACTTGCAGAGCCGGACCATGTTAAAGATAAAGTGGTGTTAGATTTCGGAGCAGGTTCTGGTGTAGTGGCAATTGCTGCAAAAATGGCAGGAGCAAAACGCGTAATCTGCTGTGATATTGATCAGGTTAGTCTAAATGCTTGCCGTGAAAATGCTTTACTTAATGATGTAGAGCTCGAATATCTGGATGATTTATATAAAGCTGAGCAGGTTGATGTTTTACTCGCTGCTGATGTGTTATATGACCAATGTAACCGCTTTTTCTTAGACGAATTTTTAAAATTTGCACCAGAAGTATGGGTAGCAGATAGCCGTGTTAAAAATTTTAGTCATCCAAAATATGAAAAAATTGAAGAAAGAAGTGCGACAACGTGGCCAGATTTGGATGAAGCAAAAGAATTTAGAAACGTAAGTTTTTATAAGACGCTGTAAAAGAACAGCGTCTTTTTTATGTTATGAACAAGTATAACGAACAACTTTCAATGTACTTGGACGTGCTTCAAGTGCTTAGCGTGTCGCATAATCTTCACCATTATTTAAGCTAGGTGTATTTGATAAGCCAAAAGACGCGCGAGTTTCACCGAGTTGAATTCCATAATGCTCATCTTTAGCTGGATTAGGAATTTCGTTGATGCTTAAAATTGATAATTTATAAACTTTCTGGGCACCTAACACATTCTGACAAGCACGTTGTAATTTGCGCTCATCAAGTTGCTGGTTACTACGACCAGCTAAAGTATAAGCTAAAGTCGCTGAAGTTTTAGTTTGGTTTTCAATCTGATAGCCAGTTGAACCATTATATTGTCGAGGCGTAGTCTGACAAGCAGTTAAAATAAACATACTACTTAATGCCAAACATAAAATACTTTTATTCATCAGTATCGTCCTTATTTTCTTATACGCAGTATCTCATAAAATAGAAGCGTTGTTTGTGGTTATTCACTAGTTTAGAGCTAACATCGGCTTATGATATTAGTTCTAATAAAAATATTAATGTTCTTTGATTTTTGAATGATGTTTGGTGTCTTTCATAAATATATAGATCAGTAATGAAATGAAAATCATAATACTGACATAAATGAAATACCAAGATTCATGACCAGCTTCTTTAAAACTTAATGCGAAGAATTCGGCTGTTCCACCAAATAAAGTGTTTGCAATTGCATAGGGGAGAGCTACGCCCAAAGCACGAATATGCGCTGGGAAAAGTTCAGCTTTCACGACAGCATTAATTGAAGTGTAGCCAGTCACCATGATCAGGCCCCCAAAGCATAACCAGAATGCAGTCCAGTAGTTATGCGTGTTTGCGAGAGCATCAAATAAAATATATGTGAATAAAACACCTGTCACCCCGAAGAAAATCATCAGTGGTTTACGCCCAATTCGATCTGATAATGCACCCGCCAATGGCTGTAAACACATAAAAATAAATAAGGCTAGAGTAGTAATTTGAGTCGCTTCAGGTTTGGTAAAACCAGATGTATTGACTAAATATTTTTGTAGATAGGTGGTGTAAGTATAAAAAGCGAGTGTACCACCAGCAGTTAAGAACAATACTGTAAAGGCTTCTTTAGGATAATGCTTAAATAAAGCAAACATTCCTGATTTTGGCTGATCTGTCTCTGTTTGAGCATTTTTAAAAGATTGTGTTTCTAATAGCCCACGGCGAATACGGAACACTACAATTGCTAAAAGTGCGCCAATGAAAAAAGGAATACGCCATCCCCAGTCATGCAATTGCTGCTCGGTGAGTACCATTTGCAAGATGAGTAGTACACATAAAGCTGTAAGTTGTCCTGCAATTAAGGTGACATATTGGAAGCTTGAGAAAAAACCACGGCGGTTCTTTTCAGCCATCTCACTTAAATATGTCGCACTTGCACCGTATTCACCACCTACGCTTAAGCCTTGAATTAAACGTGCAATAACTAAAAGTAATGGTGCAAATACGCCAATACTTTCGTAGGAAGGGGTAACTGCAATGAGTAGAGAGCCAACACACATTAAGGTGACAGAAAGCGTAAGGCCAGCTTTACGTCCTTTACGGTCTGAATAAATCCCCATTATCCATGCGCCAATCGGACGCATAAGGAAGCCTACTGCAAAAATTGCAGCTGCTTGAAGAAGTTGAGCAGTTTGGCTCCCTTTTGGGAAAAAAGCATGAGCAAAATAGAGCGTAAATGCGGCATATACATACCAGTCGTACCATTCGACAAGGTTGCCAGCAGAACCGCCCAAAATTGATTTTAGACGAGTTTTTGTATCTAAATTAGAATGTGGAGGTGTTGCGGTAGAAGGTTGATCAACCATGAGTCGCTCCATGTTTCGCTTGGGTTGAATGCTAAAGAAGAGAAGATTTATTCCGTTTTTACATATTATCTAGAGGAGTATTTCACTTTATTTTTTTTATGTCTGTAAAACAATGTTTATTATTTAAGCAAAGGAATAAGTTGAATATTTATGTGATTTCAAATTGGCCGATCAGTTCATTTTTATAAGCTTACTCGGATTTTTAGAATATTATTTTTTCCCAAGTAGTAAAAACCGATAAAGAATGAGTAATGTTTGGGCGAAGAAAACCTATATCCCTTAAAAATAATGATATATTCCAAAGAAAATTTTAAATAAATACAGTTAGGCATAATGTCTTTGCATTGTGGACTAGATGTGTGTGGATAATGAAAGGGACATTCAGATGTCAAATTGCCCAAAGAAATATATTGTTGCTTTTGATCAGGGCACAACAAGCTCAAGAGCAATTGTTTTAGATCATGATGCAAATGTTGTCAGTATTGCTCAAAGAGAGTTTACTCAGATTTACCCTCAGCCGGGCTGGGTTGAACATGATCCAATGGAAATTTGGGCAACTCAAAGCGCTGTGTGGGTAGAGGCTTTGGCTCAAGCAGGCATCAAGAGTGAGCAAGTTGCGGCAATTGGGATTACAAACCAGCGAGAAACCACCATTGTCTGGGATAAGAAAACAGGTAAGCCTATTTATAATGCTATTGTTTGGCAAAGTCGACAGACGACTGAAATATGTAATCAATTGCATAAAGCTGGTTGGCAAGAATATATCCGTAAGACCACTGGTTTAGTGATTGATCCATATTTTTCGGCCACAAAAATTAAATGGATTTTAGATCACGTGGAAGGCAGCCGTGAGCGTGCTGCGCGGGGAGAGTTATTATTTGGTACGGTGGATACCTGGCTCATTTGGAAATTAACTAATGGTGCTGTCCATGTCACTGATTTTACCAATGCTTCACGGACTATGCTGTTTGATATCGAAAAGCTTGAATGGGATGAAAAACTTTTACAAGCTTTAGATATTCCTAGAGCAATGCTACCTGAGGTGCGTAGTTCATCTGAGGTCTATGGGTATACACATACTATTAGTGGCCAAGAAGTAGGTATTCCTATTGCGGGAATCGCTGGCGATCAACAGGCTGCACTTTTTGGTCAAATGTGTGTTGAGTCAGGGCAGGCTAAAAATACCTATGGTACAGGCTGCTTTCTACTCATGAACACAGGTAAAAAGATTGTTCGTTCAGAGCATGGATTACTGACTACTATTGCATGCGGTGCAAACGGAGAAGTGAATTATGCTTTAGAAGGTGCCGTGTTTAATGGTGGCTCTTGTGTACAGTGGTTACGCGATGAATTAAAGGTTATTAAGAACGCTAAAGATTCTGAGCATTATGCAACACGGGTAAAAGACAGTAACGGTGTATACGTTGTTCCAGCTTTTACCGGATTAGGGGCACCGTATTGGGACCCGACAGCACGCGGAGCAATTTTTGGTCTGACGCGTGGGGCTAGTATTGAACATATTATTCGTGCAACTTTAGAGTCCATTGCTTTTCAAACTCGAGATGTTTTAGATGCTATGCAGCAAGATGCAGCAGAAGAACTTCGTACGCTCCGTGTTGATGGTGGCGTAACGGAAAATAACTTCTTGATGCAATTTCAGTCTGATATTTTAGCAACCCCTGTAGAACGTCCAATAATGAAAGAAACTACCGCTTTGGGCGCTGCTTTCCTTGCAGGTTTAGCAACGGGTTTCTGGCAAGATCTTCACGAGTTAAGAAATAAATCTGCCATAGAAAAAGTTTTTGAACCCAAAATGTCTGCTGAACAATCTGAGTTTATTTATAAGGGTTGGTTGAAAGCAGTGAAACGCAGTCAAAGTTGGGCTGAGGATTGATTTGTTCTTTAATGAGTTAAATTAAAAGTAGAGTAATCAATTAGCGGCTCAATGTTTATTTATTCAAAATTGATTATTCTACTTTTTTGATTGTTGTTTCATCAATTTGATGTTTTAATTTTTATAAGATCAACAATAAAAAGAATATGAGAAATGACAGTACAAACTAATGATTATTCAAAAGTATATGATATTGCTGTAATTGGTGGCGGTATTAATGGCGTCGGTATTGCTAATGATGCAGTAGGCCGTGGATTATCGGTATTTTTGTGTGAAAAAGATGATTTAGCCAGTCACACCTCATCTGCTAGCAGTAAATTAATTCATGGTGGTCTACGCTATTTAGAACATAAAGAATTCAGGTTAGTCAGAGAAGCATTAGCAGAGCGTGAAGTGTTGTTGGCTAAAGCGCCACATATTATTGCACCTATGCGTTTTATTATGCCTCATCGACCGCATTTGCGTCCTGCATGGTTAATTCGAGCGGGTCTATTTTTTTATGATCATTTGGGAAAACGAGAAAAATTATTAGGTTCAAATCTGATCTATTTCAAAGAAGATAGTCCCTTAAAACCAGCGATAACACGTGGCTTTGAATATTCTGACTGTACTGTAGATGACGCACGTCTTGTGGTGTTAAATGCGCTACAAGCTAAAGAGCAGGGTGCCAAAGTCGTGACACGAACACGATGTGTGAAGGCGTATAAAGAACAAGAACTTTGGCACTTGGAACTACAAAGTGGAGCTGAGGTTTATCAGATACGTGCAAGAGCTTTAGTAAATGCAGCTGGTCCTTGGGTTGAAGAAATTATTAGTGAAAATCTAAATTTAAGATCTCCTTATCAAGTCCGATTGATCCAAGGAAGCCATATTGTTGTGCCAAAGCTATATGACTGTCATAAGGCTTTTATTATGCAAAACGAAGACCGACGGATCGTTTTTGCAATTCCTTATTTAGAAAAATATACCCTCATTGGTACAACAGATCAGGAATACACAGGTGATCCACAAAAGGTAGAGATTACTGATGTAGAAATAGATTACCTTTTGACAGTGACCAATTCACATTTTAAAAAGCAGTTAACGCGAGCAGATATTGTAAGTCAGTACTCAGGTGTACGTGCCTTATGTGATGATGAGTCTGATAACCCTTCGGCAATTACCCGCGACTATACTTTGGCACTACAGACGGAAGATAAAACGGCACCATTGTTATCGGTATTTGGTGGCAAGATTACGACTTATCGGAAACTGGCTGAGGCCGCTTTAGAGCATTTGTCTCCGTTCTTTAGTGAAATGGCAGAGGAGTGGACTGCCAATGCACCATTACCGGGTGCTGAGAACTGGACTACATTAGATGATTTAATCAACCAGATTCAATTAAGTGTAAATGGAGTTTCAGAATCCCTTGCCAAACGTTGGGCACATGCATATGGCACAAGAGTTTGGAACATGCTTCATGAACGAAATAGTATAGAACAATTGGGGCAAAATTTTGGTCATGATTTATTTGAATGTGAAGTTAAATATTTATGTGAATATGAGTGGGCAAATACTGCAGAAGACATACTCTGGCGAAGATCTAAATTAGGTTTGACGTTTAATGAGAAACAGGTGAAAGTGTTAGAAGCTTACTTATCTGAACGTCGACTAAAAGATGATGCCGCATAATAAAAAAGGCCGCATAAAGCGGCCTTTTTTATATTTAGCAATTAGAAGCCAGTTTTTACAGCTTCAAGTAATGCTGCTTGACGTTCTTTTAATGCTTTTGGTAAGCGCTCGCCAAGTTTATTGAATAACTCAGTGTGGCTTTCAATTTCAGTAACCCACTGGTCTTTATCTTGAGTAGTGATAAGGTCAAATTGTTCTTTACTGAACTCAGTACCTTTCCAGTTCAAGTCTTCATATGTTGGAACAAAACCGATTGGTGTTTCAACAGCGTTTGCACGGCCTTCACAGCGGTCAATGATCCACTCAAGAACACGCATGTTTTGACCGAAACCAGGCCATACGAAGTTGCCTTCAGCATCACGACGGAACCAGTTTACGTTGAAGATTTTCGGTAATTTGTTGCCAGAAGCTTCAGCTTTCTCGCTTACTTTTGCACCAAGGCTTAACCAGTGGTCAAAGTAGTCAGCCATGTTGTAGCCAGCAAATGGAAGCATCGCGAATGGGTCACGACGAACGATACCTTGTTGACCAACAGCAGCAGCAGTAGTTTCAGAACCCATAGTTGCCGCTTTATATACACCGTCAACCCAGTCAAAAGCTTCAGAAACTAAAGGAACTGTATCTGCACGACGACCACCGAAGATGAACGCAGAAATTGGAACACCTGCTGGGTTTTCCCAATCAGCGTCGATAGATGGACATTGACCAGCTGCAACAGTGAAACGAGCATTTGGATGTGCTGCTTTTTCGCCGTTTACGTGAGGTTGACCTTTCCAGTTCGTTAAGTTTGATGGAACTTCTTTAGAAAGACCTTCCCACCATACTTGACCATCTTCAGTTACTGCTACGTTTGTATAGATAACATCTTTATGAAGTGTTGCCATACAGTTCGGGTTAGTCTTGGTATTTGTACCAGGAGCTACACCGAAGAAACCAGCTTCAGGGTTAATCGCATATAAACGACCGTCTTCACCTGGTTTGATCCAAGCAATATCGTCACCTACAGTTTCGATTTTCCAACCTTCATAACCTGCTGGTGGAATTAACATTGCAAAGTTTGTCTTACCACAAGCAGATGGGAATGCAGCAGCGATGTAGTGTTTTTCACCTTGAGGGTTAGTCACACCAAGAATAAGCATGTGTTCAGCTAACCAACCTTGTTCGCGTCCCATGACAGAAGCGATACGAAGAGCTAAACATTTTTTACCAAGTAATGCGTTACCGCCGTAACCAGAACCGAAAGACCAGATTTCACGAGTTTCTGGGTAATGAACGATATATTTCTCTGGGTTACAAGGCCATGCAACGTCTTTTTGACCTTCAGCAAGTGGAGCACCTACTGTGTGTACACAAGGAACAAATTCGCCGTCTGTACCTAATACATCATAAACAGCTTTACCCATACGTGCCATTTTGCGCATGCTAACAGCAACATAAGGAGAATCAGTTAACTCGATACCGATATGAGCAATATGGCTACCTAAAGGACCCATAGAGAAAGGAACAACGTACATCGTACGGCCTTTCATTGAACCTTCAAATAAACCATTTAATTTTTCACGCATAACAGCTGGATCTTCCCAGTTGTTTGTCGCACCAGCATCTTCTTTATTTTGAGAGCAGATGTAAGTACGATCTTCAACACGCGCAACGTCAGATGGGTCAGAATTTGCAAGATAAGAACCAGGATGTTTTTCTTGGTTTAATTTCTGCATGGTGCCGTTAGCGATCATCAAGTCGATTAGACGTTGATACTCTTCTTCGCTTCCGTCACACCATTCGATTTTTGCTGGTTTGGTTAAGTTTGCAATTTCTTCAACCCATGCTATAAGCTTAGGATGACGAACGAATTCTGGTGCGTTCACTGTGGTCATGGTGAGGCCTATTCAAAATATGTACAACGTACAAGTCTATTCATTGGGGTACAATGAAAGATCAAATAAAAAAGTGGCTGTATTAAAGCATAAAATCATAAAAAAAATAAGACTAAAGACTAACAATTAGATATTTGGAATTCCGATTGTTTTTATATGAAAATCATTTGCTTATGATGTTTTATATAGTTTTTACTTTTATATTTTTATGTTGTATGTGTGTTATTTACTTAAGTTATTTTATTTAAAATCAATAAATTAGCTCTTAAATTTTTTTTGAGAATTATTATTGATTAAACAAATGAAGATCATTCAAAATTTACATAAAGAGACTTTTAATAGGTGATTTTATATACAAAATAGAATAAACATCTTACTTTACGATAATAAAATGCGGCCCTTGAAACCTCTTTCGATCATCTATAACGAAAAATCAGGATTTCACGCTTCAAAACATGAAGATGTTTATGAGCAACTGATGACTGTATTTACTGAACATGGTTTTGAAATACAAGTATTTGAATTAAATGAAAATACATTGTTTGATGATCTGATGAATAATGTTATTCATCGGCATTCACAAAACGAAAATATAGGGGTGGTTGTTGCAGCTGGTGGGGATGGCACATTAAATGCTGTTGCATCTAAACTTAAGAATACTTCTATTCCAATGGGAATCTTGCCTTTAGGTACTTTTAACTATGTCGCTAAAGTTTTAGATATTCCGCTAGATCTTTTAGAAGCAGCAGAAGTGATTGCTACAGGCATTCCTCGGTCAGTACATATAGCAGTAATCAATGATCATATTTATTTAAATAATGCTAGTTTAGGTCTATATCCACTCTTTATCAAAAAGCGCGAACTCTACAATAAATATTTAGGAAGGCTTCCTTTACATGCCTATACATCAGCTTTAGATGTTTTGTTAAGAGAAAATAAGTCAATGAAGCTATCTATAACAGTAGATGGTAAAAAATATCCTGTTAAAGCACCTCTTATTTTCTTTGGGAATAATCAATTACAACTATGTGATATGAAACTTAGAATTGCAGAATGTGCAGCACAGGGACGAGTTGCTGGAGTTGTAATTACAAAAAGTGATAAGCTGAGTTTACTGAATATGCTTTGGCAGTGGATTCAAGGTAAAGTTGAAGATGCTCAAGATGTATATAGTTTTTGTGCAGATCATGTTGTAGTCGAATGTGCAAAAAAATCGAAACTTACAGTTGCTTTAGATGGTGAAATCATAGAGATGAAACCACCTTTAAATTTCACTGTAGAAAAAAATGCTTTAAATATAATGGTGCCGAATGTTATTACATCTGTCTGATTTACACTTTGGAACGGAAAAACAAGAGTGTTTAGAGGCAATTAGGCACTTCTGTATTCAGCAACAGCCTGAAGTAATTGTTGTAAGTGGCGATATTACTCAACGTGCCAAATACGAACAATTTTTTAAATGTCGGCAATATTTAGATAGTCTCAATATTCCTTATTTAGTGGTCCCAGGCAACCACGACATTCCTTTGTATCATGTCTGGAATCGTTTTTTTTCTCCATTTACTCGTTATCGATATTTTTTTGGTGAACTGGAGCCAACTTTAGAAACTGAACATTTTTATATTGTTGGTGTAAATAGCATACGCCGTCGTTACCATACGCGTGGTCATATTTCGATTGAACAAATTCAAGATACTTATGAGCGTTTACAAAAAGGGCCTAAAGATAAATTAAAGCTAGTGGTTTTCCATCAACCTTTTTATACACCACCCGATAATAAGCATGGAATAAAGGATTGTCCGGTTTTAGGAAAAATCGCCTTAGAGAAGTGGAGTACAACTGGATTATTCGGAATGCTGCATGGTCATCTCCATAAAACGGCTATATATGATTTAACTCAAATTTACCATCTGGAAATAGATCATCCTATTTATGATATTCATGCGGGTACAGCAACTTCTACTCGTTTATATCATCATAATCCAAATAGCTTTAATATGGTTTCAAATACAGGAAAGATTCAGCATTATTGGTTTAATGAACAGCAGGCTGAATTCACTACAGATTGATTTGGTTTAGATGAGATTAAATATTTGATTGTTTAAAAAATATTCAAAAAACAGAAAAATTTTTCTTATTTCCCCTTGAAGCCATTTTTTTCATCCCCACAAAAGTGACATCTAAATATTTTGTTATTGCTCTGGATTAAAGCAATAACGATTAATCAAAAAGACTAAGTCTGATGGAGTTAATTATGAGCAACATTCGTCCATTACATGATCGCGTTGTGATTCGTCGCGTAGAAGAAGAAACCAAAACTGCTGGCGGTATTTTATTGCCAGGTTCTGCTGCTGAAAAGCCATCTCAAGGTGAAGTAATTGCAGTAGGTAATGGTCAAATCACTGATAACGGCGTACGTGCTTTGGATGTTAAAGTTGGTGACAAGGTTTTATTTGGTACTTATGCAGGTACAACAGTTAAAGTAAACGGTGAAGAACTCTTAATCATGAAAGAGTCAGACATCTTAGCTGTATTAGAAGGCTAATCGATCCATAACTCAATTCATTATCAGATTCAGTATTTAAAAAGATTCGGAGTTTAATATGTCAGCTAAAGACGTAAAATTTGGTGATTCAGCTCGCTCAAAAATGATTGCAGGGGTAAACGTACTTGCAGATGCGGTTAAAGTGACTTTAGGTCCTAAAGGCCGTAACGTTGTAATCGACCGTTCTTTCGGTGCGCCGCACATCACTAAAGACGGTGTAACTGTTGCCAAAGAAATTTCATTAAAAGACAAGTTTGAAAACATGGGTGCTCAACTTGTACGTGAAGTTTCAAGCAAGACTAACGACATCGCAGGTGACGGTACGACAACTGCAACTGTACTTGCTCAAGCAATTTTAAACGAAGGTATCAAATCAGTAACTGCTGGTATGAACCCAATGGATTTAAAACGTGGTATCGACATTGCAGTAAAAACTGTAGTTGAAAATATCCGTTCTATTGCTAAGCCAGCTGATGATTTCAAAGCAATTGAACAAGTTGGTTCTATCTCTGCTAACTCTGATACTACTGTTGGTAAACTTATCGCTCAAGCGATGGAAAAAGTAGGTAAAGAAGGCGTAATCACTGTAGAAGAAGGCTCTGGCTTTGAAGACGCATTAGACGTTGTAGAAGGTATGCAGTTTGACCGTGGTTATATCTCTCCATACTTTGCTAACAAGCAAGATACTTTGACTGCTGAACTTGAAAATCCGTTCATCCTTCTTGTTGATAAAAAAATCAGCAACATTCGTGAATTGATTTCTGTTTTAGAAGCAGTTGCTAAAACTGGTAAACCACTTCTTATCATCGCTGAAGATGTTGAAGGTGAAGCGCTTGCAACTCTTGTTGTAAACAACATGCGCGGTATTATCAAAGTATGTGCTGTTAAAGCTCCTGGTTTCGGTGACCGCCGTAAAGCAATGCTTCAAGACATCGCGATCTTGACTGGCGCAACTGTTATTTCTGAAGAAGTTGGTATGTCTTTAGAACAAGCGACTCTTCAAGATTTAGGTACAGCGCACAAAATCACTGTTTCTAAAGAAAATACAGTTATTGTTGATGGTGCTGGTGATGCTGCTGCTATCGCTGAGCGTGTTCAACAAATCCGTGCTCAAATCGAAGAATCTACTTCAGAGTATGACCGTGAAAAATTACAAGAACGCGTTGCTAAATTGGCAGGCGGTGTTGCTGTAATTAAAATCGGTGCAGCAACTGAAGTTGAAATGAAAGAGAAGAAAGACCGCGTTGACGACGCTCTTCACGCAACTCGTGCAGCAGTTGAAGAAGGTGTTGTTGCAGGTGGTGGTGTTGCGCTTGTACGTGCCGTAAATGCGCTTGAAGGCCTAAAAGGTGCTAACGAAGATCAAACTGCAGGTATCAACATTTTACGTCGTGCGATCGAAGCTCCACTTCGTCAAATCGTTGCGAACGCTGGTGATGAGCCATCTGTAGTAATCAATGCAGTTAAGAAAGGTGAAGGTAACTTCGGTTATAACGCTGCAACTGGTGAATATGGCGATATGTTAGAAATGGGTATCCTTGACCCAGCTAAAGTAACTCGTTCTGCACTTGAGCACGCTGCTTCTGTTGCTGGCTTAATGTTGACTACAGAATGTATGATCACTGACATTCCTGAAGACAAACCAGCTGCTCCAGACATGGGCGGTATGGGTGGAATGGGCGGCATGATGTAATAAACATCAACGTCTAAATAAAAAATCCCTGCAAATGCAGGGATTTTTTTATTTCTTATATAAATTAAGAAAAAGTTAAGTTGATATTCTTAAACTTATAGTCAGGAACAGTAGCTGTAGTTCCTCTTTTTTGTTACACCATGCTTATCCTCTTATAAGCATGGTTTTTTTTAACCTAATAAAATGATAAGCCATGTCACTGCTATAATTGAAAGCGCGACAAATTGAGCAGCACTTCCCATATCTTTAGCATTTTTAGAGAGTTGGTGTTTTTCAAGTGATACACGGTCAACTACCGCTTCAATCGCAGAATTGAATAGTTCTACAATAATTGCAAATAAACACACAACCACCATAAGTGCATGTTCACCGCGAGTTACATCTAGAAAAAAGCTAGTAGGGATAAGCACAATATTAATTAAAACAATTTGTCGGAAAGCGGCTTCATTTTTATAAGCTGCCTTAAATCCTGAAATTGAATAACCTGTCGCATTCAAGATGCGCTTTAGTCCACTTTTGCCTTTGTAGGGAGAATAACTATTCATTCACTTATATTTTTAACACTTTTCATGCATTATATATCGCGGCCCTTAAAAAAAATATTAAATCTTTTTTAAAGATTTTGACTTTATAACTTGATAGAGAAGAAGAGATGAAAAAATTATTTGTAGCATTAGGACTTGTCATGAGTGGGTTACATGTAAGCTATGCAGAGCCTGCCTCAGCTCAACAAGTACCGGGATATTATAAGCATCAATTTGGTAATTATCGCATCACCTCTTTACTGGATGGCACTATTTATTTAGACCCTAAGTTATTTAAAAATTTGAGTCAGGCTGAGAAGACTAAAATTTTAACAAAATACGCCGCTGTTAATGAGAAAGGGGTTCAAACTTCGGTAAATGCATTCTTGGTAGATGACGGTAAAAGTTTAACTCTTGTTGATAGTGGTGCTTCAAGTTGTTTTGGCCCACAGTTGGGTTCAATTGCTAAAAATCTTGAATTGGCAGGCTATCAACTTGCTAACGTGAAAACGGTTTTGTTAACCCATCTACATCCAGACCATGTTTGTGGTATTGCTCAAAATGGAAAAGCTGTATTTCCTAATGCAACTATTTATGCACATGAACGTGAAGCTGACTATTGGTTAAATCCAGCTTCTGAAAAAACTGTACCCGCAGATAAAAAAGAAAACTATTTAGGCACGGTTAAAAATATAAAAGCTGCGCTTGCACCGTATCAAGCGAAAAAAGCTTTCAAGACCTTTAAAGATGGCGATGTCATTCAAGGTTTTGAAGTAATCAATACACAAGGGCATACACCGGGTCACCACAGTTTCCGTTTAAAGAGTAAAAATCAACAAATTGTCTTTGTGGGAGACATTGTCCACTCACATTCTTTGCAGTTTGATGCTCCAAAAACCGGCGTAGATTTTGATGTAAATTCTGAGCAGGCAATTAACACTCGTTTGAAAATGTTTGCTGAAATCTCAAATAAACAGCAATGGGTAGCTGCTCCACATTTGCCATTCCCAGGAATTGGCCATGTGTATAAAGTAAATGCAGAGCAATACCAATGGATTCCTCTATATTTTAATAACAGTGTTGATAAGTAAAAAAAACAGGGCATTAAATGCCCTGTTTTTTATTAAGTCTTTAACTATTTTGTTGCTTTCTCAAAATTATTGACTGCTTCACGGCCGAGTGCTGGGTCATCTGTAAAGATACCATCTACACCTGCTTTGAAATATGCTTCAAACTCTTTTAGAGCACCTGTCGGGCAACGCTCGGCAGGTTTGTCACTACATTTTAAAGGCTGAGGTAAAAAGTTATTTTCTGGACGGAAAGTATATGGGTGTACTTTTAGGCCAGCGGCATGTGCATCGCTAATAAATGAAGTAGTTTGTACTGAACCATCATTATTGAAATTGAGAATATAGTTTTTGCTTGGGCCTACACCATTTGCATACTTAGCAACATCTTTTAAGCTTTGCGCTGTAGCTAAATCACCATATGTTTTAGACACACCAGATTCAACAAAGTCTGCTGGTCGAGAGGTTTTTGCATCATATAATTGAATGATTTGTGCATGTTTAAGTGTTTTATGTAGATCAAGTTGATCTTTTAAATACTTTAAATTGCTGACTTCAAACGATTGCAAATAGATAGGGGCAATATCACGTGTATATTGATATTTGGCAAGAGTTTTAAGAAGTGTGTCTTCCATGGCCAAATTCTTGTTTTTAAAATAAGTTGGATGTTTGGTTTCAATATATAAGCCAATAATCTTTCCGGTTTTTTTATAATTTGCTTCGGCAAGTTCAATGACTTGTTCAAGTGTTGGAATTGAATACAGATCGTTATAAGCCGTATTTGCTGGTCGGAACTCAGGAATACGTTCACGTGCTTTAACTTGTTGTAATTCATTTAAAGTGAGGTCTTCCGTAAACCAACCCGTTAAATTGACACCATCAATATTTTTTGTGGTTTTACGGTCTGCAAATTGGGCAAGAGTACTGATATTGGTAGTACCACCAATTTCGTTTTCATGACGAGTAACCAATACACCGTCTTTTGTTGAAACCAGATCAGGTTCAATAAAGTCAGCACCATCATCAATCGCTTTTTGATATGAAGCCAAAGTATGTTCAGGACGTAAAGCGCTAGCGCCGCGGTGTCCAATCACTAAAATTTTAGGAAGTTGATATTCTGGTGTAGTTGGAGTTGTTTCGGTTTTATCATCGTCATTGCAACCGACCAAGCCAATTAAACTTAAGCATAAAAGTGCTTTTCTAAACATAATTCTACTCATATTGTTTTAGTTGAAACGACTTAAGTATTAGGATTTAGTTTGACGTGATCATGAAGAATTCATGAATTTTAAGTGACACTATTTAACTGGTTCTTTATTGCTTTGTTGGAAATAGTGAATCACGCTTTGTTTTTGTCTTAATTACATTTATTGTTTTAATTCCACTTGTCTTTTTTACACCGCTCGTTGATGATCACAAGGTCTCAAAGCGGCATTTACTCCTGTTAATTAACGACATCATACCGAGCAGCCATGCTATCTAAATTTTTTATTCAGCGCCCCATTTTTGCCAATGTACTGGCGATCATTGTCATGGCTTTTGGTATTTTTTCGGTGATGCACTTGCCCGTAGAACGGTATCCCGATATTGCACCTCCGAAAATTACAGTGTCGGCAAGTTATAGCGGGGCAGATGCACAAACGGTTGAGCAAAGTGTTACCCAAATTTTAGAACAACAAATACAAGGGATTGATCACTTACTCTATTTTAGCTCATCAAGTGATTCATCAGGACGTAGCCGAATTACCATTAGTTTCGATAATGGAACCAACCCCGATACTGCTCAGGTCCAAGTCCAAAATAGTATTAGTGGCGTCATACGCCGTTTACCCGATGAAGTACAACGTCAAGGGGTGACAGTCAGTAAGTCACTAGGCGATACCTTTATGGTAATTGGTTTATACGACTCGACTGGTAAAACCGGAAATATTGAGCTGTCGGACTATTTAACTACACATGTCGTTGATAACTTAAACCGTATTGAAGGGGTGGGTGAAACGGATGTATTCGGTTCGCAATATGCGATGCGTATCTGGTTAAATCCAGATAAGTTAAAGCAATATAATTTAATGCCCAGTGATGTGGCTAATGCAATCACTGCTCAAAATACCCAAGTTGCTGCAGGTGCAATCGGTGATTTACCAGTCATTGATGGTCAATATCTAAATACAAAAGTGACGGCAGGTTCTCGACTAAAGACTGTTGATGATTTTAAAAATATTGTCGTAAAGTCCGATAAAACGGCGAGTTATGTTTATTTAAAAGATATTGCAAGAGTTGAGCTCGGTGCAGAAAACTATCAGTCTTTCAACACGATTAATGGTTATCCTGCTGCGGGTGTAAGTATATCTTTATCCTCGGGCGCAAATGCTATTCAAACTTCTAAGCTCATCCATCAAACCTTAGATCAGCTCGCCGCTAAATTACCAGCAGGCTATAAAATCGTTTATCCACGAGATAATACGCCGTTTGTTCAAGAGTCGATTAAGGAAGTTGTAAAGACGCTTGTAGAAGCCATTATTTTGGTAATTTTGGTGATGTTCCTGTTTTTGCAAAGCTGGCGTGCAACACTCATTCCGAGTATTACCGTTCCGGTTGTGATTTTGGGAACTTTTGCAGTCTTATATGTGCTTGGTTTTAGTATTAACACATTAACGTTATTTGCACTGGTACTCGCTATTGGTTTGTTGGTTGATGATGCGATTGTGGTAGTTGAAAACGTTGAGCGGCTCATGCATGAACAGCACTTAACTCCAAAAGAAGCTGCAATTGAGTCAATGGGGGAAATTAGCGGTGCATTAGTCGGCATTACATTGGTTTTAACTGCTGTTTTTATTCCAATGTCCTTTTTAGGCGGTTCAATTGGGGTGATTTACCGTCAGTTTTCCATTACTTTAGTTGCTGCTATGGCATTATCGCTTACGGTTGCACTCATTTTAACGCCTGCATTGTGTGCATTAATTTTAAAACCTAATCCTGAACCTATGCGCTGGGCAGTGTGGTTTAACCAAAAAATTGATCAACTTAAAAATAAATATATCAAGCTTGTTCAGACGAGTATTCATTACAGTAAATCGGTTATTGTGATTTTTGTGGCGCTGATTGCAGTTTTTATGCTCTTCTACAGTGGTTTAAAAAGCGGCTTTATTCCTAAAGAAGACCAAGGTATTTTAAGTGTGCAAATTAAGCTGGTAGACAGTGCTCCAATTTCTGAAAGTCAGAAAATTGGTGAACAAGTGCGCCAATACTTTCTCACTAAAGAAGATAAAAATGTTGATCTGGTTTTAATACGTTACGGTCGAAATAATGCCGGGACAGGACAAAATTTAGCGCAAGGCTTTATTGCTTTAAAACCTTGGGATGTACGTACGGCGAAAGAGGACTCGGCTGACGCTATACAAAAGCGTGCAATGAAATATTTCAGAAATTTTAGTAATGCTCAAATTAACGTGACCTTACCTCCTTCGGTAAATGGTTTGGGGCAGACTGATGGCTTGGATTTCTGGATTCAAGATTTAAATGGACAAGGGCAAAACTTCTTAGATGGTATGTTCCGTCAGTTACAGGCTCAAAGTAAAAACTATTCAACTTTTGAAAACTTTGATAAGCAGTCTACCAATAGTAAAGCAAATCTGAATATCAAAATTGACCAGAAACAGGCTTTGGCAAATGGTTTGGAACTCTCTGCAATTAATAACACTTTGTCGAGTGCATGGGGCGGAACTTACGTAAACGACTTTATTGATCGGGGACGTATTAAACGTGTCATGATTCAAGGCGATGCCGAGTTCAGATCTAAACCTGAAGATTTATATAATTGGTCTGTGCGTAATAATCAAAATGAAATGGTGCCTTTTAGTTCGTTTGCTAACTTTAGCTGGGGTGGGGCACCAGAAATTGTAAAACGCTATATGGGATATAGTGCTTTACAGTTACAGGCTGATGTTGCCGGTGGTAGCAGTTCTGGTCAGGCTATGAAAGATGTTGAACAACTCGTCAACCAGCAAAAAGATATTGGTTTGGCTTGGACTGGTCTGTCTTTTGAAGAACAGAAGTCGACCAATCAGGCGGTATGGTTATATCTGATTTCGGCAGGTTTTATTTTCTTATGTTTAGCTGCTTTGTATGAGAGCTTAAGTATTCCTGCTGCCGTGATGACTTCTATTCCGCTAGGTGTGGGAGGAAGTGTCATTTTCTCTTATATCTTTGGTTTACCAAATGACGTGTATTTCCAAATTGCACTTCTAACCACGATTGGATTGTCATGTAAAAACGCAATTTTAATTGTTGAGTTTGCTGCATTAGCCCAAGAGAAAGGAAAGAATGCTATTCAGGCCGCTTTAGAAGGCGCGAGCTTGCGTTTAAGACCGATTTTAATGACTTCTTTAGCCTTTGGTGCAGGTGTGATTCCACTTGTATTTGCACAAGGCGCTGGTGCGGTGAGCCGCCAAGAAATTGGTATTAGTATTTTAGGTGGCGTAATGTTTGGTACTGTACTGGTTCTATTCTTTATTCCAGTTATGTATGTGTTATTGCGTTCATTGTTTAAATCGAAAGCTTCAAGTTAAAAGCAAACAATTTAAAAACCGGCGTTAAATCAAGTATATTAAGTTTAACTTCTCTTCATATATTTGATTTAGATGCCTCAAGAAAAAAAACTAACACAGCAGCAGGTCATCGCACTAGAACGGGACCTTGCCAAGTTTGCAACCATGATGGATAGCGCCGTCCGTATTCCTTTTACAAAGCAGGGTATTGGTGCCGATGCTGCTTTAAGTACTATTCCAATTGCTGGTGATGTTGCGGGTTTTGTCCTGACTTGCTACGCCATATATAAAGCCAAGCAAATTGGTGTGCCACAGCACAAGCTTACTCCCGTCATAAAATTGGCTGTAGTCGATGCTGTGGTGGGGTGTGTACCAGTTGCAGGAACCATTTTCGATATTTTTATACGTCCTAGTAGAAAAGCATTAGATGTGGTTCATACCCATATACGTGAAGAATATGCGATTCAAAGTGATATACATGTTATTCACCCGTATTTACATGAAAAGCTTGAAAAGAAACAGCAACACTCAGCCTTCTGGCGTAATCCTGTTGTGAGTTGGCTATGGCTACATATACCGGATTTATTAGGGGTATTGGTGCTTGTTCTGATTGGTTTAGCAATGTGGTGGGGGATTAGTTTTCTTTGGGGACTGGCCCATCATTCAGCCTAATAAAAAAGCCTCCAACTGGAGGCTTTTTTATTTACTGTGTTATGGGCAATCTAACTGATGTAGAGCTGCGACACGCTGTTCAATCGTTGGGTGAGTTTGGAACAAAGCAGCTAAGCTGAAACCTTGTTCTTTACCTTCCGCAATCGCGAACGCTTTCATTTCTTTTGGCATTTGGTCTGGTAACTCTGTTTCAGCTTGCAAACGTAATAAAGCAGAAATCATTGCTTGTTTACCAGCTAAACGTGCACCGGCTTCATCTGCACGGTATTCACGGTAACGAGAGAACCACATTACAATAGCAGAAGCTAGAATACCGAACACGATATCTAAAACCATCGTAATGAGGAAGTAACCCATACCAGGTGCTTCATTGTCTTGACGACCAAAAACATTACGGTCGATAAAATCACCTACTACACGAGCAAAGAACATAACAAAGGCGTTTACAACACCTTGGATGAGTGCCAAGGTAACCATGTCACCATTTGCAACGTGACCAATCTCGTGCGCAAGCACGGCACGTAGCTCATCTTTGTTCATACGCTCAAGTAGACCGCTTGAAACGGCAACTAACGCATCATTTTTATTCCAGCCTGTTGCGAAAGCATTAGACTGATATGAAGGGAAGATACCAACTTCTGGCATATTAATACCAGCACGTTGAGAAAGTTCAGCGACTGTTTGCAATAACCAGCTTTCAGCTTGGTTACGAGGAGCATTTGGGTCAATCAGTTCTGTACCAGTAGTTTTCTTAGCCATCCATTTGGACATAAATAGAGAGACTAAAGAGCCCACCATACCAAACACAAAACAGATGACTAAAAGGTTGCCTAGATTTAAGCCACCCGCGCCATGGTAACTACCGACACCGAAGAGTGACAAAATAATGCCAGCTACAACCAGTACCGCGAGGTTGGTAAGCAAAAACAAACCAATCCGCATCATTGAGAAAATCCTCTTATAAATAAAATATTATCTGATTTATAAATTATAAATCACTCAGCTAATATGCGGCGCTTGGGGGAAAAATTCAAGGAAAAAATAAGGAATCGATACATTCTTTCCGGTATACGAATGTATTCAAATTAAACAAGTTATTTATAAGGCCCGTCTAAATACTAGGGGCGGGGTAATAGATCATTACAATTTTTAGACGATGGGCCTTATTAAAGCATGAGCTGCAAAGTATGCGGTTTTTAATTTTACTCAATTCTGATATGGGCAATTGCCGTTGCATTATTGGTGACATAAGTCCCTGTTGGTGCATCGGTATAGGTGCCATCAGACAATGTCACGATTTGGCGTGCAGAAGAATATTTAACAGGTTTAGCCGATACTTGTTGAGTTGTGGTGGTTTGGGTCAACTCTGGCTGATTTACAGTCTGGGTAGAAATATTTGAATTACTAAAAGATGAAAGGCTTACACCAGAAGAATATAAGTTTTGATATCGACTTGTGACTCGTCGTACATAATCTTGGGTTTCACGGAATGGCGGAATGCCACCGTATTTATCCACGTTCCCTTCACCTGCATTATAAGCCGCAAGAGCCATTTGCGTATTGCCGTTAAATCGTTTGAGCAACCAACTTAGATATTTAGCACCAGCAAAGATATTTTGCTGAGGATCATAAGCATTAGATACGTTAAAACGGCGAGCAGTAGCTGGCATGAGTTGCATTAAACCTTGCGCACCCACAGGAGAGTGAGCATTCACATTAAAACCAGATTCGGTATGCATGACTGCCTTAATTAGACCTTCGGATACACCATGCTGTTGTGCTGCCTGTTTAATAATATGGTCAAAAGCATTTTTATTTTTGCTATAGCTTGGTAGAACAGAAGCTTCTGAAGCGCCCCAGTTTGTATAACTATGAATATTACTATCGGGGTAGTAAGTCACCTTTACTTTCTTGAGTGAATGGTCATAGCTTTTACGGTTAGTGAGTAAAGTGCTGCCATTTTTGTCTTGGTAAATGTACATTTGACCCGCTAAAGTCGGTGTTATACCTACCGAAAAAGTGGTCATCCCCAGTAAACACGAAAAAAGATATTGAACCGAATTTTTCATTTTATGTTATTCACAATTTTAAGGTATTCGTAACTAGTCAAAGAGTTTATCAAAAAATATTACAGAAAGAAGTTTTGTGTAATTTTTTTTATTTTTGCTCTTTTAAAAAATCAAGCTGTTTTGTTCGAATGATCATCAAAAAAAATTAAAAAAAATTTTTAAAATGATTCTATTGACTTGTCTAACTATTTGAAAATTAAAGGCAAAAATCATTGGTTAAAAAATGATCAATTTAAATAAAACCCTTAACAGAAGGTGAAAACAGTTTGTCAAGTATTAAGAAATCCACAATTTTATCCACAGGTTTTGTGGAAAACTGTGGAAAAGTCCAAAAAGTAAGCATTTTGCGCAAAAAATGAACTCATCGGTCAAAATGGAGCACTGCTTTTGCATCATGCCTGAGCATTATGACGACTTCAAGAATTGAAACTATTCTTTTGATGCGATTCCCGTCCGAATCATATAAAATTGCGCGGTATTTTTATTTATGGGTATATCTCGTCTATGTACGCGCCAGTTGAGTCCAACGAAGGATTTAATTTTAAGCCTGAACTTCCAACAAGCTCGGCCTATTATCGTTTGCTTAAGAAGCTTCGCCGTCAAGTTGGACATGCCATCCGTGACTTCAACATGATTGAAGATGGTGACAAGGTCATGGTGTGTGTGTCTGGTGGTAAAGACAGTTATACCTTGCTCGACATTTTGTTGCAGTTCAAACGTATTGCACCAATCAACTTTGATATTGTTGCGGTTAACCTTGACCAAAAACAGCCGGGCTTTCCAGAAGATGTGTTACCACGCTATATGGAAGAAAATAACATTCCATATTACATTTTGGAAAAAGACACTTATACCATTACCAAGCGTTTAACACCTGAAGGTAAAACATACTGTGCAGTGTGTTCACGTTTGCGCCGTGGTTCGCTTTATGGCTTTGCTCAAGAAATTGGTGCCACTAAAGTTGCGTTAGGCCATCACCGTGATGACATCATTGCAACTTTCTTCTTGAACTTATTCCATGGCGGTAGCTTAAAAGCAATGCCACCTAAGCTTTTGTCTTCGGATAAGAAAAATATTTTGATTCGTCCTTTAGCTTATGTTGAAGAAAAAGACATTATCAAATATGCAGAATTACGTAAGTTCCCAATTATCCCGTGTAACCTTTGTGGTTCACAAGAGAACTTACAACGTGCCATGCTTAATGAAATGTTGCGTGAGTGGGATAAACAATATCCGAAACGTTTACACAGTATTTTTGGTGCGTTACAAAACGTGTCTCCGTCTCAGTTAGCAGACCGTGATTTGTTTGATTTCGAAGCGCTAGATTCTCAGCGCGAGATCGACTTTAAAGACCCTGAAGAACTTAAAAAACGTTTAGATGTCGTTAACTTAAGTTTTGCTGCTGAATAAAACAATTAAGTAAGTCAATTAAAGGCACTTTATAAACAAGTGCCTTTAATGTATCAAAATACTAAAAAATGAATGTTCCGTACAAAAAGTCATAGCCCAACCTTAAAATTACATGCTATAACAACGCACAAGCAGAAGTGCTTCATATGATGTTGTCTGGATAGGCAACTAACTAGAGAAATTGAACAAATAAATTTGAGGAAGAATCATGCCTGCATTTTTAACTGATGATTGGTTTGCGACTGTCGAAAAATTAACTGCTGAAGCAGGTGATCTTAATTTGCCACCAGCTCTTGCGAATTTGGCAATTAATTTAGTAGTTACAGATGCTTCTGGAAATACCGAATTAGCGTTAGATGGGGGTAAAATCCAAAAAGGTTTGTCTTCAAATGCCAAAACAACTTTAAACATGGATGCTGAAACTTTACGTAAAGTATTCCTAGAGTTTGATATGGCTGCAGCTATGCAAGCATTCATGACTGGTAAAATTAAAGTTCAAGGCGACATGTCTCAGTTAATGGCTTTACAAACAGCTAAACCAAGCCAAGAACAAAAAGATTTGTTCAAGAAAGTATTAGAACAAACAGCTTAATTATAAAAGAATTTATATAAAAAGCTTACCCCAAGAGGTAAGCTTTTTATTGATACAAACAATGAATTTATCAACTTTTAAAACAATAAAACTAGATATTGATTCGTGTTTGAGCCGTTTTAATATGCTCAAGATAAGCACGGATACGAGTCACATACTGTACCGCTTGTTTGTATCGACCATTTCGCATTTGATTGCGTTGTAAATAGTCATAGAGATTAACCCATTGGTTTGGGTCTTTTCCTTGGGTTTGTAAGCGCTTCTGGATCTGGTTGACTGCTCCCGGACCCATATTGTAGGCCACAAGGGCATACCAGTTACGATCTGGGTAGGGAATATCACCATACTCACTTAGCATGAGATCATAATATTTCGCACCGCCCTGAATGCTTTGCGCTGGATCGCTACGATTGCTTACACCCATTGCCCGAGCTGTACTGTTGGTTAACATCATTAACCCGCGTACACCTGTTGGTGAAACAGACTCTGGCTTAAGATACGATTCTTGATAGCTCATTGCTGCAAGCAAATGCCAATCTAAATCATACTTGGCCGCGCTTTGTTTAAAGCTGGCTTTGTAAATAGGTAGACGTGTACTTATATCACGTTGAATCGTCGACCAAGACTCAGGTTTTACAACGTTACGGTTGTAAAATGAAGCCAGTTGTTGAGTCAGACCATTTTGCTTGCTTTGACAAACAAAACCACTGGCTGTTTGTGTAAGAGGATCATCTGCTTGTTTAAACACCCAGCTTAAATCGGGATTTAATCCATTTTTTTGCAAATTTACGATGTCACCACAACTTGCAGAAAAAGACATTAAACCTTTGTTCTCGATTGAGCTTAAGCTCGCGGTCGTCATGGCAAGATTTGCTTTACCTTGCTGGACCCACTTGAGTGCGGTGGCGTTATCTGCCACGATTTTGAAGTCCAACTTTACATTTAAGCTTTGTGCATAGTTACGAGCCAAGTCATAACCGAAGCCATGTAAAAATTGATCTTCTTTAAAAACAGTAGTTGGGCTTTCTACAGCAACTACGGTTAATGTGTTGGTGTTAACTACAGTATTGTACTGTAGGGTTTTTCCTGCATTAATACTATGAAAAGGAAAAAACATAGTGCTGAGTGCAAGAACTTTCAATGGGAGAGAAGAAAATAAAGAGCTAAGGCCAAGCCTCGACCCAGAACTTGAATTACTGTGCATGTTGTCTCCGCTACAGATAATTTATGCCCTAAAAGCCAGACAAAAAGCTGCCATAACTTTTAAAAGTTGATAAATTCAATAAGGGGTGGGCAGTCATGACGTCATTCAAAATGACATGAAATGAAAAAAATAAACTATGTAGAAAATCTACAAAGTTTTTGGTTGGGTTAAAAAATACTCAACATTTAAGATGCGCGCATCATAATCTTCAAAAAAAAGATTGTCAAATTTTGAACAATTAAATATTCGATATATCAACATAACAACATGAATTTATTAAGGAAGAAAATTTATACACTTCTGATATGAGTAAATAGGGTATAAAATGCTACATCTTGTAAGCAGTATGTTGTTCATCAGTGGTTTTTTATCATGAAATCTAACTTAATCACTCGGTCAGGACATGACAAATTAGTTGCTGAATTAAAACAACTTTGGCATGAAGAACGACCAGAAATCACAAAGAAAGTGAATTGGGCTGCAAGCCTTGGCGACCGCAGTGAAAATGCCGATTATCAGTACAATAAGCAGCTGCTTAGAAAAATTGATCGACGGGTACGCTATTTAGGAAAACGTTTAGAAGAGTTAAAAATTGTTGATTATGCTCCTGAGCAAGAAGGCAAAGTTTACTTTGGCGCTTGGGTCGAAATTGAAAATGAAGAAGGTGAACAAAAAACTTTACGTATCGTAGGGATTGATGAAATTTATGATCATCATCCTCAACATATCTCGATTGAGTCGCCAATGGCACGTGCACTCTTGAGTAAACAAGTCGATGATGAGGTTGAAGTGCACACTCCTTTAGGTAAAAAGCTTTGGTATATCAATGCAATTCGTTATGAAAAGCCTAAAAATGATGAAATTTAAATAGATTTGTTTTTATTTTGAGCGTTTGAATTAAAAATTAAATAAAAGATTTGCCAACTTGCATTTTTGTTTATATTATAGCGCTCGTTGGAAGCGTGGCAGAGCGGTTTAATGCACCGGTCTTGAAAACCGACGAGGGTGTGAGTCCTCCGTGAGTTCGAATCTCACCGCTTCCGCCAAAATTCTTAAAAGCCCTTGTTAATGACAAGGGCTTTTTTTTATGTCTATAAATTACTTAAAAAATTATATTGCTCTGTTTCATAAATTTCTAAGTATGATCTCTCCTGTGCGTGGGTTCGTTAAAGTCACATTTTCTAGCGCCTGAATACACCAAGAGTTATTTTCCTTAACAAGGACGGTGAGAAGAAGGGTATCAATTTGATGGGGACCCTGAGGATGAGCTAAGCCTGCGGTTAGACGACTCCAAAAATGTGAAATACAGATATCATTAGTTAAAGAGGTGACGTCTATGAGTTCATTCTCTAGTGTTGAATCGCTATAAATGGTGTCATGAATAGGCTGGTGAAGAGCAATAATTTCATCAATGCCTTTAACGTAATGACCGAAACGATTGACAAAAGTCGCATCTTGATGAAAAAGCGCTGCAAAGGCCTTCATATCATGATTATTCCAAGCGGCTTGAAATGCTAGGGGAATGTCTTCTGGGTTTATTATGTGTTGACTCATATGATCCCTACTATTTAAGTTCTTAAGTCTATTTTCAATGTATTATAAATGAAGGGACTTCGACCTGCTTAAACGTAACAGCAGCCCTCTTTCTTCTTATGTTTGAGATTCTATATAAACAAACAATACTTGCAGCGCTAAACAGGGAGAACTTCTTCATAACTAAACGATATTAAACATATGTAAGCTTGAGTTAAGCGATCGCAAAAGTTTTTTAGAAAAATACAGATAAAAATATAAGATAAATAGAAATGACTCATAATGACTTTAATATATTGTTAATAATTAAATACCCTCTAAAAATTTAAATAGAATTTTCCATTTTTAGGACTTTTTAAATGTTCACAATGAATCAATTAAGTTTAAAATATGGAGAATTTGTATATCGGATAGCATTTATTAGTTTTATTAAAATTAGAGTTATATAAATCTTGTGAATTATAGGTTTTTACTTGGCTGTTTTTGTACGTTTTTCATCCTGATGAGTGTGGTGAAATTAAAATATTGTAGCTAAGAGCTTAATTTTTTTAGAAAAAATGAGCCTAAACAATCGGAATTTATATATTATTAAATAGACTTTAAAACTAAAACTTTAATCTTGATTTAAGTTCAATTATTTAATTTATGACATATCTTGATTTCTTTAATGGGTCACAAAAACAAACATGACTTCATTTGAGCCAAATCAGAAAATTAAAGAGAGTATAAAAATGAACCAGTTTGTAACAAACACGAATAATATTATTCGTGGAAAGTATCATCCGGAATTTTTGCAGCATGAAGTCTTGGCCGATATTTTTGTCCATACTGCACAAACTCTTCCTGATAAGACGGCTTTAATTGAAGCAGATAAAACGTTGAGTTATGGTGAGTTATATCAGCAAGCTTTAATCATGGCTCAGCATTTGACGATAAGAGGGGTAAAACCAGGTCATATTGTTGGGTTATGGTTGCCTCGTGGTATTGAGCTTTTAAAAGCTCAGTTGGCAATTTGTTTAAGTGGTGCAGCATGGCTTCCATTTGATATGGATACGCCGGCTGACCGTATAGCAGTTTGTCTTGAAGATGCCGAAGCTGTAGGAATGATTACTACAGATGAATGGTATGCACATTTAGATGAAGTACCACAAACAAAGTGGACCAATACTGAATTGCAAAAGCCGCTCAGTGAAAATATTCCTTTAGCTAAAACGACCCCAGAACAACCTGCGTATATTATTTATACATCTGGTTCAACAGGTAAGCCGAAAGGGATCGTAATTACCCAAAGAAATATTTGCCACTTTTTACGTAGTGAAAATAATGTTTTGGGTATTGAAGAGCAAGATAAAGTCTATCAAGGCTTTTCTGTTGCTTTTGACATGTCGTTTGAAGAGATCTGGCTTTCTTACTTGGTTGGTGCAACATTGTGGATTGCACCTAAGTCACTTGTGAGTGACCCTGAACGTTTATGTCAAACATTAAAGCAAGAAAACATTACCGTATTACATGCTGTACCGACATTACTTGCTTTATTCCCAGAAGATGTACCTAACTTAAGAATTATTAACTTAGGTGGGGAAATGTGCCCGGATTCACTAGTTGACCGTTGGGCACTGCCTCATCACAAAATGTTTAATACGTATGGTCCAACTGAGACTACGGTTACGGCAAGTCTTGAGGCATTGGAGCGTGGCAAACTTGTTACCATTGGTAAGCCTTTACCAAACTATGGCATGTTGGTCATAAACGCTGAAAGAGAATTACTACCCCAAGGTGAAACAGGTGAGCTCTGTATTTTCGGACCAAGTGTGGCAGAAGGATATTTAGGCAGACCTGATTTAACGGCTGATAAGTTTATTCAAAACCCTTGGGCAGAAGGTCCAGATGAACAATCGCTCTATCGTACTGGTGACTTGGCTAAAATTGATGAATTTGGACAAGTACATTGCTTGGGACGTGCCGACGATCAGGTAAAAATTCGTGGTTTCCGTGTTGAACTCGGTGAGATCGAAGCTGCGCTTTGCGATATTGAAGGTATTGGTACTGCGGCAGTTATTCTTCGTCCTGAAGACGGTATTGACCAGCTCATTGCGTTTATTGCACCAGAAATTGATGCAAAGAAAGCAATCGAAATTAAAGAGATTCGCCATAATCTCAGCCAACGATTACCACCTTATATGGTGCCCAACCGTTTTGAGATTATTGAAGAAGTTCCGCGTTTATTGTCAGGAAAAATTGACCGTAAGGCTTTAAAAGCACGACCACTCACCAGTGTGATTGATCGTAGTGAATCTGACCAACCACAGAACCCAGCCGAAGAAGTTTTATTTAGTATTTTAAATCGCTTGTTCCCCAACATGCCGATTAAACTCGACTCAGATTTCTTTGATGACCTAGGTGGGCATTCACTGCTAGCGGCGGTTTTAATTTCGAACCTACGTGAACATCCGGAATATAGCCACTTAACTATTCAAAACTTATATCAAGCGAGAAGGGTTGGGGCAATTGCTGCACTCATGCTAGAGCAACCAACGCCTACTGTATTTGATAGCCAGATTGGACAAGATAACCCTCGTAACCAAACTTATAAATGGTTATGTGGTATTGCACAGTTCGTTACTATTCCAGTTTTAATTTCGATTAACATTTTGCAGTGGTTAGCGCCATTCTTTACCTATCATTATTTTACCGGTGGAACACGAGATAGTATTCCAAATGCAATCGCGATGTCTTTATTGGTTTATATCAGCGTAATTATTGCCAGTTTTGTGGTTTCAATTACGGTAAAACGATTATTAATGACAGGCGTTGGTGCAGGGCAATATCCATTATGGGGATTAACTTATTTCCGTTGGTGGTTAGCAGACCGTATTAGCAATATTTCACCAGTCTATCTTTTGTCAGGCTCAACTTTACTTAACTTATATTTGAAAGCGCTTGGTGCGAAAATCGGCCATGACGTAACGATTAGTTCAGTACATATTCGTATGCCATCTTTACTTACTGTTGAAGATGGGGTGAGCATTGGTTCTCAAGTAAACTTGGAAAATGCCAAAGTCGAACATGGTCACTTGGTATTAGGCTCAATTCACTTAAAAGAAGATAGTTATGTGGGTTCTTATGCTGTATTAGAAGAAAATACAGTGTTAGAAAAACAAGCTCATGTAAATGCCTTAACCTCAATTGAATATGACACAGTGGTACCAGCCGGAGAAATTTGGGATGGTACACCTGCGAAGAAAATTGGGCATGTGGACGAACACGCTAAATTGCCAGAGCGTCCAAAATTATCGTTTATTCGTAAAATTGCTGAATATGCATATTATGGAATTAGCGCATTAATTATTGCCTGTCTGTTCTTTATTCCAATTTTCCCAAGCTTCCTTTTGGTCGACTGGTTAGATGCAAACGTCTTTAATATTAGTACCAATGACCATTTGCAAATCGCACTTTACTATTTCATTTTAGCGATTCCAGCTAGTGCAATGATGATGATGATTACTGCTGTTATTTCTTCAGTCATTCGTAAAATTGCATTGCCTCGTCTTGAAACTGGAACCTATGCAGTACATGGCGGCACGTATTATCGTAAATGGTTTGCGTCTCAAATCTTGGAAACAAGCTTACAAACTTTACATGGCTTGTTTGCGACCATTTATGCGCCAACATGGTTCCGTATGCTCGGTGCAAAAGTAGGTAAAAATACCGAAATTTCTACTGCAAACGGTGTTATTCCAGAAATGCTGACTTTGGGTGAAGAAAGCTTTATTGCCGATGCTGTAATGCTAGGTGATGAAGAAATCAAAGGCGGTTGGATGACATTAAAATCGACCAAAATTGGTAACCGTAGTTTTGTCGGAAACAGTGCTTATATTGCTGATGGTACCGTGTTACCAGACAACGTCTTAATTGGCGTGCAATCTAAATCACCAGATAACCGTGAAATGTATGATGGTCAAACTTGGTTTGGTTCTCCACCATTGTTGTTACCTGCACGTGAAGCTGCTGAGAAATATCCAGATCATTTAACATTCTTGCCAAGTATCAAGCGCCGTTTAATGCGTGGTTTTATTGAAGGCCTTCGTGTTGTATTACCTGCCGCTCTTGCGATTGGTGTGGGTTATATGATTGTGCTTGAGATTATTGATGTTATTAACAAATACAACATTCCAACTGGTTTGTTGGCTTTAACGCTTGCTGGTTTGCTCTATGGTGTCGGCTGCTTCGTTATTGTTGCATTGTTGAAGTGGATTTTGATTGGTCGTTATCAACCACGTTCAGCTCCAATGTGGACCATGTTTGTATGGTTAAGTGAAGGGATCACGAGCTTATATGAGTCAGTTGCGATTCCTAACTTCTTAAACTACTTGAGAGGAACGCCAATGCTGCCATTCTTCTTGCGTATTTTAGGTGTTCGCATTGGTAAAGATGTCTATATGGATACGGCTGATATTACAGAGTTTGACTGTGTAAGCATCGGTGACCGTGCTGAGTTTAATAGCTTCTCGGGCCCACAAACTCACTTGTTTGAAGACCGTATTATGAAAATCGGGCAAGTGAATATTGGTAACGATGTTGTGGTAAATACACGCAGTATTATTTTGTATAACGCCAACGTAAGCAACCATGCTGTGTTAGGTCCATTAACACTGGTCATGAAAGGTGAAAATATTCCAGCTAAATCTGCTTGGATTGGTTCACCAGCCGTGCCTTGGGTTCATAAATAATTCAGTGTTGAATTGAAAAAAAGCCTCTGTAGAACAGGGGCTTTTTTTAGCATTGAGTCATTCAAAAATGTAGATTATGTAATACCTTGGAAAGAAATTTTCTCGAAATACAGTTTATATAAGGAATAAATCACATAACAAAGCTTATAAAACTTTTAGTTTTTAACTTATTATGATAGGTAAAGCATAAAAATGGTAATTGATTAGATTTACTAACTAGTTCTTATTGCTGTACTAGATAAAAAGATGCTAATAACTTAATTTTATTCTTAAAATAAATACGTTAATATAAGGCATTATTTAAATAAATCTGGAAATTCTGTGACTATTGAAACTATTATTGCTACAGAGCTAGAGCCGCATGGACTTGATGATCAATTAATTGACCATTTAAATGCATATGATAAAGAAATAGGAATTCAAGATGGGATACTCTATTATGGATATCCTGTTTTTAAAGGATATGAAGAAAATACTGTAAAAACTAATTTCCTGCTAATTTCTAAAAAAGTAGGCGTAGTGCTTCTAGCTACATCGAGTGAAAACTATATTGACCAGAATTTTGAGTCATTAAATGAGGCTTACAGTCATGTAAATAGTTTACTTATTAAGAGTTCTATTTTAAGAAAAAGAAAAAAACTTATATTCGAAGTTGAAACTAAACTATTCTCACCATCTAGTAAAATTGAAGATGAAGACTTAATAGCATCACTACAAGGCATAACCGATTTTTTATCTGAAAAAAATGAAGACCTTACTGAAGAACAAGTAGATGAAATTCGCTCAGTAATAGAGGGTGCAAAAGCCTTATCAAAACCTACTCAAAGAAGGTCTATCAATGAAGATGATAAGAATAAATTAAATATATTAATAAAACTCGAAGATGAAATTATTAATTTTGATGCTGAACAAAGAAAGGCTGCAATTAATTTAATTAATGGCCCACAACGTATAAGAGGCTTAGCTGGTTCGGGAAAAACAATTATTTTAGCAATGAAATTGGCTTATATTCATTTACAATATCCTGATAAAAAAATATTGTTCACATTTTACACGAAAAGTTTATATACTTTAGTTATTAATGTTATTAATAAATTTTATAGACATTTTGCAAGTAGTGAACCAAATTGGGATAATATTGATGTTCTACATGCATGGGGTGGATATAGAGTAGAAGGTGTTTATTTTAATGCAGCTATAGAAAATGGATTTAATCCTATACATTTAGATAATGCTAAAAAATTTAATAGTAAAGATCCATTTCTTTATGTGTGTTCGCAGTTAATCGATAAAAATATTAATAAAAAATACGATTATATTCTAATTGATGAAGCTCAAGACCTTCCAGATGAGTTCTTTAAGCTCTGTTATTTATTGGCACACGGAGATTCTGGTAGTGAAAAAAATATCGTATGGGCCTACGATGACCTACAAACTATTTTTAATATATATACAAGAACGCCTATGGATTTATTTGGAAAAGATAGTAATGGAAAACCATTAATTGATTTAAGATTATTTTCTAGAAATCTGTCGTGGGGGCAATCTAATGATTTAGTACTCTATAAGTGTTATAGAAATCCATTAGATGTATTAGTTACTGCACATACTCTTGGTTTTGGGCTGTATGATGAGCCTGTACAAATTTTAGAAAATATAGAACACTGGCAAGATGTGGGATATGAGTTGGTACAAGGACAATATATAGAAGGTCAGAAAGTTACTTTAAGAAGAAAACCTGAAAATAGTCCGTTATCAATTTCAAAGTATCAAGATAAAAATGAAATTATAAAGACATTTTTAGCAGCTGATTTAGACAATGAGACTGATTATATCGTTAGAGAAATTAAAGATTTTTTAAGTCAAGGTCTGAAGCCTGAAGATATAATGATTATTTCATTAGATGATAGATATGCAAAATTATATTTTAAAAATTTATCATTTAAATTAAGTGAAAATGGGATCTTAAGTAATAATATAATTTCATCACGAATGGAAAACCCTCCTTTTATTCTAGAGAATATGATAACTCTTACTACTGTGCATAGAGCCAAAGGAAATGAGGCTGCTTGTGTGTTCGTATTAGGTATAGATTCGCTTTACCCTTCAAAAAAATATAGACAGACCAGAAATAAAATATTTACAGCTTTTACTAGAACTAAGGCATGGCTTAGAGTCTCAGGAATAGGCACGGGGGCTCAGCATTTTTTTGAAGAAATAGAAATTAGTTTAAATAAATCACCAAATATCGAATTTATTGTTCCAAATAAACAGAATTTAGATCATATTCAGCGTGATTTAGGTCAAAAGGAACAACTAAAATTACGCTTCAGAGAAGAAATACAAAAGTTACAAGAATTCGGCTTTTCAGTCGATGAAATGGAAGAAGAAATGCAAAGAATGATGGGAGGGTATGATTGTGACTGATATTGATTTAAGTCACCATATTCGAAAAGTTGCAACAATTGCACAAAAACTTGATCTTGATTTACATCATGGTACCAGAGAATCATTAAGTGTTTCAGCAGAGTTAAAGAAATTATGTAAAACTTCTCCTTATTATCGGGAGGTATACGATTATATTTCTACATATAATCAATATAATTTAATGTTAAAGGATCAAGCTTGTTTTCAATTCTCAGAATCAAGGAATAGGAGAAATGAGCAGGAGTTAAGATATGCATATTATCCCAATCCTTATCAATTTGTTGAGTTTAAAAAAGAAGTAAAATCTATTCAGGACTTATTTGAAACTGGCGAATTGTCTTCTGAAGAATATGAGCAATTAATTAATGAGGCTGAATTTGTTTTAGATATACCTTTAATTAGATATGATTATACTCCAAGCCAATATGAAGAAAAATTTCACCCTGCTTCTCATTTTCATATTGGCTTTCACTCTGAAAATAGATGGCCAGTGCAACGAATACTAAATCCATCAATTTTTTTTATTAAAATTATTTCAATGTATTATTCTGATAGCTGGAAAAAGAATTTTGATGTTTATCCTGAAAAAACCCTAAATGATTTGTATTCTGAGGTAAAAAATGAAAGTTATAATGTTTCGACAGATTACTGGGGTGTGGAAGATAATAAGAGGCTGTTATTTTTTTAAAAGATGAATTTAATATAATTTTATTTATAAGTCATAATAATCTTGTTCTGACTTGGGTTGATATATTGGTGATTATTTTAATGGTTTGTAAGTGTAGTAATTATATGCTGGTGGTGCTGAAATATAAATCATATTTTATTTAAAGAAAAACTTAATTTTAATAATGCTGCTAATTTAAAATTAAATTTGTTTAGAAGTTTTTTGATTAAAAATTTTGATAAATTGAATGTATTAATAATAGAGATTCATTATATTTAAAAATTTAGTAATTATCATATATTGGATCTATATACTAAAAGGGAGTTGAATTAGGATATAAAATTATAATTAAGAAATATATAGAATTTGTTTAAAAAATTAAAGGAGAATAGCGTGAGAAAAACTGTAGCTGAAATTGTTATATATAGCTTGTCGGTTGGAATCAGCCTAATATTTGCTAAGGTATCAAAGATTGCATATACAGCAATATGTAGTGTGTTTGGTTGGCAAGAAAATTACATTGTTAGTTTTATAGTAACAATAATTTATGCAGGAGTTATGGGTTATATTTTTTCTGTTGTTGTTGATAAGCTAAAAAATACAGAGAATTTAGAAAAAATACAAAAACCATTGAATATGGTAATTGCCATTTTTTTTATTCTTCTTATCTTTGGAATACAAGCATTTGTAGATATGTCTTGAGTATCCTTAAAAATTTAGATAAAAATATTTTGTTTTTATAAAATTAATATTAATCCATCCTCAAATAAAAACAGCCTTCCAAGCCAATTTCTTTCTCCCTTTATAAACCCCCATTTAACAATAACTCACTCATTATTTATCCTTGCTTTTTAATGATCTAATTTAAAACAAATGTCATTTTGTGTGCTTGACTGCAAAAGGGTTGGGCACTATTCTTTGCCTGCTGGCCTACATTGCCAGTCAGTCGTCGCAGACTGCATATTATCTCCCGCATCAGAGCCATTCCTTCTGAGGAATACTCATATGTGGTAGCCACTCGTTCCTTTCCCGTAGCGGTAGGACGGGAGAGGGACACCTACGGGTGTGCTAGTTTGAGATAATACTAGTCTGCGAACCCTTTCTCGTTCTGCCACCATAATTCTATAAATGTCTGGCAGAACTCCCAATAAAAAGGAGTTGGCTTTGCACATCCATTATTTCTTGGCAACCATTGCCAAACGCTATAACAACACAACTTAGTTTTTAACAAGTTTAATCGCCATGAGGCTGATTAGGCTTTAAATCGTCACGACTAAAAACTTGCAGCAACAATAAAACTTGAGATGTGCCAAGCACAGTCTTTATGGCTTTGCTATGCCTTTTTTTCAGCTTTAAAAAATAAAAGGCTTTTATATCTCATTTATATACAACAACAATTTATTTTATAACGGTAAAACTATGCCAAATTTAATTCTCCCAACACGTGCTTTTGAGGTTGTAAAAAAAGGGATCGACTTATTTCACTACGGTGGCTTTCATATGGTCGGCGTCGACAAAATTGTGAAAGAAACCGAAGTGAATAAAATGACGTTTTATAATTATTTTCACTCTAAAGAACGCTTCATTGATATTTGTTTAATTGTGCAAAAAGAAAGGCTCCAAGACCAAGTGGTTGCAATAGTGGAGTACGACCATGACACAAGCACAATCGATAAACTTAAAAAACTTTATATATTACATACCGACTTAGAAGGGCCGTACTACTTATTATTTAAGGCCATTTTTGAAACTAAAAACAGTTATCCAAACGCTTACCAAACTGCGGTCAGATACAGAACATGGCTTAGCAATGAAATTTATAGTCAGCTTAGATTACTAAAAAACGATGCAGCCTTTAATGATGCCAAAATATTGCTATATATGATTGAAGGCGCAATTATTCAGCTTTTAAGCTCAGAACAGATCGATCAAAAAGAGAGGTTATTTAATTACTTTCTAAATGCTTTGGCTTAGCTAAAAGTGTGGAAATGAAAAGTTAGAAACAATAAAAACCATCAAGGTGAGCGTTTTTTTTCACTAACCTACAAACCTTATTGGTTGTTTAAAGCAATCTTATCTTAGTGATTTAAGTTGAAATCAAACCAAATGATTTCAACTATAAAATCATTAAAATTAATTGTTTAAAGTTTTTAAAGCCATTTCTACACTGTCGTATAGATTTTCAATAGGCACATTATCTTTTGCTTGAACCGTAATACCAAATAGAATCATGCCAAAATAATCTGCTAAAACATCTAAGTTTAAACTTTCAGCCACATCACCATCTTTTTGACCTTGTTCAAGTCTCGCTCTAATAAGAGCAACGGTTTTTCTGCGTTCATTACTCAAGATGTCTTGTACATTTTTACTTTCAGATGAACCTGATAATGCAGCAGAGACAACTAAACAGCCTGTTTTATCAGGCTTACTATAAAATTGATCAATCGTTCTGATTAACAAATTTTTAATGCCTTCTTGAGCAGTTAAAGACTCTTTGAGTGCCTCAATTCGATAATTACCAAAATTTTTAACATAATAATCAACAGCTTCAATAAACAATTTTTCTTTGTTTCCAAAAGAAGCGTAAAGACTTGGCGGGTTGATTTCCATTGCTTTTGTCAGGTCATTAATCGACGTCGCTTCATAACCATTTCGCCAAAATAGATTCATCGCTTTGTCTAATGCAGCATCTCGATCGAAATTACGAGGGCGGCCACGACCTGCGGTTTTATTCATTTTGCTCTCCATTTTGTATCAATCACTACAAAAACATGTTGACTGTATTTTAGCACGATTATATAGTGATCACTACATAAATAATCTTATGCATATTTTAAGGGCTAACATATGAATCACAAATTATTTAATCCAGTGATTGTGGGCGATGTTGAACTAAGCAATCGTATTGTTATGGCACCGATGACCAGATCAAGAGCAGCACAACCTAATGATGTGCCGACCGAGCTTAATGCACTTTATTACGGTCAACGTGCAAGTGCTGGTTTGATTATCACCGAAGGCACACAAGTTTCTGATGTGGGTAAAGGTTATTCTTTTACACCCGGTATTTATTCAGAAGAACAAATCAAAGGTTGGGCTTTAGCGACTCAAGCTGTACATGAAAAAGGCGGAAAAATTGCTGCTCAGTTATGGCATGTTGGGCGTATGTCGCACTCTTCACTGCATAGCAACCACGAACAACCCATTGCACCATCTGCTATTCAGGCCAAAGCTTCAGTATTTATTGCCAATGAAAAAGGTGAAGGGGCAATGGTGCCTGCCGAAATGCCAAGAGCAATGGATTTTGATGATATTCAAAACGTTAAACAGGAATTTATTCAAGCTGCTCGCAATGCTGTACAAGCAGGTTTTGATTTAGTCGAAATTCATGCCGCGAATGGTTATTTATTTGACCAGTTCTTATCTACAGATGCGAACCAGCGTACTGATAACTATGGTGGATCTGTTGAAAATCGTGCACGTTTCTTATTGGAAACTGTCGACGCATTGATTGATGCGATTGGTGCCGGCCGAGTAGGTGTGCGTTTATCACCTTGGGGAACGATTAATGGCATGACAGACCAACAACCCGAAGAAATTACTCTTTATTTAGCTGAACAATTACAAAGAAGAAATATTGCCTATATCCATTTGGCTGAGTGGGACATGCTTCCACATGGTGATACTTATCCAGTAGGTTTCAGAGAAAAACTTCGTTCATTGTTCACAAATACATTAATTGTTTGTGGAAATTATTCACTCGAAAGAGCCGAATCTATTCTTGATAAAGACTTAGCAGATGCAGTGGCATTTGGACGTCCTTTTATTTCCAACCCAGATTTAGTTGAGCGTTTACAGTCAGGCCATGCTTTAGCGCAAGCCAAATCTGAATATTTCTATGGTGGCGATGCAACGGGTTATACCGACTATCCTACTGCTCAATAAGCTCACACGATAAATTAAGGTTAAGAAAATGAAAAAGTTTTTTAAATTTATGGCTTTATCCGCAGCAATGGGGATGTTTGGGTTAAATCAAGCAAATGCAGAATATGACCCAAACTTAAAGTCGATTGATACGCCACCAGCCGTTTCACAACAAATGTTTAATAAGGTGAAATCTAATGGACTAGGGCAATATGCTTATGCAAAGGGCCTATCTAGTAAGTTTATCGAGTCTGAAGGCGTAAAACTCCATTATGTTGAAGGTGGATCTAAAGGCACGCCGATCGTATTTATTCATGGTTTTGGTTCGACATGGAAAATGTGGGAACCTGTCATGCTTTCTTATATGAAAGATCATAAAGTCATTGCGATTGATTTGCCGGGTCTAGGCCAATCTGGTCCCATACTTAACGATGATTATTCAGCAGAAAATACCTCAAAAATTTTAATTGGTGCGATTAAGAAAATTGCTGGGAAGGGGCCGATTTATTATGTCAGCCACGATTTAGGTAATACGGCTTCTTATCCACTCGTTGCCAATAATCAAGGCTATATCAAAAAAGCGGTATTTATGGACTCGCCAATTCCGGATCGTGCGATGTTCGAATATCCGGGGTATACCGCAGATGGTCCGGGTCTAGGTTGGCACTTTGGTTATTTTAGTTTTGGTGATATTGCTGAGAAGCAAATTGCGAATGATCCAAATTTATTTTTCTCATACTTTATTAAAACGTATGCAGGTAAAAAAGAAATTTTTACGCCTGAACTGCTTGCTGAGTTGATTGAGCCGTATTCGACTCGAGATAAATTAAAAGCAGCTTTTGGATATTACCGTTCGCATGCCGACTCAATTCGTCAAAATGAAGCACTGCTCGCTAATGGTAAAAAGTTAACAATACCTTCTATGGCGCTTACTGGCCAAAAAGGCGTAAATGATGTTTTGGTGAAAGAGATGCGAGCAAGATTTGTCGCTGATCCTGCCCAATACACTGCCATTATTTTGCCAGATACAGGACACTGGATGGTGGAAGAAAATGCCGAAGGTGTTGAAAAAAGTTTATCGAACTTTTTATTTAAATAATGACTAAAACTTTTACATCCGAACCTATCTTAGGTTCGGATGTAACTCACCTAAAACATCTTTATTCCAAGTGGTTGGGAGAAATGATAGATGAAAAATAAACTTCCATTCTTGTCTTTATTTTTTGCTTGTCTTACTGCGTCATCAGTTAGTTATGCAAATAATGTTTATGGAGAGCATTTAGAAGGATTTAAATATCCTTACCCGCTCCAGTATTTTAATTTCTCATCCCAACAGCAAGATTTAAAAATGGGATATATGGATGTTCAACCCAAGAAGCCGAATGGACAAACAGTAGTGGTTTTTCATGGCAAAAATTTTTGTGCTGCAACTTGGGAAGAAACCATTAATTTTCTAACACAAAATGGTTATCGGGTGATTGCTCCCGATCAGATCGGTTTTTGTACTTCTAGTAAACCCGATCATTATCAATATAGTTTCCAACAGCTTGCACAAAACACTCATGCTTTACTCGAAAAACTAGGTGTTAAACAACCGATTTTATTAGGACATTCAACAGGTGGCATGCTCGCAACGCGATATGCTCTTATGTATCCCCAACAAATAAAACTCCTCGCAATGGTTAATCCAATTGGACTAGAAGATTGGAAAGCAAAAGGGGTTCCGTACCGTACTATTGATCAATGGTATCAGCGTGAACTGAAGGTGAGTGCTGAGTCAATCAAAGCCTATGAATTAAAAACTTATTATCAAGGCGTATGGAAGCCAGAATATGACAAATGGGTTGATATGTTGGCTGGACTAAATGCGGGCAAAGGACACGAAAAGGTCGCATGGAATTCAGCTCTTATTTACGACATGATTTTTACACAACCCGTCTATTATGAGTTTCCTCAACTTAAAGTACCTACCGTGCTTTATATCGGTACGGGTGATACGACTGCAATTGGTAGCGATATAGCCCCACCTGACGTTAAACAAAAAATTGGTCAATACAGCGTTTTGGGTAAAGAAACCGTAAAAATGATTCCAAATGCTGAATTAATTGAGTTTGAAGGCATGGGGCATTCGCCACAAATGCAAAATCCTAAAATGTTTCATGATGCTTTGATCGGAACATTAAAGAAATACAACTAACTATTTTGGTCTGTTACCAAGATGAAAATAATTTATTTAAATTCAATTAAATTAAATAGTTTGTGAGAGGAATAAGTTATGAACACGACTTCATCACATGATTTAGAACGTAAAATTGCATTTGTACAAGGTGGTTCACGTGGTATAGGTGCGGCTATTGTCACTAAATTGGCTGAACACGGAGCAACAGTAGCCTTTACTTATGCAAACTCAGATCAGGCAGCTAACCGTTTGGTAGATGATCTTAAAGCGAATGGCTTAAAAGTGATGGGAATTAAAGCTGATAGTGGTTCACCAGAACAGGTTATTCACGCCATTCATAAAGTTGCAGATGAGTTCGGTCGAATTAATATCTTAGTGAATAATGTTGGTATTTTTGTGATGAACAAAATACAAGATGTGACATTAGAAGAAATAGAAAAGATCATGGCCGTAAATATTAAAAGCGTGATTGTAGCCTGCCATGAGGTTGTTAAATATATGCCTGATTATGGGCGTATTATTAATATAGGAAGTATCAATGCTGAACGTGTGCCTACAGCTGGATTAACTTTATATGCTATGACTAAATCTGCGGTGAATGGCTTAACCAAAGGTATGGCGCGAGATTTGGGTGAACGATTTATTACCGTAAATAATATTCAACCGGGACCTGTCGATACTGATATGAATCCGGCAGAAGGCGAAATGGCAAATTCACTTTTAGACCTTATGGCGATTAAACGTTATGGTAATAGAAATGAAATTGCAGATTTAGTTTTATGGCTCTGTAGCGAGCATGCGGGATATATCACTGGTTCAAATATTAATATTGATGGCGGTTATGGTATTTAGGTGAGGATGTGGTTTATGAATGAGTCTAAATCAGCTTTATAATCAATACCAAATTAAAGGCTTTCAACTATTTATAATAAAATGAACAAATAGAATGAAAGCCTAAAATTTGAATAACGACTTAGAATGTATTTTGAATAATGACTTCATCGAAAGGAAGTTTACCCACACGTGGGTAAGGTTCAGAAGCTGACTTACCAACAGCAATCATTAAACAAACCACATGGTCTTCAGGCAAGTTAACGAGCTTCGCCATTGCGTCAAAGTCAAAACCATCCATCGGGCAGCTATCTAAACCATGTTCTTGGGCAAGTAACATCAGAGTTTGAGCAAAAATCCCTGCACTACGCATAACTTCGTCACGTTGGGTTTGTGGGCGGTCACGGTAATACTGGTCAATCGCGCCAGCCATAATATTTTGAACTTCTGGAGTCGCACCATCCCATACACGTTTAGCATCAACTTCCCATGTATTTAATTTTGCACATAATACAATGAGTAAAGATGCTTCTGTAACTTGTGGTTGGTCCCAAGCAATAGCACGAATTTTTTGTCTTAACTCAGCATCTTCGACAACAACCGGACGCCAATGCTGCAAGTTAAAAGCACTTGGTGCATTTGCTAAAACTTCTTGTAATAACTGCTTTTTGTTATCTTCAGATAACTGAAAAGAAGGGTCGAAGCGTTTAATTGCACGGCGCTTACGGAGAGCATCAATAACATTCATAAGATTTTCCTACTTGAGAATTGGGTAGCTGTACTTGTTAGTTTGTATAACGTTGGGCTACTTCAGCCGAAGAAAAGTTTGGTAATAATGTCATACGTGATTTTTCAAAATTATTCCATTGATTTTCGTCTTTCAGCACAGGAATTGTAATTGTTTCTTTACGATCAAAGCCGATTAGAGCAGCATCCACCAAATCATTGACGTCCATTAATGGCGGAACTTGGCTTAAATCGATACCTGAACGTTCCCAAATTTCAGTTTTGGTTGCAGAAGGCAATACGGCTTGCACATGTACGCCATGATCTTTTAACTCTAAATGTAAGCCTTGGCTAAAAAAATGTATAAAGGACTTACTTGCACCATAAATGGTAGAACCAAATTCAGGAGACAACCCAACAACAGAACCTAAATTAATAATTGAGCCTTTACCTTTACGTACGAGTTGCTCGGAAACCGCATGAGACAAACGAACAACCGCCGTCATATTTAAAGTCATGAGTGTTTCAATTTCTTTAATATCTTGAGTTAAAAAATTTCCGTTAAGTGTAATACCTGCGTTATTTACCAAAATTTCAATATCAGCATCGTTTTTTAGAACATCTTCAATTTTGCTAATGTCTTGATCCTTTGATAAATCGGCCTGAATAAATTCGACCTGTACACCGTATTTTTCTTGAAGGTCTCTCGAGATTTTGTCTAAGCGGTTGGTGTCTCGTGCAACCAAGATTAAGTGATGGCCACGTTGTGCAAAACGGTCTGCATAAACAGAACCAATCCCTGACGAAGCTCCTGTAATAAGTACTTTTGATTGAGCTGACATGTGATGTCTCCACGCTTTATTTTTTAGATGATGATCATAATCTAAAATAACTAATTTTTGATGTCAATCATAATCAATGTATAATTATGACCAGTAGGGTGAATAAAATTGGGTGCGCCAACATGAAAGTCAGTAAAACTCAGGTAAAAGAAAACCGAGATAAAATTGTTGAAAAGGCGACTCAACTGTTTCGTAGCAAAGGCTACGATGGGGTCGGCATTGCCGAGTTAATGTCTAGCGCAGGTTTTACCCACGGCGGCTTTTATAAACATTTCAGTTCGAAAACAGACCTTGTCTCAATTACTGTTAAACATGGACTTGAGCAGGTTTTAAAAAGAATAGAAGGTTTAAACTTAACTCAATTTATTCAGCTTTATGTGTCTCGCACTCATCGAGATAATCGGGATTTGGGCTGCACACTAACAGCGTTATCTTGTGATGCTGCAAGACAGCCCGATGAAGTAAAAGTCGAGTTTGAAGAGGGCATTGAGCAACTTATTCAGTTCATTATGAACGAGCGAGCCAAACAAGTTTCTTTAGAAGCGCCTGAGTTAAGAAAGCAAGCCATTAATATTCTTGCCCAGTCTGTAGGGGCAATTGCCTTATCTCGCGCATGTCCAGACCAATCTAACCTTAGCGATGAAATCTTAGAAAGCTGTAAAGAGAGCCTTTTAAAATTAGCCAATTAAGCTTTTTTATCTTTCCAGTTCATTTGGCTAAATTGAATTAATTTCGCAATATCTACGGTTCTTTCATAAATGAGTTCTGCTGCATGTTCGCAAGCTTGTTCTAATGTGATCGGGCCGTTTGCTAGCGAAAAAGCAGCGCTTACGCCGTGCTCATAAAGTGCTTGGTAGCCTTCGCCTAAAGTCCCAGCAATCACAATCACAGGTACGTTGTGAGCTTTAGCAATTTGGCTCACCCCAAAAACAGTTTTGCCACTTAAAGTTTGCTGGTCAAATTTACCTTCACCCGTAATTACCCAATCTGCGTTAGCAATTTTATGTTCAAGTTGGTTTAGTTCAGCCACCACTTTAACGCCAGCTTTAAAGTCTGCATTTAAATAACTTTTGGCCGCAAAACCCAAGCCACCAGCAGCACCAGAACCTGCTTCATTTCGTTTGTCGAAACCTAAAAGCTTCGCTGAGACATCGGCAAAATGTGCAAGCGCTGTATCGAGTAACTGTACTTGAGCCGGAGAAGCCCCTTTTTGTGGGCCAAAAATATGTGATGCGCCATTTGGGCCACAAAGTGGATTAGTCACATCGGCAGCCAGTAAAAACCGTGTGTGCTGAATGCGTGAGTCGAAATGTGTTAAATCAATTTTGGATAGGTTGCTTAGAGCAAGTCCACCGGCGGGTAAGGCGTTTTGGTTAGTATCGAGTAAAACAGCACCCAAAGCACTGAGTAAACCTGTACCGCCATCATTGGTGGCGCTGCCGCCCACAGTTAAAATAATCTCTTTTGCACCTGCATCTAAAGCATCTAAAATGAGCTGCCCTGTGCCAAAGGTTGTACTGTGGCAAGCATCACGCTCAGACGGTGGGACTAACTGTATGCCGCTTGCTTGAGCCATTTCAATGATGGCGATTTTTTGCTTTTCTAACCATCCCCATTTGGCTTGAACAGGCTGACCTAATGGCCCAACCACCGTTTTTTCACGCCATTGACCCTCACAGACTTCTAAAACAGCTTCAATGGTGCCTTCACCGCCGTCTGCCATCGGGCACAAAACAGTTTCGGCATCGGGAAAAACAGCTTGCCATCCTTTGGCAATGGCTTGAGCTACCTTCAAAGCAGATAAGCTGTCTTTAAATGAGTCAGGGGCAATCACAAGCTTCATAAACGTTCTAATACGGATAAATTTCTCATTGTTTTATACTGCTTAATACGAAAAAAACATAGATAAACACATGTAGGCGTCAATTTTTAAATATTTCAATCTGATAAAAATGAAAATCAATAATGTTTTTATCTGTAAAAATTTGGATTATAAAATTTTTAAGCCATTGTTTTATAAATTTTTATATAAATAGTATGGTTGTTTTGAATGATTGTAATTGTAAACAATATGGCACATATTATAAGAACGGTTGAGCCAGCTTTTAAAATAGCGGAAACCTATAAAAAGTAGACTCTACAAATAAGCTAAACAGCAGATTGTCTTGATATAACCATAATTTAAATTGTGATTTTATTGGATCTGTTGAGTGTAAAAGAAATAAGAGGATGAAAAAGTGGATAATTCAGAAGAACAAAAGCATATACAGGAAAATAACGGTTTTGCGCGAATTGAGCCATATACTCATCCTGCTGGCGGGTGGGGCGCACTCCTTAGTGTCGCTCGAAACCTAAAGCGACAAGATATTTTAGGTAAAGGTTCAATTACCTTACTCAACATTAACCAGCCTACAGGTTTTGACTGTCCCGGTTGTGCATGGCCAGAAAAGAAAGATGCCCATGCCTTTAACTTCTGTGAAAATGGTGCCAAAGCAGTTGCTTTTGAAGCAACCAGTAAAACCGTTACTCCCGAATATTTCGCAGGCCATACGGTTAGTTGGCTATCAGAACAAAGTGACTTTTTTCTAGAGGACTTAGGCCGCTTAACAGACCCAGTTCGTTATGATGCTGCAACCGATAAATATGTTCCTATTTCATGGGACGATGCCTTTAAGCTCATTGCTCAACATTTACATGCGCTAGACAACCCAGACCAAGCGGCATTTTATACATCTGGCCGTGCCAGTAACGAAGCAGCATTTTTATATCAATTGTTTGTGAGAAGCTTTGGTACAAATAACTTTCCAGACTGTTCAAATATGTGCCATGAAACCACAAGTGTAGGCTTGCTCGACTCAATTGGTTTAGGAAAGGGCACCGTTACTTTAGAAGATTTTGATTTAGCCGATGCCATTTTTAGTTTTGGGCACAACCCGGGAACCAACCATCCACGTATGTTAGGTACTTTGCGTGAAGTGTCTAAACGCGGTGGCAACATTATTGCGATTAACCCGATTAAAGAGCGAGGCTTAGAGCGTTTCCAAGACCCGCAAGCACCGCTTGAAATGATGACCAACGGCAGTACGCCAATTAGCCGTTATTATTTCCAGCCTAAAATTGGTGGCGACTATGCACTGATGTTAGGAATGTTAAAGCACTTAAATGAATGGGATAAAAAAGCACTTGCTTCAGGTAAACCAAGCGTTTTTGACCGAAACTTTATTGCGGTGAATACCGTTGGTTTTGATGAGATGATTGCTGAGGTGGAAAGAACTGAGTGGGCAGATATTTATAAGCACTCAGGCCTGTCGCCTGAACATTTAGAAAAACTCGCTAAACTCTTTTTAGAGTCCGAGCGCTCCATTTTCTGTTGGGGGATGGGAATTACCCAGCACCGTCACGGAACTGCTAACGTACATATGCTGGCAAATTTATTGTTGGCACGTGGTCAAATTGGTAGACCAGGTGCAGGGCTGTGTCCGGTTCGTGGGCACAGTAACGTGCAAGGCGACCGCACCATGGGCATCAATGAGCTACCTAGCCCTAAACTACTCGATAACATTGACCGTGTATTCGGTATTAAATCACCAAGAAAAAATGGATATGGCGTGGTCGAAACGATTAAAGCCATGGCTGAAGGCGAGATAAAAGTCTTTATTGGTTTAGGTGGAAATTTTGCAGTTGCAACTCCTGATACCCCATATACGCAAGAAGCGCTTAGAAAATGTGATTTAACCGTCCATGTCGCAACCAAGTTAAATCGTAGTCATTTGGTATGCGGTAAAGATGCACTTATTTTGCCATGTTTAGGCCGTACCGAAATAGACGAGCAGCTTCATGGCCCACAAGCCATTTCGGTTGAAGACTCCATGAGTAATGTTCACTTGTCGGCAGGACGTAATACGCCAATTTCTAAAAACATATTGTCTGAACCCGATATTGTGGCAAGAATGGCTGAAGCTGTTCTTCCAGACAGTCAGATTAAATGGAAATGGTACATCGAAAGCTATGACCGCATTCGTGACTCCATTGCCGATGTGTTTGATGAGTTCCATGACTTTAATTTACGTGTTTATAAACCGGGCGGTTTCCACCTCGAGCATCCTGCTAATCAGCACATCTGGAATACCAAGAGTGGTAAAGCGCAATTTCTGATTACGCCACTTGAAGAAGTCTACGCGGATGAAGAAAACCAATACGCTGCTGCATATACCGAAAGTAAGGTGTATACCTTAATGACCACCCGTTCTCATGACCAATACAACACCACTTTATATGGTCTGGATGACCGTTACCGTGGGGTATTTGGTCAGCGCCGTGTGTTGTTTATGAACCAAGCCGATATTGATGAAGCAGGCTTTGAAGCAAATCAGTGGGTCGATATTGAAAGTGTTTTCTCGGATGGTGTGAAGCGCATTGTGCACAGTTTCCGTATTGTGCCCTACAACATTCCGCGAGGGAGCTTGGCGGCTTACTATCCGGAAACCAATCCTTTGGTGGCCTTAAGCAGTCATGACAAATATGCCAAGATTCCGGCTTCTAAAAGTGTTCCTGTGATTTTACATCCAGGGAATGTACCAGAGCACTTTAACTTGGCAACAGCAGTTGACCCTGAAGATGCCAATAAGAAAGTCAGCAGCCTCTAAGTGAACCTGTTTTTTAAAATGAAATCTAAGCAAATGGCACTCTAAACAAGCGCCATTCTTGAAATAAAGGAAATAATTTTGACACCACATGCTTATGGGGTTGAAACATTACAAGTACAGCGGTTTAACAAAACCGAATCTGAAAATGTTTTAGATCATATTGTGCAAGAGTACCCAATTGCTTTGGTATATAACGGTATTTCACATGCGGTGATGATGGCAACACCGACCGATGTCGAATTATTTGCCAAAGGTTTTAGTCTCTCAGAAGGCATTTTGACCAGTTTAAAAGAGCTATATGTCCTTGATGTAAATCAAAATGAATTAGGCATTACGGTTGAAATGACCATTTCATCGAGAGCATTTGCTGCATTAAAAGAGCATCGACGCATGATGGTTGGTCGTACAGGTTGTGGTTTATGTGGCATTGAAAGTTTGGAGCAGTTTCAGTTAGATGTTCCCAAAATTACAACGCATGCATCAAAGCTATGGCTTGAGCAAATTCCGAGTGCCATTTCCCATTTAAAAGCCCAGCAAGAAATTACCGCTTTAACAGGTGGGGCACATGCCGCAGCGTGGGTGGTTGATGGTCAAATCGTGGCGTTATTTGAAGATGTTGGCCGCCATAATGCTTTGGATAAATTAATTGGTTATATAGCGCAAGAAAACTACGACACCAGTTTAGGTTTTGTTGTCATGACTAGTCGGGCAAGTTATGAACTAATACGAAAATGTGCCCAGCTGAATATTAGCTTGCTTGCTTCAATTTCAGCACCGACCAGTATGGCCATTCAGTTAGCCAAACAATCTGGCCTCACATTGGCAAGTTTCTGTAGGGGAGACCGGTTTGTTTTATATACGGAAATTTAAAATATATCGTTTAATATGATGGGCTTAAAACGAAGCTCATCTAACATCTCTGTTGCTTTTAAGCTAAGGATAGATTTTATAGATTATTATAAAACTCAAAAGGTTCAGAGTCTGTCCAAATGTCTTGGTTACAATCACTAAAAGAATGGGCAAAACGTCTAAAAAAACAAATTATTATGCTTTGGTTTGCCTCAAGGCATCCTCAAATGCCGTGGTTACCCAAAGTTATTGCGGTAGTGGCTGTGGCTTATGCGTTTAGTCCTATCGACTTAATTCCAGATTTTATTCCTATTTTAGGCTTTATTGATGATGCTATCATTTTACCGATACTCATTTGGCTAGCGCTTCGTTTTACGCCTCAGCAAGTCATTTTCGATGCTGAACAACAAGCCAAAGAATGGTTAGATGAACATGAGAAAGGGCCACGAAATTATTTGGTTGCTGTACTGATTATTTTAATTTGGCTCACACTTGCCGTGATGGCTTACTTTTATTTTGGTGGTGGTTTGTAGTTGAACTGAGTCTTAAAACCTGTGCGAATTTAATATCCTTAACATTGTGCTTTGCTACAACTCAAAGGATAATAACGTTTTTATAAACTATGGGTTGCAGACCATGAAAATCGTCGCAGATGAAAATTTGGCGTTTACCGATTACTTTTTTTCAGAATTTGGCGATATTCAACACCATGCAGGACGCACCTTAACGCACGCAGATGTGAAAGATGCTGAAGCTTTATTGGTCCGCTCAGTTACTGCTGTAAATGAAAGTTTAATTCAAAACACTGCTTTAAAATATGTAGGTAGTGCCACAATCGGGACTGATCATTTAGATATTCAAGCCCTAGAAAAGCATAATATTACATGGGCCAATGCCGCAGGTTGTAATGCACAGGCAGTTGCTGAATATGTCATTACCGCTTTACTTCATTTAGATGCTAGCCTTTTAGAACAACAAGAAAAATTTACGCTAGGCATTGTGGGGCTTGGAAACGTGGGGAAACGTTTAGCTTATATGGCTCGGTTGCTTGGCTGGAACGTAATTGGCTTTGACCCATATGTAAAGTTAGATTCAATTGAAAATGTGAACTTTAAAGCCCTATTACAACAAGCCAATGCTATTTCAATTCATGTGCCGCTTACCAAAAACGGTGAACATGCGACATATCATCTTTTCAATGAAGAAAATTTTTCAGCGCTTCAACCAGATACGATTTTAATTAATAGCGCTCGTGGTCCAGTTGTGAAAGAAGCTGCTTTAATCGAAGACATTCAACGTACCAAACGTAAAGTTGTACTTGATGTATTTGAACATGAGCCAGTGATATCAGATGAGCTTTTAAATATGTTGGCTTTGGCGACACCGCATATTGCAGGTTATAGCTTGGAAGGAAAAGCTCGTGGTACACAAATGATTTATGAAGCGTTTTGCCAAAAATTTGGCTACGACATTAATAAGCGTTTCGAAACGCAGTTGCCTGCATGCGAAGATTATTTTTCAGGACATGACTTAAAAGCAGTGTTAAAGCAAAAACTATCTCAAATTTATGATATTGCTCAAGATGATGCCAATATTCGTGCCTGTGTTAAAGACGGCAAAGTAGAGCAAAAAGCATTTGATTTATTACGTAAGAATTATCCGCTGCGTCGTGAATGGGCAGCACACGGGGGACCGCAAGCATGAGTTTAAGTTATCAACCTACGTGTTCAATTGATGCTTTAAAGGCTCGTGCCAAGCTTTATACCCAAATTCGCCAGTTCTTTGCAGAACGTGGGGTCATGGAAGTTGAAACACCTGTAGTTTCACAAGCAGGCGTTACCGATGTGCATTTGGCTTCGGTTCAGGCGTTACGCCATATCAATGGCAAATTACAGACTCAGTATTTACAGACTTCTCCTGAGTTTGCTATGAAACGTTTGCTAGCAAGTGGGAGCGGGCCGATTTATCAAATATGCAAGGTTTTTCGTGACGATGAACACGGGCGTAAACACAACAGTGAATTTACCATGCTCGAATGGTATCGTCCGGGTTTAGACTTAAAAGCATTAATGCATGAAACAGCCGATTTATTGCAAACCTGTTTGCAGCATCGTTTTGGCGAAGTTCGTCCATTTATTTTGAGCTATAAGCATGCCTTTCAGGACCGTTTAGATATTAATCCGTTACAAGCAACTTTAAAGCAACTCAAAGATACTGCAAATCGTGTGGGGTTAAATCTCGATTTAGGTGATGACCGCTTAGCTTATATGGACTTGTTGTTTTCTCATTTTGTTGAGCCAAGTTTAGGTTTTGATGCACCTGTCTTTTTAACTGACTTTCCACCAGAAATGGCGTCTTTGGCAAAAGTGAAAGTAGATGAAGATGGGGAAGAGGTCGCAGCGCGTTTTGAGGTTTATATCGAAGGCTTAGAGCTTGCCAATGCTTACGATGAATTGCTCGATGCAGACGTGTTACGTTCACGCTTTGAAGCAGACAATGCAGAACGGGCTAAGCAACGGCTTCATGTTATGCCATTAGATGAGTATTTGTTAGCAGCTTTGCCTCATATGCCAGAATGTTCAGGAATTGCTTTAGGCATAGACCGATTACTCATGGTTGCAACCGAACAACTTAAAATTGAAAAAGTCATCGCATTTCCAGCCGAAATTGCCTGAGGGCGAGCAAATAAAAAAGCCACATATTGTGGCTTTTTTATTTGGAGCTTATTTAAATTAAGCTTGTTGAATACCTGCAACAACCCAGTCTTGCTGAGAGCCAACAGGTTTTACAAAGTGCCAGATTTCTGTAAATGGCTGTGGCAAGCTATTTAAATCTTCACTTACTGTACCTGTGAAGCGTACGCTCACGATGTATTGACCATTTTCAGTCGCACTGTCTACAACCATTGCATTTAAGTTACTAAACTCGGCAACGTCCTGATCTTGATTCTCCATGATGTCGTTATACATAGAGTTATAAAGTTCAGGTGTTAAGTAGCGACGAATTTCTTCGATGTTACTTGCACTGTTGATTGACTGAATGTGGTTAAAACGCTGACGGGCAACACGTAAGAAAGAAGCAGGTTCACTACCATCTGGTAACTGGTTGCCATTACTTGTTGTTGCACCACCAAACGGTGCTTGAGTTGCTGTACCACCACCAATAGACTGACCAAAAATATTGGTATTGTCGTTTGAGTTAGTTGGTGCAGCTGAACGGCCAAATGTGTTTTGACCGTTGCTGTTTGGAGCGTAAGGATTATTTGCTGCTAATTTTTTTTTCCCGCCCAATTTGCGGAATACAAAAAAGGCAACAGCAGCAGCAAGTAATACCCATAACCAGCCTGGGATACCACCTTTCTTCTCTTGTTGCTGTTGAGCTTGAACGGCTTGTTGCTCGTTATCTGGCTGGGTTACACGTTGTTCAGTTGATGTTGGTTTGTCATCAGCTAAAGCATGTGCTGCAACAGCACCTACGGCAGCACCAGCTACACCAGCTGCAACCATTGAACCAATACCCGGACCAGATCTTTGAGGTGCTGTAGCAGGTTGTTGAACTGGAGTCACTTGACGAGGTTGTTGATATGACTGGCTTGAAGTGGTAGAGCGTGCCATGCCGTGGCTTTTACCACCACCTGCACGTTTTGCTTCAGCAAGAGGAGAAATTGCCAAAGCAGCCATTAAAATACCGGTTATCAAGCCGCGCTGGTGTACTTCCATAGGAAATTCCTGTTTAAAATTAATTTGTAATTGTATTTATGCAGTCATTTACACTAAATTTCAACTATAAAAATATGTTTTTTTATGTCAATTCATCGCTGAGCTGCATCGCTTCGGTAAGGGCTTCATGTAAGCGTGCCACAGCAATTACTTGTACTCCCGGAATCGCTTTTTGTGGTGCGTTGCCTCTAGGTAAAATGACATATTTAAAGCCATGTTTTGCTGCTTCTTTTAAGCGCTCTTGTCCATTCGGTACAGGTCGGATTTCACCTGAAAGACCAACTTCACCAAAAACTGCAAGTTGCTGAGGCAATGCCTTGGTACGTAAACTTGATGCACACGCCAGTAAAACAGCCAAGTCAGAACCTGTTTCAGTAATTTTTAAACCACCGACAATGTTGACATAAACGTCTTGCCCTGTAGTTTGTACACCCCCATGACGGTGCATTACAGCAAGCAGCATGTTTAAACGGTTTTGTTCAAGACCAAGAGCGACACGTCTAGGTTGTCCTTGAGCATCATCGACTAAAGCTTGAACTTCAACTAAAAGCGGGCGCGTTCCTTCACGGCTAATCATGACAATTGAACCGGGAATGGCTTCGTCATAACGACTTAAGAAAATAGCAGAAGGGTTAGCCACTTCACGTAAGCCTTTATCGGTCATGCCAAATACACCAAGTTCATTGACTGCACCAAAACGGTTTTTCACCGCACGAATCATACGATAGCGTGAGTCTGATTGGCCTTCAAAATAAAGCACACAGTCCACCATATGTTCTAAAACACGTGGGCCTGCCAGTGCACCTTCTTTGGTCACGTGACCAACAATAAATAACGCCGTGCCACTATTTTTTGCATAGCGGGTTAATAACGCAGCAGATTCACGAATTTGTGAAACCCCACCGGGTGCAGATTGAAGCGTTTCTGTGTAAAGCGTTTGAATCGAGTCCAAAATTGCTACCACAGGGCGTTCTTGCTCTAAAACTTCACAAATGCGTTCGACACAGGTTTCAGCCATGACTTTTAACTGGTCTGTAGGCAAGTCAAGGCGCTGAGCACGTAAGGCCACCTGAGACAATGATTCTTCACCCGTAATATAAAGTGCAGAACTTTTTGCACTTGCCATGTGGGTTGCTGTTTGTAAAAGAATGGTCGATTTACCAATACCTGGGTCACCACCAATCAGGACTACTGAGCCTGTGACCAAGCCACCGCCAAGTACGCGGTCAAACTCGCTAATACCTGTAGGTAAGCGGGTTTCATGAGAAACCGAGACTTTATTTAGTGTTGTTATATTGGCAACTTGGCCTGCGTAGCCCCCAATTTTAGGACGAGCGCGATGGGCTGTAGTAGGTTCGAGTTTAACTTCAGTCAGAGAATTCCATTCACCACACTCTGAACATTGACCAGCCCATTTAGGATGATCCGCACCACATTGTTCGCAACGGTAAACAGTTTTGACTTTGCTCATATTCGACTTCGGTTTGTTAACTTCATAATCAGTAAAAACAGAGTATAGCAAAACGACACCCTGAACGTAGGCAGAACCCGATCATTTTTCAAGGGTCTATTTTTCACGCGTTGTCCAAAAATATTGGAATGTATTTTGCTTTAGCTAAGGTGGGAAATTTTTAGGATATTTACCTATGTCTAATCTTCAGCATCATGATCATGCTGGCGACTTACAGCGTAAGCTGACCAATCGCCATTTACAATTGATCGCTATTGGAGGGGCCATTGGAACAGGCCTGTTTATGGGGTCGGGCAAAACTATTTCATTGGCGGGGCCATCAATTTTATTTATCTATTTAATTATTGGCACCATGATTTTCTTTCTTATGCGTGCTTTGGGAGAGGTTTTACTTTCAAACCTAAATTATAAGTCGTTTGTCGATATGGCTTATGACCTGATTGGGCCTTGGGCTGGTTTTTATGTCGGGTGGACCTACTGGGTAAGTTGGGTGCTCGTAGGTATGGCAGATTTAACTGCGGTGACGAGCTATCTGAGCTTTTGGCTCCCCAATGGAGTTAGTTTTAGCCCAATAGAACAGGCAATGATTAGTGCAGGCTGTGTTCTCTTTCTATTGATTTTAAATTTATTGACGGTTCGTTTATTTGGCGAAGTCGAATTTTGGTTTGCGATTATCAAAATTGTTGCCATTATTGCTTTAGTTCTTGCCGGCATCTATATGGTAGTGACCAAGTTCCAATCACCATCTGGCTCTGTTGCGGCTATTTCTAATATTTGGAATCATGGCGGTATGTTTCCTCATGGGGTAAATGGTTTCCTTGCCGGCTTCCAGATTGCGATCTTTGCTTTTATTGGGGTAGAACTGGTCGGGACTACAGCTGCTGAAACTAAAGACCCTCATAAACATTTGCCTAAAGCAATTAACGCAATTCCGATTCGCGTCATTTTATTCTATGTATTGGCATTAATGGTGGTGATGTCTGTAACGCCTTGGGATCAGGTAAAAGCAGACCGTAGTCCATTCGTTGAATTATTCTTAATGGCAGGTATTCCAACTGCTGCAATTATTATGAACCTAGTGGTGTTGTCATCGGTCATGTCATCGATGAACAGCGGTATTTTTTCAACTAGCCGAATGATGTATGGCTTATCGCGTGATGGTCAGGCACCTGAAACATTAGGTCAGTTGACTAAAAGCGCAGTTCCAGCAAATGGTTTAATTTTTTCCTGTGCCTGTATTATGGGTGGTGCTTTATTACAATATTTTGTGCCCAATACGATTGAAGCATTTACCTTGGCAACAACGTTATGCACCATTTTATTTTTAACGGTATGGATTTTGATTTTGGTGTGTTATATCCGCTACCGTAAGTTATCTCCTGAACTGCATGAAAAATCGAATTTTAAAATGCCGGGTGGGGTAGCGATGAGTTATGTCGTTATTGTTTTCTTCTTATTTACGATTGCGATTTTAAGCCTTGAAGCAGACACAGCTAAGTCGCTTATGGTCAGTCCAATTTGGTTCCTCGTTCTTGCAATTGGTTACTTTGGTTTTTATAAGTCAAAAATAAAACGTAATTTTGCCCAAGAATAAATAACTTAGAAGCAAAATATAAAAAGGCAATCGATCTGATTGCCTTTTTTAATTGAAAAATCAAAGTGGTTCAAGTCTTAATTTTAGACTGGAAGGTGCGTTGTATTGCTATGTTCTTGTGCGTATTATCGGATTTAATTGTATGTATCTTGAAATTATCAGCCATACAGACAAAAATTGGTTAGCTGAAAAGTTGTCAAAAAATATACATTTAAAAGATACCTGCAAATGGTGCGATATCGTCTTTTTGATTTGAATTTAGCTAACGGACTAAAAAAATTACTGGAGTGTATTCATAAAATGTCGAATCAAAATCTGAGTGATCCTCATGAACAAGGTGAGCTCCATCGTAGTCTTTCCAATCGGCATTTACAGCTGATTGCAATTGGTGGTGCCATTGGTACTGGTTTATTCATGGGGTCAGGTAAAACAATTAGTCTTGCCGGCCCATCTATCTTATTCATTTATTTGATTATTGGTGTGATGGTGTTTTTTGTCATGCGTGCGCTTGGCGAATTACTCCTGTCAAATTTAACCTATAAATCATTTATTGATTTCACCACAGATTTAATTGGCCCATGGGCAGGTTATTTTGTGGGATGGACCTATTGGTTGTGCTGGATCACGATTGGTATTGCCGATCTGTCTGCAATTATCTATTACTTACAATTTTTCAATAACGGCCAGCCTTTCTCACCAGTTGAAGGGGCAATGATTAGTGTGGCTGCTATTGTATTTATTATGGGTTTGAACCTGTTAACTGTACGCCTATTTGGTGAATTAGAGTTCTGGTTTGCACTTATTAAGATTCTTGCGATTATTATTTTAATTGCAGTGGGTCTATGGATGATCTTTACTGGCTTTACTTCTAGTACGGGCGAGGTGGCTTCATTTACTCATTTATGGGCAAATGGCGGTTTCTTCCCAACAGGGGTGCATGGCTTCTTGGCTGGCTTCCAGATCGCGATCTTTGCTTTCGTGGGTGTAGAACTTGTTGGAACAACAGCTGCTGAAACCAAAGATCCTGAGCGTAACTTACCTAAAGCGATTAACTCAATTCCAGTTCGTATCATTATTTTCTACGTCTTGGCATTGCTTATTGTGATGTCGGTAACTCCGTGGAATAGAATTGATCCGGCAATCAGCCCATTTGTAAACTTGTTTAGCCAAGCTGGTATTGCGGCAGCAGCGATCTTGATGAACTTAGTAGTATTGTCATCAGTTATGTCTTCGATGAACAGCGGTGTATTCTCAACAAGCCGTATGTTGTTTGGTTTATCTCGTGAAGATCAAGGTCCAAAAGCTTTTGGTAAATTGAACAGACGTGCAGTACCTGCAAATGCATTGTATTTTTCTGCTGCATGTTTATTGTTAGGTGCGGCATTACAGTATTTTGTACCAAATACAGTTGAAGCATTCACTCTTGCAACAACGCTTTCAACTATTTTTTTCATTTGCGTGTGGTTACTAATTATCTGGAGTTATATCCGTTACTACACGACACGCCCTGAACTGCATGCTAAATCAACATTTAAATTGCCGGGCGGCCTATTTACTTGTTGGATCACGATTATTTTCTTTGTTGGCATGATTTATGTGCTGTCTTTAGAGCCAGATACTTTTAAAGCACTGAAAGTCAGCCCAATCTGGTTTGTTATTCTGATCATTGGTTATTTCTTCTTCTATAAACCACGTCATAAAAAGTAATGAAATTGATTTACTTATGACTAAACGCCAGCTGAAAAGCTGGCGTTTTTTATGCATATTGTTTTTCTATTCAAGTTTACTCTTTAGCCGCTTGCATGATCACGGTATACTGCATCGAATTGTTTAAATCAGGTGCTCAGATGCTTCGTGTCATTTGCCTCATCAGTTTATTGAGCAGCAGTATTTTGCTTACAGCTTGCGGTCAGTCAGGAGCATTACAGCTACCTTCTGATCCAAATTATGACCACCGTGCAAAATACTTGCTCTATCGTAATAAAGAATCAAAACAAGTTGTGCAAAAGGATGAAAAGGCTGAACAGCCAGTCGAGTCATCATCAGCTCCAACCCAAACAACTTCACCTTAAGCTTTGAAATAAGGACACATTCATGAGTTTCACCCGCATTAATGGAGTATTGCATGCAGAGCAATGTTCTCTAGAGCAGCTTGCGCAGCAATTTGGCACACCGTTATATGTTTATTCAAAAACAGCTTTTGAAAAACATTATTTAGATATGGACCGTGCCTTTGACTTTATTGATCATCAAATCTGTTTTGCGGTGAAGTCTAACTCAAACTTGGCTGTTCTTAGTGTCTTGGCAAAACTTGGTGCGGGTTTTGATATTGTGTCTGGTGGTGAGCTGGCTCGTGTTTTAAAAGCGGGTGGGGATGCTTCTAAAATCGTATTTTCAGGTTTAGGTAAAACTGAAGTCGATATTGAAACCTCACTCAATGTAGGCATTGCTTGTTTTAATGTTGAGTCTTATGCAGAGCTAGACCGCATTCAAAAAGTAGCTGCTCGCTTAGGTAAAAAAGCGCCTATTTCTTTGCGTGTAAATCCTGATGTCGATGCAAAAACACATCCTTATATTTCAACTGGTTTAAAAGAAAATAAATTTGGTATTCCAAGTGATACCGTTTATGAAACTTATCAATACGCAGCTTCTTTACCTAACCTTGAAATTGTAGGTATTGACTGTCACATTGGTTCACAGCTCACTGAAACTAAACCATTTGTTGATGCTTTAGACCGTGTCATTGTGATGATTGATGAGTTGAAAAAACTAGGCATCAATCTTAAACATATCGATATCGGTGGTGGTTTAGGGGTTTGTTATAAAGATGAGACACCGCCAAGTGTTGAAGAATATGCAAACTCTATGAAACCTGCTTTAGAAAAATTAGGCTTAAAAGTCTATATGGAGCCGGGCCGTAGCATCAGTGCAAATGCGGGCATACTTTTAACTAAAGTTGATTTGCTTAAACCAACGACACATCGTAACTTCGCTATTATTGATGCAGCAATGAATGATTTAATCCGTCCTGCTTTATATGAAGCTTGGATGGATATTCAGCCTGTTGTGCCACGTACCGATACTGAAGAAAAAGTATGGGACCTCGTTGGTGCAATTTGTGAAACAGGTGACTTTATTGGTAAAGACCGCTCACTTGCATTACAAGAAAATGACTTGTTGGCTGTACTCGGTGCAGGGGCTTATGGCTTTGTGATGAGTTCAAATTACAACACGCGTGGCCGTGCTGCAGAAGTCATGGTATCAGGTGAAAACAGCTATTTAATTCGTGAACGTGAAACGGTTGAGTCGCTTTGGGAAAAAGAACGTTTATTGCCTGAGGAGTAAATGAGATGTTATTAGAATTTACCAAAATGCATGGTTTGGGCAATGATTTCATGGTGGTTGACCTAATTAGCCAAAGAGCTTATTTAGATACAGCAACCATTCAACGTTTGGCAGATCGACACTTTGGTGTTGGCTTTGACCAGCTTTTAATTGTTGAACCACCAGATGTACCAGAAGCTGACTTTAAATACCGTATTTTCAACGCAGATGGTTCTGAGGTTGAACAATGTGGTAATGGCGTACGTTGTTTCGCTCGTTTTGTGCATGAACGTCATTTAACCAATAAAACCAACATTACCGTACAAACCAAAGCAGGTATTGTTAAGCCTGAGCTTGGGCAAAATGGTTGGGTACGCGTAAATATGGGCTACCCAAAGTTTCTACCAAATGAAATTCCATTTGTTGCGGAAGAGCCAGAAGCCTTATATACGCTTGAATTGGCAAATGACCAAAACATTAGTATTGACGTAGTCAACATGGGGAATCCTCATGCAGTCACTATTGTTCCAGACGTACTCACTGCTGATGTAGCAGGTATTGGTCCACAAGTTGAATCACATAAACGTTTCCCTGAGCGTGTTAATGCTGGCTTTATGCAAGTAATTGATGAAAAACATGTTCGCTTACGTGTATTTGAACGTGGTGTTGGTGAAACATTAGCTTGTGGTACAGGGGCATGTGCTGCTGCGGTAAGTGGTATGCGCCGTGGTTTGCTTGCGAACTCAGTTGAAGTTGAACTTGCTGGTGGTAAGTTGCAAATTGAATGGCAAGAAGGTGATGTGGTCTGGATGACTGGTCCAACAACCCATGTATATGATGGACGTTTGGATTTACGTTATTTCCAAGGTTAATCGCGTAGCCTAAATAGAAGCCTCTTTTCATCAGTTAAAGTGATAAAAGAGGCTTTCTTTTATATACACAATAATTTTTTAATTTTATTATCTTTTACTTAAAGCTAATTTCAATGCGAACAGAACAAAAATACTGCCCGTAATTCGGTCCATATATTTCACAAATTTAGGTTGTTTTAAATAACGTGAAAGTGGTTGCATAGCCATAATTAATAGACTCGACCATAATACGCCAATCACGACATGAATCATCACAAGTCCCATCACCCAAGTGACAGCAGATGCTTGGGCTGGAATGAATTGCGGAAGAAATGAAATATAAAAAATGCCAACTTTGGGATTGAGTAAATTGCCAAAGAAACCCTTAACAAACCAATTCTCTGATGTAGAGCGATTTGGATTATTTTCTTGTATATCTGCGAGCTGACTACGAGGTTTTAAAATCATATTTAAACCCAGCCATGCTAAATAAGCGGCGCCCATCCATTTCAATATATTAAATGCTAAGTCGGATGCCATCAGTAGGGCACCTAGTCCGCATGCCACGACAATTCCCCAAGCAATACAGCCAAGACTAATTCCAAGAGCTGCTTGAAATGCTTTAGATTTACCTTCAAGTGTGGCAGTGCGAATAATTAAAGTTGTATCTAAGCCGGGAGTAAGCGTAAGTAAAGTAATTGCAATTAAATAAGGTATGAGTATGGTGGTCATGGCAGTAAGGTCCAATGAATACTTGGTATAAATTGTAATATATAAGTTAGATTCATTATGCTGTGCGATATGAAATTTTTATGTTCAAATAGTTTTTGGTACACTCAAAAAAATGGGCAAATAATGGAGAGCAATTTGGATTTTGCATTACAACTGCTCTCAATGTGGTTAAAAGAAAGAAAAATTCAGAACCAGTCTGAGCATACAATCACGGCTTATGAGCGAGATGTGAAAAGCTTTCTTGAATTCTGCGACCTAAAAAAAATTGATTTAAGAAATGTTGAAGCTTCAGATTTACGTGAATATCTGGCTCAGCGTGTTGAGCAAGACCAGTTAAGCGCAAGTAGCATGCAGCGTCATCTCACTTCTATACGCCAGTTTATGAAGTGGGCTGAACAGGGCAAATACCTAGAAATTAATCCTACTGACGATTTTAAATTGAAACGTCAGCCTAGACCTTTACCGGGCATGATTGATATAGAAACGGTTAATCAAATTTTAGATCAACCTATGCCGGAAAAACCAATTGATCAGCAGCTTTGGTTAAGAGACAAAGCCATGTTGGAACTACTGTATTCAAGTGGTTTACGACTTGCTGAACTACAAGGCCTCACAATTAAAGATATCGATTTTAATCGTCATCTTGTTCGTATTATGGGTAAAGGAAATAAAACCCGTATTGTCCCGTTTGGGAAAAAGGCAAAAGAAAGTCTATTGAACTGGCTCAAAGTTTATAAAATCTGGAAAGGGCATTTTGATCAAAATGCTTTTGTATTTATTTCACAGCGTGGTGGTGTGCTCACTCCACGGCAAATCGAGAAACGTGTAAAACTTCAGGCACAACGAGCAGGTGTAAATGTCGACTTACATCCGCATTTACTTCGACATTGTTTTGCTAGCCATATGTTATCAAGTAGTGGTGATTTGCGTTCAGTCCAGGAAATGTTAGGCCATAGCAACTTATCGACTACCCAAATTTATACGCATATCGATTTTGATCATTTGGCTCAAGTGTACGATCAGGCCCATCCGCGAGCGACCAAGCATTAAGTCATTTAAGATAAATTATCCATCAATAAGCAACTTTGATTGCATTGAATAAGATGAATGTAGAGATCATTTGTACTTTTTTACAAATTTGTTTAAAAGAAATATGTGAAATTACCCAATTGACCATTTTGAACTTTGCACATTTTGTCGGCATATATGGCCTAAAAACGATAAAATTTGACTCATTTATAAGGCGTTTATGTTTCTGACTAATAAGGTAAATAAGATAAAAAGATAATAAAAATCAATGTATAAAATAGACTTTAAAAAGAATAAAATAAGTGCGAGTCAGGTGTGAAATTTTTTTTATGAACTGATGATTTCATTTTTTTTGTACTGTTCCAGAAAATTGTGACTTGACCGAAATGCCAAACACATTGCAAGATAGGGTACCTAAAAAATTTGAATTGAAGAGTTAATATACTTTTCTCAACATTTACTTTTGCTAGAACAGCCGAGGATTACATGAAGGCTCTTGTTGCTGTAAAACGTGTGGTTGATGCCAACGTTAAAGTTCGTGTTAAGCCGGACAATAGTGGGGTTGACCTTACCAACGTTAAAATGTCAATTAACCCATTTTGTGAAATCGCAGTGGAAGAAGCGGTTCGCTTAAAAGAAAAAGGAACAGTATCAGAAATCGTTGTTGTTTCTATTGGTCCTAAAGAAGCTCAAGAACAAATCCGTTCTGCAATGGCTTTGGGTGCAGACCGCGGTATTTTAGTTGAAACTACTGACGAAATTGGCGCTCTAGAAGTTGCTAAAATCTTAAAAGGTGTTGTTGATGCTGAGAAACCAGAACTTATCCTTCTTGGTAAGCAAGCAATTGATGATGACTCTAACCAAGTAGGTCAAATGCTTGGCGCATTATTAGGTGCTGGTCAAGGTACGTTTGCTTCTGAAGTGAAAGTGGATGGCGGTAAAGTACAAGTGACTCGTGAAATCGACGGTGGTTTACAAACTGTTGAACTTGCGCTTCCTGCAATTATTACAACTGACTTGCGTTTAAACGAGCCACGTTATGCTGCATTGCCTAACATTATGAAAGCTCGTAAAAAACCGCTTGATACTAAATCTCCTGCTGATTACGGTGTTACAGCTGGTACTAAGCTTAAAACTGTTAAAGTTGAAGCTCCAGCAGAACGTAAAGCTGGCGTACAAGTGAAATCTGTAGATGAGCTTGTTGAAAAATTGAAAAATGAAGCGAAAGTGATCTAATACGGAAGGATAAAATCATGAGTATTTTAGTTATCGCTGATCACAACAACCAGACACTTAACGGTGCTACTTTAAACGTTGTTGCTGCAGCTCAAAAAATCGGTGGTGATATTACTGTATTAGTTGCTGGTTCAGGCGCTCAAGCAGTTGCTGACGCTGCTGCTAAAGTTGCTGGTGTAAGCAAAGTATTACTTGCTGACAACGCTGCTTATGCAAACCAATTAGCTGAAAACGTAGCTGGCTTAGTTGCTGACTTGGCTAAAGGTTACAAATACGTTTTAGCTGCTTCTACAACGACTGGTAAGAACATTCTTCCACGTGTTGCTGCGCTTCTTGATGTAAGCATGATCACAGACATTATTTCTGTTGAATCTGCGAACACATTCAAGCGTCCAATCTACGCTGGTAACGCGATTGCAACTGTTCAATCTGACGAAGCAATCATTGTTGGTACTGTTCGTGGTACAGCATTTGATCCAGTTGCTGCGGAAGGTGGTTCGGCTGCGATTGAGACTGTTGGCGAAGTAAAAGACGCTGGCATTTCTAAATTCGTATCTGAAGAAATCGTTAAACTTGATCGTCCAGAATTAACCGCTGCTCGTATTGTTGTATCTGGTGGTCGTGGTGTAGGTTCTGGTGAGAACTACCACAAAGTACTTGATCCATTAGCTGACAAGCTTGGTGCAGCACAAGGTGCTTCACGTGCAGCAGTTGATGCAGGTTTCGTACCTAACGATTTCCAAGTTGGTCAAACTGGTAAAATCGTTGCACCTGAGCTTTACATTGCTGTAGGTATTTCTGGTGCGATTCAGCACTTGGCTGGTATGAAAGATTCTAAAGTTATTGTTGCAATCAACAAAGACGAAGAAGCGCCAATTAACAGCGTTGCTGACTACTGGTTAGTTGGTGATTTAAATGCTGTAGTACCAGAGTTGGTAAGCAAGTTGTAATTTACAGCTTAATACTTATTCGAAAAACGCCCTTGTGCTATAACTAGCCAAGGGCGTTTTTTATTTCGATCATTATTATGAATATTAACTATTCTGCTTCCATAAAAGCTCATCAATTGCATCAGTCATTGGTGAGATTGGCACGGGCAGATATGGCACGAGATTATTTATGTATTCGATCTAAAAATCAGCATGGACTAGCCAATATTAAAGTTAACCAGTTGCACATGGGATTTATTTTATATGGGCAGCAACAATTAAATCTTCAAAAAAAACAATTCAATTTTAATGCCGGTGATCTGTACATTATAAAACCCGATACGGTTATCGATGCAGTTAATTTGCCTGACCCTATAACGGGTGAATACCTCACTATTCTTGTGCCTATGTGTGATGAAGTTATTCAAGCTGCACAAATGATTTGGGCAAAGCCAGTTGTAGACAGAACCGACGCAATATTAAAGTTTTCAATTGATGATTTCGCTACCTCTTTAACCGAGTGGCAAACCGCTTTATTTAGTCATGATGTGGTGAAAGCGCGTTTATGTATTACCGCTATACTAGTACAGTTATGTCAACAGCACTTCTCAGATGTGCTAATTGTATCGCCACCTAAATTGACAAAAATCATTCACGATTGGGTGATAGAGAATCCACAGCACCATTGGCAGTCTAGTGAGTTTGAAATGCGTTTAGGTTTGAGCAGTGCAACACTTCGCCGCAAACTTAACCATGAAGATACAACTTTAAGAGAAACGATTATGCATGCACGTCTTAGTTATGCACTTGAGTTGTTGTATTCGAAAAAACTACCGATGAAAACGATTGCAGCAAAATCTGGATATCAGTCTGTTGCTATTTTTCGTGAACGCTTTGTAGAGCGTTATGGGATAGATCCAGCTGTTCTTGCTGCAGAATAAGTTAATATGAGCGTTTCTTATCGCTTATTGAGCGATTTAAATAGATAAAAACCAATAGAGTTAAAGTATGAAAATACCAAGGACTCTATGATGAAATCATTAAAATCACTTGCGATATTATTACTGCTGAGTGCCAGTACAGTTATACATGCAGAACAAAAGCCAAGTGTACATCAGGTTGATGGATACTTTTTACAACCAGTAGGAAACCTTAAAGTAACGGCTTTATTTGATGGAGAGTTAGGATTGCCTCGTAGTGATTTACTGGGTATTTCAGCTGAAAAAGCCAATCGACTGTTTGAAGAAAACTTTGTTCCTGTAGACGAGCATAATCAGATTGTCACGGATTTTTCTGCCTATCTTGTGCAAACGCCTACGCAAAATATTTTGATTGATGCAGGGACTGCAAAATGTTTTGGCCCAACTTTAGGTCATGTACGTGAAAACTTGAAGAAAGCAGGCGTACAGCCTGAACAAATAGATACGATTTTAATTACACATGCCCATCCCGATCACTTATGCGGTATTACACTCGATGGCAAAATGGCTTATCCAAATGCGAAAGTTTATCTAGCTAAAGAAGATGTAGATTTTTGGACATCGCCTGTTAATGAAGCAAAAGCCACTGATTTTTTTAAACCAATATTTAAAATGACGCGTGATGCATTACAGCCATACCAAAAGGCAGGACAGTTAGTTGCGTTTACCAAATCCTCTTTTAACGTACCGAATGTTCAACTCATCGTGACTCATGGTCATACGGAAGGTCATTCTTCATACTTAGTAGATGGAAAAAACGGACAAAAGTTCTTAGGTCTAGGTGATGTTGTGCACTACGGTGCGGTACAATTTCCTTATCCTGAAGCAAGCTATAAGCCCGATACTGACTCGAAACTAGCCATAGCTGTCCGTAAAGATATCTTTGAGCAAGCCTATAAAAACCATTGGTGGATAGGGGCGGCACATATTGCTTTTCCTGGCATTGGACACATTGGTAAAAGCTCAACAGGATACCAATGGATACCGGCTCAATATCGCCCTGTAAATTGATTCTTCAAAAAGTGTAATTAGCTTTAAAAATGAACTCGGAATCTTTAACTCAAATATCGCTAAGTTGAGCTAAGACGAAAAGTTAGATTCTTTAAATAGATGAAATGTGTTCTAAAAAGAGCACTTTCATGCTGTTTATATTTTGGTCGAATAATTGAGTTTTAATGAATACATTTAAAAGTAGAAACCTATAATTTTAACTTATTAATTCTAATAGAATTTTTATTGTAAAAAAATGCTATTTTCAGATCGCTAAACTCCCAGTTATCGAGCAATTTATGCTATAGTATACAGCTATATTTTTTTCGATTTTAGTTCACTTTCCGGAACTAAATTTTTTGCAAGATCAAGACATATAAACGGATAGAAATATCTATCTGTAAGAAGGAGTATGCATGAGCGTATCGGAAATCCGACCGATTGCCATTGAGGACGAACTCAAGCATTCATATTTAGATTACGCAATGAGTGTAATCGTATCTCGTGCATTGCCGGATGTGAGAGACGGTCTTAAACCTGTTCACCGTCGTGTGCTTTATGCCATGCACGAATTGGGCAATGACTATAACAAAGCCTACAAGAAATCTGCTCGTGTCGTTGGGGACGTAATCGGTAAATATCACCCGCATGGTGACTCAGCTGTTTATGAAACCATTGTTCGTATGGCTCAAGACTTTAGCTTACGTTATTTATTGGTTGATGGTCAGGGTAATTTCGGTTCGATCGATGGCGATAGCGCCGCGGCGATGCGTTATACCGAAGTCCGTATGACTAAGCTGGCACATGAGCTTCTTGCAGATTTAGAAAAAGACACAGTTGACTGGGAAGATAACTACGACGGTTCGGAACGTATTCCTGAAGTACTTCCGACACGTGTTCCAAACTTGTTAATTAACGGTGCTGCAGGTATTGCTGTAGGTATGGCTACCAACATGGCACCACATAACATGACTGAAGTTGTGAATGCATGTTTGGCTTATGCTGACAATCCGAATATCTCGATTGAAGGGTTGATGGAATATATTACCGGTCCTGACTTCCCTACAGGCGGTATTATTTACGGTAAATCAGGTATTGTTGATGCCTATCGTACCGGTAAAGGTCGTTTACACATTCGTGGTAAATACCATTTCGAAGAAGATGAAAAGACGGGGCGTACAACCATCGTCTTTACTGAAATTCCATATCAAGTAAACAAAGCAAGAGTGATTGAACGTATTGCCGAGTTAGTAAAAGAGAAAAAACTTGAAGGTATTTCAGAACTTCGTGATGAGTCTGACAAAGAAGGTATGCGTATTGCAATTGACTTAAAACGCGGTGAGAACGCAGAAGTCGTTGTAAATAACTTATTCTTAAATACCCAGCTTGAAAACTCATTCAGCATCAACATGGTTTGTCTAGACAATGGACAGCCAAAGTTGATGAATCTGAAAGATATTATTGCGGCATTTATTCGTCATCGCCAAGAAGTTGTGACACGCCGTACCATGTTCGAATTACGTAAAGCACGTGAACGTGGTCATATCTTGGAAGGTTTGACAGTTGCCTTAGCTAATATTGATGAAATTATTGAAACCATCAAAACTTCTGCTAACCCTGCTGAAGCGCGTGAGCGTTTACTTGCTGGTGAGTGGGCAGGTGGTGGTGTTGTTTCATTACTTGAAAAAGCAGGTGCTATTTCTGTTCGCCCAGATGAAATTGAAGGTGAAGATCCAAATCGTCCATTTGGTCTAAGCGATTCAATTTACCGCTTATCTCCGACACAAGTAGGCGCAATTTTAGAGTTACGTTTACACCGTTTAACAGGTCTGGAACAAGACAAGTTACACGCAGAATATACTGAAATTTTAGGTCAAATTGCTGAACTTACAGCAATTTTAAACGACTTCAACTTGTTGATGGGCGTTATTCGTGAAGAGTTAGCACAAGTATTACAACAATATGGCGATGCACGTCGTACTGAAATTGTTGAATCTCGTGTTGATTTTTGCCGTGAAGATTTGATTCCGGAAGAGCAAGTTGTATTAACTGTTTCACAAACGGGTTATGCAAAAACTCAACCACTTTCAGACTATCAGGCACAGCGCCGTGGTGGACGTGGTAAGTCTGCAACCTCAATGAAAGATGATGACTTTATTCAACATCTGATTGTGGCATCGAATCACGCGACTGTACTTTGCTTTACCAATGTAGGTAAAGTGTACCGTCTAAAAGTATTTGAGGTTCCTCAAGCATCACGTGGGGCAAAAGGTCGTCCAATCGTGAACTTGTTACCTCTAGATGCAACAGAAACAGTAACTGCAATCTTGCCGTTAACAGAGTTCCCAGAAAACCACTATGTGTTTATGGCCACAGCTTCTGGTACGGTTAAGCGTGTTGAGTTAGAACAATTTGCAAACATTCGTTCAAATGGTCTACGTGCTATTGAGCTTAATGAAGAAGATACCTTAATTGGTGTTGCGATTACTGATGGTAATCAGCAAATCATGTTGTTCTCTAACGAAGGTAAGGCAATTCGTTTTGCTGAAACTGACGTACGTGCAATGGGTCGTACGGCCAAAGGTGTACGTGGTATGCGCGTGAGCTTTGCTAGCAGTATCCTAAGTGAAGAAGATGCAGATGTAGAAAATGATGAATCAGATGATAATGATGATTCAGCAGATTCGAATCTAGTAAGTCGTATCGTATCGCTTGTCGTTGTACCTGAAACAGGTGAAGTACTATGTGCAAGTGCCAACGGTTACGGTAAACGTACTCCTGTAAATGACTTCCCAACCAAGAAACGTGGTGGTAAGGGCGTTATTGCAATTAAAACAAGTGAACGTAACGGTGAGCTAGTTGGTGCAGTTTCTATTGATGAAACTAAAGAATTATTGTTGATTTCTGATGGTGGTACGCTTGTTCGTACACGTGCAGCAGAAGTTGCAATGACAGGCCGTAATGCTCAAGGTGTTCGTCTCATCCGTTTAAGTGAAGAAGAAACCCTCGTTGGTGTAGTTTCAATTGAAGCTGTAGAAGACGAAGAAGAACTTCTTGAAGGCGAAGTAGATACGACTGAAACTGATAGCGAAGAAGTTGTATCTAATAATGAAGATACTTCTGAAGAGTAAAACGTTTTAAAATAAAAAAAGGAAGCCTAGGCTTCCTTTTTTTATTTTTCGTCTATTTATTTTGCCGGATGGAAAATAAATACATCATAGTTTCGGTAATGTAGAGTTTTTACCGATGGGTCTTTAGTCGAAAAATTATTTGGTTGACTTACCACGATTAGATCTTGCTTTTGAGATAAAGCATCTTTGAGCTGCTGTTCGCTCCACAAATACTTTTTAAGTTGGGGCTCAAATAACAAGCCATCTTTAATTTCTAAAGAAGCACTATCGGAATGGACACTATCCCATTCATTTACAATATAGACAGGCTGTTTAAGCTTTAAAAGGAATGGCACATCATAAAAATAGTAATTGTAGAAAACTATTTTTGTAGATGGAGTAACGTACTCAGCAAAATCTGTTTGGCCAACATTATTTTTGGTATCTAAAATACGAACGGCAAAAGGAACAGAGCTACATAAAACAATTAAACTTATAAAAATATAGTTTAAATAGCTCACTTTTTGTTTTTTGTATAACCACACTAAAACCAGTGGGAGCACAATTAACAGCGCACCAATGGTATAAATAAATACAGCTTCGTGTTGGAAAAAAGGTTGATTTGCACGAATAAAACGAGGTGTAGCAGTAATACCAATTCCAAGAAGTATAATAAATACAGGAGTACCCCAAATCTGTAATTTGGTTTTATAACTGCTTTCAAGAACCTTATTCATCACAAGTGCTAAGAAAATAGCAAGAGGTGGCACAGCAGGTAAAATATAGCCTGCTAGCTTGGAAGGCGGAATAGAGAAGAAAACCGTAACAGAAATAAACCACCATACAAGCAGGGTAAATACACCTGATTGCTTATAGTCTTTAAAGATGGTCTTAATAGATTCAAATCTACTCGCAAAAAACCATGGTAAGCAGCTGACAAATAAAATAAGCAGATAGAAACACCATGGTTGTTTATTATTAAATTCTTTTGAACTAAATCGACTAAATTGTTGGTCAATAAAGAAGTAATGTAAAAATTGAGGATATTTACTTTGTACTGCGTAGAGCCATGGACTAATAATGAGCAAAAATAGCAAGATCGCCAATGGATTAAGAAGCGAAGGTATTTTCTTCCATTGTTTTGTGTAGAGTATCCACGGCAACAGGATCATACCTGGAATGAGAACGCCAATGAGACCTTTACTTAGAAAAGCAGCTGCGCCAGCGATGTAAGCTAAAAATAAAATAGGTTTACGTGCAGAAATGGTGAAATCAGCAAAGCATAAAACACTAATCGTAATCCATGAGGCTACTAGTAAATCATGGTTAATATATTGACTACTGCCAAAAAAAAGCAGGTTGGTCGCTAAAATGATAACCGTAAGCTGTGCTACGCCTTCCGAAATATGCTTTTTTACAAATAAGAATAGTCCCACTAACATGAGGGTACCAGCTAAAACTGGTACTAACCGTAACACCCATACATGTACGCCAAAAAGCTCCATAAAAATAGAACTTAACCAGTGTAGTAGAGGGGGTTTATGCATGAATGGCAAACCATCGATTCGTGGAGTTAACCAATCTCCAGACTCGACCATAGCTCGGCTAATATCTCCATAGCGTCCTTCATCAGGTACAGATAGAGGTCTTATCCAAGAAAGAAGAAGTAACCAACACGGTAAAAAAAATAATAAAAATTTGGAATTACGAAGCCATTGCTGCATACACAATCCTTAATGTTGAAATGCAAAAAAACGGTTAAGCAAGAAAGTCACGACAGAAGTCAGAACAATTGCAATACACACTAAGGTTGAAACAGGGACGTTAAAATAGAGGTTCGAGAGTAGAAGAAAACTTTCATTAAATAAAAAACCTAAGCCTGCAACCAATGTGAATTTTGGTAGAGTCTGACGATGATCAAGATGCTGTGCTTTAAAAGTAAAAATACGATGCCCGAAATAGCTCACCCAATAGGCAACTAAAAATGCGAGTAAATTGGCATATTGCAGTGCAACATGCTTCTTAAACAGAAGCATGGCGACACTGTAGTGAGTAAGTGCTGCTGCGGCTCCGGTAGTAGCAAACCGCGTGAGCTGAAGAATATGAGCAAACATGTTAGAAACTAGAGAAAGTATTTTCCGGCTTTGTGATAGATTTTTCTTGTTTAATACGAGAATGTTCGGATGCAACAATATATTTTGGTCTATTTTTTACTTCAGCATAAATACGACTAATATATTCACCAACAATACCTAGGAATAACAGCTGTATACCGCCAAGTAAAGTCATACCTGCTGCAAGTGTTGCCCAACCTGGGACAGAAATTCCTTCTATCAACGTTTTAATGATGATCCATACGCCGTAGCCCATAGCACCTAAAGCCAGAATTGCACCTAAATAGATACAGATGCGTAAAGGTAAATCTGAAAAACCAGTTAAACCTGACATAGCCAAGTTAAATAGAGATTTTACGTTAAAACTAGAACGGCCGTGCTGACGTTCCTGTTCAGAAAAATTAACGCCTATACTTTTAAAACCAACCCAAGCATATAGACCTTTCATATAGCGATTTTTTTCTGGCAATTGTTTAATTGCTTCAACAACTTTTGCGTCTAATAGACGAAAGTCTCCAGCACTTTCTGGAATATCGATCGGTGAGCTTAAGTTTAATATACGATAGTAACCTTGAGTTAAAACACGTTTAAGCCAAGATTCAGTGGAGCGATTACGAATGCCATACACCATGTCATAACCATTTTTCCAAAGGTTGATCATGGTTGGAATTGCTTCAAATGGGTGTTGAAAATCCGCATCAATTAGTAAAGTAACTTCGCCTGTCACATGATCTAAACCCGCACTTAAAGCTGCTTCTTTACCAAAGTTGCGTGAAAGTTCAAGCACAACTAAGGGATAGTCATCAATCATTGTTTGTAGAATAGGAATGGTGTCGTCTTTACTCCCATCATCGACCACAATAATTTCAAAGCTAAGATTTTGCTGTTTTAGACTATTTGCTAAAGCAGGAATAAAAGTTTTTAAATTTTCTGCTTCGTTATAAGCTGGAACAACGCAGGATAAAAATGGTTTTGTGTTCATTGCATTGCCCCTAGTCTAGTGAGCTGGATACCATATTGCTGACAATCAATTTGAAACTGATCCGAACTAAAATATTCATATTCTTGTATTCGGGCGTGCTGAATCGGATCTTGATCATTTGATTCTGCAAGTGCTGGATGGCACATTATCAGTAAATGGTCTTTTGCATGTGCAAGCCAGTATTGATTGAGTTCGCCATAGTCAGTTTGCTTAAAATCATAAATACCAGCAAATTGGTCGTTCTGATTAAATTGATATGTTTGACATGCTTTTGCCAAAGAGTTAGAACCAAGTGCAGAGAGCACACGAGTCTTAAAACGATAGTGAGGTAAATCTATCGGATGTTGTAAATTTCGAATCCAACCCGTAAATTTTTTCTCTTTTAACAATTGCAGCAAAATATCGCGTATAAACGGAAATTGATGAATATGTTGATGTCCATCAATAAAGTCTGGCTGTTTTCCCATGACTGAAACAAATAAGTCCCATTGCTCTTCAATACATTTCGTAATTAATTCACGATTCAGGCTTGAAGACCATGCACGTAAAATAAGCATAGGTAAGGAAAAAACAGTATTACCTGAAGCGAATTGATGGGTAAGATTTAAATGCAAACCGATATCAATTTGATCGCTAAAAGGTTTTAATTTAGCAGCAGCAGTTTCCCACAATTCAGATTGGGTCATACATGAGGTTGCCTGTAGGGCACCTTGTTCAATGAGTTGAATAATTGCGTCTGATATTTCTGCATTCATTGCAAAGTCATCTGCGCAATAACACACTTTTGCCATATCCAGATTCCGTCATAGGCAGGATTACAGAATACTCTGCGTAGCTGCTGAAAAACTATACTAATTACTATGGAGAAAATTTCTTAATTTCAACTTAAAGTTTTCTTAAGGTTTCATGACAATTGATACAAATTAATACTTTGAATTCATTTGTTTTTTTAGATTTTTTTGGTCAATTATTTAAGAAATAAGTTTTAACTATAAGATTTTATAGTAAATAAAAATATAATTTATGCACATTTATGAGCCCTTAAATTTATTTGGAATTTTTTAAACGTGAATGAGCAATAATTAAAAAAATGATTCCAATTGTTGCAAGAAAAATCAATTTAGGAATCACAACATTTAAAGGAACACCCATTTGATTAAGCTGTACAAACATTTGTACACCGTGTGTAGAAGGTAAGCACCAAGCAAACCATTCTAGCCATTCAGGCATGGCATGGTGGGGCCATGCGGTACCAGTTAATAAGAAAAGAGGAACTGAACTAAATACAATAATATGTCCGGCACGTTCAGGCATATCTAAAAGTGAACCAACTAACATGCCTAATCCAATCACACAACTAATAAAAATAGGAACCGCGACGAGTAAACCAATAAAGTTTCCACCATGTGGGTAGTCGTTGAACCACAAGGTAAAACCAAAAAGATAAAAGCTGCTTAAACAACCAATAGTAAACAGGCTGGCAAAAATTCCAGCAAAGCGAATGGAAGTAATTTTTTCATGCTGTTCGCGGTAGCTTGCAATCAGCATGGCTAAACCTAATACAATCGTTTGGTGAATAATGAGTGTTGCAACTGCTGGAAAAATATAGCTTCCATAACCTGAAAGGGGGTTAAATAAAGGAACCTGATGAATAGAAAGAGCTGGTTGGAAATGTGTGCGCTCTCCAAATTTTTCAACATATTCTTTTAATGTAGCTTCAATAGATGTAGCAAGACCTAGCCCAATTTCTTTAGTTTTTAAGAAGTTGGTTGTACTTAAGTACAAGCCAATCCCACCAGTTTCTCCGCGGCGTAGGCTCTGGGTTAAGTTGTTGGGTAAAAGCAAAATACCATCTGCTTTTTGCTCGCGAACCATTTGCTCAGCTTGAAGAAAATTAGCAGTCACATTAACAATTTTAACGTGCGGACTATTGCTTGCTTGTCCAATAATTTGAGAGCTTAAAAGACTCTGTTCTTCATCAACCACGACAATTGGAATTGATTCGGCACGTTCAGCTTTATAAGCAGTTGGATAAAAAAAGCTATAAAGAATGACTGATAAAATCAGTGTCGTGAAAACCGAACTGTTACCAACAATATCTTTAAACGTTTGGGCATAAGCCTTTAAGAACTCTTTCATTGCGCTGCCCCCCGAACTAGTTTTTTAAGCAGCAAGGAACTCAAAATAAAATAAATAAGGCAGTAGCCAATCAGTATTAAAAAGGGCGTCATTGAAATAAAAAGTGGACTTCCAATCACCCATTGTTCGGTTTGGAGCTTTGCATAAGGTGTATATGGAATAATTAAAGACCAAAATTTAGTGAAAATCGGTGCATTATTTAAAGGTAGGGTAACCCCTGCAAAACTTAAAGAAGACCCGCCGTATACTGCAATAAAACCAAAAGTTTTACTTAAATTTTTGGTAGCTAAAATAACAGTACTACTAATGAGTGCATAAGAAAAATAAAGCAAGAACTGAGCAACTAATAAGAAACTGAGAGAACCGGCGACAAACCAACCGCGAATCTCAACGAGCCAAAACATCCATAACCAAGTCCAGAGACAAAAAATAAAGCTATAAAGTAAATTTTTAGCCAATAAGCCGCGAATAAAATTTTCACGGTTAACCCACTGGGTTAATGTGCCGCGTTTAAGCTCTTGTCCAATAGCAAAAGCCACACAACAACAGAGTAATAGATGCAAAACAGCAGGAACCATGAAAGGTTCTAAATAAAATTCATAGCTCATACTTGGGTTATAGAGGGTTGAAATTTTGACGTGTGCTGTAGGGACATCTAAATAAGGAATATTATTTGCAAGATAACTCTGGCCTGCATAGTCTGCTAAAGCATTGAGTGTACTGACTAGCATTGCTGAGGAAATCGTATTTCCTACGCTAAAAAATGACTGATTAAAAGCAATACTGATTTGTGCGTCTTGAGCTTTTACAAAACGTTTTTCAGCGCCGTCAGGAATAAAAACATAGCCCCAAATTTTGGTTTCATTGAGTAGTTTTTCAGCTTCGGTCGAGCTTGTAGTAATTGTTTTAACATCTACTGTATGATTTAACGAAAGATACTTTTCAATATTGCGGCTCAGCTCACTTTGATCCTGATCAATAATCGCGATAGGTAAATGTTCAGCCTTACCTGCATAAAACATGCTGCTAAACAAAAAAATGATAAAAGCAGGGATGAGTGTCACCATACACAAATCCCATTTATTGCTTCTTAGATAGTTTAGTTCACGTAATATACTGGCAAACATGCTTTATTTTTCTTCTTTAATTTTAAATAGAACACTCATGCCAACTTTTAAATCTTTGACAGGACGCTCAGGTACCAAATGCAATTTAAAGCTACGGATATCATAACCGCCGGTTTGACGTGTGGTTTTAATGGTGGCAAATTCACCTTCGGCATCAATATTTTTCACTTTAAACATTACGGTTTGGTTCAGCGCAGGAATGAATCCCTCTAGCGTTTTGTTTTTATAAACAGAAGCGTACTGATTTTCACCGACATTTAAACTCACCCACAAATCATCATCTTCTAAAATGCTGACAACCGGTACACCCATCGCAACGAGTTCAGAAGGTTTGCCATAAGTTTTTGAAACTGTACCTGAAATAGGAGCGAGTAGGCGGGTTTCTGCCTCAAGTGCTTGAGCTTCGCTGACTGCTGCTTTGGCAATATCAACTTGTGCATCTGCCGTAGATTTCTGCTGACTGGTACTTCCGCGCTTTGCTCGTGCATATTGTTGATAAGCTGCTTCACTTAACTCTTGAGCAGAGGTCTGTGCAGCTAACATCTCATCTCGTCTTTGACGAGAAATAACACCTTGTCTATATAAATTTTCACCACGTTGATAAGTGGTTTTTGCAAGGTTCGCTTGAGCTTTCATACTTTGCCAGTTGGCATAAAGAGTATCAATATTTTCCTGCTGCGAACCACGGTCTACAGTAGACTGAAAAGCTAAAGCTGATTGTAGTGTAGCTAAAGCTTGCTGCTTTTTAGCTTCAATTTCTGGGCTGACTAAACGAACCAGAGGTTGTCCTTTAGAAACTTTTTGGCCTTCTTGCACATAAATTTCTTCAATACGACTTGGAACTTTAGTACTGACGTGAATCGTTTCAGCCTCAACTCTGCCTTGTAACTGAATAGGCTTAGGTTGATAACTTTTCCATAAACCGAAAATGATTAGCCCTAATAGAGCAATAATGACCACCGCAATAATTAGTTTAATTTTTGAACTTTTAGGCGGTTGAGAACTTTTACTCGTTTTTACTTCTTGCGCATTGTCGGTTTGAGTGTTCTGCTGATTTTGGTTAGTTTCTGCCGTATCCGCAACAGGAGAATTTTGTTCTGAATGAGCTGAGTCTTGATTCATGTTATGCCCCCATTAGCGGATATAGTCGGTGTGTGGTTGAGTCACATAAGCTTTAAACTGGTCCATAGAACCATGGCTTTGCAATAGCGTTGCGAGCGACATGACATATTTATAAGCATTTAAAGCCATTTCTGTTTTTAAAGCACTTAACGCATTTTGCGCGTCAATGACTTGTGTGGCTGTTCCCATACCTTCACGGAAAGAAAGCTCCTGAATACGTAAGTTTTCTTGAGCTGCATTGATATTTCTTTGAAGTAAGGTATGACTTTGCTGCGCTGAATTGAGCTCGTTATAAGACTTATTCAATAAAGCTTCAATCTCTTGTTTAGTTCGTTCAGTCATGAGTTCTGAGGCATAACGTTTTAACTCGGCAGCATGAATATTCTTATTTTTATCTACGCCAGAAAACAGATTGTATTTTGCCATGACACCTACAATCCAGTTTTCATTTTCATCGAGTGAATATTCACCAAAAGCAAAGAGGCTTGGCTTTTTAGCTGCTTGTTGAGCCTGAATATTCGCATTAGCCAATTGGATGTCTAACTGCATTTTTTGCACAAGGCTCGATTTTTGAGCGTAACTACTTAGCAGTGCTTCTAAAGATTGGCTACGAACTGTATTTACAAAAAGAGGAGTACTCAAATCAGGATTACTTTGCTGATGAAGAAGATTGTTTAAACTGAATTGGCTAGCATTCAGATTTGCTTGAGCATTTTGTAAAGTTCGTTCGGCATTGTTACGGGCAACTTCAAATTGCATGCGTTGTCCTTTACTAATAAAACCTTGCTGTTCGAGCTTTAGCGCGTTGCTGTAATGTTTTTGCATTGCATTAAAGTTAAATAAGCTACTCGCGACCAGTTGTTGTTGTAATTGCACATTAAAGTAACTTTGTACGACTTCGAAGCGCTGTATGTCTTGCTGTTGTTGGCTTGAAAGCTCGGAACGTTGAGCTTGAATATTAGCTATTTTCTTTGCACTAGTCGTCAAGCCTCCTGTATAGATTGGCATCACAACTGAAATAGATGGGCGAACCACTTGGTCTTCTACAGTCAAATTAGCGTAGTTAGGAAAACGATTGATTCCATCATGGATGATTTGGTTTGAACCTTCTTGAACTTGTCCTAAAACATCTGATGGAATGACATTGTTCCACTGAGACAATTTGTCGTTTAATCCTTGGCTTAAATCATTCTCAAGTTTTTGCTTAAAACCACTAAGTGGCACATCTGTTTCACTATGAAACGCGTATGCTCTAACGTTTAAATCAACTCTGGGTAAGCCTAAACCTTTTACTGCTTCGGCTTCTAATTGAGAGGCTTGTTGTAAAGCTTGGTTGGCTTGAGTGCTATACGAGCTTTTTAAAGCTTGTTGTTCTGCTTCAGCATAACTTAAGCTTTGTGCATAAATAGGCGTTGCAATAAATACTCCCAATACCAACGCAAGGTAATTGGGTTTAAAGAAAAAAGGGCGTATTGACTGTCGATACTGATGTGTTGGCATTTTATATAACAATTTTTGATCATCCCTTATAGTTTAAATTTCTTGTTATTAAATTCAATTATCATATTGTTTATTATACAATTGTATAAAAGCACAAAATGATTTTGAGTTTATTTTGCTTGACGGAAAATCATACAGCAAACTTTATATATTCCTCACAGTATGGGGAACTCGATTAACAAGTCAAGTTGAACTTTATTTAATAAAACTTATAAAAAAATAAGTGAAAGCAAAGAAATAAATAAAATAGTTATTGAAAAAATAAACCTAAATACGCCCTAGCATTGAAATATTTACTAGAGAAGCTGCTGCAAGCTTAAGCAATCTGTGGTTAAATGCCTTTTTTTATTGTGTTTCACTTTACAAGGGAAAAATCATGCGCGCGTACAATTTCTGTGCTGGTCCTGCTGCATTACCTACTGCCGTTTTAGAAAAAGCTCAAAAAGAGTTGTTGGATTGGCAAGGTAAAGGTCTATCCATCATGGAAATGAGTCATCGTAGTGCTGACTATGTTGCCGTAGCTGAAAAAGCTGAAGCAGATTTGCGTAAGCTTATGAATATTCCTGAAAACTATAAAGTGCTGTTTTTACAAGGTGGCGCGTCATTACAATTTTCAGCAATTCCTTTAAACCTGCTTGGTAAAAATAACAAAGCAGATTATATCCATACAGGAATTTGGTCTGAAAAAGCGTTAAAAGAAGCAAAACGCTATGGCGATATTAATACTGTAGAAGCAGGTATTAAAGTAGATGGTAAGTTCGCCATCTCTGATCAAAGCGAATGGAACTTGTCTGACGATGCAGCATATGTTCATTATGCAGATAACGAAACAATTGGCGGATTACAGTTTGCAGGTATTCCTGATGTTAAAGCGCCACTTGTATGCGACTATTCATCAAGTATTTTATCAGCTCCATTAGATGTGACCAAGTTTGGTTTAATTTATGCCGGCGCACAAAAAAATATTGGTCCTGCTGGTTTAACAATCGTTATTGTTCGTGATGATTTACTTGACCAAGCTAAGCCAGAAATTCCAAGCATTTTAAAATATGGTGACCAAGCGAAAAATGGTTCTATGGTAAATACACCATCAACTTATGCTTGGTACTTGTCTGGTTTAGTATTCGAATGGTTACTAGAGCAGGGTGGGGTAGACGCTATTCATAAAGTTAACCTTGAAAAAGCTCAGTTACTTTATGGTTATATCGATTCAAGCGATTTTTATAATAACCCGATTGCTATTCCAAACCGTTCAATTATGAATGTACCATTCACGTTGGCAGATGAAGCTTTAGAAAAGCAATTCTTGAAAGAAGCTGAAGAAAATCATTTATTGAACTTGGCCGGTCACCGCTCAGTTGGGGGTATGCGTGCAAGTATTTATAACGCTGTGCCATTAGAAGGCGTGCAAGCACTTATTCGCTTTATGGATGATTTTGCTAAACGTAATGGTTAAGTAAATCAAAAAAATAAAGCCCTCAAAAAGAGGGCTTTATTTTTATATAATTTATTAATTAAAAAGGCATAAAACCAAATTGATGTATCATCATCGCAGCTAAGAACATACCTAAAATGAAAAAGCAAAACGCACCAGTATCGACCCTTATACGTGGGTTACTAGTTTGAATGAGGCTGGTGGTTTGTTCAGGTATAATCTTCATTCAATAGCCTAATTTTTAAAATATTAGTGAAATTCAATTAGTTTCACTATTTTTAGCATAAATATTCGCCTGAATCCAGATATTACCGCGAATATATTCACCAATATTAAAGTTTTTGTACAAATCATTTTGAGTCGCGATGCGCACTAATATGGCAGGAAGATTGTCTTCTAAAACTAAAGTGACATCGTAAAGGGTATATTCTGCACCCATAAATGTCATTGAAGTTTTACCGACAATATTACCTTGGAACCATGCTTCGTCTTCTTGACCAAGATTTTCCCCATATAAATATGCAACCATTTTTGAAAAATCAACCGTCACAGGTTGTTGATCTTCCTCAGTTTTTGGTTGCCATTCATTAATGAGTTCTTGTAGGTTTTCAGGTGCAATACCATTATTTTCAGTTAAAATTGCATTTAACGCACGGTGATGCTTAATTGATGCCGGATCATCTACAACAATTGTTTCGCCGGCAGGGACGGACTCTAATTCATAAGCCCATGCATTAAATTGAACTTGGTAAGTTTGGGTTTTGTCATATTGACAACGATTAACACTAAATAAATTATCAAATGCATAAACAGTCGTATTTTTATTTAATCTTAAACTTAATACTGCCTGAGTTGCTGAATCACAAGTAATGATGCGTTCAATTTGTGCATTATATTGATACGGGCTTTCAAAACTAGGAAATGCTGTTTTTAAAGCACGAGGCTTTTGATTTTCAACTGCAATAATTTGGTTAATGGTGACATTTTGCCCTTGAGGACCTTGAATCAGCCAAAAAGATTGATCCATTTCATCTTCACTTTGGCATAAACCCATTGGCATTACAGGAGCATCAAGCGCCAGTCCAAGCCATTTTGGTACATCTGTCTCTGGATGGGCGGTCAGTAGATTCCAATGCTCGCCATGACTACCAAAATTTTGGTCGTTTACCGTAATAACTTCTGGACTGTTTTGATTTTTCATAAGTACGATTGATGTTGGGTTTATCTCACTTGTTATATTAAATCGAGGGTAATTGCTATTTTTCAAGTCAACATATGTAAATTCTCTTGCAAAAGCACATATTTACTTATTAAAAAGCCTTTCAATAGGCAAAACACGTGCTTTTAAGAGTGAATTTAGTCGACTGTTAAGAGATTGTTAAAATTAAATTTAGAAAACAAGTTTTATATTTAGCGCTATTCTCTAATGAAATGCATCTGTTAGACTTATATTTTTAGTGGAAATAGAGAATAACGTGCTGCCATTTAAGTTATGGGTAGACGCAGATGCATTACCTAAAATTCTGCGTGAAGTCATTTTGCGAGCTTCAGATCGTTATCAGTTAGAAGTGATTTTTGTAGCCAATCAAAATGTCGGCATTACCCCATCGGTACGCATTAAATCAATACAGGTTTTAAGTGGGGCTGATCAGGCCGATCAGGAAATCGTTGATCGTATGTCTGAAAATGACATTGTAATTACACAAGATATTCCGCTTGCTGCTCAAGTTATTGAAAAAGGTGGTATCGCGATTCATCCACGTGGTGAGATTTATACCACTGCAAATGTTAAGGCACGATTGCACTTACGTGACTTTATGGACACGCTGCGTGGTGCTGGAGTCCAGACAGGTGGTCCTCCTCCAATTTCAGAACGTGATAAGCGTGAATTTTCCAGTGCACTCGACCAAACAATTTTAAAGCAAAAACGTAAAACTGCTTAGTGAGCTTCTTATGCCATCCCAGACCAACTTGGCTTCAACTTATGTCTTGCTTGTATTTATTTGGGCAACGACACCTTTAGCCATTGTATGGAGCGTGTCTGACTTACATGTCATGTGGGCCTTACTACTACGTTTTTATATTGCTTTACCTCTTTCGGTTATTGTTTTACTTATTCTAAAAACTTCTTTTCCCACTCATAAGCAAGCTCTCCATAGTTATTTTGCAGGGTCTTTTAGTTTGATTGGCTCTCAAATTTTTACTTATGCTGCAACTCAATATTTAAGTTCAGGCATGATCGCACTCATGTTTGGTCTGGCGCCTATCATGGCTGGATTAATTGGCCGTTTTGCTTTTGGTCAGCATCTTTATAAATTGCAGTGGCTTGGTATGGCGATTGCCGTTTGTGGTCTAGCAATCATTTGTTTGAATGGATCTGGTCAGCACGTGCATCCATTTGGCATTGTTTTAATGTTGATCAGTGTTTTTGTTTATTCATTTTCTATTTTTTGGGTAAAAAAAGTGAATGCCCAAATTCAACCTATGGCTCAGGCAACAGGTTCAATCTTGGTCTCATCGCTTTTGGCGAGCTGTCTTATTCCATTTATTTGGCAATATGCTCCGACCCATTTGCCGCAAGCTAAATCCTTATTTGCTCTAATTTATACAGTTCTTATGGCTTCACTCGTTGCTATGTTCTGTTATTTCAAACTTGTACAAAATATCAAAGCAACTACTTTATCGCTTACAACCGTTATTACGCCTATGTTAGCTATGATGATTGGTGCTGTTTTAAACCATGAACATCTTTCAATGATGGTTTTTGTGGGGGCATTTATTATCTTGTTTGGTCTATTCCTGTATTTCTATAAAGACATTCAAGCAAACCGTAATTTTGCCCAACATATTAAATCTAAATAGGAGAAGATGAGGGTAATTTGTTGAGCTTATTCATTAAATTGTTCTAATTCGTAGCTAAATGCATGATCAAATTGATCTCATATCTTAAGTAGTAGAAAATAGCGCAGCAATATAATATTAGGATTGTTAAGGGTAGGTCAGAACTTACTGATTTTTAAACCTTAATACAGCATCTAACGATATGGCTAAATAAGAAGTGTGGATCGCACTTCTCTATTTTCCATCAATGACCTTGGATTTAGAAGGTATGTTTAAACCAATCTCACTGTATATAGGGTTGAGATATACTCGCGCACGACGCAGTAATCATTTTATTTCTTTTATTGCATTGGTTTCGATGGTCGGTTTGACACTTGGTGTCGCTGTACTGATCACGGTACTTTCTGTAATGAACGGTTTTGACCGCGAATTGAAAAATCGTGTTTTGGGAATGGTACCGCAAGCGACAGTTTCTTCAACGCAAATTCTTACGGATTGGCCTGAGCTGATTAAACGAGTTGAAAATCATCCCCATGTGACTGGAGTTGCACCTTTTACTCAATTACAAGGTATGTTAACTGCTCAAGGGCAAGTGGCTGGTATCATGGTGACGGGTATTGATCCGAAATATGAAAAGAATGTATCTATCATTCAAAATCATATTGTTGCCGGTAGCCTCGACTCACTTAAAAAGGGTGAGTTTGGTATTGTGCTTGGTAAAGACATGGCCGATTCACTTGGTTTACGTCTAAATGACAGTGTGACATTAGTATTACCAGAAGCAACGCCATCACCAGCAGGTGTTGTGCCTCGTTTTAAGCGCTTTAAAGTGGTGGGTATTTTCAGCGTAGGTGCTGAAGTGGACTCAATGGTCGGATACATTGCTTTATATGATGCATCGACTTTATTGCGTTTACCTGATGGTGCTCAAGGCGTCCGTTTAAAAATGGATGATATTTTTGCAGCACCTCAAGTTGCCGATGATATTGTGAAAAACTTGCCAAGCAATTTCTACGCAACGAACTGGACCTATACACACGGTAATTTGTTTAATGCCATTCAAATGGAAAAAACATTAGTTGGTTTATTACTTGTACTGATTATTGTGGTTGCTGCATTTAACATTGTTTCTTCTTTGGTCATGGTGGTAACTGACAAAAAATCGGACATTGCAATTTTACGTACTTTAGGTGCGTCACCATCCATGATTACTAAAATCTTTATGGTGCAAGGTACAGTGATTGGTGTGATTGGTACAGTTGCGGGCACGGTTTTAGGTGTAATTTTGGCACTTACGATCAGTGATATTATTTCTTGGTTTAATAATGTTCTTGGACTTAATTTGTTCGATGCCTATTTTGTACATTACTTACCTTCGTACTTAAGATGGCAAGACGTGACAATTATCGTGATTGTTTCTTTACTCTTAAGTTTCTTGGCAACAATTTATCCGGCGCTTCGTGCAGCCAAAGTTCAACCTGCCGAGGCATTGCGTTATGAGTAAAGTCGTTCTAGAAGCAAAAGATATTTATAAGCATTTTGATGATGGTAAATCTAAGGTTGAAGTCATTAAAGGTCTTTCTTTACAAGTTGAAGCAGGACAGTTTGTCTCTATTGTTGGTGCAAGTGGTTCAGGTAAAAGTACTTTGTTACATGTACTCGGTGGCTTAGATCAACCGACTCAAGGCCAAGTCTTTTTAAATGGTCAGCGCTTTGATAACTTAGGTGAAGCAGAACGTGGTTTTCAACGTAATCAGTATTTAGGTTTCGTTTACCAGTTTCACCATTTATTGCCTGAATTTAGTGCGCTTGAAAATGTGGCAATGCCTTTAATGCTTCGAGCGGACAGTCAATATAAGTCGGTTAAGGCTCAGGCTGAGTATTTGTTAGATCGAGTTGGGTTATCTCATCGTATGGACCATAAACCAGGTGAACTTTCTGGTGGTGAACGTCAACGTGTGGCTCTTGCTCGAGCATTGGTGACTAAGCCTGCGGTCGTTTTAGCTGATGAACCAACCGGTAATTTGGACCGTAAAACAGCTGTAGGTATTTTCCAATTACTTACCGACTTGAAGAAAGAACTAAATATGGCGATGCTCATTGTGACCCATGATGAGCAATTAGCTCAGGCAGCAGATTCTATCTTGCATATGGAAGATGGTTTGTGGGTAAGCGGTTCTTAAAAAATTGTCATTAAATCACATTGTTAAAGCCCACTGAGTTGGGCTTTAATTTTGCCCCTAAAATGATAACGACAAGATTTTAAATGTTTAAAATTATTTTATTGGGGTGGGTTGGTGGTATTGCATTGATGGGCATTAATTTACCTTTAATTATGCAATATGGAAAAGTAGGCAAAGCTCTGCTGTTACTTGCTTTTATTTTCTATCTTTTTAAACGCTCAGTATTCGTTAGCCGACCATTTTTAAAGGCAATGTATTCTTTGTTATGTGCAGCCAGCCTTTTTGTTGTGGGGTATCAATATGCCGAGAATGCGTTGGTCGAACGCTTACAACAAAGAGAAATGGATTCAAAAAATCTCGATATTATTGTTTATATAAATCAACTAAGTGAAGAAAAAGACAATAAAGTTCAACAAAGTGCTCAAGTATTAAACCTATCTAAAGATCCGGTAAATTGGCTACTGTATTTAAAAAATGATAATCAAAGTATGTTGAAGAGCAATCAAGAACTTCAATTAGGCCATTACTATCGACTATCTGGAAAAACAAAACCTGCTCATAGTTACGCCACAGCAGGAGCTTTTGATCAGGAAAAGTGGTTTATTCAGCGAAATATAATGTCTGGTTTTATTGTTCAGTATATTGAGCCTTTAAGCCTTGATGAAATTTATCGATTGGGATATCAACAGCATTCAAGAGAACAGCAGTCCTTTTTTAATAGATTTCAAATAAATATAGAAAAGCTGCGCTTAACTTTTAGACATCTATTGGAAAATTCTTCACTACAACAAAAAGGACTAATTTTAGCTTTGCTGACTGGTGATGAAAGCCTTTTATCAGATGAGACCCAAATACAATTTAAACAATTGGGAATTGCTCACTTGTTAGCGATTTCAGGGCCACATGTACTTATTTTTGCCATTATGTTGTCTTGGTCCTGTCATCAAGTCATCTGCCGTTATTATCCTCAAATTTACTTATGGAAACCCAAACAAGTTTTGATGGCTATACCATGCTGTTTCGGTGTTTTAATTTATACAGCTTTTGTGGGTTTCGAAATTCCTGCACTAAGAACATTGTTGTCAGTCTTTATATTTATTTCTTTTATATTATTAAAACAACCTCTTAAACCATTTGTATTGCTCATATACAGCGCAAGTTTATTATTACTCATGGACCCGTTTAGTGTCTTGTCTGCAGGGTTTTGGTTGTCTTATGGGGCATGTTTTATTTTATTAAGAATTTATCAAACTATAGTTCAAATACCTGATCAACATTTTTTAAGCTTACGCTCGAAAATGATTTTTATGACTAAGGTGTTAATTGAGTCTCAAGGCAAAATCTTTATTGCATTGAGTCCTTTAACCTTACTTTTCTTTCAACAAATTTCTTGGATTGCTCCATTAACCAATATTGTTGCGGTGCCTATCGTTGGTGGGATTATTGTTCCTTTAAATATTCTGGCTGCTTGTACATGGTTTATTGTCAAACCATTTGGAAACATGCTTTTTTATTTCAATGATATCTTGCTCAGTATATTGCTGAGTTGTTTAGGCTTATTAGAAAAACTGTCTTTACCACTACAAGGTATAAGCTTGACGCCACTGGCTTTATTCGCAGTGAGTTTAGGCATCCTTATTTTATTTTTGCCTAAAGGCATTTTGCCAAAAACATGGGGAATGCTCTGTTGTTTACCTCTCATTGTTGTGAATAAAACGAACCAACCAATTCAACTTCATATTTTAGATGTTGGGCAGGGGCAGGCTATTTTCTTGCAGCAGCCTGAACAAAACTGGCTAATTGATACAGGTGGTTCTTATGATGAAAAGATCTTTAGTATTGGTCAAAATGTTGTAGTTCCATTCTTACGCCAACAAGGAGTGAAGCGATTAGATCGTGTTGTGCTCTCTCATCTTGATCAAGATCATAGTGGGGCTTTTCCTTTCATTCAGCAGGAGATTCCTATAAAGCAGGTTCTCTCAAATGAGCAATCTTCCACTACTCTAAAGCAGCCATTTCAGTATTGTCATCAAGGTCAACAATGGCAATATCCTGAGTTAGATATTCAAATTTTATGGCCTAAAGAAAAAGATTTGGCTTTTGTCCATTCTGAACAGAATCAATATTCCTGTGTGGTATATCTGCATTTTAAAGGAATTAGTGATTACCAAAATTTTCTGATTATGGGAGACGCTGGATGGGAGGCAGAATACGAATTGTTAGAAGACTATCCAAGTTTAAAAGTAGATGTTTTGGTATTAGGCCATCATGGAAGCAAGCACAGTTCGGCTTATGATTTTTTAGCAACCCTAAAACCAAAACTGGCAATTGCATCGGCAGGGTTTGATAACCGTTATGGCCATCCAAGCCAAGAGGTTATCAATCGTTTAAAAGCCCTTCATATCCCGCTTAAAAGTACAGTAGAGCAAGGAACGTTAAGTTTTGTTTTGGAAAACCAAAAAATAGTTTTACACAACCGACGTTTTGAGCGCCTCTGGTTGCGTAGAGTTCCCTAAAGCTTCAGCCTTGAGCCTATTCACGGTTTTAATCGCTTCTGCAGGGTCAATATTATAAACATTGTCTAAAGCTGGGTTTGCTTTAAAGCGTTTATAGCTCCAGTGATAGTGTTCTGGATATTTATGGATGAGTTGCTCAATTGCCTGATGGATGACATAAGTACCATCGTCTGCAGTTCCTTCATAGATCTTCTCATCCATTGGTTCGATATGCATGGTAAAACCATCATTTTCATTACGGATCGCATAAAGGAATAAAGCTTTTGCCTTAGTCTTCTGGATGAGTTTTGCACTTAAATTACTTGAAGCAAGTGGCACACCAAAATAGTTCACCATATCTCCCCCAATGTTCGGAGTATGATCTGGCAAAATTACTGTAGTTTCACCTTGTTTGAGTGCTTTAAAAATTTGTCTTACACCAGTTTCATCGGTCGGGACTAGATTTGCTTGTTCACGACTGCGAGCTTCTCGTACAAAACGGTCAGCATCATCATTTTTCACTGGTTTATATAAAATAGTCATTGCTGTGAACTGAGCACACCATGCATTCATGACTTCCCAAGTGCCAAAATGAGGAACAATGAGTACAACACCTTTTTTTGCTGCTAAAGCATCGTGAAAGTATTGTTCGCCTTCTATCCGATGGATACGAGCAATATTCTCTTCATTAGATGAACCCCAGATACTTAAAAACTCGAAATATGAGGTTAATTCATTACGTACAGCTTTTTCTGTAATTGCTATACGTTGCTGTGGTGTTAAGTGGGGCAGTGCAATTCTTAAGTTAAGCTCTATACTTTTTGAAGTTTTAGTAATTTTTAAAGTATTTACAAGGCCAGCCAATAGACGAGCAATAGAACGCCCAAATTGAATAGGTAGTCGGCTAAATGTTTTGAGTAATTGATAGTTCATGCTTTTTGAATCTGGTCTGGTCATCTATAGCAGTAAGGAGGAAACAACAAGTAAAAAAAGACAAAAATATTATAAATGAAATCATATTATTTAGACAGTTTTTATCAAATCAACGTATATAATGACATCATTTCGATTGATTTGGATTGGAATTTTATGTCCGATTGGCCACCAAAACCACAAAATGAACCTATAACCTCTAAACAGAACGGACCGGAATGGCAAATCCTTGAGAAAGCTGTGCTGGCTTCTGTAGAAGAACAACGCCGTAGTCGTCGCTGGGGTATATTCTTTAAAACACTTACTTTTATTTATCTATTGTTCATTGTTGTGTTAATGGGCAAAGGTTGTTCGACCAGCAAAGAAGGCTCAGCAGCAAGTAGTAGCAGTGCTCATCTGGCTGTGGTTGATATTGTTGGAACCATTGATGCTTCAAGCAATCAAGCAGTAAATAGTGAAGATACGAATAAAGCGCTTAAACGCGCCTTTGAAGCTTCAAATAGCAAAGCAATTGCACTTAATATTAATTCTCCTGGCGGTTCTCCTGTTCAGTCGGATGAAATTTGGCAAGAAATTCGCTATTTGAAAAAAGAACATCCTGACAAGAAAGTCTATGCAGTGATTGGCGATATGGGTGCTTCAGGTGCTTATTATATTGCTTCTGCGGCTGATGAAATTATTGTGAATCCATCAAGTTTGGTAGGCTCAATTGGTGTCATTATGCCGAACTATGGCATTACTGGTTTAGCTCAAAAACTTGGAATTGAAGACCGTACTTTGACAGCGGGCACCAATAAAGACATTTTAAGTATGACAAAACCGATTAATCCTGTACAACGAGAGCATATTCAATCTGTACTCGATAATGTCCATACTCATTTTATTAATGCAGTGAAAGAAGGACGCGGGAAACGCTTAAAATCAAATGATCCTGCTATTTTCTCAGGTCTTTTCTGGACTGGCGAGCAAGCAATCCAGTTGGGTGTCGCTGACCGCTCAGGTAACATTACGAGCTTGATGCGTGAACTGAAGCTTGATAATAAAGTTGACTACACAATTGAACGTAATCCACTGCAATCTATTTTAGGTCGAATGGGAGCAGAAATGGGTAAAGGTTTAAGTGAGTCAGTTGCTCAACGTTTACAGACGAGCCAAGACGCAAAGCTACAATAATTTAAATCAGGATAACGGTATGTCAGTAAAACCGGTTATACACTTTGCGCATGCCAATGGCGTGCCGTCTAAGGTGTATCAAAAGTTGTTTGATCAATTAAAAGATGAGTATGACGTAATTTATGTTCCACTCATTGGGCCTGACAAACGTTATCCGATTACCAATCACTGGCCTTTTTTGGTTGATCAGGTGATTGATAGTATTGTACGCCAAGCGAAGGGGCGCAAGGTGATTGGACTTGGTCATTCGTTAGGTTCAGTTTTAACCTTAATGGCATCTTTTAAACGCCCTGAGCTTTTTTCACAAGTAATTATGCTAGATCCGCCTCTTATTTTGGGTCGATACTCTTTTGCTTTTCATATGGCAAAATTATTTAAACCTAAAATAGTCGATGACATGACACCTGCGGGTTTATCTGCACGTCGTCGTGAGCATTGGGAGTCTCGTGAGCAAGCCGCTGCATTGTTACGTCCAAAAGGTTTTTATAAAGACTTTGATGAAGACTGCTTTCAAGCCTATATTGACTATGCTTTAAAAGAAGATCCAGTTCGTGGCGGTGTTACTTTAACTATTTCTCGTGAAGATGAAGTTGCGATATTCCGTAAAAATCCTTCTTGGTGGTGGCTACCTATGCCAAAACCGAAAATGCCTGTACATCTAGTCGTGGGTAAAGAGAGTGCCTTCTTAAAAAGAGGTTTTCCTCAAATGGCAAAGCGTAAAATGGGAATTCCATTTAGTGTGGTTGAAGGAGGGCATATGTTCCCTCTAGAGCATCCAATTGATACAGTGAATTATATTAAGAAGCTTATTCATAGCAATTCACGCTAATAAGACTTTTATAAAAAAAGGACATGCATGCATGTCCTTTTTTTACTTACGTTGAGCAAATCTTTTACCAAGATGCAAAACGAATAGGGTGTTCAAGAATTTGATTACGGAAATAGGCTTGTCCATCTTTCCATGTCAGCTGGCCATTACATAACCATTCTGCAACTTGAGGATAAATAAAATGCTCAAGTTTATGTACACGTTCTGCCAAAGAAGCAACATTGTCATGTTCTTTGACTTCAATTGCAGATTGAGCAATTGCTTGACCAGCATCAAGTTCAGAAGTTACAAAGTGAACTGTACAACCATGCAATCGATCGCCCGTATTTAATACACGCTGATGTGTATTAACACCTTTATAAGCAGGTAATAGCGAAGGATGGATATTGAGCATTTTACCTTGCCATTTATCGACAAAGTTTGCAGTTAAAATACGCATGAAGCCAGCTAAAATAACGATATCAGCTTGCCATGCCATAAGTTGCTGATGCATCGCTTCATCAAAATCGGCACGACTAGGAAAGTCTTTATGCGAAATTACCGCTGTTGCGATATTGGCATTTTGAGCACGCTCTAGGGCATAAGCATCGGCTTTATTGGACAATACACCTACAATTTGCCCTGATAGACGTGCATCTATCAAGGCTTGTAAGTTACTGCCGTTCCCAGAGACTAGAACAGCAATTTTCATCATTCAAAGATCACACGAATTTTTTCGTCTGCACCTTCCACTGATTCAGCATTTTCTTGGATATGTCCGATTTTCCAAGCTTTTTCACCTTGAGCATTAAGCACTTCAATTGCTTTTTCTGCATCATTTGCGTCAACTGCAATCACCATACCTACACCACAGTTAAAGGTACGGTACATTTCAAAACGTTCTACATTACCTTCACGTTGTAGAAGTTTGAATAATTCTGGCCATTCCCAAGAAGCTTCATTAATGACAGCTTGAGCACCATTTGGTAATACACGCGGTAAGTTACCAGGTAAACCGCCACCAGTGATGTGTGCCATAGCATGCACATCAACTTGTTTGCAAAGCTCAAGAACTGGTTTTACATAAATACGTGTTGGTTCCATTGCGACATCTGCAAGAGGACGGCCATCAATCACTTGAGTTAAGTCTACATTCTTAACATCAAGGATTTTACGTAGTAATGAATAACCATTTGAGTGAGCACCACTTGATGCAACACCAATAAGTACATCACCAGATTTTACTTTAGAGCCATCAATAATTTTGCTTTGCTCAACAACACCCACTGCAAAACCAGCAAGATCGTAATCTTCACCTTCATACATACCAGGCATTTCAGCTGTTTCACCACCTACAAGTGCACAACCTGCAAGTTCACAACCTTTACCGATACCAGTAACTACGTTTGCAGCTACGTCTACATTTAAGTGACCAGTTGCATAATAGTCGAGGAAGAATAATGGTTCTGCACCACAAACCAAAAGATCGTTAACACACATAGCGACAAGATCTTGGCCGATTGTGTCATGACGATTAAGGTTAAGTGCTAAACGTAATTTAGTACCTACACCGTCAGTTCCAGAAACCAAAACAGGTTCTTCGTAACCTTTAGGAATTTTGCATAGTGCACCAAAGCCACCAAGTCCGCCCATTACTTCTGGACGAGTTGTACGTTTAGCGACTGACTTGATACGATCGACCAGTGCGTCGCCCGCTTCAATGTCAACACCCGCATCTTTGTAGCTTAAACCGGTATTTGGGGTAGAAGTTGAGTTGCTCATAAATGAAGTCTCCGCATTGGCGGCAGATTATAACCTGAATATACGAAACTCTTATGTTATTTATGCTCGAAAATGCTATCTTTAATAAAAATATTTTTCCATTTATAACGATTAAATCAAAAAAGGCTAGATTTTATGCAAGATCGTATACTGCGCCGTATTTTCTTACTCGCAGGTATTGTATTGCTGGTATGGGTATTATACTTGCTCAAGCCTGTGGTCATTCCATTTCTTGGTGCTTTTTTCCTGGCTTATTTATTCAGTCCACTTGTCGATGTTCTAGTAAAAATTAAGCTCCCTCGTTGGTTGGCAATTAGCATCGTTTTTATCGGTATCGGTGTAACTTTAACTGTTGCATTATGGTATTTGGTTCCACTCATCTGGAAACAACTTGTTTATGCTCGAGATAGTATCCCTGCTGGAATTCATTGGATTAATGCAGAGCTACTGCCTTGGATTTCTTCGACCTTCCATGTACAACAAATGGAAATCGATACCGATCAAATGTCCAAAGCGGTTATGGATTATGTCCAGACCAATTACAGTGCCGATAGCATTCAGGCTGTTTTATTAAAGCTTGCACAATCAGGTCTGAATTTTATTCAGATTGGTGGAACACTCGTTTTAATTCCAATTATCGCTTTTTATTTTTTATTAGACTGGGACCGTATGTTGCAGAACTTACGTCGTCTCATCCCACGACCATATGAAGCCACTACCTTACAAATCGTTCGTGAATGCCATAGTGTTTTAGGAGCATTTGTTAAAGGTCAGTTCCTCGTTATGCTTTTGCTCGGTGTGGTCTATGCGGTAGGTCTACAATTAATTGGGTTAGAGGTTGGACTTATTATTGGTATGGTGGCAGGCCTTGCCAGTATTATTCCTTATTTGGGATTTGCAGTCGGCATTATTGCAGCCATTATTGCAAGTCTATTTCAGTTTGGAATGGACTGGACTCACTTGTTACTCGTTGGTGTGGTTTTTATGATTGGTCAAGCTGTAGAAGGCTATATTCTACAACCATTCCTACTCGGTGATAAAATTGGTCTTTCACCAGTTGCTGTTGTATTTGCTGTTTTGGCAGGCGCGCAACTTGCTGGTTTCTTAGGAATGCTCATCGCATTACCAGTGGCTGCGGTCATTGTTGTACTCTTAAAGCACTTAAGGGATAACTATGAAAAGAGTAGCCTTTATGGTGCGTATTCGGAATTATTTGTGCAAGAGGGTAATATTCAGCAAATTCATGTAGAAACTGAAAATACTAAACTTGATCTTGAAGTTAAAACACAGCAAGATACAGATACACCAAATCTTTCAGATCAGAAATAATTTCAAGGCCAATTCATTATATGCGTCAACTCCAACTGGATATAGAACCTCAACTTGATGCCCGAATCAGTGATTTTTCGGGACCAGGTTGGGGGCATGTAGTCGATGCAGTGCGTCAACTACATGCAGGTCTAGTCAATAGATTTTATATCTATGGTGGAGCTGGAACAGGTAAGAGTCATTTGCTTTCAGCGATTTGTGATTCTTATTTAGAAGTAGGCAAGTCAGCAATAAAAGTTTCACTGTTGGAACTTCTTGATGCTCCGATTGAGGCAATTACTTGTTTAGAGCATTATGATTTAGTTGCTTTAGATGATATTGAATCTATTAGTGGCGTGCCGCACTGGCAAAAAGCTGTGTTTCATTTAATGAATAACCATGAAGGACAACTTGTATTTTCTTCACGTGTTGCACCGATTGAATTAAAACTCGAGTTACCAGACTTACAATCACGTCTTACCCAAGCGGTCAGTGTAAAAGTGCCAAGTGGAAGTTTATATGCAGACCGTTATGCTTTAGTCACTTCTGTTATGGCGAGACGTGGTATCCATTTCGATCAGCAGATTGTCGACTATTTACTTTTACATGGGCCGCATCAAGCTTCTGTTTTATTACAAACCGTAGCACAGTTAGAAAAACTTCTTAAAGGTGAAAAGACTAAACTTTCAAATGCAACGTTAAGACAAATTTATGCTTTGATTGACGAATACCAACAATAAATTGTTTCTTACATCTCGTTATTTCTTTGGTTGGGGTGAACTTGGGTTTTTTGCTATAAAAATAATGAACTATTAAATACTTATGCTTTAAACTTTAAAGTGTATTGTTAAATTTTTTCCTAAGAAAATTTTCATATATCAATAGATGCTTAAATAACCAAATATTTATAAAGTTATATGAACAAAATGACCGGATAGGCCGATCAAAATATCTTGAGAAATTCTGATTCCTGTGACAAAGTACGCACAAAGGATGCGATTGCAAAAGTGGACACTTTGCAATATTGACAAAGAAAAATGAAAAAAATAGGTAAGGAGAAGGGTATGCTCAAACGGAGCATTGCTTTTGCATTATTGGCTGCTGCTGGGCACGCTTATTCTGCTGATATTCAAGTGACAAGTTTAGCTGATGAAGATAAAGATGATACGGTATGTACGCTTAGGGAAGCTGTACAGTTCCTAAATTATCGTGGCTCATCTAATGCAGCTGACGTTGAAAAATATGCAAATGGGTATCATGGTTGTGGAAATAAAGATGCTTCATCAAATATTATTTTACAGCGCGATCAAGAATATAGCTTAAATAGCAGAATAACGATTACAGCTCCTCTTACAATTAGTACAGCAAAAAATGATTCTACTTTAGTAGACGATCAACCAGGTTCGCATAACGCGACAATAAAAATGGTGGGTACAGATCAGCTATTTAAGATTGATGATGAGAATGTTGAAAAAGCATCTTTTTCTGTTTCTTTAAGCGATCTTAATTTACAAGGTGCAGGTTCTAGTACGACAGCATTAGAAGGCGGGTTGATTTATAACCATGAACAATTAATTATTCGAAATTCACGTTTGATAAATGGTTATGCAACACGAGGTGGTGCAATTTATAACGCAGGTAATTTATCTAATACGGCAAATACTGCTGGTATCGTTACGCTTATCAATAATTTAATTCAGAATAATAAAGCAGCTCAAGGTGGCGTTCTATATAGCGAAATGCCACTCTATTTTATTACTCAATCAGTAATACGTGATAATGAAGTTACAACGGCAGATAATGCTTTACTTTATACACAAACTAAATTTGCCGATGAAAGTACAGGGGGGTATTTAACTTCCAGAGCAATTGGTATAAGTAATAGTACAATTTTTCATAATAAAGGTGGTTTTATTGCGAACGTCCGAGACGGAATGTTTGTTAATAACATTACCATGATTAAAAATGATAAAGGGCTATTTCTTGATGCTCCACAAAGTAATGCCTCGGTTTCAAATAGTATATTAGTAGGAAATACTGTTAATTGTCAGGTAAGTACGACTGACAAGGCCGTCATACAAAGTAATTTAGTTACAGCAGAATGTAATCGTAATGCTACTGCAAAGCTACCTAATATTCTTTATCCAAATAATGAAAAATTAATTGCTGGTGACAGTGATGAGGGGGTATGTGATGTAACTTCTCCGACAGGATTATTATGTCCTTACAATACACCCAAAGATAGTTTTTTAGGTTTCTTTAAGCCTCGTTTACTTGAAAGCTATCAAAGTTTATCTGACTCATTGATCATTAATAAAGGTCGTCTTTATAGTGATGCTACTTCAATTGGTTTAGCAAGCTGCGAGAGATATGATCAACGTGGTAAAAATCGTAGTGGTTACGATGAACTTTGTGATTTAGGTGCAATTGAATATATTTTAGATAACCAAATTGCTCCAGTTGGCCAAGATATTAAATATGGTCAAGTTGCAAAATTTAGTATTTTAGGCTCTTTGAGTGAAGCAGATTTGGTCACTCCTGCTACATGTAAACGTTTATTTGGTGACCGTCCTGATGGTAAAGAATGGCAACCTGGATGTCTTAAAGTTATACAAAGTACTGATACGCCAATTTCTAAAGGTACTGTTACTTTAGATCAGAATGGAAATGTTGTTTACACACCAAATGGAAATTGGCATGGTGCAGACATTTTTAAAATTCAAGTTGTTACGAGTGTATCAAGATTTAATGATGGTTCAGATTTTCAATATATTACTATTCCTGCAACTGTAGTCCAAGAACCTGTATCTGGCATCGAAGATAAGTCTGTGAGCACAGGTGGAGGGGGAAGTGTTGGTAGTGGATTAATTTTAGGGTTATTTGGATTAATTGCATTACGCCGTTTCAAGTCATAATCAGGGATGAGGACTATGAAAAATTATAAAAAAGCACTAGGTGTGATTGCTGTTATTGCAGCAATGCCTTTAATGGCTCAAACCACAATAAAAGTTACAACATTTGATGATGAAGATAATGAGAACATGAATGCATGTTCTTTACGTGAAGCTATTACAGCAGCAGAAATGCGAAAATCTTATGGAGGATGTGAAGTTCCCGCAATCGATAAGAATTATACAATTCAACTCGAAGCTGGTATTTATACTTTAAATAAAGAGTTAACTCCTAAAGTTGCTTTAAATATCATTGGTAAAGAGGCAACAGATTGGGAGCGAAAAGGGGTCTTAACTAATGACTATCCAGCTCAAAAAACGCTTCAAACCCATATAAATGCTGGTGGAAAATCACGTATCTTTAATACAGCTGTTTACCAACAACCTTTAGCGTTGACTAATATCATTTTAGAAAATGGCAAAAGTACTGAACAAGGTGGTGCAATTTATGCTGGTGCGGATATAACTCTAAAAAATAGCCAGATTCTAAATTCGCAAGCTCCTAAAGGTGGAGCAATTTATCTGGGAGGAAGTAATGCTAGTTTGACGATGAATCATTCCTTGATCCAAGGCAATGGTAAGACTTCTATTGAAGGTAGTATTCTTGCAATGAGTTGTATGTTTAATAACACATACAGCTCACGTACTTTATCGCTTGACTCAAATAGCTTTATAGACAATGGGGCAACAGATTCTATAAGTACTTTTGACTTTTGTGGTAGCCCTACAGCGACTTTTACGAATAATACAATTGCGAAAAATATAGCCAGCCTGACTAATGGTAGTATTCTTAAATTTACTGGAGATGCTGATCCCTCACAGAATCAAACTAGTAATTTAAGCTCATCTAGTAGTTTAGCATTGCAAAACAATACAATAGTTGAGAACTCTGCAAATACAACTTTTCTATATGATAAATTAGGGAAAAAAGACTTAAATTTTAATGTATTAGCATTTAATAAAGGTTCTTATGCATGTAAATATTTATTAGGAGCGGCGTCAGCTGAAAAAGATACTGGATTAAATTTGAAATTTAATGCATTAAACTTAACAGGTGATAGTCCAAAATGTGATGTACCTACAGAATTAATTCCTACAGGAAATACAAATATTGATATAAAAAATGAAGTCTTTAGTGCTTTATTAGAGCCTTTAAAAGAAGCTAATGAGAATAATGGTTTTTTACCAATTTATTACCCTAAAAATAATTTCTCAGCAACAGATTTGATCGATGTAGATACGGAAAATAAGGGTACATGTCAAAATCAAGACCAACGTGGATTATCCAGATTAGTAAGTAATACGTATTATTATCAAACGCTAGGCAACATTAAAAATAGTTGTGATATTGGTTCAATTGAATTAATGAAGCTTACAGCAGGTGACTTAGAAGGTTTAGGCAATATCTCATTTACGACTTTACTAGATACTTTTCAGAAAAGTTACGATTTGTATGATGGTTTGCTAAAAGATTCAACTACACCATCAAATTTTATTGTTTATTATAAAGTTCGTTTAGCTGAATTTAAGGATTTACTTGATAAATTTAAGAATGATACTGCTCATGTAAATACAAAATATCGAGCTATCTATATAGATTTAAAAAACTATGGTTTTCCACTGCCAAGTGAAGACACGAATCATGTATTGAATTTTTTTAATACGACTGATTATAGTGTTAAAGCAGAACCACTAGGTGTTGGGCAGAAAGTAGAAGATTTAACATCTGATACTGAGACTAAGAAAAATCAGCGGTGTGAGTGGAATCCGACAGTACAGCAAATTCTCTTTTATCGTGTTGATGATGATGTTACTTCAAATACAACATATGAATTTTGTAAATATACAATTACTACTAAAACTGGGGAGGAACTGAGTAGCGGGTTGATTAAAGCGAAATTTGCCAATATTGCCCCTGTTTCAGGAGATGGTACGATAAGCTTTAAATACTTAGCTAATGAAATTATTCCACTAAATTTACTTAAATATGCAAATGATGATGGTGATGGACCCGTTAATACACTTAGTACTAAACCTAATAAATCTCCATTTTGGGTAAATGATCAAGGTGCTGAGCTACCAATTTACTTACCGAGTAAAACATCAAAAGATGGAATTTTTACGGTAGTCAAAGCTGATCGGGAAGGTCCATGTCCAGGCAAAGATAGTAAAAATACGTGTTATGGTGGTAACATCTATATTCAAGCAAAAAATGTATTTAATACTTTCAATGATACATTGACTTATTATGTTTATGATGCAGATGGAACTATTTCAGCTAAAGCAGGAACGATTAATTTAGTAAGTACAGCAACTACAACAGATGATTCTCGAAGTGGAGGTGGAGGAAGTATTGGAATTTTCTCTCTTGCTTCCTTACTAAGTTTAATTGCTTATAGACGTTACCGTAAATAAGCATAAATAAAAAAGCCTCCATAGGAGGCTTTTTTATTACTTGTTATATTTTTGAATAGCACATTATTAAAAAACAGTTTTTAGTGCTCTAAATATTTGTTGATATATTCTTCACGTATAGCGGTTCTTTCATCAGCACTTGCTTTGAGCATGCGTTGACGTAAATCATTACGTTCTTGTGTACTCATTTTTTGCCAAGCTTCACGCATTTTCTGTTTTTCTGCATCTGGAAGTTGGTTGAACCAATCCATACGTTGTTGCAGATTAGCGCTTTGGTTTGCTGGTAATTCTTTCAAGCTTTGATAGCGTTTAATTACTGCTCGTTGTTCTTCTTCAGACAAAGCATTCCAAGTATCATCTACTTGAGTATTGGCATCTTTAGAAAAAATCCAGAAACGTTCAAAACCCGCAAAACTGGTTTGCAGGAAACTTAATGAACAAAGGATAAGTGCTAACTTTTTAGCTACCATGTTGAACTTTATCCTCACCCAACACCATCAGCATTTCTAAATCTTCCACCATTTGTGGTGATAATTTAGGATTTACAACCACTTGATTTTGTGGCTTATCCATCATATCTACCGAATTAGGCAAAATAACAAAACCAGTAATTGCTGCTGCAAGTGCAAAACCAGTCATTTTCCAGACACTATAAAAAGAGGCTGGTTTTTGTTGGATATGGTCAAGCACATGATTCATCACCACTGTTTTATTTTTATGGTGATGGGCCAAACTATCGAGTTTAGACGTCACCTTTTTAGTGAAATCATCATGATTCATTGGAACCTCCCATGGGATTTAAATGCGCTAAGTACTCTCTAAGTCCCTGAATTGCTCGATGATAATGGGTTTTTACACTACCTTCAGTACAGTTCATGATTTGCGCTGTGGTGTGGGTATCGAAACCTTCCCAAGCACGTAACATGAAAGCTTGTTGTTGGCGAACAGGTAGTTTTGCAATCGCTTCCTGAATTTCTTCTATGGTCACTGCTTGATCTAGAAAATCTGCTGGATTGATTGCTTTTTCATCGACAATATCAATGATTTCTTCATCATCATTGTCTAGACTAACTTTTTTGAAGAATGAAAATGGATTTGCTCGACGAGCTTCTTTGCGGCGCCAATCCTGAAGTTTATTGTTTAGAATGGTATAAAACAGCGGATACCATTCTTCAGTACTTCGATCAGAATAAGACTTGTGTAAAGCAATAAATGCTTCTTGAACCAAGTCCATGGCAATGCCCTGTTGACCTTGGGTAGCACTTTCCATCATCACTAAAGCACGTCCAGTAACATCTTGCATAAAAACCTTTAGGCGTTGTTCAGCCGTGCTGGCATGAACACTAGATGCTTCCGATCGAGACTTTTTCGGTGCTAAATCCATGGAGATGGAAAATCCTGTCATTGGACGTACCCACCTTATCTTCAATATATCTCTTATATAACGTTGAAAAGAGGTGGGAGGTTGACAACAATCGGCTATTTTTTAGTAGTGTAAATGATTTTTTTCACAAATATGAGCGATGTAAAATAAATTAACGTTTTATTGGCGTTGGCGAACCATTTCAAAAAAACAAATTGATCCTGCAATTGCTACATTTAACGACTCTTGACCACCTGGTTGCGGTATTGTTACTGATTGTGCATGCTCTAAAGCGTAATCACTTGCGCCTTGTCCTTCGTTGCCTAAAATCCAAACACATGGTTTTGAAAGATCTTTTGAATAAAGACTGGTCGAGCGATGAGAGCTTGTAACGAAAACAGGAATATCGAATTTAGGAAGAATATCGGTCAATTGAAAGTTTTCAAAGCAAGACAGGCTAAAATGTGCGCCCATACCTGCTCTTAAAACACGTGGAGACCAAAGTGAGGCAGAGCCTTGTGTACAAATAATTTGTTTAATATTCGCTGCTGCTGCAGACCGTAATAATGTGCCTACGTTACCTGGGTCTTGTACATTTTCGAGAATTAGAGTGTCTACGTTATAGTCAATCGTTGAGGTAGTTTTAGGCAAATCAATAATAGCTAAGCAAGGAAGCGTATTACCTAAGGTACTTAAGTCTTTATATAAAACTTCACTGATAATAAAGACATGACCCTGATGGAGCTCAATTATTTTCTTTAAATCGCTGTGTTCCAATGCTTGTTCAGTTGTAAACAAAGAAAAGAGTTTTTTCTGTTGTTGTAACCAAGCTAGGCAAAGGTGAGTACCTTCAAGAACCGTTTGTTGATGCTTTTTTCGGGCGCTATTGAGTTCAATTAAACCACGCAAATGTTTAATTTTTGCATTGTCTTTTGATTCTAAAAAAATAACCGCCATAAGGATATATCCAAAAGGGCGTCATCATACTATATGACGCCCTCTATAATTTAATTATTAATGATAGCTTGTTACGCGTTCAACTTCGTTTTTAGAACCGATAATTACCGGAACACGTTGGTGAAGCTCTGTTGGTTCAATGTCTAAAATACGAACACGGCCTGTAGTTGATGAACCACCTGCTTGTTCAATGAGCATACTCATTGGGTTAGCTTCATACATTAGACGTAAACGACCAGCTTTTTTCGGATCTTTTAAGTCATATGGATAAAGGAAGATACCACCACGGCATAAAATACGGTGAATATCACCCACCATACATGCTACCCAACGCATATTGAAATCTTTTTCACGTACAGATGTTTTACCTGCAAGTAACTCTTCAATATATTGTTTTACTGGTTGTTCCCAATGACGCTGGTTAGATGCGTTAATTGCAAACTCTTGAGTATCTGCTGATACTTGAACATTCTCTGTAGTAAGTAAGAATGTTTGTGTTTCTGGATCTAAAGTAAAGAAAGCTACACCATTTCCAACTGTTAAAGCCATCATTGTTGATGGGCCATATAACACATAACCAGCAGCGACTTGTTGAGTACCTGCTTGCATGAAATCTTGCGCTTGTGTAACTGCATTTTTTGCAGGAAGAATTGAGAAGATTGTTCCTACGCACATGTTGATATCAATATTACTTGAACCATCTAATGGGTCGAATAGTACCAAGTATTTGCCGTTTTCTTGCGCAGGTGTAAAATCATCAAGTTCTTCAGATGCAAGACCACCTACGTGAGGATGAACTTTTAAAGCATCAATTAAATAGTCATTAGAAATCACATCAAGTTTTTTCTGTGTTTCACCTTGAACATTTTCATTACCTGCACTACCTAAAATTCCAGCCAATGCACCTTTTTGTAAGGCTTGGTCAATGGTTTTACAAGTCGTCGCAATCGTGTCGATAACTTGGGCCAACTCAGGTGTAAGGTTCCCTTTTTCTTGTTGTAAAAATTGGGACAATGTGAGGTTGGACATAAAAAAACGCTCCTGTGCGCAAGCATCAAAATGAGTCAAATAAATACGTGGCATATTCTAGATGAGAATGCCGGAAAATAAAAATTATCTTACTTTATTTGTGTTGCATTTATGCTTACAAGCCCCATTTTACGTGGTATGTTGTTTGCATAGCAAAGGAATGTATATTTAGGAGAATCGAAATGACAACTAAGAAGTTTGATGCGACCCCAACGGCAGGTGAACCAATCAATTTAGAAGAAATTTCGAAAGAAAGTGTTCAGGAGGCTTGGAAAGATTATGAAGCAAAACCTGAATATAAAGCTTTTAATAAGCACGATTTGATTGAGTCAATGCAACATTCAGAAGAAGAGGACAATAAATCTTCTTAAATTAAGAATGCAAAAATAAACGCCCATATTTGGGCGTTTATTTTTTTAGATGTTTTATTTTAATAGGGGAGGAACCGCTTCATAGTTAATTTCAACACGGCGGTTTTCTTTCCATGCTGATTCGTCATGTCCTGGATTAACTGGCGCTTCTTTACCATAACTTACCGCTTCAAGTTGCTGTGGATTTACACCACTTGTAATAAGGTAACTTTGAACGGCTTTTGCACGACGCTCACCTAAAGCCATGTTGTATTCACGCGTACCGCGCTCATCTGTATGACCAGTTAATGCAACTTTTGAGTTTGCATTGGCCATGAGGAATTGAGCATGGGCTTGAAGAGTTTGATAGTCTTCAGCAGATAAATCACTACTGTCGTAATCGAAGTGAACAACACGTTTAGCTAAAGCAGCTTTATTTGCCTCAGTTACACCTTTTGATGAAGCACCTGCCAAATTTTGGGCATTTAATGCAGCATCTTCACTTAAACCTGTTGTGTTTACGGTGCTTGGGTTTGTAGTACCAGCATTTGCAGTTGTTGCTGGTTTACGGCTCGCACAACCAGTCATGACAAGCGCTACACTAAGTAGAGGAAAAGCCAAATATTTGATTGATTTCATCATCATCTCCATCAATGGAAGAAAAAGTTATTTAGGTGCCCAGGCTGGTTCACGTACTTCACCTTGCTCACTCGGTAAATTCATACGGAAACGACCATCAGTGGACATGATAGACAGTAAACCACGGTTTCCTTCACGAGTTGCGTAAACCACCATTTGCCCATTTGGTGAGAAACTTGGTGATTCATCTAAACTGGTTGGGGTAAGAATATTGACAATGCCTGTATTAATATCTTGGATAGCAACTTTATAGTTACTGCCACTTGGTCGATGCACCAGTGCAATTTTTTTACCATCTGCACTTAAAGTGCCACGAGCATTAAACGACCCTTTAAATGTTAAACGTTTTACTGAGCCATCTCCAAAATCATAGCGATAAATTTGAGGAGAGCCTCCACGGTCAGATGTGAAAATAAAAGCTTTTCCATCTGGTGTATAACGTGCTTCTGTATCAATGCCTGAGTCATTTGTCATACGTTTGACTTGGCGAGTTGATAAATCCATTTGATAAATTTCAGGGTTACCATTCATCGATGCTGTAAATAGCATTGATTTACCATCTGGGGAAAAGCTTGGTGCACCATTTAAGCCTTTAAAGCTAGTCAGTACTTCACGTGTTCCTGTAGAGAGATCTTGTAAGTAAATTGCTGGGCGTTTAGTTTCAAAAGAAACATAAGCAATTTTTTTAGCGTCCGGAGTCCATGCCGGAGACAAAATCGGGTCGCGTGAAGAGAGAACAGTTTTTGGTTGTTCACCATCTGTATCAGCAATTTGTAAGGTGTAACGTTCCGCTGGGGTTGCGGGATTACGTAGTACATAGGCAATACGACCACTAAAATCACCTGCAATACCAGTCAATGCTTGATAAATAGCGTCACTTACCATATGTCCTGCTTGACGCACACGTGAAGCAGGAACATTTAGCAATTCATTCAGAAGATATTGCTGTTTTTGTACATCATAAAGCTGGTAATGAACTTCAAACCCATCAGCCGTTTGCTTAATTTGTCCAGTAACAACATATGGAATACCAGCAGCTTGCCAATCAGATGCTTGAATCTGGTTAATTGCAGCATTTGCAGGTAAATTTTTTGATGAACTTGTAAAGCGGCCTGAACGGTTTAAGTCAGTCTCAACAATAGGGTAGAGACCATTGTCATTATTAAATGGAACAATAGCGATTTTTGGCGCCTGATCAGGTGCTTTTGCAATTTCTAAATGTAATTGAGCAAAGGCAGCTGTCGGTGCAAGAGGACTTAATGCTGTAAGCAACGTTAAGGCTAGAAGGTGTTTGCGGGTCGTTTTCATAGGTTTAAAGTCATTGAAGGCATTTTTGTGACTGTGGATTTTGTAACATAGTTACATGCCTTAAACTATTTAAAGCATGTAACAATATACTTATTTTGCAGTAAATGTTGAACTGAATGACCGTGCTTCACGTCGAGCATCAGGATCGGATGGCATTGGGTAAGGTGCAGCAGAACGAATTGCAGCTTCAACACTCGCTTTAACATCTGGGTTGCTAGAGCTAACAACAACTGATAATACAGCTCCACTATCGCTGAGAGTAACACGCGCAGTTGCTTTCTGACCCGATGTTCCTGCTGGGATATCCCAAGCATTTCGAATTTTCTGTTCAAAATCACGTTTCGCTGAAGATGCAATTTTTTTGGCTTCACCCTTTTTCTGTGCAGCTTCTTCCTGTGCTTTTTTGGCAGATGCAGCTTTTTCTTCTGCCTCAGCCTCAGCTTTACGCTTAGCCTCTTCAGCCGCTTTTTGCTGTTTCGCTTTAGCATCAGCTTCAGCTTTACGCTTAGCATCTTCAGCCGCTTTCTGCTTTTTAGCCTTC
>NZ_KB849239.1:130543-323295 GCF_000368085.1 Acinetobacter nosocomialis NIPH 2119
GCTTAGCCTCTTCAGCCGCTTTCTGCTTTTGGGCTTTCGCATCAGCTTCAGCTTTACGCTTGGCTTCCTCAGCTACTTTCTGCTGTTTAACTTTCGCATCTTCAGCCGCTTTACGTTTAGCATCTTCCGCAGCTTTGCGGGCCTCATGTTTAGCTTTTGCCTCAGCTTCAGCTTTACGTTTTGCTTCTTGCTGTGCCTGAAGTTTTGCATTTTCTGCTTCACGTTTTAGTTTTGCGTCAGCCTCAGCTTTACGTTTGGCTTCCTCAGCAGCTTTGCGAGCTTCACTTTGTTCATGTTTAGTTTTTGCTTCAGCTTCAGCTTTACGCTTTTGTTCAGCTTCAACTTTTGCAGCTTTCGCTTCAGCTTGACGCTTAGCTTCAGCCTGCTGTTTTTGAGCTTCCTCTAAACGTTGTTGTTCCACAGCTTGCTTCGCTTTAGCAGCTTCTTCAGCTTTACGTTTTTCCTCAGCTAATTTTGCTTGCTCAGCTTTTTGCTTTTGGGCAACCAGATGTTGTGCTGTTGGTGGAGGAGGTGGCACTGGTGCTGCTGGAATATTTTGAGGAACATTTTCATCCACAATCGGACTTAAAACTTCTTCAGCCTGATTTTCTGCTGTGGTTTGTTGCTCAACTTCTTTTGCTAAAGGCGGTGGTAAATCTTCTGGCTTAACTAAAATAGTCGTCAGCTTTTTTGGCTGTTCAGGTGGTTTACTCAAGCCTAAAAAAAGCAAGCCGACAATAGCAATTGCATGAACTCCAAGTGTGAAGCCCAATGCAATTGCATTTTGTTTAAAAGGAGGCTTTTGATTTTTGTTCATAGCTTATTTTAAAGGCTCTGTCAGAAGGCCAACTTGCGTTAAACCTGCTTCTTGTAAACTTGCCATCAATGATACGACTTCGCCATAAGGACGAGATTTATCACCATTCACTAAAACTGTAAGCTGTTTGTTTTCTTGTTCAGCTTGCTTTTGTGCTTCACTTAAAACAGATTCAAGTTTTTCACGAGAAAGTGGTTCGTTATCTTTGTAGTCTTGATATTGAAGATAAATATTGCCGTCTTTACCAATGGTTACCATGGCTGGCATATCTTTGGATTCAATTGGACGATTATTTGCCTGCGGTAAATCAACTTTAATACCGCTAGTAATCATGGGAGCAGTCACCATGAAAATGACTAAAAGCACAAGCATTACATCGATATAAGGCACGACGTTCATGTCACTTTTTAATGGTTTTTTTATGCGCTCAAAGCGCCCTGAACGTTGAATAGCCATTATGCATCTTCCTGTGATGAACCCACAGATTGACGTTGCAATAAAGCAATCATTTCTTCGGCAAATAGTGCGCGGTCAGAGTAGACGCTTTCACCTTTAGCCGTAAAGTGGTTAAAAGCTAATACCGCAGGAATTGCAGCAAATAAACCAATAGCAGTTGCAATAAGCGCTTCAGCAATACCCGGCGCAACTGTTGCTAAAGTCACTTGATCAACGGCAGCCAAACCGATAAAGGCATTCATGATTCCCCAAACTGTACCGAATAAACCGATATATGGAGCAACAGAACCGATACTTGCTAGAGTACCTAGGCCATATTCAAGAGTACCCTGATCACGACTTAAACCTACACGTAAAATACGCTCGGTGCCTTCGATCGTTTGAGAGGTAGACGCGTTACGCTTTTTAAGTTTGAAAAACTCACTCAGTCCTTGATAAAAGATATCCTCAAGGCCTGAGCGTTTTGAATTGAGTTGTGCGTTGTTATAGAGCGTATTAAGTTCAGCACCAGACCAGAACATTTTTTGGAAATGTTCATCACCTTGACGTGCTTTTTTATAACCCATATGTAACTTGGCAATTAAGTACCAACTAAAGATTGATGCTAACAATAAAATTAGCATGACCAATTGGACGACTGGACTTGCTTGTAAGATAAGGTCAGAAATATGCAGGGTTGATTCAATGTTTGTTGCCATAGTTACATATGCCGGTTGCTTTTTTTAGTCTTGTTCCAATTCTTTACGAATAAGATCACGTATTTCTTCAGGAAGGCGACGTGGCATCATTTCTTTACTTAAACATGCCAATTCAACCTCGCCAGAAGCAAGCAAGATTTCACCACGATAAATATTTTGTTGCAACACAAATGACGCAGCTTTACATGAAACTACACGTGCTGTAACAGTAATTAAGTCATCCATTAAAATAGGACGCATGTATTTCACATCAATTTTATGAACAACAAAGTTGTAATCTTTTTGACGCCAGTAATGGTCAACACCAGCAGCGCGGAGCCATTCTGTACGGGTACGTTCCATATAGCGAATGTGGTTGGCATGGTAAACAATACCACCTGCGTCCGTATCTTCGATATAAACACGAATGTTGAATTCAAAATGATTCGCCATGAGAGTATTCCGTTTTAGTTCACTATAGAGCTTTATATTTAAAATATGACTGCTGAATAAAACATCAGTTCTATCTCAAGTCATACATCTGCTTTTAAATACGGGGCAGTTTAGCAGATTGCATACTAAGTCCTATGGCACAACCTTTCAATTGCGATGGCTGTCTTTGTTGTCTAAAACGGTACCCTCTATGCAAGCATATTGTTAAGTTAAGACTGTTTCCACGCAGCCTGAACTTGTTTAGCTATATTGGGATAATCGAATACAAATCTTATATGCAGCTCAGTTCCTGTTTTTAAGGCCTTATCATCTACAATAAAATAGGGACTATGATTTGGTGCAGCTTGAGTTAAATCATGATTTTCTGGTGTTGCACCCAAGAAAATAAAAAATGAGGGCATTAATTTGCCATAATAGGCAAAATCTTCACTTGCGCTTGCATTATGATCCAAAACATGAAGTTTTGAGTTTCCAACAACCTTGAGTAATGTTGGTTGAATAAGTTGAGTCAGTGCTTTGTCATTCATTGTTACGGGAGCATAGGGCGCAATTTCAACTTTGGCAGTCACATCATTGGCTTGAGCATTATGCTCTATCATGGCTGGTAAACTTTTTAAGATATTCGCCCGTATCTGTTCGTTATTAGAACGAATAGTCCCCACCATATTAACTTGTTCAGGAATTATATTTCCTGCTGTGCCACCCTGAATATTACCAATGCTCACTACACCCATACCTTTGGTGAGATCAGTCCTTCGGCTAATAAGGCTTTGTAAATTATTAATCATTTGTGCCGATGCATAAATTGGATCTCTACCTAACCAAGGGGTAGAGCCATGTACTTGCTTGCCGTTGACTTGGATACGTAAATGATCTGCACTATTTAAAATAGCACCGTCTTTATAATAAAGATGTCCACTTTGCATACCAGATATGACATGTATGCCAAAAATGGCTTCAGGTTTATAGTCTCTAAATGCTCCATCTGCGATCATTTTTCTTGATCCGATTTGATCACCTTGCGTGAAATTGTCTATATCTGCTCCACCTTCTTCAGCGGGTTGAAAAACAAAGACAACGGTACCTGATATTTTATCTTTATTGGCAGCCAGAATTTTTGCAGCCCCTAATAACATTGCAGTGTGCGCATCATGTCCACAAGCATGCATTACATAGGTTTCTTTACCTTGGTAAATTGCTTTTTGTTTACTTGCAAATGGCACACCACTTTTTTCTTCCATAGGTAGTGCATCCATATCGGCTCTAAGCGCAATAATAGGGCCGGGTTTATTTCCTTTTAAAATACCTACAACCCCTGTTTTGGCATAACCCGTTTTGACTTGAATGCCATAAGACTTTAATTCTTTTTGAACAAGTGCAGATGTTTTAAATTCCATATTGCCAAGTTCAGGATTTTGATGAATATGTTGTCTTAACTGAATGACCTGATTTTCATTTTGTTGTGCAGCATCTTTGATCCAATCTGCTAGGCTCAGTTGACTCATTAAGGCGAATGGCAGAAGTAAAGCGGCTTTTTTGTACATGTCCTTATCCTAAAAATATTATTGTTCATAAGATTTAATATCTAGATTTCTTATAATTCAGTTTTTAAAAATATTAAAAAATCAATAAGGTATAAATAAAGACTTAAAAGGTATAGAGTAATTAACTTATTGATAAGACAATTATTATTTGAGTTAAAAAGAATAGTTAAATTAAAAAGGAAGAGAAAATTCTCTTCCTTTGATTAGTTTTTAGGCTCAGGGGGCGTTATTCCAAACTGTAAATAAGATTGGTTGGTTGCTATACGACCTCGTGCGGTACGCATGACATAACCTTGTTGAATTAAATAAGGTTCAATCACGTCTTCAAGTGTACCGCTGTCTTCAGCCATGGCAGCTGCAAGCGCTTCAACTCCAGCAGGACCGCCATCAAAACGCTCGAGTAACATGCTCAAATAACGTCGGTCTAAAGTATCTAAGCCAGCTTTATCAACATTGAGCATATCAAGCGCACGTTGTGCCATTTCATGAGTCACTTCACCCGTACCTTTTACTTGTGCATAGTCGCGAACACGTCGTAATAAGCGATTGGCAATACGCGGTGTACCGCGTGAGCGACGAGCTACTTCTTCTGCACCTTCAACTGTAATTGGTACATCCATGAGGTTTGCAGAACGAGAAACAATATGAGTTAGATCTTCTACAGAGTAGAACTCAAGACGCTGCACAATACCAAAACGGTCGCGTAGAGGTGAGGTGAGTAAGCCGGCACGTGTGGTGGCAGCAACGAGCGTAAAAGGTGGTAAATCTAGTTTAATTGAACGAGCAGCAGGGCCTTCACCAATCATGATATCGAGTTGGTAATCTTCCATTGCCGGATACAGAATTTCTTCAATCACTGGAGAAAGACGGTGAATTTCATCAATAAATAAAACATCGCCTTCTTCAAGGTTGGTGAGCATTGCAGCCAAATCACCCGCACGCTCTAAAACAGGTCCTGAAGTGGATTTGAGATTGCCACCCATTTCACGCGCAATAATATTGGCAAGCGTGGTTTTTCCTAAGCCCGGTGGACCGAAAATCAGTGTGTGATCGAGTGCTTCACCACGACCACGAGCCGCACCGATGAAAATTTCCATTTGCTCGCGTACAACTGGCTGTCCAATATAATCGGCAAGTGAAGTCGGTCGAATAGCCCGATCAAAATGATCTTCAGGTTTTTCTGTTCCACTGATTAGACGGTCTTGCATAAGTGTATTTACTTCATCATTGATTTAAGAGCAGCACGAATAATATCGGCTGATTCAGTGTAATCGGCTTTAACCGCAGCTACAGCTTTTTGTGCTTCAAGTGGTTTATAACCTAAAGACTGTAATGCTGCTTCTGCTTCAGCAACTGGAGAGTTCGCAGCAAATTGAATTTGAGGCATGGTAGCCACAGTTGAAGTGCCTTGAGCCAAGGTTTTGAAACGGTCACGTAGTTCAATCATTAAACGTTCAGCCGTTTTTTTACCTACGCCTGGAACTTTGACCAAAGTGTTTACATCGTCATGTTCAATTGTGTGTACTAGCAATTCAACACTTAAAGTAGAGAGAATACCTAATGCCATTTTCGGGCCAACACCATTTACTTTTAATAAGGTGCGGAAAATTGTTTTCTCTTGAGCATCACTAAAACCATAAAGCTGCTGAGCATCTTCACGGACGACCAAATGCGTCCATAGCGTAACTTTCTGGCCTTTTTGTAATTGGCAAAATGTTGAAAGTGGCGTATCAATTTCATAGCCCACACCATTTACATTCAGTAAGACAGTTGGGGCTTCTAAGGCAAACACTTCGCCAATTAAACATCCGATCATAGCGTAATTTCACTTATTCATAACTGTAAATCTGGTCGTTCTAAATTTATTAAAACGACACTAGCTGTATTTCTTTCTATATTAAGGCAACTTAAAACAAGCCGATTTTATTACCTTGTAGCTCTTGCGCCAAGCTATAAGCCTGATGATCTGAAAACTTACTAATAATATCGAGTACCTGCATGATATTGTTGTAGTGGTTGTTGCTAAAGCGAGCACCGTATAAATGGAGAATAGACATTAAACGTTGCTCTTTAAAGCTTAAAGATTTATGCGGCATGGTTAATGGTACAAATGCATCAAGAATAGTTTGCAAACTTTGATGAGCAATAATTTCTAAACCAGACTTTTGTGGATGTTCAAATATTTTTTCACGAGCCAGATTTTTAGCTGTTTCAATACCTTTAGCAATATCTGGCGAGCAGTATTGTAAAAGGCTACCTTGAAGCTGACCCGTAATAATTTCATACTGATGCTTAGCAAAAGCTGTTGTGACTTCATCGACCAAACGTTTCATAACACGGCCACGTAATGCCGAAATTTTTTGTTGCCATGTACTGCTCGGCTGTGACAACTCTTCAGGTTGACCATAATCTGCAATTAAGTTCAGAAAAATCGGTTCAACTTCTTGATAGTGCAGCATATTTAAAATAATGCCATCTTCTAAGTCGATGAGGGCATAGCAAATATCATCTGCTGCTTCTAATAAATAGGTGAGTGGATGGCGGCAGTAGTGATATTCACCTAATTGAATGAGACCAAGCTGTTCAGCAATTTGTTTTAAAATTTCTTTTTCAGACTGATAACAACCAAATTTCGCCCGTTGGTGAGAGGGACGATCGCCTTGGGAAGCAATTGTTTTTGAAAGCCAAGGATATTTTAAATAAGCGCCTAAGGTCGCGTAAGTTAAACGCATGCCTCCATCATCTGGATGATAGTCAATACGGGTTAATAGGCGTAAACCTTGAGCATTACCTTCAAACTGACGAACATCGGCTTCTTCTTCGGGCGTCAATTTTTTTAGAAAATCATTATGTGAGGCATCGTCAAACCATTCACGAATCGCATACTCGCCGGCATGACCGAAGGGTGGGTTGCCAATATCATGAGCAAGGCAGGCTGCTTGAATGATTGCACCGACATCGGCAGGAGAAATCCAAACGGGCAATTCATCTTTTATTTTTTCGGCTGCCAGCATGCCCATGGAACGGCCAATACAGGAAACCTCAAGGGAGTGAGTTAAACGGGTATGGATACCGTCATGCTGTGCTAAAGGGTGAACTTGGGTCTTACGGTTTAACTGACGAAAACTTTGTGAAAATATAATGCGGTCATAATCTTTATGAAATGGGCTACGAGCCAGCTCTGTACTGCTTTTTTTGCTACCTAAACGAACCGCAGAAAGCAGTTCTAACCAACGCATTTGTTCCATTTATCATTATTCAAAACTATAAAGCCTGATCATGCCAAAAAAAACTTAAAAGCACTAGCGTGGTGCGACATAGTTTGTCTTAGTTCAGGTTTTATTATGTTATTGAATAAACATGAAACAATTTATTTTGAGTGAGAATGATTAAAAAAATGATTTTGAACAAAAAACACGTCACTTCTTGCAGAATTAGGTTACAGAATACTGATTCTACATCTAGCTGATTTTAGCAAGACACAGTAGAATATGCGCTCTCTCTAAAGTCACATTGCGGTAAGGTTCACAAGACCTGCCCGTGGAGCCAAAATCAACATGTTTATCGTGGCCGGTGCAGCAGCACATTCTTCTTTTAAGAAAGCTCAACTATTAACACGTTTATCGTCAATTAGTTCTGTTCAATCTTTTGACAGCCAATGGGTCTATTTGTTTGATCAAGCGCTCAACGAGCAGCAACATCAATCTGCTTTGCAATTATTAAATGACGGTGAGTCTTTTGAACTTCGTCAACCTGCAAGTGATGAGATTCAGATTTTAGTGACACCACGTGTGGGTACTATTTCACCTTGGTCTTCTAAAGCAACTGACATTTTCAAAAACTGTAATACGCCAGTTCACCGTTTAGAACGTGGTCTTTTATTTACGTTAAAAGGTGTTTCTGAAATTTCTAATGAAGTAAAACAAGTACTTCATGACCGTATGACTGAAACTGTTTTTGCACAAATTGAAGATGCAAGAGCACTATTTTCAGAAACAGCACCAAAACCTTTAAATTCAATTGATATTTTAGGTCAAGGTAAAGAAGCATTAGTAAAAGCCAACAACGAATTTGGTTTTGCTTTATCTGAACAAGAAATTGATTATTTAACAGAAGCATTTACTCGACTTGGTCGTAACCCAAATGACATCGAGTTAATGATGTTTGCACAAGCAAACTCTGAACATTGTCGTCATAAAATCTTCGGTTCTGAATGGACAATTGATGGTGAAAAACAACCATTATCATTGTTCCAAATGATTAAAAACACTTATAAAGAATCACCAACTGACGTGTTATCGGCATATAAAGATAACGCTTCTGTAATTGTTGGTTATGACACGATGCGTTTTTATCCGAAAGCAGATGAAAACGGTCATTTTGTTTACAAATATAAGAGCCAAGCTGCTCATATTTTAATGAAGGTTGAAACGCACAACCACCCAACAGCAATTTCTCCATTTGCTGGTGCAGCAACAGGTTCAGGCGGTGAAATCCGTGATGAAGGTGCAACTGGTCGTGGTGGTAAACCAAAAGCGGGTTTAACAGGCTTTACAGTTTCTAACTTAAATATTCCTGGTTTTGAACAACCTTGGGAAGAAAACTACGGTAAACCTTCACGTATGGCATCGCCATTACAAATTATGATTGAAGGTCCATTAGGTGGCGCGGCATTTAACAACGAATTCGGTCGTCCTGCATTAAATGGTTATTTCCGTACTTTCGAACAAAATGTAAATGGTGAAGTGAAGGGCTTCCATAAGCCAATCATGATTGCTGGTGGTTACGGTAACATTCGTCCTGACCATGTAGAAAAAGATGCGATTCAACCGGGTGATCTGCTCATTGTATTGGGTGGTCCTGCGATGTTAATCGGTCTTGGTGGTGGTGCAGCCTCTTCTGTAGATAGCGGCACAATGGGTGAAAGCCTTGATTTCGCATCTGTACAACGTGAAAACCCAGAAATGGAACGCCGTTGTCAAGAAGTGATTGATACATGCTGGCGTTTAGAAGACTTCAACCCAATCGTATCTATTCATGACGTAGGTGCAGGTGGTTTATCAAATGCAATGCCTGAGCTTGTAAACGACCATGAGTTAGGTGCAGTTCTTAACCTTCGTAAGATTCCTTCATTAGAGCCGGGCATGAGCCCAATGGAAATCTGGTCAAATGAAGCACAAGAGCGTTATGTTCTTGCAATTCGTCCAGAGTCTTTAGAACAGTTCGAATCAATCTGTGCTCGTGAACGTTGTCCGTTTGCCGTGTTAGGTGAAGCAACTGAAGCTCGTCACTTAACTGTTGAAGATCCATTGTTCCAAAACAACGCAGTTGATATCCCAATGCAAGTGATGCTTGGTGGTACACCGCGTATGCAACGTTCTTATGAAACAATTGAACGTAAAGGTAACGAATTTGACGCTTCAAAAGTTGATTTGAAAGATGCCATTTTCCGTGTATTGAAAAATCCTACAGTTGCATCTAAGTCATTCTTGATCACCATTGGTGACCGTTCAATTACAGGTATGGTTGCACGTGACCAAATGGTTGGTCGTTGGCAGATTCCTGTTGCAGATGCAGCAGTAACGACTACAAGCCTACAAGGCTTCACTGGTGAAGCAATGGCAATGGGGGAGCGTCCGCCAGTTGCATTGTTGAATCCAGCAGCGTCTGCTCGTTTGGCAGTTGCTGAAGCAATTACCAATATTGCATGTGCAAACATTGAACAAATTAGCGATATCAAACTTTCAGCAAACTGGATGGCTGCTGCTGGTCAAAAAGGTGAAGACCAAGCATTGTTTGAAGGTGTGAAAGCGATTGGTATGGAAATGTGTCCTGCTTTAGGAATTGCGATTCCTGTAGGTAAAGACTCACTTTCAATGCGTACCACTTGGAATGAAAACGGCGAAGATAAAGCTGTAACATCTCCAATGACTGGTGTAATTACTGCATTTGCTCCAGTAGCTGATGTTCGTAAGACTTTAACGCCTGAACTTAAGAATTTAGAAGATTCAGTACTTGTACGTATTGATTTATCTAAAGGTCAGTTCCGTTTAGGTGGTTCGATTCTTGCGCAAGTATATAAAGCAATTGGTTCAGTCACTCCAGATGTTGATAGTTTTGATGATTTCAAAGCGTTCTTTGCTTTAATTCAAGACTGGAATAACCGTGGCTTGATTCAAGCTTACCACGACATCGGTGATGGTGGTTTACTTGCAACTGTAGCTGAAATGATGTTTGCTTCACGTTTAGGTGTAGCATTAGAGAACCAAACTACTGCGGGCTTATTTGCAGAAGAAATTGGTGCAGTAGTTCAAATCAAAGCAGCTGATTGGGAAGCTTTACAAGCAGAAGTTGCTGCTTCTAGCTTAAAAGATGCAATTGCTGTAGTTGGTCGTGTAAATAACACCGATCAATTATCTGTAAATGGCTTAACTTTAGAGCGTGCAGAGTTACAACAAGCTTGGTCTGAAGTATCTCATCAGATCCAACGTTTACGTGATAACGTAGAAACTGCTGACCAAGAATTTGCTTTAATTGCAGATAAATCACATCAAGGCTTAATTGCTAAACCAACATTTGACTTGAATGAACCTATTGAAGCACCGTTCATTAACACACGTCGTCCGAATATGGCAATCTTGCGTGAGCAAGGCGTAAATGGTCATATTGAGATGGCGGCAGCCTTTGACAAGGTTGGTTTCAATACCGTTGACGTGCACATGAGTGATTTACTTGCTGGTCGTGTAAGCCTAAGTGATTTCGAAGGCTTGGTAACTTGTGGTGGTTTCTCTTACGGTGACGTAATGGGTGCTGGCGGTGGCTGGGCAAAATCAGTTCTGTTTAATGCAAAATTACGTGATCAATTCGAGCAATTCTTCCACCGTGAAGGTACGTTTAGCTTAGGTATCTGTAATGGTTGCCAAATGTTGTCACAATTAGCACCGCTTATTCCGGGTGCTGAACACTGGCCACGTTTCCACCGTAATATGTCAGAAGTTTTTGAAGCGCGTAGCGTAAACGTTCGTGTTGAAAAATCTGTTTCTGTATTACTAGATGGTATGGAAGGTTCGATTTTACCGATTGCTGTAGCACATGGTGAAGGCCGTGCAGTTGCTAGCGAAGCTGATATTGCAAGCTTAAATGCAGCGAATCAAGTTGCATTGCGTTATGTTGATAGTCACGGTAACCCGACTCAACATTATCCATTGAACCCGAACGGTTCGCCGGAAGCGATTACTGGTGTAACATCTAAAGACGGTCGTGCAACGATTATGATGCCGCACCCAGAGCGTACTTTCCGTGCTATCCAGCATTCTTGGAGTCCAGAAGAGTGGACTGAAGACGGTGCTTGGTTACGTATGTTCCGTAACGCACGTAAGTTTATTGGATAATATAAAAATTGAAATAAGCCACCGTCAGGTGGCTTATTTGTATGTAGTACAATGTGAATAAAATAAATAGTAGAGAAGAAAAATGAATTCAAAAATCCATTTCCGTGAGTTTGCACTTCTGATGGCATTACTCATGTCTATTGTTTCTTTTTCAATAGATGCTGTCTTACCTGCTTTAGGTGAGATTGGACGTGTTTTTGACTTAAAAAATAATAATCAGACACAGTGGGTCATCATTGGTATTTTTTCCGGTATGACAATAGGTCAGCTTATAGCGGGACCGCTATCCGATGCAATCGGCCGTAAGCGCATTTTATTTACCGGTATCATCATTTACTTTTTGGGAAGTTTATTGTGCTTTACCACACAAAGTTTTGAATGGTTTTTAGTAGGACGCTTCATTCAAGGTATTGGGGTTTCTGGGCCTTATGTTGCTTCTATTTCAATTGTTAGAGATAAATACAGCGGTGCTCAAATGGCCCGTATCATGTCTTTAATCATGATGGTCTTTATGGTTGCACCTGCGATTGCACCAAGTCTGGGGCAGCTTATTATTCATTTCTTTGGTTGGCGTGATATTTTTGTTTTATACATGGCGTATGCGCTAGTCGTTGGGGCATGGGTCGCTCTACGATTAGAAGAGACACTACTTCCTGAAAACCGTTTACCTATGCGTTTACAAGCATTTCAAGAGGGCTTTAAAGAAGTAGTGAGTAATAAAACCACTATGAGCTATTTGCTATGTGCAGGCTTTTGTTTTGGTGGATTTATTGGTTACTTAGGTACTTCTCAGCAAATTTTTATGCAGCAGTTTGGTAAAACAGGGCAAGAGTTTAGTGCTTATTTTGCTGTGCTTGCTGGTGTAATGGGCATTGCTTCATTTACCAATTCTAAAATTGTCATGAAATTCGGTATGCGTCCAATCTGTATTTATGGCTTTCTCGGTCTGTGCTTAATTTCACTCATTTTCTTAGGAATTCAGCTTTTAGGCGTGAGTGTAGCATTTTGGATGTTCATGCTTTATGCCTGCATTCTGTTCTTATTATTTGGAACTCTATTTGGTAATTTAAATGCGATTGCAATGGAGCCAATGGGGCATGTTGCCGGCATGGCATCGGCTATTATTGGTGCAGCGTCCTCCGTTTTGTCACTTATTCTTGCCTCTATTATTGGGCAATTATATAACGGCACATTAATTCCAATGACTTGCGGTTTTGTCATTTTATGTGGTTTAGCATTTATGATGACCGTATATGAGAACAGATATTTAAAGAAATCGAATGCTTAAAATGATTCAGAATAATGATAGCTCACTGAATTAGAAAAATTTTCTTTAAACTTAAAGTAAAGGTAAGAAAGTACGTTCTTTAAGGACTTTAAGAAAATCTACAAGAGTATAGACATAGGTGTATTTAACCCCTTATGCTTGGATTGCTGTTGGTTCAATTTTTGCTTTCTCTGTAACAACGATAAAAATCGGAGATCAAAATGATGAAAAACAAAAATCACATAAGAACGATGTACACAAGAGATAAAGGTTGGCGCTTATTTGGCTTGGCGCTTGCCATACAAGTACTTTTTATTGGAGCAAATTATTTATTAATGATGAGCTGACTTTGATTCGGGCTCTTCTTAAAGGGTATGATTTAAAGCAAATTTACTAGTTTTGAGTCATTCTATTCATGTTAAAGCTGATTTATTACGTACCTGAGTCACATCTTGAGTCGACTAAAGAGTCTATATTTGCGGCTGGAGCAGGGGGGATAGGGAACTATGAACAATGTGCTTGGCAAGTTAAAGGAATAGGGCAATTCAAGCCAGTTAAAGGAGCTGATCCTTATATTGGAGAGCTAGGTGAACTTGAGCAAGTTGACGAATGGCGTGTTGAAACGATTGTGCTTGAAGAAAAGGCAAATGCAGTGGCAAAAGCATTAAAGGCAAGCCATCCTTACGAAGAGCCTGCCTTTGAGTTTATTCAAATCATAGAAGTTGATTTTTAATTAAACTGTGAAAAGTCTGGTTTACGTTTTTGCATAAATGCCTGCACAGCTTCTAGCATTTCTGGTGATTGAACGCGTTGCATAAAGATTTCTGCTTCATGGTCAATACATTCAATAATCTGATCTAAATCATGTTTCATTAATGCTTTGGTTTGTTTTAATGAAGCAAGTGGTAAAGCTGTTAAGTGTTGAGCAGTTGCCTGAGCAGTTGCATAAGCATCTACAACGATTTCATTCACTAAGCCAGCTTGTAGAGCAGTTTCTGCATTGAACTTTTTCGCAGTAAACAGAAGTTCAGCTGCTTTGTGATAACCGGCTTGTTTAACTAATAATTGACTTGCACCACCTTCAGGAGAAAGCCCAAGGCTAACAAAAGGAATTTGGAAGAGGGCCGTATTGTCGGCAAAAACGAGGTCTGCCTGTAATAAAATCGTAACACCAATACCAATTGCTACGCCTTTTACTGCAATAATAAGCGGCTTTGATAGTCTGGCAGCAGATTTAAGGAGTACAAATGGAGGAACTTGACCTGCTGGGCCAGCATTTGGATTTTGTACAAAACCCATAAAGTCTTTCATGTCATTACCAGCGGTAAAGTCATGTTCGGCACCACGTAGAACGACTACTCGTACATCTTTATTTTGGTCAGCTTCATCAAGTGCTTTGGCAATCCATAAATAAAGTTCGCCATATAATGCATTTTTTGCTTCTGGGCGATTTATGGCTAAGGTGAGTACGCCACCTTCTAAATTTGCTTGTAAATGTTGATGAGGTTGTTGAATACAGCTAAGTGTCATCGTACTATCCTTGCTTTAAACCACGTTGTTGATTTTTAGGTTCTCATTATGGCGCATATTTTTTGTAATAAGCGTAACTGGTGAGTTCATAAAAAGTGAAAAACTCATTATGTATACATTTGATTATCTCGTTTTTATAGGTCGTTTTCAGCCATTTCACTTGGCACATATGCAAACGATCGAAATCGCGCTACAACAAAGCCGTTATGTGATTTTGGCATTAGGTTCCGCTCAAATGGAACGTAATATTAAAAATCCGTTTCTCGCGATTGAACGAGAGCAAATGATTTTATCTAATTTTTCATTAGATGAGCAAAAGCGTATTCGATTTGTGCATGTTGTCGATGTTTATAATGATGAGAAATGGGTAAAACAAGTCAAATCACTGGTAAATGGCGTGATAGAGCCGAACTCAAAAGTTGGTTTAATTGGCCACTTTAAAGATGAGTCATCTTATTATTTAAGATTATTTCCAGAATGGGTAATGGTGGAGCTGGATAGTTTAAAAGACTCTATTTCAGCAACACCAATGCGTGAGGCGTATTATCGTGGTGAAATCCAAACGGAATTTTTCCCTGTTGGAACTATTCAATTTTTAGATGAATTTAAAAAAACACGTACTTACCAACAACTTCAACAACGTTTTGAGCAAGATGACCGCTCTAACTTAGATGAAATTGAGTAATTAAATATAGATTAAGCATCTGCCCAAAAGATAATTCGGTTGGAAAAAGGATCGGTAATACTGAGTTCCAGCGTTTCCCAATCTGTTTTTTCAACCTGAGGTTTAGAAAATTTATAATCTTTTTGACTGAGTTCACTATGTAACTCATAAATATGTTCCCAATAAATACGGATTGCGCTGTGCGGACTTGCATCTCCAAAATGTTCAGATAAATGAATGATGCAATCATCTTTGGAAATCTGTAAATACAGTGGAAAGTTGTCTTCAAACTGGTGTTGCCAATCGAGCTGAAATCCTAAAAACTCAAGGTAAAATGATTGAGCTAAATCAACATCAAAAATTCTTAAAATTGGTGTAATAGAACCTGATTGCATCATTTTTCCTTTTAACGTGTACCAAATTGTTGAGTCCAATAGCTCTTTTGTTTACCTGTTTGGTCAGAAGCACAAGCAATTGCGTAAGTAGTGAATTTTGGATTCATTAAATTGCTACAGTGTAGGGGACTCGATAGCCATTTAGACATTACCTCATTTAAAGTTTTCTGCCCACTCGCGACATTTTCACCGTTGGCTTTACCAAGTGAATTATAAAGTTTTAATCGTGACTTTAGATCGAGGCCAGTCGAGCCAACATGCCCAAGAAAGTTATGTGTCGCCATATCTTCACTATGAGAAAGTGCGCCTTTATATAAATTATTATTCCAACTCAGCGGAGTGGTTGCGGAAAAATACTGCGGACCACATTGGCGTGATTGCTGACGAATTTGATTAATTGTATTAAGAATAGCTTGTTGGTAGGCAGGGTTTTGTAAATCTTGGCAGTTTATTTCTATAAATGATTTCTGAACTTGTGGTGTAGAAGAGCTCAGTGTAAGAGGCATGCTTGATGAGTTAACTGAGCAGGCAGCAGTAATAAGGCTACAAGGCAATAAAGTACAAACTTTTAGTAGATTCATAATAATGCTTGAGTTCGAATTATTTTAATATTTTTATCATACGCCAAATTAAAATATATGAGTAATTTTTGTACATGTGAAAAAGCGAGTCTTAAACCCGCTTTTTTGTTGCTCAAGCTTATTAAGCCGTTTGTAATGCTTTTAAGTCTTCTAAAACTTGTTCTGCATGTCCAGCAGCTTTTACTTTGCGATAGCTTTTAACTAAAGTTTTGTTATGGAAAATAAAAGTAGAGCGCTCGATACCCATTACTTTTTTTCCATACATATTCTTTTCTTTAATGACATCAAAGTGATTACAAAGCACTTCTTCTTTATCACTAATTAAATCAATAGTTAGAGCCTGTTTTTCTGTAAAGTTTTGGTGGGCTTTTACTGAGTCACGTGATACTCCAAAAATACGAGCACCCAAAGCATCAAACTGGTCTTTTAAACAAGAAAAACCGACAGCTTGTGTGGTACAGCCAGGAGTTGAGTCTTTAGGGTAGAAGTAAATAATCAGCCATTCATTATCGACTTCAGCCAAATTAACTCCGCCGTGTGTAGTTGGGAAAACCTGATTTGGCAGTTGAATATTTTCAGACATTTCTTATCCTTTAAAAGTTAAATTCGATCTAATTCAAGTGGTAGAAAAGCATATTCTTCATGATAAACAATATCGAGTTTTCTTACAGGAATAGCTTTGTTAAAAATTGGGCCGTCAATGACAGTGGTATGGAATTCGCCGCCCTCACCACATGGATCAATTCCGCGGTTTTCAAGTTCCTGTATATACTCTAGCGATAACACTTGACCTAAATCTTCTACCTTCATCCCGAGTTTAAGGTTTACGGTCACAATGATGCTCTGAAATCCAAGTTGAATAAACTCTTCAACAACTTCACGGTGAGGGCGTAGCCAAAGTGGCATGCCTAGTTTAAGTCCAACCATTTGAGTGACGCGATCATGCCAACAACCATGTTCAGGCATATCTAAGTCACCTGTAACCAGTACTTCTGCACCTTTTTGTTTAGCTTCATCCAATAAGTTAATGAATTTACTTTCATAGTCATTCCAACTAGATGAAGCCATAAACACGGGTAAGCCAATTGCTTTCGCTTGTGCTCGAATAATATCAAGTGGCATAGCATGGGAACGGGAGCGTTGGCCATGTTCTTCCAGCATAACGATTAAACCAATTACATTCCCAGTTCGCATTGCATCATACAGTGCAAGAGAACTGTCTTTACCTCCACTAAAGGAGACAATTGACTGTCTGTTATGTGCGTTGGTTTTCCATTGTTCTTGCATGGTTTATTTCGAATGATGAGGTCAGTGTCATTTTAACAGAGCTATAAAAAAAGCCTGCATAAATGCAGGCTTAATTTGGAGCAACAAAAGCTTATTTTTTAGGAGCTTGTTGTTGAGCTGCTTTCATCGCTTCTTCAGTTAATTTTTCAAGCTTAGTTGTTAACTGAGGACCGAAACATGCTTTAAGATCACGGTTTTGTTGTTGTACAAAAGCTAAAGAGCTTGGGCTTTTCTTCGCATTGATTGCGCTTTGGATTTCCCATTTTTGTGCTTCAGTCACTTTACCTTGTGCTTCCACTTGGCAGCTACAGAATTTGCTAACTTCAGCTGAGCTTAATTTACCGCCTTTTGCAGTTTGGTCTTTACAAACGTTGATTAATGCACCTTTAACGTTAGTGCTTTTATATGCTGCTTGAACTGGGTTATCAGCTGCATGAACTGAACCAGCCATAAGTGCAGCTGCTGAGAATAAAGATGAAAGAATAAGATTTGATTTTAACAACTTCATAAATTTTACCTACTTATTGCGGTATATAGCGTGTTGGATCGGTAACACCAGCATCGATAAAGCCTTCTTTACGCAAACGGCAACTGTCACACTTGCCACACGCACGTCCTTGAGCATCTGCTTGATAGCAAGATACCGTTTGACTATAGTCTACGCCATGTTCAATCCCTAAACGTATAATATTCGCTTTGGATAAATGTAACAGGGGTGTTTCAAATTTAAGTGGTTTTCCTTCAACGCCAGCTTTGGTTGCTAAACGAGCCATATTGGCAAAAGCATCAATAAATTCTGGGCGACAATCAGGATATCCTGAATAATCAACAGCATTGATACCAATAACAATCGCTTCAGCATTGAAAACTTCTGCTGCTGCTAAGGCATAAGAGAGGAAAATTGTGTTACGTGCTGGTACATAAGTTACAGGAATGCCTTCTTGTAATTGTTCTGGTACAGCAATGTTATGGTCTGTAAGTGCAGATCCACCTAAATTGGCTAAATCGATATTAATAACACGATGTTCAACGCCTGCGCGCTGCGCTAATGCTTTTGCTGCATCAAGTTCAGTGGTTGAGCGTTGACCATACATAAAACTAATAGCGATACATTCATAGCGCGCTTGTGCCCAAGCTAGGCAAGTGGTTGAGTCTAAGCCGCCTGAAAGTAAAACAATGGCACGAGGGCGCATATTTTTCTCCATATTCGGAATGATTTGTTTTATTGAATGACTAACGACCTGATTCATCGTTCCAGAGCAGTTTATGTAACTGTAGCTGGAAACGAACAGGCAGTTTATCGTCCAGTATCCACTGTGCCAGATCACGTGCTAAACGTGGTAGGCCAACAGCACCTTTTTCAACTGCAAAGGCAGGGGAGAACCAAACGGTACTGACTTTGGTCTGCAGTTGATATTGTTCAACTTGTTGTTTTGACCACTCATAGTCTTCACGATTACAGATCACAAATTTGATTTGGTCATGTGAAGTTAGGTAGTCAAGATTACTGATGAGATTACGATGTTCTTCACCAGAAGTTGGAGTTTTTAAATCGAGAACTTTAGAAACACGTGGGTCTACTTTTGACACATCGAGCGCGCCACTGGTTTCCAAAGAAACGTCAAAACCGGCATCGCATAAACGTTGTAATAAAATTAAGCAATTTGGCTGTGCTAGAGGTTCGCCACCAGTCACACAAATATAAGGCGTTTGATATTTTTCAGCCGTTTCAATAATGTGCTCTAGTGATAAACGTTCACCTCCTTCAAAAGAATAGGTGGTATCACAATAACTACAACGTAAAGGGCAGCCCGTTAAGCGAATAAATACAGTCGGTAGACCAGAGGCATTTGCTTCACCCTGCAACGAGTAAAAAATCTCGGTAATGCGTAAACCAGACGCAGGGTCAGAGACAGGAATTGCAGAGGAACGTAAGGAAGCCATTCTAGAAATACCACACTATATAAAAAATAAAATCTCTACGATCAGTGTTGACCGTAGAGATGCTTGATCAAACTGAAATTAGTCAGCGCGTAACAAATCGTTCAAACTTGTTTTTGCACGTGTTTGCGCATCAACTTTTTTCACGATAATTGCAGCATATAAGCTGTATTTACCGTCAGCAGACGGGATGTTACCTGGTACAACAACTGAACCAGCAGGAACGCGGCCATAATGGATTTCGCCAGTTTCACGGTCATAAATTTTGGTTGATTGACCAATGAAAACGCCCATTGAAATGACTGAACCTTCTTCAACAATAACGCCTTCAACGATTTCAGAACGCGCACCGATAAAGCAGTTGTCTTCAATAATGGTTGGGTTAGCTTGTAATGGCTCTAAAACACCACCGATACCAACACCACCAGACAAGTGAACGTTTTTACCGATTTGAGCACATGAACCTACAGTTGCCCATGTATCAACCATTGTACCTTCATCTACATAAGCACCGATATTGACATAAGATGGCATTAACACCACATTTTTAGCTTGGAAGCTACCACGACGAGCAACAGCAGGAGGAACAACACGAACACCAGCAGCTTTAAATTGCTCTTCAGTCCAACCAGAGAATTTAGTTTCAACTTTGTCGTAGAAACGAAGATCACATGACTCGATTGGTTTATTGTCATTTAGTTTAAATGATAATAAAACAGCTTTTTTTAACCATTGATGAACAACCCATTCACCATTGATTTTCTCTGCAACACGAAGTGTACCGTTATCTAATCCAGCAATTGCTTCTTCAACAGCTTGGCGAATTTCGCTTGAGCAATCTGCTGCAGTAAAGTTTGCGCGGTCTTCAAATGCTTGCTCAATGATCGTAGAAAGCTGAGACATGATCTTCCTTCCATAAAAAATTTTAAAGATTTTACACTAATTTGTGACAAGAATCTTTGAAAAAACGTGTTACGTTTAAAGCGAGAGTTAAAGTGGAAAAGCTTATTAGATAATCAAGTGTTTTTTACACAAAAATGATTTGAAAATAAAAATTTAACTCAATTTGTATCAAAAAATAACAGAAATCTAGCAGTTTTTGTATAAAAAAGAATCTATGCTCTTGAATATAATTTTTGTCACAAGCTGAATAAATTAAAAACAGAGCCTTTTCTTGAGGAGAAAACGATGAAAGTATTACGTGTTTTAGTGACAACTACAGCTTTACTTGCTGCTGGTGCTGCAATGGCAGATGAAGCTGTTGTTCATGACAGTTATGCATTCGATAAAAACCAATTAATTCCAGTAGGTGCTCGTGCTGAGGTAGGTACTACAGGTTACGGTGGCGCTTTATTATGGCAAGCAAATCCATATGTAGGTTTAGCATTGGGTTATAACGGTGGTGATATTTCTTGGTCTGATGATGTAAAAGTCAACGGTTCAACATATGACCTAGATATGGATAATAACAACGTTTATTTAAATGCTGAAATTCATCCATGGGGTGCAAGTACTAACCGTTGGGCTCAAGGTGTATATGTAGCTGCGGGTGCAGCATATCTTGATAATGACTATGACCTAAATCGTAATGTTGACGCTACACGTTCATTCCGCGTAAATAACCAAGACTTCCTTGCTAATGAAGGTGGAGTAAAAATTAACGGTAAAATGTCATATAAAAATGATATTGCTCCTTATTTAGGATTTGGTTTCGCGCCTAAAATTAATAAAAACTGGGGTGTATTTGGTGAAGTAGGTGCTTACTACACTGGTAATCCAACAGTTAAATTAGTTTCAACAGGTTCAGCTACAACTACAGGTAGTCAGTCTCTTGAAGAAGCAGTGAATGCTGAAGCTCGTAAGATTGCTAACGATGACAAATACAAATGGTTACCAGTTGGTAAAGTTGGTGTGAACTTCTTCTGGTAATAATATCCTATAAAAAAACGAGCCTCGGCTCGTTTTTTTATAGATAAAAATAAAAGAGCTAAAAAGCTCTTTTATTTTTTGCAGTTCTTATTCATCTGGATAAGCAATTTTCTTCAACGCTTTAATGTCAGCATCAGGTGAGCATAAAGAAATAAACTCATAACCGTAACCGCGTAATAAGTGACCTTTGCGAACAGCAATCCATGTAGTATTAACACCAAAGATATCAGTTTTAATTTGCTTTAAACGATAGTCACGTTCTGCATCATATGCAACATCGTTGACAATTCCGACGCCCATACCAAGTTCAACATAAGTTTTAATAACATCGGCATCAAGTGCAGACATTACGATATCTGCATCAATTTGAGCATCTTCAAATGCTTTATCAATTTTAGAGCGACCTGTAAAACCACCGTGATAAGTAATCAATGGATATTCAGATAAAGCATCAAGATCGATTTTATCGAGCTTTGCAAGTGGATGATCTTGCGGAGTAATAATACTGTGCTGCCACTGATAGTATGGAATACTTGCTAAGTTTTCTTCAGTTGTTAAAGACTCTGTCGCAATACCAATATCGGCTTCGCCTTGTAAAAGCATTTCTGCAATTTCGACAGGACTGGCTTGTTGCAAAATCAAATGGACTTTAGGGAACAGCTTTTTAAATTGATTGACAATCGGTGGTAGCACATAACGTGCTTGAGTATGCGTTGTCGCAATTGTTAAAGTACCTTCGTCCACTTTATTAAAGTCATCTGCAAGACGTTTAATATTTTCTGCATCTACAAGCATACGTTCCACAATGCTAAGTAGCGATTGGCCTGGTTCAGTTAAACCAAGTAAACGTTTACCTTTACGAACGAAAAGTTGTACACCTAACTCATCTTCTAAATCTTTAATATGTTTACTTACACCTGATTGAGAGGTATATAACGCGGCAGATGCTTCCGTTAAATTAAAGTTTTGGCGTACTGTTTCTCGGATAATTCTTAATTGTTGAAAGTTCATTTACACTTTTCCTCGAAAGAGGTGAGGAACGGCTTTAAATTCCGCGAGATGGCTCCTCACCAAATAATTCCTTAAGCAACTTGATCTGCAAATAGGTGAAGTTGAGATGCACTCACCCAAACAGTTTGATTCGGTTTAAATGCATGTTGTTTTGCAGCTTCACTGCTCAAAGCAATCTCAATTAAACGTCCATTACGATCTTGTAATTCCGCCACTACTTTTCCAGCAATCCAGACTTCACGTACAAAAGTTGCTTCAATTGTATTTGCCTGTGGTTGCGAATGAATATGTAACTCATCCGGACGGGCAAAAGCAATCACTTTTCCTTGCGGTGCCTGAACTGTAGTCGGTAATTCGATACGATCATTGCCAATACGGATAATACCGCCAGCATGTTCGCCTTCAAAACGGTTTGCTTGACCTAAGAAATCAAATACGAATGGTGTGGCAGGTTTCTCGTAAACTTCACGCGGCGAACCAATTTGTTCGACGTTACCTTTATTCATCACAATAATTTGATCAGCTACCTCAAGTGCTTCTTCTTGATCATGGGTTACGAAAATTGAAGTGATATGTAATTCGTCATGCAAGTTACGTAACCAGCGGCGTAGTTCTTTACGGACTTTGGCATCAAGTGCACCAAATGGTTCATCAAGCAATAGCACACGAGGCTCTACAGCGAGTGCTCGCGCTAAGGCAATACGTTGACGTTGACCACCAGAAAGCTGAGCAGGGTAGCGGTCTGCTAAAAAGCCCAGTTGAACCAGATCAAGCAGACGAGTAACACGTTTTTTAATCTCAGCTTCCGAAGGACGTGTCGCACGAGGGCGAACACGTAAACCAAAAGCAATATTGTCAAATACAGTCATATGGCGGAATAAAGCATAGTGCTGAAATACAAAGCCAACTTGACGTTCGCGAACATGGACATTAGTTGCATCTTCGCCTTCAAGTAATACTTGACCGCCATCGGCCGATTCTAAGCCGGCAATAATACGAAGTAGTGTGGTTTTACCGCAGCCAGATGGTCCGAGTAGCGCAACCAGCTCGCCCTCTGGAAAGTCTAGGGAAATATTTTTAAGCGCATGGAATGCACCAAAGTGTTTTTCAATATTCTTAACTTGAATACTCATGATTTCATTCCTTACGAATCAGTTGAATGCGGTTCTGGTTTGTCTTGATGTAGTTCTAACCAAGTTTTCAATACCAGTGTTAATAAGGCTAAGAAAGCAAGCAATGAGGACACGGCAAAGGCTGCACTGAAGGTGTACTCGTTATATAAAATTTCGACATGAAGTGGCAGGGTATTGGTCTCACCACGGATGTGGCCAGAAACTACCGATACTGCACCGAACTCACCCATTGCACGGGCATTACATAAAATTACGCCGTAAATCAGACCCCACTTAATGTTAGGTAATGTCACTTTCCAAAAGGTTTGCCAACCTGATGCACCAAGTACAATAGCTGCTTCTTCTTCCTCTGTTCCTTGTGCTTCCATAAGAGGAATTAATTCACGCGCGACAAAAGGAACGGTAATAAAAATGGTCGCTAAAACAATTGCAGGTACGGCATATAAAATCTTAATGTCATGATCCATTAACCAGCCGCCTAACCAACCTTGAGCACCAAAAATCAGTACAATCATTAAACCTGCAATAACAGGTGAAACTGAAAAGGGCATATCAATAATGGTGGTTAAAACTGCTTTGCCTTTAAACTGGAACTTAGAAACAGCCCATGCCGCCGCAACACCAAAAATCACATTAATCGGAACGGCAATTGCTGCGGTTAATAGTGTTAGTTTCACTGCTGACAGGGTATCTGGATCAATTAGAGCCTGAACATAAACTTCAAGGCCTTGTTTAAATGCTTCAACAAAAACCAAAATAAGAGGCAACATCAGACAGCTAAGGAAAAAGATCAGCGCAATTGTAATGAGCGTATAACGTACCCAAGTTGGTTCACGAGTTGCATCACGGGATTGCAATTTCAAGGCAAGTGCATTGCTGTCGGTATGTAGGTTCATGTGATATTTCTCCCTGTACGACGGTTTGCCCATGCTTGAAGTAAGTTAATGACAAATAAAATAATGAAAGAGAGAACTAACATCACTGCTGCAATAGTCGTTGCACCTGCATAGTCATATTCTTCAAGGCGAGAAATGATCATGAGCGGGGCAATTTCTGTTTTAAACGGCTGGTTACCTGCAATGAAAATTACAGAACCATATTCACCTACACCGCGAGCAAATGCTAAAGCAAAGCCTGTAAATAGGGCAGGGAGTAGTATTGGTAAAATAATTTTAGTAATGGTCTGCCAGCGATTTGCCCCAAGTGCAGAAGCCGCTTCCTCAAGCTCGGTTTCGATATCGCTTAATACCGGTTGAACAGTTCGAACAATAAAAGGAATACCAATAAATACTAAAGCTAGCGTAATCCCGATAGGGGTATAAGCAACATGAATACCAAGTGGTTCTAAATATTGACCAATCCAGCCAGTAGGAGCATAAAGCGAAGTGAGTGCAATACCTGCGACTGCCGTTGGTAGTGCAAAAGGTAAGTCTACTAAAGCATCAACTAGACGTTTTCCGGGAAAGTTATAACGGACAAGGCACCAAGCTAAAAGTAGTCCGAAAACAACATTAATAAACGCCGCAATTAAAGCTGAACTAAAGCTGAGTTGAAGCGATTTTAAAATACGTTCAGAGGTTAAAATTTCCCATAGTCCGTCCCATCCGATTCCAAATGATTTGATAAAGACTGCGGCTAATGGAATAAGCACAATAAAAGAAACGTAGGCGAGGGTGAAGCCCAATGATAGACCAAACCCAGGCAGCACTCGGGATCGCTGCGACATGATATTTCCTCAAAGAGAAAAGCCTGCTGAAACCAGTAAGCGAATAAATAAAGATAAACGGCGCGGTATAAAGCTGGGTATTAAGCAAATTTCAAAGAGAAATGTGTCTTTACCGGATCAATAGATGAGTGGCTACACATCGAATCTTCAGGAAATAGATAGTTCAGTAAGTCAGGAAATGGGCCAAAACCAGAAGCAACATTAATATGCCCAACTTGTCCAAGATTAATCGGGTCTAATTGCCAAGCTTTAGCAAGTTGTAAAGCATCGAAAAAATCTAGCCAAGGATCATTTTCACTAATTAGCAGTGTTGTAGGCACATTAATTTTTAACTGATGAAAATAATCTTTGTAGTCAGTCAGGCTATGGCGGGCAAAACCTGCTTCACCAAAACGTGCTGGATTTGCAGGAGCAACCAAAATTAATTTTTTAACTTGAAGTTGTAAATCAGGATGCTCAGCCAAAGCAGCAACACTGGTTAAGCAACCGAAACTATGTGCAACGATTTGTACGGGTGCTTGTACTGCTTGAACTGTTTTAACAAATTGCTCAATCCATTCACTTAATACGGGTCTATCCCAGTTTTTTTGCTCAACACGAGAACTAGACACGAGTTGACGCTGCAACCAAGATTGCCAATGTTGATGTTCACTTCCACCTACACCTGGGACAATTACAGAGTGAGTCATGTCTGTTCTCCTTATCGTTAGTACAAAGAATTACTTCTCTGCACTATTGATTTTCACGATTTGATCGAAAACACCACCATTATCAAAGTGTTGTTTTTGTACTTTTGTCCAACCGCCAAACTCTTTATCAATTGTCACGAGTTTCAATGGTTTAAATACATTGCTGTATTTTTTGAGTACAGCTGCATTACGCGGACGGTAGAAGTTACGTGCTGCAATTTCTTGGCCAGCAGGTGAGTACAGGTAGTTGAGGTAACCTTTCGCGATGGTGAGATTGCCTTTTTTGGCAGCGTTTTTCTCAACAACAGCAACTGGTGGTTCAGCTAAAATAGATAGAGATGGGGTAATAATTTCAAACTTGCCTGGCTGTTCGCGAACAGCTAAATGAGCTTCGTTTTCCCAAGCAAGCAATACGTCACCAATGCCACGTTCAGCAAAAGTTGTTGTTGCACCGCGTGCACCTGAGTCTAAAACTTTAGTGTGCTTATAAATTTGGCGGACATATTCTTGTGCTTTAGCATCATTACCACCTGGTTGATGTTTTGCCCAAGCCCAAGCTGCAAGATAGTTCCAACGAGCACCGCCAGAAGTTTTCGGGTTTGGTGTAATAATTTCTACACCTGGTTTGATTAAGTCACCCCAGTCTTTAATTTGTTTAGGGTTACCCTTACGTACCAAAAACACGATTGTTGATGTGTATGGTGTAGAGTTTTGTGGCAACTTCTTTTGCCAATCAGTTGGAAGCAATTTTGCTTTTTCAGCAATTTCGTCAATATCAGCTGCAAGTGCTAATGTCACGACGTCAGCATTTAAGCCATCAATTACTGCACGAGCCTGTTTACCAGAACCGCCGTGTGATTGCTTAAACTGAATGTCTTGACCAGTACGCTGCTTCCAGTAAGTACCAAACTGTTTATTAAAGTCTGTATATAACTCACGAGTAGGATCGTAAGAAACGTTTAAAAACTCTTGTGCTGCAAATGATGAAACAGAAAGAAGCGCAGCAATAACCCCAACTTTTAATTGAGAAAAACGCATGAGATAACCCCTCAAAAATACGAAATGTTCAAAACATGAACGCAGAATAGCGCTACTCTTTATTCTAAAAAAATAATAAAAAACGAATTTAATATGAAAAAAATAGAAATAATAAAAATGGATAAACTATTCTTAAATCTTGATATATAACAAGTTTCAAAAGTACAAACTAAATCGGTATAATTTTTAAAAATCAGTCGTTTATTAAGTAAATGAATGGTGTTGTATTGTTGAGCGGTTTTTAAATAAAGGACGGATTAAACATGTGGTGTTTTAAAAATGGACAACCTGTTGAAACCATTCCGTTACTAGACCGAGCATTTCATTATGGAGATGGTTGCTTTAGCACAATTCGTGTTTTTCAGAATGAGATAGAGCTTAAAGCTCGTCACTGGGAACGTCTAAAACTTGCTTGTCAAAAACTAGCTTTAATTGCAAATTTTGAATTAATTGAACAAAGTTTGCAGCATTTATACCAACAAAACCTTGTACTCAACGGTACTTTAAAAATTGTGATTAGCCGCGGTGAAGGTGACCGTGGTTATAGTTTGCCAAAGCATGAAGCAGATATTTATGTCTGGTTTTATCCAAAAGCACTGGAGCAATTCCAACCCGACTTTATACAGTGCGGGGTTTTAAATCAGGCCTTGGGTTTAACTATGCCGAGTCTAGTTGGACTTAAATCTTTAAACCGTCTGGAACAGGTACTGCTAAAAAAAGAAGCAGATCAACAAGGGTGGGCAGAAGCATTAGTATCTGATGTACAAGGTTATATTGTTGAAGGGGTAAGCAGTAATTGTTTTATTCGTTTAAATGATAGATGGATTACACCGGAACTTCGCTATAATGGCGTCCACGGTGTGATGCGTGCAGAAATTTTGGCACGTATGCAGCACCATGGAAATGCCTGCGAAGTCAGAATAATTGAATTAGATGAAGTGCCACAAATACAGAGTCTATTCTTTTGTAATGCTTTACATCCAATGCGAGTGGTTACTCAAATCGGTGAACAAACTCTAGATTCACAGGCGTGCCTAAATTTATTTCATAATCTTAACTTGAATCAGATTCATTAATATGCCGAAGCCACCTGTGAACGCGAAAGCAAAAAATGCTAAAAAAAAGGGCAAGAAAACAGCATCTCATTTTCCTAAAAAGTTGGTGCTGATTGGCTTTTTTATCGTTTTAATTTCTATTTTTGCTATTTTGTGGTCAAGTTTATTTAAAGCTTATCCTGTTGAAGGGAAAAAGCAGATGCTATCGATCACATCAGGTGAGACCTATTCTGGTTTTATTGATCGTTTAGCCAAAGAAAATAAAATCCATTTCCCAATTGTACTTAAGCTTTATCAAAAGTTTATGATTCATGACAGCATGAAAGCTGGTGTGTATGAAATCGAACAGGGAATGAGCGTAAGACAAGTATTGGAGATGTTGTCTAATGCTGATAATGCTCAGATGAACCGTATTTTAGTGATTGAAGGTACGACTTTTAAACAGCTTATTACTGCACTCAAAAATGATAAAAATGTAAAAAATACAATACTCGATTTACCAGATGACCAGCTTATGAAGGCTTTAGGTATTCCTTATCATCATCCGGAAGGTTTATTTGCGCCTAACACTTATTTCTTCGCAAAGGGTGAGACTGACAAAAAAATCCTCACCGATTTATATCATCATCAAATGAAAGCTTTAGATACTGCTTGGGCAAATCGCGCACCAAACTTACCTTATAAAGATAAGTATGAAGCTTTAATTATGGCTTCAATTGTTGAGAAAGAAACAAGTGTAGATAGTGAGCTTGAGCAAGTATCTGGTGTATTTGTACGCCGTCTGAAAATTGGTATGCGTTTACAAACTGACCCAACCGTGATTTATGGAATGGGTGATAACTATAAGGGTAAGATCAGTCGCGAAGACTTACGTACACCAACCGCATATAATACCTATACAATTAATGGCCTACCGCCAACACCAATTGCTTTGCCAAGTCAAAAAGCAATTGAAGCAGCACTACATCCAGATGACTCAAATAATATTTATTTTGTGGCAACTGGTAATGGTGGCCATAAATTTACGGCAGACTTGCAGGCTCATAATCAAGCGGTGCAAGAGTACTTATCCGTGTTGAGATCGAAGAAATAAGGAAAAGAGATGTTTATTAGCTTTGAAGGCACGGAAGGGGTAGGTAAAACTACACTCATTCGAAAAATTCATCAGCATTTTGAAGAGCAAGGTAAACAAGTTGTTTTAACTCGCGAGCCAGGTGGTACACCGCTCGCAGAACAAATACGTTCGATGCTTTTAGCGGTAAATCATGATGAAAATATGAGTCATGATACTGAGCTACTCTTAATTTATGCGGCACGTGCTCAACACTTACAACAAGTGATTTTGCCGGCTTTAGCCTCTAACAAAATTGTTTTAAGTGATCGTTTCACAGATGCCAGCTTTGCTTACCAATGTTCTGGTCGTGGTTTAAGCCAAGATAAATTACAGCTTTTAAATCAGAACTTTGTTTCACGTATGCCAGAGGTGACTTTCTGGTTAGATGCACCGATTGAACTCGGTATGAATCGTGCACGTGAGCGTGGAGCTTTAGACCGTTTCGAGCAAGAAAAGTTAAGCTTCTTTACTAAAGTTCGCGAAGGTTATGAGACTTTATGGAAATCTGAACCAGAACGTATTAAACGTTTAGATGCTACGCAAAGTCCTGAACAGGTATTTGAGCAAGCCTTGCAATACTTAGGATAAATAATAAAAGCCACTCTCAGTTCTGTGGGAGTGGTTAAAAATGACGACAAATCTGCTTAAAAAGATCATAGAACATATTGAACAGTATTTTATGCTATTTTGAATACTGTTCTAAAATTGAAGAAAAATAAGGATGAAAAGTTCAAAAGAAGAAATCATGGCGTTTCTTGAAAAGGAATTTCCCTCAAGTCTTGAACATTGCACGATTGAATCAGTTACGCCTAGAGCTGCTGTCGTTTATTATCATGTAGATCAAAGACATCAACGCCCAGGCGGTACCATATCTGGTCCAACCATGATGACTTTGGCAGATTTTGCTTTGTATATTGCAATACTCGGTGAAATTGGAATTGTGGGTTTGGCGGTAACGACGAATTTTAATATTAATTTTTTAAGAAAACCTGCAGGTGATAAAGACTTACGTAGTGAATGTAAGCTTATGAAAGTAGGAAAAAGCTTAGTCGTGGGTGAGGTCTGGATTTATTCAGTTGGGCTAGAAGAACCAGTAGCGCATGTGACCGCGACTTATTCAATTCCACCAAGACCACAAATATAAAACTAAATAAAAAGCACAGCCAGAGCTGTGCTTTTTGTAGAAAAATAGCCTAAATGTCAGTATTAACCAAGGGCTGCTCTACTGCAAAGTTTGGAGGCGTTAGAACCGTTTTACGAATCTCACTCGAAGTTTCAGGATAATCTAGAGTGTAATGTAGGCCACGCGATTCTTTACGTTGCATGGCACAGCGCACAATCATTTCAGAAACAAGCACAAGATTACGCAGTTCAATTAGGTTTTTGCTGACACGGTAGTCTTGATAATATTCAGTGATTTCACGCTTTAACATCTCAATACGGTGTAAAGCACGTTCTAAACGTTTTGTGGTTCTGACAATACCTACATAGTTCCACATGGTCGAACGTAACTCATCCCAGTTTTGTAAAATAACCACATCTTCATCTGGGTTGGTTACTTGTGAATCATCCCAAGTTGGTACTTCTGGTAATTTGAAGTTTTCATCAAATTTATTTTCGATGTCTTTTGCTGCACTCATACCGTAAACAAAGCACTCAAGTAACGAGTTACTTGCCATACGGTTTGCGCCATGTAAGCCTGTATAAGAGGTTTCACCAATTGCATATAGACCTTCAATATCGGTCTGGCTGTTGGAATCAACTACAACACCACCACATGTATAATGTGCTGCGGGTACCACTGGGATCATGTCTTTAGTGATGTCGATACCTAGCTCAAGCAATCTTGCATAGAGTGTAGGGAAGTGCTCTTTAATAAACTCAGGTGATTTGTGGGTAATGTCTAACCAGACATGACGAATACCGAGACGCTTGATTTCGTGGTCAATGGTACGTGCCACAATATCGCGAGGAGCCAACTCTGCACGATTATCGAAACGTAGCATAAAACGTTCGCCGTCTGGCAGACGTAAATAAGCACCTTCACCACGCATCGCTTCAGTAATTAAGAAAGAACGTGCTTGCGGATGATATAGGCAGGTTGGATGAAACTGGTTAAATTCCATATTGGCTACACGGCAACCTGCACGGTAAGCCATAGCAATACCATCACCTGTAGCAATATCTGGGTTAGATGTATAAAGATAAGCTTTCATGGCACCACCGCAAGCAAGTGCGGTAAATGGAGCAAGAAAAGTATGAACTTTTTCTGTTTTTTCATCTAATGCATATAAACCAATAGCACGATTCGCTTGATCTATATGACCCAACTTATGCGACGTAATTAAATCAATCGCAATGTAATTTTCAAAAATTGTAATATTCTTGCGTTCTTTCGCTCGTTCAACCAATGTAGTTGAAATAGCTTTGCCTGTTGCATCAGCAGAATGGATAATACGGCGCTGTGAGTGACCACCTTCACGTGTTAAATGAAGCTGTTCATCTTCATCTAAGGTGAACTGCACGCCTTGCTTTAAAAGAAAATCAACAGAAGGACGACCACCTTCTACAGTATGCTGTACTGCATCTATTTCACATAAATGAGCACCTGCAATCATAGTGTCATTAATATGTTGTTGAATAGAGTCAGTTTCATCAAGAACTGCAGCAACACCACCTTGTGCATAGAAGGTACTTGCTTCAGTTAAAGCAGCTTTGGCTAAAACTGCAATATTAAAATGACTTGGTAACGATAAAGCTAAGCTTAAACCAGCACCGCCACTGCCCACAATAATCACGTCAAAGTGGTGAATTGTCTGTTGATTAGGCATGTCCATTCGCATCAATTTAAAACGTCCGCTAATGACACCCCTTTTTACCTAAAAAGGCAAGAGCTTAAGCGCTCTAAGTCACAGAAAAATTGCAATTAGCTTAAAAAATTGCAATGTGTAAAATAAACGTGATGAGGATGCCTTACAAATAAACATATTGTTACGCACAATTCCAAAGCGTTGTGATACAACAGTTTTATTCTTATTCTCGTAGACCAATTGTGGGTGAGCACCGAATGAAATCTCGCTATTTACAACAAGGAATGTATGCAGCGGTATTTACAGTTGCTGCTGTTCAAGCAAACGCTGCTGTTGATTTTTCAAACCTCGTTGAACAAGTTAGTCCGGCTGTGGTGAGTGTAAACGTTGTAAAAAAAATGACGCAGGATGAACTGTTACAGCAGCAAGTTCCTGAAATTTTAAAACGTTTCTTTGGTAATCAGGTCATCATTCCACAGCAACAAGGTCCTCAAGAAAAAACCGCATACGGTAGTGCATTCTTTATTAGTAAAGATGGTTACTTACTTACAAACCATCATGTGATTGAAAATGCTTCCCGCATCAGTATTACTTTAAATGACCGTCGTGAAATTGATGCAACAGTGGTCGGTAGTGATGAGCGGACAGACGTTGCATTATTAAAAGTGAATGGAAATAATTATCCTGCTTTAAAAGTAGGAAATGTTGACCGTTTACGAGTGGGGGAGCCAGTTTTAGCGATTGGTTCGCCATTTGGTTTTGACTACTCAGCTTCAGCAGGTATTGTCAGCGCTAAATCACGTAACATGAGCGGTGAAACCTCTGTACCATTTATTCAAACAGATGTAGCTTTAAACCCTGGTAACTCAGGCGGTCCATTGTTTAACCAAAATGGTGAAGTTGTCGGGGTGAACTCACGTATCTTTAGTGGTACTGGCGGTTATATGGGCTTGTCTTTCTCTATTCCAATCGATGTAGCGATGGATGTAGCTGAACAGCTTAAAACAAAAGGCAAAGTTACTCGTTCATACCTAGGCGTTATGATGCAAGATATTGACCGTAACCTTGCCGATGCTTACAAACTGCCTAAACCAGAAGGTGCTCTTATCACACAAGTTACGCCAAATTCACCTGCTCAAAAAGCAGGACTTAGAGCTGGCGATGTGATTTTAAAACTTAATGGTGCTTCTGTACTTCGTACAAGTGATTTGCTCTATGCCTTAAACAAAGTACAGCCAAACCAAACAGTTCAGTTTGAAGTATTACGCGATGATAAAACTCGTAATATTTCGGCAACTCTGGCAACTGCACCAGATGAAACACCTGCTACAGGTACTCAGGCTTCTACTTCTAAAGGTCCAGTATTAGGCATGAGTATTCGTGATTTGGCTGAACCAGAGAAAAATGCGTTAAGCGTGAAAGGTGGTATTTATGTTCAAGATGTTCGCCGTGGTGGGCTAGCATCATTGTCAAATATCATTCCTGGTGATGTAATTGTTCAGGTTAATAATACTCAAATTTTGAATAGCCAAGATTTTGCTAAAGTTGTTTCTAGCTTACAAAAAAATACGGTTGCTCGGGTTGGGATTATTCGTCAAGGCCAACGAGCAATGCTTGGTTTGCGCATCCAGTAATATGACATAAAAATGAGCCACCCTGAAAATGGGTGGTTTTTTATTATTTGGATTCGGCATAATGTGATCTAGCTAATTTGAATGTAGCTTTAGATTTAATAATTAAAGTGGGTGTTTTGTGAGCAGTATTTTCGATTTACATATTCAGGTTCAGCCACAGCATATTGATGCTTTGGGCCATGTTAACAATGTAATGTATGTCCAATGGATGCAAGATGTTGCAGCTGCTCATGTTGAAACATTAGGAGTAGGCGTAACCAAATATCTTGAGCTCAAGCATGCAATGGTTGCTGTTGAGCATCATGTGCAATATCGTAAAGCTGCGTTTGAAGGCGAAGAAATCGTACTACGGACATGGCTCGATGATATCAATGCACTTTATTCATTTCGTCAGTATGTTTTTTTTCGCCCTTCTGATCAGGCTGTCTTATTTGTTGGGAATACCAAGTGGGCATGTATTGAAATTGAATCTGGCCGACCAAAACGTATGTCACCGACTTTTACACAAGCCTATAAGCCACTTGACTCAAGTATAAATCCTTTAGATTTTACTATTTCGTATGCTCGATAGTCGGAAGTATTACATGTGTTTTGAATTGTCATTTTTTAGAACATAAGTACAAAGCTCATGATTATTTTGGATACTTTAAAATATCCATCTGCTATAATCTCTCGCAATTTGTTAAACCGCTTTGGCTATGTATTAAATCAAGCTACATAGCACTTTATATTTTCTCAAGGTAGCCCATGGCGCAAGCTAAAAAATCAGTTGATATCAAAAATATCCGAAATTTCTCGATTATCGCTCATATCGATCATGGTAAGTCTACTTTGGCTGACCGTTTTATTCAGATGTGCGGTGGCTTACAAGATCGTGAGATGCAAGCTCAGGTCTTGGACTCAATGGAGCTTGAGCGCGAACGTGGGATTACCATTAAAGCAGCGTCTGTGACATTGTATTACACCCATCCAAATGGGCAAGAATATCAGCTTAACTTTATTGATACCCCGGGGCACGTCGACTTCTCGTATGAAGTATCGCGTTCATTAGCAGCGTGTGAAGGCGCGTTATTGGTCGTAGATGCGGCGCAAGGCGTAGAAGCTCAATCAGTTGCAAACTGTTATACCGCGATTGAACAAGGCCTCGAAGTTCTTCCTATTTTAAATAAGATTGATTTACCGCAGGCTGAACCTGAACGTGTAATTCATGAAATTGAAGAAATTATCGGGATTGAAGCGACGGATGCGCCAACTTGTTCAGCAAAAACAGGTTTGGGCGTTGAAGGTGTATTAGAACGTTTAGTCGATGTTATTCCAGCGCCAGAAGGTGATCGTGAAGCTCCACTTCAAGCGTTAATCATCGATTCATGGTTTGATAACTACTTAGGTGTAGTCTCTCTTGTCCGCATTAAAGAAGGTCGTATCCGTAAGGGCGATAAAATGTTGGTTAAGTCGACAGGACAAACTCATCCGGTAACTTCTGTAGGTGTATTTAACCCTAAACATACTGAAACCGATATTCTTGAAGCTGGCGAAGTAGGATTTGTTATTGCTGGTATTAAAGACATTTTTGGTGCACCAGTAGGTGATACTATTACGCTTGCGTCTACACCAGATGTTGCAACTTTACCTGGTTTTAAAAAGGTTAAACCACAGGTTTATGCGGGTCTTTTCCCAATCGATTCAAGCGACTTTGAACCATTCCGCGAAGCATTACAGAAATTGCAAATTAACGATTCTGCTTTGTTCTTTGAACCTGAAAGTTCAGATGCACTTGGTTTCGGTTTCCGCTGTGGTTTCTTAGGCATGTTGCATATGGAAATCGTACAAGAGCGTTTAGAGCGTGAGTATGATCTCGATTTGATTAGCTCTGCACCAACAGTAGTCTATGAAGCCGTTACCAAAAAAGGCGATACAATCTATATCGACAGTCCGTCTAAAATGCCTGATGGTTCAGTTGTTGAAGATTTACGTGAGCCAATTGCTGAGTGTCATATTCTTGTGCCGCAAGAATACTTAGGTAATGTCATGACCTTATGTATTGAGCGTCGTGGTGTACAAAAAGACATGAAATTTTTAGGTAATCAAGTTTCGATTACTTTTGAAATTCCAATGGCTGAAGTTGTGATGGATTTCTTTGACAAGCTTAAATCATGTTCACGTGGTTTTGCATCGCTAGACTATAACTTCGTACGTTTCGAAAGTTCATCTTTAGTTAAGGTTGATGTATTAATTAATAGTGAAAAGGTTGATGCCTTGGCTATGATTTGTCACCGTAATGATGCTCGCCATCGTGGTATTGCTTTAGTTGAAAAAATGAAAGATTTGATTCCACGTCAAATGTTTGATGTTGCAATTCAGGCGGCTATTGGTGCTCAAATTATTGCTCGTTCGACTGTTAAGGCGATGCGTAAAAACGTTCTAGCAAAATGTTATGGCGGTGACGTGTCTCGTAAGAAGAAATTACTTTCTAAACAAAAAGAAGGTAAGAAACGTATGAAACAAGTGGGTAGTGTAGAAATTCCACAAGAAGCGTTCTTAGCTGTTTTGAAAGTAGAAAGATAAAAGAAAGGGCTGGGATGAACTTATATTCTCCCAGCCATAAAGCAAGCAGCTAGGCTGCGAGTGAGGTCATGTGGATTTTGATTTTAATTTAATTCTTGTTCCAGTTACGCTGATTTTATTTGCAGTGTGGTTGCTAGATAAGCTTGTTTTTAAACAGCGTGCAAATAAAGGGCGAGAGAACGAAAATTTTGTTATTACATGGGCCTATGACTTTTGGCCAGTTTTAGCTGTTGTGCTTGTACTTCGCTCATTTCTTTATGAGCCATTTAATATTCCATCAGACTCTATGGTTCCAACTTTAGAGACTGGCGATTTTATCTTAGTTAATAAATTCGACTATGGTGTGCGTTTACCTATCGTAAATAAAAAAGTCATTGATGTAGGTGAACCGAAACGTGGTGATGTCATCGTATTCCGTTACCCACCACAACCAACCATTAGTTATATTAAGCGTGTAATTGGTTTACCAGGTGACCATATTGTTTACGATCATGGTCAATTGATTATTAATGGTCAGAAAATTCCTAAAGTACCAACACAATTTAGTCGTGAAAAAGATGCTTTAGATACACCAACGTCTATTTATCATAAAGAAACAATTGGTGATCATACCTTTACGATGCGTGAACTCGAAGGTGTAAACGTTGCGCGTCAGGCACCATTTATCAACTATGTTGATAATGGCAAATATTCAAACCAAGACGGTTTATATTGGGAAGTAACTGTTCCGAAAGGACATTACTTTGCAATGGGGGACAACCGTGATCAAAGTGCTGACAGTCGTTTCTGGGGGTTCGTTCCTGAAGAAAATTTAACAGGCCGAGCTTTCTATGTCTGGATGCACAAAGAACCTGGTTTCCACCTGCCAAGCTTTAACCGAAATGGAAAAATAGATTAAAAACAACCATTAGGAAAAACAAAAATGCGTAAGGCACAACAGGGTACTTCGTATTTAGCAATTTTATTTGGGGTGGTTATATTTGCAATTGCGGCGAAAGCCGTACTTGCAGTTTGGCCAGCATATTGGGATGATCGTGTGATTAATAATCAGATTACAGAGCTCATGCAACAAAGCTCAGCTGATATCACACCCCAAAAGTTTATGACACAGATGGACCAACGGCTGGAAATGAACAATATTCGTGATCTCCATTTTAAGGAAATTGCTGAAGTGTTTAACGAGTCTGGTCTAATCGTCAAAAAGAAATATGAAGTAAGAAAACCTTTCTTACTAAATATTGATTTAGTTTTAACATTTGAGAAGAGTTTTGACAAAACATCAGTTCAAACTAAGTGATCCTCGCTTACTCAGTCGAATCGGTTATCAATTTAAGCAGCCCGAATTGCTACAGTTAGCTTTGACTCATCGTTCGGTGAGTCATAAGTATAATTATGAACGTCTGGAGTTTTTAGGCGATTCGTTGTTGGGGATGATCATTGCCAATTATTTATACCATGCCTATCCACATGAAAATGAGGGGCGTTTAACACGTATGCGTGCGACTTTAGTTCGCCAAGAAGCATTAGGTAAAATTGCAACCGATTTGCAACTTAGTCGGTGTTTAATATTAAGCACAGGCGAGTTGAAATCTGGTGGTCATCATCGTGAGTCAATATTAGCGGATACGGTAGAGGCGATTATTGGTGCAATTTATCTTGATAGTAGTGATCTGAACCTACTCAAAGATATTGTGTTAAAATGGTATGTACCTTATTTAGATCATATTGAGCCAACAGATCAACTCAAAGATCCAAAATCACGTTTACAAGAGTATCTACAAGCACGTAAAAAACCTCTCCCTGTTTACGAGGTTGTAGATATTCAGGGTGATGCACCTCATCAACACTTTAAAGTCGAATGTTTGGTAGATGGTTTACCAAAGATTTATGGTGAGGGGTCAAGTCGTCGTTTTGCCGAGCAGGCAGCAGCGGCGGAAATTTTAAAGTTATTGGAGCAATAACCTGCATGTCGATGCATTCTGATCAAATCAATCCAGATTCAAATGAAAACCAAGATCCAAACAATCTGATTGATCAATTTTTTAGTTCCAAAGGCGTTACAATTCCTTCGGATTTTAAGAGCGGATTTGTGGCGATTGTAGGACGTCCAAATGTGGGTAAATCTACCCTCATGAACCATTTATTGGGTCAAAAACTCTCAATTACTTCACGTAAACCTCAAACGACTCGCCATAAAATTATTGGTATTGATTCACGTGAGAAGATGCAAGCGGTTTATGTAGATACACCGGGAATGCATAAGAAAGAAGTACGTGCGATCAATAAAATGATGAACCGCGCTGCTCATTCTGCATTACGTGATGTTAACTTGGTTTTATTTGTTATCGATGCGTATAAGTGGACTCAAAATGACGATTTAGTGCTTGAGAAACTCAAGAACGCTGAAATGCCAGTTATTTTGGTCATTAATAAAGCTGATACTTTTGAAGATAAAAGAGAGATTCTTCCTTTAATTCAAGAACGTACCAAGCTTATGAATTTTGCTGAGATTGTTCCTGTTTCTGCTCTTCGTGGAGCAAACTTGGAACATTTAAGTGAAACGATTGAAAAATATCTTCCTTATCAGCCGCCACTGTATTCATTTGATCAAATTACGGACCGTTCAGAACGCTTTTTAGCAAGTGAAATCATCCGTGAAAAAATTATGCGTCAGTTGGGTGAAGAGTTACCATATGATTTAACAGTACAGATTGAATCTTTTAAAACAGAAGAGGCAACTGTTAATGAGAAAAATGGTCGATTAAAACCAGCTTGTACCTATATTGATGCAACAATTTTTGTCGATCGTCCTGGCCAAAAAGCGATTGTGATTGGTGAAAAAGGTGCCAAGCTTAAAACGATTGGTATGGATGCTCGCAAAGACATGGAAAAAATGTTCGAACAAAAGATCATGCTTACCTTATGGGTTAAGGTTAAAGGCGGTTGGTCTGATGATGAACGTGCTTTGAAAAGTTTAGGATATAGCGATATCTAACAAGCAGGGAATACTGGTATGAAAACAATTACATCAATATTGGTTATTATTGGGTGTACATTGATGTTACAAGGTTGTGTATATAAGCTTGTAACCGTACCAGTAGGTATTGCTTATAAAACAACTAAAGGTGTGGTGAAGGGTACAGCTGCTGTTGTAGGAGCTGTAATTCCTGATGGTGATGATGACGATAAAAAAGAAAAAGAATCTAAGGAATAGTTTCTTTTTATGATGCGCAATGAAGTCCTACATGGATATATGATTCACCATCGTAAATATCGTGAAAAAAGCCATATTGTGCATCTCTTCACTCAGGAATACGGGCGGGTCGATGGCATTTTAAGACAGACTCCGCCTCCCCAATATCAACCAATTCGGTTGCAAGCTACAGGTAAAAGTGAACTCAAAAATTTTACGAAGCTGGAAATATTAAATCAGCCAGTTTTCTTTTTTGGTGATGCTTTTTTTGCTGGCTTTTACTTAAATGAAATTGTTCTAAGACTTTGTCCTCTAGAAGAACCAATGCCACAAACTTTTGAACAATATCAATTAACTTTGCTTCAGTTACAACAATTATCTTCTCACGAAAATCCCGATCTTTTTCTCAGACAGATCTTAAGGCAGTTCGAACATATCTTACTTCCAGAGTTGGGCTATGCAATTGATTTTTCAGTTGATAGCTCACAAAAAGAAATTTTGCCAAATCAGTTTTATCAATTTCAAGTGACTGAAGGCTTTGCTCCCGTTGTCCAGGCAGGCCGCTCATCTTTGTCGGGAAAAGCAATTTTATCTATGTTGGATTATGAGCAAGGGCAGGATTTTTCTCACGAACAATTGCAATTATTAGGTAAACTATACCGTCAAATGATTACATCGCTTTTAGGTGATCGTCCCCTAAAAAGTCGACAATTGTGGATTCAAAATACTCAAACTCAATCGTAATTAGGATTTATTTATGGCTGCATTGCTTGGTGTAAACATAGACCATGTTGCTACTCTAAGACAGGCGCGCGGTACTACTTACCCAGACCCTGTAGAAGCTGCTCTTATTTGTGAACAAGCTGGTGCAGAGGGGATTACTTTGCATCTTCGTGAAGACCGCCGCCATATTCAAGATGATGATGTGCGTCGCATGCGCCCATTGTTAAAAACACGTATGAATCTAGAGTTGGCCGTTACTGATGAAATGGTTGAGTTTGCCAAAGAAATTAAACCACAGCACGTGTGTTTCGTTCCTGAAAAACGTCAGGAAGTAACAACTGAAGGTGGTTTAGATGTAGTAACTAACTTTGAAAAAGTTAAGGCTGCAACCCAGACTTTAGCTGCTTTGGGATGTGACGTATCATTATTTATTGATGCGGATTTTGCTCAAATTGATGCGGCAGTTGCATGTGGCGCACCTACGATTGAATTACACACAGGTGCATATGCTGATGCAGCAACAGAACAAGAACAACAAGAAGAGCTGGCTCGTATTGTAAAAGGTGTTGAATATGCCGCTTCAAAAGGTTTGGTTGTAAATGCAGGACATGGCCTTAACCTAAAAAATATTGCACCAATTGCAGCAATTCCACAAATCCATGAATTAAATATTGGTCATTCAATTATTGCAGATAGTGTTTTTGTAGGTCTGGCACAGGCTGTTAAAGATATGAAAAAAGCGATTCAGGCAGCAGGATAAGTAGTAATGTCGAGTATCAATTACGATGAATTAATGCAGCCTGTGTTGGCATTTTTGGGGTGTCAAACTCCAAATGAATGGTTAGATGAGGCCGTTAATAATTTAGACATCTTGATGCAAGATCATGCCAATTGTGAGAAAAAAGCAGCCGGTACGGCAATGAACTTGATGTTCCGCTATAGTTTTTTTACAGATCTACAAGTCAAACTTGCTCAACTTGTACGTGAAGAAATGCTTCACTATGAACAAGTTCTCGAGTTTATGACGAAACGTGGCCAAGAGTGGAAAGGTTTAAGCGCAGGACGATATGCAGGTGGCTTACGAAAAGAAATACGTACCTATGAGCCAGAAGCTTTAATTGACGTACTAGTTATTGGGGCCTTTGTAGAAGCACGTTCGTGTGAGCGTTTTTATGCACTTGCCCCGCGTGTAGATGACGAACTTGGACGTTATTATCGTTATCTGCTGAAGTCGGAATCTCGTCATTTTGAAGACTATTTAGCACTAGCGCTTGATGTCGCAAAAACTGCCAAAATGAAAGATCCTGAAGAGGATATTCAGCAGCGTATTGAACATATCCGTGAGGTTGAAAAGAACCTGATTTTGACTCCGGATGATACTTTCCGCTTTCATAGTGGTATTCCTGCATAGTCTTGGGTGCCTCAAATAAAAAAGTTTACCTTTCATGGTAAACTTTTTTATTAGGTGAGCTTCATCCTTTGGCAGCAGACATGTCCTGCTTTTAGTTCTTTAATGCATATAATTATTTAATAAATATATTTTTTATAGATTTTAATTTCTCATAAAATTTTTAAAAAAACTTTTATTTTTTTAGGCTAATAATAAATATTATGTAAATATAAAGGCTGATATGTTCATCATGAGTTCAACTGAAATAGTTGATTATTTCTAAGGATATAAGAATGTTAGCATTAGTTACAGGTGCATCGGCAGGTTTTGGTTATAGCATTTCAAAAAAATTGATTGAGTTGGGCTATAAAGTTATTGGTTGCGGAAGACGGGCAGAAAAACTAGAAGAATTAAAACAAGAACTTGGTGAGAAATTCTACCCACTCGTGTTTGATATGACAGATACAGTAGAAAATATAAATAAGTTATTTAAAGAATTACCAAATGAATTTCAAATCGATCAAATTGACTTACTGGTCAATAATGCAGGCTTGGCATTGGGTCTAGAGCCAGCAGATAAAGCTGAATTAGATGATTGGTACACGATGATTGATACCAATGTTAAGGGGCTTGTTACTGTTACCCGACTAATTTTACCAAGTATGGTGCAGAAGAAATCGGGTCTAATTATTAATATGGGGTCAATTGCAGGTACATATCCATATCCTGGTGGTAATGTTTACGGTGCAACAAAAGCTTTTGTGGAGCAGTTTAGTTTAAATCTTCGTGCAGATTTGGCTGGTACTGGTGTACGAGTAACAAATATTGAGCCGGGACTATGTGGCGGTACTGAATTTTCTCTTGTGCGTTTTAAGGGGGATCAGGAGAAAGCTAGTAGTTTATATGATAAAAAGAATCCAATCTTGCCTGAAGATATTGCAAATACGGTCGCATGGATTGCATCACAACCACCGCATATTAATATTAACCGTATAGAGATGATGCCAACGACTCAGTCTTTTAACCCTTTAAAAGTTGTAGAAGTGGAATAATGTAATTTTAAAAAAGATCTAAGCGTAGAAGGTCACCTAAGTTTAGAACTGATGATTCGATCTGGTAAATATTTGAATTATGAAAAGCAAATCCTCTACAGGCAGTAGGGGATTTTTTTTATAGGTATACTTTAATAGAAGGCAATAAAAAAAGCCCGCTTTAATGCTGCGGGCTTTTTAATATTTGGCTCTCCCACCTGGGCTCGAACCAGGGACCTGCGGATTAACAGTCCGTCGCTCTACCGACTGAGCTATGGGAGACTAGTAGATGGCTCTCCAACCTGGGCTCGAACCAGGGACCTGCGGATTAACAGTCCGTCGCTCTACCGACTGAGCTATGGGAGAATCTGCATGCGATTATAAGGAGATTTTGACAAGGGTCAAGTGAAAATCGTCATGTTTCCTTCATTTTTGTGTTGTATGCTTTTTATTTGATCAAGTTGAGTGGCGAGGATATAAATTACTTGCACTTTAAAAACTCAATTGCTAGATTCAAAAAAGAACAAGCGTTTGGAGTAATCCAAACAGTGTGGATTTAAACCAACTTGCCAGCACTAAAATGGCTAAATCGGAGATAAGTATGAAAACACTTACTGTTGCTTCTATTTTTTCTAATTTTGATTTTTATCAACGGAATTATCTCAATATTTTAAATCAACCAGAATCTTATTACACACTTGTAGAAGATGCATGGATCAATGCTTTTCCATTTAAAAAGCAGGATTTGTACTTAGGTGACTTATTACAACTCTGGTTTAGTTCAAAATGGGATGCGCATACTTCACTGAAAGTTTTAAAGTCTTGCAATATATTAGATCAATCTAAACCCCTTTATATTTTCCAGCTCGAAGGGGAGTTATTGTGGGGTAAAAATAAAGTTTTAGCTTGGTCTACTCAGTTTCATAAAGTGATAGAGCTTCAACTTAAGAATATTTGGGCACCTTATGTGGTTGCACAAACTTGTGACCGTCCAGATCTTCCTGACTTAATAAAAAAGGCAGCCGTTTAAAGCTGCCTTAGTTTTTATGGTCGAATAATCATACAAGTCGCTGTTGCATAAGCATAAAGTTTACCTTCTTCATCAATAATTTTGCCTTCGGAAATACCCAAATTTTTACTTATATTAATAATCTTACCTGTAGCAATTAAAGTCTGATTTTGAGGAATAGGGCGACACATTTTTACATTCAGATCGATAGTTCCATAACCTACACCGGCGGGTAACATCGTATGCACAGCACAGCCAGTCACTGAATCTAGAACAGTTGCAGCGAAACCACCATGTACGCCACCTAAAGGGTTTAAATGGCTATGATCTGCTTGTGCTTTAAAAGTTACTGATCCTTCAGAAATTTCAGTGGGTTGCATAGGTATAGTTTTGCTAATACTCGCAGGCGGAATGTGGCCTTCAACCATGGCTTGTAAAAATTCGAGGCCTGTCATTTCCATAGGATTTTTCATTTTTGAGTCCTTCAATCAATAAAGTTCTAAAATGGAACTTGTTGATAAGTTAGGCGTTAAAAAAACAATTGTCAAGTTGCTAAATACCAGAAAAATAGTTGAGTTAACTGTTTATAAACTTGTAAAGTTGGATTGGGCAGAATATTTTATAAATCTAAAAATATAAATTTCGTATGGAAAATAATAATGAACGGTCAGTGTTTATGTGGTGAAACAACCTTTGAAGTTGAATTAAAAAATCATGATGTTCATGTTTGTCATTGTTCGATGTGTCGAAGACAAACCAGTGGTGTCATTATGACAGTTGATGTAGTTAAAGGTAGTTTAAATTTTCTTCAGCAAAAGCATCTTAGTGTATTTAACTCTTCTGAATGGGGTGAAAGGGGATTTTGTAATGCTTGTGGAACAACAATTTTTTGGAGAACGAAAGATCATAGTTATTGCAATATCAATGCATTTTCCTTAAATGAGCCAGTAGAAGGTTTACACCTTGATATGGAAATTTTTATTGATTCAAAACCCGATTTTTATAATTTTCAGAATGATACCAAGAAACTAACTGGGGCCGAGGTGGTTGCGCTATTTAACCCAGAATAATTTTAATTATAAAAAAGGCCTCAATTTTGAGGCCTTTTTTAGTTTTACAAATTATTTTGCAGCTTTTTCAGCTTCGATAGATGCAATCGCAGCGTCAACACCTTCGATTGATTCAGCAGCTTTTTTGATACGTGCTAAAGCATCAACGAGTACTTCATCAGCTGTTGCATATGAAATGCGCATGAAGCCGCCTAAACCAAATGCATCACCAGGAACAACTGCTACGCCAGTTTCTTCAAGTAACCATTCAGAGAATTCTGTGCAAGACTTTAAGCCTTTTGCACGAATAAGAGGGCGAATATTTGCATATGCATAGAATGCGCCATCAGCCGGTAAACAAGAGATGCCTTTGATGTCGTTTAAGCCGTTTACCACTAAGTCGTGACGACGTTTAAACGCTTCGATCATTGGTTTTAATACATCTTGTGGACCATTTAATGCAGCTTCAGCAGCAACTTGCGAAATTGAAGTTGGGTTTGAAGTTGATTGAGACTGAATTTTTTTCATTGCACCAATGATTTTTGCTGGACCAGCTGCATAGCCAATACGCCAACCTGTCATTGCATATGCTTTAGATACACCATTTAAAACAATTGTGCGGTCATATAAATCTGGAGCAACAGTTGCAATGTTATAGAACTCATCTTCCCAACGGATTGGTTCATACATGTCATCAGAAGCAACAAATACTTGTGGATGACGACGTAAAACCTCAGCTAAAGCTTCTAATTCAGCTTTGCTATAAATCATACCTGTTGGGTTAGATGGGCTGTTTAATACTACTAAGCGAGTGTTAGGAGTAATTGCTGCTTCTAGTTGTTCAGGTGTAATTTTAAAACGTTGGTCTTCACCACATTTCACAATAACTGGCGTACCTTCAGCAATAATAACCATATCTGGATAGCTTACCCAGAATGGCGCAGGGATGATCACTTCATCACCTTTGTTTAATAATGCAAGTGCCAAGTTAAAGAAGCTTTGTTTACCACCACATGAAACCAAAATCTGGTTTGGTTGATAATCAAGATTATTATCACGCTTCAATTTAGCAATAATTGCTTTTTTTAACCCAGGAGTACCATCTACAGCCGTATATTTTGTGAAACCATTATTAATCGCTTCAATTGCAGCATCTTTGATGTGTTGAGGGGTATCAAAATCTGGCTCGCCAGCACCTAAACCAATCACATTCTTGCCAGCAGCTTTAAGCTCAGCTGCTTTATTAGTTACAGCAAGTGTAGGGGACGGTTTGATGGCATTGACACGATCAGAAAGACGTACGTCCACGGCAATATTCCTCTTATGGGATTAAAAAATAAAAAGCATACTATCTTATCGCAAAAATTAAGTAATTTGCGGATGTGGGTATTTTTAGATGTAAAAAAGTTTAATTTAGAAACGATCTTGTTGCGGTTTTATTCAATTGAAGCTTTTTTCGAAAGAAATGAGAAAAATCCTTTATAATAAATCGCAATCGAAATATCGAGACTGAATTATGACTGAGCAACAGCCAAAACAGAAAAAGGCTTTGGTGAAATTGCCATTCCCAATGCCTAATGAAAGCAACCAAGCTGGCGATGCTGTACACAACCAAGTGCGTCCGAAGCCAGAGCAATATGCAGATAGAACTTGGATGCCGCCTCGTGGTACTCGTCGTTCTATGGGTAAGCGTTAATTAAAAAAACAGGCAATATGCCTGTTTTTTTATTGTTGTAGTACTTCTTGATAATAAATTTTTTTCTTTTGATACATGTGATGATCTGCGCGTTTTAACATCTCTTCCACTTGTTCATTTTCTTTTGTCGTTGCGTGTCCAATTGCAATACTAATAGGATGGCTTGAGTAATATTGATTATCGATATTAAAAAGCTCCTGAATAGTTTGAAGCATAATCAATACATTTGCCTCATCTGCACCAGGCATCAAAATTACGAACTCGTCTCCACCAATTCGGGAGGCAGTATAAGCAGTATTCGTAATAGCTTGGTTTAAAATATTCCCCACACGACGTAATAAACCGTCACCAATATCGTGGCCAAGTTGATCATTCGTTTCTTTTAAACCATTCATGTCTAAAAAAATTGAAGAAACAGGACGAATAATGCTGCGGTTTAAACGATTAAGCTCTTCTGTAAAGAAAGCACGATTATAAAGTTTAGTCAGTACATCATGCTGACCTAAATATTCTAAATAATTTTCAGCTTTCTTTCGTGCGGTAATATCTGTAAGAGCAACCTGTACCAATCCCCAAGTATCTTCATAACCGGGGAATACGGTAAATTGCAGTAAAACATTTCTGATTTGGCCATCTAATGCATAGTTAACGGCTTCACGCTTATGGTGAATATTTCCTTGCCAGAGTTCAATTAGTTGTTCTCTAAAAGTTTCCACCATCTCTTCAGCAAAAATTTTATGCGTATTTTTTAAAAGAGAGGTTTTGTCGGGTGCTTTAAATAAATCAAGAGTCGACTGGTTAACATCTAAAATTAAAATATCTTCGATACATTGACGCACAAACTCAGGATGTACATCTAGAAAAGTTCTAAAGTCTTCAATACCTAATAGCCTAAGCTGATCAATTCTATTTTTAATACGGCTAAAATCTTCAACCCAAAGAGAAGTCGGGGAGTAGATAAACATTGATTCTGCTAGGCGTCGATTTTTCTCTTCCTGACGAAGTGCATTTTGATAAGGCGTAATGTCTTCGGTGGTAATTAAAATACGGTCAAATGTAGTTTCAGAACCCGGTAAAATTGCTCCCCGTAGTTGTACATCAATACGTTTACCAGAGAGCGTGTAATTTATAGTGGTACTTGAGAAATGAGTTTTGCCATTCCATAACGCTTCGAGTTCATGAATATGAGCTTCAAACATCTCTTTTTTAAAAATAAGATTTAAATTGGCGCATAATTCTTCTTGGTTTTTTGCTTCAAAGAGTTCTAATACTTTTTGGTTGACCTTAATAATTTTAATTTTATGGGCGCATTCGACAATCAAATTTTCATTTTGACTTAGAAATTCATAAAGGTTTTCGACCCCTTGATTTCTCCATAGATCAAATAGCTGTTTAACTTCACTGAAGTCCTCAATCCACATTGGAATTGGGGTTAGGTCAAAAATTGAAGAATCTAAAGTTTCCATTTGTTTCTTTAAGTATTCAGTTTGTCTTAAAGTATAATGAGAAAAATTAGGATTTGGGAAAATAATCAATTTAAATCTTTAGAATAATTAAAATAATGAGAAAGCAGAATTTATCTGCTTTACTCATAAAATATCAAAATAAATTAACGGTTAATCGGGTGGTCGATATTTTTCTCGCCGCGCCATAATTTAATAAAGTCTTGTTCATCAAAATCATAAAGTTCCATCAGTGCCACAATGACACTGACAAAAATTATTGCGCCTTCTGAGTTACCATGAATATTGAAAATCTTGCCATTGAGCTTCCCTAAAATATCACTCAATTCGTGCTCTCGGCCTCTGCCATAGCGGTCACGAGGGTACAACTCTTCATTTAAAACAATCAGCGCTATTGCTTTTTCAGCATCTGATAAATCAGTTTTATCTAAAGCATCTTCAAAAGATTCACTGCCATGATTAAAGTAAAAAATAACCTCATCGTTAATAAAACTTTGAACCATTTTTTGAGTGAGTGTCGGAAACTGTGAAACAGCATTATCTTCAACATAAGGTTTAAATGATTCAGGAAAAATCACGTTGTGATATATGCCTTTAAAAAGCGGGGCAATTTCAGAAACTTTATAACCCGCGATCCCACATCCTAAAGCAGTGACAAAGTATTTCATTTTAGGATGATTTTTTGCATAAATTTTAAAGTCTTCAACATAATGCTCGATTTGGGAGAGAGGCATTTGTTGAATGTGTTCATTTAAGGTTGGAATTGCAAAGCTTTGTCCAGCCCAGCCACGTCCCACACCTTCTACAGCCCCAAAATGCTGACTGGCAACACGTGCGGCTCCACTACCATGTTGCCCAGCCATATTACTACCGAAGACAAACACTGTATCTTCAGGGAGTTCAGTTACAATACTTTCATCATGATATTGATAGGTCATGGTTATGCTTTTTATCTAATGGATAAGTTCATGTTGCAACCGTTTAAAGCATTGGTCAAGTGTCAAGATGCTTAATATTTTCGCTGTATATTAATCTGGCTACAGACTTTAAATTAGGGAAAAAATCCCCATTAAATTGCTAGACGATAAATTCAAATTTTTTATAAAGAGAGAGAACTGTGAACGAAAATCAACCTTTCGATTTGGTCACTCATTACCAGCCAGCGGGTGATCAGCCACAGGCAATTGAAAAGCTGGTAAATGGCGTCGAAAAAGGTTTTCGTAATCAGTTACTTTTGGGCGTGACTGGTTCCGGTAAGACCTATACCATGGCAAACGTGATTGCCCAAACACAGCGACCAACCATTGTGATGGCGCACAATAAGACATTAGCAGCCCAGCTTTATGGTGAATTTAAAGCCTTCTTCCCAAATAATGCAGTTGAATACTTCGTAAGTTATTACGACTACTATCAACCCGAGGCTTATGTTCCGTCTTCAGATACATTTATTGAAAAAGATGCAGCAATTAATGACCATATTGACCAGATGCGTTTATCTGCAACACGTGCCTTGTTAGAGCGTCGTGATGCAATTATTGTAGCTTCTGTTTCTGCTATTTATGGTTTGGGTGACCCAAATGCCTATATGCAAATGTTATTGCATGTGGTTCAGGGTGACCGAGTGAGTCGAGACGAAATTATTCGCCGTTTGGTTGAAATGCAATATACCCGTAATGAGCTTGAATTTTTACGTGGTACTTATCGAATTCGTGGCGAAATTATTGATATTTTCCCGGCAGAATCTGACCAACACGCAATTCGTATTGAACTTTTTGATGATGAAGTAGATTCAATCCGTTGGTTTGATCCACTCACCGGTAAGATGGTGCGCAAAGTACCACGTGTTACGATTTATCCGAAAAGTCATTATGTAACGCCAAAAGACAATTTAACGCGTGCTATTGATACCATTAAGGATGAACTTCAAGACCAGCTTAAGTTCTTCCGTGAACATGACAAGTTGCTTGAGGCTCAGCGTATCGAACAGCGTACTCGTTATGATTTGGAAATGATGCAGCAGTTAGGTTATACCAATGGTATTGAAAACTACTCTCGTCATTTATCAGGCCGTCCAGCAGGTGAAGCACCACCGACATTATTTGATTATGTACCGGACGATGCTTTACTTATTATTGATGAGTCACATGTAACTGTTCCTCAAATTGGCGCAATGTATAAAGGTGACCGTTCACGTAAAGAAAACTTGGTGAATTATGGTTTCCGTTTACCAAGTGCGCTTGATAACCGTCCAATGAAATTTGAAGAGTGGGAACGTATTGTTCCGACCACTATTTTTGTGAGTGCAACGCCAGCCAAATACGAGTTGGAGAAGTCAGAACAAGTGGTTGAGCAGGTCGTTCGTCCTACAGGTTTGATTGATCCTGAAATTGAAGTTCGTCCAGTGCTTACCCAAGTCGATGATGTTCTGTCTGAAATTAATATTCGTAAGAACTTAAATGAACGTGTATTGGTGACGACTTTAACAAAACGTATGGCGGAAGATTTAACATCTTATTTAAAAGAATATGGTGTTAAGGTTGCTTATTTGCACTCGGATATTGATACGGTTGAACGTGTCAAAATTATTCATGAGTTACGTACAGGCGTATTTGATGTTTTGGTCGGTATTAACTTACTTCGTGAAGGCTTAGATATGCCAGAGGTTTCTTTAGTTGCTATTTTAGATGCAGATAAAGAGGGCTTCTTACGTTCAGAACGTTCACTTATTCAGACCATTGGTCGTGCTGCGCGAAATGTGAAAGGTAAAGCAATTTTATATGCAGATAGAATTACCGACTCTATGCAAAAAGCAATTGATGAGACAGAACGCCGTAGAGCTAAACAAATCGAGTTTAACGAGCTGCATGGTATTACACCACGTAGTGCAGTCCGTCAGGCTGTGAAAGAAATTGATACGGGTGAGGTGCTTTCAGATGATCAAATTGATGAGAAAATATTGGAGCAGGCACAAGCACTAAGTGCTGATGACCGTCATATTCTTTCTGATCCTAAATTGTTCAGTAAGCATATTACTAAGCTTGAAAAAGAAATGTTAAAGGCGTCTAAAGATCTACAATTTGAGCAAGCGGCTCGTATTCGTGATGAAATCGTTCGTTTAAAAGCGCAAATGTTGCAATAAATGGATACATAACACTACATGATTTGTTTAAAAAACAAGCTACTGTAGATGTTTAAGTTATTTTTGTATTCACAACTAATAGTTGAGGGCAACAATGGCGTTTCGAAATAATGTTCCGCAAGCCAGTTGGCGCTTGGCAAAAATTGCATTGGGCGGGATTGTTCTAACTGGCTTAGCCGTTGGAACATATGCCTATGCCCAGCAGAAGCCTTTACCAACTGTCGATAAAGTTGAATTAGACCGTTATTTAGGTGTGTGGTATGAAGTCGCACGTAAACCGGCTTTTTTCCAAAAAAAATGTGCTTACAACGTATCTGCAACTTACACTTTAAATGAAAATGGAAATATCGTTGTAGATAATCGCTGCTACGATAATCAGAAGCAATTACAGCAATCTATTGGCGAAGCTTTTGTAGTCAATCCACCCTATAACACAAAATTAAAAGTAAGTTTTTTACCTGAAGCTGTGAGATGGATTCCGGTTATTCGTGGAGATTACTGGATTTTAAAGCTGGATGAAGACTATCAAACTGTTTTAGTAGGGGAGCCTTCACGTAAGTATCTTTGGGTATTATCTAGGACACCACATCCTAAAAAAGAATTGATTGATGAATATCTAAATTATGCCAAAACATTAGGATTTGATATTCGTGATGTTATTCATACTGAGCACAAAGAATAAATAAATTCTGCTTAATAAAAAACCATGTTTTCGCATGGTTTTTTCTTTTTTATAGTGGATAAATCAAGTATTGTATCGCTTTATTTTTCTTAAAGTGTAAAGAGGTTAGTGATGTTAAAAGGCGTGATTTTCTCTGTCATGGCATCATTAACTTTCGGTGTTCTTTATTTCTATACTCAACTACTTGGTCAACTTGATAGCGAGCAAACATTTGGGTGGCGTATTATTGCTACTTTGCCATTTTTAACTCTATTTATGTGGTGGAGTGGTGACTTAAGTCATATTAAAAATATCTATCAACGTATTTTGGCAAAACCTTCTTTACTTTTGTTACTCATAACAACCTCGATTTTAACGTCGGTACAGCTATGGCTCTTTTTATGGGGACCCATGCATGGACGTGGTTTACAAGTATCTTTGGGATATTTCCTTCTACCGCTTGTGCTGGTTTTGGCTGGTAGTGTGCTATATGGGGAAAAAATATCAAAATTTCAGTGGGTCGCTATTATTCTGGCAATAGTTGGTGTCGGCCATGAGATTTTTCGTTTAGGAAGTATTGCTTGGGAAACTGCTTTGGTGGCCATTGGTTACTCAGCTTATTTCTTGTTACGCAAGAAAATTAAAACAGATAATTTAGGTGGTTTTTGGTGGGACCTTTTGATCATCATGCCTGTGGCGATTTATCTAACACATACAGGATTATTGCCATATAGTAAATTTTTCGATCAACCAACTCTTGCCTTAGTAATTGCAGGATTAGGAGTACTTAGTGCTATAGGCTTGGGATGTTACATATTAGCAAGTCGTTTTTTACCTTTAGTTGTGTTTGGCTTACTTGGATATCTTGAACCAGTGTTACTTGCTTTAGCATCTTTAGTGCTAGGGGAAAGCATTGGTCAAGAAGAATGGTTTACTTATATTCCAATTTGGTGTGCTGTATTTGTACTTGTGCTAGAAGGTGCATTCCATCTTTATCAGCAGCAGAAAAAAGCCAAAAATTTGCAATTAAATCTCGAAAAATATCAAAAAAGATTAAAAAATGATGCTCATGATTAGAGCAGCAGAATCTAAAAAGTAAGAAAAAGCAAAAATTTAGCTGCTTTAAACAATAAGATAATAAAAAATAATTATAGGTATTTTATGAATTTATGATGAATTTTGGGAAAATCTAGTCACTAACGTCAGCTTTTGATTCATTCTTGCTAATAATTCCATTACAATTACGGGGTTTTAAAAATCACGCCTAGATATAATTAATTAGAGGACGTATCTGTGAGCAAAGACACTATCATCGCCCTGCACGCTGAACACCAAGGCCGTTGGAAAAACCGTGAAGAAATCGCGGAACGTATGATTGCATTAATCGGTCAATTATACCGTGAAAAAAATATTGTCGTATCTGTTTACGGTCGCTCTTTAATTAACCGTTCTGTTATTCAAATTTTGAAAACTCACCGTCGTACACGTGTTGTAGATGTTGAGCTTTCTGTAGTAAATACTTTCCCAATTTTAGAAGCTTTAGCAAAAGTTGAAAACATTGGTTCTGCAGAAGTTGATATCGGTAAACTTGCAGTTGAATATAAAGAAAAAGGCGGTGATGTTGACGCTTTTGTTGCTCAAGCAGTTGAGTCAATTAAAGGTAGCGCAACTTCTGAACAACCTAAAGATGTAGTTCTTTACGGTTTTGGTCGTATTGGTCGTATCTTAGCTCGTTTAATCATTAGCCAATCAGGTTTAGGTCGTGGTTTAAGCCTTAAAGCGATTGTTGTTCGTAAGTCTTCTGACGGTGACTTGGCAAAACGTGCTTCTTTACTTCGTCGTGACTCTATTCACGGTACTTTCGCTGGTACAATTTCTGTTGATGAAGAAAACGAAGCAATCATTGCTAACGGTAACTTCATCAAAGTGATCTATGCATCTAGCCCAAGTGAAGTGGACTATACTCAATACGGTATTGAAAACGCGCTTTTAATCGACAACACTGGTAAATGGCGTGATGCTGAAGGCTTAAGCCAACATTTGAAATGCCCAGGTGTTGCACGTGTTGTATTAACTGCACCAAGTAAAGGCGAAATGAAAAACGTTGTATTTGGTGTAAACAACTCTGACATCTTAGATGAAGACAAAATCATCTCTGCTGCAAGTTGTACAACAAATGCGATCACTCCAATTCTTAAAGTATTGGATGACAAATATAAAGTTCTTAATGGTCACGTTGAGACAGTTCACTCATTTACAAATGACCAGAACTTAATTGATAACTATCACAAAGCTGATCGTCGTGGTCGTGCTGCTACATTGAACATGGTTATTACTGAAACTGGTGCTGCTAAAGCTGTTGCTAAAGCATTACCTGCATTAAAAGGTAAGTTAACTGGTAACTCTGTACGTGTTCCTACACCAAACGTATCTCTTGCAATCTTAAACTTAACACTTGATAAAGAAGTTGATCGCGAAGAAGTGAACGAATACATTCGTCAAATTTCGATTAACTCTAAACTTCAAGGACAAATCGGTTATACCAACTCTACAGAAGTTGTATCGAGTGACTTTATCGGTTCTCGTACTGCTGGTGTATATGATGCTCAAGCAACAATTACTTCAGGTAACCGTTTAACTGCATATGTTTGGTACGATAACGAAGTAGGTTATAGCTGCCAAGTATTACGTATTGCTGAACAAATGTGTGGCGTAAGCTATACAAAAATCCCTGCAGAAACTAATGCTTAATTTGATTTAACGTTAGATAAAAGTATGTGACAAAAAGACCCAGTTTAGACTGGGTTTTTTTACAACCGTACAAAATATATGCTGATTATTTTTTGGAAATCAATGAGAATAGGATTTAAGGAACAAAAAGAAATAGTAAGGGATTGGAATTGCAGCAGTTTAAAAGATTATTGATAGTCTTCTTTTTCATCATCATCGCGAATATATGTGGTGTGCTCATCGCCATTTGGGTTTTCAAGCATTTTAATATTTATATTCCGCTGAAAAACCAAGCTGTAGCGATTGATTTACAAGAACCATTACAGGTACAGGTCAAAGTAAAAGATGCTTTAAATGTCGATGTAAAAGGCCGAGTAAATGCGAATATTCCTATTAATGAAAAGTTAACGATACCTTTAACACAGACGTTAACTCCTCGTGTCTATTTCGATAATATGGTGCCAATCAGTACAGTTATTCCTGTAAAAGAAACGTTAAAAGTTGATCAAAGCCTACCGATAGACACCAAAGTTCAAGTCAGAGTATTGGGTAAGGATATTACTTTACCATTAAAAGGGAATATTCCCTTAAAGCTTGATGTACCTATTGATATTCAAGTACCGCTCGATCAAAAAGTTCATTTGAAGTTTGATGCTCCAGTTAAAACGGTTTTAAAAGAAGATCTTCATATTCCACTAAATGCCCAATTAAAAACAAATATTCCAATTCAGGGTAGTTTAAATGTACCTGTAAAAACTGCTTTAAATGCTTCAGTAGATGTCAAAAATACTTTGCCAGTTAAAATTGAGCATGGCGAGTTAAAAATACCTCTATCAAGCATGAGCCTTAATCGTGTTAAAGATGATAACTCTACATCTTTACCTGCACAGAACCAGAATAAGTAGGAAGGTGACTTATGCTGGGTTCAATAAAAAGTATGCTCATCAGTTTCTTTCTGATTATGGTACTCACGGCAATTTTATTTTGGCTCTATTTAAATATACAAGCTTCGGTAGTGGTTTCTGCGCACGAATCAGATATTCGATTACCAGAATCATTAGAAACTAAAATACATGTTGGTAATAATTTACAGGTCCAGTCCATAGGTAAACTAGATACATCAATTGATATTAATCGTCAGATTTCGGTGCCTTTAAAGGGGAGATATTTGGCTGATTTAGCGTTTGAAGTTGAGACTCCAATTACAGTAAGTGTTGATTATGCAACAACGCTGAAAGTTGATCAGGTGATGCCTTTGGAAACAACAACCGATTTAATATACCAAAATAAGTTGTTACCTAGGTTTCCACTAAAACTAAATATACCCATCAATCTGGATATTCCATTTCAGTTAAAACGTAGCTATACCATTCCTGTTAAGATTGCTTTTAATGGTCCAGTTTATTTCGAGTTCGATGAATCGGTAAATTTACCGATTAAACACCAATTTAATCCAAGCTTAAAAATTAATGATGCAATGGAAATGGGCAATATCTCAAGCTTTAATGCCATTATGTATAACTCTGTGCAACACACTAAAGCTAATTTAGATATGAAGATGGATTTACCTCTGCGTAATGTACATCCTTAAGGAATAAATACATAAAGAGAGGCTATGTTCTGCTATAAGTTTTTATCAATATAAAAAGTAATAAAATAAGACCTGGGAAAGTAGAATTCTCTCGATTTTCTATTCGAGAATTTTATGAAAATATGGCAGAATAGGCGGTTTTAGAGTTTTTAGAGGATTGGCAAATGCGCTTTGTTGATGAAGCAGTCATTACCGTAGAGGCTGGCGACGGTGGCAATGGCGTAGCCAGTTTTCGCCGTGAAAAATTTGTACCATTTGGTGGCCCAGATGGTGGTGATGGCGGACGTGGTGGAAGTATCTATATTCAAGCCGATGATGATACAAGTACCTTAGTCGATTACCGTTACACCCGTAAATTCCGCGCTGAACGTGGTAAAAACGGTGCAGGTGCTAACTGTACCGGACGCGGTGGTGAAGATGTGGTTTTAAAAGTACCTGTTGGTACAACAATTGTTGATACAGATTCTGGCGATATTATTGGCGACTTGGTTGAAGACGGCCAAAGAATTCTGGTTGCAGGTGGTGGTGAAGGTGGTTTGGGAAATACACACTTTAAATCATCAACTAACCGTGCTCCACGTAAATGTACTACGGGTACTAAAGGTGAATTTCGTGAAATTCGTCTTGAGTTGAAAGTATTGGCAGATGTTGGCTTATTAGGTATGCCAAATGCTGGTAAATCTACTTTCATTCGTGCTGTAAGTGCTGCAAAGCCAAAAGTGGCAGACTATCCATTTACAACCATGGTTCCAAACTTGGGTGTTGTAGATGCTGACCGTCATCGTTCATTTGTAATGGCCGATATTCCGGGCCTTATTGAAGGTGCGGCAGAAGGTGCAGGTCTAGGAATTCGTTTCCTTAAACATTTGGCGCGTACTCGTATTCTTTTACATATTATTGATGTACAACCAATTGATGGTTCAGATCCAGCTCATAATGCAAAAGCAATTATGAATGAGTTGGTTAAGTTCTCACCTACTTTGGCGAAACTACCAGTTGTTTTAGTGCTCAATAAACTGGATCAAATTGCTGAGGAAAGCCGTGAAGAGTGGTGTCAGCACATTCTAGATGAATTAGAGTGGACTGGACCTGTCTTTAAAACATCGGGCTTATTAAGTGAAGGTACAAAGGAAGTTGTGTACTACCTGATGGATCAGATTGAACAGCAACGTGAACGCGAAGTTGAAGATCCTGAGTACGCAGCAGAAGTAAGAGCTTTCCGTGAACAACTAGAAGTTGAAACACGTGAACAAACCATTGCGGCAAAAGAAGCATATCGTGCAATGCGTCGAGCACAACGTCTTGAAAGCATGATGGATGATGATGATGATTTTGACGATGATGAAGACGACAATGATGTAGAAAGCATCTACGTTCGTGACTAAAAAACCGAGGAAAACATGATAGAAGTGGTCGATGGGCAACGTAAGCTCAGTGAATGTAAACGAATCGTTGTTAAAATCGGATCATCTTTACTCACAGCAAATGGGCAGGGGCTAGATCTGGATGCTATTTCGCATTGGGCGAAACAGATTGCAGATTTACACAATGCTGGGCACGAAATTATTTTAGTGTCTTCAGGAGCTGTAGCAGAAGGTATGGTTCGTATGAAGCTTGCGAGTCGACCCACCGATCTACCCAGTTTACAAGCATGTGCCGCAATTGGGCAGATGGGCCTAATTCATACATGGTCTAGCGTGCTTGAAAATCATAGTATTCGAACAGCTCAAGTGTTATTAACACATGACGATTTGGCAGATCGCCGTCGTTATTTGAACTCATGCGATGCGTTGCAGAACTTGATTGACTGGCGTGTTATTCCGGTTATTAATGAAAACGATACAGTCTCTACTGACGAGATTCGTTTTGGTGATAACGATACCTTAGCGGCAATGGTTGCTGGTCAAGTACATGCTGATTTACTGATCATTTTAACAGATCAGCAAGGCATGTTTGACTCAGACCCACGTCACAACCCTGATGCAAAGCTGTTATCAACTGTTCGTGCCATGGATGATGTTTTATTTGAAATGGCTGGCGGTGGTGGTGTACTTGGGCGAGGAGGCATGGTCACTAAAGTCCGTGCTGCCCGTTTAGCGGCTAAGTCGGGCTGTCCAACACTGATCGCTAGTGGTGAAAGTGATAATGTATTGTCACGAGTCATGGCTGGTGAAATGCTTGGCACATTGTTCACGACTGATAAAGACCGTATGACAGCACATCAACAGTGGCTTGCTGCACATTTACAAACAGCAGGTCGTCTGGTCATAGATGATGGCGCGGTTGATGCGATTAAATCTAAACATCGCAGTTTATTACCTGTTGGGGTAAAAACTGTTGAAGGACATTTTGATCGTGGTGATGTGGTTGAATGCGTTGATAAGCAAGGCAAACGTATTGCGGTTGGACGAGTAAACTTTAGTTCTCGTTCAGCTGAAATTATTAAGGGCCTCTCTTCAGATAAGGTTTATCAAGTACTTGGAGAAGCCCGTTCGCTTGAAATGATCCATCGCGATCATATGGCGATTTATTAAGTAGTGATCTACAAAAAAAGCTCGCTTTATGCGAGCTTTTTTTGTGGTGTTAACGATGGCAAGATTCGATCTTCACCGACCATAAAAGGGTGGGTGGCAAGGCTCAGCATATCTAAATCTTCTGAGCTATTTCCATAAGCATAAACTTGATAATAATCCTGCAAAGAATATTGTTCATGTATTCTTAACTTCTTTTGTTCACTACTACAATCTGGCGTTGAGTAATAACCCGTCATTATGCCATTTTTTACTTGAGTTTCAGTACAAATTAATTCGATATCGAGTAATTTGCAAAGTGGAGCAAGATAGATATCGATTGAAGCCGAAACTAGTACTACCTGATCACCAAGTAGCTGATGTTGTTGTAATTGTGCAAAAATTTCAGGTGAAAGAGTTGAGACGAGTTCTTGTGCATATTCTTCGCCTAATCTTTGCAGCTCAATTGCTGGGGTATTGCGAAACATGCTTCGAAAAAGTTTGGCACGCATCGCATGGGCGGGATAAAAATTAAGATAATAGGCTTGAATCCATGGCAGGATTTTCAAGCCTTGCTTAACTATGTGGCGCTTAGATAACGCATAAAAGATGAACCCTGTAAAACTGTCTTTACTACACAAGGTCCCATCAAAATCAAACAGGGCGAGATTTTTTATTGTCTTATTCGTTTCGCTCGTTGCATACATGATTCATATCGTCCGTTTACGCGGGTTGCATACCAGTTAGTATTATAGTCACGACTTAATTTAGGCCCAGAAATTACCACTTGAGGCATAATAGCATAGATAGGTTCTTTGCCTGTTTTTGCCTTATAGAGTTTAGTTAAGGCAATATAAGTTTGTGTATTCTCAAACTTTTTCTCTTTTTCTAATTTAAGATCATCGCGAAGTTGTCTTGGTGTAATTAAGACATTATTTGCAGTAAATAGTTTCATTAACTCTTTTTCTGACTGACTCTGAACTGCGAGTGGACTACCAGCTTTATCGTAAAGTAGTAAATCACCATCTAAGGTGAGCTCATTATCAGTAAGGGCATCGAGCATGCTTTGAAAAGCAGCATTACGGCTAGAGTACATACCTGAGTTATAATCGGCAAAACGATAAATGGCCTTATCATAGTCTGCTGGGTATACCATCAAGCGATGAATGCCATAATATAGACCGCCATATTGCGTATAAAGATCATTTCTCAGGTCTGCAATATTCATGCTAGAACGTTTATGCGCTTTAGCATAATTAATATGAACTTGCATTGAACCCAATGTGGTGATTGGATTCATTTTTTCACCAATATCTTGCCCAACCAGTTTAGCTGCACCAGTTAACGCACTGACATGATAATGTTGAGTCATAAAATCAAAAATTTGACGATAAAGTAAGTCGAGATCTTTTTCAGTTTTGACTTTACGCATCTGACTCATATAGTTGTTGTCAGGAGAGGGTTGGGTTTTCAATACTTCTTCAAAATAACCTGCGACAGTACCACCCACTTTCTGGCCAAGTTTGTCTTCAAACTTTTCATTTAAACGGGTACTGACTTCGTCAACTGCCTTTTTGCCTAGGCCTGGTACTACAGGGTTAGCAACAAAGTTTGATTCCTGATCTACAATCGCGACAATACTACAAACATTTTGTTTGGTTTTAGGAATTTTTAAGTCCTGCATAATATCGTCAATATCTTTAGCCCATGACTCCCGATCATGCACACGTGCTGGAATTAACTTTTTAATTTGCTGACTTTCTAAATCGGGCTCATCATTTTTTGACCACCAGGCTTTATCTCCACAAGCAGCTAAACTCATGCATACGGTGACTACACCGAATGATTTTAATAAAAAACGGGAAGACAACGGTTTGTTCATGGCGAGGAAAGCACCTGCAAAAAAGATGAGCTGATCAAGCGGATGAAGTATACTATGTTGATCATCAATTGTATGAATATATATGTATATTGGTCCCTATCAACTGTCAAATAATTTAATTGTTGCTCCTATGGCCGGTGTAACTGACCGTCCATTTAGAACGTTGTGCAAGTATTTTGGTGCGGGTCATGCGGTCAGTGAAATGATGACTGCTGATAAAACTTTACGGATGACTAAAAAAAGTCTTTATCGTGCTAATTTTGATGGAGAGTTAGCTCCTATCTCTGCGCAAATCGCGGGTTCTGACCCAGAACAGTTGGCTGAGGCTGCTCGCTATCAAGTTGCAAATGGGGCACAAATTGTTGATATCAATATGGGATGTCCTGCAAAAAAAGTATGCAATAAATTAGCAGGTTCAGCATTATTACAAGATGAAGACTTGGTTGCTCGAATACTGGATGCAGTTGTTGCAGCAGTTGACGTTCCTGTGACTTTAAAAACCCGTTTAGGATTTTTAAATGGCCAAGAAAATATTTTAAGGGTGGCAAAACGTGCAGAAGAGGCGGGGATTGCTGCGTTAGCATTGCATGGCCGCACACGTGAAGACATGTATTTAAATACAGCACGTTATGAATTAATCAAACATGTTAAAGAGTTAATCAATATTCCAGTAATTGCCAACGGTGATATTGATAGTCCTGAAAAAGCAAAATATGTACTGGACTATACTGGCGCCGATGCAATCATGATTGGGCGGGCTGCACAAGGTCGTCCATGGATTTTCCGTGAAATTGCCCATTATTTAAAAACTGGTGAGCATTTGGCTGCTCCAAATATTGAAGAAGTCAAAGATGTACTTTTAGGGCATCTGTCTGAGTTATATCAATTTTATGGTGAATATTCTGGATGTCGTATTGCTCGTAAGCATATTGCTTGGTACACCAAAGGTTTACGCTCAAGTAACGAGTTCCGACAAAATATGTATAAAGTTGAAACCACTGCTGAACAGGCATTAGTAGTCGAGAGTTATTTTAATCAATTGCTTGCAGAAGGTAATTTGATGAGCGATGTTCAGGTTGAACAGGTTAATTTATTAGCTACTCACTAAAATAAAGCAACCAGTACACAGGCTGGTTGCTTAAAATCTTCATCTATTCATTATCTAGCATTTCAACAACGAGTTGATTAACCAGATCTGATGCTCCTAATTCGCGTATCAGTGCAACATTACTTCCTGCCCAAAATGCACCAAAACCATAGTCATGGTGTTTACTCGCAAGAGCATTAAGTTGCTTCGCCAAATCGTAAGCGTATGGATACTCTGGTTGGGCAGGTCGAGTAGGTGAATCAATTTGGTTGTGCCAATGGTTGAATAAACCGCGAGCGGGGCGCCCAGAAAGGCTAGCGCTAATTTGTGTTACGGGTTCATTAAATAATGCTTTGCGATATTCAGCAGAAGCATTTGAGGTTTGGCATTGAACAAACGCTGTACCTAACTGGACTGCGGTTGCTCCCAAGCTCAACATATGTTTGGCTTGTAAGCCAGTCATGATCCCGCCTGCGGCGACAACCGGGAGTTTGCAATGCTGCACAATCAATTGTACTAAGTCACTGGTTTTAATCGCGGCATCAAAAGTCTGGTTGAAAATTCCGCGATGGCCACCTGCTTCAATACCTTGAGCAATAATAATATCAATACCTGCTGCTTCAATGGCTTGCGCTTCAATTAAATTGGTAGCCGAAACCATAGTCAAAATACCAGACTCTTTTAAAGCCTTAATTTGATGCGGATGGGGAATACCAAAATGAAAGCTCACCGCTTTGGGCTTAGTTTCTAAAACAATATTTAAAAAGTCATCATTGTCTAAAAAACTTGGATAGATGCAGTGCAAATCTTGAGGTGGCTGAGCACCGAATTTTTCAAAATGAGGACGTAGATATGCAATCCATTGTTTTGCTTTTTCTAGATTAAGTTCTGTAGACTGATGACAGAAAAAATTAACCTGAAATGAGTTTTCGGTGAGTGCTTGAGTTTTTAAAATTTGTTCACGTGCACTTTGTGGAGTATTTGCTCCCAAGCCTAATGATCCAAGGCCTCCTTGATTTGAAACCTCGGCCGCTAGTTCTGGTGTAGAAACCCCTGCCATGGGAGCCAGAAAAATTGGATGTTTAATTGCAAGTTGTTGTAATAGGCTCATTTTATTCACCTCACTTCTTTCACTTCACCATAACGTGAAAATAGAATGAAGAGCAAATAATATTGGCTATTTAATTTTTAAATATTCTAGAGGAGTATTTAAAAACTTTTTTATAAAGGGGTGACATTAAATAAAGAACCGATCCAGCTTGAAAAAGCCATTGCTAAAATACCCCATAACGTAATACGCAAACTCCCTTTAATTTTAGATGTACCTGCAAAATAACTAGAAAGTGCACCTAAAATCGCTAACGAAAGAATACCAGTAGCCAAAACCACAGGCATAATCAAATGATTAGGGCTTAGTAATATAGCGAGCATAGGGAAAAAAGCACCAAAAGAAAATGATGCGGCAGATGATAAGGCAGCTTGTACAGGATTAGCTGCGGTATTTTCATGAATGCCGATTTCATCACGAGCATGTGCACCCAATGCATCATGGGTGGTTAACTGTAAAGCAACCTCTTGAGCCAATTCTTTAGATAGCCCTCTAGAAATATAAATTTGAGTTAGCTCATCTAACTCTTTTTGAGGGTGCTTTGAGAGTTCTTTTGCTTCAATCGCTAAATCTGCTTTTTCAATATCTTCTTGAGATTTTACGGAAATATATTCTCCAGCAGCCATTGAGGTAGCACCAGAAATAAGGCCAGCAATACATGTAATTAATAGAGTGTGTGAGTTGGCTCCACTTGCTGCCATGCCCATAATTAAGCTAGTGACAGAAATAATTCCATCATTAGCCCCTAAGACTGAAGCTCTTAACCAGCCTGAACGGTGAATTGCATGGTGTTCTGTATGATGTGGAAAAGCCATGTGTTTTTCCTTATAAAAGTTTTATAAATACTATGAAAATTTACAAATTATTGATCAAAAAATATGTCATTATTATAGGAGATTTAGGGATAAGACAGAATAGATCAATAATAAAAAACGGAGATTAAATTATTCATTTTAAAAAACATCTTTAACCTAACTTAACGATGTAACTTATTATTTTTAATTATAATATTTATTGATCATTTCAAAGACTTGTTCTCCTTAATAAGACTAATTTACTGTAGAGGTGAAAATGAAAAATAGCAAAACAAAAAACTCTATAACACATTCAATATTACTTATGGGAGCAGTGATCTCTTCTTTAACGGTAGTGAGTATGAGCTCTGTTTATGCACAAGACCAAGTCAACTCTGAATATAAACCTGGCAATCTCATTTATGATAAATGGGACAGATTTTATAAAATAGAGCAGTCTCAACCTCAAGAAGCAGAAAAAATTTTAGTTGAGCTGAGTAAGCTGACCCCTACAGATATTAAAGTCTGGAAAAGCCTGACTTATTTACAAATTCGGCTCGAAAAAAGAGATGAGGCTTTACAAAGTTTAAGACAAGCAAGAGCTTTAGCTCCTCAAGATGAGACTTTAAAATTACAAGAAGCATATTTGCTGAATCAACAAAAAAAAGATCGTGATGCATTAGTTCTATTTAAAGAATTAACTTCGTCTTCAGATCCAGCAATTGCAGCAAAGGCAACTCAGGCAGTTAAAAATTTAAGTGGGGGAGAAATTAAGCCATATTTTGGCGATATTTATTTTGCACCTTCTTATGAGTCACGTTATGACGATGTTATTTTTCCTTTAAAAGTAAGATACGGAAAAAATATTGATAATGGACGAGCTCAAGTCTACGGTTTTCTTAATTTAAACCGTGATACTAAATCTCAGGGTGGGGTACGACCTGAAATTATTGATGAGAACGCAGCCACTTTTGGGGTAGGCGCAAATTATCAACCATGGATTTCAATACCAGTTCGAGCTTATGTCGAAGTTGGTGGAAGTTATGACTTGATTGACAGAAATAGAAAAAAATTTCGTGAAAGTGTAGTTGGTGGGGTGACAGGTTATCAAGAATGGTATTCGCCATCGAACTGTAATCATACACTTTGTTTAGATAATTACTTTACCGATCTTTATGGCAATGTCGCGACTTATTCGAGAGAAGATTATAACGTTATTGGGGATTTGCGCTTACGTACAGGCTTAAATCTTTATAAGGGTGAGAGTGGGACTGTACAGGCTTATGTAAAATTGCATGGTTTAGCAGATAGTAAAGATGAATATTACAATAATTTATTTGAATATGGCCCGGGTATTTCATGGCAGCCTTTTAATTATCAACCAATAAAACTTCGTGTTGAACGTTTATATGGCAACTATTTTAAAGACGTACCTGTTAATACAAAAGATCATTACAACAACACTCGTGTAGAACTTGTTTTTTATAAGGACTTCTAATAATGAAAAAAATTTTTATTTCGATTGTATTTGGTACTCGTCCAGAGCTTATAAAGCTAGCTCCGGTAATTTTATTAGCAAAACAAGATTCACGATTTCAGGTAGAAGTGATTTTCACGGGGCAACATGATGAGTTAGTGCGAGATGCTATCGATTTCTTTGGAGTTGAAATTGACCATCGCCTTAAAATTATGAATGCTGGGCAAAGCCTCAATCAGCTCTTAATTCATGGCTTGACGCAACTTGAACATGTCTACACCGATGGTCAAAAAAGAGATGCGATTGTTATTCAGGGCGATACTACAACTGTCTTAGCTGCTGGGTTAGTTGCATTTTCAATGAAGATACCTGTTGCTCATGTTGAAGCGGGTTTACGTTCATATGACTTAGACCACCCATTTCCTGAAGAAGGTAACCGTCAGTTAGTCTCCCGTATTACCAAATGGCATTTTGCCCCTACAGAGCAGTCAAAACAAAATTTGTTAAATGAGCAAATTCAGCCAGCTTTAATTACGGTGACAGGTAATACGGTAGTCGATGCTGTGTATTTAGGACGTAAACTCATAGCTGAAAAGGCGGGTTTGAAAAATCAACTTGAGCCTTACGGAATCGAATTAAAACAAAACGATAAAGTTGTACTTATAACTGCTCACCGCCGTGAGAATTTTGGCGAAGGAATTCAGAATATTTGTAATGCTGTTGAGTATTTAGCAAAACAGCATCCTGATTTACATTTTATTTGGCCTGTACATTTAAACCCTGCTGTACATAATGTAGTGCACGATAAATTTAAAAATCATGCTCAAATTCATCTTGTGAAGCCACTCGATTACCCAAGTTTATTGGCCGTTATCGACCGCTCCACCTTTATTTTAACGGACTCTGGTGGTTTACAAGAAGAAAGCCCATCATTTAATAAGCCTGTCTTAATTTTAAGAGATACGACTGAACGCCCGGAAGTGGTAGAGGTGGGAGCAGGGGTATTGGTTGGAACAAATCAGCAGAAAATTATTGAAGAGGCTGAGAAACTTTTAACGGATTCGCAGCATTACCAAAAAATGGCTCATGTTGAAAATCCGTTTGGTGATGGACGCGCTGCCCAGAGAATATTAGATGAAATTGCCAGAACTTATAACTAAAGATCATTTATTTTGAATTTTCTGGTTCGTGTATGGTGGCGGGTGTGCTGCCATAAACGAGTCGATACCATAGGCCTACAATATAAACAGACCATCGGCCCATATAGTGAGGACCATCAAAAATGTAAATAGTTTTACCTTCATATGCCTTAATTTGAGAGATAATTTCCCAAGGATAGGCTGCTCGAAATTGACCGTTTTTCTTGGTCCGAAATGCTTCTAAAACAATAACTGTTTTATCTTTTCCAAGTGTTTGTTCAAGTTGGTCTAGAATACGTCTAGCTTGTTCGGGAGTTCTTACTCCAACACCTACGCCGTCTTGGAAAAAAACGCCTGCTTGTTGAGGAAGCCAGCTTTTAACCCATAAATCGTAGTTTTCAGGTTCAGTTTCACCGCTATAAACACTAACCCAAACAGGTGAGGGTAGCTTTTCTAAAACATGACCTAAGGTACTTACTCTTAGCCATGTGGGATCGGCTTCTACTGGAAAGTAGTATCCTTTTAACGATGCATCATTTTGTTCTTGAATAATTTGTGCAGATTTTTCTCCTAAAGCAACGACATTTGCACGTGCTTCATATTCATTATATTCACCTGCTAAACCCAAAATAAGATTTTTAGCCCACGGTTGTTGTTTAATTTTCTGTATATCAATGGCATTTTCCCATTGAGGAAGATTGGAGTTTTTCCACCACGATTTAGATTCAACGACTGACCATTGAGGAACAAAGGTGTTCACACCTAAGTAATGCCAATTTCCTTTAGGGGGAGTAGTATTATTGTCAGGTTGCCAGAAAATACCTTCAATAATGGGAGGTTGTCCATGATTTTTGAACAACCCCGCATAAGCCACTACGCTACATATAATTAAAATAATAAAAGCAGTTATTTTAATTGGTATCTGTTTTCTCATTATTTCGTCGTAACCAATACCACAAGAAGATCACTATTATCATAATTGCAGAGATAATCACAACTAATAAAAAGAATGAAGACTGCTGAACTAATGGCGCTTTTTGATTACCTACAATTAATTTTTGGAGAACATAAATATTGCCGTTTTCTGAAACCAGCATTTTGGTCACATTATTTGGAATTTTATGCTGTATTTTTCCCCATAAATGCATAAAGGTGAGTGCACCGGTTTCAGAATCGGTAATCACATCAAAGCGGTTATTGTTATAACTCACAATAAAACCGTTGGCTGCCGCAGGCGCATAAATAATATTTTGATGCATTAAGATTTGTTGCTGATAAATCTCTTTATTTACTCTCACATTGACCGCTTGAGGAGCGTTTGGTGAGAATCGTACCAGATTGAGAGGCATTGGTGCCTGTGTAAGCAGCATATTTTTAGCGACTTGTCCCAAAATGATGGCAATATTTAATGCCCCTGATTGGTCATCAATTGCAATCGTTGGTTTAGTTGCTAATGTCATTGAAAGCGCTGCCACACCATTTTTGAGTTTATGTGGAAGTTTTACCGTTGATTTAGCGGTATCTACCCAAAGTGAGCCATGAGCATTTGGTAAACATTGAGAATTTGCAATAACTGAGTTTTCCAGTTTTAAGCTAAAGTTTGTTGTATTTGAAATTTCCTTAGCAAAGATGTTGAACTGTCGGTTTACTGGGTCAGAAGCAAGATCCGCTGTTTTCATACTACCGGCAAGGCCACCATCAAGCCATGCTGTAATACTAGAGCCTTGTAATAAACCACTTTGAATACGAAGTGCAATTTGTCCCTGTAAAATATCAGTAGGCTGCCATACTGCTGGAAAATCAAGGAATAGGTTCTTTTCAGCATGGTTGAGTCTGAAGTCATCAATACCTAAATCTGCAAGCGTATCAATTTTTCTAAATTGAGCCCATGCTGGTGGTGAAATTGTAGTGGGAAAAATAGCACTACCTGTATTAAGCTGCTGTACGTATGCCGGATTAATTAGACCATTAATCGCAGCAGTAAGCTCTTGGGCGGTATGGTAAGTGATAGAGAGAGTAGGTACTCCATCTGCAGGTTTTGAAATTTGTACAAACGCTCCATTTTTAAGTGGAGCTGTGGATTTGATCACTTCAATAATAAAGTTTGTTTCAGGATTCAGGTTCGTTTGACCTGAATCAACCCATTCAATAGGAGTTACTGAGCTCCAAGAACTTGCCAAACGAGCTAGCATGGATGCTTCGGTAATTTCCTTACGGTTATATTTTAAAATTCCAACAAATGGGGTAGGACGTCTAGCTTGGGGGTTAAATAGAGCATCTGGTAAATCTTTTAAACGGTATATATTTCGAACAGGAGTAAAGTCGAGTTGAGAATTACTCAAATAGGTTAAATGGTCGATATCTTCGGTACAGAAAGTCTCTTTTGTCTGGTTGAGAGTCGTTGGTTTAGCATATTGTTGAATAATAAAATCTAAACGATGAAAGCCACTTGGACTGGCAGGAATATTGAATTTAAACTGGCCATCACCATTTAAGGTCGTGTTATAGATCAGTTTATCATCATATTTCACTAGTAATGTTGTGTCATTCTCAGTTGAATAGTCACTAGAGAACTGAATATTCTGCCATTCAGCTCCTTTTCCAACATAGAAAAAATGAGGCTCGACCGTATATTTGGTCGAGGTACTTATATCATCAAGTTTCCATGTATATGCATGAGCAGATATGGCAAGTAAAAAACTGGTGCTGGCAAGGAGCACTTGAGCTGTCTGGTAAAGATCGAAAGTCTTTTTCATTTATTTTTTCTCCTTGCTACGTTCTGTTTTGTACCATTGAAGGGAGTTGCCCTGTATTTTATTTTTTAGCATGTCAAATGCGGCTTTAAAGACAATAAATAAGAAGATTTGTGAGTAACTGACGTAAGATAAGACAGAGTAAAAATAGAGTTCCGGTTTAACTTTTTCTAAGGAAAGTGTAAACCACATTTGTGCCACATAGAGACAAAATGAAAGACCCCACAAGAGTGTAAATGGTCCCGGAACGGAAATACCTGCGATATCAAGTAACCCAAGCGTTAAAGTAATATGACTCCAGAATAGAGCTGGTACGAAAAGGATATAGCACATAATGTTATTCAGAATTTCAATCCCGATTGGGAAAGGTGTTCTAAGTGCTACAGGTAAATATTTACGTGTCACATAAAAGTTACCTTGTGTCCAACGCGAGCGCTGTTTAACAAATACACTTAACGATGGGGGATCTTGTTGCCAACCAATAGCATAGGGAACCCATTTAATTCGTTTTTGTCCAATAAAAATTCGGAAACTCATTTCTGTATCATCAACTAACGATTTTTCATCAAAACCGCCTAAAGTCTCTAGTGCATCGCGCCAGATGACGTAGTTGGTCCCCATTAATGTTGATAATTCAAAACGTTGCCAACGCCCACCTTGGAAGATCCATTGGAAAAAGATGAATTCAATCGCAATAAAACGAGTCAAAATACTATCTTGCCAGTTACGGGTTCTTACTTTGCCATTTACAGCAACTAACTTTTTGTCTGCCAATAATGTTTGAGCAAGTAAACGAACGCAATCGGGTTCAGGAGTACTATCGGCATCATAAACAACAATTAGCTCACCTTTGGCATGGGGAAGGCCATTATTGAGGGTTCGGGATTTACCTTTACCGCCCATTCCCTTGGGAACGTTAACAATTTTTATGCATGGATAAATTTTTGCGAGGTTTTCTGCGATTTCAAGGGTGTTATCTTTGGAGCCATCATTGATCAATAAGACTTCATAAGACTCTGCTGGATAGTCCTGTTGAGCAATGGCATGCAAAGTGTCTTCAATCACCACGCCTTCATTATAAGCAGGGATCAAAACACTTAAGATGGGCCATCTTTCTGGTATTGGTAAGTTTTGTAGCTCTTTTTCAGCTGTTTTAGAATACTTCCACGCTTGATAACTTAACCATGCCCAAAATGCTTGTGGAATCCAAATACCTAAAAAGCCAAATAAAAACAGGATATCAATTGGAGCCATTTTTACGGACCCTCCTAATAATAGAAGAGATGAGTACTAATAATAGAATTAATCCCACTACTAAGGAGATCCATGAAATATAGCTACCAAATGTACCCAGAAGATCTGGATAAGTTGTTGTTAAAATCAGATCAAGAGGAACTACAACAACACTTAAACCAATAAATATATAACCTATAAGACTCGTATTCACATGTTCAGGAGTACTGGCATAATCAATATTATTAAATTTCCACGAAATACCGAGTTGAGGATAACGAATATTAGATAGGGGTAAGTCGGCAGGAGGATTAATAATAATCTCATAACCTGATACATGGCCGTTAAAGTCTTTGGCCGAATAAAATAGATGCTGACCTTGTCGGATTTCTCTAGATGGTAAAGGGACGGCTGAAGAATTTAACTGGACAATATAACTTCCAGCTGGCTGTGAAATTAAATTTTCATCCCATCCTGTACTTACGAAAGCAGCCATTGGCCTTAAACCAATAGCAGTTGAAAAAGTAGCCTTTGCGGCAAAATACTGAGGTTGTTCAGTTTTAAAAAGCACGATGGGGATAGCACCTTGGCTCACGGCTTCTTTTAATAAAAAATAGTGGGGGAAACCAAATACTTCATCTGGCAAGATAATGCCGGGGCGAATTCCGTTGTGAACAAACTTTTGAAAACTTTCGGAACTAATCTGATCAAGGGTGAAGACAGGCCACCATGTATCTTGATAAGGAAAAAACATGGAAAGATCGTTAGAACTTTGCACTTCAGTTTTTATTTGTTCTGCTTTAATTTCGCAATGATAATATTGCCGATAGAACTGCTGTAGAGTGGCATCTGGATATTGGCTAGATGCAATCACAATTCCACAAATGTTAAGAAGATTAGACATTAATTCATCTCCTCAGGTGGAATTGGAATAATTTTATATTCCACCTCAAGACGCAACGTCATAATTTCTCTTAACTTTTTAATAAAGTCAGGTTCTTGTTCAGTTTTTTGCTGACGAATCATAATACTGTATATATTTTCGAGATCATCATCTGCAAACTGAAAAACAATTTCATTGGGCTGATGCTGACTCAAAATTTTGATCATTTCGTTTTGAGTAGTTTTCCAGACATCATCACCTAGCATTTCTTTAATGAGACTACGATTAAGAATCTTGATTGAAAAGACTTCATAGTCTTGTACATTATGGTGATCAAGAAGCTTAAAAAAGCTACGCTGGAAATATTTCAAAGCGCTGATCGGGAAAATATCGCGGCGATAATTTCGATCATAGCTTTGAATATCTCGATATTTTTGAACATTAATTTCAATATTGTGGCGTACAGCACTTAAAAACAGCGGAATAAGAGGAATAATAAACAGTAAGAGAAGCTGCCGCTCAATGTGCGTTTGCGCTCCTAAGTCGAGTAGAAAATATACAGCAACTCCAATAAATGCGAGTAAACCTACAATTAAAGACAAGCCAACTTCTAAAAAAGCACCCGAAATTAAAAGAAGAAGAATAAAGATCCAGCTTCCTCTAAAACTAACAGGCAACCACTCATATGCAACCATTCCCATAAATAGATGTGCTGCGATAATCCATAAGACGAGTGTTCTACCTGGGTTCTTTTGTTGCATGCGAGCTATGCTACCTTTTTTGTAATGTTAATTTTTTTATACTTTTATAATGAAAGGTGTCCATTTGCGAAGTTGTTGTTGTTTCTGTCCTTTTTAAGTATCTGCTATGTTTATTTGTAGATGAAAGTCCCTTTATAGTCAAATCCCGTTTTTATTTTTTAATCAAAAATAAACAGATAAGACGCAATTCTTATCTAAATATGCTTGAAAGTTTCAATTGCTTTTAATCGTGTTTCTTTTAAATCTACAATTGGTTTTGGATAATTTAAACTCAAGTTGATTTTGCTTGAGTAGGGGTCATGAATGGATTTATTGTCCAGATGAGCCAGTTCTTTCACCCATTTACGAATATAGTCCCCATTAGGATCAAATTTTTGTGATTGGGAAATCGGGTTAAAAATTCTAAAATAAGGCACAGCATCTGTTCCTGTTGAGGCACACCATTGCCACCCCCCATTATTTGCTGCCAAATCTCCATCAATTAAATGTTGCATAAACCACTGTTCACCAATACGCCAGTCAATCAATAAGTTTTTGCATAAAAACATGGCTGTAATCATACGTACTCGATTATGCATCCAACCTGTTTGTAAAAGTTGGCGCATCCCGGCATCCACAATAGGAATACCAGTTTGTCCTGTTTGCCAAGCTTTTAGATGCTCTGGATTATGGTTCCATTTAATTTTCTGAGTATCTTTCTTAAATGGAAGATGCTTAGAAACATACGGAAAATCAAATAAGATGTGCTGGTAGAACTCTCGCCAAATAAGTTCATCTAGCCATGTTTGTTGACCTTCATTGTCTAAATGAAAGTTGCCGTGTTGATTACGAAAGAGTGCTTGTAAACACTGCCTTACAGATAAGATTCCAATATTTAAATAAGGAGAAAGTTTGCTTGTGCCATGCACATGAGGAAAATCTCGCTCAACTTTATAATGGGATACAGAATCTTCGACAAATTGGTCTAGTTGTTCTAATGCATATGACTCGCCAACAGGCCATAAATCTTGCTGTTCTTTAGAAATAGATGAACAAAATAGTTTTTCAATTTCTGCCAAGTCCACACTTTTTTCATCTAAAAACTCTAATGAAATTTCATTTTGCTTATGTGGTAAAGGGAAGCATTGAGGTAAACCGCTGGTATTTAGTTTTGCATAACATGCTTTTTTGAATGCACTAAAAACCTGATAGGGTTGTTGTGATTGATTGCGAATGGAACGTAAAGGGAAAATTGTACGATCATGAAATAAAAAAAGCTCTTTGCTTTCCTTATTTAAAGAATCTTGTACTGTTTTATCTCTTTTTAATTCATTTGCACCCATTTCAATATTGGCATAGACATTTTCAATATTATATTTCTTGCTGAAATCAGAAATAAACTTAGCAGTATCTTCCCAATAAGGAATGACTTGGATAACAAGTGGAATATGAAGTGATGCTAATTCTTTTTGAAGCTCTTTGAGCTGCCGTAAATAAAAACTAATTTTTATTGGAGCATCGTCGTGTTGTTTCCATTGCTCTGGCGATAAGATGACTAATCCAATTGAAGGCCCTTGCTGACAGCCATGCCATAAAGCTGCATGATCATGTATTCGTAAATCTTGTCGGAACCAAATCAATTGATAAGCATTTGACATGCATAGTCCAATAATAAATTAACTTACTGAATATTATATAAAATAAACGCATAAAAAAAGCAAAGCCGAAGCTTTGCTTTTTATCATCTTGTGAAAGATGAATTAGTGGTGGTGACCACCTGCACCATGTACGTGACCGTGATCTAACTCTTCTTGAGAAGCTTCACGGATTTCTACGATTTCAACTTCAAAAGTTAAATCTTGGCCAGCAAGTGGGAAGTTTGCATCAACTACAACGTTGTCGCCTTCAACCGCTTTAACAGTAACGATTTGAACGCCGTCATCTGTTTGAGCTTGGAATTGCATACCAGGTTGAATGTTATCAACACCTTGGAACATTTGAGCTGGAACTTCTTGTACTAGGTCTGGGTTGTATTCGCCATAACCTTCAGCAGCTGGTACGTTTACAGTGAATTTATCACCAACAGTTTTACCAGTTAATGCATTTTCTAAACCTGGAATGATATTGCCTGCGCCATGCAAATAGGCAAGTGGTTCACCTTGAGATTGATCAAGTGTTTCACCCTCAGCGTTTGTTAATTTATAGTGGAATGAAACCACGTGGTTATTTGCAATTGCAGTCATGTTTTTGATCCATTCAATCAATTAAAGCGTACATCATAAAGTGAAAAATAAATTTTGTAGACTACAAAATCTCAATCTTTAACACTTTTTCTAATGCGTTTTTATCTATATAGGGATGAACTTAAAAAATTCAACTCAATACAGCTTAATTTTTGGACGTACTCGTCTTGTAAGTAAATCTTTCACTGTGAGTAGTCCAGCTTGAGTGTATCCATGAATTGTTGCTTGATGTAAACGATATAAAGATACGTACATCGTTTTAGCAATATATCCTTGTACACTGACATCCCCTAGCAATTCTCCAACGGCTTTATTACGACTTAAAGACACAAGCGAACCTTTGTCGTTAAATGTAAACATTGGCTGTGAGCGGTCATTCAGCCGAGCAGCCATTGCATCGACTAAAAAGCTTGCTTGTTGACTGGCAACTTGAGCACGTGGTCCGAGTGGGGGATTTCTTGCGTCGAGTTGACAGTGTGCACAATCACCGAAAGCAAATACATTTGGATCGGAGTAAGTTTGCAGAGTTGCGTAGACCATTAAACGATTAATATTGTCACGTTCAAAATCAGTAAAACTTTCAAGAACTTTTGGCGCTTTTACGCCAGCTGCCCATACCGTAATATCACTTGTGAGTTGATTACCGTTGCTGAAATAAATGCAGTGTTTATCAACTTTTTCAACGCGGTGTTGAGTTAAAATTTCGATGCCCATTTTTTGGAGCTGTTTTGCACTATGCTCAGCCGTTTTTTCACTTAAAGCAGGCAGGATTCGTTCTGATGCTTCAATCAGTGTGATTTTGACCTGTTTAGGATGGATCTTTTTCAAACCATAGCGATAAAAGTTTTTGGTTGTTTCAATCAGTTCTGCTGCAAGTTCAACCCCAGTTGCACCCGCACCAATGATTCCAATATTTAACGTGCGTTGATCTGGTTGATTTTGCGCTTCGATATATAAATGTAAAAGATCTTGCTGGAAAATATCTGCTTGTTTTCGGCTATCGAGGAAATGACAGTTTTCGCGTACCCCAGGTGTGTTAAAGTCATTTGACACTGAACCAAGCGCTAAAATAAGCGTGTCATAATTCAGTTGTTGAACATGCGTGTTTTGTTCTTTGGATACTTGAGGTGGTACGACATCTATTATTTTTTGATCTTTGTGTATCGCAACAAGTGTTCCTAATACAAACTCGTAATGATGTTTTTCTGCATGGGCAAAATAATTGGTTTGTTCTTCGTGAGGGTTTAAGGAACCCGCAGCAATTTCATGAAGTAGAGGTTTCCAGATATGAGTCAAATTTTGGTCGACTAATGTAATTTTAGCTTTACCACTTTTCCCAAAAGTTTCACCGAGTTGTGTGGCAAGTTCTAAACCACCCGCACCACCACCGACAATAACAATATGATGTAAACTTTCGGCCATTTTTATCACCTAATTATTTTTCTATAAAAAAAGATGGCTAAATTATGCCATCTTTTATTTATAAAATTTATTGTGCCTCTGTGCACAATTTGATGTTTTTAGTGCGAATCTACCGGGTAAAGTTTTGCGGCACTATGGTTGCTCGATGAAAAAATAGAGAACAAATTTGAGAACCACATCACGATTCTTTGGAAAATATTCGCTTCTTCAATATGCACATCATTTTCAATCTGTAAGCTGCGAATCAGCTGATTATTTTGATAAATTGAAACAGTTGCCAAGTTCATGGCTTTCATTAAAGGCGCAGTTAACTTTTGCTCATTTAACTGAATATTTACACGAGTTTGGGTTGTTTCAAGTGGAACAATAGTCTTCAGTTGCTTATTGCTATCAAGAACTTGAATTCGCTGTGTAGCGTAGTCAAATGTATTTAAATCAATTGGTGCTGGCTCAGCATATAAAGAAGTTGTGACAATGGTCGGCTGCTTAGTTTCTACTTTAAACATTTTTAAAGTTGATTTAATGACAGGTAGTTCAGCAATCAATTTTTGTTCAGGAATAACCACTTCATCACGTGTATACGCATAAGCAAGATTCATTAATTTATCGGCAATCTCAGCACGTTTCACGGCACTTGGTGTACCTAAAACAATAACCAGTAAACGTCTTTGCGGTAAGTTTGGTGAAAATGAAGGACGTGAAGCCGTTAGAGCCAAGTTATAACCTGCTGCTTTGGTATAGCCAGTTTTTAAACCATCTACAGATGGATCATATTTCAGAGCAAGGTTAGTTGCATGGTGAAAACGTTGATTGTAGCTAAAGCTTGGCATTTTTGAATAATGTAAATATTCAGGAGTTTGGTGAATCACTGCCTGACTTAATAAGCTTAAATCATGCGCTGTCGTGTAATGATCAGGCATTGTAATCCCGGCAGGATTACTAAAATGCGTGTCTTTCATGCCTAAAGCTTGAGCTTCTTGGTTCATACGTTGTACAAAATGAGGCACATCACCAGAAATTTTTTCGGCTAAAGTCACAGCTGCATCATTTGCCGACATCACAATTAAACCAGCCAAAAGCTGATCAACTGAAATTTGCTCGCCTGCTTTAAGGTACATTTGTGATTCATCCCACTGCACCACGCTTACGACTGGTGTTGCGGTAATGACTTCGTTCAGTTTTAGCTTTCCAGCCTTAATCTCTTTTAATGCAATGTAGGCAACCATCATTTTGGTTAAAGATGCTGGCGCACGTTGTACATGACTATTATGCTCAGCAATGATTTGTCCAGATTGAGTGTCTACAATTGTCCATGCAGCGGCTTCAACACTTTCAGGAGCAATATTAAGTAGAGCAGCATTGGTAAGAGTAGTACAGAAAATACTAAACAGTGTAAAAAGAGATAGGAAGAATTTCACTAGGTGACCTTGACGTTTACTGGCAAATACGGAACACAGATGCCCAGCATGCTATGCCTTTTTTTTGTAGAAGGCTAGTGTGAATTGTTGCCAAAAAATACATCTACGCAAGTCGATACAAAAAAGTGATAATCTAATGTGAAACCGTTCTTATTTTAAATTGAAGAATTTATGTTGCATTATCAAATAGAGTTCGATGATTACAAACAACACCTTGTTCACGTAACAATTCGTTTTTTAGCGAATCCAAATCAGGAACTATGGTTACCAACGTGGATTCCAGGCAGTTATTTAATTCGTGAGTTTTCTAAGCATATTGAGGCTGTAAAGGCCTATGATGAAGCTGGACGCATGCTCAATATTAAAAAAACTGAAAAAAATCGCTGGCGGTTATTTAATACCGATCATGAGTTAATTACTGTTGAATACGATGCGTATGCTTATGATTTGTCGGTACGTGGTGCTTATGTAGATCAAACGCGTCTATATATTAACCCTGCCTGTGTGTGTCTAGGCTTGGAAGGTCAAGAGCAATCTGCTTGTGAAGTAGAAGTCTTTTTGCCTGATGAGCTGAAACACTTTCAATTAGCAACTGGTTTAGCTTCAAAAAGCTTAGTTAAGGGACGTTTTACCTTAAAAGCTGATCATTATGATCAACTCATAGATAGTCCATTTGAACTTGCGGAGCAAACACGTTTTAGCTTCGAAGCTCATGGAATTGAACATGAGTTTGCAATTTCTGGACAGCACAATACCAATGTAGAACGTTTAAAAACAGACATTGAAAAAATTTGTGCAGCCGAAATTGAAATGTTTGGTTCAGCTCCATTTAAAAACTATACCTTTATGACGATAGCTACAGGGAATAGTTATGGTGGCTTAGAGCATTGCAACAGCACAAGTTTGATTACACCACGTGATGATTTACCAAAATCGAATGAACCAACTGAACCTTCGAAAGATTATCAACGTTTCTTAGGTTTATGTAGCCACGAGTATTTTCATTCTTGGTTAGTGAAGTTTATCCGTCCAGAAAACTTTGCAAACTATAATCTTCATCAAGAAGGTTATACCTCGCTATTGTGGATCTTTGAAGGGTTTACTTCATATTATGATGATCTCATTTTATTACGTAGCGGTGTGATTTCTCAGAAGTCTTATCTAGATTTGTTGAAGTCACAGCTTGATCGTTATTTACAAAATCCGGGGCGCTTTGTTCAAACAGTAGCTGAATCAAGTTTTGATGCATGGATTAAGTTTTATCGTCCAGATGAAAATACGAATAATGCCGGTACGAGCTATTACAACAAAGGCGCATTAGTTGCCTTATGTCTAGATTTAGGCTTACGTTTACGTGGTTCCAGTCTAGATGCCTTAATGCGTCGTTTGTATGAAAACACGCAAAATGGTATTCAGGTCAATGAGCGTACTGTTTTTGATTTATGTGAAGAGTTAACTGGCGATAGTTGGGTTGAGCAGATTAATCATTTGATTAATACCACTGAAGAATTACCCCTTGATCAGTTATTTCCTGAGTTTGGTTTAAGCTATACGCTTAAAAATGATAAGACCTTGGCTTATGGCTTAAAGTTAACTGATAAGCCGGAGGGCGTATTAGTACAAAATGCTCACCGTGAAGGAGCTGGTGCAAAAGCTGGTATTTCTGCCAATGATGTCATTATTGCAATTGATGGATTAAAAGCGACCACAAAACTTATTGAGAAATATGCTAAACAAAAGGGCAGTTATCCAATCTTGGCATTCCGCCGAGATGAGTTGTTATCATTTGAGGTTACAGGTGACAGTATCAACTTAACTGAAGTTGAACTTGTTGTTGAAGATCAAAGCAAAGCTGATAAATGGTTAAAAGCCTAAATAACAGTGAATTAATTTATAAAAAACCGATGTTCCGTACATCGGTTTTTTACTTTTTAGTAGATTATAAAAATTGAAATAGGTGTTATCTTTGAGTTTATTTTGAATGAAAAGTATAATATTTGTCAGAACTCTGAAAGATATCTCATGTAATTTAACAATGTCCTATATCTAAAAAGTTGGTAAACATGCATGTATTACCATAAGTTAGGTATAAGATTATTATCAATAGATTTAAATTATGTATTATTTCGCTGCGAAATGTCGTTATCACTGGATATTTCGTTGACTGAAAGCCAATGAGAGCCGATACTCTCAGGGTTTTATTTAAGCATATCGGTTCGTAGGTACTGGGCCAAAAGCTCGGTCCTCAAAACTCAATTCAACGGAAGGGGCTATATATGGCTGGTGAAAAGTCAACTATCATTTACACACTGACTGACGAGGCGCCATTATTGGCGACTTATTCGCTACTGCCGATCATTGAGACCTTTACTAAGCCAGCAGGTATCGAGATTGTTAAAAGTGACATCTCTGTAGCTGCACGTGTGCTCGCAGAATTCGCTGACTACCTAAGTGAAGAGCAAAAGGTATCCGACAACCTTGCTGAGCTAGTTCGTCTTACACAAGATCCAGATACTAACATTATCAAACTCCCAAATATTAGTGCCTCTGTTGCGCAATTGACAGCATGTATTAAAGAACTTCAATCTAAAGGTTATCCAATTCCTGACTATCCGGAAAACCCAGCGACTGAAGAAGAAAAAACAATCAAAGCTCGTTATGGCAAATGCCTAGGTTCAGCAGTAAACCCTGTCCTTCGTGAAGGTAACTCAGACCGTCGTGCTCCTGCTGCCGTTAAAAATTACGCTAAGAAACACCCTCATTCAATGAGCGAGTGGAAACAATGGTCACAAACTCACGTTTCACACATGGAAGAAGGTGACTTCTACCACGGTGAAAAGTCAATGACGCTTGACCGCCCACGCAACGTAAAAATGGAACTTATCACAAACAGTGGTAAGAGCATTGTTCTTAAGCCAAAAGTTGCGCTTCAAGAAGGCGAAATCATTGACTCAATGTTCATGAGCAAGAAAGCACTTTGTGATTTCTATGAAAAAGAACTTGATGATTGTAAAGAAGCAGGAATTTTATTCTCTTTACACGTTAAAGCGACAATGATGAAAGTTTCACACCCGATTGTTTTCGGTCACTGTGTGAAAATTTACTATAAAGAAGCTTTCGAAAAACACGGTAAGTTGTTTGATGAATTAGGCATTAACGTAAATAACGGTATGGCTGGGTTATACGAAAAAATCGAAACTCTTCCAACATCATTACGTGAAGAAATCATCGAAGACTTACATGCTTGCCAAGAACACCGTCCTGCACTTGCGATGGTTGACTCAGCAAAAGGTATTACTAACTTCCATTCACCTAACGACATTATCGTAGATGCTTCTATGCCTGCAATGATCCGTGCTGGTGGTAAAATGTGGGGTGCTGATGGTAAGCAATACGATGCTAAAGCAGTAATGCCAGAATCAACATTTGCCCGTATTTACCAAGAAATGATCAATTTCTGTAAATGGCATGGTAACTTCGATCCGAAGACTATGGGTACAGTGCCAAACGTTGGTTTGATGGCTCAAAAAGCTGAAGAATACGGTTCTCACGATAAGACTTTTGAAATTCCTGAAGCAGGTATCGCAAACATTACCGATCTTGACACTGGTGAAGTGTTATTGACTCAAAATGTTGAAGAAGGCGATATCTGGCGTATGTGTCAGGTGAAAGACGCTCCGATTCGTGACTGGGTAAAACTTGCAGTGACTCGTGCACGTAACTCAGGCATGCCTGCGATCTTCTGGCTTGACCCATATCGTCCACACGAAAATGAATTGATCAAGAAAGTACAGAAGTACTTAAAAGATCACGATACGACTGGTCTTGATATCCAGATCATGTCTCAAGTACGTGCTATGCGTTACACACTTGAGCGTGTAGTTCGTGGTCTCGATACAATTTCTGTAACTGGTAACATTTTACGTGACTACTTAACTGACTTGTTCCCAATTATGGAACTTGGTACTTCTGCGAAAATGTTGTCTATCGTTCCGCTTATGGCGGGTGGTGGTATGTACGAGACTGGTGCCGGTGGTTCAGCACCTAAACACGTACAACAACTTGTTGAAGAAAACCACTTACGTTGGGATTCGCTTGGTGAGTTCCTTGCGCTTGCAGTTTCTTTAGAAGAAATGGGCATTAAAGAAAATAATGCTCGTGCCAAGTTACTTGCGAAAACACTTGATGAAGCGACTGGTAAATTGCTCGACAATGACAAGTCTCCATCACGCCGTACAGGCGAGCTTGATAACCGTGGTAGCCATTTCTACTTATCACTTTACTGGGCAGAAGCACTTGCGGCTCAAGACGAAGATGCTGAGTTGAAAGCTAAATTTGCTCCACTTGCAAAAGCATTAGCTGAAAACGAACAGAAGATCGTTGCTGAGCTTGCTCAAGTACAAGGTAAAGCAGCTGACATCGGTGGTTACTATGCAGTTGATCCTGCGAAAGTAAGCGCTGTAATGCGTCCAAGTGCTACATTTAATGCAGCGCTTTCAACTGTTCAAGCTTAATAACTAATTCATTAGTAAATAGCTGAAAAAGCCGGTGCCTATGCACCGGTTTTTGTTTGCATGCAGTTTTTTATATTTGATTTAATGTTTTGTGTTTAGATATAAGAGAGGTTGTTCTGTTATAGGATCCCAATTGATCAGAATTATCTAGTTTTAAGCTGTATGAATAGAAGATATCTTTGCCTTTATAGATGGTAGTAGTTTTAACCTTTGAAAAAATATGTTGTACGAAGATTATCATTGAAACTGTTTGATTAAAGATATTATCAATTTTAATTTCTTCACATTGTTCAATTGTGAGTGTTCCTGTAAAAATTTCAACTGGAAGTAGTTGTTCAGCTTGAACTATAATTTCGCTGGTAAATTCATCAGTTAAAGTAATATCCTTATACTTTTGAATAGTTTCATAAATTTGTTGATGTTCTTCAGAAGTGAAATAAATTGTGCTGTCAAAACAAATATTTAGTCTTAAGATTTTACACAATTCTCTGCAGTGATGCGTGTAATGTAAAATAGTCAAAATTCCTTCAAATAATTCATCGTTCACTTTATTTTTTGATTTAAAAATCTCATGGCCATCCACATAAATTTTGACAAAGAAACTGTCAGATTTGGATAAATTTTTATATAATTTATATGCCTGATCAAAGTATTTAAGCATTAATAGATCTTGATTCTGCCAGGCTTGAAAGTTCAAAATCATGGTAGTTTCTCGTCTATCATCTTTTACAAGAATTGGTGCTTTATCAATTTTAAATTTAACTAAACCATCATATTTTTGTGATTCGAAAGAAAAAGTGGAATCTCCCATAAATAAATTATCTTCAAGTGAAATAAGAGTATTCTCATCAGAGTTTTGAATCTCTACAGTGGCTTTAATTTTTGTTAAAGGGTCGAGTGTGACTCTGCCATTTGCTACTTTTTGAGGAAGTATGAGATTTAGTCCCTCTGAATTAGAGGTGAACTCATTTACCCCGAAAGTTACAGTTTTCCCGTGCCTAAATAGATCTTCTAATTTGCGGCGATGTTCTTCTGGATCACTTGGAATAATTTTAAAAGAAATTGGATCATCTTGACTTAATTCTGTTGGACGTATTTCAAAGTGATTACATCCATTGATATATGAATAGTTTACTTCAACACGAGGGTCAAGTTTTCTTATGTATTCATTAATTGCTTTTGCAATTTCTGTTAGGGAACCTTTGAATTTTTCTGGAATACTAAGTCCTATGCTCTGAAACATGGATTGTGTAACTTTTTCATTTACCTCAACTTCAGTGTAAAGCTTTTTATTAGAATTTTCTCTAAGACGCTTTTCTGCAATTTTTTTCCATTGCTTTAAAAGTGTGACTGGGTATGCAGCTGATTCTCGGTCGATTTTTGTAGCACAATGAGAACATAGCCAAATTGCATTGCTAATATGCTTCCGGTCTTTCTCAGACATTGAATTATCATATCGCGGACCATTTAAAGCTGCAGCACAAATATGGGCTGCAATACCAGTGTCTGTGGTTTTTTCATCATTAGTGAACTGTGGTTCTGAGGTTTGCTTGTGACATTCTGGATTTGAACATAGATTCCCTGCTCTACGACGCAATTTATCTATAGTATCTTTGGTAAAGTTATCTCGGGTGGATGTCTTTTGGGGAGCTATATTAGTAACCTTTGGTTTGGTTTTAAGGGTCGATTTTATTTGAGGTTTCTTAGCCATAAAGTTATAAAAAGTTTCAAATAAATTGATTTTGAATGATTTTACTTTGAAGTCAATCAATTCACATCACATGTAAAGTTTGTATCGCTGAATTAAAGAAAAGAATGAGTAGCGGTTTTAGATTTTTCTTATAAGTGTAAAAATGCTCGGTTAGTCAAATATAAATTATGTGTGCAATTTTATCAGGCACAATGTCTTTTACGGCTTAAACTTTTTTGAGTAAAAATGAATAGGTGGTTGATTAATTAAACAACAATAGCTCAATAAATTAAAGCCCACTGACGTGAGCTTTAAAACTTAAATGTTTTTATCGACCATTACGGCTACGACCACGAGGTGCTTTAGTATTTGGACGAGTTGTACCGTTAGTTTTACGACGTGGCTTTTCACTTTCATCCATTTGCCAGATACGTTTTGTACCAGACTTTTTAACAGAACCATCTTTATTCTTACGAACCATTGGTTTGCCACCTGTACCCCCAGGTTTTTTCACATACGAGCGTGAACGATAAGGTTGTTCAGCGGGAACATCTTTAAAGTCTGGGTAGAGTAGAGGTTCGATTTCTTTAGTCTCGCCCGGCTGTAATCCTAATTGGACTAAATCAATTGAACCGATTTTAGTACGAATGAGACGTAAAGTCGGGAAACCTACCGCAGAGGTCATGCGACGAACTTGGCGGTTACGACCTTCACAAATAGAGATTTCAATCCAAGATGTTGGAATACTGGCACGGTAACGTACAGGAGGGTCTCGGTCCCATAACCATTCAGGTTCACTTACCTTAATTGCTTTAGCTGGTAAAGTCATACCATCATTAAGCTCTACACCTTTACGCAGTTGCTCAAGCGCTTCTTCGGTTACATCGCCATCAACTTGAACTAAATACGTTTTGTATTTTTTATTCGCAGGGTTAGTAATGAACTGATTCAAACCACCATGATCGGTTAAAAAAACTAAACCCTCAGAGTCCATATCAAGACGGCCTGCTATGCGTAAAGTCGGGTCATCTATAAAGTCAGACACCGTCATATGCGCTTCGTCTTTACGAAACTGGGAGAGCACGTCATAAGGTTTGTTGAGAATGACGATTTTCATAAAAAATGACTTCTTCTTTCAAATAAGAGGTAAAAACATTGAGCAATATTTAAGTGTGAAATTTGCTTATTTCCCACATAAATCTCAAAAAGGATTAAATTCGATTAAGCTATTATGCGTGAATAAAAGTTGAAAGTATTGTTTATCGATAATTATTTTTGTTTGGTTAGTTAAATATTATAAAAGGGAGAATCTACACAATGGGTTATCAGAAGATCGTTGTTCCTGCCGACGGTGATAAAATTACAGTAAAAGCAGACCTGTCACTGAATGTACCGAATCATCCAATTATTCCTTTTATTGAGGGTGATGGTATTGGTGTAGATATTACACCGACAATGAAAAAAGTTGTTGATGGGGCAATTTTAAAAGCCTATGGCGGCAAACGTTCCATTGAGTGGATGGAAGTCTATTGCGGTGAAAAGGCAAATAAAATTTATGGCACTTATATGCCAGAAGAAACTTTTGAAGCCCTGCGTGAATTTGTCGTTTCAATTAAAGGCCCCCTAACTACTCCAGTTGGTGGCGGTATACGCTCACTTAATGTGGCATTACGTCAAGAATTAGATTTATACGTATGTGTACGGCCAGTACGCTGGTTTGAAGGTGTTCCTTCACCTGTTCAGCATCCTGAATTAACCGACATGGTTATTTTTCGTGAAAATTCGGAAGATATTTATGCAGGTATTGAATGGAAAGCCGATTCGGAAGAAGCTAAAAAAGTTATTAAATTCCTTCAAGAAGAAATGGGGGTCACAAAAATTCGTTTTCCTGAAGGATGTGGTATTGGTATTAAACCCGTTTCTAAAGAAGGATCGCAACGTTTAGTTCGTAAGGCCATCCAGTTTGCCATAGATAATGACAAACCATCGGTGACTCTTGTTCACAAGGGCAATATTATGAAATATACCGAAGGTGCATTTAAAGAATGGGGATACGAGTTAGCGCTAGATCGTTTTGGTGGTGAACTCATAGATGGTGGCCCTTGGGTTAAAATTAAGAACCCTAAAAATGGTAAAGACATTATTATTAAAGATGTAATTGCAGATGCTTTCTTACAGCAAATTTTGATGCGTCCTGCGGACTACTCAGTGATTGCAACCCTTAATTTAAATGGTGACTATATTTCCGATGCATTAGCAGCAGAAGTAGGAGGGATTGGAATTGCTCCCGGTGCAAATATTGGTGGCGCTATTGCAGTTTATGAAGCAACACATGGAACAGCACCTAAATATGCTGGGCAAGATAAAGTAAACCCAGGCTCAATTATTCTATCTGCTGAAATGATGCTTCGTGATATGGGATGGACGGAAGCGGCTGACTTAATTATTAAGGGTATTTCAGGAGCGATTGCCGCTAAAACGGTGACTTACGATTTTGAGCGTTTAATGCCGGGTGCAACCTTATTGCGTTGCTCTGAATTTGGTGATGCCATAATTCAACATATGGAAGATTAAACTTAAATAAAAAGGCCCTCGAACGAGGGTTTTTTTGTATATAAGTATTTATACATTTTTATGCTATTAAAAATTAAAGCTAAGAGTGGGCAGTGTATACCCATAATAAACAAGCCAATACTGTAAAACTTAGCAATATTAAACCTTGTCCGTGATGAGTAGCATACAGAGGTACATTACCAATGCTATGCGTCATTTTATAGTTCAAAACAGGCCTGATACAAAAGAAAAAAAGAGGTAATGATAAAATCACTGTATTACTAATTTTAATGCTATAGCGGAAATAGTAACTAAATAGCCCTATCGTAGCCGCATATAGCAGCGTTTTGAAAAGCACTTCACCACTGGTATATATATCTATGCCAATATAAAAATTAAACTTCCATATAAGAAGGCTAACTGTAGCAATTATTGTAATAATGCCGACAACAACCGCATTTGCTGGGTTTGATACATTGTACATTTTTAAAGTTTTTAATTGGTATAAATTAATTTGAATAAAATATATATTATAAAAAAGTATAGTACATTGACTATTTTTAACTTTATAAAACTCCTCAAAAAATCTGATTTAGACATTTTGCGACTCACGCGAGTTTGAACTAGTCTCTTTAAATACCCATAAGGCAAAACAGAATATAATGACTATTAGTAGACCTAAACTTTGACCATGACCCGAGAGATAAAACGGAACATCTGGGATGGTTTGAAGGGCTTTATAATCAAGAATTGGTTCTAGCCAAAAGTACGCGAATGGAACAGCAATTAAAAATTGTGTTGTAAACTCAATATGATCGCGTGTTAAAAAGCCAAGAATAGCTGCTGTGGCAATATAGATAATGATCTTTACAGAGACCTCATAGGATGTTGTGATATCCAGTGCAAAAATGGTCCGGCATTTAAATGCCAGTAATGAAACACAGATAAAAGCAAACATCGCCAAGAGCTTTAAAAGCTCATCAATATAATTGTTATTGCTCATGTCTTACTCTATTTTAAGTATTAAAAATTATAAATTTTTATCGAATATAGATCAGAAAATAACACTCTACATTGACATAATATGACATTTTTTGTCAGTTGAGCTTACTGAGTAGGCGTATAAACATAGGTGTTATGCAGTTAGCTCTACTGATCTACTCATTAATTTTAATTTTGACAAACTACGATTACTCAATGAAAAGCCCCTTATGTATAGGGGCTTTTTTTATTGCATAAATTCTGGATGTTTCTGGAGTTTAGAGATACCAATTTTCTTTTGATAGCTTTGGTCTAAAGCCTGAATAATAAGTACAAAAACAATTAAAAAGAGAGGAAAGTATAAAGTTTTCATAGTTTGGTTTCTCCGAGAGAATTTTGTATGGAAGAATGGGTACGAATTAAAAGGCTCAATGCAAATAACAAAACAATGCCTCCCATTAAAAACAGATGGGCATAAGACCAATGCAAGTGGTGTAAAGTACTAATGACAACGCCACCTAATAGCTGAGTGCTGGCAAACCCAATGGTGGCAAGGCTCCAGATTTTTTGATAACGCTGTTCATAAATCTGTAGCAGGCTATAAGAGCTAATAAATACGGTGGCAGGTGTGAGTAAACCTGTAAGAAAGGACGATAAAGTGAGCAAAGCGGTAGCATGTGAAAAAAATGGTAGGGCAACTGCCAAGCAATAGACACCGTATAGACATTTAATTGCCTGCAAATATCCAATAAGGCGGCTTAAACAATACGCCACAAAGGCGCCAATACAGCTTCCAACCCCATAAAGAACCCAAAATAAATTTCGTTGTTGCAAGGGAAAGTGTAGGGTTCCCGATAAGTAGTCCATCCAGAACAAAGAGTGGGGAATATAAGCAAAAGCACTGCACATATAAGCAATAATAATGACAAGCCCCAAACGTGAGTGTTTGAAGTTTTGAGGAGCTTGAGTTGTGACTTGTACGGCCTGAGTAGACTGATATTTTAATAAGCGGAAAAGAACGAAACTGCCAATAATAGAGAGTACTGCAAAAATGCTCCATACATATTGAACAGACATGTTTTTGAGTGCAGGAATAATGAGAGTAGCAGATAACACGCCTGCGCCAATACCACTAAACCCTAAAAAATTAACTTTAAGTCTTTGGCTAATTGCAATATTTTTCATAGCAAAGCTAGGTGCTAAAATCATGAGTAGGCCACCCGCGACACCTGAAATAGTACGCCAGAGAACAAACCAAGCCATAGGCATGTGTATAAACGAACAGCAGAGCAGGCTTAAACTGCCTAAGACAGCTGAACTTGTGATCAAAGCGGGAATAGATTTTTCTTTAATGCTAAACAGTGCTAATAGTGCGCCAACCAGATAGCCCAATAAATTTGCACTTCCTAAGTAACTTGCAAAATCATGAGTCCATCCATATTGCACAATCATGATCGGCATGAGTGCAGTATATGAAAACCTAAAAATACCAATTCCTAGACAAGTCGCTAAAAAGACAAGCAGGCTCATTCGATAGAACGTAGACATGAGAAGTCTCTCAATTTTTTTATTATTAAAAGCGAGTTTATTTATCATTAGAAATGATTTAATATGATATTAATTATCTTATTTTGAGATAGTGGTATGTTGCTTAAGTCTTTAGAGTTTTTTTTAGCGGTTGCAGAGAGTGGAAGTTTTTCACTAGCTGCACAAAAAATGTGTACGGTTCAATCGAACATCACAAGTCATGTGAAAAAGCTTGAAGAAGAGTTAGGCGTGGTTTTATTAAATCGTCATAACCCCGTTACATTAACTAATGCAGGACAGCAGCTACATAGTTATGCTGTGCAAATGATCGCACTGCATAATAAAGCGAAAAAAATTTTTCAAGAAGGTGATATTGACCCGAATGAAACCATTCGTTTGGGCAGTATGGAAACGACAGCAGCTATACGACTTCCTCAATTGCTTAATCAATGTATGCAGCAATATCCGAATTTACCAATTGAGCTGCAAACTCACCCAACACGATATTTGTTAAACGCGGTGCAACAGGGAGAAGTCGATTGTGCATTTGTTGCTTCTAAATATGTAATTCCAGAGTTATATAGTTTTCCAGTGTGGCAAGAACAACTGGTTTTAGTTTGCCCAAAACAACAAACTCACTTTCCCGACATTACCACCCTCGCAAAGACTCGATTTATTGCATTTCGACAAGGATGTTCTTATCGGCATGCAATTGAGTTGTTTTTAAATGATCATAGTGTGCCACCTTCACAAATTATGGAAATGGGCAGTCTGGATGGCATTGTAAGCTGTGTGGAGTTAGGTGTCGGTTTTGCTTTGTTGCCCAAGTCATATCTGAGCAAAGTAGCCGATAAAGTCTCATTAAGTTGTTTTGAAATTAACACTGAATCTGCACATTTCACTACTTATTTGGTTGCTCAGCCTCCTGAAACATGGGGCAGTAATTTAAAGCAATTTATTTGTTTTATTGAGCAAAACTTTATACAGAAATGCGCTTAATTTTTATACATAAATATCCTACTTATCTTATGTTTTAAAAGTGATATATATGTATTTAAAAGTCATTTTATATTCTCATTCAGATCAGTAATGATCTGCATGCTAGAAAATTGTTGAAAAGGGTAGTTTATATAGGCCGGCTATGGTCAAATATGCCCCCTTAAAAGATGACACAAGCAATAAGTTGGAGTTTGGGAATGAATATACCCTTAATCATCAATATTGTGGTTTTTGTCGGGTTAATATTTTTACTCGCCCAAACACGTAAAACGGACTGGAGCTTATCTAAAAAAGTTCTAGCTGGCTTAATTTTAGGTGTGGTGTTTGGCTTAGGACTACATTTGATTTATGGCGGTGGCCATCCGATTCTTGCTGAATCTATTAGCTGGTTTAATATTGTTGGTAACGGCTATGTAAAACTTTTACAAATGGTCGTGATGCCTTTGGTCTTTGTTTCGATTTTAGGTGCGGTAGCGAAGCTGCACCAAGCTTCTTCTTTAGGAAAAATCAGCTTCTATACCATCGGGACTTTGTTATTTACGACACTCATCGCTGCGCTGGTTGGGGTATTTGTGACGAACTTATTTGGTTTAACTGCCAAAGGTTTGGTACAAGGGGCGGCTGAAACAGCTCGACTTACTGCAATTCAGACTGACTATGTGGGTAAAGTAACAGACTTAAGTGTACCGCAATTTATTCTTTCTTTTATTCCGAGTAACCCTTTTGCTGAGTTAACGGGTGCAAATCCGACTTCGATTATTAGCGTGGTTATCTTTGCTGTATTTTTAGGGATAGCAGCACTCAACTTGATGAAAGATGATGCAGAAAAAGGTCAGCGTATTCTGACGGCTATTCAGACTTTACAGTCATGGGTCATGAAGCTTGTTCGTTTAGTAATGACGCTTACACCGTATGGTGTTTTTGCTCTCATGACAAAAGTTGTGGCAAGTTCAAATGTTGCGGATATCTTGAATCTAGGCGGTTTCTTGGTCGCGTCTTACTTAGGTTTGGCGATTATGTTTGTCGTACATGCCATTATTTTGACTTTGACTGGTGTTTCTCCACTTAAATTCTTCAAGAAAGTTGCTCCAGTTCTAACATTCGCGTTTACGAGTCGTTCAAGTGCAGCAAGTATTCCACTTAGCATTGAAGCGCAAACTCGTCGTTTAGGCGTGCCTGAGTCTATTGCAAGTTTCTCTGCTTCTTTTGGTGCTACCATTGGTCAAAACGGCTGTGCGGGTTTATATCCTGCAATGTTAGCAGTAATGGTTGCGCCAACTATGGGTATTAACACCCTAGACCCAATGTGGATTGCTTCGTTAGTGGGTATTGTGACTTTAAGTTCAATTGGTGTGGCTGGTGTTGGTGGCGGTGCAACTTTTGCTGCGCTGATTGTGCTTCCTGCGATGGGCTTACCTGTAACTTTAGTTGCGCTTCTTATTTCAATTGAACCACTCATTGATATGGGTCGTACTGCGTTAAACGTAAATGGTTCGATGACTGCTGGTGTAGTTACAAGCCAATTTATGGGGCAGACCGACAAAGCTATAATGAATAGCGAAGATGAAATTGAATTAACTCAACATCATTAAAAGTTAATATTAAAATGGCTCATCCAGTCTGGATGAGCCGTTTTTTATATGTGTAAATTGCTACTGTGATGTTAATTTTAAAAAAACTGTATCTGTTTTTCTTTTAAATAATTTTTAAAAATGAGCCTATTAAGAAAGAGAGTACTAACATGAAAATGTATCAAGTCGATGCTTTTACCAAAGAGTTATTCCGTGGAAACCCTGCTGCTGTCGTGGTTGAAAAAGAGTGGCTAGATGCAGATTTAATGCAAAAGATAGCGCTTGAAAATAACTTATCCGAAACTGCTTTTGTAAAAATTATAGACTCTGAAAATTATGAAATCCGTTGGTTTACTCCAACAGTTGAAGTCGATTTTTGTGGACATGCGACTCTTGCCAGTGCGTTCGTATTATTTAAAGATTTTACCGAGAAAAAGACTCTTAATTTTCATGTACGAAACTTAGGCCTATTTGTCGTTCATCAAGATGAAGACGGCAAAATCAGAATGAACTTTCCCATACGAAAGGCTCATCAAGTTGAAGATTATCCGGCTGTTTTACGTCAAGCATTAACAAAACCGTTTAAAGCGGTTTATCAAAATGTTCAAGCCTACATTGTTGAATATGAATCAGTTCAAGATGTATTGGATGAGAAGCCTGACATGAACTTGCTTAAAGCCTTAGGTAAGCGGACTGCGATTACCACCAGTGGTCTTGATGTAGCAATAACGTCAAGAGCAGATCAACAGTATGATTGCGTATCGCGTTATTTTGCTCCTGTCGCAGGTATAGAAGAAGATCCTGTTACAGGTTCAATTCATACCGCAATAGCACCGCTATGGGCAGAGAAACTCGCTAAAAATAATATTACTGCTTATCAGGCTTCTAACCGTGGAGGCGTTTTGTATTGTAATGTCTTAAATCAGGAGCGTATTGAAATTTCAGGCTATGGCAAACTTTATATGCAAGCAGAAATTTTTCCTTAAAATATAAGGCCGTTTAAATAAACGGCTTTTTTTTCAATTCTTTACTATTAATGTCAGCTTAAATTTCCTACTATAGTCCCACAACTATTGATTTTTTATTATTCAAATTAATTGGTATTTATATGTTTATGCAGTTTAAACAACTGACTCTCTCCCTATGTATTCTTGGTTTAAGTGCTGCGTCTTTTGCACAAACAACATTAGTAAAAAGTAAGCAAAATATTGAGGAATATAAATTAGATAATGGTTTTCGGGTCGTACTTGCCCCGAATGACAAAGAAAATAAAATCTTTATTAATACCATTTATTTAACAGGTTCTTTAAATGATCCGCAAGGTAAAGGTGGCTTAGCACATTTACTTGAGCATTTGGCCTTTAAAGGCACGCAAAATGTAAAAGGTGAAGAATTCCAACGCCGTTTAGATCAATATACATTAATGACGAACGCGAGCACGGATTACTATTCAACTAAATACACGAATATTGTCCGTCCAGAAAAAACTGCACTTGATCAAGTACTGTATCTTGAATCTGAGCGTATGGACAAATTGGTTTTACAAGAAAAATTTGTTCCTTCTGAAATTGAAATCGTAAAGCGTGAACGTGAAGTCCGTATGGATCAGCCTTTTGCTGTTTTAATGGATCAAATGTGGAAATCGGCTTATGGAAACCAGTATTTAGGACGATTACCGATTGGTGATTTGCCCGAGCTTAAGTCAATTAAAATGCCGGAATTGAACCAGTTCTACCGTAGTTGGTACGCACCTAATAATGCGATCATGGTGATTTCAGGCAAGTTTGATAAAACTGATGTTTTAAAAACGATAGACCAATATTTTAGTCCAATTCCTGCGCGAGCTGTGCCTAAGCGCGTTCAGGTGCCTGTGTTAGATTCTACAAAAATAAAGAATCGTGAATTTGTGGTGAAAAAGGGCAGTGATTTAGCCAAATTTCATATTTATATGAATGGGAAAAACGTCAAAATTCAGCCGACACTGGCTTTAGCGCCTATGTTATATACCATGCAGCCAAGCGGTCATTTGTACCAGAATATGGTTGAAACAGGCATTAGCACAGACGTTCAGGCATCAACTTGGTTAGACCAAGATTTTAATGTTGTATTTTTAGGGGCGGTCTACTCACCTAAAAACGACCCCAACAAAGTAGAAAGCGCTTTGCTCTCTGGAATTGAAAAAGGTAAACCTTTTACAGAGACTGAGCTAAAACGTGTAAAAAGTTTAATGAAAACACAAAGCGAGTTAGTCAATAAAGACGCCGTTGCTTTGGGATCTCGTTTAAGTGATTACAGCGTAGCTGGTGGGCAGTGGGATCAATATTTCAAAGATTTAGATGCAGTTGAGAAAGTGAAGCTCAATGACGTAAATCAAACCTTAAAACAGTTCCTTATTGCTGGGCATCGTATTGATGGCGATATTTTGCCAACACCTGAAGATCAAAAGAAAGCATTACAACTCGACCCAAAAGATAAACCTAAAACTTTAGATCAGACAGATGTTAAACCAGAACCTTTAAAAGACCCGAAAGTTTATCAAGAAGAAGTTAACGAGTTTTTAAAAACTTCTAAGCAATATGCTGAGAGTAATGAGAAAAAGATTATTCGTGGAAAACTTAAAAATGGAATGAAGTATGCTTTGTTCCCTGTGGAAACCCGTGATGATCGTACCTATGCCACCATTACTATGGATTTCGGTACAGAAAAATCTTTATTTAATAAAGGCACGGTAGTTGATTTAACTTCGTATTTATTACTTCGCGGTTCTGATAAATATAGCCTGCAAGATATTGCCGATAAATCGATTGATGCTGGTGGCGCGGCTTATGCGAGTGCTGACGGCAATGGCATGACCATTAATATTCAATCTAAAACTGAAAAGTTTGATGAATTCTTCAAGTTTGTTCTAGAGGTTATGAAAAACCCTAAATTTGAACAATCTCAATTCGATTTAATTAAATCTCAAAGCTTATCTAGTCTTGATCGTCCTTATACAGAACCTGATGTAGTTGCAGGTTTAACTTTGTCACGTTTAGTTGAAGAATATCAGCCAGGTGATTTACGCTACCACTTTGAACCTGAGTTAGCTAAAAAACAATTAAAGGATGTGACCCAAGAACAAGTCAAAGAGTTATATCAGCATTTCTTTGCAATGAACCATGCCCAAATTGCAATTACCGGCGCATTTGATGCTAAGAAAATGAAAAAACTATTAAATCAGGAGTTTGGTAGTTGGAACAGTAAACAACCATATGAAAAAATCTTAATTCAACACGTCGATTTTCCTGCTCAGCAAGTACATGCTTTATCTGAACAACGTGAGTTTGGTAGTTATCAAAGCGTACTTGCGATACCGGTTGGAAAAAATCATCCAGATGCATCTGCCTTAATTTTAATGAATTATATTTTAGGTGATTCTCAAATTTCTTCGCGTTTGGCTCAAGAGCTTCGTGAAAAAAATGCATTAGTTTATGGTTTTGGAACAGGACTGCAACTTGATCAGGACACCAATGTGGGTGCATTAAGTATTAGTGCAAACTATACGGCGGGGCGTTCGGCACAAGTTTCTGCTTCAGTTCATAAGGTATTAAATGACTTATTAACCAATGGTATTACCGAGCAAGAGCTTGCAGCAGCTAAAGCAGATCTCATGAAAAAACGTGTTACTGCATTAGAGGATGAGCGTAATATTCACGGTATGTTAAATATTGAGCTTGAGTCAGGTAAAACATTACTGGATCGTGTTAAGCATGATCAAGATTTAACAAAGCTAACTGTTGCTGATGTGAATGCAGTCATTAAAAAATATATTAAACTTTCCAATCTCGTTGAAGTGATGGCTGACCAATATGGTCAACCGCAAAAGCAATAAATGACTTGCCAAATAAAAAGCCACATGAAGTGGCTTTTTATTTGGGTATTTAAAATTTATTAATGATCATGGTCATGCTTGTGAGTATGAAAATCTTCATTCTTACGGAAACGTAAATAGTTTTCGAACTGTTCACAGTACTCATCAAAGTTATCTTCAAGCATCATTTGAAATTGTTGAAGCAGATAAGACATCACTTGCTCTTTTGCATCACGCATTTCATTGCCATCTTTAAAATTATTGGCAGCGACCCATGTATTAAAACGGGCAGTTGCAAATAACATCGCAGCACTCACTTGACCGCGAAGCTCAGCTGGATCAGGTTTTTGGCCTTTAGGCGGGCGACAAAAATCATTCGCTTGTTTAATGAATTCATCCGCACGCTCAAAGAAAACAGCATTTAACGCTTCTTCTTCAGTAATATCTGTTGCATTAATCTTTTGAGACATGACTTATTCCCGCAAAAATAGAGCTGCTTATTATAGGCAAAGCCTTGCGGAAACAAAACCTTTGCCTTAGTCTGTAAATAGCCTAAGTATTGGGAGTTATAATATGCAAGATGCAATTGCCGTTCAAAGTCTAAAAACAGACATTGCTTTATTACGTCAGCATGTTTTTCCGCCCCAATATTTGGAGCATGTCGAAGGGCTGCCAATTTATTATGGTTTGCAAGAAGAAGTCTTAGCCTATTATCAACAATGGAAATATTTAATAGAAAGGGCACAAGAGCTTTTTCAACCTTTTATGGAAGATGAGTTACCAGATGCCATTCATTTACCAAGCCATCTAAATTTACCTTTATTCTTTTTTCATGTGGACCGTATTCGGATTAATAAAACACGTGCTAAAGAATCGAAAACTTTCCGTGGTGTGGCGAGTCTTATTGAAAAATGTGGGCAGTTTGAAACAGATCAGATATTTACCATGCAAGAATGGTTGCAGAGTGACGACACAGCAGCCTTAGTTGCACACCGTGAATTTATCGATTTAAGAACTTATGTATTCCAGCATGGTCAAAGTGAATATACGCGTTCACGTTTTTATACCAATGGGATTGTGTTGGGTGTTGAGCCTCACTTTAAACTTGTTGACGCTCGTGATAAGCCAAGAAAACAGCGTAGTGATAGCTATAGCGACCCATTAGCAGATAATGGTGTATGGAAAGTATTTGGTAAATACCGCTAAAAAGTCGCGACATATTTGCCGCGACTTTAAAATTCTTACCAAAATATTTTTGCCTGTTTAAATTTTTGCAAAGCTTCGGCAGACTGATTTTGTAAATAAGGCTGTTTGGCCTTAATCCATCCTAATGCAAACCAAAAATGCGGGTCATGTTCAGTTGCTTTATTAAATAGATCTTCGGCAATAAACAAGTCGTTATAAAGGCCTAAAGTATTTTGCACAGGTTGTAATTTTTTTAAAAACTGCTGAACATTTTTACGTGGATATAAGCTTGATATAAATTCGATACAGTAACGTAATTGCTTCGCTTTTTTACGAATTTTGTGCTGTTCAGTGACTTCAAGTTCTGTGAAATGATCGGCATGACTTATGACTTGGTGATGTAACTTGTCTAAGCTTTTTTCTATCTGTTTTTTCAATTTTCCTTTAGCGTTTTGGTTATCTTCTTCTGAATAAGCAAATGCCAGTAATGCGAGCACGAGCTTAACGGTTTCTGCAGATTTAAACAGTGTGGTTAGGTCTTTTAATGGCTGCTCAGAAATAGGTAGCAAAAGTTCAGGTGAACCATGCTGCACAATCATCGGTAAAATTTCAGTACGAATGGCATCTTCGTCTCGCGTGTCTCCAAGCTGACGGAACAGTTCGGCAATTTGCTCTTCCCATACAGGGTTTAACTCGTCTGACCATGTTGCAAAATGGTGAAGTGCGCTGCGTAAACGGCGTAAGCTCACGCGTGCTTGATGAATGTGTTCAGCGTCGGCAACACCATCAGCAATTGCAGCCATATTCGGCAAGAACTGTCCCAAACAGTTTTCTACAATTTTTTTGAGCGCCTGTTCTGCTGAAACGTCTTTATCTAAGTTCAGATTTTTTGCGTGAACAGCCGGTGAAGCAGCTTGCCCCAATGCAAGTAAATTACCTCGCTCGGCTTTACTTCTAACATCGAGCCAAAGTTCATAACGATTAATCCATTGCTGAGCAAATTGAATAAGTGTTTTAACTGCACCTTGTTTAAGTTCGAACTCAACTTCGCAAATTTTGCTTTGTGCTGTTGCTGTTTTTACGACGCCGTCATCGAGACAGACTTCAATTGCCGTGTCATCTGCTTCAAAAACATGATAGGTACGTTGTACATCAGTCTCAAACTGTAAGCTTAGTTTTTCGACTTCAGAGCCTAAAGCTTGAGTAATCAAATCTGTGACGGCTTTATTGTCTTTATATAACTCAAGGTTTAAGTCAGGTTCTTGATCGCATTTTCCTAAAAAAACTTCTTCTTCGACACGATGTAAATGACTTTGGCCAGCGGCTTTAAAGGTTTGTACCCACAGATCATTTTCTTTACGTAAACGTAGAGCCATGCCATTTTTTGCGAGTAGGCGATTTGGTGTATCGTAATACTTGGCCTGTAAATGAATATGCTGCGCTTTATGCTTTTTTAAATACTGCTGAACAGTTTTTTTCTTCGATTCAGGTAACTGAAACTTAAGCTCAACTTCAACCATAATGGATCTCCCTGAATCAGGTATTTAAACTATCTTGAATAAGTATAATAGCTTAGCGCTAAAAATAATGTTTTTGATAGAGAAAGTTACAATCAAACATATGACGCTACACTTTTATTTAGGTGTACAATCAGGTGATGTTTTGATCAAATAAAAATCAGGAAGATGATCGTGAATGCACCAGTAAACTTTAGCCATGAAACTCAGCCAGAGTTTGAGTTACCGATTAAAAACTATCAGGAATTTTATCGTTTTTACTTAACCGAACACCGTAACATTATGAGCAGACGCTTACATGTGGTGGGAAGTAGCATTGGTCTATACTTTTTTTCAAAAGCGATTCGTAAGAAACAAGCTAAATATGTGCTCTATGGTTTGGTAGTGGGTTACGCAAATGCATGGGTTGGACATTTTGTGTTTGAAAAAAATAAGCCTGCCAGCTTTAAACAGCCACTTTATAGCTTTATTTCTGATTGGCGAATGCTTTCGGATGTTGCAACGGGTCGATTAAGTTTGATTGATCGTAAGCATGATAAAATTCCAAGTTAATTTATTTATTTTTTTAAATATACCGATTGGTACTGGTAAGCCTATATCAATCGGTACTTATGATGACTTATAAATCCGTTATACTAGCGAAGTTTTCAAAAGCGAGAGTAGAGTATGCGCGGTTTATATCTCATTACCAATGATGACCCAATCGAATTATTATTAGAAAAACTAGACGCTGCACTCGCAACCCATCAAATCGCAATTTTACAGTACCGCCGTAAAAAAGTAGACAAAGCCGATCAGCCTGCTGAAGTTGAACAGATTAAAGGTTTATGTGAAAAATATCAGGTTCCTTTTGTCATTAATGATGATTTAAAACTGGCTGCAAAGTTTGGTTTAGGTGTGCATTTAGGACAAAGTGACGGTGAAATTACCGATGCAAAATCACAGTTACCAGAAAGCGTCATTATTGGCCGTACTTGCTTAAACTCATTAGAACTTGCCCAAAAAGCAATTGCTGATGGCGCAACTTATGTTGCCTTTGGCGCTGTGTATGCAACTGCGACTAAACCGGAAGCAGGTAATGTAGGTATAGAAGTGATTAGGCAAGCAGCAGCTCAGTATGATTTACCTATTTGTGCAATTGGTGGTTTAACAGTTGAAAACTCAAAACCCGTGATTGAGGCTGGAGCTGACCTCTGCGCAGTCATTAGTGATATATTAGGTCGATCAACTGCTGAAATTCCTGCCCGTGTACAAGCGTGGGCACAATTATTTTCTTAAGCTTTCAAAATTATTTTTAGATATTTAAGACGAGCATTTCCATGAGTTTATCTCCAAAGCAAGAACAGTTATTTAAACAAGCCAGCAAACACATTCCAGGTGGTGTGAACTCTCCGGTACGTGCCTTTAATGGCGTTGGAGGAACACCGGTTTTCATCGAGAAAGCCAAAGGTGCGTATTTATGGGATGTAGATGGCAAGCGCTATGTAGATTATGTTGGCTCTTGGGGACCAATGATTTTGGGCCATGCTCATCCAGATATTATTAAAGCTGTACAAACAGCAGCAGAAGATGGTTTAAGTTTTGGTGCACCAACCGTACACGAAACTACATTGGCAGATATCATTTGTGAAATCATGCCATCTATTGAATTGGTACGTATGACCAACTCAGGTACAGAAGCAACTATGACTGCTATTCGTTTAGCACGTGGTTATACTGGCCGTGACAAGATTGTGAAGTTTGAAGGTTGTTACCACGGACACTCTGACTCTTTATTAGTAAAAGCAGGTTCTGGTTTATTAACTAAAGGTGAGGGTGAACCAACATCGAAAGGTGTACCAGCTGACTTCGCTAAACACACTTTAACGCTGCCATATAACGATATTGCAGCATTAAAAGAATGCTTTGCAAAATTTGGTCATGAAATTGCGGGTGTCATTATTGAACCTGTCGCAGGTAACATGAATATGGTGAAACCAATTGATGGTTTCTTACAAGCGATTCGTGATGTGTGTGATGAATATAAATCTGTATTCATTATTGATGAAGTAATGACTGGTTTCCGCGTTGCATTAGGCGGTGCTCAGTCAGTTTACAACGTTAAACCTGACTTAACGACTTTGGGTAAAATTATTGGTGCGGGCTTACCTGTAGGTGCATTTGGCGGTAAGCGTGAAATCATGGAATGCATCGCACCTTTAGGTGGTGTATACCAAGCGGGGACTTTATCTGGTAACCCACTTGCTATGCGTGCTGGTATTGAAATGTTTAAACATTTACGTCAACCGGATTTTTACAGCAAATTATCGGCTCAACTTGAAAAGTTACTTGCAGGCTTACAAGCAGCAGCAGATGAAGCAGGTATTCCATTTAAAACTCAGCAAGCGGGCGCAATGTTTGGTCTTTACTTTACCGACCAAGAAGATATTACAAGCTTTGACTCTATGTTGGCATGTGATATTGAAGCTTTCAAAAAGTTCTTCCATGGCATGTTAAAGCGCGGTGTAAACTTGGCGCCGTCAGCATTTGAAGCAGGCTTTATTTCATCTGCTCATTCAGATGAAGATATTGAATATACGATTCAGGCTGCAAAAGAAACCTTCGCCGAAATGAAGTAAGCAAAAAGGCCCGTTTTAAACGGGCCTTTTAATTTGAGCTATTTTTATATTTGTAGAGAACAATGTTTTATCCCTTACCTCGAAAAATCCAGTTAGCCGCAAGTACTTCAAATTGGCCTATTGAATCTACGCATAGCATTTTGCTCATGGTTGGGTTAAATGAACTTGAAAATACCCCTGAATGGATGAACCAACCATTAGCCGATCATTTAGAAATGCTAAGCAAAAGAGCACAGGCACTCGAAATTCCAGTTATGATGATTCAGTCATCTCAACTTCAACAGGCCATGTTACAGCTTGGGCAACAGTTGTCATCAAACCCTCAGGCACAAGTGATAATGGCGGGAAATTTATCACCGCTGTTCAAACAAGTCATGCAGCTTGTTTTATCGATTACAGATTATGTAGCTGTTGTAAATGATGCAATCTTGGCGACTAGTTTAGAGCAGCATGTACAGTGGATTGAAAAAATCAGTTTTGACTCCATTCAACATATAAACACACAGGCATTAATGCGTTTATGGTCTTTAAGTGCACCGTCGTCTCAAGTGTTATCCGAGAAAGGAATTTTATTGGCAGTTGCTGAACAGGTTGGGCGGCATCCAATGGAAATTCATCCAGAAATAGATTTAAGAAACTACGGTTTAGAAACTGCTGGAGTCAATTATCTGTTGGAATTATGGTGCGCGAACGGTGCGAGTCTAAGTGCTGAAGAGCTGATGCAAACACCCACCTTGCAACATATTATGCAGTTATTGAAGCGCTAATCGGCTTTAGCCATAAAGTGAATCATAATATTTGCAAATTCTGTTGTTAATTTACCCGAACGGCATTGTAATTCGGACGTAAGCTTTTTATTATTGCCCGCTTGTTTTTCATCTTACCTTGGGAATACAACTTTGAGTGATTTTCTAAGTGAACATCTGATCTATCGTGATGATGATTTTATGGTGATTCATAAACCTTCGGACATTTTGAGTGTGCCAGGGAAAGGTGATTTACATGACAGCGTTTTGACAAGACTGGTGGCAATTGAACCACGAACTTTGCTCATTCACCGCCTTGACCGTGATACCTCGGGTATTTTGGTTTTTGGGTTATCTAAGCGTGGACAAAGTGCGATTGCACGCCAATTTCAAGACCGTCAAACTTCGAAAATATATGAAGCGCTAGTTGCAGGCCATCTAGACGGCGAAGGAACTGTTGATATCCCTGTCGTCTATGACCCGAGTCGACCACCTTTACATATTGTCGATGCTTCTCATAACAAACCTGCTTTAACACATTGGCAGGCGATCGAACATTTCCAGATTCAGGGACAACCGGTTACGCGTGTCAAATTAACACCGATTACCGGACGTTCTCATCAACTCCGTGTACACATGCAATATCTGGGACATCCGATTGTAGGTGATACATTGTATGCAACACCGGAACAATTACTTGTTCCTCGTCTGTGCTTGCATGCCAAACAGTTAAGCTTTAATCATCCTGTCACAGGGGAATCATTAACGTTTAACTGTCCTGTACCGTTTTAATGTAAAAACTTTCAATGAGTAATTTTTGTAGCGAAATAATTTAATTGGTTTCTGCTGCAAAATTTTGCTTTAAAGACTACATAAAAAGATGCAAAAATAAGCTAATTTGCATCGTACAATATGTAGTGCGAACTTGAGAAAAAGGTGGAAAAATTGCAGCAGTATGCTATTGGTCAACGTTGGCTATCAGATACAGAGACTGAGCTCGGTTTAGGCGTTCTTATTGATGTAGATGAAAGATCTGTCAGCATTTTATTCCCCAAGAGTGATGAAACGCGTGTCTATGCACGTAATAACGCACCATTATCTCGTATCATCTTTAACACAAACGATGAAGTTCAAGATCAAGAAGGCCAAAAGTGGACTGTTGAGTCGGTTGAAGACCGCCATGGCGTTTTGCGTTACAACGTAGTTCGTACCTTAGAAAATGGCGAACAAGAACGTAAAGCGCTCAATGAAACTCGTATCGGTGCACAAATTCAGTTATCAAAACCTTTAGATCGTTTGCTGGCAAGCCAGATCGATTATAAAGAGTGGTATGACTTACGCATTGAAGCCATGCTAATGCAAGCGCAAATGCAAACCAGTCCATTACGCGGCTTGGTTGGTGCACGCGTTGGTTTAATCCCACATCAACTCTATATTGCACATGAAGTCGGTAAACGTTTTGCACCACGTGTTTTACTTGCCGATGAAGTAGGTTTAGGTAAAACAATTGAAGCTGGTTTGATTATCCATCAACAGCTTAAAACTGGTCGTTCAGAACGTATCCTCATCTTAGTCCCTGATTCGCTGCAATATCAGTGGATGATTGAAATGCGTCGCCGTTTCAACTTGCAATTTTCTCTGTTCGATTTAACCCGTACTGCGTCTATTAAAGAACATGATCCAGAGCTTAACCCGTTCTTAACTGAGCAATGTATTATTGCCAGTGTAGATTTGATGGTGGACCATGACGATTTACGTGAGCAAGCACTAGAAGCTGGTTTCGATTTACTCGTTGTCGATGAAGCGCATCATTTAATGTGGAGCGAAGAAGAAGGCGGTAATGATCGTTACGACTTAGTTGAAGAGCTTGCTGAAAATACGGCTGGTGTATTACTTCTTACAGCAACACCTGAACAGCTTGGTGTAGAAAGTCACTTTGCACGCTTACGTTTGTTAGATCCGCAGCGCTTTAGTAGTTTAGAGCGTTTCTTAGATGAAGAAGCGCAATATCAGCAAACTGCTCAAGTTGCAGAAGTATTGATGTCAGATGAACCTTTAACTCAAGAGCATTTAACTGCTTTAGAAGGTTTATTGGGTCATTCAATTGAAGATCAGCCTGAACAACGTTTCAGAGCGATTCATGAGTTGTTAGACCGTCATGGTACAGGGCGTATTTTATTCCGTAATACGCGTGAAGCGATTCAAGGTTTCCCAGGCCGTGATTGCCAACCAGCACCTTTGCCAGCGCCAGAAGATTGGTCAAAAGACGGTAAACTACGTGAGCAAATGTGGCCAGAAGAAGCACAAATTGATGGATCATGGATGCAAAATGACCCACGTGTGCCATGGTTAATGGAAATTCTACGTAAAGAACTTAAACATAAAAAAGTTCTTTTAATTGCACGTAGTGGCCCTGTAGTTGAATCTTTAGAAAGCGCACTTCGTTTGCATGCAGGTATTCGTACTGCAATGTTCCATGAAGGCATGAGTTTACTTGAGCGTGACCAAGCGGCTGCTTACTTTGCAGAAGAAAGCTATGGTGCTCAAATTTTACTGTGTTCAGAAATTGGTTCAGAAGGTCGTAACTTCCAGTTTGCGAGTGATCTCATTTTATTTGATTTGCCTGCAAACCCAGATGTTTTAGAACAACGTATTGGTCGTTTAGACCGTATTGGTCAAGAAAACCGTATTCAAATTCATGTACCTTACTTAATGGGCACCGCTCAAGAGCGTATGTTCCGTTGGTACAATGAAGCATTAAATATTTTTAGCAATATTTCTCCGACAGCTCAAACGCTGCAAGAAAACTTTATTGTTGAATTAAAAGACTGCTTACTTTCAGATCAAGGCCAAACATTCGAAGACTTACTCGAAGAAGTCAATGTTCAACGTCAAGCTTTAGAAACAGAGTTACAAGCTGGTCGAGATCGCTTGCTTGAATACAACTCATGTCGTCCTATCGTTGCACAAGAAATTGTTCAAGCCTTAGAAGACTACGATGACAACACAACATTACCTATGTTTGTGAAGCGTTTTATGTCTTCAACCAATATCGATTTTGATGAGCAAAGTAACGGTACGGTTATTATTCGTCCAACAGACCAAATGCAAGTACAAGGTTTGGCACTAGACGAAGAAGGTATGACAGCTACCTTCTACCGTGATCAAGCACAAATGCGTGAAGACGCTCAATACCTGACTTTAGAGCATCCGTTCATTGAAAGTGTAATGGAAATGATCCGTACACAATCATTTGGTAGTACTAATGTTGCTGTTCTTAAGTCAAATGCATTAAAGCAAGGTTCTGTATTACTTGAAGTTTGGTTTAAAGTTGATGTAGTTGCACCAAAATCTTTGAACTTGCCATCAAGCTTGCCAAAACAGCTCATTCGCGTGTTGTTAAGTGAAAATGGTCAGGACTTGTCTGAAAAGATCGATCCAACCATTTTAAAACCATATTTGCACCATTTAGATGGCAATAGCTGCCGCCAAGTGGTTAAAGCTCGCCGTGAAGTAATTGAAGAGCGTTATAGACAAGCGCTTGATATTGCTAAAGTAGGCTTGCCACAGTTACAACAGCAGGCAAAAGAGCATTATGGTAGTAAATGGCAATACGAGATTGACCGCTTAACTTATTTAAAACAGTTCAACCCAAGTATTCGTCAAGACGAAATTGAGCGCTTACAGAAGTTGCAAAAAGAAGGCTTGAGTTTACTCGATGGCTTAACTGTAACTCCAGAAGCGATTCAAGTACTTGTGGTGGTTAAACCATAAGTAGGAAATCATAAAAAAGCGCCGTTACGGCGCTTTTTTATTGAGTAAAATTTAACTAAATCATTCTGGCATCTTTTAATTCTAGTTTTAAATAGGCATAAAAGATTGGTGCTGCAATCAATCCACCTAAACCAAAAATTGACTCAAAAATTAACATTGCCAATAAAATTTCCCATGCATTGGCATTAATTTTATGTCCAATAATTTTCGCATTAATAAAATATTCTAACTTATGTACTAATACGAGATAGAGCAGAGCAACGCCTGCTAGACCGAGTGAAACCGTCAATGCAGCAATAAAAGTGAGCGTATTTGAAATTAAGTTGCCTAAAATTGGAATGAGACCAAACAAAAAAGTAAGAATGGTTAAGGTTTTGGCGAAAGGGAGGTGAACACCCCAAATCGGCAATATTACAAATGCAAATAATATAAAGAGCAGCGTATTAATTGCTGAAATTTTAATTTGAGCAAAAACGACGTTTCTAAAAGAAATTGATAACTTTTGAATACGTTGAATGAGTAAAGACTTAAATATAGGCTGTGGTGTTCGACGGTGAAAGCCATGAATAGCTACCAAAATACCAATAATAAGGCCCATAATCATCGTTACGAAGTTATGTAAGATATCGGAACTGGCATTTTTTAATGTCGTCACGTTATCTTTCATAAACGCAAAAATTTCATCTTTTAGTTCTGTAACGCTGTCTGGAATATAACCGGGAAGATATTTGCCAATTTCGGTTTGTAAGTGTAATAGCGTTTGATCGACTTTATTGTTGATATTATGGATACCTACACCTTTTAAGTCATAAACCACAAAGCTAATTAAACTTGTAATGAAAAAGGCGATGAGTGAAACCGTGATAATACTGAGTAAAATACTAATAAAAATGCGGGCTCTTTGACCATCAATATAACGTTCAACAATAGAGCTTAAACTAATAATAATTTCATAAATGAGAAAGCCAGCAAAAAAGCTTGCTAAGAGATGCAAGGGGATAACCGAAAGCAAAAAAATGCCCATCAGAATATAACTTGCAATCAGGCTTTGACGATTACTCAAACTTTGCATGTGAATCCCTAAATATCGTGGGGAAATATGGGTATGTATTGCTAGAATAATAATTACTTATACTCTTGCATGTTGGTTGCTTCAATCTACGAATTATATTTTTATCAAGAAACTGGTATATCTGTATAAAAAATGGCTTGTAAAATCACAAACCATTTTATGTTGAATTTATCGTATTTTTGCTTCGTCTAGATGACGGGCACCTTCTAAAATCATTCTTATCATAATCATGGTTTGTTCTGCGACTTCTGCACGTTGATGAACCGGAAGATCAATCACCTTAGCACCCATATGAAATACAAGTTGCGTAATTGCTTTTGCAACGAGTTCTGGATGGTATAGATGGTTGTTGTTTAATCGCTCTAGACGGATTAAATCTTCTTGTAGTTCTTGCTGGAAGAAGTTGAGCTGGCGGTCTACAGCAGCTTTATAAGATGCAGAACCTGTAAAACCTTCGCGTAACAATAAACTTAAATTACCTTCATCTGCATCAAGCTGCTGAAGAAAAATCTCTACAGAACTACGAATAATACTGTCTTGAAAAGATGCCCGTAGACGAGCTTGACGAATAATCTTACGTAAAACGATACCTGCACGGTCAATGAGTGAAATGGCTAATTCATCAATATCTTTAAAGTGGCGATAAAAGCTGTTTGGTGCGATACCAGCTTCTCTCGCAACTTCACGTAAGCTGAGTGAGGCGATACTTTTTTGTGGACCAATCAGGTTAAGTGCAGCCTGAAAAAGTTCCTCTTTAGTAATCGTCGCTTTTCTTCCAACAGAACGCGTTACTGTTTTTATTTCAATGACATCTTGTGAAGAGCTTGTGTCATTTTGGCTCTGAGAAAGTGAGGTTTGGGTCATGCTTTTCAATATATTCTTAAACTCTCTGGATTATAGCGTTAGACAAGGAACTTGTGAAATTGTAATTAAAAGTACGGGTGTATATACAAATATATATACATGTGTATAATAATTAAAAAAGAGCGACAGAGCCCTCAGTTATGCAAGCAATCGAAAAGAGAAATTCTCTATTCAATTCATTAACACAAGCCGTATTTGATAAAGATATGGCGAGTTTCTGGCTACAAAAAATAAATCCCTTATGGTCTGTACAGCACGGACTCGTTCAAATTGTAAAAAAAGAATTCGTAGCTCATGACACTGTGAGCCTTACTTTAAAATGCAACCGTTTGGTCAAAATGGGAGCAGCAGGTCAGCATCATCCAGTGATTGTTGAAATTGCGGGCCGCCGTTATGAACGTACTTATAGCTTGACACAAATCGATGCAGAGCACTTACGTTTAACCGTTAAAAAAGTTGCTGATGGTGTTGTTAGTAATTGGTTCATTGCTGAAAGTAAGATTGGTGATATTTTTGAGCTTGGTCAACCTTATGGTGATATGCAACAAAATATCCAGACACCAAAATTAATTATGTTAGCTGCTGGTAGTGGTATTACACCAATGTTGAGCTTAATCACAGCAATTAAGCAAAGCCAGCAATTAGAAAAAGTGCAGGTTCAGCTTTTATATTGGGTAAAACAGCGTTCTGATGCTGCTTTTACAGAGTATTTCGAGCAAGTGGCTGAACAAAACCCAAATTTCAGCTATCAGGTGTTTTACACACAAGAAACACCAAATGATGAGCGCTTAAATGCTGAACATCTTGCTTTGGTTGATGATATTGAAAAAAGCACGGTCTACGCATGTGGTCCATCTGGCTTTGTTTCAACTGTCGAAGAGCTTTTTGAAAAAGCACCAGCCGTGCTTACTGAAGCGTTTAGTTTAAGCAATGCAAGTTCTGCAGATGATGTCGGTTATGTGAATGTCACATTAACTCAGTCTAATAAAGTGATTGCAATTCCTAAGGGACAATCGATTTTGGTGAGCCTTGAGCATGAAGGTGTTAAGCCAACACACGGTTGCCGTATGGGAATTTGTAATAAATGTGTTTGTAATAAAACGCAAGGTTCTACACGTAACCTACTAAACGGTAGTCAAAATACAGAACCAAGCCAGTTACTTAAAATTTGTGTGAACTCAGCACAATCCGATCTAGTTATTGATCTTTAAGAGAGACCTCTTATGAATATGCCAGTGAAAGTCGAATATTTTAAAAATCCTAAAAATCGCGATTTGACTCCAGCAGAACTTGAAGCATTTGCAAAAGAGCTTGACCAGATCAAACAAGAAGTATTGGATGATTTGGGTGAAAAAGATGCAAAATATATCCGTCGTGTTTATGCTGCCGTTCGCTATAGCAGTCTTTTAGGACGAGCATGCTTATTTGCAGGTTGGTTCCCACCAGCATGGATTTTGGGTACAGGTCTATTAGGTTTCTCTAAAATTATGGAGAACATGGAGCTTGGTCATAATGTTATGCATGGTCAATATGACTGGATGAATGATCCAAAATTTAATGGCCAAACTTATGAGTGGGACACGGTAGGTACATCTGATAACTGGCGCCAAACTCATAACTATAAACATCATACTTATACCAATATTAAAGGTATTGATGATGATATTGGTTATGGCTTACTCCGTTTATTCCCTGAGCAACGTTGGAAACCAGGGTTTTTACTGCAACCGATTTATAGTATTCCATTTTGCTTATTGTTCCAGTGGGGCGTAGCAATTCAGAATCTTGAAATTGGGCGTGTGCTTTATAAACGTAAGACCAAGGCACAATTTTTAGAAGAGTTAAAACCAGTGAATAAAAAAATTGGTAAGCAACTTTTTAAAGACTATGTTTTCTTCCCTCTCATTGCAGGGCCAGCAGCTTTACCAGTATTTACGGGTAACTTAGTCGCTAATGGTCTTCGTAATATCTGGACATTCAGTATTATTTTCTGTGGTCACTTCACAAAAGATGCAGAAGTATTTCCAAAATCTGTTTTACAAGAAGAAAGCCGTGGACACTGGTATATGCGCCAAATTCGTGGTTCTTCTAACTTAACAGGTTCTGAGGCATTTCATATTTTGTCTGGTCACTTAAGTCATCAAATCGAACATCACTTATTCCCAGATATTCCTGCTCGTCGTTATCGTCAAATGGCTCCAAAAGTTGAAGCAGTTTGTAAAAAATATGGTTTGAACTATAACAATGCCAGCTTTGTTAAACAGTTCGGTCAAGTGGTCGGGCGTATTGCAAAATATGCTTTCCCATTTAAAAAATAATATGAAAAAGCCCTGAGAGTTCAGGGCTTTTTTTATTTCTTTTTAGAAATCCACATCGTAATAGTGGCATGGAATACCTTGTCTTTGTGAGTGTCGTAAACATCTACATTAACTAAATATTCTCCAGCCTTTTCCCAGTCATAATTCGCGTGTACAGGCGCGGCTACAGCAATAAGGTCTGTTTCTGCCTTTTTTAAATATTCAACAGTCATGCCTTTTGGAATCCAGCGATGAGTAGAAGGGACAGTAACTTCTGTCATTGTTCCACCCGCCAGTTCAGCCATATTACACATGGCAATTGCATGTACTGTTCCAATATGGTTAAGCACAGAACGCTTCTTTTTGATGGAAATTTCACAATAATTTGGCTTTAGCTCAATAAAAAGAGGTGAAATACTGCCGAAATAGGGTGCTTTTAGGCACAGTATGCGAGAGAAAGTCCACTTTCCTTTAGGAAAAGCACTGACTTTATTCCAGAGTTCTAATGTTGTTGCCATAATTAATTTTCCTTTAATTTAAAAAATACAGAATATTATTCTGTTGAAGAATATAGTTCTGTTTACAAATATGCGTCAAGTCATTCAAAATAACTCCGATGACTGGTCAGAGAATACAAAATGGTGTCTGCTCAAAATTTATTAGAACGTTTGTATCCCGGAAGAAGGGCTGCGTTAAAACGACAAATATTGTTAGATGCTTTAGATTGTTTTTTAGAGCATGGCATTGAAGCGACCAGCATTGAAATGATTCGTGCTAAATCAGAAACGAGTGTTGGAGCGGTTTATCACCATTTTAAAAATAAAGAGGGAATCGTCGCGGCTTTATTTTTTTCAGCTTTAGATGACCAGACAGCACTAAGAGATGAATATTTAAAACGGGCCAAAACATTACAAGAGGTGGTATTTGGTTTAATTCATAGTTATGTAGACTGGGTAAGTGAACAACCCGAATTTGCAAAATTCTTAATTACTGCTCATTTCAATATTATGCAAGGAGAAGAACAGCAACAACTTGCTCAAAAAAATAAAAGTAGAAACAAAAAGATATTCAGTTTAATTACAGATTTTGAAGAATTTAAAGCATTACATATGATTCCACATGAACTTTTGCTGTCACTGGTCATTGGTTCTACAGAAAGTTATTGTCGTGCGTGGTTATCACAACGAGTAAAGTCTGACCCTAAAATCTATAAAGACTTGTTAGCCAAAGCAGCATGGAGTTCATTGCAAGAATTATGTTTAGAACGATAATGTGGAGTATAAAAAAACCGCATTAAGAATGCGGTTTTTTAGTTTGAAAAATAATTATTTAAACTGGATTGAACCATTTGCATTTACGGTAATTTTAGACTCACCAGCAGCCATATCTTGAGCTGGCGCTGCAGCTTCGGCCAGCGCAAATTTAGCCATGCTTGCACGCATTACAGGCTGAGGAAAATAGTTATTCGTGTTTAGGTTTAGATTAACTAACGTGTATTGGCTCTTATTCCAAGCTTGAGTCAACATTTGAGCACGTTGCTGGAAGCTTTTAGATGCTTCAACCATTAACTCATTTTCAACTTTTTTACGTTGCTCATCTGAAACACTAAAATTAATGGATTGAGTTTGAAAGCTTTGTTGTAACTCATTAATTAATTGGCTTGCTGCTTTAAAATCTTTACTTTCTAAACGGATTTCTGCACGGCCACGCCATTCTTTTAATTTGTTACTGTCATTGTCATAAATTGGATAAGTGCTTTGAGCACCGGTTTCCACTTTTACCTGTGGATATTTGCGTGAAGTCGCCAGTGCTTGATTCATTAACTGGTTAATTTGATTTGAAAGTTCAGCAGGCTGCTTGTTACTTTTTTCAATATATAACGTTGCATGCATTTCATCGTTAGATACCTGACGAGAAGCTTCAGCTTGAACATTTACAATATTGTAGTGAAGTGCATTATCATCTTGGGCAAAAACCATAGGGCTGAGTACCGTACCAAGGAGAAGAGTAGATATTGCTAAAGTACGCATAAATTTATCCTTTAAAAATTAATATAAATTTAATTTTTTTTCATTAAGAAATGTTAAACATAAGTTATGCATAACTTTTGCAGATTTTGTGGGGTATTTGTAATATTTAAATCAAGTTTTTTAATTTTTAGTACAGACAAAAGCTTTAAAAAATAAAAACTTAAAAATAAAGTATTTCAATGTAACTTAAAAAATCAAACTAATATAAAAAAAGAATATTTTCTTTAGGTTGTCACATAGTATGATGATAATTCATCGTAACTATTGGGATAATACATTTTTTCAATAAGATTAGATGAGTAAAGTACACAAAAGACGTTTTTTTTCTTGCAAAATTAGGTATCATCGCGCTCCTAGTTACAAGATATAAAATATGTGTCTTCGCTAGTTCTATAAAGCACCGAGTCAAAGGACCAAAAGTCACCAGACTTATTTCTTTCTACCCTTATCAGAGATGGTAATCCGATATGAGCGTTACTTCTGTCAACCCTGCCACTAATGCTACTAACGAATATTATTTGACTCGCCAAAGTCAAATGGAATCGAATGTTCGTAGCTATCCACGTAAATTACCGTTAGCGATAGCGAAAGCACAAGGTTGCTGGGTTACTGATGTTGAAGGTACACAGTACCTTGATTGTTTAGCTGGGGCAGGTACATTGGCTTTAGGTCATAATCATCCTGCGGTGATTCAAAGTATTCAAGACACATTGGCAAGTGGTTTGCCATTGCATACTTTAGACTTAACCACACCTTTAAAAGATGCGTTTACTGAAGCGTTGTTAGCATATTTACCAGGTGGTAAAGAAGAGTATTGCTTACAGTTCTGTGGTCCTGCTGGTGCAGATGCGACTGAAGCAGCAATTAAACTTGCTAAGACTTACACTGGTCGTAGTTCAGTAATCAGTTTCTCTGGTGGTTATCATGGTATGACCCATGGTTCACTGGCAATGACTGGTAACTTAAGTGCGAAAAATGCAGTTAATGGTTTAATGCCAGGCGTACAATTCATGCCATATCCGCATGAATATCGCTGCCCACTTGGTTTAGGTGGTGAAGCTGGTGTTGATGCTTTAACTTACTATTTTGAAAACTTTATTGAAGATGTTGAAAGCGGTGTGACTAAACCGGCTGCTGTCATTCTTGAAGCAATTCAGGGTGAAGGCGGTGTTGTTACAGCTCCAGTAAAATGGTTGCAAAAAATCCGTGAAGTAACTGAAAAGCACAACATCGTTTTAATTTTAGACGAAGTTCAAGCTGGCTTTGCACGTTCAGGCAAAATGTTTGCATTTGAACATGCAGGTATTGAACCTGATGTTGTTGTAATGTCTAAAGCAGTAGGTGGTGGTTTACCACTTGCAGTATTAGGTATTAAACGTAAATTTGATGCTTGGCAGCCTGCTGGTCATACGGGTACTTTCCGTGGTAACCAACTTGCTATGGGTACTGGTCTTGTCGTATTAAAAACGATTAGCGAACAAAATCTTGCTCAAAATGCGCAAGAGCGTGGTGACTTCTTACAAGCTGAATTGAAAAAATTAGCTACTGAATTCCCATGTATCGGTAACGTACGTGGCCGTGGTTTAATGATCGGCGTTGAAATCGTTGACGAGCGTAAACCTGCTGACCGTATCGGTTCTCATCCTGCTGATTCTCAGTTAGCAGCTGCGATCCAGACTGCTTGCTTTAACAACAAGTTATTGCTTGAAAAAGGCGGTCGTAACGGTACAGTAATTCGTTTACTTTGCCCACTCATCATTACTCAAGAAGAGTGTGTTGAAGTAATTGCCCGCTTCAAGAAAGCAGTTGCAGAAGCATTGGTTGCAGTACGAGGCGCTTAAATATGGTGGATTTTGCAGAACATCGTAAAGCGTTACTCTGCAATGATGCACAATCCATTGCTGACTATGAGTCAGCAATGGGCGAAGCGGTAAAAGCCGTTTCAGCATGGTTGCAAAATGAAAAAATGTACACAGGCGGTAGCATTAAAGAATTGCGTTCAGCAATTTCTTTTCAACCTTCAAAAGAAGGTATGGGTGTACAACAATCTCTTCAACGTATGATTGAGCTTTTCTTAAATAAAAGCTTGAAAGTACACCATCCACATTCATTAGCGCATTTACACTGCCCAACTATGGTGATGAGCCAGATCGCGGAAGTGTTAATCAATGCAACTAACCAGTCTATGGACTCATGGGATCAAAGCCCGGCAGGTTCATTAATGGAAGTTCAGCTGATTGATTGGTTGCGTCAAAAAGTAGGTTATGGTTCTGGTCAGGCAGGTGTTTTCACTTCTGGCGGTACTCAATCTAACTTGATGGGTGTGTTGCTTGCTCGTGACTGGTGCATTGCGAAAAACTGGAAAGACGAAAATGGTAATCCATGGTCTGTACAGCGTGATGGTATTCCAGCTGAAGCAATGAAAAACGTCAAAGTCATTTGTTCTGAAAATGCGCATTTCTCTGTGCAAAAGAACATGGCAATGATGGGCATGGGCTTCCAGTCAGTTGTAACTGTACCTGTGAATGAAAATGCTCAGATGGATGTTGATGCTCTCGAAAAAACGATGGCGCATCTTCAAGCCGAAGGTAAAGTTGTTGCTTGTGTTGTTGCGACAGCAGGTACAACCGATGCTGGTGCAATTGATCCATTGAAGAAAATTCGTGAAATCACAACGAAATATGGTTCATGGATGCACATCGATGCTGCATGGGGCGGTGCACTGATCTTGTCAAATGACTATCGTGCAATGCTTGATGGTATTGAGTTGTCTGACTCGATCACCCTCGACTTCCATAAGCATTATTTCCAAAGCATTAGCTGTGGTGCGTTCTTGTTAAAAGACGAAGCGAACTATCGTTTCATGCACTATGAAGCTGAGTACTTGAACTCTGCTTATGACGAAGAACATGGTGTACCTAACCTTGTGTCTAAGTCATTACAAACGACTCGTCGTTTTGATGCATTAAAATTGTGGATGACAATTGAATCACTTGGTGAAGACCTATATGGTTCAATGATTGACCATGGTGTAAAACTGACTCGTGAAGTTGCAGATTACATCAAGGCAACTGACGGTTTAGAGCTTTTAGTTGAACCACAATTTGCTTCGGTATTGTTCCGTGTTGTACCAGAAGGTTATCCAGTTGAGTTTATCGATAGCTTAAATCAAAACGTAGCAGACGAATTGTTTGCACGTGGTGAAGCAAATATCGGTGTAACAAAAGTTGGTAATGTACAGTCATTGAAAATGACTACATTAAGCCCTGTTGTAACATTTGAAAATGTTAAAAACCTTTTAGCTCAAGTATTGGCTGAAGCTGACCGCATTAAAGATGCGATTGCTTCTGGTAATTACGTACCACCAATCGACTAATTGAGTTGATACTAAAAAAGCTCGGTTTATTGCCGGGCTTTTTTATTACATATTATTTTTATTAAAAGTGTGCATCGGAAAAGACTAATATGCACAAAATATGCATATTTTCAAAAAACAAAAATAATTATGCATGATTTATGGGGAGCAAATTTCTTATTGTATTGGTAGGTTCCAGATATTTTGGGTTGTATTGATATATCAATATCGCACTTACTTTAAATAATCCCGCTTTAACTGAAAAAAGTAAGTGGCTGTAATTACAATTAAGACAAGGAAGAAGAAATGCAACAAGCGAATATGCTCAATGAATTTAAACTCATTATTGGCGGTCAAAGTTGTTCAGGTGAGCAAGGTGAACTAGAAATTCTTAACCCTGCTACTGGCTTAACTGCTGCACGTTGTGCAAAAGCATCAGTTGCGCAGGTGAACCAGGCAGTGAGTGCAGCTAAACAGGCATCTAAAGCTTGGCAACAAGTCTCGCATGATGAACGTAAATCAATCCTAAATAAAATTGCAGATGGCATTGAAAAGCACGCTGAAATGCTTGCAGAGCTGGTTGTTCTTGAACAAGGTAAACCACTGGCACTTGCTCAAATGGAAGTGCAGGGTGCAATTGGCTGGACGCGTTATGCGGCTTCTATGGATTTACCGGTAGAAGTAATTGAAGACAGTGAAACCAAACGGATTGAGCGCCATCGCCAACCCTTAGGTGTAGTGGCTTCTATTACCCCTTGGAACTGGCCACTCATGATTGCGGTTTGGCATATCATGCCTGCATTGCGTGCGGGTAATGTTGTGATTAGCAAACCTTCTGAATACACACCACTATCGACTTTACGTTTATGTGAAATTATCCAGCAAGAAGTTCCGGCAGGTGTAATCTCAATTGTGGTTGGAGCTGGTGAGATTGGCGAAGCATTATCTTCTCATCCAGATGTGCAAAAAGTCGTGTTTACGGGATCAACTCGAACTGGTCAGCACATTATGGCTGGTGCAGCTCAACAGCTAAAACACTTAACTTTAGAGTTGGGTGGCAATGATGCTGGTATTGTATTACCAGATGCAAATATCGATGAAATTGCAGCTAAGATTTTTAATATGGCGTTCTTAAACGCTGGTCAAACATGTGCGGCATTGAAGCGTTTATATGTACATGAAAGCCAATATAAGGCTTTATCTCAAAAGTTAGCTGATATTGCCAACGCTCAAGTGGTGGGAGATGGTATGGCATCTTCTACAACATTTGGTCCAGTACAAAACCAAATGCAATATAACAAGGTGAAAGCTCTTATTGCTGAAGCGATTGAACAAGGTGCAAAAGCACTTTCTGGACAACAACAGCTACCAGAGCAAGGCTACTTTATTGCGCCAACTATTTTGACTGAAGTTTCTGACTATTGTCGCGTGGTGCAAGAGGAGCAGTTTGGTCCAGTGTTGCCTATTTTAAAATATACCGATATCAACGATGCAATTGCCCGTGCCAATGACAGTGAGTTTGGCTTAGGCGGTTCAATTTGGTCTTCTGATCTTAAAGCCGCACAGACCTATGCTACGCAGCTTCAATGCGGAACGGTTTGGATTAATACCCATGCAGAAGTGTTGCCTCATGCACCTTTTGGTGGCTGGAAAATGTCTGGCTTAGGCGCTGAATTTGGTTTGGAAGGTTTGCTTGAAAATACGATTGGGCAAACGGTCCATATTAGTAAAATCTAAATATTAATTTTAAGGCGGATTTAGTATCCGCCTTTTTATTTTCACTTTTAAGAGTGAAAAGCTGAGTTATTTTATTGAGAGTGATGATAGCTCATGCTTTTAGGCTTGATTAAAAAATGATTCTGTTCTTTAATTTTTTTCAGAACGATGTAAGACTTTATGTGACCTATAAAATTGTAAGAAAGTAATCTTTCAGTCACAAATTGAGAAAGCTGTTCTAAATTTTCAGCAACGACTTTTAAAATAAAATCAGCATCACCACTAATTGAAAAAGCATCCTGAATGTTATCTTCAGCTTCAATCAGCTCTTGAAAAGCTTGTTGTGATTTGGCTTCGTGTGTCCTTAAATTAATGTGAATCATTGCTGTAACTTCAAGCCCTAGCGCCTGTTGCTGGATGCGTGCCGTGTAGCCAAGAATCACGCCTTTTTGCTCAAGCAATTGACGTCGTCTTGAACATTGAGAAGCAGATAAACCGATTAAATCTCCAATTTCCTGATTGGTGAGTCGTCCATTCTTTTGTAGTGCCTGAATGATTTGCCAGTCGAACTTATCCATTGCATAAAATCCTTTTATGATACACAAATCATGTATTTTTATTAAAATGCGTTTTCATTATGCACGAAATCTAAAAGATAGATGAAATATTATTTTTCTATGGAATAAAAATTGGTCTCAAAGGATATAGAGCAATGTTCATAGAAATTGGTGAATTTTTAAATCTTCGTCTAAAACAAATGGGTATCCAACATCTTTTTGGTGTACCTGGTGATTTTAACCTCTCATATCTAGAACAAGTTGAAGCAGACCCACAGCTCGAATTTATTGGAAATTGTAATGAATTAAATGCTGCCTATGCAGCAGACGGTTATGCACGAATTAACGGTTTTTCTGCCTTGGCTACGACTTATGGTGTAGGTGACTTAAGTGCCATTAATGGTATTGCTGGTGCCTATGCAGAAAATGTACCTCTTATTCATATCTCAGGTATTCCACCTTTACATGCAGTTCAAAAGGGCACTTTAATTCACCACACGCTTGTCGATGGTAACTATGACAATATTATGAACTGTATGAAAGAGTTCACAGTTGCCCAAACTCGTTTAACTCCTGCAAATGCAGCTTCTGAAATTGATCGTGTGTTACGTCAGTGTTTCCTTGAACGCCGTCCTGTACACATCCAACTACCTGGTGATATTACCCACGTTAAAATTGAAGTGTCTGAGCGTCCGCTCGACCTAAGTTATCCAGCTGTTGAGCCTGAATTATTGCAAAGTGTGGTGAGCAAACTTTGTGACATTATTGAGAATGCTCAAAGTCCAGCGCTTTTAATTGATAATGAAGCTTCAGTTTTTGGTGTAACTTCACTTTTAAATGATTTGTCTCAAAAATGCTCAATTCCATTTGCAGGTATGAATACTGCAAAAAATATTATGGATGAAGGTTCACCTCGTTATATCGGAACTTATGTGGGTGGGGCAAGCCAACCGCATGTGAAAAATATCATTGAACAATCTGACTGTTTAATTGGTATTGGCGCGCGCTTTACCGATGTAGGCTCAGCTGTATTTACTCATCAAATTGACATCAAGAATTACATCGAAATTAAATCTTATGGCTTAAATATTTTTGGTCAGGATTTTCCGGGTATTGAAATTGGACAATTACTTGTTGAGTTAAATAAAAAAGTTGCGCCACGTAAATCGTCAGTCCCTCTTCTTGAAAAACAACCTCAGAAAGTAGTTGAAGCGCCAGCGCAACAGAAACTAAGCCAAGATGTGCTTTGGAACTACATTTCAGGGTTCTTAAAAGAAGATGATGTGATTATTGGAGAAGTCGGGACATCAAACTCTGCTTTGTCAGGTATAAAGCTGCCTGCTACAGCTAAATATATTGCACAGCCGCTTTGGGGTTCTATTGGTTACACCTTACCGGCTTTGCTTGGTAGTTTGTTGGCTGCCCCTGAACGCCGTCAAATTTTGTTTATTGGTGACGGTTCGTTCCAGCTTACGGTACAAGAGCTTTCTACAATTATCCGTCATGGTTTAAAACCAATTATTTTCTTGCTGAACAATGGCGGCTATACCATTGAGCGCTTAATTATGGGTGAAAACGCTGCCTATAACGACGTGCAAAACTGGAAATACACTGAAATTCCAGCGGTATTTAACGGTAAGAAAGGCCATACAACTTATGTGGTTGAAACCGCAGGGCAGTTAAAGAGTGTTCTAGACAACGTTCAGCAAAATGACCAGTTAACTTTTATTGAATTAAAACTACCAGCAATGGATGCCCCGGTGAGTTTGAAAAAATTTGCTTCTGTGATTGCACGTTTTGATTACGGCGATCGTGGCTACGAAATTTTAAAGGAGCGTTCCCAACCTATTAAATGTAAGGATGCAAGCTCGTTTTAAATAGAAGATAGGACATGTCTTCTCAAAATTAAATGGACTCATATTAAAGCAATTTATGTCCGAAGGTCGGTTTCTGATCTTCGGATGTGGTGCTGAATAAAGGTGTACAGGAAGTGACACCAACATTGGAGATAATGTTATGGATGCAAACAATAAGCACGAGTTAAAACAAGGCTTATCCAATCGACATATTCAACTCATCGCACTCGGAGGGGCGATCGGAACTGGGTTATTCTTAGGTCTTTCTCAAACAATTAAATTGGCTGGTCCTTCAATTTTATTAGGATATGCAATTGCAGGAGTGATTGCCTTTTTAATTATGCGTCATTTAGGTGAAATGGTTGTTGAAGAACCGGTAAGTGGTTCATTTAGTTATTTTGCGAACAAATACTGGGGCAAAATGGCTGGTTTTATGTCTGGTTGGAACTACTGGGTGTTATATGTACTGGTAAGTATGGCCGAACTGAGTGCAATTGGCACGTTTATACAGTTCTGGTGGCCTGAAATTCCAACATGGATGACTGCATTATTTTTCTTTATTTTAATTAACGGCATTAACTTGGTAAATGTCCGCTTTTTTGGGGAATCCGAGTTCTTATTTTCCTGCATTAAAATTGTTGCGATTTTAAGTATGATTGGCTTCGGTGCTTATCTTTTACTTTCAGGCTCAGCAGGTCCGCAAGCAGGTGTTGCAAATTTATGGCAACACGGTGGTTTCTTTCCGCATGGTATTCATGGCTTTATTATGGCTTTGGCTGTGATTATGTTTGCATTTGGTGGTTTAGAGCTTATTGGTATTGCAGCTGCAGAAACCAAAAAACCTGAAACAACAATTCCAAAAGCAGTGAACCAGATTGTGTACCGCATCTTGATTTTTTATATCGGTGCAATTGGTATTCTTTTATGTCTTTATCCTTGGAATATGGTGGCAGAAGGCGGTAGTCCATTTGTCTTAATTTTCCAGTCACTCAATAGTAATGGCGTTGCCAATGTTCTGAACTTTGTGGTCTTGATTGCTGCTATTTCGGTTTATAACAGTTGTATTTATTGTAATAGCCGTATGTTGCATGGTTTAGCAGAGCAGGGTAATGCGCCAGCAATTTTGAAAAAAGTAAATAGCCGTGGTATTCCAGTTCCGGCAGCAGTGGTGTCTGCATCAATCACAGCAGTCTGTGTGGTGGTGAACTATTTAATTCCTGGCCAAGCTTTTCAGCTCTTTATGATGTTGGTTGTTGCAGCGCTTGTCATTAACTGGCTCATGATTTCTGTAACGCATTTGAAATTTACTAAAGCAATGAAATTACAACGTCGTCAAACTAAGTTTCAAAGCATCATGAGCCCATGGAGTAACTATTTAACCATTAGCTTTGTATGTTTCATTCTTATTATTATGGCAATGACTCCAGATATGAGACTGGCTGTGATTTTGGGGCCGATCTGGCTTGCTGTTTTATCCATTATGTATTTCTTGAAGTACCGTAAAAAAATGGTCCCAATGCCAGAAGTACAATCAAACTGATAAGCTTAATTTACAATGATATTGCGGTTATCTGACAAAAAGCAGGTAACCGTTTATCTTTTTGTCATAATATTTTCATCTTTGAACGAAATAATTTTTTTAAAAACAAATATGTCATCTAAAAATTTGAGAAATGTGTCAAAAATTAAATTTGTAATAACAATTTATTAAATTCTTTAAGTTTTTATAATTTAAGAATAATTGTAAATTTGGTAATTGGGATGATTGTCATATTTAATATAAAAATTAGGTTCTCTAAGCCTTATAAAATAAGTTTAAATGCTTGATATAAAATAAAATTAAAAATGTGACAATGAACATTATAAAAATCATTAAAGCGTCATAATACTGTAACTTATTTGTCATATTTTCTATTCACAATGCAGCTATCGAAGAGCGTACAAGCACTAAACAAAAAGTGACGTACAACCTATTGCATTAATGAGAGAGAACAGAATGCGCTTAAATCCACGTCAAATCGCAATTGCGTTAGCAGTAACTGGGGCCGCTGTAACAACGACTGCAAATGCAGCTCGTGATACGATTCAAATTGCTGGTTCTTCAACTGTATTACCGTTTGCCAGCGTTGTAGCTGAAGAGTTTGGTAATACATTCCCTCAATTTAAAACTCCTGTTGTAGGTTCTGGTGGTTCTTCTGCTGGTTTAAAACAGTTCTGTCAAGGCGTTGGTGACAATACGATCGACGTTGCAAACGCTTCTCGTAAAATTAAAAGCACTGAAATTGAAGCTTGTAACAAAGCTGGTGTAAAACAAATTCAAGAAATCAAAATTGGTTATGACGGTATTGTATTCGCGTCTAGCTCACACAAAGCAGCTTATAAATTAAAACCTTACCATGTGTTTGCTGCTTTAGCTGCACAGTTGCCTTCAAAAGGTAAATTGGTTCCAAACCCATATACAAACTGGAATCAAATCGACAAATCACTTCCTAATGAACCTATTACTCTTGTAATTCCTGCGTCTAACCACGGTACGCGTGAAGTTTTCCAAGAGAAAATGGTTGATGCTGGTTGTGAATCATACGAATACTTCAAAAACTTAGATAAAGATGCTCAGAAGAAAGCATGTTCGACTTTCCGTAAAGACGGTCGTGTAATTGAAATTGCTGGTGACTATACAGAAACTTTAGCTCGCTTAAAAACTTCTCCAAGTGCAGTAGGCGTGTTTGGTTTAAGTTTCTATGACATGAACCGTGACAAGTTACGTGTAGCATCAGTAAACAACGTACTTCCTTCTGAGAAAACTGTGTTAAACGGTACATATCCTGTATCTCGCCCATTATTCTTCTATGTGAAAGGCGAACACTTAAAATCAGTTAAAGGTTTACCACAGTATGTAGAATACTTCCTAAGCAAAAAAGCGACTGGTAAAGGTTCTAAAGCTGAGCGTGATGGCTTAATCGCGATGTCTGATGCAGAGCGCGCTAAAGTCCTAGCTGACTTTAAAGCAGGTAAAACTGTTAAATAATTTGTTTTGAATAGGGGCTGGTGATCCCAAGTGATCATCAGCCTTTTTGTCTAACACGTTTTTCCCAAATTATGACAATTGAGAAAACAGTGGAGAATACATGAATCTGCTACTTATCGGTGTGTTGTTAGCCCTTGTGGCAATTGCATATCAACTTGGGCTGAGAAAAAGCCGTAACCTAGCAGGTAAGGGAAGCAACTCAGCGACATTACATTCTCGTCCTGGTTATTATGGCGCACTGGTTGGACTTTGGTGCGGTATCCCTGCTTTTTTAATTTTGATAATTTGGAACTTGGTTGAACCAAATATTTTAAATCATATTATCTTTAATAATATTCCAGCTTCTGTGTCAGCTTCTCTTGATGAAGCAGCAAGAAGTGTACTTGTTGATCGAGTTCAAGCGATTGCTTCTGGTTTTGGGGTAAGTGATCATCCAGCTGCTTATGAGTTAGCTGCTGCTCAGCAATATGCAAAATTTCAAACTATTGGCTCTTTTGCCAAATTTGCTGTTGTTGTTTGTGCTGCATTATTAGGTCTAGTCTGGGCAAAGAAAAAAATTAGCCAAGAATATCGTGCACGTAACCAAGTGGAACGTGCGATTAATGTTGGTTTGATCTTGTGTTCTGGCGTGGCAATTTTGACCACAATCGGCATTGTAATGTCGATGTTTGGCGAAGCAATGCACTTTTTCCATTTTGTAAGTCCAATCGACTTTTTCTTTGGTACAGAATGGAACCCTGGCTTTAGTACTTCAGGCAATGCCGAAGGTAGCTATGGGTTATTACCATTGCTATGGGGTACGCTCATGGTCAGTGGTATTGCCTTATTGGTTGCAGTACCGGTTGGATTAATGATTGCCATTTATTTAGCTGAATATGCGTCACCATGGTTGCGCTCATGGGCAAAACCAACGATTGAAGTTTTAGCGGGTATTCCAACAATTGTGTATGGTGTTTTTGCCATGATGATTATTGGTCCATTTTTTAAAGCTGTTGGTGCTCATGTCGGTATTGAAATTAATGCAACCAGTGCTTTGACTGCTGGTTTCGTAATGGGAATCATGATTATCCCGTTCGTTTCATCTTTATCTGATGACATTATTACTCAAGTACCTCGTGCACTTCGTGATGGTTCACTTGGACTTGGCGCAACTAAATCAGAAACAATTCGCCAAGTGGTTTTACCAGCAGCTTTACCGGGCATTACAGGGGCATTTTTATTGGCTGTATCGCGTGCCGTGGGGGAAACCATGATTGTGGTTTTGGCAGCGGGGAACAGTCCACTTCTACATGCAAATCCGTTTGAAGCTGTTTCGACAGTTACCGTAACCATCGTAAAACAGTTAACTGGCGATACCGATTTTGCAAGCCCACAGGCCTTGGTGGCATTTGCATTGGGTTTAACACTCTTTGTAATCACCTTGGGATTAAACATTGTTGCACTGTACATTGTGCGTAAATACCGTGAGCAATACGAATGAGTACATCAAATACATCGTCTCCTATGGATCAGAACGTATTTGATCCACAAGCTGCTGCTCAGGCACGTGATCGCCGTAAAAAAGTCATTGAAAAGTCATTGGCTAAACGTCACCGTAAAGAAAAAGCTTTCCGTATTGCTGGTTTATCAGCAGTGGTTATTGGCCTTGCATTCGTAGCGCTACTGTTTGGTAGTATTTTGGCAAAAGGTTTACCTGCTTTTTGGCAAACCAGTATGAATGTACCAGTTTACTTCGATCCTAAAGTGATTGATGCCGGTCCATTGCCAGTACGTGCACAAGGTGAAACACCTGCTCATTACCAAGAACGTTATGTGGCTTGGCAAACAAAAATGGGTATGGTGGATTGGGACAGCCTCATCGTAAATGGAATAGTTGCTAAAGACCCTTCACTTGAGTCACAACGTGATTCTTTACGTAGCCTTTACGCAAGCTCGGAAGCTTATCGTTTACGTGACATGGTATTTGCTGACCCATCACTCATTGGTAAAAAAGAGAATCTTACTTTCTTGGGTGATGCTAACGTAGATGTCTGGTTAAAAGGTAACATTGACCGTTCATTACCAGATGACCAGCAGCAGCTCGATCCGGAAATCCGTAAGCTTGCAGATGATTTGAAAGCAAAAGGTATTCTTGAAAATACGTTTAATACTAACTTATTTAAGAATCCAGATTCTCGTAGCTCACCAGCAATTAGTGGTCTTGCAGGCGCATTCATGGGTTCATTATTCATGATGTTGATTGTGATCATTATCTCGATCCCAATTGGTGTTGCCAGCGCTATCTATCTTGAAGAGTTTGCTCCAAAGAATTTTATTACCGACATCATTGAGGTCAACATTAATAACCTTGCTGCTGTTCCTTCAATTGTATTCGGTTTACTTGGTGCTGCAATTTTCATTGGCTGGATGCATTTACCATTATCAGCTCCATTTGTTGGTGGTTTGGTATTAAGTTTAATGACATTACCGACAGTCATTATTACAACACGTGCTTCTTTAAAAGCTGTACCTCCATCAATTCGACAAGCTGCTCTTGGTTTAGGGGCATCTAAAGTACAAACCGTTTTCCACCATGTTTTACCTTTGGCTATGCCGGGCATCATGACAGGTTCAATTATTGGTGTGGCACATGCGCTTGGTGAAACTGCACCGTTACTTTTAATCGGAATGAGTGCATTCGTTGCAAGTATTCCAACCACTCCATTTGATCAAGCAACTGCTTTACCTGTTCAAGTTTACTTATGGCAAGGTAATGAGTTGCGTAACTTCTTCGAAGGCCGTACAGCTGCTGCGATTATCGTACTCCTTGCATTAATGATTGGTTTAAACAGCCTTGCAATTTGGTTACGTAAAAAGTTCGAAGTGCGTTGGTAATAGAGGATAAATAATGAATACTATCGATATTACGAATTCCTTAGAAAAGGATAAGTTAGTGAATACTGAACAATCTCCACTTACAGATACACAACTGCATCATGGCACTTCGTATGTTTCGCATTTTGAGCCACATACTTCAAAAAAGCCAAACTCAACCGAAATCAAGATCAGTGCACAAGATGCCCATGTTTATTATGGTGACTTCGAAGCGATTAAAGGCATTGATTTAGATATCTATCAAAATGAAGTGATTGCATTTATCGGGCCGTCAGGTTGTGGTAAATCGACTTTCCTGCGTACCTTAAACCGTATGAATGACACAATTGATGGTTGTCGTGTAACAGGTAAGATCACTTTAGATGACAAAAATATCTATGATCCGAATCTGGATGTAGTGTTACTACGTGCTCAAGTGGGCATGGTATTCCAAAAGCCAAACCCATTCCCTAAGTCTATTTTTGATAACGTTGCATATGGACCAAAGTTACATGGTTTAGCACGTGATAAATACGACCTAGAAGAAATTGTTGAAAATAGCTTGCGTAAAGCTGGTCTATGGGAAGAAGTTAAAGACCGTTTAAATCAGCCAGGTACAGGCTTATCTGGTGGTCAGCAACAACGTTTATGTATTGCGCGTACAATTGCAGTAAGTCCTGAAGTCATCTTGATGGATGAACCATGTTCTGCACTTGACCCAATTGCAACAGCAAAAGTGGAAGAACTGATTTCAGAACTTTCTGACCAATATACGATTGTGATTGTAACGCACTCAATGCAACAGGCGGCGCGTGTTTCAGACCGTACTGCTTACTTCCATTTAGGTGATCTAATCGAAGTAAACTCTACAGAGAAAGTATTTACTCAACCTGACCATCAATTGACAGAAGCGTACATTACTGGTCGTTTTGGTTAATTTATAGTTATAAAAGAAAAAGAGCCTCGTGCTCTTTTTTTTATTTAATAAATGAAAATGAATCTATTTTGCAAAATCGCTATTGAATTTTAATCAAAAGAACCACATCTTAAGGCTATAAAGACAAACTTATGAGCATAGAATTTTATGTTATTCCATTTGCCTAAACTCCCTGCGGAAATACGTGTTAGTCATTTAAATGCACGTGTAAATGAACAGAGAAAAAAAATTGCACAAACGACAGCAAGCCGTTTAGAGCTTTTACAATTGGCTCAACAACTTGCGAAAGAAGCTAAAATCCGCCGTAAGAACAATCAGAAAATTTTTGTTTTAGATTTTAAAGGTGATATTCAAGCATCTGCGGTTGAAAACCTCCGTGAAGAAATCACACTTATTTTAGCTACCGCTAAAGCTGGACGTGACCGCGTAGTGGTACGTCTTGAAAGTCCGGGTGGTATGGTTCATGGTTATGGACTAGCAGCAGCTCAGTTAGTTCGTTTACGTGATGCAGGTTTTCATTTAACGATTTGTGTTGACAAGGTCGCTGCAAGTGGCGGTTATATGATGGCTTGTATTGCAAATGAAATCATTTCTGCACCATTTGCTGTTGTGGGTTCAATTGGTGTCGTTGCTCAAGTTCCAAATTTCAATCGTCTTTTAAAAGAGCATAACGTTGACTTTGAACTTTACACAGCAGGGCAATATAAGCGTACTGTGACTATGTTCGGTGAAAATACACCTGAAGGTAAAGCGAAATTTGAAGAAGAGCTACAACAGACGCATATCCTGTTTAAGCACTTTGTAGAAAAATATCGTCCACAGCTTAATGTAGATAAAGTTGCTACAGGTGAGCACTGGTATGGACAAGATGCGCTTGATTTAAACCTTGTAGATAAATTACAAACTTCCGATGAATACCTATTAGCGTTGTTACCTCAGCATGACGTCTATGTGATTAACACACGCAAAAAGGCGACTTTGGGTGAAAAGTTAGGTTTACAAGCAGCACAAATGGCAGATAGCTTGATTCCAGCAGTAATGCATAAAGTTGCAGATACGTTGGCAAAAGCGAATTCAACTTTAGTGCAAATGCGCGATACCAAATTTTAATTAAGATATGTTTTTAACTAAAGAGTACCTTTATAGGTGCTCTTTTTTTATGGAATTGATTAAACTAAATTTGATTAATATTTATTTAAGTTTTAATTGCCAAAGTTAATATTATTTTTAAATTTTTGAGTTTTGTGATGTCAAAAACGTTATCACATATTGATATTCTTATAAGAGTTTTGCACATCATTATTATGGTTTCGTTCGTTGGTGCTTATTTTACAGGGGATAACGAGGACTTACATCAGGTGCATATGATGTTTGGTTATATTCTCCTGATTGGCATTATTACACGGGTTATTTGGCACTTTTTAAGTCCACGTGTTTCAAGTACTGCGCCATTTGGCTTAAAGAAGCGGAGCACTATGGCATTTAATGCAATTAAAAAGTCCTTTAGCCATACAAATTCATTCAGTCTTTTTTCGAAAAATACAATTCAATTGTTCAGTATTGGGCTATTTCAAGCTTCGATTGTATTTATTTTCATACTCATTCCTGTTGTTGTAGCACTTGGATACGGAACAGAACACTTTACTTATGCTTTGAGAGACTTACATTCATTTTTCGCAAACTTATTTTTAGCTTTGGTTATATTGCATCTTTCAACGCTTATTTTAAATAGCATTCTTGCTAAACGCTTTCAGGGTTGGACGATGCTTAAAATGACATGGGCAGATAAAAAAATAACTAAATTTATGACATTATTCATCTTATTTCTTGTAGGAGCTTTTAGCTTTGTTTATTTAAGAATGTAATATATAAGTTTTATATAAACTCTATTCGAAGTTATTTTTTAATAAAAATTCAAAAAATATTGTTGATAAATATACTTATTGAATTGTGATAGATAAGTGATTTTGATATTTTAGGCAACAATAAAATAGCTTTTAGATGTTTCATTTAAAAAGTTACACATTTAAAAATATAACTGAAATTCAGGATAGGAAATAATGACAAGAATAATTGTGGCATCCAAAGAGGGTTTGGACGTTCTGCAAGATGGTCAACTCAATAAAGTAATTTTAAATCAGCCTACTATTATTCAGATTGGTGTAAGCCAAAAAGATATTGCAACCATGGAAAAACAGGGTGGGCGCTTAGTTATCCATTTAAAAAATGGAGAGACTATTGTCTTAGAAAATTTCTTTAATGAAGCAACAAATACAACAGAGCATTCACTTGTTTTTCCGACTGAACATGGAAAATTTGTTGAAGCGCAATTCGATGCTCAAGGTAAAGTGATCGATTATAAAGGCTTAAATCATGTTACAGATTTAGGCTATGCCAGTACGAGTCCAGCAGCTGCAACTATGGCGGTTGATAGTGATCCAAGTTTTACGATGGGTAATGTACTCAAAGCAGGCTTAGCAGTTTTAGCTGCGGAAGGATTATATCTTTGGGCTTTTAAGAAAGATGATAAGGATGACTCATCAAGTGCACCTGATTTAATCGCACCTGCTGCTCCTACAGCTACGCTTGCTGATGATACCGTGACAGTGACTGGTAAAACTGAAGCAAATGCAAAAATCTATCTTAAAGATGCTGCAGGCAATACAGTCGCATCGGGTGTTGCAGATGCAAGTGGTAACTACACTGTTAAATTAGATAAGCCGCTCGTGAATGGGGACAAATTAAACGTTATTGCCCAAGATGCGGCTGGAAATAGTTCTAAAGCGACTGTTGTGACAGGTACAAAAGATACAATACCTCCAGATGCTCCGCAGGCCCAATTGAGCGATGATGGTTCATTGTTGACTGGTAAGGCAGAGGCAAATGCCAAAATTACAGTTTATGACGCCACTGGCAAAGTATTAGGTTCTGTTTTTGCAAATAAAGATGGTATTTATTCTTTAAAGCTTACTCCGCCGTTAACCAGTGAAGCAGGCGGTAAAGTTGTTGCTGAAGACGCTGCTGGTAATAAATCTGAAGAAGTTAAAATTATTGCGGGTAAAGACACCGTGCCACCAGCTTCTCCTTTTGTTGAAGTCAACAAAGAAGGGTCAGTAATACATGGTAAAACTGAAGCAAATGCGAAAGTTCAAATAAAAGATGCCGATGGTAAAGTGATTGGAAGTGGGACCGCCGATGCTCAAGGTGACTTTCAAATTACACTTTCACCTGCTTTAACAGAATCCCAAAAAGCTACAGTGGTTGTTGAAGATGCAGCCGGTAATATGTCTAAACCCGTTGAAATTAAGCCGGACTTTGACTCGATTGCACCAGATAAACCAACGGCTCAAATTAATGCAGATGGAACTTCGGTAACTGGTACAGCGGAAGCCAATGCCAAAATTGAAATTAAAGATGCAACTGGTAAAGTGATTGGTACCGGAACGGCAGATGCGAATGGAAAATTTACGATTAATATTTCGCCTGCATTAACTGATAACAACCATGGTGCTGTTTCAGCGATCGATGGTGCTGGAAATAGATCTGAAAGTCTCGACATTGTGGGGACAAAAGACACCATACCCCCGACAAAACCTATCTTAAATAGTGTAGAAGATGATGTAGGTGACATAAAAGGTGCTATTGCAGCAGGTTCTGAAACTGACGATGCTAGGCCAAAACTTACAGGTTCAGGTGAAGCGAATGCGACACTTACGATTTATGATAATGGTGTTGCAATTGGGGTGGTGACTGTAACGGCTGGTAGATCTTGGTCATTTACTTTTGATAAGGATTTAACTCTTGGTAAGCACAGCATTACTTTAACCCAAACTGATGCAGCAGGGCTGACCAGTGAAGCAAGCTCTCCATTTACTTTTTATGTGGTTGCACCGAAAGTCGCGAGTCTGGCTGATGCTTCAGTCAATACTTTAAGTACAGAAACACCATCTTTAGCAGATAGTGTTGGGTTACACACTTTAAAGGTTACGCAAAGTACGACAACTGAGCCTACGAATCAGCAGAAAACTGTTCCTGTAGATGATTTGCTAAAAAGCTCTTCTTTAAACGATTCAGATCCTGTCTCAAAACTTCTATCATCGACAGCATTGAAAACAACGCAGATACCTGAGCAAACTGATGTAAATACTTCAATTGATCAAACAACAAATCTTGATCAAATTTTACCAAATACGAGTTCTTCACCTTTGCAAAATATTTTAGAACAGACTTATCCAGTTGTTTAAAAGACTCTATGTAAAATATAAAAGCGCTCAATGAGCGCTTTTTATTTATGGCTAATTTTTGATTTTCGGTGTTGTTATAAGAGTAATAACTCCATAAACAATTGATCCAATTGTGGCGAGTAACATGTCTTTATGAGCATCCCACATGTCGCCTTGTTGCCCATTATAATTTTCAGCTTGTTCAGGTGATAAGCCAATTGCAATTGCCCACTCGATCAGTTCATAAAAAACACTAGACGCCATCACGAATTGGACTACAAGCAAAAATAGAGAAAAAGGACGTGCGGTCGGCAACCATACTTGGAAAACACGATAGATAAGAGGGTAGAGCAAAGCACCATATGAAAAGTGTACAAGTCGATCATACATATTGCGAGACCAACCCATGTATCCATCTAAATTAAAATGAAAGATGTGCTGAATCCAGTCATTGTATGGAACGTATGAATAAAGATAATGAGCACCAATTACGTGGATTAAAAGAAACAGTAAATAAAAACAAAAACTTAAAAAATCGAGACCAATTTTTTTAAAAATAATAAAAAGTAGAATCAGCATCAAAACAGTTCCAGCCTGATGAAGTAAATAAGCTTCAAACTCAAGAGGCTGTATACCTGAAATGATAATGGCAATGAAAAGCAGACTAAGCGCAATATAATGTTTAAGCTTAAATTTTTTTTCGATCATTTTCTAAATAAGATTTCTTTTGATGAATATGAGTGTAATAAAAAAGCGAAGCCTAAGCTTCGCTTTTATCAAATTTTTTTAATTAGATTTTGCTAATTAAATCGTTAATTTGTTTTGCTTGTTCAGCTGCATTACCTGTGTAAGTTGCAGGTGTAAGCTCAGCTAAACGAGCACGCTCTTCGCTTGGTACTTGAGCAAGTTCATTACCATTTACGAAATCAACCATCATGTCGCGAGTCATTGCTTGACCACGAGTTAAAGCTTTTAACTTCTCATATGGTTTTTCAACGTTATAACGACGCATAACTGTTTGAATTGGCTCTGCAAGAACTTCTTGAGCTTGGTCAAGATCTTCATTCAAGCGGTTTGCATTCAATTCAAGTTTGCCAATACCTTTTAAGCAAGCATCAAAAGCAATTAAGCTTTGAGCAAAACCAACACCCATGTTACGAAGTACAGTTGAGTCAGTTAAGTCACGCTGCCAGCGAGAAATTGGTAATTTTTCGCCTAAGTGAGCCAACACAGCATTTGCAATGCCTAAGTTACCTTCAGAGTTTTCAAAGTCAATCGGGTTAACTTTGTGCGGCATAGTTGAAGAACCAACTTCACCTTCTTTAAGTTTTTGTTTGAAGTAACCTAAAGAGATATAACCCCATACGTCACGGTTAAAGTCGATCAAAATTGTATTGTAACGACGTAACGCATCAAATAATTCAGCCATGTAGTCATGTGGCTCAATTTGAGTTGTGTATGGGTTAAATGTTAAACCTAAAGATTCAACAAAAGCTTGTGAATGGGCTGGCCAATCAACATCTGGGTAAGCAGAAAGGTGAGCATTGTAGTTACCTACTGCACCATTGATTTTGCCGAGTAACTCAACATTTTCAAATTGCTTGATTTGGCGAGCTAAACGATATGCAACGTTCGCCATTTCTTTACCCAAAGTTGTTGGGCTAGCAGTTTGTCCATGTGTACGAGACAACATCGGTTGTTCAGCATGAGTCGTTGCTAAAGCAGAAATTGCATTTAAAATTTGCTTCATGCTTGATACTAAAACTTCACGACCGTTTTTAAGCATAAGTGCATGAGACAAGTTGTTGATGTCTTCTGATGTACAAGCAAAGTGAATGAACTCACCCGCATTTTGTAATTCAGCAATACCAGCAATTTTCTCTTTCAAGAAATATTCAACGGCTTTTACGTCATGGTTAGTTGTACGTTCAATTTCTTTAATGCGATTCGCATCTTCTTCAGAGAAGTTGCTTACGATTGCATCTAGAGCTGCATTTGTTTCAGCTGAGAAAGGAGCAACTTCAATAATTTCTGGACGGTTAGAAAGCGCTTGTAACCAACGCACTTCTACAGTGACACGAGCATGAATTAAACCAAACTCAGAAAGAAAAGGGCGTAGCGCATCACATTTGCTGGCATAACGTCCATCTAATGGTGATAGTGCGGTTAAAGCGTTCATAACGATTCCTTAATGCTGGAATAAACATAAAACAAAAATAATCTCGTTACAGCCTTAGATAACTTGGTACTGTAAGCGAGCAAGAGCTTGAATATCCTGTAGCAATTTACGTTTGCTAAAAATCATGTTCCATGAACTACCGCCGAGTTGTCGCCATAAATGAGCCATTTGTAGCCCTGTAAACAGACAAGCACGAATACGGTTGGTATGGTTGGTATCTTTAAATGCCTCAGCATTACCACGAACAAGAATGCGTGGATTAATTTGCCCGGCAGTATCAACATAGGTTTGTGCCAAATTGGCTAAAATGCTGGGGTGTAAATAGTTATTATCGAAAAAAGAAAGCTGTTTTAAAATCTTCTGCTGTGCTTTTTCAATAATGGCCACATATTCAGGATTGCTATAGACCTTCTTTTCTAGCTGCAAAAGTGACATCGCGTAAGACATAGGAAGTTTTGCACTACGCATTTTAGGCAAACGAGATTTGGGCGCATTGGTAAAAGGCTGGGTAATACAATTCTCAAGAGTTTTAAGACCTAGAGAAATATCAGCCAATTGATTAAAAAAATCTAATGTCTGAACGGTATTATTATTTGTTGTAGGGCGAATATTTAAACTCGCCTTTATTAATAATTCAAAATAGAAGTTACCACTTTCACCAATACTTTGTTGACCTGTCATAGCGGTCATATGCGTAAGCTGGGTCGCTTGAAATACCCCCGCCAAGGCAAGGGCACGGTTTTGGCGAACATTCAAGGCTTGTGATTGTTGAAAGGGTAACTCCACCATGCCATTCATTCCCTTAAATAAAATTTGGTGTAGGGGCATTTGTATGGTGAATCACACCCCCGCCTAGGCAAACTTCATCTGAATAAAATACAACACTTTGACCTGGTGTAACTGCGCGTTGAGGTTCATCAAATTCAACACGAACACCATGCTCACTATTTTCATCAATAAACACTGTGCAAGCTTGATCAGGCTGGCGATAGCGTGTTTTAGCGGTACAACGTAATCCTTCAGCCGGAATATGTTGTTCACCAGCTACCCAGTCAATAGACTCACTCCAAAGCTGCGTACTTTGCATAAGCGGGTGATCATGTCCTTGGCCTACAACTAAACGGTTATTGGCAACGTCTTTATGAAGCACAAACCATGCACCTTCAGCTGCACCTTTCATACCGCCCAGACCAATACCACCACGTTGACCGAGCGTATAGTACATCAGACCGTGATGTTCACCAACTTCTTTACCATTATCCAGCACAATTTTACCTGGTTGAGCGGGTAAATATTGTTTAAGGAAGTCATTAAAACGGCGTTCACCAATAAAACATATACCAGTTGAATCTTTTTTCTTCGCAGTTGCTAAGTCCAGCTCTTCAGCAATTCTACGAACTTCCGGTTTTTCAATTTCGCCAACAGGGAAGAGCGTTTTATTAATTTCGCGGCCATGCACTGCATGCAAGAAATAAGTTTGATCTTTATTATTATCTAAACCACGTAATAAAGGTGCATATGCTTCACCTTTAGAGTTGTATGCAGTTTCAGCACGACGAGCATAGTGACCTGTTGCAATAAAGTCGGCACCTAAAGTCATGGCATGGTCTAAAAATGCGCGGAACTTAATTTCTTTATTACATAAGATGTCTGGGTTTGGGGTACGACCAGCTGCATATTCAGCCAAGAAGTGTTCGAATACACGATCCCAATATTCCATCGCAAAGTTTGCAGTGTGAAGTTTAATACCGATTTTATCTGCTACTGCTTGAGCATCGGCTAAATCTTCCATTGCTGTACAGTATTCCGTGCCGTCATCTTCCTCCCAGTTTTTCATGAAGAGACCTTCAACTTGATAACCCTGTTGAAGTAAGAGTGCCGCAGAAACAGATGAATCTACGCCACCAGACATACCGACGATGACACGTTGTTGCATAGGACTAGGCATCCAAATGAGAAGTTAATGAGGGAGAGAAAGGGTGCTCATAAATAAGAGCTAAAGGATAATGGTGACCTTTTATGGCATCTTCAATCGCTTTAATGACCAGAGGACTACGAGCGCGGGCAGATTCTTGAAGCTCATCTAGAGTCATCCAGACAGCAGAAACAATACCTGTATCAAGTTTTGGGTCGCTTTCGACATGAGTGACATGTGCTAAAAAGCAGAAGCGATAATAAGTACGATCCGGAAACATAGGCGGAGTATATGTATAAATACCAAGTAAGGCATCTATATCAACATGATGACCCGTTTCTTCAAGTGTTTCACGAATAGCAGCTTCTATTAGCGTTTCACCACATTCCACATGACCAGCAGGTTGATTAAACACAGTGTGTACAAAACCTTCGCTATGTTCTTCGACAAAAAGATAGCGTCCATCTTTTTCTACGACTGTAGCGACAGTGACATGAGGAGTCCATGCGGCCATAAAAAAGCACCATGAATTTAAAAGTCGTATGATACGAAATTTAGGGGTTTTTGGCTACGGTGATCTTACAAACGATAGAGAACTATAAAAGCTCTATCGTTTGAAAAAATTGAGTATGTACTAATTGGTTTGGTTATCTTTATGGTTATTTTGCACTTTTACATAATGTCTTGCTGAATAAGGTAAAAATGCCAATTCTTTTTCAGTTAGAGGACGTACTTGCTGTACTGGACTTCCAACGTAGAGATAACCACTTTTTAAGACTTTACGAGGTGGCACTAAACTTCCCGCACCAATCATCACATCATCTTCAATAACAACATCATCTAAAATGACGGTATTGATCCCGACTAGTACGCGGTTGCCAATCGTACAGCCATGTAAAGTCACATGATGACCTACTGTTACGTCTTCACCAATAATAAGAGGCGAACCATTCGGTTTTGCATCATTTTTATGGCTGACATGTAACATACAATGGTCTTGTACATTACTATTTTTACCAATTTGAATACTATTTACATCTCCGCGAATGACTGCAAAAGGCCATACCGAAACATTTTCGGCCAATTTAACATCACCGACAACCACGGACATTTCATCAATGTAACAACTTGGATCAATTTGTGGATGATGATCTAAATAAGGACGGATGTTTTTTGTCATGAGAAGCATCAAAATAAAATTTAATAGAAGTATAAAATAAAAAAGCACTCAAGCTAATAGCATGAGTGCTTAATTGAACTATTCTAAAATTAGAATAAGTTACTAAAGAATTGTTTGATATGGTCGATCATGCGTGCAAAGAAGCCTGCTTCTTCAACTGGTTTTAATGCAACAAGAGGTTTTTCAGCAATAACTTTGCCATCTAAACTTGCAACAAGTTTACCTACCACTTGGCCTTTTTGAAGAGGGGCATTTAAATTTGGTTGAACAACCAATTGAGTTTTTATACCACCTGCTTTGCCTTTTGGCATAGTGACATTGAAGTTCTCTGCTAAACCAATTTGAACTTCATTTTCTTTACCGAACCATACTTTAGCTTTGGCAAGAACTTGGTTTGCAGGTTGAACATTTGCAGTTTCAAAGTTCGCAAAGCCCCAAGACAACAACGCGCGTGTTTGGTTAGCACGTTCATTAACGCTGTCAGTACCAAAAATAACTGAGATTAAGCGCATTGGCCCGCGTTTACTTGAAGTTGTTAAGCAGTAACCAGCTTCATCTGTGTGGCCTGTTTTTAAACCGTCAACACTTGGGTCAGTATAAAGTAACGCATTACGGTTACCTTGCTTGATACCGTTAAATGTAAATTCTTTCTCAGAGTAAATTGGGTAGTATCTTGAGCTGTCTTTAATAATATGTTGAGCTAGTACAGCCATATCTTTTGCAGTTGAATAATGACCTTCTGCAGGTAAGCCCGTAGAGTTCATAAACTGGGTATTTGTCATACCAATACGTTTTGCTTCCTGATTCATGAGGTGAGCAAAAGTACCTTCATTTCCAGCAATATGTTCAGCCATTGCTTTTGACGCATCATTACCAGACTGAATGATAATACCTCGAAGCATTTCTAAAACTGTTGCAGTACCATTTAATGGTACATACATACATGATTCAGCGCTGCTTCCTTTACACCAAGCAGATTCGTTCATACGAACCTTTTCATTCTCGGTAAGCTCACCTTTTAATAGTTTTTGTTCAATGATGTAGCTTGTCATCATTTTAGTCATAGAAGCAGGCGCAAGCTTTTCATTTTCATTTTTAGAAGCGAGAATCTGTCCTGTCTCGTAATCCATTAATACATAAGACTTATTATTTAATTCTGGCGGAGCTGATAAGACAGTTGCTGCATAAGAAAAACTTGGTAAGAGGAGGAGTGCAGCAATAGCGCTTTTTCGAGTCATTCTAGGTAATTCCAATATCTTGTGTGAAGCAGAAGAACCTAGCATTTTAGGACAAAGCAAAGCCGACTTCTATGGGGGAAGTCGGCTTTTTCAAACAGTATTGTAACTAGAGAGTTTTTAACTAATTTAGTTTTGCGATTGATAAGCTTTTACGTCTTGACAAACTAACTTGTTTTGCTCGTTACCAGCAGCTTTCGCATCATTACGTGCTTCTTTTAAGACTTTCTTGAAACTTTTGTCTTTGCTACGTTTTTCTAAAGCTGCAACTGGGTCTGCTTCATTTGGTAAATAATCTTTTACAAGGCGCTCATAACCTTGGGCAAATTCAGCATCTTTTTTGCCAATTAAACTTGGACAAATTTGAGAAAGTACTTGAATTGCTGCTAATTCTTCGGGTGTAGTCCCTTTGGTCGGCGTAACTTCAACAACATTTTCATTTTCAGTTTTCTTTTCAGCTGTTTTTTTCTTGTCAGCAGCATAACCCACTGTTGCCATTGTCATGAGTAAAACAACAGAAAGTGATTGAACTAAGCTTTTTTTCATAAACATGGATAACCTGAAACAAAAATTTGAAATATGCCGATAGCTTAAACAATTTAAACGCTAAAAAAATGGAAAAAATGTATTGTTATGTAGGTTTTCTGCTTTACATAAACAGAAAACCCTTCAAAGAAAAGCGTATTGAGTCAAATAAGCTTAATCTTTGTAATTTACCACTTCTTGACAAAGTTCGTGTTGCTCACGGTGGTCCATTTCTTTTGCCGCTTGGCGAGCTTCACTTAAAAGTGTCTTGTATTCTGCATCATTTTGTAGGGCAGAAAAGGTAATTGACTTATTGGAATAACCACCAAGGTACATTGCAATAATCTTTTTAGTATTCGTTTCAAGATTTTTATTTGCGCCAACAAAACTAGGGCAAATTTCTTGTAAAACTTGAGTAGATGCAATGTCATCTTTAATTAAGCTATCAGCTTCTTGTGTCGAGATACCCTCATCAGCAAAAACCGTTTGCGTACACAATGTGATACTGATCCCCAATACTTGAAAAAAAGGAGCGAAAGTTTTCATTTTTTCACAATTTTATAATGCTATGGAGGCATAAATATATATAATTCAACAAATAATTCAATTGAGAAAACCTTCGGGTTTATTTGTCGAGAAAGATTTTTTGTGAATATTCTAATTGCGAATGATGACGGTGTATTTGCACCAGGTATACAGGCTTTAGCTGAAGCGTTAAAACCATTAGGCCGTGTTGTAGTAGTTGCTCCAGAAAGTGAAAGAAGTGGATTTTCGAGCGCGTTAACATTAGATCGTCCTTTACGTCCTATTCAAATTGCTGAAGATGTATGGGCTGTAAATGGAACGCCAGCCGATTGCGTCTATTTATCTATGAATGGATTGTTTGATTTCGAATTTGACTTGGTAGTTAGTGGAATCAACAGTGGTGCAAACTTAGGTGATGATGTTCTGTATTCGGGAACAGTCGGCGCTGCATTTGAAGGACGTTTAATGAAACAGCCTGCAATTGCGGTTTCTTTAGCGGGTTCTGATGTGCGTTCATACAACCATAAAGATGATTATGCGCAAGCAGCCAAATGGGTACATGACTTTATTGCCAAAGGTTTACCTGCGCTACCACCTCGACATATTTTTAATATTAATATTCCGGATGTGCCACAGCTTAAAGGGACTCAAATTACCTATCAAGGACGCCGTGCTCAGTCTAAACCCATCACAAGTCATGTCGACCCAAGAGGAAGACAGGTTTACTGGATTGGTCTGGCAGGTGAAGCAGTTACGGACCCGCAGCGTATTGCTAGCCAAATTCAATCTGACTTTTTTGCGGTTGCAAACGGTTTTGTAAGTGTGACCCCAATTCAGATGGATGCAACAAACTATGCGGTTTTAGAGGATTTACAGGCAAGCTTGGGTCAATAATTTGGCCCGAATGTTATAACTTTGTGAATATAGAAAAAGAGGAACATGTTTCCTCTTACTTTTTTGATACTCTTAGCCGAAATGATTTGTAGCATTTAGTGAGGGAGATCGATGCATTTAACTGGGCAACAAAGCAGATCGCATATTCAAAGAGACAATATAATGAAAATTATGATGTTGTCTGTAGCTGTAGGTTTTACTGTTGCAATGGCAGGATGTGCTTCTAAACCACAAATTAATAATAGTTCTCGCTATTCAATGGCTCCTAACTATTACACCGTTCGTTCAGGTGATACTTTAAGTGGCATTGCAATGCGTTATGGTTTGGACTATCTCAGTATTGCAGAGATGAATGATATTGCTCCGCCATATCGTATTTATGTTAATCAATCATTACGATTGAAAAAATCTTCTTCACCAAAAACCGTGTCGACACAAGTCATGGCGCAACAAGAGCCGATTAAGCGCCAAACAATTGCATTACCGACAACCACAACTCCGCCAACAACAACGGTTACTACACCGCCGCCAAGAACAGTTGCACCAACAAACAATACTAGCGTAGGGGCTTCAATTCCAAGTTCAAGCTTGCGTTGGGTGAAACCAAATAATGGTCCGGTTATCCAAGGATTTAATTTGGCGAATAATGTCAAAGGAATTCGTTACGGTGGTAACCAAGGTGATCCTATTTATGCGGCAGCTGACGGTCAAGTTGTATACGCAGCCGATGGTTTAAAAGAATATGGTAATCTCGTTTTAATCAAACATATTGATGGCTATATCAGTGCGTATGCCCACAATAGCAAGATGATTGTGAAGAGTGGAGACAATGTAACCGCAGGCCAAAAGATTGCTGAAATGGGGTCTTCAGGGGCTTCTCGTGTCATGCTTGAGTTCCAAATTCGCCTTGACGGTAAACCAATCAATCCGGCAAATCTTTTACCAAATTAGCTAATGCAATAAATATAGGTTTCCTCGTATAATGTAATTGGTTGCTTTCATTACAACAATAAGCATTTTTTATAAATTTAGAATTAGATTTGAGGAAACCTATGTTAGATCAGCTTCGTGCGATGGGTGTTTTTGCTTGTGTGGTTGAAAAAAGTTCATTTAGTGGTGCGGCACGTGAATTAGGCATTACAACAAGTGCTGTCAGTCAGCAAATACGTTCTCTTGAAAATGAAATGGATGTAATTTTATTACACCGTTCTACTCGAAAACTTAGTTTGACAGAGGCTGGACAGGCTTTTTTCTCAAGTTGCCAAGAAATGTTGGCAGCAGCAGAAAGAGGCAAAATCAGAATCAATGAACTGCGAGATGACTTGATTGGTGATTTGCGTATTGCAACAACCCCAGACTTAGCAGTTCAGCACATTATTCCTGCTTTATCTCATTGGATGTCTGCCCATCGCGGTTTATCTGTTCATTTTGAAGTGGGGCATCGTTATATCGACTTAATTGAAGAGCGAATTGATATTGCCGTACGTATGAGCTCTACGCCAGTAGAAGAGAGTAGTTCTGTAGTCCCTATGGCTTTTGTCGATCAGATTTTGGTAGCCTCTCCCAGCTATCTCAATCAATCAAGCCCGATTTTGCATCCAAACGATTTAAACAACCATGAGTTGCTTTCTATCAATGCAATGAACGAGTCACGTACTTTTAACTTCCAGCATGCTAAAACAGGTGAGAAATTAAATATTGAGATGGTAAGCCGTTTACAAAGTAATAATTTGCAAGTTGCTAAAGCCTTATGTCAGCAAGGACATGGTATTGCTAGAATTTTATATTTAGATGCTCAAAAAGAATTGAAGGCTGGTTCTTTAATTGAAATTCTTCCAGATTGGAAACTTCCAGCTTTCACTTTATATGCAGAGATCGCCAAACACGATCAACAGCCAATGAAGATTCAGCGTTGTGTTGAAGCGCTTAAACAGTATTTTAGTCAATTGGCTGGCGGAAGGGCCATGCAAATTGTTCGCTAATTTTACCTTATTCATAAAAAAGGGCTTGTGATTACAAGCCCTTTTTTTACTTAGTACTATTTTTGCTTCAGAGTCGCAACTTCTTCTTGAGTCTCTTGTGGAAGATCATCAGCTGTGAGCTCTTCGTGCTTTTTGATTTTTTTCTTGTTTTTCTTTTTCTTCTTTGGTTCCTCTTCAATTTCTGCACCATCTTCGATGGCTTGCCAATATTCAAGTTGCTCCATTACAGCCGCATAAATAGAGTGCTTACTGTACTTGCCTTTTTTATCGAGTGTACCGACTGGACGAGCCATTAAAATTTCAAGTGCCTGGTCAATCGTATCAATCGCATGAATATGGAACTGACCAACTTTTACTGCATCAATCACATCTTGACGTAACATCAAATGTTGCATGTTTTGACGTGGGATAATGACACCCTGTTTGCCAGTTAAACCTTGTAATTTACAAGCATCATAGAAGCCTTCAATTTTTGCATTTACACCACCAATTGGTTGAACTTGGCCTAACTGATTCATAGAACCGGTAATTGCCCATGATTGATCAATTGGTATTTGACTAATTGCAGAAATTAATGCAGAAAGCTCGGCAACCGTTGCACTGTCACCGTCGACTTGCCCATAGCTTTGTTCAAATGCAAGCGCGGCAGAGAAGTGTAAAATCTGTTCACGGCCAAAGTGAGCTTTCAAGAAGCTAGACATGAGCAACACACCTTTGGCATGGAGTGAACCACCTAGTTCTACACTACGTTCAATATCAAGAATATCACCACCGCCTTGATAAACTGAGGCAGTCAAACGTGAAGGTAAACCAAACTCAACATCTGCATAGTGAATAACGGAGAGGGCATTGATTTGGCCTAAACGGTGGCCTGAAGTTTCGATTAACTGAGTTCCACGCGACAGATCTTGCCAGTAAAGCTCTCTTAAATAGCCTAAGCGATATTGTCTATGTTGTAATGCAAGATTAATGTGTTGGTCAGTTACAATCTTTTCATTGGCTTTAAATGCATGATGATGTGCTTCACGAATGAGGTCACCCAAAGTTGAAGCATGTAATGATAGTGAGCTTTGGTCTTCCGCCTGACGGCTTGAGTCGGTAAGTAAAGCTGCTAAGGCACTACGATCAAATGGAAGTAGTTTATCTGCTTGTACATAGTCAGCAATTAGCTGCATGTAAGCTTGTTCATTTTCGTCATTACGCTGTAATGTATCGGTAAAATCTGCACGAATTTTAAATACACTACCAAGCTCTGGTTCTACTTCTAAGATTTCATAATAAATCTCAGGTTCTGCCATAAGAACCACTTTAATATCAAGTGGAACTGCAGCAGGTTCTATCGAGATAGAGCCTGTTAACGTCAACATGTGTTCAAGAGAAGAAAGCTTGAGCTGGCCTGATTTTAAAGCACGCTTTAAACCCTGCCATGCATAAGGCTGTTCGAGTAATTGCTCGGCTTCAAGCATTAAAAAACCACCATTCGCTTGATGTAGAGCACCTGGGCGAATGAGAGTGAAATCTGTGGTAATTGTACCGTTGTGCGTAAGCTGTTCTACATGACCAAGCAAGTTGTAGTGGGTTGGAAAATCTTCAAAGATAACCGGTGCACCGCTGTTTGGTTTATTTGAAACAATTACATTTGCTTGATAACGTGCTGGTACACGATTGAACATAGCAGGAGCAAAGTCATCTTCTTCTTGCTCTAAAATGAGCTCAACATTGTCAATTACATCTTGTGCATATTGTTTTAAATAATCTTCAAGGCCTTTAACTTGACCATACTTATTTAAAATTAAATCTATTCGTGGCATAACCACTTGAGTCGCGATGTCTCGATTTAAAACAGAGACTTTGTCTCGTGCATCGTCTTCTAAATCGCCTAAATGCAAACCAAGACGCTCAAGCTTTTTATCCATATAGCGAATATTCGCCGCGATTTCAGCACGCTGTTTACTATTTAAAGCATCAATTTCTGCTTGGGTCAGTTCTTGAACCTGATCATTTTTTACTTGGACAGGCACAAAACCATGCTTCTCATTTCGAGAAATTAATTTTAAATCGAGCTCTTCGCCTTCTTTTGTTAATTCAACAAGCGCTTCTTGCTGCTCATCTCCAGTTTCCTGACGAATTCGCTCAATACGGTTATGATAAGTCTCGGCGCTAAAACGGCGTTCAAGCTGTTTTAAAATAATTTGCCAAGTTTGATGAAGAGTATGTTGAAACTTGGTTCCTTGCCCAGCAGGGAAGCGTAGCGCAATTGGCTGACGCGCTTGCTTAAAGTTATAAACATATACCCAATCATCTGGAGTAGGCATTGTTTTCGCATGTTGTTGTAGTAAACGCTTAATCATGGTGCGTTTACCCAAACCTGCCGTTCCTACTGCAAAAATGTTATAACCAGAGTAGGGTAAAGAAATGCCGGCTTCTACTGAAGCTTTGGCACGATCTTGTCCTAAAAAGTTATTAAGCGGTTTTATACGTTTTGTTGAGGCTGGAATATTTTCAAAATCTGGAATATGTGTAAGTTGTTCGGGTTTTAAGGCTGTTTTATCCAAAGTCATTTTTATATCAGGTTGCTCAAAAGCTGAAGGAAATGCATTTATTGTGACGTTTGTGGTGTTTGTTTTAGCGAGTGATAAAGTTGAAGTTGTCACTTGATCAAGTTTTTGTGTCACTGTTGATATCCAGCAAAAGAAAACGAAGGTTGAAGATTAAAGGTATACAGGTTTAGCATAAAATATCAAGCAAACTTGCTGCTTTTATCACCAAAACAAAACTTGATTGCAGAAAGAATCTTGAAAGCAATTGTAAGAAGCGATTGAATAGACGCATTTATAATTTATGGAAAATAAAAAACGAATGACCACACAAACCTCTGGTTGGGTCTCGGCGTTTAAAGCATTTTTAGACCGTCGTGCATTAATTATGCTATTTCTGGGTTTTTCTGCCGGAATACCTATTTTACTAATTTTTTCTAGTCTTTCTTTATGGCTAGGTGAAGCGGGCATTGATAAAAGTGCAGTCACTTTTTTCAGTTGGGCAGCTTTGGGATATTCCTTTAAGTTTGTTTGGGCACCTCTCATTGATGAATTGCCAGTACCGGTCTTGACCAAGGCTTTAGGTCGAAGACGTGCTTGGTTGCTTATTGCTCAGTGTTTAATTGTGCTTGCGATTTGCACCATGGCTTTTGCCGACCCAGCTTTAGGCCATAGCTATTTGGTTCAAATGGCAGCCGGTGCAGTATTACTTGGCTTCTCGGCAGCAACGCAAGATATCGTAATTGATGCTTATCGTATCGAATTAGCTGAAACTGAAATGCAGACGGTGTTGGCGTCGACTTATAATGCTGGCTACCGTATTGGTATGATTGTAGCTGGTGCTGGTGCATTATTTTTAGCAGCACATTTAGGAACAGCTAAAGGCAACTATATTTACGAGGCATGGAAAACGACCTATTTAACCATGGCAGCAGTCATGTTGGTCGGTATTGTTACAACCTTGCTTGTTCGTGAACCTAAGGTTAATCGCGTATATAAAAACTATAAAACTACTGATTATTACCGTCTGGTTTTAGTCTTCTTTATAGCGGTCATTTCGTTTGTCATAACTTATATTTACTCAGGTCAAATTACCGAGGCAATTTCCAAAGCTGGCAATATTCAAGATAGTGCAGCTTTATTTGGTTTAGAAGCTTTAAGATTCTTAACAGCAACAGGTTCTGCCATTTTAGTTGGTTATGTGCTAGTTAAGATGGGGGTGGTCAACCAGCAAATGGCAAAAGAAACTTGGATTGCTCCAATTCTGGATTTCTTTAAACGTTATGGTGTCAAACTCGCGTTAGTGCTTCTATTTTTGATTGGCTTTTTCCGTATTTCAGACATCATTGCCGGTGTGATCTCAAATGTCTTTTATCAAGATCTAAACTTTAGCAAAGAACAAATTGCTGAAGCTGTAAAAGTTTATGGTGTGATCTTTAGCTTGGTTGGAGGCTTCTTAGGAGGCTTATTAGCACAGCGTATGAACATCATGAAACTGATGTTTGTGGGTGCTGTATTGGCAAGCTCTACTAACCTCATTTTCATTGGTTTAGTGAAATCTGGCAAACCCCTTGATATGGTGGATGTTCAAGTGGGAGACAAACATTATAAAGCTCAGCCAGATGAAGTCGGTTATTGGAAGATTAAAGTCCCGAGTTCCACTTTTGAAGGAACAAAACAAGTTGATGTAAAAGCTGGCTATGCTTTGCAAGGTCAACAAGCAGAGACCATAGTCCGAGTTCAACCTTTAGTAACAACGCATGCTGAACATGTACCCCTACAGATTTTACCTTTGATGGGAAGTGACCAAATCACTGCTAAATCTTCTGAAGGCAGTGTGGTTGTTCGTGGTCAGTATTTTGGTAAAGCTTTATCGCCTAACCAAAAGATTGTGTTGAATCTTGATGGACAAAATTTTGATGCAAAAATGACAGATCAAAAAGGTGTATTTAACGCTGCAATTGATATGCAAAAATTACTGTCATCACCAAGCAAACAAATTACTGCGTCAGTTGTCGAAGGAAACCAAAAAGTATTATCAGTTTCCCATCATTATAACATTGCTTCAAATTCTGTATCCAAAGCTGAATTAGATGTAAATATTGACCCTCTACCATATATTGATACTCAGTCAGGTAAAGAGGTCGAGATTAGCGGTAAAGTCATTAAGCCTTATAGTTCGCTGTGGCTCTACTTTGCAATTGTTGTGGATAATATGGCTTCGGGCCTCGCGGGTGCAGCATTTATTGCATTCCTTTCGAGCCTAACCAGTGTGTCATTTACCGCTGTTCAATATGCGATCTTTAGTTCACTCATGACCCTTACACCAAAACTTTTAGGTGGATATTCAGGTACCATAGTGAGTAATATTGGGTATCCAAACTTCTTTTTGATGACCACATTGATCGGGATTCCAATCTTAATTTTAGTGGTTTGGGTTGGAAAACTACTCAAAGATCATCAAACACATGAAACAGAAAAGGCAGGTGAATAAACATGCGAATGCTTCATACAATGTTGCGAGTAGGCAATTTAGAACAATCTTTAAAGTTCTATACCGAAGTATTAGGGATGAAGTTACTTCGTAAGCGTGATTATGAAGAAGGTCGTTTTACACTAGCATTTGTTGGTTATGGCGATGAAGAAAATAATACCGTGCTTGAACTTACGCATAACTGGGATACATCAAGTTATGATTTAGGCAATGCCTATGGTCACATCGCAATTGGTGTCGAAGACGCTTACAAAGCATGTGAAGAAATTAAAGCACGTGGTGGTAAAGTTGTGCGTGAAGCAGGCCCAATGAAGGGTGGTGTAACGGTGATTGCTTTTGTTGAAGATCCAGATGGCTACAAAATCGAACTCATTCAGCAAGATGCAAACGCTAGAAATAATTAAGTAATTGACTTAGGCGCTTTAAGATTTAGGTCTTAAAAGCCTAGCTTTATTTTTATAGCCCAGTATGATGAAGGCTTGACCAAATGGTCAATTTATCAACTGGGTTTTTATTTGACTAAAATAATCATAGGATGTGAACATGCTGAAGTTCTTGGCACTTGATCGATTTACAATTTTGTTAGTTGGTATGGTGCTACTAGCAACATTTTTTCCAGTCAGTGGTCAAGCTGCGCAGTATTTCAATACACTAACTACAGTCGCGATTGCAATTTTATTCTTCCTACATGGGGCTAAGTTGTCTCGTGAGGCAGTCATTGAAGGTATTTTGCATTGGAAAATGCATTTACTGGTATTTGCAATTACGTTCTTTATTTTTCCTGCCCTTGGTTTATTGGCTAAACCTATTCTTTTACCTTTATTGGGACAGCAGCTCTATTGGGGCTTTCTGTTTATGTGTTTCTTACCTTCTACGGTTCAGTCTTCTATTGCTTTTACTTCAGTGGCAAAAGGGAATGTGGCAGGGGCGGTATGTAGTGCATCTTTCTCAAACTTGGTGGGTATGTTCATTACGCCAGTTTTAGTGAGTTTCTTTATTTTGGGACAAAGTCAGCACGGGTTTGATCCTACATCGTCCATTATAGAAATTACGCTGTTGTTATTAGTTCCATTTGTTTTAGGGCAATTGCTTCGTCCTTATGTTTTTCCATATATGGCAAAAGTACCAAGTATTGTAAAAGCGTTCGATCAAGGCTCAATTTTGATGGTGGTGTATGGTGCATTTAGTGGGGCGGTGGTTGCTGGACTTTGGCATCAAGTAAACTGGAAAACCTTACTTCTTTTGGCGCTCGCTTGCTCTGTATTACTGACTATTATTATGTTACTTGCCCTGTATTTACCGCGTGCTTTTGGTTTTAGTCGTGCCGATCAGATTACTGTTTTCTTTTGCGGTTCAAAAAAGACCTTGGCAAGTGGTGTACCAATGGCACAAATCTTATTTATTGGTCAGCCTTTAGGAATGATTGTATTGCCAATTATGATATTTCACCAAATACAGTTAATGGTGTGTGGAGTAATCGCAAATTACTGGGCTAAATCCCAAGATTAATTCGCAAAAAAAAATTATATGGCGTATAATACTGTCCACTTGTTGTGCTTAGCTCTAACCCTAGAGGTTTCGGTGGGCCAAAAGAATGGTCTGTTGTGGTGTTGATCTGCTTATAAAAGCTTTCCTCAATTTAATTGAGAGTGATCAATTGCGATGACAGCTTAAGCCTTTCTTCAATTAGGAGTAATCGACGATGCGCGCCGATATTCACCCAAAATATGAAAAATTAGTTGCAACTTGCTCATGCGGTAACGTAATCGAAACTCGTTCTGCTTTAGGTAAAGAAACTATTTACCTTGACGTATGTTCAGCTTGCCACCCTTTCTACACTGGTAAACAAAAGAATGTAGACACTGGTGGTCGTATCGACAAATTCAAACAACGTTTTGCTGGTATGTCTCGCTCTATCAAGCGTTAATACTTCAAAACGAAACAAAAAACGGGCTTATGCCCGTTTTTTGTTTTTAGCGTCCAAGACCATTACTGGTCTTGCACATCTGTTAAACGATCAAGCTTCTTCTGAAAATAATCACCTTGTAAGAAACGTGTTTCCACATTCCATGCATTGGCAAACAGGTTCATGTCATTTAAGTTAGCTAATAAAATTCCAATTGGTTTTACAGTCAAATAGTTAAATACTTTTTCTTGCAAGCTATTGAGTCCTTGGTCTGAGCTTAATAGATCAGTTTTGCTAGACTGCAGTTTTACAAGCTGGATATCAAGCTGCTGTAAAATTGAATCGCTATATATAGAAGAAGCAAAGTCTCGGATTGAAACTTCTGCACCATGTTGACGTAAACGACCAATCAGCGGTTGAACTGTTGGAAGGTAGTGCTGAAGAGCTTGTTCCGAAAATTGCAAAATCAAAGGACATTCAAGTTTACTACCAATGATAGTAAGCAGTTTGGAAATCAGCTCAGGGAAGGTTTTATCTTTCAGCAAAATATCAATATTAAGGTTAATAATGAGCCTTGCTTTAGGATACTGAGCAATGAAATTATGAAGCTGTTTACAGGCTTCTACTAATATCCAGCGATCTAGTTGAATTGATAGTTCAGCATCTTCTTTTAATTCAGCTAAGTCATTTAAATCATGCCATTGTTCGTCTGCAATAAAGCCACTCGTTACTTCATAGTTATGAGTTTCTTCATCATGTTTATCGTAAATTTGCTGATACTTAAGATGTATCTCACCTTTAGCTAATTTTTGTTTCAACTGCTGTAGCAAAGAAGACTGCGAAGTCACCTCAAAGTGCTCAATCGTTAAATCAAGAGGAACAGCTTCAATGCTCGGCGAAACTGGTTTTTCTACAATAGGCGTTATTTCAAGCTGAGGGGTAACTTGAGGTAGGTTCTGCTTTTCAGCTTCATTAAGTAATGAGCTAAATGTAGTTTCAGTTAATGGTTGGTTAAGCGGAGCATAGCCAAGTTTTAACTGTACCGAAAAGTTTTGCTCATTCACTTTTAACAAGTGTTCTTTTTGCAAAGTTTGTAAACTCGTCAACTGAGAATTTAAAACCGTACTATTTTCAGCTTGTAAAATCCCGACATAACTGCCCAAGTCGACTTGGAAAATCGGCATCTGAGCATGGTCTTTTAAAAAACCATGTAGCTGATTGAAATAAAGTCCTAAAGTTTGCCAACCTTGTTGAAAAAGTCGTTCTGGACACTGTGCAAGTCTAAATAGAACCAGAGCATTTGCTTGGGCAGGGTGGGTCGATAAATGACGATTAATCTGTGGCCAAGCTGCACTTAATCCAGTCGTTTTTTCGGTTAGTGCTGTATTTGCTGGTGATTTTAAATCAACTTGATAGTCGATGGTCAGTTGTACAGCATCTTCTTCTTGGCTCGGAATAAATTCCAGTTTTAAAGCATTATTACCAGAAATAGCTTGATGCTGACTTTGAATTTCGAAACGTGCTTGATCAAACTGGCCTAAAGAAATTTTCTTAAAACGTTGTTTAAAAATATTTAAATCGTTAGGTTGTAAGACATCTAAAATCGGCAAACCAATAATATCTTCTTCTTGCTGGAAACCAAAAAGATTCAAATATTCGGTATTTGCCTTAATATGTATACCTTCTTGAAAAATAGCGACCGCTTTATGGCTGCTATCGACCAGTGTTTGCGTATGTGTATGAATGGTATCAAGCTCAGCCAAAAGACGCTGCTCTTTCTGTAAAAGGCGGCTATATGACAGCGCTCGAACAAGCGTAATATAGAAATAGTCCAAAGGTTCTAATGGAACTACATCATAAATACCTTTTTGAATATAGTTTTGATATTGCGATGATTGGTAGTCATCTGGTTGTAAAAGTAAAATTGGAAGCTGTGGCTGTTCTGAGGCTTGAACAAGGGAGAGAGTTTGTTCAATTTTCAAATCATACGCACGACCAAAAATAATGACATCCCACGATGTATTTAACTGCTTTTCAAAACTTTTTAAATCATCAAGTAATAAGGCATTAACTTGATAATCATTCCCCGATAATAAAGTTAAAATTTGGTTATAACGTAACTGGTTATCATCAATAATGAGTAAACGTATTTCAGTACGTTTTAACTTTTTAGATAGTAAAGAGTTTCTCACTTTAATGCTTCCCATAAATCTTGGTTATTCGCGTTACTATTCTTTTTCAGCATGAACTGATCAAGCAGATGTTGTTGCTGCTCATTCAAAAGTTCAAATTGAAATTGAATAAAACTTTGAGTAATGAGTTGTGCTTTGAGTAGATACACTTTGATTTCTTCTGTCCCCAATCGTAAATGAATTGTTTGTTGCTCTCTAAAAATTTGAGACCCCGGTAAAATAAGCGTGTTTTGTATTTCTTCTAGGTTTTGAGTTTGTAGTAATAGTGCAGGGTGGTAATTACGAGTATGGCGCTCTGCCTGAATATGTACGGCACAAGGGAACATGGCTTGCGAAAGAATTTCTAAACCCAGCTCCAGACTTTTTTCAGTCGATTGTTTAATCCAGCGAATCACACCGCCACGCCACTGACCATGCAGCGTTTCTTTGACTAAAATATATTCGCCAGTTCTTAAGTTTTTAGGGGCTTCACCAGACCATTTAATACGGTAGCCATTAACACTAATATCAAGCACTGTAGTTTGGTAAATCGTCTTGCTCTCACGACTCAAGCGCTGATACGAGCTGGTCTGTTGCTCTTTTTTTTCTAAGTTTGATAAAACTTTCGATTCACTTTGTAGATTATAGTTATTGTTAAGCTGTAGCGTTTCTTCAAAGTTTTTTGCTTTAGATAAATAAAAATGAGCAGTACTTAAGCCAAAACAGATTTGCAATGCAGCATTGTATTCATAACGTTCATGACGGCGCTGTGCTGTGGTACCCAAAATGGTTTGAACGTGAAATTTTAGTGCTGGACTCAAATAAATCTTTTCATTTTTAGACATGTATTGAGCATTTTTATGCATGGTGGCAGTCACATGCTCAAGCAAGGCTTGTGTACTAATGAAAATGCTTGGGTTGAAATTTGAGCTTTGCTTTTTGTTATATACAGGCGGATGGTCTTTAGTCGGATCGACTACATATTTAGTTAAAGCAGAGTCTTTAGGCAAGATTTGAATCATGCGTGCCCAGTCAAAACTACATTGAAACAAAGCCTGAATTTCTGATTGACGAATCTGATTGGTATTAAAAATATCTAATAAAATCAGCTGAGCATATGCCTGTGTAATATTTGCTAAAGGGTGCTGTACACCTTGAATATGATTAATATTGGTTAAATGATATTTATACTGAACGGCTGTTTCATAAAGTTGATGAGCAATTAACCATTGACCTTTTACAGGTTCGCTGTAGAGCATATGCTGTTGGTATAAAAGGTTGGTGAGTTGCTGCAATGCATGGAATGTCGCCAAAATACGCGCAGTTTGTAAGTTTTTCTTTTGTTTAAAAGAAAATAAAGAGAACTTTTGTCTTTGTAGCTGCTCGTGGCTGGTCTGTGCAATATTTAAATAAATGCTGGCAAAATAACAACGCAGCAGCATTGCCAGCTCAATAATATGCTCGTTACGGTCGGTACTAATCACCCCTTGGTTAAAGAAGTTCTTTTCTAAGCTTGCCAAAACATTATTAATAGTTGGGTGAAGCGTTTGAATTAAGTCAAAGCGGAGCGTTTCACTGCAATTTAATTCATTTAACTCCAAAATTGCGGTAAATAACGCTTTTGAAGTATCACCCAATTGCATAATAGAAAGGGTAGTGACCCATTCATTAAGATCTTTAATGTTGGCTTCACAAAAGCTTAACCGTTCACGGGTACGTGAGGTTTGATTGTGAAAAATGTCCGAAAGTGCATTATTCATCATCACTTATTATATAACTCAAAAAGTTGTAGCCCCAAAAAGCGGTGTTTTATTCTTTTCGCCCGCAATTTCCCTGACGAGTTTAGGAACCAGATATCCAGGTAGGCTCGCTAACACGTCTTGATATATCGCATCTATTTCAGATGGCATTAAATCAAAATGTTGTGCGCCTTTTACTTTATCTAATACGTGTAAGTAATATGGCATAACGCGAGCTTCAAATAGACGATAACTTAAATCAGTTAAAGTTTGAGCAGAATCATTGACACCTTTTAGCAATACAGCCTGATTTAGTACAGTAATGTGGTGCGAAGATAACTCCATCAACTTTGAACAAGTAAAGTCATCGAGTTCAGAAGCATGGTTTGAGTGTACCACCAGAATAATACGCAGCCTACTGTTTTTTAATAAAGAAATAAGCTCTTCGTCGATTCGATTTGGAATGACAATTGGAACTCGTGAATGAATTCGCAAAATCTTAACTTGTTTGAGAGATGATAAGCGTTCTAGCCAAAGTGCAAGCTTACGATTAGAAAGCGTAAGGGGGTCACCTCCACTTAAAATCACTTCATTAATATCAGGATTAGCTTCGATATAATTTTTAATATTGAGCCAATCATCATTTTTTGGCAGATTTTCCTGATACGGGAAGTGACGACGGAAACAGTAACGACAATGCACAGCACATGCGCCTGTTAAGGTCAGTAAAAAACGAGATTTATATTTATGTAAAACACCCGGTAACTGATTGGCTGCTTCTTCACCTAAAGGGTCGGTTACAAACTCAGGATGCTCTTCAAGCTCTAAATGATGAGGTAATACTTGTAGTAAAAGCGGGTCAAGCGGGTTTTTAGCGTTCATTTTTCCGACGAACGCACGAGGAACACGCAATTTAAACTTTTCAGAAGCCAGAATCGCACCTGATAATAGCTGATCTGAGGATAACTCGAGTAGGCTTAGCAGTTCAAAAGGATCAGTAATAAGGTCACTGAGTTGTGATTGCCAGTTTTGCTCTTGGTATAAATAGTTTATCATTTGACACGATTAAGATAATGCAACAACGCATTATATCGCATAGTTGACTTGTTAAGTTTGGAGTGTGCCTTTCATGGCCTATTATTCTACAAATGATTTCAAAGCTGGCCTTAAGGTTATGCTTGATGGTAACCCATGTTCTATCATGGAAAACGAATATGTAAAACCAGGTAAAGGTCAAGCGTTCAACCGTGTAAAATTACGTAACCTTAAAACTGGCAAAGTATTAGAAAAAACTTTCAAATCAGGTGACTCTTTAGAAGCGGCTGACATCGTTGAAGTTGAAATGGATTACTTATACAACGATGGTGAAATGTGGAACTTCATGGATCCTGTAACTTTTGAGCAAATCGCTGCAGACAAAACTGCAATGGGCGATGCTGCTAAATGGTTAAAAGACGATTCAAATGAAAAATGTACAATTATGTTGTTCAACGGTGTACCTTTAACTGTAAACCCACCGAACTTCGTTGTATTAAAAATCGTTGAAACTGATCCGGGCGTACGTGGTGATACATCTGGCGGTGGCGGTAAACCAGCTAAGCTTGAAACAGGTGCGGTTGTTCGTGTTCCGTTATTTGTTCAGCAAGAAGAAAGCGTTCGTGTAGATACTCGTACTGGTGAGTATTTAGAGCGTGCATAATAGTTAAAAAATAAACTATTATCGAAGGGATGATGTAAATCATCCCTTTTTTTATGCGAAAGTATAAGAGGAAAAAAGAAAAAGGAGGAGTAGAGTCACAGGGATTAAGAGAAACAGTACATAACAATATAAAAATGCTGTAGTTATTTATTGAGAGGTTAAGAATGGACACAATGCAAGCGAAATCTACGCTTCCCTCCAAGCTGGTCTGGAGCCTAGTGGCAATTATAGGTGCAATTTCTTTTGGGATGCTGGCACTCAGTCGTGGTGAACATGTTAACGCGGTTTGGCTTGTACTGGCTGCAGCATGTGTATATAGCATCGCATATCGATTTTATAGTCTATTTATTGCAACTAAAGTATTTGAATTAAACCCAAGACGTTTAACCCCAGCACATCGTTTAGCCGATGGTCTGGATTATGTACCCACCAATAAATATGTGCTTTTCGGTCACCACTTTGCTGCAATTGCTGGAGCAGGACCGTTAGTTGGACCAATTCTGGCTGCACAAATGGGCTTTTTACCAGGAACGATCTGGTTATTGGTCGGTGTAGTGCTGGCGGGTGCAGTACAAGACTTTTTAGTTTTATTTATCTCAACACGCCGTGATGGCCGATCACTTGGTGAAATGGCAAAGCAGGAACTTGGTTCTTTTGCTGGTGTTGTGGTTATGTTGGGCGCACTCGGGGTAATGATTATTATCCTTGCCGTACTGGCGTTGGTGGTTGTTAAAGCACTTGCACATAGTCCATGGGGTGTCTTTAGTATTGCAGCCACCATTCCAATTGCATTGTTCATGGGCGTTTATATGCGCTTTATCCGTCCGGGACGTATTGCAGAAGTTTCAATTATTGGCTTTGTTTTAATGATGCTGGCAATTGTCTATGGTGGACATGTTGCAGCAGACCCATACTGGGGTGAGTTCTTCACTTTAACAGGTACACAACTTACTTGGTGTCTCATTATTTATGGTTTTATCGCATCGGTATTGCCAGTTTGGTTGTTATTAGCACCGCGTGATTATTTATCTACCTTCCTCAAAATCGGGGTGATTCTTGGTTTGGCGGTGGGTATTATCATTGCATTACCTGAATTGAAAATGCCGGCTGTAACCCACTTCATTGATGGTACAGGTCCAGTTTTCTCAGGTAGCTTATTCCCATTCCTATTTATTACCATTGCTTGTGGTGCCATTTCTGGTTTCCATGCGCTTGTTTCTAGTGGTACAACACCAAAACTCGTCGATAACGAAGCTGACATGCGCATGATTGGCTATGGCGGTATGCTTATGGAGTCTTTTGTCGGGATCATGGCAATGATCTGTGCGACAGTGTTAGACCCAGGTGTGTACTTTGCGATTAATGCGCCAGCGGCAGTACTCGGTACAACTGTAGAAACTGCGGCAGAAGCTGTACGTAACTTAGGTTTTGTTGTTACCCCAGAAATGCTGACCGTGTTGGCTCAAGAAGTAGGTGAAAGCTCGATTCTTTCACGTACAGGTGGTGCACCTACCTTCGCTATTGGTATGGCTCATATCATTTCTGAAATTTTTAATAGCCGCCAAATGATGGCATTTTGGTATCACTTTGCCATTTTGTTTGAAGCATTGTTTATTTTAACTGCTGTCGATGCCGGTACTCGTGCTTGTCGTTTCATGGTGCAAGACACGGTAGGTATTGTTATTCCTGCGGTTAAAGCATCAGGTTCATTCTTTGGTAATTTGGTTGGTACAGCGGTTGCAGTAGGTGGATGGGGCTTCTTTGTTTATCAAGGTGTAATTGACCCACTTGGTGGTGTTAACTCATTATGGCCTTTATTTGGTGTTGGTAACCAAATGCTGGCTTCTATGGCACTCATTTTAGGTACAGTCATTCTGTTTAAAATGAAAAAAGAAAAATATGTATGGGTAACGATTTTTCCGACTATTTTCTTATTCGTGACCTGTATGACTGCGGGTTGGCAAAAGATTTTCCACGAAAATCCAAAAATTGGTTTCTTGGCGCAAGCGCATAAGTTCTCTGACGCGATTGCTCGTGGTGAAATTATTAAACCAGCCAAAACTATTGCTGAGATGCAAAACATTGTGATGTCGAATCAGATTAATGCTGCGCTTTGTGGCTTCTTTATGATTGTATCGATTGTCATGATTATTGCCTCAATTGGTATTGTTCGCCGTGCTTTAGCGAGTCCGAAACCGACTGTAAATGAAGCGCCTGCGGTATATGCCGATCCTGAAGTGGTTACCACTCGAGGAGAATAAAGATGAATTTTAAATTTGCAAAAAATGGAACTGTCATTATTGCGAAAATCATCAAAATGACAGTGCTCTCGCAAAAAGAGCTATTACTTTCTCCAAAGAACTGGTCGCGTATAGCAACCTTGTGGCAACGTTTACAGCAAAGTTTCCGACTGATGGTTGGTGTGCCGGACTATCAAACATATTTGGAGCATATGAAAGCCCATCATCCAGATTTAACACCTATGGATGCAAAGACTTTCTATCGACATTGTGTTGATGTGCGTTATCCATCGGCAGGTGGTACTTTGAAGAAATGCCCTTGTTAAGTTGAGCTTGATATTTGGCTAACCAAAGACGGTATGTGGTTGAACCATGTACCGTTTTACTTTTTGGGAAATGAAAAAAGTTTGCTCAAAGTCTGCTCATTTGTATTTTTTTCAATGGCAAATCTCTTGTTTTGCTTTTGAAAAATGAATATGATGCTTTCCATTCTAGGTGTATAGCTCAGTTGGTTAGAGCGCTACGTTGACATCGTAGAGGTCTCCAGTTCGAGTCTGGATATACCTACCAAGATTTATAAAGGGTTTACATCGTTTTAATAACATGTAAGCCCTTTTTTTATGCCTGTTTTTGGAGTTAAACCGATTAGAATTAAAATCAACAGAGAAGATTGAAGCGGGATAGTGGGTGAGATGGCGACCTGCCCCCATTGAGATTAAGTTGTAAAAATGATCACGACAAGAAGCAGGTCATTAAGCTATTCATAAAATGGCTTTGGCAAGTTAGCCCACCTAAGCATTTAAGCAAATAGAACTAAGTCATGGGCCGAATATAGCATTCAAGCTTTACTTATACATAGGTTATTTTGGCTTAATTTGAAAGATTTGTTTTCTTTATGAGCAATCAATTTTAAGTATATATAGCGCATATATTTAGTGGACAAATAAGTATTTTTATAGAAATAGCAGGTATAGAAAAACGCCCTAAATAATTAGGGCTTTTTTATTACTCACTTTCGACAATCATCTTCACCGAGTTCATCTTTAGTATATCCCTCATTTAGTTTTTTTAACCATGTTGACTGCTTGGCATCCACCCAAGCATAAACTTTCTGATAATCAACTTGAGACTGAGGGGATAAGTCTTTTTTATAATGCTGAAGAAACTTAGTTGTCCAACAAAGTTTATTTAGTTGAGCTAAGGAAAGGCTTTCTTCAATTACAAAGTTATTTCCAATTTCTTTTTCAAGCTCGCTTAAAACACCTGCTTTCTTTAAAGTGGTATACAGCAAAGTATTTGTAACTTTATTCTTTTCGGATGCTATAGCATTTTTATAGACGGGTTGATCCATAATCAGCATATTTACTGCACCACGGGTTGAATTAATAACATCTTCTCTATAATTTTTAACTTGTGTATTGGTACATCCGCAACTAGTTAGAACAAACATAGAAATTAAGATTAGTTTTAAGGGGCTAGTAAAGCCCTTTTTCACGAACATTAACTGGATCTCCTAGATACTCTCTATTTTGTTTCATAATTTGAATCATTTTAGGATTAAAGTCTTGATTAAAAACCTTTTTAAACATTTCACGATTAATAAATAGTGGTCCATCATTCATTCTTAACTGTGCCAAATTTGTACTAGCCTTGGCAGCATTTAACTTTGCAAAAGTATCTTTCAAGTCTTCAATTTTTGAATAAATTTCTTTGCCTTGATCAAACTTACTAAGATTTCTTAGTTCAAGCAATTCATCAACAGCAAACGTACTCAAAAAGCGTACTTTAAAGGCTGTCTGTTGAAATTCTCCAACAATTCGCGCACCTTCTTTCATTGCATGTTTGAGTACATAATTATGAAACGTTATATACATTCTTGTATGAAATGCAGGGTCAGCCATATTGCTTTCAGGAAGTTTATTGACATCCCATTCCATACCAAACCGAACTGCCATTAATAATTCAATGGTGTTTTCAACTTCCGCCCAACGCTGAATGTTCATCATAAAATTATAAGGTCGAACCATTGTGTAATTGCGAACTTTAATATGATCATTACAAAGCGGTTCAGTGATTTCACAGACTTTTTGTTCGGTTGGATAAGCATCCCAAGCGGGCGAAGTGTCAGGTATATTACGACTATAAGGGTTTCTTAAATTTTTATCTGACATTATTAATTCCACTCAGCCATAGGTTCGGATAAATCAAAAGTTGTTAAATCAATTTCTTTGGCTTCAGTACCCGTTTTAATTAATTTTGTATAACCACTTTTGTCAGTAAATCCTTCAATTTCGGTTCCGTCAGGACTCTTTAATTTAAAATACTGTTGTGCAAGTGGTTTGCCTGTCTCTTGATCTTTAAGTTGGAACTTAAGTCCGTGTTCGTCAGTTTGAGGTGCAAAGCTATCTTGTGCTTGATTTGTGCGGGAACTTTGTCCAGAACCACCCCCATTATCCTGAACAACTAAATTCTGTTGCGGAAGTAGTTTACAACCACAAGACAGAGAGTCACCAACACGTGCCGCCAGTTTGCCAAAAATATTCATGTACGGATCACCCGATACAATAGTGGCTACTAATTTATGCGTAGGGCAGGTGGCTTTATCACCTGTGCAAGCTATAGCTTTTCCATCAATGAGAAATAATGAATTTCCACTAATTACTTTGCCGCCGCCCGTAGTCGGGCAACCTATAGTGATATAGGGTGTAGCCAAATTATTATTCCTTGTTATTCTCATGAATTGGGCGAATAATAACAAAGAAAAATATACAGATCTGTCTATTTTCTAGGGAAAAGCCTAAGGTTTCTAAAATTTCTCACCTTTATAAACCCCACTTAACAATAACCAACTCATTATTTATTCTTACTTTTTAATGATCTAAATTAAAGCAAATGTCATTTTGTGTGCTTGACTGCGAAAGGGTTGGGCACTATTCTTTGCCTGCTGGCCACATTGCCAGCCGGCTTTGACAGGCTGAATATTATCTCCCGCATCAGAGTTATTCCTTCTGAGGAATAGTCTTGTGTGGTGTGCCACTCGTCTCTTTCCCGTAGCGGTAGGACGGGAGAGGGACACCTACGGGTGTGCTAGTTTGAGATAATACTAGTCTGTCAACCTTCTTCCGTTCTGCCACCATAATTCTATAAATGTCTGGCAGAACTCCAAATAAAAAGGAGTTGGCTTTGCACATCCATTATTTCTTGGCAGCCGTTGCCAAAAGCTATAACGACACCACTTAAAAATTTAAAGCAGCTTGATGACCTATAGGGTTTTCAGGCTTTAAGTCATTACGGCTCAAAAAACTTGCATCAACAATAAAACTTGAGATGTGCCAAGCACAGTCTTTATAGGCTTTGCTGTGCCTTTTTTTCTCCCAGAAAGGGCACAGGCTTTTTTTATCTCATTTATATACAACAAAAATTTATTTTTATAACGGTAAAACTATGCCAAATTTTATTCTCCCAACACGTGCTTTAGAAGTTGTAAAAAAAGGAATAAATCTGTTCCATCACGGTGGGTTTCACATGGTCGGTGTCGACAAAATTGTGAAAGAAACCCAAGTGAATAAAATGACGTTTTATAATTATTTTCACTCTAAAGAACGCTTTATCGAAATCTGTTTAATCGTACAAAAAGAACGCCTCCAAGACCAAGTGGTTGCACTGGTCGAGTATGACCATGACACAAGCACAATCGATAAACTCAAGAAGTTGTATGTTCTACATACCGACCTAGAAGGCCCGTACTATTTATTATTTAAGGCTATTTTTGAAACTAAAAATAGTTATCCAAAAGCTTATAAAACCGCGGTGAGATACAGAACATGGCTGACCAATGAAGTTTATAGCCAGCTTAGATTACTTAAAACCGATGCTTCTTTTACCGATGCCAAACTCTTTTTATATATGATTGAGGGCGCCATTATTCAGCTTTTAAGTTCAGATAAGACAACTCAAAAAGAGAAGATGCTTGAGTATTTTCTACGAGGACTGATTTAACACTAAATTTTATTTAAATTAAGACGAAATAAATCGAAAAGTTGGTACAGATTGGATGTCTATCTATGAAGCTTTACCTAACATCATAGATAGACATCGACTTTTATTAAGCAGATAAAAACTCTACATATTTAGAAATATCAACGTTGCCACCACTAATAATGATGCCTATACGTTTGCCTTTTAACTCATGCTTTAAATTACGCGCAGCAGCAAAACCAAGACATCCTGTTGGTTCAACGACCATTTTCATTCTTTCAGCAAAAAACTTCATACAGCTAATAAGGTCCTCGTCTGTGACTGTCAAAATATCATCAACTTTTTGCTGAATTATAGGGAATGTTAATTTGCCTAAATATTGCGTTTGAGCACCATCGGCAATAGTTTGCGGTGTATCAATATGAACAATTTCTCCTTTTCTAAAAGACATTTGTCCATCATTTCCTAGAGCAGGCTCAACGCCATATATTTTACAGTTTGGAGAAAGCTGGCGAGCAGACAGGGCAGAACCAGCCAATAAACCGCCACCACCTAAACATACAAACAGGTAATCTAATTCGCCGACTTCTTCAAATAACTCTTTTGCAGCAGTTCCTTGACCCGCAATCACATGCGGATGGTCATAAGATGGAATGAGTGTCAGGCCATTTTTTTCGGCAATCTCTTTACCAATTTTTTCCCGATCTTCGGTATAACGGTCAAATTCAACAATATTGCCGCCGTACTCTCGGGTCGCTGCCATTTTTGCAGCAGGTGCATCTTTAGGCATGATGATTGTTGCTGGAATACCAAGAATTTTTGATGCGAGCGCAATTGCTTGTGCATGATTTCCCGAAGAGAAAGCGACCACGCCAGCTTTTTTCTGAGCTTCATTAAATTGCAAAAGCGCATTTATTGCACCACGAAATTTGAAAGCACCAACTCGCTGAAAATTCTCACATTTAAAGAATACTTCTGCTTCAAATTCATTATTAATAGTACGTGAAGTTAAAACAGGAGTCTTATTTGCAAAACCTTTTATACGTTCAGCAGCGGCTGCGACATCTTCATAAGTGGGAAGGGTTAAATTTTTCATAATTAAACCTAATTCTATTCATGTTTTCGGATGCAAGATTTGGTATTGCTCAAGGAATACACAAGATAGTAGTCTTGTTTAGATAAAATATATATGTTTAGATAAAATGTCTAATTTTATTTTCTAACGTGATAACAATGAGATATAAGATTTTGATTTACATTAAGTTTAAAATTAGATAAAAAGTCTAAATTACTATTACATGCTTCATTCTAAAGTTTGAAATAGTAAGTAAGTCATTTGGAGGAAATACCTTGGGAAATCGTGATAAACATTTGCTCACTCAACTAGATACCATCGCGAAGGGGTTAAGTGAAACGCTATTTCCTTTTTGTGAGGTCGTTGTCCATGACTTAACAAATCCTGAGCATGCCATACTCTCTATACATAACAATTTATCTGGTCGAAAAATTGGAGATCCGGCAACCGAGTTAGGGCTGGCTAGAATCATGTCTCCAGAGTTTCCAAACCTCATTTCAAACTATGCAAACCAGTTTGCTGATGGTCGGCCCGCCAAAAGTACGTCTATTGGAATTAAAGATGAAGAAGGCCAGTATGTAGCCGCTTTATGTATGAATATTGATTTAACCCTATTTAGGGGGATGCAAAGCGCTTTAGAACAGTTTACTAAAATTGAAACTGACAACATTATTGAAAATTTAGAACCGAATGGTACAGAGGCAATTCGAAGATATATTGACCAATTTGCCTCAAAGCATGCTACGACACCGCGTATGTTAAAACTCAATGAGCGTAAACAATTAGTACATGAGTTAAAAAATAACGGTTTGTTAGATATTAAAAAGGCTGTCGAGACAGTGGCACAACATTTAGGTATATCAAGAGCGAGTGCCTATTTGTATGTAAAAGAAACTTAATAGATTTATCTTATCTATCAAAAAACAACTTGTTTATTCAACATAGCTCATTTAAATAAATGGATAGGGACACAACAAGTATCTCTATAGCTTAATCAAGGAGGTCGTTATTTGAAGTTATTTATTATTATATTTATAGCCATTTTTTCGAGTATTGGACTGATCTGTTTAATCGCGCTACTCAGAAATTTAAAAAGTTATTCACCATCGAGTGATCATGATTATTCATCTTCAACACATCATTTACACGATAATAGTTCTAGTCATCATCATAGCTCTAATTATTCAAATGATTGTTCATCGTCTTCAGACTCAGGGAGTTGCGATGGGGGCGGAGGAAGCGATTAAAAAAGCCCTTTCATATAAAAGGGCTTTTAGCTATTTAAGGTAAATCAAACCAAATGAATTGGCTGTCTTCAAGTGCATGAATCACGGCATTATCTTCAAACACTAAAGCATCACCCGCTTTAACTTCTTGATCACCAATACGAATTACACCTGAAATGACATGAACGTAATTTACGCGTTTTGATGTTTCAACAGGAAGTTCATTTCCTTTTTCCAATACAGCAGATTTGACCTCTGCGTTTTGGCGGATGTGCATTGGGGCATTTGCATCGGGACCTGCAATTAAATGCCATTTATTTGGATCTTTACGTGGGTCCAAACTAATTTGTTGGTAATTTGGCTCGGCTTCTTTTACGTCTGGAATAATCCATATTTGTAAGAGATGTACGGGTGTATCAGTGTTATTAATTTCACTATGAGCCACGCCTGTACCAGCGCTCATAAGTTGCCATTCACCTGCCTTAATTTGGCCTTCATTTCCCATCGTGTCACGGTGTGAAATTGCACCATCGAGCACACATGTTAAAATTTCCATGTTGTCATGAGAGTGAGTGCCGAAACCGTTATGGGCATCAATTTGGTCGTCATTAATCACGCGTAATGCACTTACACCCATATATTTAGGGTTATACCAGTTACCAAATGAAAAGCTATGGTAAGACTCTAACCAACCTGCTTTAACATGACCACGATCTTCACTACGATGCAAATAAGCATTCATGACTCGATCTCCTCAAATTATTATTGATCTCTTGAGGACTATGTTAAACCTGTAGAAACAAGCTAAAAATAGAGTAGATGCAACATATTGTTGCGTTTTTAATATGATCAAGACATCTAGAAATTTTCGTTTTAAATTTTAGATATAAAAAAAGCCTGCATAAGGCAGGCTTTTTCTTTTAAAAGATTATTCTAAGAATTTAACAGTGACACCTGAACGTACTTTATTACCTAAATCGTTAGCATCCCAGTTTGTTAAACGGATACAACCGTGTGATGCAGTTTTAGAAATTAAAGACGGGTTTGGTGTACCGTGAATACCGAATGATTTTTTACTTAAACCAATCCAGATGTTACCTACAGGAGCGTTAGGACCTGGTGGTAAAGAAAGTGGTTTTAAGTTTTTACCTTGTACGAAGTTCGAAGGTGAATAGCTATACCAAGGGTTACGCGCAACACCAACTACCTTATAAGTACCGGTCGGAGATGGCGTATCAGTACTGCCAATTGTTGCAGGAAATGAGGCAATCATTTGATTGCGGCTATTAAACAGATACAACTGTTTAGCACCTTTATGCGCAATAATTAAATGAATGTCTTCTGGTAAGTCATTGCGTACGTTAGGAACAATAATTTTCTCACCAACTTTTTTGAAGGTTGCTTTTGGGTTTAGTTTCTTTAAGAAACCTTCATCAATATGGAACTTCTCGCCCAACATTTCACTCACGCGAGTGTAATACAAACCTTTCATTTTGGCTTGTAATGCATAGTCAGAAGGAATTGACTCAGCATACGGACCTTTGAGGTCTGCATCAGTAATGGTGTATTCAATAAATGCTGGTTTTGTTTGTTTTGCAACAAGTGCATCCCAAGTTTCTTTAGTAAGTTCACCAGTAGGTGATAAACCATTCATTTGCTGGAAAGATGCAATTGCTTTAAGCGTGTTTTTACCGCTCATGCCATCAATTGCACCCGGTGAAGCATGCGCATTGTTTAGCATGACATGGGCACGTGCATAAACTGGTAATTGACCTTTACCAATATTTTCGTACCACTCAGCATTGTTTAAGCCATCTAATGTCCATGAAACGGCTGGAGCAGAAGTAGCAGTCTTAGATGCTGTTGTTGTTTTAGCTGGCGCTGTTGGTTCTGAAGCAGCAATACCTGAATCGGCATTTGGATCTTCAGCTTTTTGTAAATTTTGTAATGTTGTAGACGCTCGATTTAAGTCATTTTGTTCTTGAGCTGTAATCTGTGTCTGGGCTTGAGCTTGAGTTTGGGCTTTAACAGTTGAAGCAGCATCTACAGCAAGCGGATCAATCGGATCTTCTACAGGAGCAGATACTTTTTTAGGAGTGACTGGTTGCTCAGTTGTTGACGCAGCCAAAGCAACATTAGCAATAATACAACTTAAACTCATAGCGAGTAATGAGCGAACAAACATGTAATTCAACCTTAAGAATTTTCATATAAGCAATAGGGTAAGGAGACTGATCCTAAAGTTTATAAAATCACCGATAACGCAATGTATGCGTATTTAAGTATTGGTGAATTTAATCATTAAAGGAAGATCAATAAACCCGATGTAACATATTGCAAGTATTGCAGAAAACCGAGCTTCTTGCAGTAGACTTTTGTGTAAATATGCATTTTTTAGTAGATTGACAAGTTTTTTGTATGAAATTGAAATTATAAAAACATTCACCTTTTTGATATGATGCTGCCACATGAAAAAGATAGAGATCGGCAATGACGACACTTAAAAATGATCGTTTCTTACGTGCTTTATTACGTGAGCCTGTAGATACCACTCCAATATGGATGATGCGCCAAGCAGGACGTTATTTGCCTGAATATCGGGAAACACGCTCAAAAGCTGGTGACTTTCTATCTTTATGCAAAAATACAGAATTTGCTTGTGAAGTAACTTTACAACCTTTGCGTCGCTACGATTTAGACGCAGCAATTTTATTTTCAGATATTTTAACGATTCCAGATGCGTTAGGACTAGGCCTTTATTTTGAAACAGGCGAAGGCCCTAAGTTTCATAAAACGGTACGTACTGAACAAGATGTAGCAAACTTACCTAAGTTAAATGCTAAATCTGATCTTGATTATGTCATGAACGCAGTAAGCACAATTCGCTCTGCTTTAGGTGGACAAGTTCCACTCATTGGTTTTTCGGGTAGCCCTTGGACACTGGCGACTTATATGGTTGAAGGTGGGTCAAGCAAAGAGTTCCGTTTTACCAAGCAAATGATGTATGCCCAGCCGGAAGTTTTGCATGCGTTGCTTGATCATTTAGCAGATTCAGTCATTGACTACTTAAATGCGCAAATTGATGCAGGCGCTCAGGCCATTCAAATCTTTGATAGTTGGGGTGGGGCTTTAGCACATCGAGAATATGTAGAATTCTCACTGAACTATATGAAAAAGATTATTGCAGGTCTGCAACGTGAAAAAGATGGACGCCGTATTCCTGTCATCGTATTCACTAAAGGTGGTGGTCAGTGGCTAGAGCCAATGATTACAACAGGTGCAGATGCATTAGGTTTAGACTGGACCACACCATTAAATACAGCTCGTACAACTGTAGCAGGCCGTGTTGCTTTACAAGGAAACCTTGATCCGGCTGTTTTATATGGTTCAGCGGCTTCAATTGAAAAAGCAGTGAAAGCCATGCTAGATGATGCTTATGCAAATGGTGAGAAGACAGGCTATGTTGCAAACTTAGGCCATGGCATTACCCAATGGGTAGATCCGGCCCAGCCAAAAATCTTTGTAGATACAGTACATGAGTATAGTGCTAAATATCTAGGATAGTTTTTTGTGCAATATCTCTCTTTAACCTTACAATTTATTGGCAAGGCTGTTTCGGCAGCCTTGTTTGGTATTTTACTTCTCATTGCTTTTGCCCTAACTGCGCCGATGGGAAGCCATGAATATATGGGTTTTTATCGTTATGATTATCTACTCATCTATGCGCTCATTATTCAGATTTGCCTGTTGTATTTAAAGCTTGAGTCTTGGCAAGAAGCCAAGGTCATTGCTTTATTTCATATCATGGCAATGGTCATGGAAATCTTTTTGACACACCCTGGCATTGCTTCATGGCAATATCCGCAGCCTGCTGTGTTTAAAATTATTACTGTGCCTTTATTTGCAGGCTTTATGTACTCGGCCGTAGGTAGCTTTTTTGCTCGCTCAATCCGTTTATTTCAAGTTTCTTTTGAAAAACTTCCAAGTTTTGGAAGTATGCTTTTTCTCGCATTTTTCTCATATATTAATTTTATGAGTAAATTTTTTATACCAGATATTCGCTATATTTTATTTGCTTTTAGTGTTTATATTTTCTGGAAAACTACACTTTATTTTCAAATAAATGAACGTAAGTTTAAAACTCCAATGCTTCCTGTGTTGGTGACACTCGCATTCATAATTTGGGTTGCTGAAAATATTAGTACATTTTATAAGATTTGGGTTTATCCAAGTCAGATCAATGCTTGGCATATGGTGGGATGGGGTAAACTTGGTTCATGGTATTTATTATTACTACTAAGTTTAGTATTAGTTCTTAAAATATTAGGTCATCGAGATAATCAAGGTAATTGGAATTTAAAATAAAAATTTCCTTTTTACTTTTTATCATATTATTTAATTTTTAATTGCTAAATGACAAGCATATCGCTATCTTTGAAGGGTGTAACAATAGTTACACATAACAATACATAAGAAACAATCAATAATGATTTTGGAGATATACATCTATGTTAAAAAAATTAGCTTTAGCTGCTTTGTTGGCAGCTGGTTCAAGTGTTGCTATGGCTGATAACGATGTAGGTTGTGGTGTGGGTACGCAAGTATGGGCTGGCCAAAAAGGAGTGGTGCCGAAAATTCTTGCTGCAACAACAAACGGTATTTTTACTAACCAATTATTAGGTATTACTTTCGGTACTTTAGGTTGCCGTCAAGGCGGAACAGTAACAGCTCAAGTTGTTACCTTCACAAATGAAAATGCAGAAGCTTTAGCGCGTGATATGGCTGTAGGCCAAGGTGAAAGCCTGAACGTACTTGCTGAGTTAATGCAAATTAAACCACAAGACAAAGACCGTTTCTTCAAAGTTTCAAAAGCAAACTTCGGTGAAATCTATTCAACAAACAACCAAAACACACTTCAAGTATTAGCATCATTACAAAACGTAATGGCTAAAGACGAAGTTTTAAAAGCTTACGTATAAGTTTGAAATTGAAAACCCTGCCATTTGGCAGGGTTTTTCTTATATTTAATGATAAAAATTGATGAGCTTAATGAAATCGGTTGCTTTAATTTTTGCCTCATTGGCAGTTAATATTGCGTATTCAGCAGAAATAAATCCATCTATTCAAAACTACTGGTCTATTGCAGAACAAAAAAAATTAGATCAAGACATTACATGGCAACGGCTCATGTATGCCAATAAAAACCAGAAGAGTGAAGTAAGTTATTCAGGTTATTTTATTGCTGCAAATGGGAAAAATAATTTAAAAGAAGAACAGAAAGCTGATATCGCCGCATTATTTACACCAACCCCAGACAACCAGTCAATACGTTGTAAATTTCCGGCACGTAGTCAGTGGCTTATAAAGCAATTAGGCATTCAGGAAAATGAATTGCCGCAAGTAAAATGTTCAGAGTTTGAAAACTGGATTGGCCAGATTAAGCCTTATAAAGCGACTTTAATTTATGCGACTGACTTTATGGGCAATCCAAGCTCAATGTTTGGTCATACCTTATTGCGCTTAGACCCTAAAGATCAAAAGCAGTTAAACCTCGTTTCTTACGCTGTAAATTATGCGGCCACTGTCGCAGGCAATGACAACTGGTCATATGCTTGGAAAGGCTTAACAGGGCAGTATCCGGGTGAATATTCACTTATGCCTTATTATCGTAAGGTAAAAGAGTATGGTGATTTTGAAAGCCGTGATTTATGGGAATATGAGTTAAATTTATCTCCAGAAGAAACACGTTTTTTGGTGAGCCATATTTGGGAAATGCAACATGTGAGCTTTCCTTATTACTTTGTGAGTGACAACTGTGCCTATCGGTTACTGGGCTTAGTCGATTTAGTTAAACCTGAGTCTCATCTACAAGAAAAGTTTAATTATGCTTCCATTCCAATGGAAACCATTAAAGCGATGCAACAACAAGGACTCACCAAAGCTCCTGTTTATCGACCCGCTTTAGAAACTCAATTATTGGCCCAAGCTCATCAACATGGTGCGTCTTTAGCAAAAGTAGCTCATCAAGTAGCAATGAAGCCAATTAAAGATTCTTCGGAAACACTTAAATCATTTAGCCCATCAGATCAGGCCAAAATTCTTGAGATGGCTTACGATGATTTATATCTACAATTTATTGGTCGCAAAGTTGAAGAAAGCTTTGCCCAGCCACAGCTTAGACAGCTTTTAGCACTACGAAGTCAGATTGATTTAGATAAACAGCGCCAAGGACCTAAACGACCTTCTACCGAGCCAACACAAGGCCATAATGCACGTAATGTTTCGCTAAAACTGGGCGAAGTGCAAGGTGACAAGTTTATCGAGATAGGTCATAGACAGGCTTATCATGACTTAATAGATCCTCAAGGCGGATACCGTGCCGGTACTCAATTATTATTTTTAAATGGTAATGCGCAGTGGCGTAACGATCATCTAAAACTTGAGCATCTTGATCTGTTAGAAGTGAACTCTTATAACCCGATTCAACCATTTAAAACACCGCTGACTTGGGGATTTAACTTAGGTTGGCGTCAGGAAGCGGTTCATGACGGTGTTTATAGTGATGAAAAGCAGCATGGCGTCGCGAGTTTTAATGCTCAGGTTGGTTACAGTCTTGCAGATTATGAGCGCAAACATATTTGTTATGGGCAGGTACAAACTTACGTCCAAGCGGGTTCAAATTTAGATAAAGGTTGGCGTGTAGGAGTAGGGCCGACATTAGGGTGTATGAATCAATGGTTTGAGAAGTTTAACTCAGTGGTGCAAGTGGAGTTGCCATATTGGGAAGATAAAAACCAATGGAACTTACGTTTAAATACACAGTGGCAATATGCCATTAATAGCAATAATGCTATTCGGCTTAATTGGGATTATGAAAAACAGAATCATCTGGACTGGATGAAATCAAGTCTTGGATATGTTTGGTTCTTTTAAATCATATATTCATAAAAAAGAGAGAAATAGATGAAGACTATTTCTCTCTTTTTGTTTTAGGGAAAAATTATTTCTTTATTGCATTCAGCACAGCATAAGCTGCCTTAATGCGTTCTTCATTTGGAATGCGTTTATTGGTTAACATGACTAAACCAATATTGTCTTTAGGAATAAATACGACATAGGTTCCGAAACCATTTGTTGAACCAGTTTTGTGGTACATCTTAACTGAAGGTTCTTTTGAAATAGCAGTCACTTTATTAGGTTTCATCACAATCTGTTCTGAATTACTGTCTAATAAAGTTTGTAACGTTGCTGGATAAGCAAACTCTTCCCAACCGAGTGCCTGATACATGCTATTTACTTGATAGCGACCTTGATGTGTCTCATTAATTGCACGTTGAATATTTGCCGGATATTTCTGTGGGTTCAGGTTGGCATGAATAAAGCTCAGCATGTCGGGTAGGGTCGATTTGACGCCGTATGCTGGGGCATCGAGTGGGCCAGGGTTAACTCGAATTGGCTGATTTTCTTGGTTATAACCAAATGCATAGTTTTGCATCTGAGTTTTAGGCACATTGACATAGCTATGTTTTAAGCCAAGGTCCGGAAAAATCGTTTTTTCCAAGACCTGACTAAAAGGCTGCTTCATTGATAAACCAACTATTACCCCAAATAGGCCAATACTTGGGTTTGAATATTGTCTATATTCACCGATTGGGTTTTTAGGTTTCCAATCTTTAAAAAAAGTTAAAACCTGTTGATCTGTTTGTACTTCATCTGGGAATTGCAAAGCGAGGTTACCACTTGTATAGGTGGCAAGTTGAAGTAAATTGACCTGATCAATTGGGGTGTTTTTTAACTCTTTCCAGTATTTGCCCGGCGTATCATCAAAAGAAATTTTCCCTGTATTTTTTGCATAAGCACCTGCCGTCGCAGTAAATAATTTACTGACAGAACCTAGCTCAAAAATGGTATTGCTATTTACAGCTTTTTTATCTTGAACGGATTGTAGACCATAATACGTTTCATATTTTTTATTGTTTTGAATAACACCTACCGCCATACCCGGCACATTATATTTTTCTAATAAGGGCTTAAAATTTTGATCTACCAATTGTTTAATTTCTTGGTCTTTAGAAGTATTGCCCGCATAAATTGAGGTATTAAAAATAAAAAGAGAAGGTAAAAGTAAGTAAGAAATTTTTTTAAATCGCATGATTCGCTCATAAATCATTTAAAAAGAAAGATGCGTACTTTTATAACAAAAATCATCTAATTTAATTGTTATGTTTTATAGAGTTGGATTGAAGGTTTATAGCGTTCAGCTATAAAAAAAGCCCAACATTGTCGGGCTTTTTGCAGTAAAACTATATTAGTAGCTTTCTGGTACAGCACTTAAAAATTCACGGCGTGCTTCTTTATCGGTTTTAAAATCTCCGACAAATGAAACTGTACGAGTAGTAGATTCCTGTTTACCTACACCACGCATCATCATGCACATATGTGCAGAGTCAATGACTACAGCAACACCACGAGCGCTAGTGACTTCTGCAACAGCTTCAGCGATTTGCTGAGTTAAGTTTTCCTGAATTTGCAAACGACGAGCAAACATCTCGGTAATACGTGCAAATTTAGACAAGCCAAGCACTTTGCCTTCTGGTAAATAGGCAACATGAACACGGCCATAGAATGGGAGGAGATGGTGTTCGCAGAGCGAATAAAATTCAATATTCTTCACCAATACCATTTCATGGTTATCTGATGGGAAAACAGCATTATTGGTGACTTCTTCTAAAGTTTTACTATAGCCAGAAGTTAAATATGAAAAAGCTTTAGCCGCACGCACAGGCGTATCTTTAAGGCCGGGACGATTAAGATCTTCACCGACGGCAGTCAGAATATTTGCGTACGATTGCTGCATTGACATAAGACGTATAAATTTACTCTATTAGACAAGCTCGGCATTGTATCAGAAACATGCCCTGATGTTCATAAATCCTCACACTATATTTATTTTGGTTTTGCGCACGCTTAATAAAAGATGAATAAATTTCATGTTTTTTATCGTTAATAGTCAAGTGGTTGGATATGAAATGTGCGTTTAATATAGGTAAGTTCTAAATGATCGCTTCATGGCATCATATTTGCACAAAAGCATTATTATAAAATATAAGGATAAAACATGTCAGAACGTCCAATCACCTTCTTTTTTCGTGGCGGTCAGCAGCAAGTAGAAAATGTTCTACCCACAATGACGGTTTTACAGTTTCTACGAGAATATACCCAAACTGGTAAAACCAGACAGACTGGTACAAAAGAGGGCTGTGCTGAGGGCGATTGTGGTGCATGCACAGTAGTGATTGGTGAGTTGGTCAATGACAGCTTGCAATTGCGGAGCGTGAATGCGTGTATTCAGTTTTTACCGACTTTAGATGGCAAAGCGCTATTTACAGTAGAAGACCTTCATAGCTTATTGCCTGTACAAGATGGCACGCTTCATCCGGTACAACAGGCGATGGTCGATATGCATGGTTCACAATGCGGTTTTTGTACACCCGGTTTTATCATGTCGTTATGGTCAATGTACGAAAATGAACAACAGCCCCCAGGCAAAGATAAAATCAGTGATTATCTTTCTGGAAACTTATGTCGCTGTACGGGTTATCGCCCTATTTTAGATGCAGCACAAAAAGCTTATGACTATCCACGTGTGGCATTAAAGCGTCAAAAAGTAATTGATGTATTAAAAGAGATACGAGCATTACCAGCATTGCATTTGAATGATCAAAAGCAGCAATTTTTTGCACCGAGGACTTTGCAGGATTTTGCCGTATTACGCTTACAGTTGCCGCATGCGCGTATTGTTGCAGGGAGTACCGATGTCGGTTTGTGGGTAACAAAGCAGGGCCGTGATTTGGGCGATATGCTTTATATCGGTCAGGTAGAAGAGCTCAAAAAGATTGTAGTCACAGACCATGCTTTAACGATTGGGGCAAATGTAAGTTTGAGTGATGCACTCATTAAAATTTCAGAGTTTTATCCCGACTTTCAAGAATTGCAGCGCCGTTTTGCTTCCATGCCCATTAAAAATGCAGGAACGTTAGGGGGAAATATTGCCAATGGTTCGCCGATTGGTGATTCAATGCCAGCATTAATTACCTTAGGTACACGATTGATTTTGCGCGTTGGTGAGCAGACTCGTGAAATTGCCTTGGAAGATTTTTATTTAGATTATCAAAAAACAGCATTACAGCTTGGTGAGTTTATAGAGTCGATTGTTATTCCACTTCGTGACGGACAGACGCGTTTTAAATTTGTCAGCTATAAAATTGCCAAACGATTTGAGCAAGATATTTCTGCGGTATGTGCAGCCATTTCATGTGAGCTAGATAATGATGGTATCGCTCACAATGTGAAAATTGCTTTTGGTGGCATGGCTGCTATTCCCAAACGTGCAAAATATACAGAAGCCATATTGGAAGGCCAACAACTTACAACAGAATTGATCGTTCAGGCACAAGAAACATTGTCGCAAGACTATCAGCCTTTAGATGATGGACGTGCTAGTTCTGCATATCGTTTACACGTCGCGAAAAACTGTTTACAGCGTTTTTATGTAGAAAAAGTCCTGTCTCGGACAATCACTCGAGTAAATGACTTGATTGCTATGGTGGAGATCTGACATGAATCAAAATATTGACTTAAGGGTTTCTAAAAAATCCGCTAAAGCAGGTGATTCGATTCCACACGAGAGCGCGCATTTACATGTGACGGGGCAGGCAACTTATATTGATGATTTACCCGAGCTTGAAAATACGTTGCATTTGGCAGTCGGATTTTCGAATTGTGCCAAAGGCAAAATCAGTAAGTTTGATTTAGAGGCAGTACGTCAGGCCGATGGTGTCCATGCAGTTTTTTCGGCAAAGGATATTGAAGTTGAAAATAATTGGGGACCCATTGTTAAAGATGACCCAATTTTTGCTGAAGAGCAGGTTGAGTTTTATGGACAAGCCTTGTTTGTGGTTGTTGCTGACACTTATCAGCAAGCCCGTCAGGCAGTTCGCTTAGCAAAAATTGAGTATGTACCCGAAACTCCGATTTTAACGATTCAAGATGCGATTAAAAAAGAATCGTGGGTGCTACCGCCTGTTGAATTTAGCCACGGTGACGTTGAACAGGCTTTTGAAAATGCAACACATCATCTTTCAGGGAATATTCAGGTTGGTGGACAAGAGCATTTTTATCTAGAAGGGCAAATTTCCTATGCGATTCCACAAGAAAATCAGAGCTTAAAAGTCTATTGCTCGACACAGCATCCAACCGAAATGCAGTTACTAATTTGTCATGCACTAGGCATGAATATGCATCAGGTGAGTGTGGAAAGCCGTCGTATGGGTGGTGGTTTTGGTGGTAAAGAATCGCAGTCGGCGCAGTGGGCGTGTATTGCATCTTTGGCAGCGCAAAAAACAGGCCGTCCGTGTAAATTACGCTTAGATCGTGATGATGACATGAGTGCTACAGGCAAACGTCACGGTTTTGCTTATGAGTGGTCTGTGGCTTTTGATGACACTGGTATTTTGCAAGGCTTAAAGGTGCAACTGGCTTCAAACTGTGGTTTTTCGGCTGATCTTTCTGGGCCAGTGAATGAACGGGCGATTTGCCATATTGGCAACGCCTATTATTTAAATGCAGTTGAGCTACGTAACTTGCGTTGTAAAACCAATACTGTTTCCAATACCGCATATCGTGGTTTTGGTGGACCGCAAGGCATGTTTGTCATTGAAAATATTATTGATGACATTGCGCGTTATTTAGGTTGTGATCCAGTTGAAATTCGTCAGCGCAATTTCTTTGCCGAGCAGCCCGGCGCCGGACGTGACCGTATGCACTATGGGGCAGAAGTTCGTGATAATGTTGCGCCAAAATTAGTAGCCGAACTATTGCAAAGTAGTGATTACGCGAAACGCAAACAGAGCATCCATGCCTTTAATCAGAATAATGACATCATTAAGCGTGGTATTGCGTTAACCCCATTAATGTTTGGTATTTCGTTTAACGCCGTGCATTATAATCAGGCAGGTGCACTGGTCTATGTGTACATGGATGGCACTGTCTCTATTACTCATGGCGGTACAGAAATGGGACAGGGGCTATATACCAAAGTACGGCAGGTTGCTGCACATGAGTTGGGTTTACCAATCGATAGCGTTCGTTTAATTGCAACAGATACTTCTCGTGTGCCAAATACTTCGGCAACTGCTGCATCGAGTGGAGCAGATTTAAATGGTAAAGCTGTTCAAAATGCCTGTATTAAAATTCGTGAGCGTCTGGCAAAACTTGCAGCCGAAATAAGTCAAAGTGAAGCTGACCAAGTCCAGTTTGAAGATAGTATGGTTTCAACAGCGAATGGTCTTTCATGGACATTTCCTGACTTGGTTCAACGGGCATATATGGCACGTGTACAACTATGGGACAGTGGTTTTTATAAAACGCCAGAAATTCACTATGATCAGGTCAACCATTTAGGGCGTCCATTTTTCTATTATGCCTATGGTGCAGCGGTTAGTGAGGTCGCAATAGATACCTTAACTGGGGAAATGAAAGTATTACGTGCTGACATTTTGCATGACGTTGGGCAGTCAATTAATCCTGCAATTGATATTGGGCAAATTGAAGGCGGTTTTGTTCAAGGGATGGGATGGCTCACGACAGAAGAGTTGTATTGGCAGCCGCAGGGTCCACACGCAGGCCGTTTATTTACCCATGCACCTTCAACTTATAAAATCCCGACCAGTGTGGATATACCTCATATTTTCAACGTCAAACTGTTTAATAATCAAAATCAGGCAGACACCATCTATCGCTCTAAAGCGGTAGGTGAACCGCCATTTATGTTGGCATTGTCAGTTTTCTCTGCAATTCGTCAGGCAGTACAGGCGGCTATTCCAGAAAATGCACTGCTCGTACTCAATGCTCCGGCAACTGCCGAAGAAATTTTACGTGCAATTGCTATTGGACGGGGACAAGCTTTGGCAGATCGCCCACAAGCTAGAATGTAGAAGATTATGCAACATTTACAATGGTGGACTGATTTTGTAGCTTGGCAAGCCGATGCGTTGCCTATGGTATTGGTCACAGTGGTCCGTGCTGATGGTTCTACACCACGAGAAGTTGATGCAACGATGTTGTTGCGGTTTAATTTACAACAGCAATGGCAGCAGTCAGATACGATCGGTGGTGGGCATTTAGAGTTTCAGGCAATTGATATTGCTAAAGCAATGTTAAGTGAAACGGGAACTTGTGTGAGGCGTATTGAACGTTTTAACCTCAGTGCTCGGCTTGGGCAGTGTTGTGGCGGAGTAATGTGGTTATTGTTTGAAAAAATATTACCCGCTGAAATTGCGTCGGATTTGTCTGGAAGTTTCCAAGCATGGCGAGCTGGAAAGCATATATGGCGTAACGTCTCACATCAATATGCATCCACTTGGCAGGCTATAGAGATGGAACAACAACCAAGTTTCGAGCTACATTCTGGTAGCAGTGAAGAATGGCAATTTAGCCAGCAGATTCAGCCTTATGCCATGCAAGTACTGATTTGTGGTGCAGGGCATGTGGGTGAAGCAATTGTTCGTTGTTTATTGCCTATTGGTGTTCGGGTGAAATGGATTGATCCGCGTGATGATATTTTCCCATCCGATTTACAGGAACAGGTGCACTGTATAACGACTGATACCTTAGACGCCGAGATCGAGCATTTTGACCGTTCAGGTGCAATTTTAATTTTAACGCACGATCATCAACTAGATTTGCAACTGTGTTTTACAGCCTTAAAACCTACGGCAAAACCATTTGCTTATGTTGGGATGATTGGTTCAAAGAGTAAAAGGGCCATTTTTGAAAAACGTATGCAGGTGCGAGGTTATACTTCGGAAACATTACAACGTTTGGTTTGCCCGATCGGGATAGAGGGGATTTCATCGAAACAACCTGCAACGATTGCCATTGCAGTAGTTGCTCAATTATTACAGGTATTTGATGTAAAAAAATGATCCCAAAGGATCATTTTTTTTGTTCGAATTTTGGATTTTTTTCTGCACGTTTAAGCAGTACGAGAACGGCACCTGTGCCACCTTGGTTTTCAGGGGCACTTACAAATGCCAAAACATCACGATGCTGACGTAACCATCCGTTGACATAGGTTTTTAATACCGCTTCTGGGCCTTTACCATGCACAATTTTGATGACATTTTGATTTTCATCTTTTGCCATCTGGATGATTTGTAAAACTGCGTCACGTGCTTGTTCAATGGTACAGCCGTGTAAATCTACAGCTTCAAACCAACGCATCTTGCCTGCTTTTAAGTCTTCAAAAACCTTATGTTGAAGAGTCGCTATACGATAGCTTAACGTTGCTTGGCTTGCGACTGGATTTAAAGCAGCTTGTGTATCTGATAGCTCGGCATGTTCGGTATCACGACCACCTTCGGCAGCTGCACGTTTTGCCAAAGTTTGTGCATCGACTTTTTTGGCACGAGGTGTTTTTACATCGGCAATATTACTATTGTTGATGCGTTTTACACCTGCAACAGCCTGTTGAAACAGGTATGTATCTTCCAATTCTTCAGTCTCAGCCTGAGATTTTTTAGACTCAGGCTGATTTGCGATTTTGCTTGAATGAGGATTGGAGATTTGCTTTTTAAATTGCTTCAATAACTTTTGTTGCTCTTTAGAAAGCGATGAATCTTTATTACTCATATATCTTCATTAAACCGTTTGAGGTTGTCCAAAAAGAGCAGTAAAAGCTTGATCTGGACGTGGGTGTTTCATAAAACTTTCGCCAACCAAGAAACTGTGAATATCATGCTCTTGCATCATACGCACATCATCTGGTGTCGCAATGCCACTTTCAGTGATCAGTAAACGTGAGGACGGAAGTAATTTTTTCAAGCGGATAGACGTATTTAAATCTACATCAAACGTTTTTAAATTACGGTTATTCACACCTAGTAAACATTGCTCAGAAAGTTTTAAGGCACGCTCTAACTCTTCTTCGTCATGAACTTCAACCAATACATCAAGTTGATGTTCAAACGCTGTTTTAGACATTTCTTCGAGTTGCTGGTCAGACAAACAAGCAACAATTAATAAAATACAGTCAGCATGTAAAGCACGTGCTTCAACTACATTATATGGGGCGACCAAAAAGTCTTTACGTAAAGCAGGTAGGGCACAATGATTGCGGGCAATCGCAATATTTTCATCTGCACCCTGAAAGAAATCCACATCAGTCAGTACCGATAAACATGCTGCTCCAGCGTGTTCATATTGCTCTGCAATTTCAGCAGGATTAAAGTCTGCGCGAATGATTCCTTTTGATGGAGATGCTTTTTTAATTTCAGCAATCACACCCGGACGTTTATGTTGTAAAGCATTTGCAAAGCCACGTACTGGAGTCGCTGCTTTTGCAAGCTCTTCTACATCTTGCAAATTACGTTGTTTTAAACGTGCAGCAAGTTCCTCATGTTTACGGTCAACAATTTTACCTAAAATGGTATTTTGAATATTAATCATGAGAAGTCCTTAATCTGCCTGAGATTGTTTTAATGTTTTAGTAAATTCAGCTAAAACACTCATTTTCTCTAATGCTTGCCCGCCGTAAATAATATCTTGCGCGAAAGTAACAGCCTGAGCATAAGTTTTGGTAATGCCTGCTACATAAATACCTGCGCCCGCATTAAGCGCAATCATGTTTGCTGCTTTTTCACCAATATCGGATTTATTTTTGCTTAAAGCATCTTTAATGAGCTTTAGACTCGCCGATGCATCAGCAACCACTAAACCATTTAATGTTTGTGACTCAATTCCGACATCTTCCGGATTAAGTGTCCATTCAGTAACTTCGCCATCTTTGAGTTCGGCAACAGTGGTAGGCGCTGCAAGACTAATTTCATCAAGACCATCTCTTGAATGAACAACCATGACATGTTCGGCACCGAGTTGTTTCATCACTTCTGCAATTGGACGGCACAGTTCATCTGAAAACACACCAATCACAAAGCGCTTTACCCCAGCTGGGTTGGTCAATGGGCCAAGTAAATTGAAAATGCTTCGAATACCAAGTTCACGACGTGGGCCAGCAGCGTATTTCATGGCTTTGTGGTGGTTTGGTGCAAACAAGAAACCCACACCCATTTCACGGATGCAGCGTTCAGTTTGTTGCATATCTAGATCAAGATGAATACCTGCTTGCTCAAGTAGGTCTGATGAACCTGATTTACTTGAAACGCCACGGTTACCATGTTTTGCAATGGTCGCACCTGCTGCTGCAATCACAAAGCTAGACGCTGTAGACACATTAAATAAATTTTGTCCATCACCGCCAGTTCCCACGATATCTACTAAATGTTTGATATCACTCACATCGATCTTAATTGCAAATTCACGCATGACACGTGCAGCCGCTGTCATTTCGTCGATGCTTTCACCTTTCATGCGTAGGCCCATCATTAAAGCACCAATTTGTGCCTCGGTTGCCTCACCTTGCATGATGCTGCGCATAATTTCTTCCATTTGAGGCTGAGTCAAATGAATGTTCTTGGTAATGTGGTTAAGCGCCTGTTGGATATTCATAGTCATGATTTACAGCATTAATGATTAAAATTTTTAGGTGAAGTTGATCGAGTGTGGGAGGTTCGGCCTATTGCGTTCCATGATTCACTAGCTAGGGGAGCTATGTTAGCAGAAAATAATCAAAGATTTTTGCTGTTCGATAAGAGAATTAAAAATTTTGATTAGAGAAGGTTTTGAATCTATTCATAAACAAAATTTATTTATTGAAAAAGGTTTTAGTTTGTTGTGAGTTTTTATGATAAATAATTAACCATTTGGTATATCTTAAACATCAATATATCTAGAAAAAATGTGTATAAATCAACCAAATAAAAGTGGATATAGTAGGGCGATCTTTATTTTGTCTACTAATAAATATGTATTTAAATAACTTGAAATATGTAGAGGCTTTAAAAAATAAGCGCTCATTTATTTTCGTATTTGTTGCACTGTTTCATCCCTTAGAAAGTTATGCACAAGAAGCTGTAGAGCAACCACAAAACCAAGCTAAAGCAGATAAAGTAGTTCGTGTTGCGGTGACAGGTTCTCGGATTTCAAAAGCACAAAAAGATGGCCCGACCAGTGTGACCGTCATTACCGCAGCCGATATTGAAAAACAAGGTTTTAGTAATGCATTTGACGCACTCAATAACCTGACGCAGAACACAGGTTTCGTACAAGGTGCCGATTATGGAAATACGTTTACGCCTGCGGCTAATGCCATTAGTTTACGAGGCTTAGGACCTAATCATACTTTGACTTTGATTAATGGACATCGGGTTGCAGACTATCCTGTGCCTTATGATGGCTCTGTCAATTTCGTAAACTTAGCCAATATTCCAACTGCCATTATTGATCGGATTGAAATATTAAACGGTGGTGCTTCTGCAATTTATGGTTCAGATGCAATTGCAGGTGTGGTGAATATTATTCTGAAAAAGAAAACAGACGGCACACAATTTAATATCAAGGCAGGCGGAACCAAAGAAGGCGGTGAAAATTTACGTTTACAACTGAGTGGTAGTAAAACTTTAGACAAGCTTAGTCTCGTTTATGGGGTTGAACTCAGCGGCCGTGAGCCGATATGGGCAGCTGATCGAGATTTTATGTCGAGCCGAACGCGTTTGGGAGAAAAACCCGACACGGTTGTGGGTCGTAAAAATGCCGATACTGGTAAATACCTTTCAATTGGCGGGTGTCAGGCGTTTAACGGTTTATTTAAGGGTTCAGTCAATAATATTGGACAAGCAGGGGCGGACAATTGTGCCAGTGGTTTGGTACGACCAACCTATTGGACTGTCCAAACTCAAAACCGCAGTCAAAATGGTTATATCGGTTTAGACTATGAGTTAAATGATAAAACCCAACTATTTGCCGATTTTTTAATTGGGGCAAATCAAATTGAAAACAATACCCGTATTCCGATATGGACCTCTTTAGGTGCATCGAGTGGTTATTTTCTAAATCAAGATTCGGGAAATTATGAAATTTGGAATCGTCGTTTTGCGCCTGAAGAATTAGGGGGGGTAGAACGCATAAATAAAAAGTGGAAAGAGCTTTCTTCGAATTTAAACTTCGGAATTCGAGGGGATATTGGAGAAACAAGCTGGAGTTATGAAGCAGCCTATAATGGTTCCATTTATACCAGTCAGTTAAACCGCCAAGGTTTATTACGTTCGAATGTTGATGAATATTTCTTAGGTCAGCAACTTGGTACAGATGCAGATGGTATTCCTATTTATTCCCCTCGCTTAGATCGTTTAAGTCGACCACTCACAGCAAGTGAATTTGAAAGTATTTCGGGCACAACAAAAGAAAAAGATAAGTCGTGGGCACAAAGTTTAACCCTAAGCGCGAATGGTGATGTGTTTAAGTTACCTGCAGGAACTGCCAAACTTGCGGCTGTGGCTGAAATTGGGCGTCAAGGTTTTTCGATTAAACCAGATCAGGCGATCGAAAATGGTGAATATTATAATTTAAGCTCTAGTGGCGAATATGGAGGAACGAGGACCCGCCAAGCACTTGGCGCAGAATTATTCTTACCTTTAGCAAAGCCATTAAATTTAACGCTGTCTGGACGTTATGACCGTTATGCTTTGGCAGATAACAGCATTGATAAGCTAACATTCGGTTCAGGTTTAGAGTTTAGACCACATCCGACTTTATTGCTGCGCGGTAACTACGCAACTAGTTTTCGTGCACCAGATATGAACTATCTGTTCTTAAATAAGCAAAAAGGTTATTTCGCAAGTACAACGGATTATTTACGTTGTAGCCAAACGGGACAACCTTTAGATAAATGTACCTTTAAAGATTACGCACCTGGGGCGAACTACACTTTAACCGGAAACAAAGAGCTGAAACCTGAAGAGGGTAAATCTTATGGTGCAGGGTTTGTTTGGTCGCCAACCAATAAATTTGATATCAGCATCGACTACTGGGATATCAAAATTGATAATCTTGTGACGAACTTAAGTGCGGACAAAATTCTACGTTTGGAAGCAGATTGTCGTTTAGGCAACCAAGATATTAACTCTGCAGCCTGTATTGATGCATTAGCACGTGTGGAGCGTAACCCTGCAAATGCAGTTGTCGATCCAAATGTCATTAAGAATATAAATATCGTTCCGATTAATGCTGCATCAGACCATACCCGCGGGATTGATTTCACTAGCAGATGGCGTTGGAAAACTGACAGCTTTGGTAACTTTCTCTGGACAGTGAACTATAGCCGTGTACTAGAACATGAATATCAACAATCAAAAGATGGCGAGAAAGATGACTACTTAAAAGATTTAACTATTCCTGATTGGCGTGACCGTTTTAATACCAGTCTCAGCTGGAGCTATGGTGATTGGGCTTCAACAGTATTAGTTAATCGTTATGGCAAAATTCCAAATGGTAACCAAACTGCCTATTTAAGCCCAACGTATTTGGTGAACTGGAGCGGTACTTATCAAATCTCTCCAAAAGCTTCTGCTTCCATCATTATTAATAACGTGTTTGACAAAGTGAAACGAGATGACACAGGCGGTTGGCCGTATTATCCGGTAGGATCATATTCACCATTCGGCCGTCAAGGTTGGTTGGAGTTTAACTATAAATTTTAAGAATGATGTATGGATGCAGCGAAGTGGTACAGCAATTGCTGCATCTTTTTATTTAAAACTACAGAGGATAAAACCCCTTATGCTGGTCAAGCCTTCATTTAAAAAAAGATTGCTACTTACAACATTATTATCTTTATCGGCAACTCAAATTTTTGCATCTAATAACAGTGAACAAATCCCGATTGGTAAATTACCCGAGTGGGTTGTACCCGAATCTTATGATTTAGATTTTAAGATTGATCCCGCACAAAAAGGCTATACCGGTAAAACTACTATTCATTTAAAACTGGCTCAAGCCACAGATCACATCTGGATTCATGGTAAGTCTTTAACGGTGAAAGATGTGAATATCACATCGGCAGAGGGCGTCAAAACCAAAGCAAAATATGAGCAAGCCTCCGAGGTAGATGGGGTAAGTAAAATTAAATTTGCCAAGACCTTGCCCGCAGGCCAGTATCAACTCGTTCTAGATTTTAATGCAGCATATGACCAGCAACTTGACGGTATTTATAAAATCGAGTTTGAGGGTAAACCTTATGTGATGACTCAAATGGAAGCAATTAGTGCACGCCAGTCATTCCCGTCATTTGATGAGCCACGTTTTAAAACGCCGTTTAATATTCGTTTGACGATTCCAAGCAAATATTCAGGTTTTACCAATACCCAACAAACGTCGGAGCAAGTCGATAAGTCGGGTTGGAAAACACTCAGTTTTGCACAAACCAAACCACTACCAACATACTTACTTGCATTGGCTGTCGGACCGTGGCAATTACAAAAAGGGCCTGATATTGGAGCAACTTTATGGCGTAAGCAGCCGATTCAGTTACGTGGTATTGCACCCGATGCTAAAGCTGAAAAAATGCAGCATGCCTTATCTGAAACGCCAGCCATTTTAAAAACTTTAGAAGATTATTTTGCCTTTGGTTATCCATTTGACAAGCTCGACTTGCTTGCAGCACCAGATTTCGCAGCAGGGGCTATGGAAAACCCGGGGCTAATTACTTTTAGAGACTATCTAATGTTGTTAGATAAGGACTCGCCAGTCTCTTTTGTACAGAATTCATTTAATGTCAATGCACATGAGCTCGCACATCAATGGTTTGGTGATGTCGTCACGATGCCGTGGTGGGATGATTTGTGGCTCAATGAATCGTTTGCCACATGGATGCAAAGTAAAATTACTCAAAAATTACATCCCGAATTTAATGCTGATCTAGAACGTATTGCGGATACTGCCGATGCGATGAAAAGTGATAGCTTGGTAAGTGTGCGTCGTATTCGTCAGCCTATTTTAAGCAATGCTGATATTCAAACGGCTTTTGATGGTATTACTTACCAAAAAGGTGCGGCTGTTTTAAATATGTTTGAAAGCTATTTGGGCGAAGAAAAATTCAAACAAGGTGTGCGCAATTATATTAATAAGCACCAATACGGTAATGCGACAGCCAATGATTTAATTAGCGCTTTAGCAGAGCAATCTGGACAAGGTGAGCGCTTTACTAGAGCGATGAAAAGTTTTCTTGATCAACCAGGTGTGCCTTTAATTAACACCGCATTACAGCAAGAAGGCAATAAAGTCTTTTTAAATGTGAAGCAAAGCCGTTATTTACCTGTGGGTTCAAAAGGTGATGCAAGAAGCCTGTGGGGTGTACCATTATGTGTACGTTATGAAGTTCCAAATGCAGGTAGTAAAGTGCAATGTGAACTGGTAGACCAAGCAGAAACCAAGATTGAACTCAAAGGTGCCAGCCTTGATAGTTGGTATATACCAAATGCAGATGCGGCAGGATATTACCAATTTAGTTTGCCACAAAAAGAGTTTACTCGTCTGACTGCTGCCACAGAAAAGCTTTCTAATACTGAACAGTTGGCCTATGCCTATGCAATTTCAGCTGCTTTTAACCATGGGGATATTAATTTGTTGGCTGTCGTAGATGCTGCGAAGAAATTCGCTAATTCAAATAGTCGACAAATTAGTACAGCGCTATTTTCCCAGTTAAGTACCATTCATCGTCATGTATTGAAAACAGAAGCTGAACGTGAACATTTTAGAAAAGTTTTGGCAAATTTATATTTACCTAAATTAAATCAGTTGGGTTATGTCAGTAAAACAGGTGAATCAGCTGAAGACAGTTTATGGCGTAGTGAGTTAGTTAGATTTCTTGCTTTAGATATTCAAGTTCCTGAAGTTCGTACACAACTGTTAAAACAGTCAGATGCTCTATTTGCTCAAAAGCAGCTTAATTTTGCGCAAGTAACACCTGAATTATTGCCAACCATTTTAGCTGTACGTGTACAAGAAAAAGGTCAACCAGCTTTTGACCGATTGTCTGGAGAGTTACAACACGTGACTCAACCAACACAACGTCTAGCAATCCTTACAGCCTTAGGCTCGGCAAATCAAGAAGCAACACGTCAACAAGCCCGTCAGTTGATTTTGAACCCGCGTGTTAAAGTTGGTGAAGTTCGTACCGTAGTTAACTCAATCAATAATTATGGAGATGAACAAGGCGGTTTGTGGTCTTGGTTTAAGGTAAATCATGAGGCAGTGTTTGATCGTTTAGGTAAGTCTTCGGCTGGGCGTTTTCCTGCAATGTTTAGTGGGGCAGCATGTACCCAACAACAGGCAGCGCAGTTAAATGACTTTTTTGCACCACGAACTAAAGAGTTGGTTGGGGTGGAAAGAGGATTGAAACAAACCAAAGAACGTATTCAACTCTGCGAATCTTTGGTGGCAAAACAAGATGGATCAATTGTGCAACAGTTAAAGTTGTAATTGATTCAGCTATAAAAAAGCCAACTGATCGTAGTTGGCTTTTTTATTCATGGTTCTTATCAAATTACTTTTAAAACAAACTATTGACGGCTGACTTATGCGTAGATGTCTAAAAAGTTTTTAAAGATTTGATGGCCATGTTGACTCAAAATGGATTCAGGATGGAATTGTACGCCTTCAACAGGAAGCGTCTTATGTTTAACGCCCATAATTTCTTCCATTGAACCATCTGCTTCATTAGTCCAGCATGTTACTTCAAGGCAGTCAGGTAGCGTTTCCTGATCAATGACCAACGAGTGATAACGAGTTGCCGAGAATGGACTAGGCAGATTACTGAAAATACCCTTATTGCTGTGGTACATATCAGATAAACGTCCATGCATCACCGTTTTGGCTCTTACAATTTTTCCGCCAAAAGCTTGCCCGATACTTTGATGTCCTAAACACACGCCAAGCAATGGAATTTTTCCGGCAAAGTGATTAATTGCAGGAATTGAAATACCAGCTTCACTTGGAGAGCAAGGACCAGGACCAATCACGAGGTATTTAGGTTGCCATCGTTCAATATCCTCTAATGTGACTTGATCATTGCGAACTACTTTTACTTCCTGATTCAACTCGCCAAAATACTGGACGATGTTGTAGGTAAAAGAGTCGTAATTGTCGATCATTAGAAGCATGATGAACTTAACCTCATGATAATTAAAATATATTTAATAAGTGACTAAAATAGTTACCCATATTGATACCCGTTTTCAGAAAAGACTTTTTAGATTTGAAAAATAAGAAGCCGTTTTCTAATGGGCTAATATAGCAAAAAAAGAAGTAACCAGTTTAACTATTTCATTCGTTAGAAATTTGCAGAAAAAATGACTTTGAGAAGTAAGCCTTTTTGAAATAATAGATAACTACAACTCAGGCAAAATAAGCTTTTCATTAAAAATAGAAAATTATTCTACCTGAGTAAAAAAGAAGATTAAATCGCTCTAGTGTTGTAAATCAACCAATCTAAAACATCGCCAGATAAATGTTCAGCCAGTCTTTCTTGAACAGTTTGATGATAACCATTTAACCAGTCTTTCTCTTCATTCGTTAGTATATCAACCACAATACAATCTAAATGAATTGGGCAAAGGGTCAGCGTTTCAAACTCTAAGAAATCGCCGTAGGTTTTTTCAAACCCTGAGTGAAGTCTGTTTGCAACCAGATTTTCAATACGAATACCGTATTGTCCTTCATGGTATAAGCCCGGTTCATTAGAAAGAATCATACCTTCACGCAATTTGCTGTAGGCATGAATAGGCGCGTAATAAGAAAGCACTTGTGGTCCTTCATGCACGTTAAGTGCAAAGCCTACGCCGTGACCTGTGCCGTGGCGATAATCTAAACCATGTTGCCATAAAGTATGACGACAAATTGAATCGAGTAGAGGAGCAGCTAAACCTTCTGGATAAATGGTTTTTGCTAAAGCAATATGACATTTTAGAACTAAGGTATAGTCACGTTTTTGTTGTTCTGTTGGAGTCCCGACAGGAACAACACGAGTAATGTCGGTAGTGCCGTCTACATATTGTCCACCAGAGTCAATCAGTAACAGACCGTCACCTTCGATAAATGAATAGTGCTCTTCAGTTGCACGGTAATGGGGTAGAGCACCATTGGCATTAAAGCCAGCAATCGTTGAAAAACTTGGGCCTATAAAACCTTCTTGCTGAGCGCGGAAGGCTGTAATTTTCTCATCAATGGTGAGTTCTGAAATGCGTTGACCTTGATGAAGGGCTTTTTCTAACCAGTGGAAAAAGTGGCAAAGGGCAACACCATCTTTCACCATGGCATGGCGGATATGAGCAATTTCGCTTTCATGTTTACGCGATTTAAAAAGTGTACTTGGGTTGATGTCGTAAACAATCCGAATATCTTTTGCGATGGCTTGCTCATGAAAAATCGATACTTTGGCTGGATCTAAAAGCACAGATGCATTAGAAATATTTGCTAGAAACTGAGCTGAATCTTGATAGTCACGAATCTCAACGCCATCAGCTTTGAAAGCCTGTTGAGTGGTTGAATTAACCTTGTTGCTATCAATGAATAAAACAGCCTGTTGAGCACTGATATATAAATGGGAAAGGAATACAGGGTTGTACTCTACATCTTGTCCGCGTGCATTTAAAACCCAGGCAATATCATCTAAAGATGAAATGAAATGTCCTTCAATCGCCTTACTATTTAAAGCATCGCGTATTGCCTGAATTTTTTCTTTACGAGATAGCGCATTTAACCCTTCAGGCATTAAATGAATCTGTTCTAAAGGAAGTTCTGGACGATTAGACCAGATCGAGCCGATTAAATCTTGCTGTGTTTCAAGCTTAAAACCACGTTGCTTTGCTGTATTTTCCAACGCTTTAAACTGCTGGATTGAAAGTGTTTGTCCATTTACTGAAATGACCGAACTAGTTGGTAGATTTTTCTCAATCCAGGCGAGATGTGTTGAAGACTCATCACTGGTCAGTTTTTGTAATTGAAAGCCAGTTCCAGCGAGTTGTTGTTCGGCTTGTACCCAGTAGCGGCCATCGGCCCAGAGTCCTGCAAAGTTTTGGGTCACAACTAAAGTGCCAACAGAGCCACTAAAACCGCTTAACCACTGCCTTGCTTTCCAGTAGTCTGGTAAATATTCAGACATATGGGGGTCTGCACTCATCACAACCAAAGCATCAACGTGTTGATTGATCATGAGTTCTCGAAGTTTCGCTAGTTTTTCTGAAACAGTTAAGTCGTTCATATGGTTTCCAAATCAGGTTGAACTTTGCTGGTACTTTTGCCCATTAATTTATTCATTGGTTTCTTTAATAAAAATAACACGATTGCGCCAATAACCAAGGCCAATACACAGCGCATAAATAGGCTAGGTAAGTGATTAATACCATCTGCCGATACATGTCCGCCAATGAGACCTGCCATGAGATTGCCTAAAGCTGAACCAGTGAACCATAAACCCATAATTTGACTGCGTATAACATCGGGTGCAAGTTTTGTCATGGTTGATAAGCCAATTGGGCTTAAGCAAAGTTCACCTATGGTAAGAAGAAATAATGTACCAACTAACCAAAATGGTGAAACTACTCCGCCATGAATAGCAAAATGACTGGCTAAAGTCATAAGCAAAAAGCCACCTGCTGCGAATAGCAACGCAATAATAAATTTGCTGATATAGCTTGGATCTTTATTTGCCTTACCAAGTTTTGCCCATAGCCAAGCTGCAACTGGAGCAAAGATAATAATAAAAAGAGCATTGATTGATTCAAACCATACCGTTGGAATCTCAAAACCGAAAACAATACGGTCCGTATAATCTTGCGCAAATAAAGTAAAAGTTGTGGGTTTTTGTTCAAAAGCTGACCAGAATAGAGCAGATGCTGCTAATAAAACGAAGCAAATAATGATTTTAAATTTTTCATTTTGCTCTAAATTCAGGAAAAGTAGTAAGTATGCAAAATAAGCAATAATCCCAATGCTAATTCCTACAGTTAAGTAGGTAGAAACAACGACTGGGTTGATGTGAATGATGCCAAAGAAAGTTAGTCCAATAACCACTGCAACCAAAAATAAAAAACTAAACACAATTTGGGGTGCATTTTTATTTTCTACGACAGGTTTGCTACAGGTGTTAGATTCTTGACGCAGTTCATTAAAAGTTTGAAGTTGCGGGATAGCCAAAAAGCGGAAAATTAACAACGCTATCAACATCCCAAGGCCGCCGATACCAAAGCCTAAATGCCAACCATGATCACGCGCTAATAGACCTGTAATGAGTGGTGCAATAAAGGAGCCCATATTAATTCCCATATAAAAAATGGAGAATCCGGCATCTCGTCTACTATCTTGAGCTTTGTATAAAGTTCCGACAATCACTGAAATACAAGTTTTAAATAAACCTGAGCCAAGAACAATCAGAACTAGACCGAAATAAAAAAAGAATTGATCAAAAATGGTGGTGAGGGCAATTGATAAGTGACCTAAAGCAATAATAATTGAACCGTACCAGACAGCACGCGCCTGACCTAACCAGTTATCAGCAATCCACCCACCAAAAACTGTCATTAAATACATTGAGCCTGCAAATAATCCCACAATAGCTGCGGCAGTTGGTCGATCAAGTGCTAGCCCACCGTCATTCACCATAGCAACCATATAAAGAACAAGTAAGGGGCGAATTCCGTAATAAGAAAATCTTTCCCAAAGTTCTGTAAAAAATAAAGTTTTTAATGGTTTTGGATGACCGAAAAATGCTTTATCGGTCTGTTCAAGTTCATGTTTCATTATTCAAATCCTTGAATGATTTTATGTTTTTTATAAACATAACTTTTAGTTTGTTTATTTATAACCAAAATTTATGTTTTTATTTTTTAGTTATTTTTAACAATAAAAGCAAATTTACCTTGTATAAAAACAGTGAATGAAAAAGAACATGAATAGTGGGATTTGTTATTAGATAAATAACAGAAAGGAGCGTTCATTTGACAAATCAAAGAACTGCCGAGTACTGAAATGCTCTATAAGAATTCATAAAAATGAAAACTATTTGGTAGATTGTAAATAAACAATAAAGAACTTACTTGGATGGCTTAACCAAGGCGCTTAAGTCATCTAAACAACTTAAAAATGAGTAAGAATGGATGCTTTAAGAAGCATAAATATTTTTTGTGTAATCTAATAAGAATCTCAACATTATATATAAGAAAGTATTATGATCATGAACGACTGTTAGAAATTGATGCAGCGGATTATATCAGTGCAACAATTTTGCACTAAATTAGGGCAATAATAAGCTATTTAAATATGCCATAATTTGAAAATGTGTGAATATGGTGCATTTGCACAAGCAAACAGTATAATGGGTTCAAGACAAGGGGCCTAAATCATGAATACTTATAAGTAATTCAATGTTTTAGGTAAGTCTTATAAAGTTGGTATGAGAATTGCTTAATAAATACCAGCAACTAACACGCACTTAACAAGTGCAACAAAATTTCATTGGAGCAAAATGAGCATGGCGAACAAGGTCCTTCAACTCATACAAGAAAGTGGCGCAAAATGGGTCGATTTTCGCTTTACTGATACTAAGGGTAAAGAACAGCACGTAACTTACCCAGCTGATTCTATTGATGAAGATACTTTTGAAGACGGTAAAATGTTTGATGGTTCTTCAATCGCTGGTTGGAAAGGTATTGAAGCATCTGACATGATCTTACGTCCAGATGCTGAAACTGGTTTCATCGACCCGTTCTTTGCTGAACCAACTGTAGTTGTGACTTGTGACGTTATTGAACCTTCAACTGGTCAAGGTTATGAGCGTGACCCACGTTCGATTGCTCGCCGTGCAGAAGAATACTTAAAATCTACAGGTATCGGTGATACTGCATTCTTCGGTCCAGAACCAGAATTCTTTGTATTTGACGAAGTGAAATGGGACATCGATATGTCTGGCGCTCGTCATACATTAATCGCTGAAGAAGCTGCTTGGTCTACTGGTAAAGATTATGAGTCTGGTAACTCTGGTCACCGTCCACGTGTTAAAGGCGGTTACTTCCCAGTTCCTCCAGTTGATTCTTCACAAGATATGCGTGCAGAAATGTGTGCAAAAATCGAAGATATCATGGGCCCAGGTCGTGTAGAAGTACATCACCATGAAGTTGCTTCTTGCCAGTTAGAAATTGGTGTGAGCTTCAATACTCTTGTTCGTAAAGCTGACGAAGTTCAACAGTTCAAATATGCTGTTTGGAACGTTGCACATCAGTATGCAAAAACAGCTACGTTTATGCCTAAACCAATGGTAGGTGATAACGGTTCTGGTATGCACGTTCATATGTCTATCTCTAAAGATGGCAAGAACTTGTTTGCTGGTGATGAATATGCTGGTCTTTCAGAAATGGCGTTGTACTTCATCGGTGGTATCATCAAGCACGCTCGTGCATTGAATGCAATCACAAACCCATCTACAAACTCATACAAGCGTTTGGTTCCTCACTTCGAAGCACCAATTATGCTTGCTTACTCAGCGCGTAACCGTTCTGCGTCTATCCGTATTCCATACGTTTCTAGCCCTAAAGGTAAGCGTATCGAAGCTCGTTTCCCAGACCCAATGATGAACCCATACTTAGGTTTCGCTGCATTGTTAATGGCTGGTATCGACGGTATCCAAAACAAGATCCATCCGGGCGAAGCTGCTGACAAGAACTTGTATGATCTTCCTCCAGAAGAAGAAGCAAAAATCCCAACAGTTGCTCATAGCTTAGATATGGCTCTTGAAGCACTTCAAGCAGATCACGAATTCTTGTTAAAAGGCGGCGTGTTCACTAAAGAAATGCTTGATGCATATATTGAACTTAAAACTGAAGATGTACGTCGTCTTAACACGACTACTCACCCAGTTGAATTCGATATGTACTACAGCTTGTAATACGTATTTCGTAAAAAAGCCTGCTTATGCAGGCTTTTTTATTACTTGGAATGTTGATTGAATTCTCTACGTTTTTTATCAAAAAATTGGGGTAAACTAGGTGCGAGTTTTCATGTGAGCAGATTATGCGTAAACGACAACCAGTACTTAAGCAGGAAGAAGTATTAAATCCTGCATTGAAAACATGGTTGTATGCGTCTGGTTCTCTGACCCAACAATTGACTGAACTTGGCGGTGGACAGTTCAGCGTAAAACCTTTTAAAGAACACTTTCAGCGTTTAACTTTTGCAGACAGTCAATGGATGAATATGCCTTATACCCACACTTCATGGGTAAGGGAAACATATTTATATGGTTGTGAAGTGGAACCTTGGGTTAAAGCAAAAAGTATTTTTCCAATTCAAAGCTTACAAAAAAAAGCCCGTATATTTCAGCATATTGGTTCTAAACCGATAGGTCGTTTTTTATTTCAAAGAACTACGCCACTGTGTGATCGCCGTATTATTCGCTTACCCGAAGGTTGGACGCGACAAAGTTGCTATACTTGGCATGGGTGTAAATTTATTGTTCAAGAAACATTCTTACCGGCTTTTGAAGCTTTTTTATATCAGCAGCACGACAAGGAATTACTATGACGACTGCAACAGGTACAACATGGCGTCAGCGTTTAGAAGCTTATTATTATCTATGCCGATTTGATAAGCCAATTGGTACAGAACTGGTGTTTTGGCCAACCATGTGGGCACTTTGGGTTGCATCAAAAGGAATACCGAATTTAGGTATTTTATTCGTCATGATTTTAGGCGTTATTTTTATGCGCGCTGCTGGATGTGCGATTAATGACTTTGCTGATCGTAAAGTAGATGGTCATGTAGAGCGTACAAAAACTCGTCCTTTGGCAACAGGTGTCATTCGTGCGAGGGAAGCAGTATATGTATTCTTAGGTCTTGTTTTAGCAAGTGCATGTCTTTTGTTCTTTTTACCTATAGAAACTTTTTATTGGTCATTTGGCGCGTTATTTTTAGCGTTTATTTATCCATTTATGAAACGCTATACCAACTTACCGCAAGTTTTTTTAGGAGCAGCATTTTCATGGTCAATTCCAATGGCCTTTACTGCTGTAGGTAAAACTCCGGATCTGACTTGCTGGCTGCTGTATTTTGGTAATTTGGCTTGGACAGTGGCTTATGACACTCAATATGCAATTACAGACCGTGAATATGATTTAAAGATTGGTGTGAAATCTACAGCTATTCTTTTTGGTCGATATGACATCCAGATTATTGCACTCCTACAAGCAGCCAGTCTTGTTTTGATAGGAACGGCGTTGTATTTAGAAAATATCTTATTTCCATGGGCAATTGTTGCTTTAATTGTTGTGGCATTCGATTTTATATATCAAACAATTAAAACCAAAGACCGCAACCCTCAGGTTTGTTTCTGGGCATTTCGTCACAATCGCTGGGTAGGATTAATCATTTTTCTAGGAATATTTTTAAATTTCATATAGTAAAAATGACCATGAGGTTGAAAAGTGTTCTATGCAGAGCACTTTTTTTATGTCTTAATATTTGTGCATAAAAATTATGCGGAATAAATAACACATAACATAAAAAGGATATTTTATGAAACGGTCAAAAATCGCTTTAACTATAACATTATCGGTTTCAGCATTATTTCTTACAGCATGTAATGACAACAATGACGATTACACTGGGATAGATTCAAATAAGACTTTTTTGTCTGAAAGTAATTACGCTATAGATAAAGTTGATAATGCTTCATCAATTAAAGTCATGACTTATAACATGACAAATGTGCAGGGAAAAACAGCCACTGCTACTGCTATGGTATTGTTCCCAAAAGCCTCGCAACCTAAAGATGGTTATCGAGTGGTTGTATGGGAGCATGGAACTGTAGGAGTAGGAGATAGTTGCGCGCCAAGTAAAAATGCAATTAATCCGCGATTTAAAATTTTAGCTGAAAACTTATTAGCAGCAGGTTATGTGATTATTGCACCAGATTATGAGGGTTTAGGTACGCCAGGTGTACATCCGTACTTAAACTTATCTAGTGAAGCAAAATCTGCATTAGCAGCAGTCAAGGCAGCAAAAGACCATTATGGAAATCAGTTGAAAGGCGATTGGATGTCAATTGGCCAATCACAAGGTGGACATGCATCATTAGGTACTGCTGAATTCGCCAATACAGATACAAGTTATAAAGGTGCTGTAGCTGGGGCGCCGGCATCAAGCTTGGGCACAATTATTCAAATTTATATTGATCCTGCAATGAATCAAGATAGTAATTTTGCAGTTAGTAAGCTAGATCAGGCTATTATAGCGCGTAGACAAATTGATGCAGCGATTGCTGCAGGGCAAATGTCTCCAAATGATCCACTGGCGCTTGCTGTACCAACAATTGATAAAACTGCAGAAGGATATGCTGAATTGTTAGCATATGCTGCTTTTGCAAGCGCTGGGATTAAAGCACAGCAACCAAATTATGATTTGAAGTCAATCTTTACATCAGGAGCAGCTGATATTGCAGAATTGGCTTATGGTCGTACAGGAGATGATGGTACATGTCTAAGTTATCCTGCACCTGATACTGCAAATGGTTTACAAGAGAAATTTAAAGCAGGAATCCTAGCTTTCTTGGCTGATCCTACACATCAAATTTCACAGTACGGTATTGATCTAAATAAATTCAAGACCGATCAAGTAGTTCAAAGTTTTTTAACATCGACTCAACCTGCAACGAATGCTACAGCTGAAAAAGTTATTAAAGCACCTGTATTTATTATTCAAGGTGAAAAAGATCAAGCAGTATTGCCTGTAGTAACACAAGCCTTATTCGCAAATATGAAAGCGAATGCTTTTAAATTTTTCCCTCAAGCTGGGTACGATAAGGGATATAACTTAACCATTGTACCGAATGCGACTCATACACAAGCAATCGTATGTCAAAATGCAAATGCCGTAGATTTTATTCAAACGAATATGTCAGCAGGTACCGGTATTGTTCTAACTGATGCACAGAAAGATGCTAGCCAAAGCCCGCATTGTACAGGTAAGTTCTAAGTTTTATTTAACTAGCATTTAGCTTAAGAAAAGAGCCTTTATATAGGCTCTTTTTTGTTATATTGTTACATAGCTTAAAATTAATGATGTTCGAGTTTAAATCACTTATGAGTCAGCAATCAGTTGAAAAAAAATCTGTCCCTTGGTTATTAATGGGGTTGGGTTTACTTATTCCTTTTTTAATTATTGGAATACTTTTCTTGGCTGCAAAGAGTGATGCTAAGAATAAAAAACAATATGAGCAGCAACGTATAGAAATGGAAAAAAGAATAGCTGAAAAACAGGCTGCAAATTCAGATAAGAAATAGCATTAGCTGTTCAATGAATATCTCTTTGTAGTTGGCGTACGCTCGGTATGCTTGTATAACGTTTTACGATATATCCGGCTTCTGTCAGCATTTGATCGCGTAGACGGTCTTCTTCTGCTTTTTCAAGGTGAGTAGAGTCATCTAACTCAATAATAGCAATTACTTCCATTTTGTCATTAAGCAAAACAAAGTCGGTAACTTTACGATTGAACTGGCTACGAACCTTATAGTCATTGCTGGTGATTAATGCGCTAAACGCCACTTGCGCTAAAACATGGCAACTTGGGAAACTCTGTTTTAGACGTATAAACATTTGAGTTTCAAAATTAGTAATGACAGGACGAGCAAAGAATTTTTGTTTTGGGAATAAATAGGGACGTAAACAAACAACAAGAAAAATACAGGTGCTTAAGCAACCTAAAATAATAAAAAATAAGTGACTCGATTCGAACATGTGACAACATCATACAAATAAAAACCCACTCGTAATGAGTGGGTTTTTAAGAATCTTGGCTCTCCCACCTGGGCTCGAACCAGGGACCTGCGGATTAACAGTCCGTCGCTCTACCGACTGAGCTATGGGAGA
>NZ_KB849239.1:323555-940971 GCF_000368085.1 Acinetobacter nosocomialis NIPH 2119
GACTGAGCTATGGGAGACTAGTAGATGGCTCTCCAACCTGGGCTCGAACCAGGGACCTGCGGATTAACAGTCCGTCGCTCTACCGACTGAGCTATTGGAGAATCTGATGCGCATTTTATGGATGAAATCTAAAAGCGTCAATAAGAATATTAAAGAAAATGAATCGTTTGCTTGATTAATATGCTTTTGTTGCCTTAAAAATAAAAAAACCACCCTAAAGAGGGTGGTTTTTTATAAAGAAATAAAATTATTTCTCTACACCAGCTGGCTGACCTGCAAGTTTTGCATTTGCATAGTCCCAGTTCACAAGGCTTTCTAAGAAAGTTGCGATGTATTTAGGACGTAAGTTACGGAAATCGATGTAGTAAGCATGTTCCCATACGTCAATTGTTAATACAGCAATTTGACCATGTGCAAGTGGAGTGTCTGCATTTGAAGTTTTAGTAATAGAAAGTTTACCGTTTACTTCATCAGCAACTAACCAAGCCCAACCTGAACCGAATTGGGTTGTTGCAGCAGCAGTAAATTCTTCTGCAAATTTTTCGTAGCTACCAAAAGCTTCGTCGATTTTAGCAGCGATTGCGCCAGTAGGCTTTCCACCACCATTTGGCTTCATGCTGTTCCAGTAGAAAGTGTGGTTCCAAACTTGAGCAGCATTGTTGAAAATACCAGCTTTAGATGCGTCACCAGCAGTTGCTTTGATGATTTCTTCTAAAGTTTTACCTTCAAGGTCAGTGCCTTTGATTAAGTTGTTTAAGTTAACAACATAGGTGTTATGGTGTTTGTCGTGATGGTATTCTAAAGTTTCTTTACTGATATGTGGCGCTAAATCATCATAGCCATATGGAAGTGCAGGTAAAGTAATGGTTGTCATGTTCCTATTCCTTGCATTTGCTGGGTTATACAATATTAAGTGGCTCTATTGTAAATGATTCTGTTAACAATAGGGCATCGTTTTAAAGAACTATACACAATAAAGATCTAATTAATACGCATAACACAGATTGAAAAAAAGACTTAATTAAATCGGATTATTCAATTCAAAATATTCAGATTCAACAGTGAACTGTTTTGAAATGGCTTGTGCCAAACGTTGAACTCCATAACGTTCGGTTGCATGGTGACCGCAGGCAAAATAATGAACACCTAATTCTTTTGCTTCATAAAAAGTTCGTTCACTGACTTCCCCTGAAATATAAGCATCACAGTTTTGCAAAGCAGCTTTAGCAATAAAATCTTGAGCGCCGCCTGTACAGAAACCTACTTTTTGAATCGTTTTCTTCTCGGCTGGTAAGTGAATCACTTTAAAATCAAAGCTGTTTTGTAGTTTTGCTTTAAAGTCATCTACAGGAAGTGCTTGTTCTAAATAACCAATATTACCAATTGGATGTTTCTCGGTTAAATCGAGTGGTTCTAAGCTTTGCAAGTTTAGCTTTTCTGCAATGGCGATATTATTGCCCAAAGATGGGTGTGCATCTAAAGGTAGATGATAAGCGACTAATGAAATATTATTTTGAATGAGTTTTTTAATGCGGTTGCCTCGCATACCAGTAATAGGATACGGTTCGCCTTTCCAAAAATAACCGTGGTGTACAAGTAATAGATCGGCATTTTGAGCAATAGCTGCATCAATTGCATCTTCAGAAGCAGTCACTGCACAAACAATACGTTTTACTTCAGTTGAACCTTCAATTTGCAGGCCATTTGGTGCGTAATCTTTAAACTCTGCTGCTTTTAAGGTTTGGTCGCACCACTGAATAATTTCATGCAAATTTGCCATGATATTTCCTGAATTGAGTAGTAAAAGTTGCTAAAGCTATAGAAACATATTTTGTTGTGTAACTAAAGCTAGACAAATCTTTTTTGACTTTTTTATGTATATCGACATATTTAATTTAAAATGCTTAACTGAAAACTCTTTTTGTTCAATATATTAATTTAATTAAAAACTTCTTTGCGTAGAGGATATGAACGTGCGCCGCACCTTTACATGGTTACCTTGGGTGTTACTTATTATTGTAATTGCCAGTTTTATTGCATGGCAAAAATACCATCAGCCGAAACCAACTGTTGCAGTTGATGGGGTGCAAATGCCTGCTGAGAAAGTTGAGCCTCTGGTGAATACTTCTCGAACGGGTGGGGTGGTATCTTATAGTGCTGCGGTAAAAGTTGCAGCGCCGGCAGTTGTTAATATTTTTACGACCCAGAAAGTTAAACAAAATCATCCTTTATTAAGTGATCCGGTTTTCCGTGAATTTTTTGGAAATCAGGTTCCCGAACAACAACAGCAAAATGAAAATAGCTTAGGTTCAGGGGTTATTGTTCGTGCTGATGGTTATATTCTTACCAACAACCATGTGATTGCCCAAGCTGACCAGATCGTAGTTGCTTTACATGACGGACGTCGTGCAGAAGCTACAATTGTGGGGACTGACCCAGATACAGATTTGGCAGTTATTAAAATCGATTTAGATAAACTGCCAGTATTGCCATTTAAATTGAGTGGTAATGAAGTGGGTGACGTTGTTTTAGCAATTGGTAACCCGTTTGGTGTAGGACAAACGGTAACTCAAGGTATTGTTTCAGCGACAGGTCGATCAGATTTAGGTATTAATACCTATGAAGACTTTATTCAAACTGATGCAGCAATTAACCCTGGAAATTCAGGGGGAGCCTTAATTGACGTTGCTGGTAACTTGATTGGCGTCAATACTGCTATTTTTTCACAATCGGGTGGTTCTTTAGGTATTGGTTTCGCTATTCCCGCGAAGGTTTGTCAACAAGTACTTAACTCAATTTTAAAAGATGGCCGTGTGGTTCGTGGTTGGTTAGGTATTAGTTTACTACCACCTACACAAGACGATGTATTGGCACCAAAACCACCAGTTGGTGTAATCGTTGCTGATGTATTAAAAAATGGTCCAGCGGCTTCTGCTGGTATTAAAGTGGGCGATAAAATTGTTCAGGTGAATAATGAACCGATTACTTCGGCTTCTCATTTGATTAACTACGTTGCTTTACAGGCGCCAAATAGTGAAATTAATGTATTGGTTGAACGAGATGGTAAACAACAAAACTTTGTTGTGACTGTGGGCGAGCGAAAAGCGCAAAATACTCAATCTCAGTATATCCCGCTTCCTAAACGTTAAAACCTCAATAAAAAAAGCCTCAAGATGAGGCTTTTTTTATGACTACTGATTAAGAGTGGCTAAGGCTTTGATGTTGATTTTTAAACTCAGCTAAAGCCTCAATTCGATATTGAATGAGCATTTCACCAATTTCTGCACCCTTAATGTTCTCTGGTAAATCCTGAACTTTAATAGAGCGAACAATCTGCATCGCTTCACGCATATATTGAGCTTGAGGATACGGACGATCTTCTAGCCCTAATCTGCCTTTTGCATCACATTCACAGGCTTGGACAAAAGCTTCTACTCTTTCTGGACGACGTAAAACATCTAAGCGTTGTAATAGACGCCATAAAGTACCTGGCTTTAATGACATAATCTGGTGGCATTTTAAATGCTCTTTACACACTGATAATGCCAACTGCTTGGTTTGCGTTGGGACTCTTAAACGTTCACATAATTGAGTAACTGGTTTAATTCCACGTTCTTCATGCATGATATGACGAGGAAGCTCATCGGCTGGAGTAAGAGCCTTACCTAAATCATGCACTAAAACAGCAAAACGTACATCGAGTGAGTAATTCGATTTACAAGCTTGTTGTAATGACATAAGGGTATGAACGCCACAATCTACTTCAGGATGATATTCAGGACGTTGAGGTACACCAAATAAAGCATCAATTTCAGGGAAAAGATGTTTTAATGCGCCACAATCACGCAAAGTTTGAAAATAAATATCTGCATGAGTTTCCATTAAAGCGCGAGAGGTCTCTTTCCAAACACGCTCTGGTGTTAATGCATCCAGTTCACCTGACTCTGCCATGGTTTGCATAAGTTGCAAAGTCTCTGGCGCAATTTGAAAACCATATGGAAAATATCGTGCAGCAAAACGAGCGACACGCAAAACCCGTAAGGGATCCTCAGCAAATGCTTCTGAAACATGACGTAGAATTTTATTTTCTAAGTCGCTTTGACCACCATATGGATCATATATTTTGCCATCTTGATCCATGGCAATTGCATTAATTGTTAAGTCACGGCGAATTAAGTCGTCTTCTAAACTTACGGTTGTATCAGTAAAGAATTGAAACCCATGATATCCCTGACCAGACTTTCGTTCGGTTCGTGCAAGTGCGTATTCTTCTTTGGTTTGAGGATGAAGAAACACAGGGAAATCTTTGCCTACAGGCTGGAAACCTTGGGCGAGCATGTGTTCCGGCGTTGCACCGACCACAACATAGTCTTTTTCTTGATAGGGATGCCCAAGTAAAAAATCTCGGACGGCACCGCCTACTAAATACACTTGCATGAAAAAACCTCTATTCTTCAAGCAATCATGCTACAGAATAGAGGTTTTCTCAAGTGATTAGAGATGCTTTTCGTAAAAAGCAGTTTCTAAATTACTTTTCTTGTTGTTGAATTTCAGCAACAGTTAAAGCAGTCATATTGATAAGGCGGCGAGTCGTCGCTGTAGGTGTCAAAATATGAACTGGTTTAGCAGCACCTAGCAAAATTGGACCAATTGTAACGTTGTTACCAGAAGTTGCTTTTAACAAGTTAAATGAAATGTTTGCTGCATCTAGGTTCGGCATAATCAGCAAGTTTGCTGAACCTTTGAAACGTGAACCTGGGAAAGCATATTGACGAATGCTTTCGTCTAACGCTGCATCACCATGCATTTCACCTTCAACTTCAAGCTCAGGAGCTTGCTCAGATAAAATACGATAAACTTCACGCATTTTTTGAGCGCTTGAATCAGTCTGGTCGCTACCGAAACTTGAGTGAGAAAGTAAAGCTACACGTGGTGTAATACCAAAGCGACGTACTTCTTCAGCTGCTAAGATTGTCATTTCAGCAAGTTGTTCGGCAGTCGGGTTAGTGTTTACATACGTATCAGCAATAAACAAGTTACGGTCTTCAAGCATTAATGCATTGAGCGTGAAGAAGTTGTTCATACCTTCTTTAAGACCAATAACGTTACGCACAAAGTCAAGGTGAATGTTATAGCTACTGTACGTACCACATAACATACCATCTGCTTTGCCGAATTTAACCAGAAGAGATGCAATTAAAGTTGAGCGACGGCGAGCTTCACGTTGAGCATATTCAACAGTAATGCCTTTACGTTGCATTGTTTGGTAGTAGTCTTTCCAAAACTCTTCATACATCGGGTTTTGTTCTTGATCTACAATCTCAATATTTACACCGTGTTGTAAACGTAGACCTAATTTTTTGATGTTTGCTTCAATGACTGCAGTACGACCAACTAAAATTGGTTTAGCTAAATCTTCATCAACTGCAATTTGAACAGCACGTAATACGCGCTCATCTTCGCCTTCAGCATATGCAATACGTTTAGGATCTGTTTTTGCTTGAGCAAAGATTGGTTTCATCAAGAATGCTGAGTTATAAACAAACTCAGAAAGTTTTTGACGATATGCAGAGAAATCTTCGATAGGGCGAGTTGCAACACCTGAATCCATTGCTGCTTTAGCAACAGCAGGTGCGATTTCTAAAATTAAGCGTTGATCAAGTGGGCGTGGAATTAAGTAGTCACGACCAAATGAAGCAGATTTTTCACCATAAGTAGCTGCGTCAGCTTCTACGTGAGCCATACGTGCAATTGCGTGTACACATGCAATTTTCATATCTTCGTTAATGGTTGTCGCACCTACGTCAAGTGCACCACGGAAGATATAAGGGAAACATAACGCATTGTTTACTTGGTTCGGGTAGTCCGAACGACCAGTTGCCATAATGACATCAGGACGTACTTCATGTGCATGTTCAGGCAGAATTTCTGGATCTGGGTTTGCTAATGCAAAAATAATTGGATTTTCAGCCATTTGTTTCACCATATCTTTGGTGAGAATACCTGCAGCTGAAAGACCTAAGAACATATCTGCGCCAGCCATTACTTCATGTAATTGAGTCGCTTTAATGTCTTGTACATAACGCTTTTTAGATTCATCTAAGCCTTCACGTGAAGTCGTAAGTAGACCACGAGAATCGGCAACAATGATATTTTCTTTATTTACGCCTAACGCGCAAAGTAAATCTAAACAAGAAAGGGCAGCAGCACCTGCACCTGAAGCAACGATTTTGATTTCTTCAATTTTCTTGTTAACGATTTGTAGAGCATTTAATAATGCTGAACCTACAATAATACTTGTACCGTGTTGGTCATCATGAAACACAGGAATTTTCATGCGTTCACGAAGTTTCTTCTCAATATAGAAACATTCTGGTGCTTTGATATCTTCAAGGTTAATGCCGCCAAAAGTTGGTTCTAATGAAGCAACAATATCAACGATTTTATCTGGATCGTTTTCAGCAATTTCAATATCAAATACATCAACACCAGCGAACTTTTTAAACAGAACGCCTTTACCTTCCATTACCGGTTTAGAAGCTAATGGACCGATGTTACCTAAACCAAGAACCGCAGTACCGTTACTGACAACAGCAACTAAGTTACCACGCGCTGTGTATTTTGCAGCAGCTGAAGGATCACGTTCAATCTCTAAACATGGAGCAGCAACCCCTGGTGAATAAGCTAGAGCCAAATCTCGTTGGTTGACGAGTTGCTTACTAGGCGTGACGCTGATTTTCCCTGGATTTGGATATTCGTGGTAATTTAAAGCGGCCTGTTTTAAAGATTGATCGTCCATCTGAGTCTCTATTTGATACAAAAAAGCAAACTAGTCAAATCACTCATTTAGGGGGAGGCAACTCATTTCGTTTACTTTGCTTTAATTTTTACCAATTAAGAGAATAGTAGACGAATTGCCAATAGCCCCGTAGTGAGCTAAATGCTAAAGAATATAACACTACTTCCTTATTTCTCACAGTCAAAAACGCTCATTTTTGGAAAAACCAGCGCATGTAAAATAGACTGTTAAAACAATTATGAAATATACGTATTTGATTGTAGATATTGAATAATCTGATTTGGATGGAGTGGGCGACTAAAGAAATAGCCTTGTAAAAAATCACATTGTTGTTTTTGTAGATAAATGACTTGTTCCTCAGTTTCAACACCTTCAGCAACCAGTTTTAATCCCATGCTTTTACCCATCGCAATCATGGCATTGACAATCGCTTCTTGTTTTTGATCACCAATTTTAGAAATAAAAGCTCGATCTATTTTCAAAATATCGATTGGGTACTCTGTTAGATAAGCTAAAGATGAATAACCTGTACCAAAATCATCGAGTGCAATTGAAATATTGCGTTCTTTAATTGAATGCAATAATTTTTTCACATTATCAGTATTGTCTAATAAAGCCGATTCGGTAATTTCTAGCTCTAAATTTGAACCATCTAACTGATATTGTTCTAAAAACTCATCCAAGTCATTGAGTAAAAGGCCTCGATGAATTTGTTGGGCAACAATATTTACCGAGACTTGGATATCTGTATAGCCAGCTTTTTTCCATTCTTGTAATTGTTTGCCGACTTTATCTAAAACGACTTTACCGATATCAGAAATAAGGCTACTACGTTCAGCAAAAGGAATAAACATATTTGGCATAACTAGTCCTTTTTCAGGATGTTGCCAGCGAATTAAAGCTTCAAAACCCTTAACTGATTTGTCATTTAAATTAATTTTCGGTTGGTAATAAACAACGAACTCATCATTTTGAATGGCTTTACGGAGTTCTTGTTCTAAATCGGCTGTCTTATATGGATTTGTTGTTTTATTACAATAATAGCTAATAGTATTGCCTCCCAGACGTTTTGCTTCTGACAATGCTTGTTCAGCGTGGTTGTTAAGATGGTCAACTTGTCTGCCATGTTCTGGAAAACAAGCGACTCCAATAGATGCTGTAATAAAATATTCCTGCTGATCAATATAAAAAGGTGCATTCAAAGCTTGTAATATATTTTGACAATATTGCTCAATATTTGGGTGAATCGGTGATATTTCATAAATAATCGCAAAATCGTCCCCATTTAAATAAGCGACTAAAATAGCATTAATATTGGTGAGACGTAGACGCTGTGCAAATTGTTTCAGTAGTTCGTCACCACTATCATTATTTAAGAACTCATTAAATGCTCTAAATCTATCAATATTAATTCGAATTAATGCCAGATTTTTAAAACTATAAGAAGGATTGACTAAATATTGATGTAATTGATTGTAATAATAAAAACGGTTAGGAAGGTGAGTTAAACTATCATAATTTTTTAAATAAGATAAATGTTGTTCTTGGCGTTTTTGCTCAGTTAAATCACGTGCAAAACCAATATAATTAATGACTTGATTGTGTTCATCTTTAACCGCATTAATATGAAGCCATAAATAAACGCTCTTACCCGATGCAAATTTTTCATCAAACTGGCCCATATATTCACCAGTTTTAAGAAGTTGTTGGGTAATCGAGTCATGAAACTGTTGTTGCTGCAATTTCTGATTTATTGCGATGTTAAATAACTGCTGATTTAATAACTCAGATTTCGAAAAACCAGTTAATTTTTCATAATAAGGATTAACATCAATATAATTAAGTTTTTCATCAAGAATGAAAATTCCTTCAGCAGCTTGTTCAAGAACAATAGCGCAGAGTCTTAGATGCTCTTGATCTTTTTTTTCCTGATGAATATCTCTGGTCATTCCAACCATGCGTAAAGCTTTATTGGTTTTAGGATCACGGCTAATGACACGCCCTACATCATGAATCCAGCGCCAAGAGCCATTACGACGTAAAATACGAAAAGTAATATTGAAATGATCAGATTTTCCTTCCAAATGTTCTTTTAAACGTTCATCAAATAATTTTCGGTCATTCGGATGAATACGCTCTAATATGGCTTTGAGATGTAAAGAGGTATTTTGCGTTTGTTTTTGTTGATCAAAAAAAGTGATTTCTAGTTTTTGTTTTTCAATATCCCAGTCCCACGGTCGAATACCTGCAGTTTCATGGGCAAATGCTAAATTATGATGATGACTTTCAAGCCTCTCATTCATTTTGGTTAAGTCGTATGTTCTCTCACGTACTTTTTGTTCGAGTAAATGATTATTAAATTGAAGCTGTGCTTCAATATCTTTGGATTTACTTACTTCTTGTTGGAGCTGTACACATAACTCTTCAGCCCATTGAGTATGCTGTTCTGCGACTTGTACAAGTTGCTTATTTTTAAATAATAGTTGAGAAATTTTTTGATAGTTACGTTGAGTTGCATATGCACAAAGCAAAGTTGCTACAAAGGCTAAGTTATAAGCAAAGTAAAAAGGAAGTTGGGTGACTTGAGAATGGGTAAATTGACTAATAAGGAGTGGAACTGTACTTGGAATAAAGAGTAAATAAAAATATCGGGGCTGCTGAGTTAAAAAAGTAAGACCAATAATGTGTGCTGAAGTAATAAATAGGGCGATTAGGATATGAACATCGGATACGGAGATTAAGCTAGCTGGAAGCGAAAAATGAAGAACAATAGACCTCTTGCGAAAGTAAAAACCACCTCAATCTAAATTTCATGAGATATCAGAAATTAAATCGTTTTTCAGATTCTGAATTCCAGCGCTTGGTTGGTGTACCTCGACCAGTTTTTAGTGAAATGATCGAAGTTTTAAAAGAAGTAGAATCACTTAAAAAGAAATCTGGGCGTCCTCATACTTTAGCTATAGAGGATCAATTATTATTAACACTCAATTACTTACGGAATTACAGCACTCAATTGGAGTTGGCTGCAAATTACCATATCGCTGAAAGTAATGTGAATCGAACCATTAAAAAGGTTGAAGATGCATTGATGAAATCAAGACGGTTTACTCTGCCAAAACGAAGCATTACCACAGCAGACGAACAGTTTAACTGGGTCATTATTGATGCGACAGAATGTTCAATAGAACGTCCGAAAAAAAAATCAGAGTAAGTTCTACAGTGGTAAAAAGAAGAAACATACGCTAAAAGCACAAGTGATCTATCATCCGAACAGCAAACAAATCATAGGGCTAGATATATCGAATGGCAGTCAGCATGACATTAAATTGGCAAGAAGAACGGTTAAAAAATTCAAACATTGTAAATATGTTATGACCGATTTAGGGTACTACGGATTAGAGCAAGATGGCTTTAAATTATTGATGCCAATAAAGAAAAAGAAGAATTTACCCTTATTTGATGTTGAGAAAAAGTACAATAAAATGATTGGAAAAATACGAGTTGTGATCGAACATATTAATAGTCAATTGAAAACATTTAGAATATTAAGTGAACGCTATCGAAATAGACGGAAAAGATTCGGTTTACGCATTAACTTAATCGCTGCACTGGTAAATCGGATGAACTTGCAATAACGACTTTCGCAAGAGGTCTAATTATATTTATTCCCATTAAAATTCCAGAGAGCAAACAAATAGCTTGCAGGGTCAAATCAGTTTTTTTAATAAAATTAATATCGCGATATTGTGTTAAAAGTTTTGGAATAAATAATAGACAGGTAAAAATTAAAACGGTAAAGCCAATTGACCAAATAAACTTTGTAATGTAAGAAGTAAAGTAACAAGAGAAAATAAGGGCTGAAATTAGGCAAAGTAATATTAGGCTAATCAGATACCAGCGAATATATTGAATTGAGAGCCGGAGCTGTTCAATTTTTGTTTGATGCTGTAAATATTCTTCCTGAAGGCCAGACATAAGATTTTTCTATCCTATTTTTTTACATTTATACAGAAAGAATCTGATTTATCAGTGGAAAAAAATTTAAATTAATATTCATACAGTAAAAGTAAGTTAACTTTAATTGTTGATTTAATCAATGTTCAATTAGTTTATATGGATAAAAACCGATAATTTAAAATAGATAATGCTACAACAGGTGCAGTTTCAGTGCGTAATACACGATCTCCAATACACCAGTTCATAAAACCAGCTTGATTCGCTTGCGTAATTTCATTTTCGCTTAAACCACCCTCTGGACCAATTAATAGGGCAAGTTCAGGCTGAATCCCTGACAATACATCTTTTTGTTCTTTTTCAGGAGCTAAAACAAATTTAGATACAGGAAGTTCAGAAGAGCTTAGCCATTCATTAAGCGAAATAGGGGCTAAAACTTCTGGGACTAAGTTAAGTCCACATTGCTCACATGCTGCAATCGCAACAGCTTGCCAATGGTCTAATTTTTTTTGGTCTCGGTCATATTTCAAACGCATTTCACAACGTTCACTGGTTAAAAGCTGAATTTTGCTAACACCAAGTTCAGTGGCTTTCTGAATAGCATAATCCATTCGGTCACCTTTACTCATGACCTGACCAAGAATAGCTTTAAAAGGAGCGTTACGGTTTGCAGGATTAAAACTCTCAATTGTGACAAATGAATTTTTTTTATTAATTTCGGTCAATGTTGCGAGATATTCTCCGCCTTGTCCATTAAATAGAGTCGCTTGTTCTTGTATTTGTGCACGTAAAACACGTACCCAATGATGGAATACCGATTCAGTCAGCTGAATTGTTGAGCCAACTGTAAGTTCAGTTTCGATAAAAAAACGATTCATTGGGTACGCCTTACAAAATTAATTTAAACCAAGATCAACAACAAGTTGACGAGTTGGTTCGACTTGGTTCATTGAGTAGAAGTGCAAGCTTGGTGCACCACCTGCAATCAGGCGTTCGCATAGCTTAACAACAACTTCATGACCAAAAGCTTTAATACTTTCACTGTCATCGCCATAGGCTTGTAACTGCTTACGGATCCAGCGAGGAATTTCAGCACCAGTACCATCTGCAAAGCGAATTAAGTTGCTTGCATTGGTAATCGGCATGATACCAGGAGCTACCGGAATGTTAATTCCAGCTTTTTCCAAACGCTCCATAAAATAAAAGTATGAATCTGGATTAAAGAAGAATTGGGTAATTCCAGCATTGGCACCAGCTTGTACTTTTTCAATAAAACGTTGGATGTCTGAATCAAGACTTTCAGCTTGAGGATGCATTTCTGGGTAAGCTGCAACTTCAATATGAAAATGATCACCTGAGTGCTCACGAATAAAACGTACTAAGTCTTGAGCATAAGGAAGCTCGCCAAGACCAACCTGTCCAGATGGTAAGTCACCACGTAAAGCGACAATACGGTCAATGCCTTGAGCTTTATATAAATCGAGTAGTTCAGCAATACGCGTCTTATCATCACCAATACAAGAAAGGTGAGGGGCAACAGGAGTGCCTTTACCGTTGAAATCTTCAATAGCGGCAAGTGTACGTTCGCGAGTAGAACCACCAGCGCCATAAGTAATCGAGAAAAACTCTGGATTTAATAGCTGTAATTCTTGGTGAACAATACGAAGTTTTTCAGCACCGGCATCAGTTTTTGGCGGGAAAAACTCAAAAGAAATAGGTGTACGTTTAGTCATGTCAAATCCTTGTAAACAGCGAAACATTTTAGAAAAAAGGGCAGTCGGTTCACCGTCTGCCCTTAAGTTCTTAGTATTTGTAAGCGTCAGATTTGAATGGTCCCTCAACAGCAACACCTAAATAATCGGCTTGCTCTTGAGTTAACTGAGTAAGTACACCACCGAAACCTGCAACCATTGCTGCAGCAACTTCTTCATCAAGTTTCTTAGGAAGAACTTCTACGCGAATTTTTGCAGCTTTTTCGCTTGCAGGAAGGTCAGCAAATTTCTCTTGGAATAAGTGAATTTGGCCTAAAACTTGGTTAGCAAAAGAACCATCCATTACACGTGATGGGTGACCAGTTGCATTACCTAAGTTTACAAGGCGACCTTCAGAAAGAAGGATAAGATAGTTGTTTTCGTCTTCTGAACGATAAACTTGGTGAACTTGTGGCTTAACTTCAACCCACTTGTAACCACGTAAATAAGCTGTATCGATTTCTGTGTCGAAGTGACCGATGTTACATACAACTGCACCAGCTTTTAAGCTGTCTAGCATTGCGGCATCACACACGTGGTAGTTACCAGTCGTTGTTACAACAAGGTCAGTGTTGCCAAGAAGATCGTGGTTAATATCTTCTTTTTTACCTGTTTGTACGCCGTTTTTGTATGGAGATACAACTTCATAGCCGTCCATACATGCTTGCATTGCACAAATTGGATCAACTTCTGTTACGCGAACGATCATGCCTTCTTGACGTAAAGATTGAGCAGAACCTTTACCTACGTCACCGTAACCGATCACAAGCGCACGGCGGCCAGATAACAACATATCTGTAGCACGTTTGATTGCGTCATTTAATGAGTGACGGCAGCCATATTTGTTGTCGTTTTTAGACTTAGTAACAGAGTCGTTTACATTAATTGCAGGTACTTTCAAAGATCCGTCTTTCCACATTTCGATAAGACGTTGAACACCTGTAGTTGTTTCTTCGGTAATACCGTGAATACGTTCTAAAAGAGCAGGGTATTTTTCATGAACAAGAGCAGTTAAGTCACCGCCATCGTCCAAAATCATGTTGGCATCCCAAGGTTGACCATTTACATTGATCTGTTGTTCTAAGCACCATACATATTCTTCTTCAGTTTCACCTTTCCAAGCAAAAACTGGAATACCGCGAGCAGCAATTGCAGCAGCAGCATGGTCTTGAGTAGAGAAAATGTTGCAAGATGTCCAGCGAACTTCAGCACCTAATTCAACAAGCGTTTCAATAAGAACCGCTGTTTGAATGGTCATGTGGATACAGCCAAGAATTTTTGCGCCAGCAAGTGGTTTAGAAGCTGCATAGCGTTTACGTAAGCCGATCAAAGCTGGCATTTCTGCTTCAGCAAGTTTGATTTCTTTACGACCGTAGTCAGCAAGTGAGATGTCAGCAACTTTGTAATCTGTAAATGAAGCATTAACCGCGTTCATCAGGATCTCCTAGGAAAAAATAGTATTGATCATTCTGTTCGCGGATGCCGTTGTTGGTTAAAACGAGTGTTTAACCGATCGTCGAGCCTGGCAAAATGATCTTTAGTGCCGATCATTTGTCGCAGCATCCCTCGACTAGCGAAACATTGTACTTGGAAAAGCTTTTAGTGCCAATCCAGTTTTGTTTATTATCTGCTTAATTACGACTTTAGGTTTAAATTATGGCCTTAAATATTCCCGAATCTTTGGCAAATCTCGAAGCGAACAGTGGAGTTTTCGCAGTTTGGATGGTACTAAAGCATTATGGGATAGAAATTGATGTCGCTGAGTTGATTAAAGTTTGCCGATATGAGCAAGATGGTACCTATACCATTGCTTTAGCTGTTGCTTTAAAAAAGTTTGGTTTTGATGTGTCCTTTCACTCAGATCATGATCCCAATATTAGCCCGAGCGAACGCATGAGCTATAAAGAAGCAAAGGTACTAAAAATTCCAATAGGATCTGCTTTGAGCTATCAAGATATTCAAGCTGCTATTCATCATGGAAAAATGATGATTGTGTACTACGACACTTTAGATGGTGTAGGTAATCAGTCACTGGTTTATTCTATAGATCAAAAGGAAATTTGCTTTTTTGATAGTTTTGAGCCGATGTCGGCAACAGTTTTTGAGAACCAGCGTAAAGCAGAAGGAATTTGTCGTCAGGCTATTATAATTGGTGAACGTAATTTAAATATTTATTCGACTACATTAAATTAGATCAAAGTGAGCCAGTAGAGTTCTGGCTCAGATTAAAGTTATTGTTGTTGATATTCTTGAATGACTTCTAAAGCAGCGCGAAAAGCTTCCTGAGTAGCAGGAGCACCGCAATATGGCAAACTATGCAATAAAGTTTCCTGAATTTCTTCCACTGTACAACCATTATTGAGTGCACCACGGACATGGCCTTTAAGCTCGGTAGGAGATTTAAGCGCAGTTAACATTGCTAGAGTGATTAATGAGCGATATTTACGTGGTAGCACACCTTCACGCTGCCAAGTCGAACCCCAAGCATGTTCATTAATCCAGTCTTGTAAGGGCTGGGTAAAGGGTACCGTATTTTCTTGTGCACGTTTTACAAAAGCTTCTCCCATTACTTCTATGCGTACTTTTAATCCATTTTCGTAATCTTGCTTAGACATTAATTTCTCCTAAAAATAAAAGCGTCGAGTGACGCTTTTATGGTTATTTATTAATTAATGCGAATCAAAAATGATTGCAATAGTGAATTGGTGGAGGCATCAGTCACACTATTTGATGAGGGTTTGATAAAGGCAGATCCTTGTCGAGTTTTTCATCAAAAACATCGGTAAGCATGCTGTCAAATCGAATTGCGTTGTATTGCAACAATTGTTGAGCTTCGCTATCAGAAATAAAGCCTTCTTTTGTAGCCTGTGCAATATTCTCTTCAAAAGTAAGCCCTGTAAATTTTCCTTTAGATTCAGCTTTCTTAAACTTATCCCAAAGCGGCTCGATGGTTCTTAAAATCTGGAATGTATGTTCCAGACGTCCAGTCACGTCATTAGGTTCAGTTGAATAGTACACATGGTGTTTAAGTTGCTCTCTAAATGGGTGTTCTTCCATCATAAGTTCAGCTACTTGTTGTTTTAGCTCATCGTCAGGTTTTGAAATAATGCGGCCTAACGGGAAACATATCCATTTTACAAGTGCTGCTGGAAACTTGGCTGGGAAGTTATCAAATAGCCCCCAAAACGCTTCCTGAATATTCAAGAATGCTTTTTGTAGTGCTAGTTTAGCATGCAGTTGTTCAGCTTCAGTTTTTTGCCCAGCTTCATAAAATTTTAAAATTGCAGTAGATATAAATAAATGCGCATGTATATCGGCCAAACGTCCTGATAGCATTTCTTTACGTTTTAAATCTCCGGCAAGTAAGCCAAGCGACATGTCAGAAACAAGTGCGAAGTTGGCACTAAAACGATTAATCGTTTTATAGTAACTCGCAGTGAACTGATCTGATGATTGAGGTGCATCACTTGAACCACCTGTCCAACCATAAGCAAATGATTTTGCACCACGGTTAAAGGTATAGGCTAAGTGTTTAAATAACAGGTCATCGAATTTTTGTACTGCATTGGCTTTATCATCAGACTGAAGCAATTGTAGTTCTTCAAAAAGATAAGGGTGACAGCGCATTGAACCCTGACCAAAAATCATTAATGAACGGGTTAAAATATTTGCACCTTCGACTGTAATTGCAATAGGAATAGCTTGATAGGTAAGTGCAAGGAAGTTGCGGGGCCCAAGCTGAATACCACGTCCACCAGCAATATCCATGCCGTGATTAACCACTTTGCGCATGGTTTCAGTTGCATAGTATTTTGCCATGGCGGTCATCACGGCAGGGGTTCCACCTTGATTTAAACCACATGTCACTAAATAACGGAATGCTTCAAGCATATAGGCATCACTGGCAATTTCACTACTTGCTTCTTGTACACCTTCAAATTTGCCGACAGAAATATTGAACTGTTGACGAATTCTCGCAAAAGCACCGAGAGTTAAATAGCTCATTTCACCTGCGGCTGTGGCTAATGCTGGAAGGGAAATGCCACGACCGACGCCTAAGCATTCCATCAGCATGCGCCAGCCTTTACCAGCATTTTCTTGTCCGCCAATAATCCAATCAATTGGAATGAAGACATCTTCACCTTCTACTGTTCCATTCATAAATGGAGAGCCGGGATAATGGCGTGCACCTATTTTTACACCTGCATGGCTTGCAGGAATGAGTGCACACGTAATACCGTATTCGGTTTTATTTTTATCGCCGAGTAGACCTTCAGGGTCATAAAGCTTAAATGCTAGGCCAACTACGGTGGCAATTGGAGCAAGCGTAATCCAGCGTTTAGAGAAATTCATGCGTAGACCAAGAACTTGAGCGCCTTCATATTCGCCGTAGCAAACCACTCCCGAATCTGGAATTGCGCCTGCATCTGAACCTGCTTCTGGACTCGTTAAACCAAAGCATGGGATCTCTTCACCTTTAGCCAGGCCTGGTAAGTATTGCTGTTTTTGTGCATCAGTACCGTAGTGCATGAGTAGTTCGCCGGGTCCTAATGAGTTAGGAACCATACAACTCACCGCAGCAGTTAACGAACGCGAGGCAATTTTGCTCATAATGCGGCTTTGAGCAAATGAGCTAAATTCTTTACCGCCAAAGGATTTTGGAATAATTAGGCCTAAGAAACCTTTATCTTTAATGAATTGCCAAACTTCAGGAGGAAGGTCTTTTAATTGATGATGAATTTCCCATTCATCAAGCATACTACATAGCACTTCAACTTCATTATCGATAAAACTTTGCTCTTCTTGTGAAAGTGTAGGATAGGGATATTTTTCAAATTGCGACCAGTCTGGAGCCCCCATAAACAATTCTTTTTCCCACCAGCTTGTTCCTGCTTCTAAAGCTTCTTGTTCGGTTGTGCTGATGCTCGGCATTGAATTTGCCAGAGTTTTATATGCAGGTTGAGTAATTAAGTTAAACCGTAAAGGTTTAAACAAAATGATAATGCTCAGCGCAATAAGAGGAATACCTAAGAGTAATGACCATGGCGTTAAAATGAATGCAGTAAGTATGGCGACCGCAATCATAAGAACACTGCCAATGACTCTGTTTAGGTTAAAAAAGAAAATTGCCCATATTGCAATGAGCTGAATGACAATACTTAAAACAAAGAGTAGGAAAATCATACTTGCTCCTTGCTAGATAAGCCCTCAAGTTGGAAGTTACAAAAAAAGCGAGGAGAGATTAAGGCTTAACTAGCTAATTTTTTAATGCTGTTTAAATTTAATTTTTTATGTCGCAATTGATGTATATGCTAGAGCAGGGATATATCGTGCTTTTAGATATAAGATATTTTTAAATGAATGTGTAATGGCTTGTTTTATCGATTTGTCAAGAAATGTTATTGATTTTCTTATACAAATAAAAAGCCCTCAGATTAGAGGGCTTTTTAAAAAGATTTACTAGATTAAGCTTCGACGACCTGAACCGCGATTTTTTTAGCAGGATCTACTTTACGACGAACTTCTGGTACTGGTTCGCCATGATATTGGCGGTCAGCAAAATAACTTGAACGAACCATTGGTGCAGACCAGATATTTCTAAAGCCAAGTTTACGGCCATGCTCTGCATAGCGTTCAAACTCTTCTGGTGTTACAAAACGGTCAATTGGCGCGTGTTGTTTAGAAGGTTGTAAATATTGACCGATAGTCACATAGTCGACATCGTGAGCACGTAAGTCATCAAGTAATGCAATCACTTCTTCTTCAGTTTCACCAATACCTACCATCAAACCACATTTTGTTGGAATGTCAGGGCAGTATTCTTTAAACATTTTCAATAAGTTTAAAGAATGTTGGTAATCTGAACCTGGACGCATGGCTTTATACAGACGAGGTACAGTCTCAATGTTGTGGTTAAATACGTCTGGTGGACATTCAGTCATAATGCGTAAAGCAATATCCATACGTCCACGGAAGTCTGGCACTAAAATTTCGAGTAATGTATTTGGACTAAGCGCACGAGCTTCTTTAATACAGTCCACAAAGTGTTGTGCACCGCCGTCGAGTAAGTCATCACGGTCAACCGAAGTAATTACTGCATATTTGAGCTTAAGATTGGCAATTGTCTCTGCCATGTGACGAGGCTCATCAGGGTCTAATGCATTTGGACGCCCATGTGCTACATCACAGAACGGACAACGACGTGTACAAATATCGCCCATAATCATGAATGTTGCTGTACCACCACCAAAACACTCTGGTAGGTTAGGACAAGCTGCTTCTTCACAAACGGTATGGAGTTTTTGAGCACGTAAAGTCGTTTTAATACGCTGAACTTCTTCTGGTGCCGTCATCTTGACACGAATCCAGTCAGGTTTACGCGGCACTTCAACCGTAGGTACAACTTTTACAGGAATTCTTGCGACTTTTTCTGCGCCACGAAGTTTTACACCCTGTTCAGGTTTACGGTGTTCTGACATATTTAACTTTTCCACTCGTTTATAGAGACATTGACATTGTATTATAGCGGAGTTCTTTGGTTAATAGCGGAAAATAACTATTCATATAATAAATGTGGTTATTCAGAAATATAGGGTTGAGAAATACATAAATTCACCGCATATTAGTCATAATCTATTATAAAATATGGTCATTCAAGAGAGGAAGGAGCTTTCAATGCCACGTAAAAAAGAGGTCGTTAGTGGGAATTTCGTTAAGTACGATACGGTAGTTCTCGGTTCTGGACCTGCAGGTGAAGGCGCGGCAATGAAGCTTGCAAAAGCGGGTAAGCGTGTTGCAATTGTAGATGTGCGTGATCAACTTGGTGGTAACTGTGCTCACGTAGGGACTATTCCAAGTAAAGCATTGCGTCAAACAGTATCTAGTATTATCCGCTATCAACGTGATCCAATGTTTCAAAAAGTAGGTGAATGGAAACAGTTCACCATGAAGCAGGTTTTGCGTAATGCACACAAAGTAATTCAACAACAAGTTGATACCCATACACGCTTTTATGACCGCAACAAAATCGGTGTATTCCATGGCCGTGCATATATTCAAGATAAAAATACAGTTTTAGTTTTTAGCCATGAAGGCATTAAAGAAACAATTATCTGTAAGCAAATCGTGATTGCGACAGGTAGTCGTCCTTATCATCCACAAGGTCTCGACTTTGACCATCCTCGTGTATTTGATTCAGATAAAATTCTTGATCTTGATTATTCAATTCAAAAAATCATTATTTACGGCGCAGGCGTTATTGGCTGTGAATATGCTTCAATCTTTATTGGTTTAGACCATAAAGTTGATTTAATTAATACTCAGCAAAAACTATTAAGTTATTTAGATGATGAAATTGCTGATGCTCTGTCTTATCACTTACGTGAGCAAGGGGTGTTAATTCGCCACAACGAGCAAATGGATCATCTTGAAACGTTTGATGACCACGTTGTTTTACACTTACAAAGTGGTAAAAAGATTAAAGCTGATGCGATTCTTTGGTGTAATGGCCGTTCAGGAAATACAGAAGGTTTGGGCCTTGAAAATGTCGGATTAGTACCAAATAGTCGTGGTCAACTTTCTGTAAATGATCAGTATCAAACTGAAGTTGAAAACATCTATGCTGCTGGTGATGTGATTGGTTGGCCTTCACTTGCTTCGGCTGCTTATGACCAAGGACGCTGTGCTGGTGCGAACATGAGTGGTGAAGATGCGAAGCCAGTGCGTGATATTCCAACAGGTATCTATACAATTCCTGAAATTTCTTCGATTGGTAAGAATGAACAGGAATTAACGGAAGAGAAAATTCCATATGAAGTGGGACAGGCATCTTTCCGACATTTAGCACGTGCACAAATTACGGGTGATACCGTGGGTGAGTTGAAGATACTTTTCCACCGCGACACTTTAGAAGTTTTAGGTATTCACTGTTTTGGTAATAATGCTGCCGAAATTATCCACATTGGGCAGGCAGTTATGCACAGCCCAAATAATACCTTGAAATATTTTGTTGAAACGACTTTTAACTATCCAACAATGGCTGAAGCATATCGTGTAGCTGCACTTAATGGTATGAATCGTTTATTTTGATTTTAAATAAGTTTTTCATAAAAAAGCCCGCAAACTTGCGGGCTTTTTTATTTTCATTAGACCATACGATTTTTATATTTTTATGACAATGTACAGACTGATTTTAGTGTCTCATCTATCTAGTGTGCACAAAATGCTTGATTAAAATATTCAAATAAATCAGGCGTCTGCTTCCATAATACGATAGAAAGAACCAGAAGAGCGGCAATGAAGAAAGTCATAATTGTTTTCAAAAGTAAGGCATTATGCGTCATGAATAACAGCCTCCTCATTTACAAAGAAATGTACGATTACCCCTAATATACTCAATGCAATAGAGCAGAGCCAAATCGCATTGTAATTACCTGTTAAGTCATGGTTAACACCACCAAGCCAACCGCCAAAGAAAGAACCAACTTGATGGGTGAAAAACACGATTCCGCTCAGCATTGAAAGATATTTAACACCAAACATATTTGCCACAATGCCGTTTGTAAGCGGAACTGTAGAGAGCCATAGAAGTCCCATGATGATGCCAAAAGCATATACCGTATAAGTGCTTAAAGGTAATAATAAAAAGGCAATGATTGCGATGCCACGGCTTCCGTAAAGTGCCATTAATAATTTAGGTTTCGAGAAACGGTCTCCCAACCAACCTGCACCGTAAGTTCCCACAATATTAAATAACCCGATCAAAGCTAGAAATACTGTACCTGTGGCTGCATCAAAGCCGTGATCGATTAAATAGCCTGGTAGGTGGACACCTAAGAAAACAACCTGGAATCCGCACACTAAAAAACCTAAAGCTAACCACCAGAACGGCTTATGTTTTCTAGCAATATTTAGTACTTGTTTAAAGGTGAGCTGAGGTTGAGCGATTGCTTTTGGGGCTTGGTTGCTTGGCCCTTTTAACATCCATGCTAGAGGAATGATAAGAGCGATTAACAGCGCACTTACCATTAAAGCTGACGACCATCCCACTGTTTTAAGTAAGAGAAGAGTGGAAGGCAGCATAATAAATTGGCCAAAAGAACCAGCTGCACTGGCAATGCCCATTGCCATACTTCTTTTTTCTGGTGGAGCAGCTCGGCCTACTGCGCTAAGTAATACTGTGAATGAAGTGGCTGATAAAGCTAAACCAATAATAAGACCTAGGCTCAAATTCAAAATGAGTACACTTGAGCTAAAAGCCATTAAGAGTAAACCAAGGGCATAAAGTAATCCGCCGACAGCAACCACAACTTTACTGCCATATTTGTCTGCGATTGCACCGGTAAAAGGCTGCACAGCTCCCCAAATTAGGTTTTGCATAGCAATTGCGAGACTAAAAACATGCTGACCCCAACCAAAATCATGGCTCATTGGGACCAGATAAAGTCCGAAACCATGACGTACACCTAATGAAAGAGCCAAAATAATGGCACTACCAATGAGCATATAAATGAGTGATTGAGAAAACTGGTTGCTTGTTTTAGTCATTGTGAGTGTAAAGTTATAAGAATGTGATGAATCATTGTAAAAAATATATCGAATAATATCGATATATCTATAAAAATATTTAAGAAGAATTAAAAAGCTTGAAAGAGGTATGTGACGCTATAAAAAGTAAATAAGCAGAAATCATTTTAATTTCTGCTTATTATGAAAATTAAGCTGCGGAATTACGTTCAAGTAGAGCTTGTTCAAAAAGTACTTTTTCCTTTTCTTTATGCTCGGTTGTGAAGCGAATCAAAATTACGCTACAACCTGCAACCATAACCAGTCCACCTAAAATAAAGAGACAAGTTTGAACATCAAGTACACCTTTTAACAAGAAACCAGCTGCTACTGCTCCAGCATTCCCACCTGCACCAATAATTCCAGCAACACCGCCTAATGCATTGCGATCAATAAATGGTACCAATGCATACGTTGCGCCGCAGGCCATGTGAGTAAATAGTGCAAAGATAGTCATTGAAAGAATAGCGAGAGTGACGCCGTTCATTTGAGAGAAAAGAATCAAAAATAAACCTTCGCCTAAAATCATGAGTACAAGTACTTTAGTGCGTCCGTCTAGTCCTTTTTTAAGTGCGACTTTATCTGAAATAATGCCTCCCAATGCCCGTGCGAATAATGCGAGAAGGCCAAATATTCCGGCCGTTAAGCCCGCAGTTTTTAAATCCATTTTGAACTGATCAACATAGTACATCGCTGCCACGTTATGGATAAAAATTTCGATACCGAAGCATGCGCCATAAGCAAGAAATAAAATCCAGACGCGGTAGTTACGAGCAGCTTGCATTAAAATTGCCATACCGCCTTTTTTGCCACTGCCAACTTCAATACCTTGTGCGCGAACTTCTTTAAAATTTCCTTGAGGGCAATCTTGAGTTAGTTTCCAGTAAAGCACTCCCACAATCACCATCATTACACCAGGTACGATGAGAGCAATGCGCCAACCCATAGTTTGTTCGACACCAAACATGACAATTGCACCGAGTAATAAAGGCATTAACGCTTGAGTTGCACCGCCACCAGCATTGCCCCAACCAGCTGCTGCTGCATTTGCTGTGCCTACAACGTTAGGCGCAAACATAATACTTGTATGATATTGCGTAATGACAAAGCTTGCGCCAATTGCACCAATCAGCAAGCGGAAGAATAGAAAAGATTCATAACTGTTAGCAGCAGCGACACCAAATACCGGAATACTGCCGAGTAAGAGTAGGGCTGTATAGGTAATTCGTGGACCATATTTATCGCAAAGTGGTCCTACAGCAAGTCGTACTAAAATCGTAATCGCAACGGCGGCAATATTAATATTGGCAATTTGATCTTTTGTTAAGCCAAATTCGCCTTTAATAACAGGCATTAGAGGAGCACATGCAAACCATGCGAAAAAACACACAAAAAATGCGAGCCAAGACATATGGAACGCACGCATGGCTGGAGTTGAGAAACTAAATAATTTAATCTCAGTTGCTTTTTTTGCATCTAGATTGATATTTGAAGACATACGCCGTCCCCCTGAACTGAACGAAATTTTAATTTGCATGACAAAATGAAATGTCTATTTGCATACCGATCAGAGCGGACGTCATTGGCCGTCTTGGTTTATCCATTGAATCGCCATTGATTCATCATGTTGTAATAAAGCAAAGGACGTGCCAAAAAATAATTTTTACTAAGAGGAAAACTTTAGTTTTTAATTTTATTAAATTAGTTAGAAATTAAGAAAATTAATGACTAAAACAAAATTAAGAAAATAGGAAGCAATAGGAAAATGATGAGAGATTCTTTTAATAAGAAATGCTCATTTTTTTAGCATATTGGTTTAAAAAGAAGCAGCTTTAATTTTTTTAATAAAAAAGCTATAAAAGCCTTTAGTAAAGCTTTTATAGCTGGGGTGCTTTTAAAAAATTAGAAACGATAACCTATACCAACATATGTGATCAGTGGATCGATATCAATGGTCGTTTTTGCACGAATTAACTCTTTTCCAGTATTGCGATCAATTACATTAATTTTGGCATCACTGCTCATTTTTGAGTATGAAACTGAACCTACAGCAAACCAGTTTGGTTTAAAGTCATAGGTTGCGCCTAATGTAACAATTGGCGCAAAAGCATCAGTCGCTTTAAGTTTTACAACTGGATCTGCAGAAGATGTTTTACGATCTAGTGCTGCACCTGCCTTATTATCATGAATATTCTGTATCATGTGACCCGCTTGAATTAAATCGGCTTCAATACCAGAATTCATTTTTAAATCATTAAAGTAGGCATACATCACACCAGCTCCAATATAAGGACGGAACTTATTTACTCCTGTTTTGCCAAACTGATATTGCAATTCCACAGCTGGTAACCATGCACGTGCAGTCGCAGCCTTACCCCCTTGAGAAAGATCAGTAATATGAATGTCTTGTTTTAAAGGAATATCCCCACCCGCTTTGGCAATACCATCTCCTAAGATTCCTCCAATCACAGATCCATCTTTTAGTGGAGTAGCTTTACCAGAAAGAGGAGCATAAATATTACCTTTTCCATTAATATCTACTTTAGGTGGAATACCGCCTTTAATTTCTAAAGATAAATTGTCCGTAAAGTTGTAGTTAAACATAAGTCCGGCAGTATCAACATCAGCAGCTTCTAAGCCAGAACCTTGTTGTTCCCATTGAGACAGACCATTAATTTCTGCTGTACCTGCAAGTGATGAGGGAAGGGTGTCAGTAAACTTATCCAGAAGGCTAATAGTGCTATACCAGAATTTTCCTGAAGGTTTACTTTGGTCGATTGCGTCTAAAACGGCTTTTGTAGATACATCTCCAACTTTAGAAGTAGTTCCTTCTGCAACACTAGTATTAATATTAACTGGATTTGCGCTTCCTTGTGGCATGGCATGTAACCAGCCAGCAGAAACCGAAAAACGCTTGAAACCATCACCATCTTTAAAACTAAAATATGGTGAAGCAGCGAAAGTGACTGTAGGCAGAGCAAAAAAGGCAGCTGTCATACAAAATAATGACTTTTTCATCATAAAGGACTCCATGTCCGGACATTTGTTTACTGATTTTTATTGAGCCCACCATAGCGCGTTTTATTAAAATGATTGTGTAATAAAAATTAATAATTGTAATGTTTTTGAAATATTTGTTTATATTTAGAAAGATTTATTAATAAAAAGTACAAAATAAAAAATAAAAGGCTACATAAAGTAGCCTTTTATTAAATCTGATTAAATTATTAATTGAAGCGTGAGAGGTCTTCTTCAGGACGAGCTGTTAACACTTCAATACCTGTTTGAGTCACTAAAATAGTATGTTCATACTGAGCAGAAAGTTTATGGTCTTTAGTTACAACAGTCCATTTATCACCAAGCAATTTAGTCTGCCAAACACCCGCATTGACCATAGGTTCAATGGTAAAAGTCATACCTGCTTCTAAACGCATACCTGTACCAGGTTGTCCATAGTGCAATACTTGAGGTTCGTCATGGAAGACAGTACCGATACCGTGGCCGCAATATTCACGTACTACGCTAAAACGTTCTGACTCGACATATTTTTGGATGGCATGGCCAATATCACCTAAATATGAACCGTCTCTAACCGTTGCCATTCCACGATACATTGCTTCTTGAGCAACTTTACATAAACGGTTTGCCAAAATAGAAGTCTCACCACCCACGATATACATCATGTTAGTGTCGCCGTGATAACCGTCTTTGATCACGGTTACATCAATATTAAGAATATCGCCGTTTTTCAAGATTTTATTTTCAGAAGGAATACCATGACATACAACATGGTTAACCGAAGTACAGATAGAGTGTTGAAAAGCAGGGCGTCCTGGAGCACCGCCGTAACCTACGCAGGCTGGAATAGCGTGTTGTACATTTTCAATATGATTACGGCAAATCGTATCAAGTTCGAGGGTGCTTACACCGGCCTTAATATACGGCTTGATCATCTCTAGAACTTCAGCCGCCAGTCGTCCTGCAATGCGCATTTTTTCAATTTCATCTGGTGTTTTGATTAATCGACGTGGAGCTGTATAAGTACTGTTCATGATCTCTAAAAACTTTTGGTAATTTACAAGCGTCTATGGTATAAATAGCCGCCCATTTTATCAAATGCTTTTCGTGAATATCTTTTACGAAGAATTTTGATAGGTGGAGTAAAAAATCCGCACATATATCGTCACATTACTCTGGGTGCCCGTAAAAAGGTGGAGAATGCGGATATATGGAGGCCTAACCCAACTTTTAAGGTAAAGAAAATGGCAGATTACAACGTAAGCATGCGCGACCTTCTTCAAGCAGGTGCGCACTTTGGTCACCAAACTCGTTTCTGGAACCCAAAAATGCGTCAATACATTTTTGGCGCGCGCAACAAAATTCACATCATCAACCTTGAGCACACTGTTCCTGCGTTAAATGATGCTTTGAACTTCGCTAACCAATTAGCAAGCAAAAAGAACAAAGTTTTGTTCGTTGGTACAAAACGTGCTGCTTCTAACATCATCCGTGAACAAGCTCAACGCGCTGGTCAACCATATGTAGACCACCGTTGGTTAGGTGGTATGTTGACGAACTGGAAAACACTTCGCCAATCTATCAACCGTTTAAAAGATCTTCAAACTCAATCTCAAGACGGTACTTTTGCTAAGCTTACTAAACGTGAAGCTTTAGAACGTACTCGTGAGATGGAAAAACTTGAGCGCTCTTTAGGCGGCGTTAAAAACATGGGTGGTTTACCTGACGCATTATTTGTAATCGACGTTGATCACGAAGCGATTGCAATTAAAGAAGCTAAGAACTTAGGTATTCCTGTTATCGGTATCGTTGATACAAACTCTAACCCAGATAACGTTGATTACGTTATTCCTGGTAACGACGATGCGATCCGTGCAGTAACTTTATATGCTTCAGCTATGGCTGATGCAATTCTTGCTGGTAAAGAATACGCTCAATCTCAAGCGAACGCTCAAGCAAAAGGCGATGACGCTGCGAAAGACGCTTCTGAGGCTTAATGCGTTTTGACGCAGGCTTGTCATTTTTGCGACATGTAATGGTGGCAAATTAAGCGTCGAGAGTGCAAACGGCCCAGAGTTTCTTTGGGCCGTTTTTGTTGAACAGATTTATTTTCTACCGATTTTAGGAGATCAACATGACTGCAATTACTGCAAGCATGGTAAAAGAATTACGTGACCGTACTGGTCTTGCAATGATGGAATGCAAAAAAGCATTAACAGAAGCGAACGGTGACATCGAACTTGCTATTGATAACCTTCGTAAATCTGGTCAAGCTAAAGCTGCTAAAAAAGCTGGCAACATTGCTGCTGACGGTGCAATCACTATCGTTCAAGACGGTAATAAAGCGATCTTAGTTGAAGTAAACTGTCAAACTGACTTCGTTGCTAAAGACGAAAACTTCTCTAACTTTGCACACGCAGTTGCTGCTGCTGCTTTAGCTGCTGGCGAAACTGATGCTGCTAAAATCGCTGAATTAAAATTGGCTGATGGCCAATCAGTTGAAGAAGCTCGTATTGCGCTTGTTCAAAAAATCGGTGAAAACATCCAAGTTCGTCGCGCGAAAATCGTTGAAGGCGAAAACTTGGCTATCTATAAACACGGTTTAAAAATCGGTGTTGTAGTTTCTTACACTGGTGATGCTGACACTGGTAAAGGTATCGCAATGCACGTTGCTGCATTCAACCCAGTAGCAGTAAGCGCTGAAGCTGTTCCTGCTGACCTTATCGCTAAAGAGAAAGAAATTGCTGAAGCGAAAGCGTTAGAATCTGGTAAGCCAGCGAACATCGTTGAGAAAATGGTAACTGGTTCTGTTGAGAAATACTTAAACGAAGTTGCTCTTGACCGTCAAATGTACGTTATCGACAACGAGAAAAAAGTTGCTGATGTATTAAAAGCAACTGGTACAACTGTTGCTAACTTCGTACGTTTCGAAGTTGGTGAAGGTATCGAGAAAAAAGCTGAACTTAGCTTTGCTGAAGAAGTTGCTGCTGCTCAAGCTGCTGCGAAGTAATTCGTATCTTCAAAAAAAGCCCCTATGGGGCTTTTTTTATCCCTGTTGAAATCGGAATATAAAGATGACAAATAAAAAAAATCTGAGTATTGGCGGCATTATTATTTTATTAATCGCTGCATATTTCGGTCTGGATTTATCTGGGCATAAGAAAAATCAATCGCCATCATCAAGTCCTGCCACTCAGCATACTGAAACTACGTTTTCAAATGATGGGATAGATACTATAAAAGCTGCCTACGATCGCAGACAAAGTAATGTTCAAGTGCAGGGAAGTGGTCGAGTAAAAGCAATTTTAAGAGAAGATAATGATGGGACAAAACATCAGAAATTTATTCTTGTATTAAAAAATGGTCTTTCAATTTTGGTCGCACATAATATTGATTTAGCACCAAAAATTGAAGATTTACATAAAGGGGATATTGTCGAATTTAATGGTGAGTATGAATATAACGAAAAAGGTGGTGTATTGCATTGGACGCATCATGACCCACAAAACCGCCATGAAAATGGTTGGTTGAAACATAACGGGCATATTTACCAATAGAAATAGAGTATACATTTCTATCTAACAGCAATTTTGTTCTATGCATCTTTTTAAAACATGCTATGTTTTTTTTAGATAAATAGATGAGATGTATATATGCACCGGGAACAGGCTGACTACTTGCATTTGCGAGAGTTGGGCGGTTTAGAATTATTAAAAGCACATTACCATCAAACGCAATTTTCAAAGCATACCCATGAGGGATATTGTATTGGTGTTATTGAAGAAGGTGCACAGTCTTTTTTTAGGACGGGTCAATTACATGTCGCTCCTAAAGGCGACATTATTTTGGTGAATGCAGATGAAATTCACACAGGCTCATCTGCTGTTGAATCGGGCTGGCGTTACCGTGCAATCTATCCTACACCCGAAATGCTTGCTGAAGTAAGCCAAGATTTTTTTGAGCAAGGCCATGGGGCACCTTGGTTTCCGCAAGCAGTTATTCAGGACTTGGGTTTGTCTCAACAACTTTGTTTATTATTTGATTTATTAGAACAAAAAGACAATTTTTTGCTTAAAGAAACCATGTATCTATCCACATTAGCATGTTTAATGATGCGCCACGGTAAATCTCGACACACCTTTTGTGAATTACCAGAAGCTTATTCGAAAATATTAAAAGTTAAAGATTTGTTGGCAGATATGCCTGAAAAGAATTTTTCTTTGCAGGAATTGGCTGACATGGCCGGATTAAGTGCTTGGCATTTTTTAAGACAATTTAAAAAACATGTGGGTTTGCCACCTCATGCGTGGTTAGTGCAGGCACGTTTGCAAAAAGCGAGACAGTTGTTAAAGCAAGGTGATCAAATTGTGATGGTTGCACAGCAATGTGGATTTTCTGATCAAAGTCATTTTAACCGTCATTTTAAAAAGGCCATGGGTGTTACACCTACCCAGTATGTAGCAAGTCTTAATCTCTAAAATTTATTTTTATTTCTAAACGCAATTTTGTTCAAGAGAAGTTAACCTGCATAGAAGAAAATCTATAAATATTTAATATTATAGATGTCTAGAGATGAATACTCCTTTAAATCAATCTATTAGATTTTCTAAAAGCCGACCTCCGCATGTTTTTTTACGAGGGGCGGTAGATATACTGCCATTGTCTATTTCGGTTATTCCGTGGGCTATTTTGGCTGGTTCAATGGCAATTCATGCAGGTTTATCATTTTATAAAGCATTGGCAATGTCAGGAATTGTGTTTGCTGGTGCTGCACAATTGGTCAGTTTGAGTATGGTGATGGAGGGTGCTTCATTATTAACAATCTATATCACGATTTTCTTTCTTACTGCTCAACATTTTATTTATGCATTAACTTTAAGAAATGATATTTCTATTTTGTCTTTGCCCAAACGATTAAGTTTAGGTTTTTTACTAACAGATGAATTGTTTGCCTTAAGTGCTCCGAACGAAAAAAGGCATCCTCATTATTTATTGGGGGCGGGTATATGTTTTTATTTATTTTGGGTAATTTTTAGTCTAGTTGGAATTTTATTGGCTACGGCGATTCCAGATTTATTGTCCTACCATTTAGATTTTTCGATTATTGCTATTTTTGTGGCCATGATTATCCCTATGTGTAAGGAAAAGCCTGTCATAGCCGGAGTTTTAACAACTTGTTTTAGTGGTTTTATTCTCAAATTTTTTCATGTTGAAGGCGCCATTCTGATTTCCGGTTTATTGGGAATGCTAATTGCTGTTGTTGCAGAAAATAGAACAGGAGAAAAATAAGATGTCATGGCTCATGATTTTAGGATTAGCGGCTATTGTGTTTTTTAATCGTTATTATTTTTTGGAACCCAGTGTAAAAGTAAAATTACCTATATTGATGAATAAAATGTTGAATTATTCAGCCCCTTGCTTATTAACTGCTATTTGTATACCAGTAATTTTTTTTGAAGGAAATGAACTAAGAGGTCTTTTAGATAATCCATATTTATATGCGACAATATTTTGTATTGTAATTGCTTTTTATTTAAAAAAAGTCTTACCAAGTGTGCTACTCAGTCTGGCATTTTTCTATTTTATAAATTTTCTAATAAATCAGTAAACTTAAGCTGAACCTCAAAGATTCAGCTTTTTAATAAATTATTGAGTAATCAATTTGTTCTGCCGACTTTTCCACTTTGGCAATATTTTTCCAAGATAGGCATCCATACACCAAACTGGGCCAATCAATAGAAATTGCAAATCTTTAAAGAAAGAGGGCTTTTTACCTTCAACTTTATGTCCATAAAATTGTCCAACCCAAGCAATCACAAAAATTGCAATATAAAACCCTATACCTACAGGTAGGGCATAAATGAGCCAAGCCATCACAACGAGAAGCGCAGCCATCGCTACTGCAAGTACAAGATCGAGTCGAGCATAGAAAATAAGAGTCAGTACAATGAGTAAAGCAGTGAGCAAAGCACTAAAGTGGGCGATGATTCCGATAATAGAAAACAAAATAGCTGGGACGCATACCCAATGAATTTTCTTATTCGTTGGATTTTGATGGCTTTCACTGTATTCATCAAACCATTCAGCAATAGATTTCATAGACCTTGTTCTCCATGTCTAATTTTGAGTCATTCTTTTTATGTCTATATTTTATCCTGTTGTTATGTAGATAGACAAGAAAAGTCAAAAATCTTCCTTATCGTACATTCATGTGACCTTAAAAATTAAGGACTGATCATCTGGAAAAAGCAGGGTGGAAAAAATTAAAAAATAATCTTAAAAGGCAGCACAATCGTTTTAAAAAATCAGGCTATTTATTTTTGGATTTTGAAGTGAGGAAATCCTTACAAAAACCACTTTTTTATGAAAAGTTGGAAAATAATAGAAAAAAGCTCAACTCAACTTGCTTTAAAACGCTATAAACAGCTTTTTTGGGACTAAGGTGGTACTAGGGTAGCGGAATTTTTTTAAAATGGCTCTAATCAAAAAATATAAGCAAAAATGAATGAGTAATAAAATGATGTGTTTTTGGGTTAAAAAATAATCAATTTTGTAATTAAAAAATGAGTAAAAAAACAAAATTTTTAGCATGATTTTTATATTTTTGGGTCTAAAAATTAAAAAGCCACAAATTAATTTGTGGCTTTTCCATGAACTCTAGGAGTAATCGCTTATGAAGTAGGACCGTCTACACGTTCAATACTTACTTTTGCAGTACCAGCATTGGTAATACCAAGACGTTTTGCAGCACCGTATGATAAATCAAGTACACGATTTGCATGGAATGGACCACGGTCGTTTACTTTTACTACCACACTTTTACCATTGTCTTTATTTGTAACACGGATATAACAGTTCAATGGCAGACTACGGTGAGCAGCAGTAAGTGCATTCATATCGAATGTTTCACCACTTGCAGTTTTACGGCCATGAAATTGACGACCATACCAAGATGCCATACCAGTTTGGCTAAACTTACGAACAGTATTTGAAGCTACTGTGTTAAGTTTTTCAATCACTGAAGGCTCATCTTCAGGGATTTCAATTTTAGCTGCGATAGCTTGACGACGAATTTGATCGCCAGAACGTTCAGTGATTGAAAGACTGTTAATGTTAGAAAAACGAGAATTAAAGCTTTGAGTATCTTTACTCAATACACGTGCAGCTAAATTTGCATTTGGACCATCTACATCACTGTTTAATGATGATGACTGCATCATTTCAGCGTGCAGTGGGGCCATGCTTAAACTAGCCGTCAGTGCAAGAATGTATTTCAGCGATAACTGCATTTATATAAACTCCTGAGAACATGCTCTTTTTCTTTTAGCCAACAGGCTAAAAATTGAAGTGAACATGCCTAATTATTCACTTTTGCAATTGCTTGATTGGGGTGGATAATATTCATCGCTTACGGAGAGTGTCTAGTCTTTAACGAGAAATAGTTACAAAAAGGGCAAAAACTTACAGTTTTAGGTTAAAAAATAACCAAATATGTAACAAAGTATTTAAAATGTATGTATTGTGATCGATTTAACAAAAATATTTATTGACTTTTACATAAACTCATCAAAAAGCTAGCCTATCGGCTAGCTACCTCTGTGCCTAATAACCATACAGCAGTCGCATACATTCGACTTTTGTTATAGGTTGTAATTACCTGAAAATTTGGATAGGTTAAATAGTAAATTGGACCGTTATAGTCTTGTAATTGAATAACATTTACCATATCTAAGTCATCAATTTTAACTAATGGGTTTAATGGAGAAATTCCCTGATTTTTGAGCACACCATACGGAGTAGGTTGAGTGAGATCTTTAGCAATAATACTTTCTGGATTTGAGCCTACATAACGAGCCATAAAACCAATTGGCTGATCACGTTGCCAACCTTGCTTTGCTAGGTAATTTGCAATTGAACCAATCGCATCTTCCGCAGAGTTACGAAGATCGATATGACCATTACCATCAAAATCTACTCCATACTTACTGATATTACTTGGCATAAACTGTGGATAGCCAATTGCTCCAGCATAAGAGCCAACAATACTATTGGTTGGATAGCCTTCTTTGTAAGTCCATGCAATCAGAGCAGCTAACTCATCACTAAAATAATCAGCACGGCGAGGGTAACCAAATGCTAATGTTGCAAGTGCGTCACGAGTGATAAAAGAACCTTTATTTGCCCCATATCCAGTCTCAACACCTAAAATACCCAAAATAACAGCTTGAGAGACACCAAATTGCTGTTCAGCTCGGTTAAGCGCATCTGCATATTGATTTTTAAACCGGACACCACGTTGAATAGTACCTTCAACTAAAAACATAGAGCGATAATCGTACCAAGGCTTACTTTCTCCTGGACGAGTCATAATATTTATAATGTTTGGTAAATTTTTTGCACCGCTCATCGCGGCATCTACTTGTACACTACTTAAACCATAAGTATTCATGGCTTTTTGTTTAAAATTTAAATAATTAGGATCATTTACAAAATCATTGGCTTGAGCAAAATGACTTGTGCTCACTAGGCCGGTACACAAGGCAAGCGCTTTTAAAGTTTTATTAATAAATTGAGACAACATATCTTTTTAAAATTCCAAATTATCGATGTGTATGAATAGACATGACTAAACCAAAAGTGGCCATTAAAGTAATAATAGCGGTACCGCCATAACTCATAAAAGGTAAAGGAACACCCACTACAGGTAAAATACCACTGACCATTCCTGCGTTTACAAATACATAAACAAAAAAAGACAAACCAAAGGCACCAGCAACTAAACGACCGTAGTTATGAAAGCTCTGTAAACCAATCTGAAATGTTCTAAAAATAATAGCTGAATAAAGAATAACTAATATAAGTACGCCAATTAGGCCAAATTCTTCGGAATAAGCCGCAATAATAAAGTCAGTATGGCCTTCGGGTAAAAAGTGTAAATGTGATTGTGTACCTTCAAGAAAGCCTTTACCTGAGAAACCACCAGAACCAATAGCTGTTTTGGACTGAATAATATTCCAGCCTGTTCCTAATGCATCTGCTTCTGGGTCAAGTAGCGTTAGAACCCTTTGACGCTGATAGTCGTGTAAAAGAAATTCCCAGGCAATTGGAATAACAATAGCTGCACAAGCTGCTGCGGCACCGATCATGCGCCAAGATAACCCACTTAAAAATAGTACGAAAATACCACTTGCTAATACGAGTAGAGAGGTTCCTAAGTCAGGTTGTTCTGCAATCAGTAAGAAAGGAACACCAATTAACATTAATGATAAAACAACTTGAGAAAAGCTTGGAGGAAGTGGTTTGCGTGCTAAAAACCATGAAATCATCATTGGCATGCCAATTTTCATGAACTCACTGGGTTGCACGCTTCCGAAACCGGGAATATCGATCCAGCGTTTAGCCCCCATGCGGACTTCACCAAAGACCATAACTCCAATTAAGGAAAATAATGCAAATAAATAAAAGTAAGGTGAAAAAGCTTGATAAACCTTAGGGGGAATTTGAGCCAGACTAATCATGACTAAAAAGCCAATACCAAAGCTCATGGCTTGTTTACTGACTAAGCCTACATCTTGTGCAGATGCACTATATAGTACCGTTAAACCTAATAGGGCATTTAGGAATAAAAATAGGCATAACCACGGGTCAATATGAAGTTGCTGCCAGCGCGATGGTTGCATGGCAGTACTAAGACCATCTCGAGGAGCTTGGCGTAAAAATTTATATTGTGGACTAGGAGACATGCGGCTTTAACTAGGTCAATCAGTGCTTGGCGCATGCTAACATAAACCTGATTAATGGCAATGTATATCAATATTTTGCAATAAAAAAACCTGGCTCTCGCCAGGTTTCCGATAGTCTATTTTCTGTTAGTTAAAGAATAAACTATCGTGATATTCAGCCATCGCTTTTAGTTCAGTGCGATTTAAACTTGGAATAAGTTTGTCGATCGCAATGTGGACTGCTTTTGTTACAGCTGCTGCGCCAATATCAGCTGCTTTGCGCTTAATCATGCCTAAATCTAATGTTTTATTAAAATCAGACATAAAGTGTCTAACCATAGCATCACCAAACTGTTTATATAGTTCTGCTAAGGCTGCTTTATTAATGTCATTACCTGCTTGAAGCTCGGCAAAATTATGCTTCAAATTAGTAACTAAACCAGCATCTAAAGCTACACCAACTTTATATTGACCTTGTGGGTCTTTAAATAAGCTTTTCTCTGAAAACTCCACGGATTGTTTAACAACATCGTTTGGTGCTTTACTTAGTAATTGCTTTAAAAGCACAGCAACTGTTGATTTGACATAACCAGCTAGTTTTTCGGCAGTATCTCTTTTTTCACTCGCTGGGAAATGTTGTACTAACTGAGTCAGTACATTTTCAATAATTTCCTCATTAAGTTGTAAAGCAATTTTGTCTCGAAGTGGATATAACGGTTCACTGGAATTCTTATTCGCAATTCCAGTCTGTATATCGTTCAATAAGCCTTCAGAAGGGGTAAAACCAAAAAACGGCATGGTGTATCCTCAAATTATTCGTTTTATTGTCGTGCCAATCGAATCGGTTTTGGCATCCATGATAGATCCGATACTCGGCAAGGATTGATATCAAGTCCACCGCGGCGAGTATAAGTTGCATAAACCATCAGCTTTTCAGGTCGCAAATTTTGCCAAATATCTGCAAAGATTTGCTCAACACACTGTTCGTGGAAACCATTATGCTGACGGTACGAGATAATATAAGCTAAAACACTACGATAACAAGGTTTTTTGCCTTTAAAACGGATAAAAACTGTACCCCAATCTGGCTGTCCCGTGACTGGGCAGTTACTTCTCAAAAGATGAGAATACAGTTCAATTTCGACTTCTTCACCAGACTCATCCAGTTTTAAAAGTGATGCATCGGGATGTTGTTCTAAACGTTCAGGTGTTAGATCATCAATACAAATGCCTTGTGGTTTAGAAATATCAAGTTCATCTACTTGAAATAGCGTTAGCTCAACTTTGGCACCAGCTGCAGACGATAGATCTTTTTCAACCGTTTCAATAAATAACTCTTTAGAGCCAAACTGGGTGAAGTTAAGACTATTGAAGTATAGCTTTAATGACTTTGATTCAATCAAATTTGGTGAAGAAGCAGGCAGGGTAATTCTGCCAATCGCAACCTGTGGAATACCATGCGAGTTTAACCAAGATATTTCAAAAACATGCCACCAATCTTTACCTTGGTTGATACCTTCAATATGTGAATATTTTTCACGAGATTGAGCACGTGCAATTGGAAATAACACATCGGGTTGATAGCTAGTTGGATATTGGGTTTCTTTACCCAATAAAGACTGTTCGACACTCATTCACGCATTCCTGAACCACGAGCAAGTAAATAGTAGGCAATTCCATAAAGTACAACACAACATAATGTCACAATGATTAAAGAGAACGTAACGTTCACGTCACTATGACCTAAAATGCCGAAACGGAAAGCATTTACCATATACACAATAGGATTAATTAAAGAAAGTTTTTGCCAAAAAGGACCAAGGGCACTAATGGCATAAAACACACCACCTAAATAGGTGAGTGGAGTAAGTACAAAGGTTGGAATAATAGAAATATCATCAAATGATTTTGCATAGACTGCATTAATAAAGCCGCCTAAGGAAAATAAAACGGATGTAATTAATACTGTATATATAGTTACGAACCAGTTATGTATAAAAAGATGGGTAAAGAACATGCTCATCGCAGTAACAATGGCACCAACCAAGACACCACGACAAATACCACCAATCACGTAGCCCCATAAAATAATATGTAAGGGCACGGGACTCATGATGAGTTCTTCAATACTCTTTTGAAATTTAACACTGAAGAAACTAGAAGACACGTTAGCATAGCTGTTCGTAATAACAGCCATCATGATTAAGCCAGGTACAATAAACTGCATGTAGCTCACGCCGCCCATTTGCCCAATACGTGAGCCAACCAAATTACCAAAAATGACAAAATACAAGCTCATGGTAATCGCAGGTGGTAATAAAGTTTGTGGCCAAATGCGAAGAAAACGGCGTACTTCTTTACGAACTAAAGTCCAAAGGGCAATTTGCAGTTGGTTAAAGTTCATTTTGCCGCTCCTTCAAGATTTTTCTCGACCATTTTGACAAATAGCTCTTCAAGGCGATTCGATTTGTTACGCATACTACGAACACGAATACCTTGTGACTCTAAAAGTTGGAATAAGTCATTTAATGTATGTGCTTTATCCATTGTTACTTCTAAAGTACTACTATCAATTAAGTTGAACTTCACACCAATAATATTGAGCTGGAGTGGGGCAATTGGTTCTGCTAAATCAAAAATAAAAGACTCTTCACTCAGCTGGTTTAGGAAATTTTTCATGCTGGTATCTTCTTTAATGACACCACGGTCAATGATGGCAATTTGACGACACAACATTTCTGCTTCTTCTAAATAATGTGTCGTTAAAATAATAGAAGTACCGTTTTCGTTCATTTCGGTCAGAAAATCCCACATAGAACGGCGTAATTCAATATCTACACCCGCAGTAGGCTCATCTAGAATAAGAAGTTTAGGTTCATGCATCATGGCACGGGCGATCATTAGTCGGCGTTTCATACCACCAGACAGCATACGTGCTTGTATATTACGTTTTTCCCACAAGCCAAGTTTTTCTAAATAATGTTCCGCTCGTTTCTCGGCAATCTTTTTATGAATACCGTAATAACCAGCCTGGGTAACTAAAATATCGAATGCTTTTTCAAATTGCCCGAAGTTAAATTCTTGGGGTACAACGCCAAGCTGCTGTTTTGCCAACGATGGATGAGTATCGAGATTATGTCCAAAAATCTCAACAGTTCCTGAAGTTTTTTTCGTGAGGGAGCTGATAATACCAATGGTTGTTGATTTGCCGGCACCATTTGGGCCTAACAACGCATAAAATTCACCTTCAGGCACAGTGAGGTTAATACCTTTTAACGCCTGAAAACCATTACGATATGTTTTGGACAAATCTCTTAAAACCAAAGCATCAGTCATGAAATTCTCACATTATGAAAGAGGGGTATATTTTGAGCGATAATGATTAATAAACCAAGTAAAATAGTCGGAATTTAATGAAATTGAGATAATTTTATGAAGTTATTATATATAAATTGGTGCGCCCGGCGGGCACTTGTCTAAATTTAACAACTTCTTAGGTTTTCCTGTCTTTTTCTATTATTTCATATAAAACAAACAAATGCCAAATTAGCCAATAATCTGTACTTCTATTATTTTCTATTTTTTTCCTATTATTTCGGTTACTACAATTACGCCAGAAAATTATGGCCTCATTTAGACAACGAAACGATACATGGCGAGCCGAGATAAGTGTAAACGGAATTCGCGAAAGTGCAACCTTTGATACAAAAGCACAAGCAAGGGCTTGGGCATCTAAACGTGAGATTCAGTTACGGGAACAATCGCATGGTAAACTTCCTAACCATTCATTTTTAGAAGCTATTGAACGCTATTTAAATGAAGTAAGCATAAAAAAGAAAACTCATGAGAATGAAGTCAAGCGAATGGCTTTCTTTAAAAGTGAGTATAAAAAGTTATGTCAAAAACAACTCTCAAAGGTCACCATTGATGATTTAGTCCAATGGCGTGATCACTTATGAGCAACCACAATCAGCCCCGCAAGTTCCTGAACCATCTTTTGCTGATAAGGCACTTGGATTAGGTGAAACAGCACTATCTTCTGCAACAGGCGCTACGAGCGGTACGCTTGGGATGATTGGTGGAACCATTAGTCAAGCAGGCCGAGAAATCATGTCAGGTAGCTTTGGTACACCTTAAGTAGCTCAATGTATTTCTCAAAATGCAGCAGAAGGCGCAGCAGACTTAACCTATGCATCTTGTACTCAAACAGGCCAAGAATATACTCAAGTTTTGGGTGAAATATCCGAGCCTTTAGTAGCTTTAACCCCTGCTTTGAGTGAGTTAGCGTTAGCAGGACAAGCTGCTCGTGGTGTTGCACCAATTGCACAAGGTGAGGCTATTAGAGCAGGGCAAGCAATTGCACCAATAGCTGAGCGTGCAGGACAAATGGCAGTAAGACCAGTTCAAGCTGTAGCTAATGCCATTCATTCAGGTGTTCAACGCATGGGTGAGATGGTAGGCTTAAGAACACCAGAAGCAGAAGGTCCAGCACCTGCAAATGTTGGTGCAGCTCAAGTCGATCAGGCCACAATCCGTCAAGCACTTTCTCAAGATTTACCTTATCCAGTTCAATTAACTGAAGGACAAATGAATCGGGATCCCGCCCAACTCAAGTTTGAAGTTGAAACTGCCAAGGATCCAGAACTTGGTACTCCTCTTCGCCAGCGTCAAGAAGAACAACATCAAGTAATGCAACATAATTTGGATGCTTTTATCGATATGACTGGTGCTAAAGCCACCAATATGCTTGAAGCAGGATTATCAGTTGATAAAGCACTTCAAAAGCAATTGCAGGCAGATAAAAATAAGGTGCGAGTAGCATATGCAAAAGCTGATAAGTCAGATGAAGCAAAAAGACCAGTAGACCTTACTCAGCCAGTGAGATCAGGCGAGAATGATCCAATGTTTGTGATTGATTATCTGAACTCTCAACCGGATTTGCCAACTACGCCGATTTTAACTAGTGCAAAGCGCACAGCAGAATCTTTGGGAATAGCAAGACGTGGAGAGAATGGCGAATTTGGATTCTATGCACCCCGCCATGCAGTATGTGAGACAGAAAACCTTCAGTTTGACAATGTTAAGTAAGCATTTAAGGCAAATAATCTTTTTAACAACACTTATAGAAACTTTAAGTCTGTGGCCGCAGTAAATCCTGATGGATCATTCACAGGTGAGGTTGGGGTTGATATATATGATGGAAACAAGGTTTACACTGGTACAACCAACCTGCTAGAAACATTCTTAATGAATAATTTTAAGCAGTCATATAATGTGCAAAACTTTCAAACGTTACCTTTAAAGAATAGCTATGGCGAGCATATTGCAAAATCAAATGGTGATTCTGAAACAATTAATTTCTTTATTGCAAACCCCCACAATTTAACTATATTAGGATGCGGTCAAGAAGATGTTAAGGGAGCACCTCTATATATTCTTGCTGAAGATGGTGTAGAGAACTGTTCTATCACTGTAGATGGCTTTCAGGCTGTATGGGGAACAAATGGCACAAATACAGATAAAGGTATTAATCTGGCGACTGTAGATGGTCCGGTTACAGCTACTTTTTTTATCTAATTTAAAGAAAAGTGGAACTGGATTTTTATTTGATGGGCTTTTTATTGCTCGTAGTGGTAAGGTAATAAATTCAGGTTCAAATATTGGAAGTAGTGTAATTGTAGCTAATGGTCAATATGTTGATCTTATTAATGTAATGCAGGTTGGTGATGGTGGTTTAGTTAAATCATCTAAAGATGTTGGGACAGACTTGAATAATGGTATTGAATGGAAAGAAGGAGTAGTGCATAAACTTGTTAAAGGTGCAACTCTCAACATTCCAGGAGGTCTAACAGACTGCTGGGGCACATCAACATACTATGGGCTAAGTGCTTCTGAAGGTGTTCAAGTTCTTCATTTGACAAACTCAAATAAGACATGGCGCTGAACGGTATTGTCTCCATCAAATATTGGGGCATGGGAGTAATTATTTAAATATTGTGCTTTTAGCTTTATTAATTTCATTTGGTCTGTAGAATTATGACGTCTGTAACTCTACAAGATCAAAATGAAAAGCTCTAATGAATCAAAAGCTATATATTTCTTGGTTACTTTTTTTATTGGCTTAATATATGTTTATTTTGCGGTTTCTATGCCTAATGAATGGTTTAGAGACCGTAATTATTATGTACTTTATGCTGAAATTGCAGGAGATTTGATAAGTGACTATGACTCAATTTTATCACTTTTAGTTAATGAGCCACTTTTTCTAACTACCGCAAAATTTTTTGGTGATGCGTTCTCTGCTGATGCTTTCCCCAAATTCATGTGTGCTATTATTACAAGTATATTTGTCTATGTAGTTGCCAAAAAATCAAGAACATTCATAATGTTCGCACTGGGAATTATATCGCTTTTTTTTGTTTCATACTTAGAAACTGCCCAGATTATGGTGCTTAGACAAGGCTTTGCAACTGCAATATTTTTACTTGTCTTTCTTTCAAATATAAGTGACAAGAAAAAGCTCTTAACTTGTTTTATTCTTTCTTTCTTTCATTCTGTTTTCTTCATTGTGTCGGCTATTTACGCACTATATTTATTCTATTTGCGAAAGAAAAGCACGAAGACAATGATTTCAATAGTTGCAGTTGTGTCAGCTATCTTATTCTTGTTCTCTAGGTTTCTTCTTGAGTACTTTGGATTTAGACAGGCCGAACTATATTCAAGTGAAACAGGAAGCGGAGGCGGGGGAGCTTTTGTTTTAAGTATTTTTATATTCTTGTATTTATATTTTTATGGGGATAAGGAAAATAAAGAACTATATGACTGGTCGCTGATTGGAGTTGTGCTATTCCTTGTGGGGTATTATTTATTCTTCTCGGCTGGACGTCTGTATGTTTCATTCTTCCCATTTATCTTGGTTCTATTGATATCAAGATCAAGGCTACAAGATATATTGTTCTTAACTGTTATCAACCTGATTTATATCATCTTGTTCTTCAATGGTAGTTACCTAATTTTGTTTGAAGCAAAGGATCCATTTTATATCAGCACATTATTCTCAAATCATGTAAGTAATCTTCTTACTTTCTTTTAAACACACATCAAACCATCACAAGCCCTTTGCTTCAATAGCTTAGGGCTTTTTTATTGCCTAAAACATAGGGGGTAGCATGTCTGAAAAGGCGGCAAATATGGTTGAAGTGGTTGCATCCACTGCGGCTACAAAATCAATGTATGCGGGGAGCGGAGTGACGTTATTTGGCTGGTATTTTCAGGTCAGTGCAGCTACCGCTATTGGTTTAATTATTACGGTTCTAAGTTTTTTAGTTAATTTCTATTTCCAGTTTCGGCGGGATCGAAGAGAACGACTGGAACATGCAGCACGTATGAAAAGCTATAACGGAGCATGTGATGGAGAGTAAGCAGATTATTACTGTTGCAGTATTGGTTCTAGCATTATTGATTCTAATTTTCTTATTTTTCTTTGATATCCCAAAAGAAAATAAGGATTTAGTTAATATCTTTTTAGGTGCAGTTGTTGGTTGGACTGGTACCATCGTCAATTCTTATTTTGGGCATGATCGAACAAAGGCAGGATCAAATGACATTTAAAAATTTTTTTGATGCTGCCCGCGTCATTGCTGGTGGCAAACTTACACAAGCACAAGTATATGATCTAAATAAGGTGGTTGATAAACTTGCGCCTTCTGGCATGACTACAAGTGATGTTGGAGTGGATCTAATTTCTGGCTTCGAAGATACGCGCTTCAAAGCTTATGACGATGGCGAGGGAGTCTGGACTATGGGAACTGGCACCACAGTTTATCCAAATGGAGTGAAGGTAAGGCAAGGTGATACTTGTACACCTGAGCAAGCAAAAGCCTACTTTAAATACGACTTAACTAAATTTGAAAAGACTGTAAATAATTCAGTCACAGTGCCTTTAACTCAAAATCAGTTTGATGCATTGGTTTCACTGACTTATAACATTGGTTCAGATGCTTTTCATAATTCAAATTTGCGTAAGCTACTTAATAAAGGTGACTATCAAGGTGCTGCTAACCAATTCCTTGTATGGAATAAGGCAGGAGGTAAGGTTATGAAAGGTCTAGTTCGTCGCCGAGAAGCTGAACGACCACTTTTTTTAAAGAAGTAACTTATAGGTGTACGCGCACCAAAGTTGCATCGATCATCACATTGCTGTGTTTAATCTTCTCCGGTTGCACAGCTCACACTATTAAAACTAATGTGAGCATAAGCGTGTGTTTACAATGTCTTCAAAAATAGGTTTTACATTTAATGAGTTTGATTTGTTATATTGCTCAAAGTCTATTTTTGAACTCTAAAAATGAAAGCTTTAACTTCATCTTTATTTATCGTTTGCACTTTTACCACTTCCTTATGTGTGGGTGCACCTTATTCTGCTTCTAAAATTGAAGAACTTGCAAAAGCAAATCCCACAGAATTTAAAGCCTCATGGTTCGCAGATAAAAATAGTGTTAAATCCCAGACTAAAGAATTACAAACTGGTTATGACTATGCCACTTCTAAGAAAGTGCCATTTGTAATTGATGGTATTTACTATGTTGATGGTCAAGCTCAAAAATATGATTCAGCACAAAATAGTAAAGCTTCACTAATTTTACGCTCTAACTCAACTTTAAAGTTTGAACAAGGTGCTAAATTAATTACCAAGCCAAATAACTATAGTTCTTATACAACACTAGTTGCTAGAAATGTCTCTAATGTGAATATTGTATCGCCAGTACTTATTGGGGATAGGCCAAGTCATAAATATACTGGCAATAATAGTCATGAGTGGGGGTATGGCTTAGCTATATACGATGGATCAGGTAATGTTACTGTTACAAATCCAGTTATAGAAGATATGACAGGTGATGGAATTTACATAGGCCGTGAGTGGGGTAGTGTAAAAGATAGTCCGCCAAAAAATATCCAGATTTCAAATGCTAAGATTAGTAAAGTAAGACGCAATGGTATCACGATAGCTTCTGTAGATGGACTGACTATTAAAGTTCCAACTATTACAGATATATCTGACAAATTTAATACTGTTGCACCGTCAGCAGCGATTGATATCGAGCCAGAAGAATCAGCGAATACTGAAAAATCTTCAATAAAAAATGTGGTAATTGACTCCCTTACAGCGATTAGAGTTAAGTCACCAATTCAAACTAATCTTACTGACAAACGCACGGTAGATGTTAAGTTTACTGGTGTAACAAATCTAATTGATAGCACTTCAAGTGCACAGATTTTTGCTTATGACAATACGATTGATACAAAAAGCATTACGGGTGGAATAACTATTGATAATCTTGTAATCAAAGGTAATGAATTTGCCCCGAACTTATCTTTAAAGCAGGACAATTTTCAGTTCAATATAAAAAATCTTAGTTCTGAAAAAGATATGACTGTTTATTTGATTGGAAATGCCAAAGAAATTAGTAAGTACAATGGTTTCTCAATCCAGAATATTGAGTCAAAAGGTAAAATAAAAGCAAAGTATAATTTTGACTATGCAACTAAGAAGCCTCAAAAACTAGTAAGCCCAAAATATAAAATAAACTATCCTATTGAGATAAGTCAGTAAAGTAGGCCCTAGCAATGCAAGTCATGATCATGGTTTATGAAGCAGGGAAGGTTGAGCACACATGCAACCTTCTTGCTGAGCTTGAAAAGAATAATAAAGTCACAAAACTTTATGACTTCAATAGAAATGAACTAAAAATTAATTTTTTGCGAAATGAAGTCTACTTCAACAAAATTTGGTAGTAGTTTAGTAAGAAGCAAAATGGCCTATAAACCTGTGGATAAAAAGCGCATTACGCCAAAATATAGTTAAATTATTGATTTTATAGATTAGATTGGTGCGCTCGGCGGGGATCGAACCCACGACCCCAGGCTTCGGAAACCTGTACTCTATCCAACTGAGCTACGAGCGCACATGTGTGGGGCACATCATAGGAAAAAAACACCGGTAGGTAAAGCACGAAATACGTACCAAGTGAGTTTAATGCTTAATTAAACAGCAGCTTGTTCTATTTTAGATGCGTTGCTGAATAAGCTGAATTGAATAATTAATAGAATGGAGCGTATGTGCTAGCTCATGAGGAGGAATACGTGATTCCTGCAAACTGGTAATCCATTGCATTTGGCACATTTTAAGTTCTTGAAGTGTTTTTATTTGCTCTATTTTTTGAATAAGTGGCTTTGCCATAAGGCCACAGTATTGGCTTAAGCTTTGCTTCATCAACTGTTGTATTTCTTCAAAAGATAGTTGCTGAACTGGAATGCTTGGTTGGTTATTTTCAATATTTGAAGGCGCAGACGTTGATTGAGGAACCTGAATTTCTCCAACTAAATCATTACTTTTATTCTCGTCAACATTTTTTTGATGTATTTCTTTAGTTGTTATAGATGACTCTTGGGGAGATATTTGTTCAGGTAACTCTGAATAATTTTCACTAGAAGGGGCAATTAGTTTTAAGTCAATGAGCTGTTGTATCAGTTCTGGTGGGGCGATCCGCTTTTTAAACTCGGTATCGAGACTTTGAAAATCTTCATGGTCTATTAATAGAAGTAAACGTCTTTGTTTTGCATTTAACGTAATATTACGTTGTTGAAGCGCAACTCTTCCCAAATTGGTTCGATAAAAACCAGACATTGTATTTCCCCAATATAAAAATGAAGCAGTCTGTTTGATTTTTCTCAATCAAACAGTACTCTTCTTAATAAAATATAAATGGGATTAAAGATAAAACTCAAAAATGACAATTTGATGAAGAATTTATGAATATCATCTATTTAAGGAAATTAAAATGCGCTTTCTAATGCCTTGCGTAAATAGACATCGAGCTCGTCCTGACGTAGAAGCCATTGAATATAATCTTTAGGCAGTTCAGCAATTGCCGTACCTTTATGCTTACCAAAATTAATCGTATGCGGAATACGGGCTTCTTCAGAAACTTGGTAAAGCTCTTCAATATCTTGAATATTTAAATGATAGATAATATGCATCAAAATATTGGCAGTTAAAATAATGTCAGCGTCGGCACGGTGAGCACCTTTCAGCATTTCTCGAGCTTTACCGCTACCTTGGGAAATCATATAAATGAGTGCAGAAATATTATGAGCTTCGGCATCTGGCCAAGCTTTACGTGCTAAAGCTAAAGTACAAATCGGTTTAATATGAGATACATCGACGCCACAGCGAGCAATTGCGGCAATATCATAATCAATATTATGGCCAATAATATAAGTTGTGCTATCAGGTAATTTAAAGGTTTTATAGTGAGGCTGATTTTCTAGGTCGGACTCTAAGATATGGTGAACAGCCATTGCAGCATAAGAGATCGGAGCTCCCACCTGATAAAGCTGATCAAACAATTTGCTTTTATCTAAAGTGAGCTTACCTGCATTAAGTTCAATAGGGGCGTATGCAATTTCAATAGGCAAACCATTTAGTGTATGAGTTTCTGTATCTAAAATAATGGCTTGCATCTTTTGAACCTTTAAACAATTACAAGTAACCATCAATCTTAACAGTTGGCTATCTACTTTAAAACATAGAGTAAGGCTAGATGAGCTATCAAATGCAATTTATGTTGAAAAGTAGAAAATCTCGCTGTTCATTTTGATTAAATATCACTTGCGAAAAATGAAGATTAGGCGTAATTGTTTGTAAGACATTTAAAATGTTCATTAAAAACTAAAGCACAACAAAAATTGAATTTAAGGAAGATATACGAATGAAAATGAAATTGTTCATGACCAGTGTTCTTAGCACAAGTTTACTATTGACGGGATGTGGAGATGGAAGTAGCGATGACAGTCCAGCAACTACTGATCCATCAGGTACTCCAGCCAATAATATTCAAAATCCAGTGGTTAAGGTCGATGCTTATACAAGTACTAACTTAGGAGCGGTTGCTGCTGAAAGTAGTATTTTAACTTATAAAATGTTAGGTCAAAGTGGACAAGAGGTGCAGGCAACAAGTCTAGTATTTACACCAACTACTCCACCACCAGCAGGCGGTTGGCCAATTGTGGTTTGGGCACATGGTACGACAGGGGTTGCAGATGCATGTGCACCGAGTAAATCGGCATTAACAGACAGTACTAAAGATTTAATTAGTAAACTTCTTGCAGCGGGTTATGTGGTGGTTGCACCAGATTATGAGGGATTAGGTACACCAGGTATACATCCATTTTTAAATATTAAAAGTGAAGCTTATTCAATTACCGATGCAGTAGTAGCAACACGCAATTATTTATTACAACGGAATTTATTAACTTCGAAAAAGTGGGTTACTGTAGGACATTCGCAAGGTGGGCATGCTGCATTGGGCGCTGCACAATATGCGAGCCGTGCGCAGCTAGACTATAAAGGTACAGTAGCGGTAGCACCAGCTTCAAATCTAGGATTTATTTTAATTGCAGGTGAACAGGCTGTTGCTAATGCAACTGTGGATAAAAAGATTCCAATGTATGCGCAGCTTGATACATATACTGCTTTAGTGACAGCCGGCATTCGAAATACACAGCCAAGCTTTGATTATTCCCAAGTATTTACTTCACAAACAGCAAGTACTGCACAGCAGGCGGAAACAGTTTGTGCAGGGCCATTGGGGCAAGCCTTTGGTGCAGGTATGACTAAGTATGCTACAGAGCATAATGGAACACTGGATGGATATACGCGTACACAACCTAATTTTATGGCAGTACCTTTAGTTAAAACATTCTTAGATAAAGATTCTCAACCTTTACAGGCAAAAGTCACTACACCGATTATTATTTATCAGGGGCTAGCAGATACAACAGTTCCGAAAGTAGCTACTGATATTTTGATATCTAATGCCACTGTCGTCGGTACAAAGATTAATAGCTATGTAACGGGTAATTGGGACCATGAGGCGGCAATGAGCAGTAATGTAGATAACATTGTTGGAAATGTACAAAACTTGCTGGCAGCTCAATAAGAGTATTTGATATTTAAGGTTTTTTTATTGCTATGAAAAGCTAAATTTAACTTTGGAAAATTATTAATTAAAAGCTTTTTAAGTGTTTATAAATTATTTTAGATTTGATGGCTCATTTTTTATAAAAATTGAGCCATTTTTATTTAAAACTGAGCTAACTTGATTCTGTTTAATTATAAAGTTCATGCTACAATATGCCGCAATCTTAGCACGGCTTAAAAGCCCTAATTTATAGGACCCCCGCTAATGTTTGCCAATATTTCCATTTCTGAATTTGATCCAGAATTAGCTCAAGCAATTGCTTCTGAAGGTGAGCGTCAAGAAGCACATATCGAGTTAATTGCATCTGAAAACTATTGCTCTCCTGCTGTGATGGAAGCGCAAGGATCAAAACTTACGAACAAATACGCAGAAGGTTATCCTGGCAAACGCTATTATGGCGGTTGCGAATATGTAGATGTTATTGAACAAATGGCGATTGACCGTGCTAAAGAACTTTTTGGTGCTGATTACGCAAACGTTCAACCACATGCTGGTTCACAAGCTAACTCTGCTGTGTATTTAGCACTTCTTAACCCAGGCGACACAGTTTTGGGTATGAGCTTGGCTCACGGTGGTCACTTGACTCACGGTGCAAAAGTTAGCTTCTCTGGTAAAACGTATAACGCTGTTCAGTATGGACTAAATGCTGAAACTGGCGAGATCGATTACGAAGAAGTTGAACGTTTAGCGTTAGAACACAAGCCACGTATGATCGTTGCTGGTTTCTCTGCTTATAGCCGTGTTGTAGATTGGCAACGTTTCCGTGACATCGCGGACAAAGTTGGCGCTTACCTTTTTGTTGATATGGCTCACGTTGCTGGTCTTGTTGCTGCTGGTGTATATCCAAACCCAGTTCAAATTGCTGACGTAACGACAACGACAACTCACAAAACACTTCGTGGTCCACGTTCTGGTTTAATCCTTGCGAAAGCGAATGAAGAAATCGAGAAAAAACTTCAATCAGCTGTATTCCCTGGTAACCAAGGTGGTCCATTAATGCATGCGATTGCTGCTAAAGCAATCTGCTTCAAAGAAGCAATGTCTGATGACTTTAAAACTTACCAACAACAAGTTGTGAAAAATGCTCAAGCGATGGCTGAAGTATTCATCGCACGTGGTTATGATGTTGTTTCTGGTGGTACAGACAACCACTTATTCTTGTTATCTTTAATCAAACAAGACGTAACTGGTAAAGATGCAGATGCTTGGTTAGGTGCTGCTCACATTACTGTGAACAAAAACTCAGTACCAAATGACCCACGTTCTCCATTTGTGACTTCTGGTATCCGTATCGGTACTCCGGCAGTAACAACTCGTGGTTTTGGTGAAGCTGAAGTTCGTGAACTTGCTGGTTGGATCGCTGATGTGATTGACAGCAAAGGTGACGAAAAAGTTATTGCTGATGTAAAAGCAAAAGTTGAAGCTGTTTGTGCAAAATTCCCTGTATATGCAAAATAATTTGTGTATATAAAAAAAGCGCCGTAAGGCGCTTTTTTTATTAACTACTCCAACCGCCCCCTAAAGCACGGATTAAATTGATGCTTGCAATGATTTGGCTACCTTTCAGCTGAGCTGCTAATTGTTCTTGTTGCAAAATAGTACGGTCAGAATCAATGACATCAAGATAGCTAATCGCACCTTCTCGATAACGTAAATGAGAAAGTTGATTGGCATGACGAGAAGAGGAGAGTGCTTGGTTTTGAGCTTGAATTTGCTGATCGAGAATTCTTTGATCAGATAAACCATTTTCAACTTCGCGAAATGCGTTTAGTACAGTTTGCCGATAATTCGCAACGCTTTCTTCATAAGCTGCTCGTGCTTGAGCAACGCCTGCTTTACGTTGTCCACCATCAAATAAAGGTAACGACAAAATAGTACCAGCGATAGGTCCTAGTAAAAAAGTCCGACTCGACCATTTACCCAACTCGCTTAAATTTGAAGATTCATAACCTAAAGCTCCTGTAAGACTGAGTTTTGGGAAAAATGCTGCACGAGCAATTCCAATACGTGCATTATCTGCTGCCATTGCACGCTCTGCAGCCGCAATGTCGGGTCTTCTTTCAAGTAAAGTTGATGGCAAACCAGTAGGGAGACGGATACTATTTGCAGTTAAAGGTTGAACTGGCAAGTTAAAGTCCGCTGGTGGTTTTCCTAATAAGACTGCAAGCGCATGTTCTGCACTGGCTCTGTTACGAGCAATATTTAGGGCAGTGGTTTGTGCGGTAGCAAGTTCGGTTTGTGCACGAGAAACATCTAATTCACTGACCAGTCCGTTTTTAAAACGAAGCTGCATTAAATCTCGTGTTTCACCTAGTAATTTGATTGTTCGGTTATAAATTGCTTGCTCGGTATCAAGTTGACGTATCAGAAAATAGCCTTGAGCAACATCTGCTTGTAGAGCTAAAAGTGCCGACTGATATAAAGCCTCTTGTTGCTGTAGATCTGCTGTTGCTGCATTGACACTACTTGCTACACGACCAAATAAATCGAGCTCATATGAAACATTGGCTTGAGCGCGCCATAAGGTGTGAGCCGAAGTATGTGCATTGTCATCTAAACCGAGTGAAGCCGGAGACGGCTTTTGGCGGGTTGGCCCAAATCCGGCATCAATACTTGGTAAGCGCTCAGCTTGAGCTGCCGAACGTAGTGCACGTGAAGCCTGAATATTGGCTGCCACCGCTTTAAGGTTCTGATTGCCTGCGATAGCTTGCTGTTCAAGTTCATTCAGTTGAGCATCATTGTAAATGCGCCACCATTCACCACGAGTTTGTTGATCGGCAGGTTGGGCAATCTTCCAGTTATTATCTTCAATTTTTGGATCAGATTCTTTGAATTTGACTGGCACTATAACTTTTGCAGGTTGATATTCTGGGGCTAATGAGCAGCCTGCAAGGAGCAGGCTTCCCATGAGTGAGGACAACAACCAGTTTTGTTTTGATGTAATCACCAAATGCCCTCCTTAATGATCGTGTGGGCTAGCTAACGGCGCTTCATGAACTGCCGCAGAATGTAGTTTATGTTTGCTGTTGAGGGTACGAATCAGAACGTAAAAGGCCGGGGTGAGGAATAAACCAAAGAATGTTACACCGATCATGCCGAAGAATACGGCAACACCCATCGCATGTCGCATTTCAGAACCTGCGCCAGTTGAAGTCACCAGTGGTACGACACCCATAATAAATGCAATAGAGGTCATTAAAATTGGGCGTAAACGTAGACGACTTGCTTCAACGGCTGCTTTAAAGGCAGTCGCGCCTTGCATTTCAAGTTCCCGCGCAAATTCGACAATCAAAATGGCATTTTTACAGGCTAGCCCGACCAGTACCATTAGACCGATTTGGGTAAAGATGTTGTTATCTCCAGCAGTCAGCCAGACACCTGTCAGAGCCGCTAAGATTCCCATCGGTACAATTAAGATAACTGCTAATGGTAGGGTTAAGCTTTCATACTGAGCAGCTAAAACCAAGAACACGAGTAATACGCTAATTGGGAATACCCAAAGTCCTGCATTACCGGCCAAGATTTTTTGATAAGTTAAATCTGTCCATTCAAACTTGATACCACGCGGCAGAGTTTGTGCAGCAATACGTTCAACCGCAGCTTCAGCTTGGCTAGATGAATAGCCCGGTGCAGGTCCGCCGTTAATATCTGCTGATGTGTAACCGTTATAACGAACGACCATTTCAGGACCATAGGTTTGAGTGACATTTACCAATGAAGATAATGGCACCATTTGGCCGGCACTATTACGGGTTTTAAGTTGCAAAATATCTTCAGGGTTAGCACGGAAAGGCGCATCAGCTTGTGCACGAACCTGATAAACACGTCCAAAGCGGTTAAAGTCGTTAACGTACTGAGAACCCAAATAAATCTGCATAGTGTTGAAAACATCTGTCACAGCAACGCCTTGCTGTTTAGCTTTTACACGGTCCAGATCTACGTTGAGTTGAGGTACGTTAATTTGATAACTTGAGAACATTGGGTCAAGTTCGGGGGCTGATTGTGCTGCTTTCATAAAGTTTTGTGCAGCATCATTCAAGGCTGAATAGCCTAAGGCACCTCGGTCTTCAAGTTGCAGTTTAAAGCCACCCATAGTACCTAAGCCCATCACTGGTGGTGGTGGGAAAACCGCGATATAGGCATCTTGAATAGCTGAATATTTCTGGTTGAGTGCACCTGCAATAGCATTTGCAGATAAGTCTTTAGCCTTACGTTCATCAAATGGTTTTAAGGTCACAAAGACAATACCGGCACTCGAGCTATTAGTGAAACCGTTAATTGATAGGCCGGGAAAGGCAACCGCACTTTCCACGCCAGGTTGTTTAAGTGCAGTATCACTCATTTTACGAATGACTGCTTCGGTACGATCTAATGATGCGCCGTTTGGTAGCTGCGCAAAGCTAATCAAATATTGTTTGTCCTGCGCAGGAACGAAACCACCTGGAACAATATAGGAAATACCAACGGTTAAACCTAGAAGTGCTGCATAGACACCCATTGCCGAAGCTTTATGGGAAATAACACGGCTGACACCTTGACTATAACGGTCTGAAGCACGTGAAAACACACGGTTAAACAGTGCAAAGAAACGTCCAAATACACGATTCATAATACGTGTTAAGGCATCAGGTTTAGCATCATGTCCTTTAAGTAACATTGCTGCCAGAGCTGGAGAGAGGGTAAGTGAGTTAAATGCCGAAATGACTGTTGAAATGGCAATGGTCATGGCAAATTGTTTATAGAATTGTCCAGTTAAGCCTGTCATAAAGGCAAGTGGAACGAACACGGCTACAAGTGTTAATGCAATCGCAATAATCGGTCCGCTCACTTCTCGCATGGCACGGTAAGTCGCTTCCCTTGGATTTAAGCCAGCTTCAATATTCCTCTCGACGTTTTCGACGACCACAATTGCGTCATCGACCACAATACCAATAGCAAGTACCATCCCGAACAGTGAAAGTGCATTGATGGAGTAACCAAAAGCGAGCATGAGCGCGAATGTACCAATAATTGAAACCGGTACAGCAAGCAATGGAATAATTGAGGCACGCCATGTTTGTAAGAATAAAATAACGACAACAACAACCAGTGCAATTGCTTCAAGCAAGGTATGAACGACCGCTTTAATACTGGCCCGTACGAATTGAGTCGGGTCATAAACAATGTCGTATTTAATTGAAGATGGGAAATCTTTTGAAAGTTCCTTCATCGTGCTACGTACTTGATCCGAAACTTGTAAAGCATTCGCACCCGGAGCTTGGAAAATTGGAATCGCGACTGCTTGTTTATTATCAAGTAATGAACGTAGGCCGTATTGTGAAGCTGCAAGTTCAACACGAGCAACATCACCCAATCGGGTAACTGCGCCATCTGGTGCAGTTTTTAAAATAATATCTGCAAATTCTTGCTCAGTGGTTAAACGACCTTGAGCATTGACTGAAAGTTGTAAAGGTGAATTACTTGGCGAAGCACCAATTGTACCTGCTGCAACCTGAATGTTTTGTTCACGAATGGCATTCACAATTTCAGTTGCTGTGAGATTTCGCTGTGCTACTTTTTGTGGGTCGAGCCACACGCGCATCGCGTAGTCACCAGAACCAAATAATCCGACTTCACCAACCCCTTGTAAACGCGCTAAACGGTCTTTCACGTTGAGTACCGCATAGTTACGTAAGTAGGTCATGTCATAGCGATTATCTGGGGAGGTCAGATGCACTACCATGGTTAAAGTAGGTGAGCTTTTTAAAGTCGTGACACCTAAGCGCTGTACATCTTCAGGTAAACGGGGCATGGCCTGAGACACACGGTTTTGAACCAGTTGTTGTGCTTTGTCTGGGTCGATACCGAGCTTAAAGTTCACCGTAATGGTTAAATTGCCGTCGCTGTTTGCTTGAGATTGCATATACAGCATGTCTTCGACACCGTTGATTGATTCTTCGAGCGGAGAAGCAACTGTTTCAGCGATCACTTTTGGGTTTGCACCCGGATATTGAGCACGTACCACCACAGATGGTGGAACAACCTCGGGATATTCAGAAATCGGTAACTGAAATACCGAAAGGAGACCGGCGAGTAAAATCAAGACTGATAACACACCAGCAAAGATCGGCCGATCAATAAAAAATTTAGAAATATTCATATGTGATTAACCTTTTGCCGGAGTTGATGTTTTATCTGTTGGCTGAGGTTGAGAAGAAGTAGCGTTAGCAGTGATTTGTGCATTTGGCATAGGCACGAGATGCGGTGTAATAGGGTCACCCGGACGAATCCGCTGTAAACCATTCACTACAATACGGTCACCCGCTTGTAATCCGCTATTTACGATTTGCAAGCCATCTTGTTGTGTGCCGAGTTTTACTTCGCGGTAAGCAGTTTGATTTTTCGCATCAACGACTACAACAAAGCGTTTATCTTGGTCGACACCAACCGCGGTTGGACTAATCAAAATCGCTGGGCGAGGTTGGCCTCCCCCTAAACGGATTCGTGCATATAGACCCGGTAATAAAACACCGTTTGGATTGTCAAAAGTTGCGCGAACACGAATCGTACCTGAGGTTGTATTCAGGTTATTGTCGATTGAGTTGATCGTACCTTCGCGAGTAAAGCCTGTTTCATTGGCAAGTCCCATATAGACAGGAACTTGTGCTGAGTTACGCTGATTACTGATGTACTTGAGGTAAGTTTGTTCATCCACATCGAAAGATGCATAAAGACGGGATACAGACACTAAACTTGTTAAGACCTGTGCACCGTTACCTGCAGAGACGACATTGCCCACGGTCACTTCAGCTCGTGAAATCCGGCCGCTGACTGGTGCAGTAATACGGGTATATTCTAGATTTAAGCGGGCAGATTGAACTGCAGCTCTCGCGGCTTGTAGGTTGGCATTGGCTGAGCGTGCATCATTTTCTGCCAAATCTAACTCTTGGCGAGAAACAGCATTACTCTGAATGAGACGTTGAATACGTGAAAGATTGCTTGCGGTATATGTTACCTGTGCTTCAGCTGAAGCAAGCTGGGCTTTTGCACGATTCAGTTCTGCTTCAAAAGGACGTGGGTCAATGGTAAATAGTAAATCGCCTTTTCTAACAAGACTGCCATCTTTGAAATGTACGGCAATAAGTTTTCCTGAAACTTGAGGTCGAATATCAACTTGATCAATTGCTTCTAAACGACCGGAATATTCTTGCCAATCGGTAATGGTTTTGCTTACTACAGGGGCTACATCAACAGTAGCAGCTTGTTGGGCACTGGTCGGTGCAGCTTTTGCATCGGCATTTTCATGTAAAAACATAAAACTGCCCCCTGTAGCCAAAATGGCGACAAAGATGGCAGACAGTGCAAACTGTTTGCGGGAAAATGACATGAGGTGCTCCTAGTTATTTGGATACCTGTTTTCAGACTTTTAGTTATGGTCCGTATGGGAGAAACAGGGTTTATGGAATGGACGGAGCATAAAAGTTTGTCAATCACGAATAAATATATTAAATTCGATAACACTATTCGTATTTTTATAACAATTGATGTATTTGAATAAAGAAATGCATTAATAGGAGTGTGCGTGTGGATCTATTTCATGCCATGAGAGTGTTCAACAAAGTGGTTGAAACAAATAGTTTCAGTTTAGCAGCTGATAGTTTGGGTTTACCGCGTGCTTCTGTGACCACAACTATTCAGGCTTTAGAGAAGCATTTACAAGTTCGTTTGCTGAATCGGACAACACGAAAAATTAGTCTCACACCGGATGGCGCCGTATATTATGATCGGACAGCCCGTATTTTAGCGGATGTTTCCGATATTGAATCTTCCTTTCATGATGCAGAGCGGGGGCCAAGGGGTCAGCTTCGTATTGATGTGCCTGTATCCATTGGCCGTTTAATTTTAATTCCAAGACTACGCGATTTTCATGCACGCTATCCTGATATTGATTTAGTGATTGGTCTAAATGACCGACCTGTAGACTTGGTGGGAGAGGCTGTCGATTGTGCAATTCGGGTCGGTGAATTAAAAGATTCAAGCTTAATTGCGCGTCGTATCGGAACTTTCCAGTGTGCAACTGCTGCTTCACCGATTTATTTAGAAAAATATGGCGAACCTACCTCAATTGAAGATTTGCAAAAAAACCATAAAGCGATTCACTTCTTTTCAAGCCGTACCGGACGCAACTTCGATTGGGACTTTGTCGTTGATGATTTAATTAAAAGTGTGTCAGTACGTGGACGTGTTTCTGTAAATGACGGTGATGCTTATATCGACTTGGCTTTGCAAGGTTTCGGTATAATTCAAGGCCCACGTTATATGCTCACCAACCATTTAGAATCGGGTTTGTTAAAAGAAGTATTGCCTCAGTGGACGCCAGCGCCGATGCCAATTTCAGCAGTTTATCTTCAAAATCGTCATTTATCACTCAAAGTAAAAGTGTTTGTAGATTGGGTCGCTGAACTTTTTGCAGGTTGTCCATTACTTGGCGGTACGGCTTTACCTTTCGACCAGAAATGTGAATTTGCCTGTGATAAAGAAACTGGTCATGAATATACAATTCGTACTTTGGTCGAGCAGCACAATATTGCTGAAGCTTATACACTCAAAACTTAATCTTAAAATTTGATTGATTTTTCAACATTTAAACCGTCAATACAGTTCATTGCTTAGACATCTTCATAAATCCTTAATTTACTGGTATAGAAATTGCAATTATTTCGGCAGAAGAGTAATTTAGAAATTGCTCAAGTTTTTATCACCTTATTAGGATTTTAAGGAGAAGCTTCAAGATGGCAAGCTTTATGAAAAAAATGTTCGTTTCAACAACCTTAGTTTTGGCTGCTGTTGCAACGAATGTTCAAGCAAAGGATTGGAAGGTGATTCGTTTTGGTACTGAGTCGTCTTATGCGCCGTTTGAATATAAAACACCAGATGGCAAGTTAACTGGTTTTGATGTTGATTTGGGTAATGCTATTTGTGCAAAGCTTAAAGCCAAATGTGTTTGGGTGGAAAACTCTTTTGACGGGATGATTCCCGCGCTTAAAGCGAAAAAATTTGATGGCATTCTTTCATCAATGACCGTTACTGATGAACGCGCGAAACAAATTTTATTTAGCAGCAAAATCTATAACACGCCAACGCGTATGGTTGCAAAAAAAGGTTCGCCGCTTTTGCCAACACCTACTTCATTAAAAGGTAAGCGTGTCGGTGTACAGCAGGGCACTATTCAAGAAACATATGCTAAAACCTATTGGGCTCCAAAAGGTGTGAGTGTTGTTCCTTATCCAACTCAAGATTTGATTTACCAAGACATGATGTCTGGTCGTTTGGATGCAACTTTACAAGATGCAATCATGGTTGATGGCGCTTTCTTAAAACAACCGAAAGGTAAAAACTTCTCTTTTGCTGGTGGTAATGTGGTTGATGTGAAAACATTGGGGGTAGGTGCGGCTATCGGCTTACGTAAAGAAGATGCAGACTTGAAAGCGAATATTGACAAGGCACTGGCTGCAATCATTGCGGATGGCACATACAAGAAACTCGAGAAAAAATACTTCTCTTTTAGCATTTACTAATGATGTGAAAAATGTCGGCTAAGTGCCGACATTTTTAAATCTATTCTCATCTCATCAATATTAGATATTGTTTTTAAGGAGAAGATGAGTCATGTCTTTTTCTGGCTATGGGCCACTCCTTCTCAGCGGAACATGGATGACCATACAGCTTGCGCTGTTATCACTCTTGCTTTCTGTCATTATTGGCTTAATTGGTGCGAGTTCAAAACTCTCTAATATTAAAGCTTTACGTTATATTGCGACCGCCTATACCACACTCATCCGTAGTGTACCTGACTTAGTGATTATGCTGCTGTTATTTTATAGCTTGCAGTTGGGTTTAAACCAAATTACTGAAGCACTGCAAATGGACCAGATTGATATCAACCCATTTGTGGCTGGTGTGATTACCTTAGCGTTCATTTATGGTGCATATTTTACCGAGACCTTTCGTGGTGCATTTCAATCGGTTCCGAGGGGACAAATTGAAGCAGCAATGGCCTATGGGATGACGCCGTGGCAGGTTTTTCACCGTGTATTATTCCCTCAAATGATGCGTTTTGCGTTGCCCGGCATTGGTAACAACTGGCAAGTTTTGATTAAGGCGACCGCGCTTGTTTCCATTATTGGCCTGACTGACATTGTAAAAATTACGCAAGATGCGGGTAGAAGTACCATGCAACTGTTCTTTTTCAGCATCGTGGCTGCCGCTATTTATTTGGTCATTACTACCGTGTCGAACCTGATCTTAATGTGGCTTGAACGTCATTATTCTGCTGGTGTGAGGAAGGGGCAATTATGATTGAAATCCTTCAACAATATTGGAAAGCATACCTTTGGACTGATGGCCTACAAATGACCGGTGTCGCGATGACTGCTTGGTTATTGGTGCTTTCTATTGGTATTGGGTTTGTGCTTGCTGTGCCTTTGTCACTTGCACGAGTATCAGAAAATATCTGGTTGCGTGGTCCAGTTTGGTTGTTTACTTATGTTTTTCGTGGCACACCACTGTACATCCAACTGTTAATTATTTACTCGGGTATTTATAGCTTTGATTATGTCCATGAACATCAAACTCTCGATGCATTCTTTCGAGAGGGCATAAATTGCACCATTTTGGCATTCGCGCTCAATACTGGTGCATATACCACTGAAATCTTCGCTGGAGCGATTCGTTCTATTCCACATGGTGAGATTGAAGCTGCTCAAGCTTTTGGTATGTCAAAATGGAAACTCTACACACGTATTATCATTCCGTCGATGTTACGCCGTGCTTTACCGTTTTATGGCAATGAAGTCATTTTAATGTTGCATGCCACAACCATTGCATTTACAGCAACAGTTCCTGACATTTTAAAAATTGCGCGTGATGTGAATGCAGCAACCTATGACACTTTCAGTGCTTTTGGCATTGCTGCGGTGTTATATGCAGTGCTGGCTTTTATTTTGATTTGGATATTTCGTAAGTTGGAAAAACGTTGGTTGGCATTTTTAAAGCCATCGAATCATTAGGAGACATAAATGGAACAGGTTGCAAAACTAGTGATTCGTGATTTACACAAAACATTTGGCGATCATGAAGTACTTAAAGGAATATCACTTGATGCAAATGCCGGTGATGTAATTAGTATTATTGGTTCATCTGGTTCAGGTAAAAGTACCTTGCTGCGTTGTATCAACTTTTTAGAACAACCGAGTAATGGCACGATTAAGCTCAATGGTGAAAAACTACGCACAGTCTTTGATAAAAAAGGCAATTTAAAAGTAGTTGACCCAAAGCAGCTACAAAAAATGCGTACCCAGCTCATGATGGTGTTTCAACACTTTAATTTATGGTCACACATGACAGTGCTAGAAAATGTCATTGAAGGGCCAATCCATGTACTTGGAGTAAAACGTGCTGAAGCAGAAGAGTGTGCACGCAAGTATCTACGTAAAGTTGGATTGCCTGAAAGTGTTGAGAGTAAATATCCAGCATTTTTATCTGGTGGTCAGCAGCAACGTGTAGCAATTGCTCGTGCTTTAGCTATGGAACCGGAAGTGATGTTATTTGATGAGCCAACCAGCGCACTTGATCCAGAGTTGGTAGGTGAAGTACTAAAAGTAATGCAAGGCTTGGCTGAAGAAGGTCGTACTATGATTGTAGTCACACATGAAATGGGCTTTGCACGTCATGTGTCTAATCAGGTGATTTTCTTGCATCAAGGGAAAATTGAGGAACAGGGACATCCTGATGAAGTACTTAACAACCCGAAAAGTGAGCGTTTAAAGCAATTTTTGACGGGCAGTTTAAAATAAGCTGTTGATACCGAGTATGGTGAAACTTTTTTAACATTCTCATCATACTCGGTTGCTTTTTAATTATATTTTATAGATGAGTATTTTTAGAAAATACATTAATAATCACAATACCCGCGATCATTAAAGCTAAACCAATGCAGGCAGCTAAGTCTAAATGCTGTTTGTAAAATATCCAGCCAATTGCAGAAATTAAAATAATACCTGCGCCTGACCAAATGGCATAGGCAATCCCGATCGGAATTGTTTTGAGAGTAAGAGATAATAAATAAAAAGCAACTGCATAACCCACAACCGTAATAATAGACGGAATGGGAACAGTAAAGCCTTGAGATGCTTTTAATGCTGAAGTTGCAATAACTTCACAAGCAATCGCAATTGCTAAATAAAGATAAGACATGGGAAGCTGCGCCAGAAAGGGTTTTAATCAATCTATATGAAATGTTGAAATGATTTGACCAGTTTTAACGATTGTTCAATTTTTTGGTACAAAAGTACCAGTAAACCAAACTGAACTGATAAATTGATTTTATCACTAGCAAAGTGGTCTCAGCTATTTATTCGTTTATTCAATCATTGATCTGCATGGTCATTTAAGAGGATCAGTGATTTTAACTTGATCCTCTAAATGGTTTTAAGAAGAGAATGAGCCGATTAAATTCAGACCTTTAAATTTCTCTAATAATTGCTCTCTATTTTCAATATGTGCAGGGTCTGGTTCTATACAATCGATTGGGCAAACCGCTTTACATGTTGGCGCATCGTAAAAGCCTACACACTCGGTACAACGAGATGAATCAATTTCATAAACTTTGCTTCCTTCAAAAATAGCTGTATTGGGGCATTCGGGTAAACACATATCACAATTGATGCAGTCATTCGTAATCAAAAGGGCCATGTTTAACTCACTGAATAAGCCAATGTAGAGGCAGTAATACTTTCTTTCGCATGCGGCAAATTGCGTATGAGTAGGGCATAACTAACATCAACATCTTGTGAAAGTGGAATCTCAACAAAATGTCCCGAACCTTTAGCATCTGTAATTGGATTGCCCTTTAAATCGCGCATTTCGGTTAAGGTAAAGCTGATATTGCCTTGAGGCGTCATGAGTTCAAGTGAGTCGCCAAACACAAAACGGTTTTTCACCTCAATGCGAATATAATCGCCGTGACGTTCTAAAACTTCACCACAAAATTGTTGATAGTCAAAGTGTGATGATCCGTCAGTATAGTTTTGATATTCGCTATGTACATGCCGTCTTAAAAAGCCTTCAGTGTAACCGCGGTTTGCCAAACCTTCGAGTTGGGTCATTAAACTTGGGTCAAAAGGTTTACCTGCTAATGCATCATCAATGGCTTTTCGATAAATTTGAGCAGTGCGAGCACAATAAAAATAGGATTTAGTACGGCCTTCAATTTTCAGTGAGGCAATGCCCATTTTTGTTAAACGATCTACATGTTGTACCGCACGTAAATCTTTAGAGTTCATAAAATAGGTGCCGTGTTCATCTTCTTCGGCAGCAAACATTTCTTCATTATTACGTTGTACGAGTAAAGTTTGGACAGAGGTTGTTTCTGATTGTGCTGATGAGCAGCAAGACTTTTCTGACTCATTGAGCTGAGTAACTGGAATTATATCGCCGTTTGCATCTTCTTGGGCTTCATGCAGTTTATAGTCCCAACGGCAAGCATTGGTACAAGCACCTTGGTTGGCATCACGCTTGTTCATATATCCAGAAAGTAAACAGCGGCCTGAGTAGGCCATGCATAGAGCGCCATGTACAAAAACCTCGAGTTCAATATCTGGCACATGTTGCTGGATTTCTTCTATTTCTTCTAAAGATAATTCACGCGATAAAATCACACGACTTAGGCCGTAGTCTTTCCAAAATTTAACAGTGGCCCAGTTAATAGCGTTGGCTTGAACCGATAGATGAATTTGCATTTCTGGAAAATGCTCACGTACCATCATAATTAAGCCGGGATCAGACATAATCAAAGCATCTGGCTGCATAGCCACAATTGGCTCAAGATCGCGTATAAAGTTTTTTAATTTGCTGTTATGTGGCTGAATATTTACCACAACATAAAACTTCTTACCCAAAGCGTGGGCTTCATCAATTCCGATTTTTAAGTTGTCATGATCAAAAGTATTATTACGTACACGTAAGCTGTAACGAGGTTGGCCTGCGTATACTGCATCTGCACTATAAGCAAATGCATAGCGCATGTTTTTAAGAGAACCTGCGGGAGAGAGAAGTTCGGTTTTCATAAAATAAAAGGCATAAAAAATATATGGTTTTATTTTATTAACTCCGCATTTTTGATTCAACCTACTGAATTAGTAGGAATTTGAGTTATATCATTTTGCGCGGGTAGCATATTTTTTGCTAACTCTCCTAAGCGCATCAAAGCATTTAACATTTTCGGATTTAATTCGAAACAGGCTGCTATACGTAAACAATGACTAAAACGTTTATCAGCCGAACATAAAATTCCTGGCATACATAAGATCTTTTCATCCATTGCTTGATGAAACAGTTCTAATGTATCAATAGATTCGGGTAGCTCTAACCATAAAATAAATCCAGCTTGTGGACGACTAACTCGAGTACCGAGTGGAAAATAGCGACAAATATAAGAGTTGATGGTATCGATTTGTTGTTGATAGCGTTTTTTGAGCTGACGTAAATGCAGATCGTAACCACCATTTTCTAAAAAAAGTCCTAAAGTTTCGGTGAGTAAAGTTGGTTCGGCAACGGTTGTTGTTAATTTAATTTGCTGCACAATATTACGAAAGCGTCCAGCTTCTAGCCAACCAATTCGATAGTCAGGTGCCACAGTTTTGGTATAGCTACCACAGACCAAGACCCATCCATTTTGGTCAAATGCCTTAATGTTGGGTAGGAGAGGCTCGGTGAGTTGTAGTTCAGCATACATTGCATCTTCAATAACCGGAATTTGGAACTGATTGGCGAGCTCTGCTAAACGCCGGCGATTGCTTTCAGGCATGCTAAAACCAAGAGGATTATGTCCTGTCGGAATAGTTAATATGGCTTGTACACTTTTAGATTTTAAGAGTTCTTCAAGTGCATCTAGACACATCCCTGTATGCGGCGAAGTCGGCACTTCTACGATTTTTCGCCCTAAATTATGAAGAAGCGGGTACAGGTTATGAAAAGTAGGTATTTCAAGTGCTATGCTGTCACCCGCTTGAGTAGTTGCCATAATCGCAAGACTTAAAGCCTCCATAGTGCCATGAGTCAGCACAACGTCATCTGCGGACAGAAACATGCCAAGCTGTAAGCTTCGCCTAGCAATTTGAGTGCGTAACCGTAACGAACCAGGTGGCAAAGTATAGTTTTTAAAAATGTCTGACTGTGTCCGTAAAACTTGAGTAGTTAAACGTTTTAATCTTTCTATTGGATAGAAGTTTTCTCCAGTAGGGCAAGCTAGAGCTAAATTGGCATAGTCAGGCTCCATCTGTTTTTTAACAATTTGTGCGAGAAAACAGCTAATTCCTGAAAGAGATACTTTTTCTTCACTGACATAACGCTCTTCGAGTTCTAATAAGTTTGAAGGCGCATGACAAACATAGTAGCCAGACTGTGGGCGAACTGAAATTAAACCTTGGTCTTCAAGCTGACGATAAGCTTCTTTTACGGTGTTAATACTGACCTGATAATGTTGCGCACAGTCACGAATTGAAGGCAGCCTAGAACCTACAGGCTGCCTACCATTCTGGATTTGAAGGGTGAGGTCATCACTCACTTTTTTATATTTGTACATGTCAATTTATTAAAAAGTAAAAGTAATGGATACACTTTATAGTGATCTGGTATTTATCTCAAATATTGTTATTCGCTTAGATTGATCCTTTTAAGCAGGATTTATTTTAAAAACTGTGTCTATTATTTTTCATATTAACTGATACTGTGACCATCAAAAATAAATTAGTAAGATCAAAAAATGGTGAGCATTTAAAGCCATATTTTTTTAATTATAAAATCAGTAGGAGTGGTCTATGTCTGTTGTTGCATTTAAACAAGTTGATGTTTTTACTTCACAAGCATTTAAAGGAAACCCTGTTGCGGTCATTATGGATGCCAGTACTTTAACGTCTGAGCAGATGCAAGCCATTGCGAACTGGACCAATCTTTCTGAAACCACATTTGTATTTCCAGCCACTGATTCACAAGCTGACTATCAGGTTCGAATTTTTACTCCACAAAGTGAGTTGCCATTTGCAGGACATCCCACAATTGGTACCGCCTATGCTTTGCTTGAAGCGGGTATAGTGACTGCTAAAGAAGGTAAGTTAGTACAGCAATGCGGTGCAGGTTTGGTGACTTTGACTGTAAGTGATTCAAAGCATATTTCATTTGAACTCCCTAAGCCTAAAATTACTCCACTCGATGCAATGCATACTGAAAAATTGGCAGAAATTTTAAAATGTAAAATTAATACACAATGGAATGCAGCATTGATAGATGTAGGTGCGCGTTGGGTTGTATTACAAGCTGTAAATGCTAAGGCTGTTTTAGATAGCCAACCCGACTTTGCTGCTCTAAAAGAACATGATTTAGAAATGAAAGTTACGGGTGCGACAGTTTTCGGTTTTTATGAAAATGATGATGTAGAAAAGCATATAGAGGTCCGTTCATTTGCACCTTCATGTGGTGTAAACGAAGATCCAGTTTGTGGTAGTGGTAATGGGAGTGTAGCGTCTTTTATTCGTTACTATGGTATTTTGCCAGCACAAAATGACCTTGTGCTTTCTTCACAAGGTCGTGCTTTAGGGCGCAATGGACAACTTAAGCTTGAATTGCATCAAGATAAAATTTTAGTGGGTGGAACAGCTGTTACCTGTATTGATGGCAGCATCACCTTATAAAAAGAGCTATAAAAAACCGAGGACTTTACCTCGGTTTTTTATTTAAAAAATCTTATTTTTCTACGAACGCACGTTCAATCACGTAGTCGCCCATTTCACCCATACGAGGTGATTCAACTAAACCATGTTGGTCAAGTAACGCAGCAACGTCTTTTAAGAATGCAGGGCTACCGCAAAGCATTGCACGGTCAGTTTCACGGTTGAAACGTGGTAAACCGATTTTTTCAAATAAAGCGCCTGTTTCAATTGCAGTTGTTACACGGCCTTGTGTGTGGAAAGGTTCACGAGTAACAGTAGGGTAATAAACAAGTTTGTCTTTAATACCTAACTCTTCAAAGAATTCATGGTTTGGTAATTCGTTCAAGATCAGGTCTTGATAAGCTAATTCAGAAATATAGCGTGTACCATGAACAACAATTACTTTTTCAAAGCGTTCGTAAGTTTCTGGGTCACGAATAATTGACAAGAATGGAGCAAGACCAGTACCAGAAGATAAAAGATACAAGTTTTTACCTGGTAAAAGATCATCATGAACTAAAGTACCTGTTGGTTTTTTAGAAACTAAAATTTCGTCACCAACTTGTACTTTTTGCAAAATTGAAGTTAAAGGACCATCTGGTACTTTAATCGAGAAGAACTCTAACTCTTCTTCGTAGTTTGCACTTGCAATCGAATATGCACGCATTAACGGTTTGCCATTCACTTCAAGTCCGATCATCACGAACTGACCATTTTTAAAACGTAAGCTAGTGTCGCGTGTAGTTTTAAAACTGAAAAGAGTGTCATTCCAGTGGTGCACATGAGTAATGCGTTCAACGTTAAAAGCAGCCATTAAAGGTCTCGATCACGATTAAAAGAAAACAGATTGCTATTCTAATCTAATTTCATTCCCGATAAACTGAATATATTTAATTGTGTTTATAAGAAAAAGTGATGATGAATTCTGTCACCCTCCCAATAGTCGGGCACATGTGCTCACCTTTTCGAGAAAAATTTGGTATTCCACGTCAGCCTAATTTGGTTAATATCGAATCTTATATCGAGATGGTAGAACCTTATAACGACTTGTTGGCTTTTGAGGGAATTGAGCAATTTAGTCATCTTTGGCTCATTTGGCAGTTTCATGACAATAAAAATCAGGAGACTGCAACTAAGTTTCGGCCTCAGGTTCGTCCGCCACGTTTAGGGGGCAATGAAAAAATTGGTGTGTTTGCAACACGCAGTATGTATCGTCCAGCGCCTGTGGGTTTATCTGTAGTACGTTTAAAAAAGATTGAAAAAGTCGGTAAGTCATTAAGAGTGTACGTTACAGGCAGTGATTTATTAAATGGCACGCCAATTTTAGATATTAAACCTTATATTCAATATTCAGATGCCATTGTTGATGCTCAAAGTGGTTATGCGCAGGCTGAACCCGAACGAAAGTCGGTCATATGGTCGGAAACTGCACTCACTACCCAGCAATATCTTTTAAAGAATAAAAAAATTAATACGCAATATCTTGATGAATTAGAACAAGTATTGACGTTAGATCCTAGACCTGCCTATCAAGAAGACCCTGAACGAGTCTATAAAATGAAATTTTCGAATTTTGATATTCATTTTAAAGTGAATGGCAATGTCATTACAGTTGTTGATATAGCGAAAGATAAATCGCTTATCTAATAAAGCCGTTTTAGAACCAATGTATGTTCATCCAGAGCAAGCCAATAAATATTGTCATATGCAAAATTTGGGCAGGAATAAAAGCAAGGGCATAACGCATTCCACCAGAAATAGCCGAGTTAATGCTCTTGGCAATTGCATGAACAGCAAAGCCGCTCATGAAAGCAATGAGTAGTGAGGTATGAGCGTTATTTGGCTCACCTTGTACAATCACTGCTGCAATAGCTGCATGTATTTCAAACAAAGATGCGAGTAAGGTCCCTGCGATTAAGCCTGCATTACCTAAATATAGGCTTAGACCATAAACGCCTGCCTGAATGAGGGTAAGTGTCCCTGCAATAATAATTGCTTCTTTTAAGCTAAACATTCTGGAATCTAGCTCGGGTGAAGTCGCACTTGGCTCTGCCTTGCGTAATAAAATGAAGGCCCATACTGCTAAAAAAGCCAATGCAATGAGTGTTGGAAATATAATGAATTTGAACCATGCCAAACTTATACCGACGACAATAATTAAGGTTTGTACCAATGTGGAAACACATGACATTAATGCTGCACCTGCATTTGTCTTGGCATTTGCACGACCAGAGCGTACTTCCAAGCCCAGACTCGCGATAGTGGCGGTACTTGAAACAAAACCTGATGCTAAAGAAGAGAGTAATAAAGCATTTTTAGAAGACAAAAGCCGCTTTGCAATATGTGCGAGGGCTTGCACAAATAAAATCAACGTCAGTAATTTTAAAATGACATGTGGGTTTAGAACGGGGCCCCAAAAAGGTTTATTGGGAACTAAGGGTAAGGCAATTAAAAGTAATGCCAGTAAAAAAATCCCGTCGCGCAATTCTGATTCGGTAATCCATTGACTGGCTATGCCATGCATAGATTGTTTTGCCAATAAGATAATCGTTATGATGACGGCAAGTCCTGCAGCCAGCGAAATATTCCAAATACAAAGCGCCCCGATGAAGTAAGTCATAATAAAGGCAAGTTCTGTGGTGACACCAGGATCATTAGGCTGATTTTTAAGAGAGACAATACTGATCGCTCCTATAAGTAGAGCACCTACAATTCCAATTTCAGTACCGAATAAAAAGCATATTGCTCCGAGTAGGGAGCTAATTGCAAAAGATCGAAAACCCGCGAAAGTTTTATATTCGTGTTTTAACTTACTTCTTTCGCGCTCCAGACCAATTAATAACCCGCAGCCTAATGCAGCAGCAATGATAGTGATAAATTCTTCAAATGATGCAGTTTGTAATGACATTGTCATTGGAAGATTCATAATACTTCCTCTTGGGTTTATTGTTATATGTAGATGTCAGTTATTTTTAAATCATATATTCATCTCCAGTTTATGCTTTTTATTGTATTGAGCCTAGTCTCTTTTTTAATCAAACTATCATAATAAATATCTTTATAAATATGATCTATGACACAAAAAAAATCTAAGTTGAGAATTGGTTTAATTAATTGAAGTTAAAAGATATTTAAAAGCTAAATTTGAAGATTTCTAGACCAGCTAAAACTAAAACATCTCTGCTATATTATAAAAATATATTGGGGATAACACATGAATGCACATGTAGAAATAGACGCACATTGGTGCCTAGAACAATTATTACAAGAAGGCCGCATTACTGAACGGGACAAATTACTGGTACAAACGACAAATAGACAAAAAGATCAATTGAAATGGCATCCATTACAGTGGATTGCACATTTTAATTTAAAAGACCAACAGCACGTACAAGCACATTTAAGTCTAAACCGCCTGTGCCAATGGTTTGCCGATCGAGCGCAATTACCATTATTTGTGATTGATCCTTTAAAAGCAGATGTAAGCGCTTTAACTCAAGTCATGTCACAAGAGTTTGCAATTCGAAACCATATTTTAGCTGTAGAAGTCCATGCAGACCGAATTGTGATTGGTACAGACCAGCCTTTTAAAACAGATTGGTTAAACAATTTGGAAAGAAGCCTGGCACCGAAGAAAATTGAACGGGTATTGCTTAATCCCGAACAGTTGCAACGTTATTTACGAGAATATTATCAGGTTAGCCGTGCGGTAAATTCAGCTCAGAAAGATGCTGCGCATGACCGTGATAACAAGGGAGTAGAAGCACTTTTACAGCTTGGTGATAGCCAAAACCCTGATGCCAATGATCAACACATTGTGAAATTGGTCGACTGGATTTTACAGTTTGCATTTGAACAAAGCGCCAGTGATATTCACATGGAACCACGCAAAGACAATGGTAAAGTTCGGTTTCGTATTGATGGCGTTTTACATACCATTTATAACATGCCCTCAAATACACTGACTGCCGTGATTTCCCGAATTAAAATTTTAGGGCGATTAAATGTAGCGGAAAAACGTAAACCGCAAGATGGTCGGTTAAAAACACGCACACCGAAAGGGCAAGAAACCGAACTCCGTTTATCTACCTTACCAACAGCGTTTGGTGAAAAACTGGTTATGCGTATTTTTGACCCAGATGTATTGGTACGTTCTTTTCAGCAATTGGGTTTTGATCAGTCTTTATTACAACAGTGGCAACGCATAACACAAAATAGTCACGGCATTATTTTGGTTACTGGTCCAACAGGTTCTGGTAAAACCACAACGCTATATTCTTCTTTAAAGCAGCTTGCAACCGAGCAGGTTAATGTCTGTACCATTGAAGACCCGATAGAAATGCTAGAGCCTAGTTTTAACCAAATGCAGGTCAATAATGCAATTGAGTTAGGCTTTGCAGATGGAGTACGTGCGCTTATGCGTCAAGATCCAGACATTATTATGATTGGGGAAATTCGTGACCAAGACACTGCGAATATGGCCATTCAGGCGGCACTCACAGGGCATTTGGTACTGTCAACTTTACATACCAATGATGCGCCGTCTAGTTTGACTCGTTTACATGATTTGGGTGTGCAACCTTTTTTAACAGCAGCGACTATTTTAGGGGTATTGGCTCAGCGTTTAGTGCGACGACTTTGCCCACACTGTAAACAAGAAACTCATATAAATGAGGAAGAATGGCAGCACCTAACATTTGACTATATTATGGAAATGCCCGAAAAAGTTTATCAAGCAGTAGGGTGTGAACAATGCCGACATACGGGCTATAAAGGTCGAGTTGGTATTTATGAGTTTATGCCAGTTAGTCTTGAGCTTAAGCATCTTATTAGCAGCCATGCGACATTAAATGAACTACGAAGCCAAACCAAAAAAGAAAGTGTAGAGCCTTTGAGAATTGCGGGAGCACATAAAGTCATTGAAGGGCTTACCACTTTAGAAGAGGTATTAAGAGTTGTTCCATTAAACTAAACTTTTCTTAAGATTCACCTCATTTATGCTTGTTTTACTGATGTCATTCCAAGATGTAATCAAATAGGTGATTTTATGAAAGCATTTAAAGTGATCTTGATGACAGCGTTTACTGGTATAGCGCTAGCTCCTATATCTATGAGTCAAGCAGCGGCTATATCTGCAACGGTCACTACTGTTAAGCAAGCATTAACGGCAAAAGACGATACGCCTGTAAAACTACATGGACAAGTCGTGAAATCTATTGGAGATGAGAAATATCAGTTCCGAGATAAAACAGGTACTATCACTATTAATGTAGATGATGAGCTTTGGCAAGGTCATCCTATTTCCCCAACAACTAATATTGGTTTAGTTGGTGAAGTAGATATAGACTTTAAACCCTCAAAACATGTAGAAATTGATGTAGAACAAATCCAGTTTTAAGCACTGGACTTTACTTATAATATTTATAGCCGCACTGATGATGCGGCTTTGCTTTTTTAATAAAGGCTTGGCAAGATCAAGACAGAATATAATAGGAAAAATAGATGAGAATTTTGCTTGCAGAAGATGATCGCTCTCAAGCGGAAAGTATTCAATCTTGGTTAGAGTTAGATGGCTATCAAGTCGATTGGGTCGAAAGAGGTGATTATGCCCTTACTGCGATTGAACAGCATGACTATGATTGTATTTTACTTGATCGAGGTTTACCTCAACTGGCAGGTGAAAAAGTCTTAACAACAATCCGTTATAAACAAAAAAATGTACCTGTCATTTTTATTACAGCGCGTGACAGCATTCATGACCGGGTAGAGGGACTAGATTTAGGCGCAAATGACTACTTGATTAAACCTTTTAGCCTAGAAGAGTTATCTGCCCGAATCCGTGCTCAATTACGTAATCAAACTTTAAGTCAGCAATCGATTTTAATATGGGGAGATTTACATCTCGATACTCAAGCAAAAGTTGTATCGTTGGCCGGAAATTCCATTGATTTAACAGCGAAAGAGTTCCAAATTTTACGTAAGCTCATGGTTCATCCTGAACATATTGTTACTCGGGATCAATTAGAAGAAGCGCTCTATGCATGGGGTGACGAGATTGAAAGTAATGCAATAGAGGTTTTTATCTATCAACTTCGAAAAAAAATCGGCAGTAGCAGTATTAAAACCATACGGGGACTAGGCTACCGTATGGGAGATTTAAAATGAAAACGAATCGCTCCTCTTTGCAGTCTCAACTGGTTAAAACCACTATGTGGAGCAGTATCGTAGTGGGACTGCTCGCTTTAAGCTTGCTTACCATATTTTCGATTTATCACAACATGTCAGTGCAAGATGAAATCATGGATGAAATTTCAGATACGTTATTGGTTTCTGATCTCTCTAAACATTCTATGAGACAATTTGACGAGCTCAGTGATGAGTTTGATATTCAATATGAATTATTAAATTCTGGTCAATTGCTTACTCATTCTCATACCTACCAACATGAACTTTTCGAACAAGGTAATTTATCAAAAGGTTTTTCATATTTTTGGTTTGATGGTCAATTATGGCGTAGTCTGGCCGCACAACAAAAAGATTCAGAGCTGCAAGTTGAGGTTTTTCAACCCATGAGTACTCGTGTTGAAGAGGTACTCAAAGCACTCGCTGGATATAGTGGTCTTATGGTTTTGTTCTGGCTACTACAATGGGTCATTGTAAGTTGGCGTACCGAACAACAATTGGCGGCTCTCAATCTACTCTCTAAACGTATTGCTCAAAAAACCGCATCAAATTTAGAACCGATTCAAGACCCAGATGTCATTACAGAAATTCAACCCGTCATAGATGCATTAAACCAGTTACTTGCAAGGCTCCAAAGGGCACTCGTTGCTGAACAGCGATTTACCGCAGATGCATCACATGAATTACGTTCACCTTTATCTGCCATACAAATGCGTCTGCAAGTTTTACAACGTAAATATCAGCATATTCCAGAGCTTGATCAAGACTTTGAACGCATCCAAGAAGACGTTTCAAGAAGTACCAAAATTCTTGAAAATTTACTGCTTCTTGCTCGTTTGGAACCTAATGAAATAGAACAACCAGAACTCTTTAAGAGTGTGATTGATTTAAACCATCTATTGGCTCGAGTAATTGAAACTGTAAGCATGGATGCACAAGCCAAACAAATGATGATTGAGACAAATATTTTGTCAAATGAAACCAAAATATTTGCAAATGAAGAATTACTTTTCATTGCTTTTAGAAATCTGTTTGATAATGCGATTCGCTATAGTCCTATGTTGGGTTTTATTCATGTTGAGCTCAGTCATGATCAGCAACAATTAAAAATTTCTATAGAAGACACTGGAAATGGCGTAGATGATGAAGTTTTAAGACGTCTAGGACAGCGTTTTTTTCGTGTATTAGGTACGCAGCAACAAGGCTCAGGATTAGGACTATCAATTACTAAAAAAATTATTCAACTCCATGGTGGGGAACTGCAATTTATGCATGCAAACCAAGGTGGTTTAAAAGTTGAGGTGACATTGCCTTTTAATCATGAAATACAAAAATAGCATGGTTGCCCATGCTATCCATTTTTTGTTTTCCCACGAATATTATTGAAACGCGAGGGTAGTTCTTATTTAGTTAAAATGAGACGGTTATTACGAGTAAGGCGTAGGCGGTATTCCTCGCCAGCATGCATAATTCGAATTTCACGACCTAATGCAAATAGGTTGTTAGAATGCAGCATTGGTAAGGCATGAGCTGAGTCAGTGTTACGAGTAAATAAGCTAAAAGGTGCGTTCATTTGTTGTGCTCCGTGGTATATTCTTGAACGATTTAAATGATAATCATTATCGAATAGATCTGTCAATGAGATTTTAAAGAATTTATAAATTGATAAAATTTGCTTACACTTGGGAAAAATTTGAGTGAGTAGAAAAATGCCTAAACCGATAGTCGATGTCGCAATAGCTATCTTAATTCATCGCGGAAAAATATTAGTTGGATGGCGTGGTGAACAGCAGCATCAAGGTGGAAAGCATGAGTTTCCAGGAGGAAAGGTTGAGCAGGGTGAAACGCTTGAAGAAGCATGCCGCCGTGAAATTTATGAAGAAGTCGGTATTGGTTTAAAAGATTGGCATCAGTTTGATTATATTCACCATGAATATGATGACATTATCGTCAACCTTCATTTGTTCCATAGCTATGTACCTGATGAATTATTAAATCTTATTCATCAGCCTTGGACATGGTATACGCGTGATCAGCTAGTTAACTTAAACTTCCCGAAAGCCAATAAAGATATTATTAAAAGATTGTATTGGCCACATTTTATTAAAATTAGCGCTACGCTCACACTACCCGAAAATGATAAAACTTTAGTGTATTGGCGCAGTGAAAAAGATAATGTTAGTGAGGATGATCTAGAAAAATTAGCTCTTTTAGATACAAATCAGCTTTCAAAATTAATTGTGAATGTCGATACTTGGCACAAACTAAAACCTGATTTAAAAAGCCGTATAAAAACAGTACATCTTAAACAGTCGCAATTAATGAGTTTGCATAAAGGCGACTTAGAAGTGGGAGTACGCTTTATTGCTGCTTGCCACGATGCGGTTTCTTTACAGCATGCTCAGCAAATTGGTTGTGATGCTGTTTTTGTAAGCCCTGTCAAAGTAACAGAGACCCATCCTGACGCTAGCGCATTAGGGTGGGATCGTTTTGCTGACTTAATTGACAAATGCCAGATTCCCGTCTTTGCTTTAGGGGGCATGAGTCCTGATGATTTAGCCACAGCACAGCAATATGATGCGTATGGCTTGGCTGGTATTCGTAATTTTTAAAAAGACATAAAAGCATTAAAAGCTAGAGCGCTTTTAATGCTTGCTGAGCTTCCTGAACAGTTTTTGGGTTATTACGTTGTTGACCCGCTTTTAAAATGGTTAGCCAAAGCTGTTTTTTCATCGCTTGGCTCTGAGCAAAGCTTAAACCACGTCTTGCAAGAGACTCAGCATTAGCATATTGCTGTTTATGATTTGCAGTCAGTGCAAGAAATAAATAAGTCTCGGCAGCCTGTGGAGCTAAACGCTGGGCTTGAAGGGCGTAGCGCTCTGCATCTGACCATTGCTGGTTTTTGTAAGCTTGCTCAGTTTTTTGCATTAAAGTTTTAAAAGCTGGTAACTGGCTTCCATCATCATTAAAGCGTTGGGGCTTTTTCTGCTGAGGAACAATCACCTGTAAACTTTTACGTTGAATATCTGGATGATCATAGGGTGTAATTTTTACACCAGATGGTGTCTCAGCATTCTTTTTCTCAGTAACAGGTGGTGTTTTCTCTTTTGGAGCTGAATGATCCGGTAAAGTTGTACAGCCGACCATAAGTACAGCACCAATATAAAAAACACCTTTCTTTAACATATCCTGTTTCCTGTTAATGCTTAGTTGTTATAACTACCACTAGAAATCACTCGTGTGTTATTCGACAGATCTTGTTCCATCTGGCTTTCACTCTCACGAATATAGCTATCGCTATTATCCGGTTGAGAAGCTGGTGCTGTGTTATCACTTTGTGGTGCGTATGTTGGATCAACTTGATAATACGGTGCTCCACATGGCGTAGCACGATGCGGAACCGTATGTGTCAGCATAGGGATATACATCGCGCCAGCACAAGCTTGTGCTGATAAATCACCTGTTGCATGGTCAATCCATTGCCACTGTACCGTGTCTGGCTGACGTAGATTTACTGGTGTTTGACGTAATTGTTTCATCACATTAATCCACACTGGTAATGCACCAGATGAACCTGTTAAGCCAGTTACTTTGTTGTCATCTAGACCTAACCATACTACAGCGACATGGTTCCCGGAATAACCGGCAAACCATGAGTCACGTGTATCGTTAGTTGTACCTGATTTACCAGCCAATTTTAAAGTAGGAGGTAAGCTGTTATACGCTGCGCGGCCCGTACCTGATGACATGACCTGTTGTAGGCCATAGTTCATGATATAGCCAACCGAAGGGTCAATGGTTTGTTGTACGTTTAAACCATAACGATCAAGTAAACGGCCATTTGCATCTACCACAGAACGAATCGCACGAGTTGGATATTTGAAACCACCTGTAGCGAAGTTTTCATAAATACCGAGTACTTCCATTGGTGACATATTAACTGCACCAAGGAAAATAGAAGGGTAGGCTGGAATTGGTGATTCAACACCAAATTTTCTTAAGTTGTTGGTAAAAGTAGATAACCCAAATTCTTGACCTAGACGAACTGCAGATAGGTTGTAAGAGTTTGCTAAGGCTTCACTTAAACTTACAACGCCATGACCACCGCCACTATAGTTTTTCGGTGTCCAGCTTTTACCGCCATCTACAGGAATGCTAATAGGAGCATCTTCGATCTTACTTGCCCAGTTATAACGTCCAGACTCAATTGCACTTAAATAAATAACTGGCTTCAATAAAGAACCGACTTGACGTTTTGCATCTAAAGCACGGTTAAAGCCAGTAAAATCTTGAGTTGAGCCAACGGCTGCAATCAACTCACCATTTTCAGGATGTGCAATCAGTACCGCACCTTGCAAGTTTTTCAAGCGGGCAGGGTTACTTTGAGTAAGACGTTCTACAGATGCTTTAAATGCATCTTGAACCTGAGTTTGTGCAATTGGGTCCAAGGTCGTAAAAATACGTAATCCTTGATTAGTTAAATCGCTTTCCTGATATTCGGTACGTAACTGACGGCGCACAATATCTAGGAAATCAGGGAATTTTGCAGGACCTAAGCTTGGCTTGCTGAGAACACCTAAAGGACGTGCAATTTCAGTTTCATATTCGGCTTGAGTTAAATAACCCATTACACGCATGTTATTCAATACTGTATCGCGACGATTTTTTGCTCCTTCAGGGTTTTTCCAAGGGTTATATAAAGATGGCCCTTGAACTAAACCGACTAAATAAGCTTGTTGCGCGACATTAAGTTCACGAAGTGGTAAACCAAAATAAAACTGCGAAGCCAAGCCATAACCATTAATTGAATAGTTACCATTTTGGCCTAAATTTACTTCATTTAAATAAGCTTCTAAAATTTCATCTTTGCTGTAATGAAGCTCAATAAGTAAAGCCATTAATGCTTCATTAACTTTACGCTTTAATGTACGTTCAGGGGTTAGATAGAAATTTTTGACTAACTGTTGTGTCAGGGTTGAACCACCTTGGCGACGTCCTCCAGTGACATTACTTACTAAAGCACGTGCTGTACCACGAATTGAAATACCGTGGTGATGGTAGAAATTACGGTCTTCTGTAGAAATTAAAGCTTCAATGAGTGGTTTAGGAACATTATTGAGTTTGATCAGAACACGGTCTTCATTATGCTGAGGATAGATCCCACCAATCAGTAAAGGTTCTAAACGAGCCACACCTGTTGAAGAAGGTTTTGTACTGCGTACCTCTGCAACTTGGTCGTTTGTAAAGCTAAGTTCTAAAACTTGTTCCGGTTCTACGCTATCACCATAGTCAAAACCGCGTGTATGTACATACATGTTGCTGCCTTGAGCAACGAAGGTTCCAGACTTGTCATAATTACTTGAAGTTTTGTAACCTAATAATTTTAATTCTTGGGTAAAATTTGCTTGAGTAATGGGTGCATTATTATAAATTTCCAGAGGCCGAGCGAACACTTTGGCAGGAATGTCCCAGCGCTGTCCTTCAAATTTTTCACGGATAATATTATCTAAACGAATCAGATAGATACTAAGAGCAATAAAAGCACCAATCACCAATATGGAAAAAATTAGCGCGAAGAAACCGATACCACGTTCAAACTTCATATAAATGAGATAAAACCCTAAACAATACGTTAATGATGCGATAGCTTGTCATCAATTTGCAATGATAAAACTGTGAATAAATGGAAAACTTAGATTGAATTTTACAGCATCTTGTTGTTATGTTTTTTTAAATTAATCAGGTTAATGTTATGATAGCGTAGAATCGCAGCGGAGCTTACTCATTCGTGCAAATTTCACATAAGTCCTTCAGAAACGTCGGGTTAATTGGTCGACCGGATAAATCATCAGTTGTAGAAACACTATGTTTAATTCATGACCATTTGCTAAGTTTAGGCCTAAACCCCATTTTTGATCAGGAAACTGCCGAATTAGTGCCCTATGATCATGCACAAGTTGTTAGTCGTCACTTATTAGGTGAAGTTGCTGATCTGGTGATTGTAGTAGGTGGAGATGGTTCTTTACTTCATGCAGCTAGAGCTTTAGTTCGCTACAATACACCTGTCATTGGAATTAACCGTGGGCGTTTAGGATTTTTAACCGATATTAAGCCTGCGGAAGCTATTTTTAAACTTGATCAGGTATTACAAGGTCATTTCCAACTTGATCGCCGTTTCTTGCTTGAAATGGAAGTACGGACCAATGGTGAAGTCATTTATGATGCAATTGCTTTAAATGACGTTGTACTACACTCAGGTAAGTCGGTACATATGATCGACTTTGAACTTAATATTGATGGTCAATATGTTTACCGTCAGCATAGTGATGGTTTAATTGTTTCGACCCCGACAGGATCAACTGCTTATGCATTGTCAGGTGGTGGTCCAATTTTACATCCGAGTATGGATGCTATTGCATTAGTCCCTATGCACCCCCATACATTATCTTCACGCCCAATCGTAGTTGGTGGGCAAAGTGAAATTAAAATCGTCATTCGCGAAAATCGGGTATTACCGATGGTGAGTGCAGATGGGCAACATAGTGTATCGCTCAATATTGGTGACAGTTTGCACATCCGCAAACACCCATTTAAATTAAGTTTATTACACCCACCAGGTTATGATTTCTATATGGCTTGTCGTACCAAACTGGGTTGGAACCAAGATTTTGAATCTTTTCAAAGAGATGAATCATGAATATTGAACAAATGCTATCTGTTTTAAACCCTGAAATTGTAGAGCGTTTAAAAACAGCAGTAGAAATTGGTAAATGGCCAAATGGTGTTGTTTTAACGAAAGAGCAGCGCGAAACATGTATGCAAGCTGTGATTGCTTGGGAGTTAAAGAACTTACCAGAAGAACAGCGTAGCGGTTATATTGACCGTGGTACAAAAGAAGAGGGTGAGGTTTGTGAAGATGATCATCACAAGCATGAGCCTGAATTTAAACCGATTCGTTTTGTTTAAAACCGTATTTTAAAACAAAAGAATAAATCCTAGTTAGCATTTGCTATCGCGTCGGCGACATGGATGTCGCCAGTTGAGCAACAGTACATGGAAGTACTGTTTGCTCAACAAAAGCTTTTTGTTACTTTTCATCTTTGAAAAGTAAGTATTGCCTATATGTAGCAATATAAGAAAAACATGCTATAGAAGGCTGTATGGTCTTATATTAGTTTTATTGGCTTGAATTACGTGTTTCCCATAACACTTTTGCTTTTTGCATTGCTTCCTCAAAATTAGAAACAACGCCCATGGTATATAACGCAATACCCATAGTTTCTGTTACGGCCATTTCCCCATATTCATGATTTTGCTTTCCAAGCCAGACCGCTTTAAAGGTTGCTAAGTCTAACTCTTCTTCAATTGGACTACGTTCAGGCGTAAGCTTTGGCAACTCATGCTCATAGAGTTCACCATTTTTAATACCGCAAATGAGAGTTTTAGCATCGGGGTTTCGTTCAAATTCACCGCCTTCACCTTTAATGACTGCACTATTTTGATAGCCTAAGCGAAGCGCACTATGTTGATGAGAGGTTCTATACGCGGGATGGAATATCGCTTGTAAGGTGGCTTTCGCATTAAATGGGTTAATGAGACGAGCCAAAGTGTGAATAGGTGAGCGTAAACCCATCACATTTCTCAAAGAAATTAAATCGCTTAAAACAGGTGAAATTACATCTAATGGTAAGTAAGCAAAATTCTGTTCGGCCAATTGTGTGCGGACTTCTTGTTCAGAATGGCAAATTTTATAATCTAAATATTGCAAAACTTGTTCGGTATAGACCCGGTTAATCGTATGTCCAGAAGCGCCATGCATGACGATTTTATAGCCGTGGTGAGCAAGAGTAAGAGCTGCTAATAAAAACCAAGGGTAATGTTTCCGCTTGCCTGCATAAGATGACCAGTCCAAGTCCACATCTAAAGGTTGAAAATTAAGTTGGTCTTTGGTGGCTTGTACAAAGCCTGCAAGCTCATCAATGGACTCTTCTTTAACACGTAGCAGCATTAAAAAAGCACCCAACTGAACATCAAGAACTTCACCTTTTAAAATCATGGTAAAAGCCTGATAGGCCTCTTCATAACTTAGTGAGCGAGAGCCGGTTTTCCCCTTACCTAAAATACGGACATATTGAGCAAAGGGATGTTCAGCATCTTTATAGATATTACGTTTAGTATTCATGGCAATTCAAAACAGTAAAAATAAGGGGGAGACAGCTCAAAATGAAATGTCTACAAGGACTTATCAATATGACATAAAAAACTGCTGAAAAAATATCAAAAGTGTTTCTCATACTAAAGTCTTAAGGCTGCATGAGTGTTTTTTGTGCGTATTAGCCAAAATTTTAACCGAATTGCTATTTAATTCGAGTAAACTTTCACGTGCTTTTTTGAGCACTCATATCATAATTTTATGTGATTCTCCTATATCTTCAGCTTTTTATTGGAAAAGTAAGAGGTTATTTCTGGCTACTCAAAGTGGTTGGAAACTTCAGGTATTCTCCTGTTTTAGAAAACTGTATTTCGTTTTCATTGAGGTAGTAGGAAGGTTTTTTGTTCCCAAAAAACCGTTTCCCTTTTGCGGTGTTTATGTGAAAGGTTAGGGCTGTGTATTCGTAAAGAATAGACGTTTCATTTTGATATTTCCAACGGACTTGGAAATATAGATTGAAGTAAAGTTATGGCTAAAAAACCGATTTATAAATCACTTTATTTTCAAGTGATTATTGCGATTATTGCGGGTGTTCTGGTTGGGCATTTCTCACCAAGTACAACGCAAATAGTGAATGGTGTTGAACACCATATTCCAGGTTTAGGTGAGCAACTCAAGCCATTAGGTGATGCTTTTATTCGTTTGATTAAAATGATCATCGCACCTGTTATTTTCTGTACAGTGGTCAGTGGTATCGCTGGTATGGAAAGTATGAAGTCAGTGGGTAAAACTGGCGGTGTTGCGTTGTTATACTTCGAGATCGTTTCAACAATCGCACTTCTGATTGGCCTTGTGGTGATTAACATTGCAAAGCCAGGCGTAGGAATGAATATTGATCCTACGACTCTGGACACTTCAGGTATCCAAAAATACGTCACTTCTGGTGAGTCACAATCTACCGTTGATTTCTTAATGCATATCATCCCAGATACAGTAGTGGGTGCATTTGCAAATGGTGAAATCTTACAGGTCCTTCTTTTTGCCATTCTATTTGGCTTTGCACTGCATAAGCTAGGTGATGCAGGACGTCCAGTTTTAAAGTTAATTGATCAAATTGCTCATGTGTTCTTTAACATTGTAAATATGATCATGAAGCTTGCTCCATTAGGTGCATTCGGGGCAATGGCGTTTACTATCGGTAAATATGGTGTGGGTTCACTGGTACAGTTGGGCCAGCTCATCCTCTGTTTCTATATTACCTGTTTATTATTTATTTTCTTGGTATTAGGAACCATCAGCCGTTTGAGTGGATTTAGCATTCTTAAAATGGTGCGTTTGATTCGTGAAGAACTTTTAATTGTACTTGGTACATCTTCTTCTGAGTCAGTTCTACCACGTATGCTACGTAAGCTTGAAATCGCAGGTTGTGAAAAGTCTGTGGTTGGTTTAGTCATCCCAACAGGTTATTCATTTAACCTCGATGGTACTTCAATTTATTTGACGATGGCTGCAATTTTTATTGCTCAGGCAACAAATACACAGCTTGATATCCAGCATCAAATTACTTTGCTATTGGTACTTTTAATTTCATCTAAAGGGGCGGCGGGTGTAACGGGTTCTGGCTTTATTGTTATGGCTGCAACTTTATCTGCTGTTGGTCATATACCAGTTGCAGGTTTGGCATTGATTTTAGGTATTGACCGTTTCATGTCAGAAGCACGTGCTTTAACGAACCTTGTTGGTAACTCTTTAGCAACGATTGTGGTTGCGAAATGGGTTGGTGCATTAGATAAAGATAAACTAAATGATGCACTGAATAATCCCGATGAAGTAGATAGAAAAATGCTTGAGCAAAAAAGTGTAATTGCTGAGGCATCTCACTAATCATTTATCGTAATAAAAAAGGAGGCTAAGCTTCCTTTTTTATTGGCTGACTGAAAAGTACAGTTTAAATGAGCAGCTATGCCATGACAGTAACTAAAAAAATGATTAGCATGCACAGCAATGAGATTCGATAAAACAATAAAGCCGAAGGAAAATATTATGTTGGCATATGATGCAGATTTAGAATTATTCCGTGATAATTTTAAACGTTTTATGAATGAACATATTGCTCCACATTACGACCAATGGGAACGTGAAGGAATTATGCCGCGTTCAGTGTGGAATCAACTGGGCGAAAATGGCTTTTTATGTGTGGATGTCCCAGAAGAATATGGCGGTTATGGGGTTCCAACTTACTATTCATTAATGTTAGTTGAAGAGTCTGCTCGAGCTGGTTTTTGTGCATTATCAACTGCTATTTCATGTCACTCTGAAATTGCTGCACCTTATATTTTACATATTGGTACAGAAGAGCAAAAACAATATTGGTTGCCGAAAATGGTAACTGGTGAAGTAGTGGGGGCAATTGGTATGACTGAACCGGGTGCTGGTTCAGACTTACAATCAATGCGTACGAGCGCCATTTTGCAAGATGACCATTATTTACTAAATGGATCAAAAACATTTATTTCAAATGGTCAACATGCTGACCTTGTGGTGCTTGCAGTAAAAACCGATCCTCAAGCGCGTGCGAAAGGGGTATCGTTATTATTGGCAGATACACATTTGGATGGCTTTAAGAAAGGTACCAACCTCGACAAAATCGGTTTACATTCTCAAGATACTTCTGAGCTATTTTTTGACAATGTTAAGGTTCCTAAAAACCAGTTACTCGGTCAAGCTGGACAAGGTTTTGCTTATTTAATGCAAGAGTTACCACGTGAACGTACCGCTATTGCATCTACCGCAATTGGAGCTATTCGTGGTGCAATTGATTTAGCAACGGCTTATGTAAAAGAACGTCATGCATTTGGCCAGCCTATTTCTCAATTCCAAAATACGCGTTTTGTTTTAGCTCAAGCAAAAATTGATGAGCTTGCTACTGCTGCTTTTTATGAGAGAAACGTTGCTCTATATCAAGAAGGTAAGCTAGATGTGGAAACAGCTGCAGCACTGAAAAGTTTTAGTACAGATATGCAAATGAAAGTAGCTGACAACTTGCTGCAACTTTTTGGTGGTTATGGCTATATGACTGAATATCCAATTTCACGCTTCTTTGTAGATGCTCGTATTCAGCGTATTTACGGTGGTACAAACGAAATTATGAAAGAAATCGTAGCGCGTGGCTTAATTGGTAAAGCTTAAGTAAATGGATATAAAAAAGCCTACCTTTGAGTAGGCTTTTTTATATTACTTATTTGTTAGTTCTTGTTAGTTCGATAAATGACAGGATAGTCTTGTTGCTTGGGTAACTTGTGTAAGGCCTGATTGATCTTTATTAAAAATGCATCGGCTTCATCTTGACGAAAAGAGTCTTCGGTATATTTGCTACGTTTTTGATTGATGCCACAACCCGTTATTTCCATATTTTCAGGATTAAATGACCAGTCATTTGGATTCTTTAAGTTAATGTCTAAATCACTTTCACAGCTTTTCCATAAATGTAAAAACTCATTTGATAATTCTGTTTTAAATCTTCGTGCTGGATAGACCGAGAAGCCTTTCATTTCGGAATTAGAAAATTGTATAAACATATCTACTGGCATACCTCCCCAAATGATTGCTGTATTTTCTGGTAATGCAATGCCTGATAAATTTTTTTCTTTTAAAGCATGTGTTTGCTCAAATTTCTGTCTGAAATTTTGCGACTGATAGGTCAGTTTAGTTTTTGCTGGGACTGGAATACCACGAACTTGATTGCTGGTAGTTGTCATATAGTACGGAGAATTATCAGTACCATTGCAACCTGCAATTATTGGACAACCGCCGCAAGCCGTTAAACTAAAAGTTGTAAAACCCAATAGGCTTAAAACAATAATTTTATTTGTTATTCCTAAGTAGAAATGTCCTACCTTAAAACCAAATAGAAATGTCCTATACCGACATTTCCAAGTCAAGCACAGGATTCAGATTTCGTTCTTTGATTACTGTTTTCTGTGCACGTCTGCTTGGCATCTTTTGAGAACGATTGCGTTTATTTTGTTGTTCTAGTTCTTCATGCTGCTGTTGAATATGGGCTAATACAGAACCCAAACGTTTATTTTCAACAATCTCTCGCTGGTTGAGCTGACTTAATTTATCGAAGATGCTGTAATTGATTTTTCTTCCCTGATATTCAATCGCGACTGTACTATTCGGGTATTCCAGAAACTCAAGATACTTGCCAATCAATCTTTGGTTTTCTTCCGTGTTTTCCAAGAGATATACGCACTTATCATAAGTGATCGTCAGGCTATTCGTGACTCTGCGGGGTTCACGCCAGGTAAAAATATCATCTAATTCTTCGGCTGTTTCAGTGACAGTCCGGTGTAGATCCTTGGGATTAAAGGCCATCTTGGCAAACTTCTGATTGAACTGCTCAATGAAGCAGGGTAGCCAGGCATTGGCTTCGGCAATCGAACTGATGCCTTCCAGACGCATTTCTTTGATCAGACGGTCCTGAAGCGTTCTATTGGCTCGTTCTACACGGCCTTTGGCCTGTGGTGAATTAGCGAAGATAATATCGATATTCAGGGTGCTGAGTACGCGCCCAAACTGGGTAATCTTGGTGTCTTTCTTACTGCTTTGATTCACCCTGAAGACTGAATGTTTATCGCTGTAGAAGGCTAAAGGCTTACCATGCTGCTCAACATACAAACGTGTTGAAATCATATAGTCAAAGGTTGATTCTGACTTACAGAAGCGTAAATGCTGTAATTTGCCTGTGGCATCATCGATAAATACCAGCAGACAGCATTTAGGGGCTCGACCTTCAAACCAGTCATGGTGTGAGCCATCGATTTGGATCAGTTCACCATAACAGTCCCGGTTATAACGAGGCTGATACGGGCGTTTCAGACGCTTGGCACGAGGAGTCCATAAATCGGCTGCAATCATCCAGGAACGCAGTGTTTCCACTGAAATATCAAAGCCATGAACGGTGGTGAGCTTTTCATGCGCTAAAGTGGGTCCGAAACCATGCAGTTGATCAGAAACAATATTGAGGCACTTGAGTCTGAGCTCTTCAGGAAGCCTGGAATTGCTGATTTGACCACGACCGGCATGGGCTAATGCAGCTGGGCCTTGAGCTTTGTATTTTTGCAATAAACGCCTGATCTGACGCTCTGAAATATGAAGTAGCTGAGCAGCTTGGGACTGGGTTATGCGTTGATCACAGATTTCCTGCAAGACCGACAATCGTTTAAGTTCTTTATCCGACATAGACACCAACATATCAAACCGTCCGCTAAGGAAATTGCAAAAGTGCATATTCTAAAAGCGGACATTTTTACTTTGGAGAAACCGGACATTTCTATTTTGGGCTTACATTATTCATTCTATTTTACTGTTGTTATGACATATTGGGTCAGTATAACCAATCCATGCATTAAGAGGACTATCTTTAAGAACAACGAAATAATCAGCTTTAAATGTAATTATGTTTTTACTTGGCTGGCTGATGTAATGGTCTATCAAATAAAGATTTACAGCTTTCTAAATTTTGACAAGAAGCAAACATAAGTGCTTTAGGTAAGCTCGCATACAAATTTGTTATGTGTTGTTCGGCAGGGTTATAAAAATGCCAATAACTAAATTCGTTTGAACGTTTATTTTCTAAAGCTTTAAAAAAGTCTGCTTCATTAAGCGTATTATTCAGTTGAGTAAGAGGGCCACCTTGTTCATGTGTACCGACTGTGGTCATGAGTAAAGGGAAATGATTTAGTTTTTGACTTTGCCAATGTTCTAACTGTTGAAATAACATGCCTTGATCAAACCACAAAGAAGGACTTGCAGCGAAGTAACGCTGAAATGCATTTGGCTTTTGAAAAAAATGATAAAGCACAAACAAGCCTCCAAAAGAGTGCCCATAGAGGCTTTGTTGCTGGCTGTTAACCGGAAACTGTTTTGCAATTTCAGGTTTGAGTTCGTTATTTAAAAAGGCAATGAACTGATCAGCACCACCATATTTATATTTACCGTGTGCTTGAAATTGGGCAGAAGGTTCTGGTGTGTAATCATAAGCACGCTTTTGCACATCAAAGGTTTTTTGATGTGGATAACCAACAGCTACAATCATGAGCGGATCTAAACCTAATTTAGTCGAACCTGCTCCAATTGACTGAGCAATATTGGCAGCACTAGGGAAAGTTGCATTTCCATCTAATATATAAAGTACAGGGTAACCATGTTGGGGCGGGGCCACAGGCGGTTTATAAATTTGAATTAGATATTCATGACCTGTATTTTTAGATTTGATTTGGAATTGTGCCTGATTATTTTGAAAAACGATTTTTGATTGATCTTTTATTGAAGGTTGAGCCAAAACAGGCGTACTTATTAAAGTTCCCAAGAGAAAACTACAAGATAAAAAGAAAAATGGTTTAAGCATAATAAAGTTAAGAAAATGTTATAAGTAAAATAATAAATGAAAATCATTATCAAATAAAGTAATCTTATTGACAGGTTTGAGAGTGATTAACGAAAAAAGCCGGTACATCGATATTGCCTAACAAATCAAAGCCGACTATTGTTATACTCTCGTTTAAAAGATGATTTTTCTGAGGCTGCATTCCAATGATCAACGATGATCAAAACAAAACGACTTCTCTTAGTTTAGAACAAATTCGCGAAGATATTGATAGCGTAGATCAACAGATTCAAGAGTTATTAAATCGCCGCGCAAGCCTTGCTGAAGCTGTTGCTAAAGCTAAATTTGCTTCCGAAGAGAATCCTTTGTTTTATCGTCCTGAACGTGAAGCACAAGTATTACGCAAAGTTATGGAACGCAATCAGGGACCTTTATCTGATGTAACCATGGCGCGTCTGTTCCGTGAAATTATGTCTGCTTGCCTTGCTTTAGAAGCTCCGCAAAGCATTGCATTCTTAGGACCTGAAGGTACTTTTACGCAATCTGCTGTGCTTAAACATTTTGGTAAAGATGCAGTTGTACGTCCATTACCAACTATTGATGAAGTGTTCCGTGAAGTAGAAGCGGGTAGTGCACATTATGGTGTAGTTCCAGTTGAAAACTCATCTGAAGGTATTGTGAACCACACACTAGATTGCTTTAAAACATCGAATTTAAATGTGATTGGTGAAGTTGAATTGCGTATTCATCATCAATTCTTGGTTTCTGAAAATACGCGTAAAGACAGCATTAAACAGATTTATGCGCACCAGCAAACTTTGGCGCAATGCCGTCAGTGGTTAGACGCGCATTATCCAGGTGTTGAACGTGTTGCCTTAAACTCAAATGCAGAAGCTGCACGCCGTATTCGCAACGAATGGCACTCAGCAGCAATTGCATCTGATATTGCAGCAGGTATGTATAATCTTGAAATCTTGCATAGCAATATTGAAGATAATCCGGAAAATACCACTCGTTTCTTAGTGATTGGCCGTGAAAAAATTCCACAAAGTGGCAATGACAAAACATCGTTATTAATTTCAGCACATGATCGTGCAGGTGCTTTATTAGAAATTTTAGCGCCATTTGCAAAACATAATATTAGCTTAACGAGTATTGAGACCCGTCCAGCATTACCTGAAAAATGGGCATATGTATTCTTTATCGATTTAGAAGGTCATATTGATCAAGAAAACGTTGCTGCTGCAATCAATGATATCCGTCCAATGGTAAAAGAGCTTCGTATTTTAGGTTCTTATCCTGCTGCTGTTCTTTAATTACTTACGTTGGAATAATGACATATATCCAAAGGAATATGTCATTAAGCTTAAAAAACAAATTGCTCAAAGATTTAAATAACTTTGAGCAAAAGCAAAGTTGAAGTTATGTCACAACCCCTATTTAAAAAAGTTGCATTTATTGGTTTAGGACTCATTGGGTCGAGTTTGGCTCGCGTTATCGTTGCCGAAAAGTTGGCGACAACTATTGTGGCATCTACACGTTCACAGAAAACTTTAGAAGATGCAAAATCACTTGGTTTAATACAAGAAGGATTTTCCGATCCTGTAGAGGCCGTGAGAGGGGCGGATTTAATTGTTTTAGCCTTACCTGTACGTGCTACACAAAAAGTGCTTGAGCAAATTAAGCCTTATTTGTCAGAAACCACAATTGTGACCGATGTGGGAAGTACAAAAGGTAATGTGGTTGATGCAGCAAAAGCTGTATTTGGTGAAAATTTACCAACAGGTTTTGTACCGGGGCATCCTATTGCAGGTAGTGAACACACGGGTGTTCATGCAGGTAAGGTCGATCTCTTTGCAAATCATAAAGTGATTTTAACGCCGTTACCAACAAGTGCAGAATGGGCTGTTGATAAACTGATTCAACTTTGGTCAGCTGCTAAAGCTGAAGTTATTTGTATGGATGTTGCCAAGCATGATGAGGTTTTGGCACATACAAGTCATTTACCACATTTAATGGCATTTAATCTAGTTGAGCAACTTGCAAACCGTGAAGATAACTTGGATATTTTCCGTTATGCAGCTGGTGGTTTCCGTGACTTTTCACGAATTGCAGCAAGTGATCCTCAAATGTGGCATGACATTTTCTTTGCCAACAAAACCGCTATCTTAAATGCTGTAGATGGCTTCGAAAAGCAACTTACCGTACTTAGAAAATTGATTGAAAACGAAGATTCTCATGCATTAATGGGTTTACTCGGCCATGCTCAGGCAGCACGTCAACATTTCAATCATATGTTAGCCAAAAAACCTTTAATGGAGAAAAATAAGGTGACACAGCAATTCAGTATCTTACCGGGAAATAAGACTTTTAAAGGTAAATTTACCGTACCGGGTGACAAATCTGTGTCACATCGCTCCATTATGTTTGGTGCTATTGCAGAAGGCACTACGCATGTAACTGGCTTCCTTGAAGGTGAAGATGCTTTAGCAACTTTACAAGCTTTCCGTGATATGGGTGTAAGCATTGAAGGCCCTAAAAATGGTGAAGTGATCATTCATGGCGTGGGTATGTATGGCTTAAAAGCACCAGCAAGTGCGTTGTATATGGGTAACTCTGGAACAAGCATGCGTTTGCTTTCAGGTATGCTTTCTGCCCAAAAGTTTGATTCTGTTATGACAGGTGATGCGTCACTTTCTAAACGTCCAATGGAGCGTATTGCTAAGCCATTACGTTTAATGGGTGCGCAAATCCAGACAACAGGTGAGAAAGGTACACCACCTGTAAGCATTACTGGTGGTCAGCAATTAAAAGGTATTCAATACGATTTACCTATGGCATCTGCTCAAGTGAAGTCCGGTATTTTACTTGCCGGTTTATGGGCTGAAGGTGAAACTTCGGTAACTGAGCCGGAACCAACACGTGACCATACAGAGCGTATGCTTCGTGCATTTGGTTATGATGTTAAAACTGAAGGTAATAAAATTTCCCTGGTGGGCGGCGGTAAGTTAGTGGGTACTAATATTCAAGTACCATCTGATATTTCATCTGCTGCTTTCTTTATGGTGGGTGCTGCAATCACTGAAGGCGCAGACGTTGTGCTTGAAGCGGTAGGCATTAACCCAACACGTACAGGTGTAATTGAAATTTTAAAACAGATGGGTGCTGACCTGACTGTTGAAAATGAACGTATTGCTGGTGGCGAACCTATTGCTGATATTCATATTAAAGGTTCACGTACCCTTAAAGGTATTCATATGCCTGAAGATCAAGTACCTTTGGCAATTGATGAATTCCCAGCATTATTTATTGCAGCGGCTTGTGCTGAAGGGCAAACAGTACTTACAGGTGCGGCAGAGCTTCGTGTGAAAGAATCTGACCGTATTCAAGTTATGGCAGATGGTTTAAAAATCATGGGTATTGACTGCACACCAACTGAAGATGGCATCATTATCGAAGGAAAAGGCAAATCTGGCGATTGGTCACCAATCTTTGCTGGCGGTGAAATCGAATCGCATCATGACCATCGTATTGCTATGAGTTTTAGTATGGCAGGTCTTCGTACTTCTGGTCCGATTACAATTCATGGTACTGAAACTGTTGCTACAAGTTTCCCAACATTTACTGAGTTGGCGAATCGTGCAGGTTTAACGATTGAAGTTAGCCAATAACTTTTGACCTAATACATTTTATAATTGCTAACACAATAGCAACGGCAGCAGCGAGCTAAAGGCTTGGCTGCTGTTTGTTTATTGCTTATGCTAAGTGCAGATAATGATAATAGTGTTAGGACAAAGGATGAAAAAATTACAATTTATTGCCAGTTGCCCAGAACATGGGGTGCTTGATCATCCACCAAATGAATGCCATATCACTCAAGAATATGTAGCGGCCTTATTATTTAAACAATTGGGGCATTATGGTTTTGATGCACAGCATATTGTACATGAGCATGAAAAAGTAGAAGTAAGCATTGATAATCATCTTTTGCCGTTGTCTATTACTTGCCAGAAAACAGACCATGATGGACACTTGATGTGTGAAATTTCTGCCAATCCAGATGAAGAACAAGACTGGTTTGAAAAAATCGAAACACAAAGCATTATTCGTCAGCTTGCGCAGGCTGTTGAAAATAGTTTGAAAGCCGATCAGAGTTTCTCCGAATTTGTTTGGAAGTCTTGACCAATTAAGCATATTTTGTGAAGAAAGGGTGAACATATTTGTTCACCCTTTTGATTGATTAATATTGATAAGAATTATTTATTTTTGTAGTGACATTATTTAATAAAAATTAACAAACAAAAAAATAATATTGTTTGAATTTTGATCTAAATTTCTATTAATTTAAAAATGCTTTTTAACAAACAACTAATCAATTTCCTCTTTTTATTTATATTATTTTACAGAGAATTAACATGAACATAATTTCTAGTAATTATTCAAAAGGCTTTGGTATATTGATTATCTCCTTATTATCAGCTTGTAATAATGATGATAAAGATGTAACCATAAATTCAAAGAATCAGAAGTTGTTAGAAGAAACAATTACTTCCTTGGAGAATCTTAAACAAACTTTGGTATGGCAAGAAAATCAATGTGATAGTGTCTATTCTAAAGTTATCGGTGATGCGACAATTGCTCAAAAATCAGCGGCAGAACTAAGAGCCAATATCGCGAGTTCAAATAATTTAGGAGTCTTTCTTGATAATCAAATTATTCCCAAACTAGCTCAGCTTACTGATGAGTCGACAGTATTAAGAGCGAGATGTAATGCTCCTGACTATGATGGAACTGGAGTAAGTATTGAGCGGCCTGCTATGCTTAGAGAAATGTTAAGTGAGTGGAAAGGAACAATTAATTTATTAATTCGTCAAATAAATAACCCTCCTAATATGAATCCTGAAATTAAATTAGCTTCATTAACCAATATCAATATTAATCAATTAACGGCAGCAAAATCTAAATTTAAAGATTGTTCAGACAGTTTTTGTCCAGAAATGACGGTTATTCCAGCTGGTAGTTTTTTAATGGGCGGAAATATAAATGAGCAAGAGCAACAAAATGTACCTGCTCAATCTCGGCCATATGAATTACCTCAACATTTAGTACAAGTCGAAAAACCATTCGCAATGTCAACTTATGAAACAACAATTGCTGAGTTTCAGGCTTTCCAAAAGGAAACTGGCTGGGAAGTCGAAGGATGCCGTAATTGGGAAACGCGAAATGGTGTTTTCAATATGTGGTATCGAGATGATTTAAATCCAAATAATTCGGGTATGAATCAAACACCTCAGGATCCTGTTGTATGTGTACGCCGTGAAGATGGAAGAGCATTCGCGAAATGGTTATCTAAAAAAACGGGCCAGACTTACCGTTTACCAACAGAGGTTGAGTGGGAATATGCGGCTCGTGCTGGAACGACAACAGCCTATTATTGGGGAGATGACCTTAATCTTGACCAAGCTTGTAAATATGCAAATGTATTAGATCCAGCAACAGTTGTAGCACTACCACAAACCAGTGGTTGGAGTTTATTTAATTGCACAGATGGTTATCCTTTTACGTCACCAGTAGGGAAGTTTTTACCAAACAATTTCGGTTTATATGATATGAGTGCCAATGCCCGAGAATGGGTCGATGATTGCTGGCATGCAAATTATGAAAATGCTCCTAGTGTAAATCGTCGTTGGGGTGAGGAAAATAATGGGCAGTGTAACTTCCCAGTTTTACGTGGGGGAGCATGGATATATAACACTTATAACGTACGAACTGCCTATCGTAATGCTTATGTAACTTCACAAGCCCGTTCAATCATGTGGGGTTTCCGTTTGGTTCGTGAAATTTAGCTTTGATTTTTATATCTAATCTATTCTACATTTAGAGTCATTTTTAATTTATCAGCGTCGATTTTAATAAAGGCTAAAACTGCGCTGATAAATTCTTATCTTTGAATAAACCTAAGTTTATTAAGAATATTTGTGAGAGTATAAATATATGGTGCCATTTGATTTTTCAAACTTATCTCCTCAAATTGTTTGGCAGCATTTTCAAACACTTTGTACGATTCCGCGTCCCTCAAAGCATGAACAACAGCTTCGTGAGTATCTAAAAAACTGGGCCGAAAGTCGAAATTTAGAAACTTACGTAGATGAAGTTGGTAATTTAATTATCCGAAAGGATGCAACTACGGGTAAAGAACATGTATCTGGCGTTATTCTTCAAGGCCACTTAGATATGGTCACACAAGCTAACACTGGCACGGTACATGATTTCTTTAAAGACCCGATTTGTCCAGTCCTCGAAGATGGCTGGTTAATTGCCAAAGATACTACTTTAGGTGCAGACAATGGCATAGGGGTAGCTTTGTCGTTGGCAGTATTAGATTCAAATGATATTGCTCATGGACCAATAGAAGTTCTTTTAACAGTCGATGAAGAAGCAGGTATGAGCGGTGCACGACTTTTAGAAGCCGGTATATTAAAAGGAAAATGGTTATTTAATATTGATACAGAAGAATGGGGGGAGTTGTATCTAGGGTGTGCTGGTAGTATTGATGTTGAGGTAGAGGAGCCGCTTAGCTATGAACCAATTTCTAAAGATTTAAATATTGTGAATATTCAGGTGGCTGGTCTTAAAGGCGGACACTCTGGCATAGATATCCATTTAGGACGCGGCAATGCAAATGTTATTTTGGCTCGTTTTTTAAATCAATATTTAGGCTCACTTAGTGGGCATCTTATTGAGTTTACAGGTGGTACGGCCCGTAATGCTTTGCCGCGAGAAGCACGCGCCACTATTGCAATTTCGCCTAATCAGTTATCAAATCTAGAAAAGTTACTTGCTGAATATCAAACGGCATGGAAAAAACAGCTACAGGGTATTGATGACAATTTCCAATTAAGTATTCAACCCACTGGTGCTGAAGTGAAAGAAGTGATTACTCAACAACAGCAAAACGAGTGGTTACAAGCTTTAGCAACAAGTCCTTATGGCGTTGCAAGTATGAGTCAAGCTTTACCAGATGTGGTTGAAACTTCAAATAACATTGGAGTGGTGAGACTAAATAGAGAAGGCGGAAAAGCTGTTTTAATGGTTCGCTCAATGGTGAACCAAGAAGCTCAAGATTTTGCCGAAAAAATTCAGGCACATTTTAGTCAATTTAATATCGCCTCTATACTCACGCCATTAGTTTCAGGTTGGACACCAAATCCTGACTCAGCCGCACTAAAGTGCTTACAACAAGCCTATCAAAATGCGTTTAATATTGAACCAAATCTAAAAGTAATTCATGCGGGTTTAGAATGTGGGATTATTGCTGAACATTACCCACATTTACAGATGGTTTCGTTTGGGCCTGATATTCAAGGGGCGCATGCACCAGGTGAACGAGTAAAAGTAGATACTGTAGAGAAATGCTGGAAGCTACTGGTAACCGCTTTGGCATCTGTAGAGTAATTTTTTAAGAAATAAGAAGCTCAGTTATGAGCTTCTTAAACTTTTACATGGAAATGATGTATAGTTAATTCGATCTCTCAATAAATATAATTTTTTACTCGATTTTTAAAAGTTGTCCTGTTTCATTTAAAGTAAATTCATCAAAATCATTTGCTAAATAAAAATGACCTTTATAAAACTGGCGAACTTCTTCGGAAATAGCTTGCTGGCCAGATTTATCCTGATGTCTAGGGCTAAAATGCGTCAGAATTAAATTACCCAAAGATTGCTGTTCTGCAAATTCAGCCACCATTTTTGCTGAGCTATGCATTGGACCTTTGCCGACTTTATCTAAAACCGTTTGCAAGTATGTTGATTCGTGAATAAGGAGTTGAGCATCTTTGCAAGCGTTAGCTAATAGCTCTGGTTGGTCATTATCACCACCTATAATTGCATGAACTTGTTGATTTTGAATTTTGATAAAGTCTTGAGCTTTTAAAGTTTGTCCCACAAATTCAACATTGTAGCCACGCTTTAATTGGCCCCACATATCGCCTTGAGGCACGCCTAGCTGTGTGAGAGCTTGGGTATCTAACTTCTTCTGAATAGATTTAATATAAATACTAAAAGCAAAACTTGGAACACGATGGCTTAGAGGGTGTGCTTGAACAATAAATTCATCAGTAATCTGTTGTGGCTGTATTGCATCATTCACATCAATAAATTGTAGTGAATAGGGTAAGTGTAAGTCTGTGAGTTGGGCCGTGATCTCAAACCATTGCTGAATTTCTTTCGGAGCAATCACGGTTAAGGGTTTGCTACGAGCATTCATTCCTGCACTTGCCAATAAACCAACTAGACCATAACAATGATCGCCGTGAACATGTGTAATACAAATGGCAACTAGGTTTTGCAAGGAAAGTTTAGCTTGTTGAATGCGGTGCTGTGTACCTTCGCCGGCATCAACTAAAATCCAGTCCTTATTTTTGCTATTACGAACCGCTAATCCTGAAACATTACGGGAAAGTGTGGGTACACCTGATGATGTGCCTAAAAAGGTAAAATGAAGCATATTCTTGGAATTTTTTAATCAAATGCGTAATTTATATTATAGACGCTTATTAGAATTTTATAAAAATTATAGTAAATGATAGCGACCGAGTAAAAAATATTTGGCACGTTCTAGGTTAAGTTGGAATAATTTTCAATAAGGACATACTTGAAAATGATGGGCATACTCTCAAGTTATGCCCCATCAAATACACTTTATTTGATGATAATAAAGCGTGTAATGATTTGACGAAGCTGTTTTAAATAACCTGTAAAGAAGTGGTTAGCGCCCGGTAAAATCGTAATTGGATGCTTCTGCGGTTTTGCCCATGCAATTGCATCTGAAAGTAAAGTAATATCATCTTGCTCACCATGAATGAGTAGAATATCACCTTGAATTTCAGGGGTTTTATAGTGACGTAATCCCACAACAGTAGCTGTTGGTAAACCACACAAAATTAATTGTACAGGCTGTAATTCAGGGCTAAGCTGCGCATGACATTTTGCCAAAACATGTGAGCCGAAGCTAAAACCGCCTGCATAGAATGGTAAGCCTTCATGAAGCTTACGAACGTGTTCAATCACAGCTAAAATATCTTCGGTTTCGCCATGGCCTTCATCATGAACACCTTCACTGCCACCTAAACCACGGAAACTAGGACGGTAAACAATACAACCATATTCATTAAAGATTTGGGTTAAAAGAGCAGGGACTTTATGTTGAGGAGTTCCACCTTGCAATGGGTGCGGATGGCAAACAACCGCAAAGCCTTTGATTTCACCTTCAGGGCGGTCTACAAAAAGTTCAATTTTACCTACTGGACCCTGAATGAAAATTTGCTCAGACATATAAGAATCGATAAATAACAATACGTATTCCTATTTTACCGATAGTCGTCATTGAAAACACGAGTTAGCATTAAAAAATATCTACTGTTATAGTTGGTATTAAGAATAATTTTTTCAGGTTGTCTATGCTTGCTTTAATTTCTCCTGCAAAAACTTTAGATTATGAAACAGCGTTACCTACAGATGAGTTTACTCAGCCGCGCTTATTAGAAAACTCAGCACAATTAATTGATGTTTGCCGCAAACTTTCCGCTTCGGAAATTGCGACTTTAATGAGTGTTAGTGAAAAAATTGCCACACTTAATGCAGACCGTTTTAGAGATTGGAATCCCGAATTTAATTTCTCAAATGCTCGCCAAGCAATCTATGCATTTAAAGGTGATGTGTATACTGGTTTAGATGCGTACCATTTAAAAGACAAAGATATTGATTTTGCACAGCAGCATTTGCGTATGCTCTCTGGTCTATATGGTTTATTGCGTCCTTTAGATTTAATGATGCCTTATCGTTTAGAGATGGGTACTAAATTAAAAAATACGCGCGGTCACAATTTGTATGAATTTTGGGGTGACATCATCACTAACCAGATTAATGAAGACTTGGCAGCAATTAAATCTGAATTGCTGGTAAATCTAGCTTCGGATGAATATTACAAGTCTGTCAATGAAAAGAAAATTAAGGCTGATATTGTGAAGCCTGTTTTCCTTGACCAGAAAAATGGCAAATATAAAGTCATTAGTTTCTATGCGAAAAAAGCACGCGGTTTAATGGCTCGTTTTATTATTGAAAACCAATTAAATAAAGCTGAAGATATCAAAGCATTTAATACTGAGGGTTACTACTTTGATGCTGATAACTCATCTGCAAAAGAGTTGGTATTTAAGCGCGATGAGCAAGTGGCTTAATTAAATTAATAATTTTACGTGATATGCGACCTTTGGTCTCATGTTTAATTTATTAAGCTCTATATTGGCTATGCTTTACTTTTGAAAGGTCAAAAGTAACAAAAACCTTTGTTGAACAGAGGGCACATCCATGTGGCCCCTGTTCAACAGTGGCATCCATGCCACTCGGCACGATAGCTTTTGTTACCGTGCTTTAAAATTTAGGCAAAATTAATAATTATTTAAAGAAATAACCTGTTTCTGGCGAGCTTGCGTTTGCCATACGCTTACGTGGCATGCGACCCGCTAAAAATGCTTCACGACCCGCTTCAACAGCTTTTTTCATTGCAGAAGCCATCAAAATAGGATTTTGAGCAGCTGCAATGGCAGTATTCATCAGTACGCCATCACAACCAAGTTCCATCGCAATAGCTGCATCACTTGCTGTACCAACACCTGCATCTACTAAAACTGGTACTTTCGCATTTTCTTTAATAATTGAAATAGTGTGCGGGTTTAAAATACCTAAACCTGAACCAATCAAACTACCTAAAGGCATAATCGCAACACAACCCATACTTTCAAGTTCTTGCGCAATGATTGGGTCATCCGAGGTGTAGACCATAATCTCAAAACCGTCATCAATTAAAGTACGAGCGGCTTTTAAAGTCTCGGTTACATTTGGATATAAGGTTTTTTCATCACCCAACACTTCAAGCTTTACTAGGTTATGACCATCCAGTAATTCTCGGGCTAACATGCATGTACGTACTGCGCTGTCAGCATCAAAACAACCTGCGGTATTTGGCAAGATAGTATATTTTTCTGGTGGAATAACTGAAAGTAAATTCGGTTGATCTGGATTTTGTCCAATATTCACACGGCGGATTGCGACAGTTACGATTTCTGCACCACTGGCTTGAATGGCTAAATCCGTTTCATTTAAGTCTTTATATTTGCCAGTTCCTACCAATAAACGAGATTGAAAAGAACGTGAACCAATAATGAGAGGGGTGTCTTGCATGGATAACTCCGACTTAGCCGCCGCCAACAGCGTGAATAATTTCGATACGGTCATGTTGAGCAATCGTAATTTGCTCTAATTTGCTTTTAGGTACGATTTGCTGATTGTGTTCAACAGCAAAACGTTTTCCTTCAAGTGCCAACTCCTGAATGAGTTGCAAAAGGTTTTGGCTAGGCGTGTCCGTTAATTCGCCATTTAAATAAATTTGCATGATCACATTCCGATTATTTTGCGTATTTGAAAGCATTCCAAGCCAAAACTAGCCATCCAGCAATCATTAAGGCTCCACCGATTGGCGTAATTGCGCCTAATATGCGTGGTAAACCTAATGCCATGATATAAAGCGAACCACAAAAGAACAGAATGCCAATCTGAATAAGCAAGAAAGATAACTTGATTGGGAAATGGGGAAGAACCTTACTTAGAATACCAAGGGCTAATAGCCCAAGTGCATGATAAAAAAAGTAGTCGGTTGCAGTCTGCCACCAAGCAATTTGTTCAGGGCTCGCGTGAGCTTTAAGACCATGTGCTCCAAAAGCACCCAACATGACTGCAAAAGCAAGATTAAGGGCTGAAATGGCAATCCACATAACAAAAAACGCAACTGAATAATGAAAGGCAACGTTACCATAGAATAGGTTGGCTAAACATAGCCAGATAAAACAAAAGGGCTGATCGCCCTTTTATTTTTTATTTACTTTAGCTTGCTGACATAGCGACTTTAATTTTTTCCATCGCATTTTTTTCAAGCTGACGAATACGTTCTGCTGATACATTATATTCAGCAGCAAGCTCATGTAGGGTAGATTTATCATCATCTAACCAACGGCGCTGCAAAATATTACGCGAACGATCATCTAACTGGTCCATTGCATCATGTAAAGCAGATGTACTTTGCTCTTCCCAGTCTTCATTTTCAACTAAACGAGCAGGGTCGTAACGGTTATCTTCAAGATACAACGCAGGTGCTGTATGTGGAGTATCGTCGTCATCATCGCCTTGCGCTTCAAAAGCAGCATCATAAGCAGTTAAACGACCTTCCATTTCCAAAACTTGTTCTGGAGTTACATTTAAGTCGTTAGCAATAGATTGTGCTTCTTCGAGTGTTAATTTTTTACTCGATTTTTTCAAACTACGTAAGTTAAAGAAAAGTTTACGTTGAGCTTTAGTTGTTGCAATTTTTACAATACGCCAGTTACGAATAACGTATTCATGAATCTCTGCCTTAATCCAGTGGACGGCAAAAGATACGAGACGTACGCCCATATTTGGATCAAAACGTTTTACGGCTTTCATTAAGCCTAAGTTACCTTCTTGAATAAGGTCGCCTTGAGGGAGGCCATAACCTGCATAGCTGCGCGCAATATGAACGACAAAACGTAAATGCGACATTACCAGCATTTTTGCGGCATCAAGATCTTGGTCATAATAATAACGTTCAGCAAGTTCTTTTTCTTGCTCGGCCGTTAAAATAGGAATCTGATTGACAGTACTGATATATGCACCAAGGTTTACACCGGGCGCAGACAATGACAGGGGCATCAATTGATTGCTGCTGTCACTCATGAGTTCTCCTTATAGGATAGGATGGATTAACCAATAAATTCATCTTAATTTGAATTGGCTTCATAATTAAGGAAAATTGGGTAGAAAAATGTAAAATTTTATGCAGTTTCTAATCTTATATTTTAACAAAGAATCATTGAGTTTCAATTAAATAGTGAAATTCTCTTTCTGAAATCTGCGTGGTTTGACACATAAAATGATGTAAAGTGCAGTAACGCGTTACATCAATTTCACTATGCGGGTCAGATGATTTCAATAAAAATAGCTGCTTTCCTGATACTTTCTTAAGTTCACGTTTTAACATTAATAAAGGCATTGGACATGGTTGACCAAGGGCATTAATTTCAATAGGTGCTACAGCAGAAGAAGTAGTGCTCATTCATTTTAAAAACAACTAAAAAAAATATTTTAACAAATTTTTTTACGAACTCTAGGTGTTTTATAAAAATTAAGAGCTAAAGGAATACATAAAAATTATTGTAATAAGCTGTTTAAAAAAAGAGCTAAAAATAGGGGAAATATTTGAAAAAAATTCTATTAATTGTCATAAACCCGTGTTAAGCTCGAACCGTTTTAGGAATTACCACACAGTTAAATTGTTTTAATAACCTATAACAAATGGATGTAACCGGAAATTGTTGATAGTTTTACAGAATGATTACAAGCTTTAAGATTATAAAAATTTTAAAACCTTGTTTGCTCTGCTGTTTGCAACACCGGAAGGTCCTTTTTTCATCATCTGAGGATTGACTTATGACAGCTCGTGAACAAGGCGTAGTAAAGTGGTTTAATGACACTAAAGGCTTTGGTTTTATTCAACGTAACGGCGGCGACGATGTATTCGTTCACTTCCGTGCAATCGTAGGTGACGGTCACCGTTCTCTACGTGACGGTCAACGTGTAGAATTTAGCGTTGTACAAGGTCAAAAAGGTTTTCAAGCTGAAAACGTTCAGCCTTTAGACTAAGACTAATTCATCTTTTTGATGAATCATGGACGCTCCAATTTTTGAATTGGGGCGTTTTTGTTTATAATGATCTTCTCATTCGAGAGATTGTTTGTTAGAGCGCGTATTTATGACATCTGGTTTTGAAACCTTGAATTTACATCCGCAACTTAAAAAGGCGATTGATGCTTTAGGGTTTACTCAAATGACCCCAATTCAGCAAAAGGTTTTAAAATATACATTAGCCGGGCACGATGCAATTGGGCGAGCACAGACAGGAACAGGTAAGACAGCTGCCTTTCTGATTAGTGTAATTAATGATTTACTCAATAATCCGGTTAAAGAACAACGTTTCCGTGGCGAACCTCGTGCTTTAATCTTGGCACCTACTCGTGAGTTGGCCTTGCAAATTGAAAGCGATGCAAAGTTTCTCACAAAATTCTCTAATTTACATTTAGTGACCCTATTGGGTGGTGTTGATTTTGATAAGCAGAAGAAGCAACTTGATGCTAATTTTGTCGATATCATGGTTGCTACACCAGGACGGTTAATCGATTTTGTAGAACAAAAAGAAGTCTGGCTCGATCAAATTGAATTTTTGGTAATTGATGAAGCTGACCGTTTATTAGATATGGGCTTTATTCCTTCGGTAAAACGTATTGTTCGTTATTCACCACGTAAGGAACAACGTCAAACCCTGATGTTCTCGGCGACTTTTAGTTACGACGTCTTAAATTTAGCAAGACAGTGGTTGTTTGAGCCTGTAACAGTTGAAATTGAGCCTGAACAAAAGACCAATAACGATGTAGAACAACGTGTTTATGTTGTAGCTAAACAAGATAAATATCGTCTTTTACAAGATATTTTACGCGAAGAACCAATTGATAAAGTCATGATCTTTGCCAACCGCCGTGATCAAGTGCGCCGTCTTTATGACCATTTGAAAAAAGATGGATATAAAGTAGGAATGCTATCTGGTGAGATTGCTCAAGATAAGCGTTTGAAAATGCTAGAGCAGTTTAAGCAAGGGAAGCATAACATCATGATTGCAACGGATGTTGCAGGTCGTGGTATTCATGTAGATGGCGTGTCGCATGTTATCAACTTCACTTTACCTGAGCAGTCTGATGACTATGTTCACCGTATTGGGCGTACAGGTCGTGCAGGTGCACAAGGTGTAAGTATTAGTTTCTTGTCTGAAGATGATGCTTTCTATTTACCAGAAATTGAAAAAGCAATTGGTAAAAAACTACCACTTACCCGATTAGAGGGGTATTGCTAATAAAAAAATCCCAATCAATTGATTGGGATTTTTTTCAATTAATTAATTTTACAATAGAAGGTAAGAGTGGTTTGATAGTCGTCATCTTTTGCTAAAGATGCATTTTTACCAGTTAAAGTACCAATAACACCTGCAGCGGCTTCTACCATTTGACCCGTCTTTTCACTTACTACATCTTTTAATACACCATGATAAGTGGTTTTTTCATCAACAATAACAGGAGTTGTATTCTTAGAGCACGTTTTTTGTGCGGCAGTAACTGCATTATTCTTTGCAATTAAATTAGTTTTGCCAATACCAGTCACTTCAAATTGATTATTTTCTTTTTGAATTGCTAAAGTATTTTTAGGAGCGGTAGCACAAGCACCAAGTAATAGAACAACGCCGCTCATTGCGCTCGCTAAAATTATTTTTTTCATGATTCACCTAAGTTAATCGCTAAAAGACATAGCTATTTGAACATAAGTTTTCTATTTGATTTTGAATACGTTGTATGAGTTTTGAAGTTTTGTATTAAAAAATGTCAAACTATAAGTTCACTAAGTTTATAGGCTAGATTCCATGGTGGATTAACGGTAGATTATGCTAATCTATTTCGAATTTTTGAGTTAGATCAATATTAATGACGGATTCAGTAATACAAATAATTCACCAAAATATTCATCAGCGTCAGTCTATTGGCCAATTAGTTGAGCCAGCTCCAAACTCAGATCAATTAGAGTTGGCTTTTCAGGCTGCTTTAACTGCTCCAGATCATCATAGGCTTAAGCCAACACGCTTTGTCGTTATTTCTGGTGAACAACGTGCTGCTTTTGGTGAGGTTCTAGCAAAAGCATTGGTTGATTTAGGAGAATCTGACCCCGCTCAGCTGGAACGTGTTAAGCAACATCCTTTTCGTGCTCCGCTACTGATTTTAGCTCTTACACAGTTACAAGATCATCCAAAAGTGCCACATTTTGAGCAAATCTTAAGTACTGGTGCGGCAGTACAAAATCTTTTGTTGTCTTTGCAAGCTCAGGGGTTTTCAACTATGTGGCGTAGTGGTGCTGTTGTTGAATCAACTTGGTTAAAACAGCATTTAGGTCTGCAACCGCATGATTTAATTTCAGGTATTATTTACGTTGGCACAGCAGCTAAAGCAATTGCACCGCGTGCAGATATTGAAAGTAAAGAATTCGTAAAAGTTTGGCAGGCTTAAGCGTCTGTAAAAGTAAGAAATAGGATAATAAAGCATGGCTGAATTTAAGTTTACAGATTTGGTGGAACCTGTTGCGGTCGATAAAAAAACGGCACTACGTATTACCGTTTTAGGGGGCGGTAGCTTTGGTACAGCCATGGCGAATTTAGCTGCTCGTAATGGCTGCGATACCATGATCTGGATTCGTGATGCCGAAACAGCAGAAGAAATTAATAAAACCCATATTAATAAACGTTATTTACCAGACTTCACTTTAGAATCTTCACTACGTGCTGTGTCTGATCTTGAGCAAGCGGTATGTGACCGAGATATTATTTTAGTTGCAATTCCTAGCCATTCTTTCCGCGATGTCTTAAAACAAATTGCTCCTTATATTACTGCACAAGCAGTTGTATCTTTAACCAAAGGTGTTGAAGCTAAAACATTTAGTTTTATGAGCGATATTATTCGTGAAGAACTACCAGAAGTTCCCTATGGTGTATTGTCAGGTCCAAACCTTGCCAAAGAAATTATGGCAGGTATGCCATCTGGTACAGTGATTGCTAGTGATTCTGATCTCGTCCGTTATGCCGTGCAGCATGCGCTTCATAGTGCGTTATTCCGTGTTTTTGGTAGCGATGATGTGCATGGAGTTGAGTTGGGCGGTGCACTTAAGAATATTTATGCAGTCGCGATGGGAATTGGGGCTGCATATAAAATTGGTGAAAATACCAAAAGTATGATTTTAACGCGTGCTTTGGCTGAAATGAGCCGTTTCGCGGTAAAGCAGGGCGCAAACCCGCTTACATTTTTAGGTTTGTCTGGTGTGGGTGATTTATTTGCGACATGTAATAGTCCATTGAGCCGTAATTATCAAATCGGATATGCATTAGGTTCTGGCAAGACACTTGATCAAGCAAGTAAAGAATTGGGGCAAACTGCTGAAGGTATTAATACAATTGTCCAAGTGCGTGGTAAAGCACAAGAACTAGATGTATATATGCCAATTACCAATGCTTTATATGAAGTCATTTTTGAAGGTGCTCCACCATTAAATATTGCACTTTCTCTTATGAAAAATGGTCATCGTAGTGATGTGGAGTTTGTTTTACCTCATCATGAAGTCTGACGAATAAATGTCATAAATTGTGGTTATAATGCAGAATTATTAACAAGGAAATTTTATGCAACTGACATTAGTTCGTCATGGGGAAGCTGCTCCACCAGTTAATGGTAATGATATTAAACGTCCCCTTACTGCGCGTGGACATGCACAGGCTGAGCAAACAGCAACATTTTTAAAAGACATTGTAAAACCGGATATTTTTGTTGTTAGTCCTTTGTTGCGTGCTCAAGAAACATTGGCGCATATCCAGACTTATTTTAAAGATGTGCCAGTGCTGTTATGCGATAAGATTAAGCCAGATGATGATGCAAAAGAAGCAGTTGAATGGTTGTCTCAAATTCCTTATGAGTCGATTGTAGTGGTTTGCCATATGAATGTAATAGGTCATATTGCAGAGTTACTTACTCATGAAAATTTCAATCCATTTGCGCTTGCTGAAGCTAGAATTTATGATCAAGCTGTTATTGCAAATGGTTTATCAACACAAAAAAATAGTTTTATACCCACAATATAATTAAAAAGGTTATTTCGCCAACATGCTGTATATATGGATGCCTGAAACCAATGGAATATGGCATTGGTCTAACGGAGAGAGCTGGTTGCAGGCTGCGAGTCTCGATCAATTAATACAAGACTTGCAAATACATCAGGGAAAAGAAGCTACGGTTTTTTTTCCGAGTCGTCATGCACAAATGCTTCAGCAAACTATGGCGAAGTCCCACTATAAACAACTGGGGGCTGATGGGGTTAAATATCTACTTGAAGAGTTTGTGACTTTACCGATTGATCATATGAAAGTGGTTCACCATTTTCATGCCGATCAGTTAATTGTCTTGGGCGTTGCTCAAGGAATGGTTGAGACATGGCAACATTCTTTGGCTTTATTGCCAACCAAACTTGTTTCCTTGCTACCAGATTTTCTAATATTGCCAGAGCCGCAAACCGAGCAAGTTATTCTGTGTAATATTCATCACCAACTTTTGGTGCGTGAAAATAAATGGTTGGGTAATTCAATTGATGATTTGGGTCTTTTTTTAGAATTTCAGTCAGCTGAAAAACATTATCAATATAGTGGTTTAACACCAGAGCAACTGGAAAGTTTAGAGGCCGCTTCAAGTGCAGAACAACGTTCTGAGTTCGTTTATCAATTTCAACCATTAGATAAAACTAAGCAGCATCCTTTTAATGTTTTACCAAAATCAAAAGGTCAGGAGCGTACTTTTTCTGGTTATTGGAAGGCATGTGCTGCCGTTATTTTAGCAATTATTGTAGTTCAGTTTAGCTATGATTTATTGCGTTGGGTCAAATTGAAAAAAGTAGCAAATCTAACTGCTGACCAGACAATTGAACAATATAAATACTGGTTTGGACCATCTAGTCGTGTGACTGAACAAAATATAAAAGGTCAATTTGAAAGTCATTTAAGAATGAGTCAGCAAGGTGATACACAAGCACTTTCTTTGTTAAGCCGTGTTGGACCTATTTTAATGCAAAGACAGATTTTGGCTCAGCAACTTAATTATGATGCTTCAATTTTAACGATGGCATTAAAAGCAAAATCGGCAGATGATTTACAAGCTTTGACACAACAATTAAATCAGCAAGGATTTAAAGCTGAGCTAGGTAATGTCCAAGCAAATGGTGGTGGGGCAATTGGGGTGGTGAAAATACAATAATGAAAATGTTAGCTCAATTGCAGAATCGTTTTGATCAGTGGATTGAAAAAGTTGTTCAATACCTAGATCGTTTAACTGTCCGTGAACGCGTTATGGTGGTCTTTACTACAATTTTTGTGGTAGTGGCTATTGTTGGGTCTTCACTTTGGAAAATGCATTCCTTGGCAGAACAACAGCAAAAACGCTTAAATGATTTAAAAGATCTGATGGTGTGGATGCAAAGTAATGCAGTTACTATGAAGCCTGCAAATGAGCTTGAACTTGATAAGTCTGGAAAAATACAAAGGGTGGCTCAACAGCAAGGTTTAACTGTGACTTCTCAGCAAAATGGAGAGCAGTTACAAATTGTTGTAACGCATCAGAATTATGCAATTTTAGCTAACTTTTTAACACAACTTGCACAGATGGGTCTTAGTATTCAGAAGATGGAAATGGTTTCAAGCGAAGGTCAGATTAAATTAACAGCGACAGTTCAATAACATATCAAAATATGCTTATGTCAAGCATGGTGTTTTGTGCTGCCTGTGCCTATAATATGCGTACCTAAAATCAGTAGACTGTGATTGGTATGTTATATTCACTTGCTCGCCCGATGTTGTTTAGTTTAGCACCAGAGCGTGCCCATGAATTAACATTATCCATGCTTGATAAAGCGCATAAGCTAGGCATGATGCGTCAGGCCGTAGAAGCAAAACCTACTACATGTATGGGAATCGAGTTTCCTAATCCGGTAGGTTTGGCAGCTGGTCTAGATAAAAATGGTGCTCATATTGATGCATTAGCTGGATTAGGTTTCGGTTTCATTGAAATTGGTACAATTACACCTCGTCCGCAATCGGGTAATCCGAAACCACGTTTATTTCGTATTCCTGAAGCTAAAGCCATTATTAACCGTATGGGTTTTAATAATGATGGTGTTGATAAACTTATTGAAAATGTTAAAGCTTCAAAGTTTAGAGGCATTTTAGGAATCAATATTGGTAAAAATGCCGATACGCCTGTCGAAAAAGCAGTTGATGATTACTTAATTTGTCTTGAGAAAGTTTATAACTACGCTTCATATATTACTGTCAATATTTCATCACCGAATACTAAAAACTTACGTAGTTTACAAAGTGGTGATGCGTTAACTGAATTACTGCAAACCTTAAAAGCGCGTCAACTTGAGTTGGCTGAGCAATATAACCATTATGTTCCTCTAGTACTTAAAGTTGCTCCGGATTTAACAGCTGAAGATGTTGAGTTTATCTCTGCTCAATTATTAGATTTTAAAATTGATGGTCTTATTGTGACCAATACCACTTTGTCGAGAGAAGGGGTGGAAAACCTGCCTTACGGTAATGAGTCAGGCGGTTTGTCAGGCGCACCTGTATTTGAAAAAAGTACAGAGTGTTTACGTTTATTTGCTCAATCATTGAAAGGACAAATTCCTTTAATCGGTGTGGGTGGTATTTTGTCTGGTGAGCAAGCTTTAGCAAAACAACAAGCTGGAGCAACACTTGTTCAAATTTATAGTGGTCTAATCTATACGGGACCAACGCTTGTAAAGCAATGTGTTGAAGCTATGACCTAATTGAACATGAACACTATTGATATCATCATTCTAATACTTTTGCTCATTGGGGGGCTAAACGGTTTGCGACAAGGATTTATAAAAGCCTTTGCGAACTTGGTAGGATGGATTTTTGCATTAATTATGGGTGCAAAATATGCTGTTCTTCTAGCTCCGTCAATGTCGGGTTTAAGTCAGGATCCGGTGGTTCAAAAGATTGCAGCTTTTGCATTTATTGCACTCATTATTATTGTTTTAACTTGGATCGTCACCGCATTTTTAAATGGCCTCTTGAAAAGTTTAAAATTGGGGCCATTAAATCGTTTAGCAGGTGGTGCTTTTGGTTCGTTGAAGGGTTTATTGGTTGTTCTTATTACTATGCAAGGTGTTGGACCTTGGGTAGAAAGTTCACCTCATTGGAAGCAATCCAAATTTATCCAGTTTTTATTGCCTTACGCACCTTTAGCCACGGAGCTTTCTAAAGGGGCAGCAAGTGAGGCTTTTCATCAGATAACATCTGGAGGCGGTGTATCTCGCACTTCTCCAAAACCAATGGACGAGCCGGAAGAACCAGAAATCCGGCCCGACCATTCAACAAAGAATCCTTTTTATTAATTCCTAGCTTGTCTGCGAGGTTGCTATGTGTGGAGTTGTTGGTATAGCCGGTAAATCGCCAGTGAACCAAATGTTGTTTGATGCATTAACGATGTTGCAACATCGTGGGCAAGATGCAGCTGGAATAGTAACCTGCCATGAAGGCCGTCTTTTCCTTCGTAAGGATAACGGTATGGTGCGTGATGTTTTTCATACTCGTCATATGAGAGCATTACTTGGTAATTACGGTATTGGTCATGTGCGCTACCCAACTGCGGGCTCTGCTAGTAGTGCTGAAGCTCAACCATTTTATGTGAACTCACCTTACGGTATTACACTTGCGCATAATGGTAATTTGACCAATGCAGAAGAAATTCATGATGACCTGTTTAAAACAGATTTGCGTCACATGAACACTGATTCTGATTCAGAAGTTCTTTTAAACGTTTTTGCACATGAGTTGCAAAAGAAAGGAACGTTAAATCCTACAGCTGAAGATATTTTTCATACGGTTTCTCGTGTTCATGAGCGCTGCCAAGGTGCTTATGGCGTAGTTGCTATGATCACTGGTCATGGTTTGGTTGGTTTCCGCGATCCAAATGGTATTCGTCCATTGATTTATGGTTCGCGTATGACTGAACAAGGTGAGATGGAATATATCATTGCATCTGAGTCTGTGGCGATTACTGCTCTTGGTTTTAAAATCGAACGTGATATCGCACCAGGTGAGGCAATTTTCATTAATGCTGAAGGTCAGTTATTCACTAAACAATGTGCGGCTAATCCAAAATATCGCCCATGTATTTTTGAATATGTTTATTTTGCTCGCCCAGATGCAATTATTGATGGTATTTCAGTTTATAAAGCCCGCTTAAAAATGGGTGAAAAATTAGCGCATAAGATTTTGCGTGACTGGGGTGAAGACCATGATATTGATGTGGTTATTCCAATTCCAGATACAAGCCGTACTTCTGCATTAGAACTTGCAAATATTCTTGGTGTGAAGTTCCGTGAAGGGTTTATGAAAAACCGTTATATCGGTCGTACCTTCATTATGCCGGGTCAGCAACAGCGTAAAAAATCTGTACGTCAGAAATTAAACCCTGTTGAGTTAGAGTTTAAAGGCAAGAACGTTCTATTGGTTGATGACTCTATTGTACGTGGTACTACGTGTAATGAGATTATTCAAATGGCGCGTGACTCAGGTGCGAAAAAAGTATACTTTGCTTCAGCAGCACCAAAAGTGATGTATCCAAACGTATATGGTATCGATATGCCTGCTAAAACTGAGCTTATTGCTTCAGAACGCAGTGTAGAAGAAATTCAAGAAATTATTGGTGCTGATCGTTTAGTATTCCAAGATTTGGAAGACTTAAAGAACGCTGTACGTACAAGTAAGGTCCCTACATTGACTGAGTTTGATTGCTCTGTTTTTGATGGTATCTATGTAACTGGTGGAATTGATGCAGACTATCTGAATAATTTGGAACAGAAGCGTAATGATTCTGCGAAAAAGAAAAAAGATGGTTATATTGATGTCAATATTGATGCAGCGTCAGTAGATTTGACGGGTATTAAAGAAGAATAGAAATAGCCGAAAAAAGCGGGTGTTTCCCGCTTTTTTCTTTTATGATGAAACTTAACAATGTAATTGGGAATATTTACATTGAAAGAAGTAAGCCACTATTTAATCGAAAATAAAAATATGGCATGGTCCATCACTATGTGTTTGGTCGCTGTGCTTTTGACTATTTTTATTTTAAATCTCATTTTAGGTTTACTTGTTCATTTTTTTGATTATAGCCAACCGATTTGGTGGCATGCCTTAAGTCCCTATTTTATTGCTCTTTTGCTTTTTATTATGGTTTGGTCGGTGGTGACCGAGCTTTATATTTTACGTAAAGGTGGTCATTCCCTTGCTAAACAGCTTAAAGCGCGTCGTTTGGTAAAAGGCGAGAGTACACCAGAAGAACATGCGGCATTAAAAATTACAGAACATTTGGCGCAAACATTTTCTCTTAACGTTCCAACTCTTTATGTTTTGCCTGATGAAGTGGGTGTAAATGCATTAACAGCTGGTTTTCACTCAAATGATATTGTCATTATTTTGACTTGGGGAGCTTTACAGAATCTAGATGAACTAGAGCTGTATGGTTTACTGGGTCATGAATTTAACCAAATTTTATCTGGTGAGGCTGTAGAAAATACTAAATTAAAAATTTTATACAGCGGTTTAACGACTTTCAGTCAATGGGGTAGTAAGCTCGCAAAACAAGGTTTTAAGCGCTACAGTCCGGGTTATAAGCATAAGTTTGAGACTGTGTTTGTAGCTGTTGGTGGAGTGATTTGGTTAGCGGGAAGTTTAGGTGTTTTAATCACTCGCTTTATTAAATATTTAACATTAAGTGGCCGCACATTTCGCAATGACCAAAAAACTATGCGGTTGCTAAAAAATAGTACGAATACCCAAACATTATTACGTATTTATGTTCACCATTCAGGATCACAAATTCATAGTGCTTATTCTGAATCAATCGCACATATGTGTTTTGCAAATTCACTTAGCCCTCAAAGCTGGATGAATATTCACCCGAGCATTCGTGAGCGTATTTACGAACTCAATCCCACTTTACTGCAAGATTTACAATTAGAAAATTTAAAGAAACTTCGTAATAGGCCTTTATTTAGCCTTTTCCGTTCTTTAGAAGAATCTGAGACGGAAATCTATATTCCATGGTCATCACCACAACCTTTGCCATTATTACGTCTTTCTCCAATCAGCTTCGCATTAAATGATGCAATCAAGCCTTTAAGTAGTGATATCCGACGTAATAAAAAACGCCCTGAACTTATTCAGCGTGCATTGCAAACAGCCACTGGTTCACGTGAGGTGATGGTTGCGATTTTAATGATTCGTCAATATCGAGAATTTATTCCGCAAGAAGCTCCTGTAAGTCATTCGATAGTCGATGCTTTGCTTAATTTGGATGGTCGTATTCATATTCAGATATTTCACGACGCATGTAAAAATATTGGCCATATGCCTGCAAGTATTGCGCGTCAATTTTTGACAAAACTAGCACTTATTATTCAGGAAGATGGAGAGATCGGACTGCTTGATGCGCTACTATTAGAGCGGGTCAAATATGAATTGAACTTGATGCCACTTCATTTGCCAACAGCATTTGAAGAAGTGAAACCTCAAATAGTTCGTTTAATTGATGCGTTACTTCATGTGCAGCAAATTAATAGTCCAAACCAGTTGGAAGTCCGTGAGCGTATTTTGCGTTCTTTACTTAACCCAGATGAAATGCATATTTATGATGAAATTTCGGATGAGCCTTTAGACTTGGCTGAAATTTTAAATGACATTGCTGGCCTTTTACTTCGTGACCGTCTAAGTATTTTGGCAATTGCTGAGATGTGTTTATGGAGTGACCGCATTATTACTCAAGATGAACTTGATGTGCTGGAGTTACTCTACTGGCGATTTGGTTTTGAGTCCGATGAAATTGTAGAGCAAATGCAGAAGAAAAATAGCGTTATGATTATTTAAGAGACATATGTGATTTCCACTAGCGATCATTAAAAGAAAACGCTGAAAAAAAGTCAGAAGCCCGTTAGAATGTGTGTAGATTAGAGGTACTGATTTAAACATGATTGGGCAGCAAAGAAATATACTGGCAACTTTAGGAATTGATATATGGATTCCTAGAACACAAGCGTGCCAAAAAAATAATGCCCATGCTGTATGGCGAGATCAGATTGTTGAATCTCATACACCAATTATCACACCTACAATAGATGTTCCTGCTTTTGGACAAAAGCCATCTAAGCCTTTGTTGCCTGAAGCACCTAAAGTTGTAGAGCAACCTTCAATAGCAATTAGAGATGTTCCGCAGTCTGAAAGGGTTATTGAAAAACCTGTGATTGCTGTTGAGCAAGAGGCGATTGCTCCATTCGAGTTGCAGGCTTATTGCCTTGAAAAGTGTGTAATCTTTGTTGATGTGACAGCACTAGAAAAAGAAGAGAAACAACTTTGGACAAATATACAAAAGGCTAAAGTGGGTCACTATGCTGAATTAAAATGGCCTTTTCCCTTAGCGGCATATCAAGATCAACGCGGTGTGGGTTCATATATTCAGGGTTTCTTAGATGCTGTAGCTGCAGAAAAAAAGATTTTGTGTTTAGGTAAATGTGCGTATATTCAACATGCAAATCTTATTCATTTAGCTAGTTTAAAAGAAATGTTAGATAAGCCTCTCCTTAAGAAAAGATTGTGGCAACTTATGCAAGATAACAATGAGTAGTAGGGATATACATGAAAAAGGTTGTAGTTTTTAGTCAAATTGATGAAGAGATTTTGTCACGGTTGCAGCAGGATTATCATGTTGTCGTATTAAAGCCTAAACTGGGTGATATCAATGAACAGATACGACAAGAAGTGGTAGATGCTGATGGAATGATTGGCGCGGGACGCTTACTTAATGAAAGTAACCTTGCTCCAGCACAAAAATTAAAAATTATTTCATCTGTGACTGTTGGTTATGATAATTATGATGTTGCTTATTTGAACCAAAAGAAAATCTGGTTATCAAACACACCTCATGTTTTGACAGAAACTACTGCGGATCTTGCCTTTACTCTATTGTTAAGCGCAGCTAGAAAAGTACCATTTTTAGACCACTGGACTAAACAAGGCGAATGGAAAAGAACAGTAGGGCCACAGCAGTTTGGTCTGGATGTTTTTGGTAAAACACTTGGTATTATTGGACTTGGTAATATTGGTGCTGCAATTGCGCGTCGTGGTTTTTATGGTTTTAACATGAATATTGTTTACCATAATCGACGCGAAAAGCCTGAATTGGCCGAGCCATTGAATGCTCGATATCTAGGTTTGGATGAGTTGCTACAACAGTCTGATTTTGTAGTCACAGCAGTTGATTTAAATGCAGAATCTAAAGCCTTAATGGGCAAAGCTCAATTTGAGCTGATGCAAAAGCACGCTATCTTTATCAATATTGCGCGCGGTTCAGTGGTTGATGAGCAGGCACTTATTGAAGCTTTACAGCAGGAAGTTATTTTTGCTGCTGGCTTAGATGTATATGAAAAAGAGCCTTTGCAAGATTCGGCACTTTTTAAATTACCAAATGTTGTTACTTTGCCTCATGTGGGGTCTGCTACAGCTGAAACACGCAAAAAAATGGCAAATTTAGCTTATAAAAACTTAGTAGAAGCATTAGAAGATAAAACACCAAGGTATTTGGTGAACCCTAATTTCGTATAAATATTGAATAACACTTCATTGCAAATATAGTCTATTTTCAATGTTATAGTGAAAGCCTGCTCATATGATGTAAGAAACTCAAGCATTATATGAATGGGCTTTTTTGTTAGTTTAATTTTTAATAGAGAAGAACTTTTGAAATTTTTGCCAGTTATTTTAAGTTTGGCTTTTATAACAAATGCCTCTTACGCTGATCCTTTTGACTCAAAACCAGCTTCTGGGCAGGTTGAAATTCCGAATATTGGTAGTGGAATAGGATTACTTGATCAACAAAAAGAAAAATTTATCGGTGAAAAAGTTTTCCGTGAAGTGCATAAACAAATGCCAGTCATACAGGATGTATGGTTGGAAGATCAGTTTTTTCAAGTTTTCTCTAATATCTTGGCTGAAACACAGCTTGGACAACCTATTGGGCTTGTGGTCATTAAAGACCCACAAATTAATGCCTTTGCTGTTCCTGGTGGTTTATTTGCATTAAATACAGGTCTTATTTCCTCGGCTCGAAATATTGATGAGATTGCTGGAGTGATGGCGCATGAGATTGCTCACGTTTCGCAAAGGCACTTTAGTCGTTCAGAAGAGGCTTTTAAAGGACAAACTCTTTTAAGCTTGGCTGGTTTGCTAGCAGGTGTGGCTTTGGCTGCTCAGGCAGGCGGGGATGCTGGAGCTGCAGTCATGTTGGGTACGCAAGCTGCACTTCTGGATAAACAGCTCACTTATAGTCGTAATCAAGAGCGTGAAGCTGACCGTATTGGAATGCAATATATGTATGCTGCAGGTTATAACCCGCAAAGTATGGCAGATTATTTTGAAACGATGCACAGAGCAACAAGTCATGTAAGTTTCCTGCCGGATTTTTGGCTTACGCATCCTTTAACGACTGAACGTATGAGCGAGGCCCGTTTAAGAGCAAACCAGATGCCTAAAGTTAAAAGTCGAATATATGATGTCGATTTTGAAATTTTAAAATGGTACACCATGGTGGTTGCGGGAGAGGCGACTGAAAACCAATTGCAAAGTCTGGCATCGCAAAAAAATCTCGCAGGGTTACTGGCTTTATCTGCTTTTTATCTTAAACAAGGAGATTATGCCCAAGCTCAAACAACCTTAGATCAAGTAAAATCTAGTGGTAAGCCACTTGTTTCTTTAATTCAAACAGATATTTATTTGGGTCAAAATAAACTTGATCAGGCCTATAATTCGATTGCGCCATTGCAAATGACTATGCCTGAAAATAAAGCGTTTAGCTATAAGTTGGCTGAGGTGTTGTTGCGTCAGGGCAAATATACGCAAGTACAGACACTTGTTCAGCGTTTTATTAATAAAAATGCTAGAGATATTCAAGGCTGGCAACTATTACAGCAAGCCGCTAATTTAGATAAAGAGTCACCATTAAGAGCGGTGAATGTGTTGCGATATCGTGCAGAAGCACAGTATTGGTCTGGTAGTGAAGAAAATGCGATTAAATCTATGCTACATGCACAAAGACTAGCGAAAGGCAATCAAGCTATGTCAGCTAAAATTGATGGTCGATTAAAGCAAATGCAAGATGAGCGACGAATGAAAATTTAGAGCTTGTAGTTTGAGCTTATGCTTTTCAAACACACTGATATACTTAAACTGACAAGTAAATGAAAGTTTAGTCTAAGAGTATATAAAGAGAGGAGGGGATTAAGCTAATTTAGCTTTAATTTTTGCTGAAACTTGAGCAGGATCGGCACGCCCGGCTATGATCGGACGTAGAGAATTCATCACCTTACCCATATCTTTCATGCTAGTTGCTTCTTGAGCAGCAATCGTTTGCTCAATGATAGAATCAAGCTCTTCCTCAGTCATAGCTTCTGGTAGAAACTGGGAAATAATCTCAGCTTCGGCTTGTTCTTTACTAGCTAAATCATCACGACCAGCACCTTCAAAGGCTTTGATCGATTCTTTACGTTGTTTAATTTGCTTTTCAATGACCGCAAGAACCTGAGCGTCGCCAAGCTCTATGCGCTCATCAACTTCGATTTGCTTAATTGCTGCTTGTAGACTACGCAAAACCGTCACTGTTGCCATATCTTTGGCACGCATAGAAGTTTTTAATGCATCAGTAATTTGGTCTTTTAAAGTAGTCATAATTTCAGCAGTCAATCACAAATTAATTAGTAAAGGCGAGTAGTACGTACAGATTCGCGAGCCAATTTCTTTTGGTAGCGTTTAACTGCAGCAGCTTTTTTGCGCTTACGTTCTTGAGTTGGTTTTTCGTAGAATTCGCGCTTACGAACGTCAGCTAAAACACCAGCTTTTTCGCATGAACGTTTGAAACGACGGATAGCTACGTCAACTGGTTCGCCTTCTTTCAACTTAACTTGTGGCATGTAAAATCCTCTAGATTATGGATAAGATCAGGCACACCATTGCGCCGGATCACAAGTGAAGGTCAGTATTTTACTCATTTACAACTCATATCACAAGTCTATAATAGCGATTGCAATATTTTGACTCATATAAAAGGCAGTTTTGATGATTGTTTTAGGCTTGGAAACTTCTTGTGATGAAACAGGGTTGGCACTTTATGATAGCGAACTCGGCTTACGGGGGCAGGTTCTTTATAGCCAGATAAAACTTCATGCCGAATATGGTGGTGTGGTTCCGGAGTTAGCTTCTCGTGACCATGTTCGTAAGCTTATTCCTTTAATGAATCAGCTGCTTGAACAAAGTGGTGTTAAGAAACAGGAAATTGATGCAGTCGCTTATACACGTGGCCCAGGTTTAATGGGAGCATTAATGACAGGCGCATTATTTGGAAGAACTTTAGCTTTTTCTTTAAATAAGCCTGCCATCGGTGTTCACCATATGGAAGGACACATGTTAGCTCCATTGCTCTCAAGCCAACCGCCTGAATTTCCATTTGTAGCATTACTTGTTTCAGGTGGACATACACAATTGATGGCGGCTCATGCGATTGGTCAATATGAGTTATTGGGTGAATCAATTGATGACGCAGCCGGTGAAGCTTTCGATAAAGTTGCAAAAATGATGAATCTGCCATATCCGGGTGGGCCAAATATCGCAAAACTGGCACTATCTGGTGATCCTTTAGCATTTGAGTTTCCACGTCCAATGCTTCATCAAGGTCTAGATTTTTCTTTTAGTGGCTTAAAAACGGCAGTTTCTGTTCAACTGAAAAAATTGAATGGTGAAAACCGTGATGCTGACATTGCTGCTTCATTCCAAGAAGCTATTGTAGACACCTTAGTAAAAAAATCGGTAAAAGCTTTAAAGCAAACTGGACTTAAGCGTTTAGTGATTGCTGGTGGGGTGAGTGCAAATTTACGATTACGCGAACAGTTGGAAACTTCATTGGCCAAAATTAAAGCGCAAGTTTACTATGCTGAACCTGCCTTATGTACTGATAATGGGGCAATGATTGCTTTTGCAGGTTATCAGCGCTTAAAAGCGGGCCAACACGATGGCTTGGCTGTCATGACTACACCGCGTTGGCCAATGACAGAATTGTCTATTCCTAAATAAAATTATTCATCTGCAAAGGTTTGTTGGTTTTCAATATCTATATATTCGATATAACCACGACCTTGTACTTCATTGCCCAAATAATGGCCCGTAAATATATAACCACTTGCATAACCTTGCCCATGACCATAGCGGAATGGGCAGTCAATTTCTGCCTGAATGTTTAAGATAATTTGCTTTGCATCATTTCGGGCAATCCAAGAAAAGTATTTGGGAAGTCGCATTTTTTTGCCCGTTGGAGAAATGAAGTCATCAACTTGGTGTGAAATAATATCAAAGCTAACATCTGTATAAATTTCAGCTGGTCGATCAAGATGTCTAATGTGCAAGGTATAGGTTACTGTTTGCCCCACAATATCTGCTTTTGTTAGAAGAAGTTGAGTGTTTTCATTTAAATTGATGATTTGATAAGTGAAAAAATCAAGCGGTAGTTTATAGTTCTCAGATATAAGTTGAGTTGTGAATGAATGGAGACCAACTGCACGAGCATATTCGTAAGTGCAAAGTCCTTCACTTTCAATGCGTTTTTCCTGATATTTTAAAAAACCTTTAAATTTTGCCAATAAACTAAAATGATCATAGATTGGTGTTTTTATAAACCATGAAATATGTGAGGTCACATCAATATCAAAGTCGAAATCTAGACCCTCATAACGCCCATTAATATGAATTTGAGGGAATTTTCCTTGAATTGAAATTTCCTGACCAAGTTCTATTAAACTTCCATCTTTATTAATTTTTGTCTCTTCGGGAATGATATAGGCTTTCAATAACGCTTGTTCAAGTACGGCTGTACTTGAAAAGAAAGTAGCTGTTTTTCTAGGGTTTCCAACAATAATATCATCATGATCAAATGCAAGTGCGCCAGGCGTACCGATTAAAATCATAATATTTAAATAGCGATGAGGTTCTGGCAAAAGTGGAAAAAAGATTCCGTAGTGGGTCCAGCTATAGTATTTTTCGTCAACACGTGGGCGAATGATATAAGATTGAGTAAAAGGAAGGGTTGAATATTTTTTTGCTTGATCTAAAAAGCCTTGTGCGAATAACAAACTTTTAGCAACAGTTTTGCTTACTAGAGAAATTTTTGGCAATTGTTTTTTCATATATAAACCTAAAGAAAACTATCTATATTTAGGTTATGAAAAACAATTGCCAAAGCTAAGCGGTTTATAGGCCAAAGCTAAGGCTTTGTGGGACATTTTATTTAACTGTTAGACAGTTCTTTTAAAGCGTTTAAACCGATCCAATGCTTAGAAAACTGATAAGCCGCACGACCAGAGCGCTGACCACGCATTTGACACCAACGTAAACTCTCAGCTCGAACTTCATCATTGAAAGGCATGTTCGCTTTATCTAGATAATGTTCTACGATTTCTAAATATAAATTTTGATCCATTGGGTAAAAAGATAACCACAAACCAAAACGGTCTGATAGAGAGATCTTTTCTTCAATCGCTTCTTGAGGATGTAGTTCGGTATATTGGGGCACATCTACTTTGGTTACAGGTGTGTTTTCGTGCATGAACTCAGGTAACAAGTGGCGACGGTTACTGGTCGCATAAATAATAAAATTTGTTGAACCTGACTGTAATGAACCATCCAATACACTTTTTAAACTACGATAATTTTCATCTTCAGCATTAAACGCTAAGTCATCACAGTAAACGATATACTTTTCAGGTCGGTTTTGAATAATTTTTTGAATTTTTGGTAAGTCTGCTAAATCATCACGTTCAATTTCAATTAAACGTAATCCTTGAGATGCATACTCTGTGAGTAAAGCACGCACAATAGAGGATTTACCTGTACCACGTGAGCCTGTTAACAGTACATCATTTGCGGGTAAGCCATTTAAAAACTGCAAAGTATTTTGAATAATTTTTTCTTTTTGACGTTCGATGCCTTTTAAGTCATCAAGATAAATATTCTTAGGCGTATAAATGGCTTTAAGTTGCTGGTTTTCCCATCTAAAAGCTGGTGCAGTGAAATCAGTTTCTTGCTTCGGTTCAGGTAAGACCTGCTGTAACTGATTTAATACAAGTGATAAGGTTTGAACTAAATTGTCGGGTAAATCAATGGTAGCCATGGTTAATCAATCATGTTAAACAGTAATTTACTAGGATACTAACACCGAAATTTGCAAGCTGACAAAAAAGATACTGGTAATGCAGTTTATCGGTTTTGCAATTGATTGAAATGTTCAGACCGCGCATAGTGTTGTCATGTCTATTCAGTAAAATCATCTGTGAAGATGAGGACGAAATATGTTTGAAAAAATACGAAGTGATATGAATCCACATCAGGCTTACCGTATCAAAAAATTACAACGTCAATTAGACATGGCTGAATCTTATGAAGAATGGAAGTCTTTTGCATTAAAACTGGATGAAGAAACAGGTGCACAAGAGTGGAAGTTTGATAATAGTTCGCCTTACTTCGATGCCGAGCTCATTTCTTATCGTTACACTTTACTGAAAAGATATCGTCAGCAACACCGTACTCTGGATTTGATTTATCTTTTAAAAGAAGGGCTAACCTACGATATTGCAAATATTGGTCATCCTATGTTGTTTGCTGCCACACATGTAGGCACAAAAAAATTAATTGAAGATTATATTGAAGAAGTCAGTCAAAGCTTGGCTTATATTGCATCTAGTGAATGTATTACGTTTCAAAGAAAAGAAAAAATCGAGTTTTTTGAAAATTGTGAAAAAGCTTATGGTCAGCCTGCTCTTATGTTTTCGGGTGGTGCAACTTTAGGTCTCTTTCATACTGGTGTATGTAAAGCTCTAATTGAACAAGATTTAATGCCTAAGGTACTGTCAGGCTCAAGTGCGGGCGCTATTATGACTGGTATGTTGGGAATTTCTGCCAGTGAAGATATTCAAAATTTGTTAAATGGCGAGCAATTTTTTAGTGATGCGTTTCACTTTAGAAAACTTCGTGAACTTATAAAAGGGAATGGTGGTATTGCAGATGTCCACTATTTAAAAAAATTCCTCATTGAAAATTTGGGCGATCTTACTTTTGAAGAAGCATTCAAAAAATCAGGTTTGAATATTAATGTCGCTGTTGCGCCGTACGATGCAACAGAAAATCCTCGGATTATGAATGCAATTATGACACCCAATGTTTTAGTTTGGAGTGCTGTGTTGGCTTCTTGTGCTGTACCAGTTTTATTTCCGCCTGTGCGTTTAACCAGTAAGCGTTATGATGGTGAACATACGCCGTATATGGCAAACACTAAATGGGTAGATGGCAGTGTGCGTAGTGACTTCCCACAAGAAAGAATGGCAAGGCTTTATAATTTAAATTACACCATTGCTAGTCAAGTGAATCCGCATGTTGTGCCATTTATGCAAGATGATGCACACCGTTTCCGTAAGGATGTTTTAAGTTGGCCAGAACGTATTTTAAGACGCCAAGGTAAAGTGCTTTCGATGGGAATAATGGATTTTACCCGTCAAAGATTAGGAGCCATTTCTCCAGTAAGGAGATTGCTTGATCACGGATATGGTGTAGTAGGGCAGCGATATTATGGAGATGTTAATATTATTGCCAAATATAGCTTAAAACATTATGCCTATACGTTACAAAACCCTCGTCCACATTTATTTAAACGATTACAGCGAGAAGGTGAGCGTGCGACTTGGCCGAAAATATCTTCTATAGAAACTCATGCGCGTATTGGTAAAACAATTCAGCATTGTTTAGAAGTTTTACGTTTTGAAGAAAAGAAACAACAGCCAGAGTCTTATTATGCTGAAGCATGATTTTGCTTCTCATATAGAACACTTAAAATGCGTAACGAAACCTAAAAGTTCAGCTTTAGGAAGGCATCTATGGACATGTTCTATAGATGCTCATCAATATTGGCTAAAATATCAAGTGCCGCATGTACATGCTCAAGGTGAGCAAGATTTTTTGCATGAATTGCAATTTTATGAAGATATTCAGCATAAAAATATAAATTGGATTTTGCCATTTAAAATAGTTGATGCTGACATTATTTCCCCACTACAACTGCTTAAAGGGAAAGTATTAATTTTGCCAGGCACCGATTGCTGGTTTGATGAGTTAGATCAAAAGCAAAATTTAAAAGATATTCATGAGATGATCTATACAGCGCTTATGGCTTTAGCAGAACTTCATGAGCTAGCGTGGATTCATGGCGATATTAAAAAAGAACACTTTCGAAAGTTTGAGCAAAGACTTTATTTAATCGATTTTGAAAAAGCACGGCTTATAACTACTCCTGATTCAAACATTGATGCTACACCACGGTATATGGCACCTGAACTGTTCCATGGAACTAGGAAGAATATACAAAGCGATTTATATGCTTTTGGAGTTGTTTTATATGAATGGCTAAGTCAAATACGTTTACAAGCAAACACTTATCATGACTGGGCTGTATTGCATTGCCAAAACTTAAACATTCAATTACCAGATTCATTTCAAATTTTTTACCCGTTACTGGTGGGGTTATTGCAAAAACAGCAGAAAAATCGATTTTCAAATGCATTTGAAGCAATCAATTGTTTAAATGCTCTCTCAAACTTATAAAAATCATTGATCTAGTATCTGTATACAATTTACACGGTCAGTTTTTTTTAGAAAAAAAACACTTGTCACTGTTAGATCTTATCGCTAATATACACAGCCATCGGGGGCGTGGCGAAATTGGTAGACGCACTGGATTTAGGTTCCAGCGCCGCAAGGTGTAAGAGTTCGAGTCTCTTCGCCCCCACCACTTTAAGTTAAGACTTAAAGTTGATTTGAATGTTAAATCATTTAAATCTTGGAAGAGGATTGGTGTAATGGTAGCATGACGGTCTCCAAAACCGTTCGTCAAGGTTCGAATCCTTGATCCTCTGCCACATTTATTTTAAATAAATGTCCCAGATGGGGGCGTGGCGAAATTGGTAGACGCACTGGATTTAGGTTCCAGCGCCGCAAGGTGTAAGAGTTCGAGTCTCTTCGCCCCCACCATTGAAAAAAGCAAGACGATGATCTTGCTTTTTTTATGATTAAATCTAAAGGGTTTAATTATGCATATAGAGGATTGGTGTAATGGTAGCATGACGGTCTCCAAAACCGTTCGTCAAGGTTCGAATCCTTGATCCTCTGCCAAGATTCAAAAAGCTCCTGTTACGGGAGCTTTTTTTGTCTCGTATATTTTCTAATTAAATTTTCTTAAAAATTATTACTTATATTAAATAAAATTTAATTTCATACAGACTAATCTGTATAAAGTATTTTTACTTTGTTAATGTTTTGTTAAAATATGATTAATTAAAGTAAATTTTGATTTGATTTATATGTTGAACTATAAAAAATTTAATAAAAGCGTCTTATTCATCTGCTTATCGCTAATGGGGGGCTTAAGTTATGCTGCGGACTCAGGTGATCCGATTGGCCAGAGAATTCAGGCTGACCAAACCATTCGACAACAACAGCGTGACACTGCATTAGAAAAACAAATTCAGCCGAATGTAAACGTAAATCTAGGGCAAGAACAAAATAAGATTTCAGCTCAGCAATTACAATATTTACGTTCTAACAGTGAAACCCCTTGTTTTGAAATTAAGAAAATACTTTTAGAAAGTGAAGAAGCCCATCAATTCATATCAGATTTTAATGTTATTACGACTGGCAAGAACAATATTATTGGAAGATGTTTAGGGGTAAATGGACTAAACCAAGCCCTTGATCTTGTACAAAATAAAATTATAGCAAACGGTTATGTAACCACACGAGTTTTGCTTCCTCAACAAAATATTGCATCTGGTAGTGTGCGTGTTCGTGTTATTCCGGGACGAGTGGATCAGATTAAGTTTGCTGAGGGTACTTCTAAACGTGCACATTTATGGAATGCTTTACCAATGAAGTCTGGTGAGCTGTTAAATATTCGTGATATGGAACAAGGTTTAGAAAACTTTAAACGAGTGCCAACGGTTGAAGTTGACTTTAAAATCCAGCCAGCAGAACAAAAAAAAGAACCAGGCTATAGTGATGTGGTTTTGGCTTGGCAACAGGCTAAACCTTATCGCTTACATATAGGGGTTGATGATTCAGGGAGTGAGGCGACAGGAAAATATCAAGGTACAGCGACTTTATCACTTGATCATGTGCTGACTTTAAATGATCTGTTTTATGTCAGCTATAACCATGATTTAGGCGGTGGAAACTCTGGTAAACATGGTACTGATGGCTTTTATGCAAGCTATACCATTCCATTTGATTATTGGCTATTTTCAACCAGTTATAGTCGCTCTAATTACTTGCAAACAGTCGCTGGAAGTAGTGAAACTTATCAATATAGCGGTAAAAGTGAACTCATTAATGCAGATTTAACTCGGGTGATTTATCGAGATGCGCACCGGAAAACAACTTTAGGTTTTGGGGGGTGGTATCGTGAATCACAAAACTATATTAATGATGTAGAAGTTGAAGTACAACGCCGTAAAACTGCGGGTTGGAAAGCAACTCTTGATCATATCGAATATTTTTCTAATGCTACTTTAAGCGGCAATCTGACTTATAAACGTGGTACAGGTTGGTTGAATGCGATGAGAGCACCAGAAGAAGACTTTGGTGAAGCTTATACGCGTGTGGGGATTTTACAAGCCAATGCCAGTTTACAAGTTCCTTTTAAAGTAGGTCAGCAAAATCTGCAATATCTAGCTGAATGGCGTACTCAACACAGCAATCAACCTTTAACTCCTCAAGACAGATTTTCAATTGGAAACCGTTATACCGTAAGAGGTTTTGATGGTGAGCAAACTTTATTGGCCGATAATGGATTTCTAGTTCGCAATGAACTGAGTGGCTCAATCATGAATAAACCCCACTCTTGGTACGCAGGTATCGATTACGGAGAGGTTGGTGGAAAAACTGCATATTATCCGAATCCTTTACCAGGCACGAGTTTATTAGGTGCAGTTATTGGGTTGCGTGGTCAAATTGCTCCCTTGCGTTTGAATTATGACACCTTTGTCGGAGCGCCGTTGAAAAAACCAGATCACTTCGAAACAGATGATTACACGACTGGATTTAGCGTGAACTGGACTTATTAATACATCCTCTCCCAATTACATATTTATTTGATTACATAAAAAATTTAGTGAGACTTTAAAGTGAATAAGAATCGTTATCGTATTATTTTTAGCCATGCTCGTGGGATGTTTATTGCTGTTGCCGAGATTGTAAAAAGCAAAACCAAGCAAGCAGGTCAAAGTCAGGGGGTATCTGGAACTGATTCGACGACAGTCTCGGTTCTACCTATTCATTATAAGAAGTTAAATCCACTCAACTTTGCTGTGATTGGCTGTTTGGGAGCATTGGTGATTAGCTTGCCAATGAGCAGTGTGGCTGAAACCCAGATTAGTGCAGATAAAGGCGCGCCAACATCGCAGCAGCCAACAATTTTAAATAGTGCAAATGGGACGACTCAGGTCAACATTCAGACACCAAGCGCTGGTGGTGTTTCACGTAATACTTATACTCAGTTTGATGTTGGGCAAGAAGGCGCTATTTTAAATAACTCACGAAATAACACCCAAACTCAATTAGGAGGCTGGGTGCAAGGTAACCCATGGCTTGCAAAAGGCGAAGCCAAAGTTATTTTGAATGAAGTGAATAGTAATAATCCAAGTCAACTCAAAGGCTATATTGAAGTTGCCGGAAAACAAGCACAAGTTGTTATTGCGAATCCATCTGGTTTGATCTGTGATGGCTGTGGTGTGATTAATGCAGATCGCTTTACTTTAACTACGGGTCAAGCGGTGATGAATCAAGGTTATCTTGAATCATTCCGTGTCCGCAAGGGGCAGGTCACGATTGAAGGTAAAGGCTTAAACGGAAGTTTAACCCCTTATACAGATATTTATGCGCGTGCTTTAAAAGTCAACGCTGGCCTATATGCAAATGAACTCAATATGGTACTTGGACAAAATGATATTCAAGTCAAAGACCAAGTAGCTCTTCAAATCACGGCAACAACAGGACCGACAACCACGCCTCCGCCAAACTTTGCTTTAGATGTAGGCCAACTCGGTGGCATGTATGCTGGAAAAATTTTTTTAGTTGGAACAGAGCAAGGGCTAGGTGTACGTAACGCAGGTACGATAAATAGTACTCAAGGGACTCTGACGCTAAATGCAAATGGTGATTTGGTCAATAATGGTAACTTGATCGCGAATAAAGATCAGGTACAGCTAAAAGCTCAAAATATTCAAAATACAGGTAATGTAAGTAGCGCAACTTCACAAATTTCTATTGAAAGTCAAAGTCTAGATAACTCCGGTTTAATCAGTAGTGCTGATGAGTTACGTCTTAATCAACAAAATAGTTTAAGTAATAGTGGCACATTGAATGCTGCTCGCCTTGTTATTGATGCGGGTAGTCTAAAAAATAGTGGTTCTATCGAACAAACAGGTTTGCAAGGACTTGATTTAAAGTCAGGTTCAATGACAAACCTTGGTGGTAAAATTGGAGTTGCCAAGAGTAATACGAGTGGTGGTACAGCTGGAAATAGCTCTGGTAATACAGGTAGTACGGTAATAGTTCCAAGGGCTCCTGTTGATTCGGCAAAGGATGGAGGAAGTCTGGGGGTTGTTTCTCCAATAGATACCACTCCAAAAACTTATGATATTGGCTTCATTCATGTTTCGGGTGTATTGGGTAATGATCAGGGAACGATCATTGCCCATGGCGGTGTTGATGTCGAGAGTCAAAATGGTTTGGATAACCAAGGTGGGCAACTGAATTTAGGTACCGTCACCATTAAAGGCAGCAACTTCAATAATGATCTAGGCCAATTGAATGTTAAACAGGCCGATATTCAAACGCTAGATTTTACCAACCAACAAGGTCAGTTCGCATCGAGTAGCACACTAAAAATTCAAAGTCAGAATGCTTATAACCAAAGTGGTAAGATCCAGTCAATTGGGCAGCTTGATTTAGCTATAGGCAGTGAATTAAATAACAATAAGGGCTACATTGCTAGTAGTGACAATGTTCAGGTAAGTGCAGGCGATTTAAGCAATCAGTTTGGTGTGATTTATTCAGAAAACCAATCTGTAAATATCAAAGCCAACCAAGCGATTGATAATACAGAGGGGTTTATACAGGCAAAAACTGATTTAAATTTAAATAGCCAAGCGCTGAATAATACATCTGGGCACATCATAGGCAATCAAATTCAACAACAACATGGCACTGTCAATAATAGCCAAGGAGCTATTATTGCCAAGCAAAATTTAAACAGTACTGCCCAGCAATTTGACAATGATCAAGGGCAATTACAAGCAACAACTGTTCAGTTGCAACATGATCAGCTTAAAAATACCGGTGGTATTTATGCAGATAAGGATTTAACGGTTACAGGAAAAGATATTCAAAATTCTGGTTCTTTTGCGGCTGGGGAGAATGTAAAAATCACAAGCTCAGCATTAGAACATGCACAGAATGGTTTAATTGCCGCTGGCCTAGATCGTGAAGGTAAATTAGCTGATACAGGTATGCTTACGATCAATGTGGATCGAGCTGATTTACATGGTCAAACATTCGCAGGTGGCAATATACAGGTGGATGCAACTAGAACGATTAATGCAGCACAGGGACAATTACAATCGAAGACGATTGCACTGAACGCGGGTACTGATATTTCAACTCAGGCAGCGACAGTTGTTGCTCAAGATCAACTCAAACTGACCAGCCAGAATCTGATCAATAATCAGCAAGGACAGTTAAATAGTCAGGATATTATTCTTTCTGCTCAACAACTAGATAATAGCCAAGGGAAAATTCAGCATACTGGAAATAACGAATTTACTCTGAACTTTGTAAATGGTCTAAATAATAAATCAGGTGAAATTAGTAGTAATGCAGTTTTAATGCAGTTAAATACTTCTATTCTAAACAATGAAGCAGGCCAAATTATTCACTCTGGAAATCAGCAATTGAATATCAATAGTAATCAATTGCAGGGAGTCCAAGGTAAGATTCTGAGTAATGGACAATTAGTGTTAGCTACAGAGCAAGCTATACTAGATGGTGCTATTACATCAGCAGATCAAATTAATATTACCGCGTATAACTTGAGCCACCAAAAAGGGCAAATGATCCAACGCGGAACATTAAAACCGCTTACATTAGCCATTACAGATCAAATCAATAACCAGTTAGGATTTATTCAAAGTCCAATGGCACTTTATATTACAGCAGGTAGCTTAAATAATCAGGGCGGTCAGTTAAGTTCTGCAGCGGATCATGATCTACAGCTTGATGTGGCGGGTTTACTCGATAACAGCCAATCAGGTCAAATTTATGCAGGTATGAACAATAATATTCATGCTGGTTCTATCAATAACAGTATGGCTGGGCAAATCTCTGCACAAAATGCATTAACCTTGACCAGTTTGGGGCTCATCAATAACCAGTCTGGAAAAATCGTTGCCAATGCCGATGTTGGTATTCGGTCAGAAGGACTGGATAACACCAGTGGTCAGATTGGTTCGGTACAGGCTGGATTAACACTAGATGTTGGTAAAGGGAAACTTACGAACCAGTCGGGTTCTTTACAGGCAGATAAAAATATTGAGATCAAGGCCGATCAATTAAAAACTCAAGCAGGTTTAATCAGTGCTCAAGGCATAATCCAGGCACAGATCAATCAGGATATTGATAACAGTTCAGGACAGATTGTTGCCAACAAGTCAGTCTTACTCAGCAGTCAGGGTTTAAATAATAATCAGGGTGTTATCGCGAGTATTCAAGATGAATTAAATATCAATGCGGGTCGTTTGGCTTTGACTAACCAGGCAGGTTTATTGCAATCCGGTCGTAATATGAACCTGATTACAAGAGGGATTGATAACAGCTCGGGTACGATTGACTCGGCAGGCCGATTGCAGATGAGTGGGCCAATCCAGACAGGCCAATCCACCCTATCTTCTACCACCCCTTGGTTGATGAATACCGCTGGTATCATTAAAATGGGGACAGACTTTCATTTGGATGCCAGCCAGTTTGATAACCGTGGTGGTACATTACAAACTCGTGATGGCTATGACTTAAGCTTAAATATTACAGGTCAGTTAGATAACAGTCAGGGTGGTCAGCTACAGAGTGGTCATGATTTAATGATTGCTAGTGGTTCCATGAACAATGAGCATGGGCATTTGTCTGCACAAGGTCTGGCAAGTGTAAAAGCTGACCATGGTCTTGATAATACTGCGGGAAGTATTATTGCAAATGCTGATGTCAATGTGAGTAATCAAGGACTCAACCGTACCAGTACGATCAATGATCAGGGAACGATCGGAAGTGTTCAGGGACAACTCACGGTAGATGCTGGACAAGGTTTGTTAAGCAACCAGCATGGTACTTTACAGGCAGCAACCCGCTTAGATCTCAATGCTGCTGATATTGATAGTACATCGGGTTCTATCCAGGCACAGGATGATATACAGATCATCAGCGCGACAGCCCTGAATAACCAGAGTGGTCACATTGTTACTACCGCTGGAAGCATTATTGCAACAGCGAACAGTTTAGATAATCAAGCAGGTCTCATTCTGAGTAATCCGCAACATGACATTACGCTTACTGTTTCGGACCTTCTTGATAATCGTCAGCAAGGACAGATTAATTCTGGTCACCGTATTGGGATATCTGCTGGACAACTCAATAACAATAGTGGACAAATCACTGCACAAAGTACGGCAAATTTAAATATTAATCAGGATATCAACAATAACAACGGCAGTATTGTTGCTTATGATGATGTCACCACCACGAGTGTGGGTGTGAATAACGATGCAGGTAAAATTTCAAGTGCAAAAGGTCTATTGAGTATCGATGCTGGCACAGGTGTCTTAAGCTCTCAAGTAGGAACATTACAAGCTGGCACCAATTTGACTGCAGCAGCAGCGAGTATCAATAACACTGCTCAGGGTTTGATAAGTGCATTGAATGCTGTGACCTTAACTAGCACAGGTCTGATTAACAACGATACGGGAAGTATCATTGCCAACCATGATGTCAATTTGACGAGCCAAGGTCTGAGTAATCATGCGGGTGAAATTGGTAGTATCACTGGTGTACTCAATGCCAATGCAGGCAATGCTGCCCTGAGTAATCAGTCTGGTCGCATACAAGCGGCAACTGCCATTGCTTTAACAGCAGTAGGGATTGATAACACTGCTGGTAATATCAGCTCACAAGGCACCGCAACTGTAGATAGTCGTCAGATCATCACGAACCAAAGTGGTCGCCTGATTGCTCACGACAATTTAAATGTGAGCAGCGAAGGTTTGAATAACAATATGGGTCAAATCGGCAGTGCCAACGGCTTATTGAATCTCAACACGGGCAATGGAGCTTTATCGAGTCGAAGCGGTAAATTACAAGCTGCAACCGCGGCTACTGTCATTGCCCATGATATCGATAACACATCGGGCCTTATTGATGCACAGGGTAATGTGCTATTAACTAGTCAAACTGGGTTGGTCAACCAAGGTGGTCAAATTGAGTCGGCAACAGGTACGATCAATGCATCTGCTGTAACGCTGAACAATCAGGCAGGCTTGATCCAGACGAATCCTGACAACGATATTCATCTAAACATCGTGGGGATGCTGGACAATGGTCAAAAGGGGCAGATTCTCAGTGGTGCCAATGCACTGTTGCAATCGGGTCAACTGAATAACAGTACGGGACAAATCAGTGCGCAACGGACTGCAACAGTAAAAACCGCTCAGGATATCAATAATACTGCAGGCAACATTGTCGCTAATGGGGATGTCAACCTGACGAGTCAGGGCCTGAATAATAATCAGGGGATGATTGGTAGTGCTCAGGGTTTACTTGTGATTGAGGCTGGTCGTGACATCTTAAGTAGCCAAGGTGGACATTTACAATCTGCTAAGACGCTAAACTTGTCTGCAAACAGTATTGATAATACTGCTGGCTCAATTGAGGCTGTTGGGGATATTTCATTATCGAGCCAAAAGGCATTGATTAATCAGACCGGTCAAATTGCAAGCACAGCAGGCAATATAAAAGTCATAGCGAGTGATTTAAATAATCAGACAGGTCGCATTCAAAGCAATTCCGGTTTTGACGTGGGGTTATCTGTTTCTAATTTACTGGATAACAGCCAGACGGGTATGATCGGTAGTGGAAATACACTGACCATCAATAGCGGTGTAATCAATAACCAGTCTGGCAGTATCACCGCACAAAATAGTGCAAGCATATATGCTGCTCAAAGCATTGATAATAGAGCAGGGGTTATTGCAGCGAATCATGACATCACGATGAATAGTCAGGGACTCAGCAATGATGCTGTAGATCGTTCTGGGAAAATGGTTGCAGGACAAATCAGTAGTGTTCAGGGTTTACTTGACATTGATGCAGGACAAGGGAGTCTATCCAATCAGGGCGGACAATTACTGGCAGGTACTGATCTGACGCTACGTAGTGGTTCATTGAATAATGAACAGGGTCGTATGTCAGCACAGAATAAGTTGACCATTACCAGTATTGGACTGATCAATAACCATACTGGGCATATGATTGCCAACCACGATGTTCATTTACAAAGTCAAGGATTAAATAATAGCCAGAGTGGACAAATTGCCAGTCTGCAAGGGCAAGTGTGGTTAGATGCGGGTACAGGATTGCTCAATAACAATCAAAGTGGACTCATTCAAGCGACCATGGATAGCATACTTCATGCCGCTGGTATAGATAACTCAGCTGGTGGGCAGATTAAAACCCAAGGTGCTTTAAATATTCAAAGTAGCCAATTGGTAAATAATCGCGCCGGACAAATCACTGCGAATCATGATGTTCAGGTGAGCAGCCAAGGGCTAGATAATGCACAGCAAGGTTTAGTTGGGAGTGTCAGTGGTGCATTGAATATTGATGCTGGCCAAGGTTTGTTAAATAACCAGCAAGGTGGTCAGCTTTTGGCGGCAACAACAGCTGATTTAAAAGCTGCGGATATTGATAACTCGAATGCTGGCATCATCAATGCACACAACGATATTCAGATTCAAAGTTTGGGTGAAATAAACAACCAGAATAAGGGACAAATTGTATCTGGTGCAGGTGATATCAGTGTTATAGCCAACCAGTTCGGTAATCAGGGGGGGGTGATACAAACCTATCCAGATCATGATATCTATTTGAATGTAAAGGGGATGTTGGATAACAGTGCATTCAATCGAACCGCAGGGCAAATAAATAGTGGACACTCGCTCAGTATCAGCAGTAACTCAATCAATAATCAGTTTGGCAGCATGGCTTCGCAGGATACATTGAGCTTGACCACTGCACAACGTATTGATAACACTGCGGGTCATATTGCTGCTGGAAACACCGTTAATATTCATAGCAATGGTTTAATCAATGATGCTGCTGTGGATACAGAAGGTCATCTTGTGGCTGGGCAGATCGGCAGTGTTCATGATGCATTAAGCATTGATGCCGGACAAGATAGCTTGAGCAATCGGGGTGGTAAACTTTTGGCTGCCACCACTGTCCAGTTAAATGCACTGAATATCGACAATTCGAATGCCGGTAAAATCAATGCTCAAAATGACATTACGATACAAACTCAAGGTACGCTCGGTAATCAGAATCATGGGCAAATCGTATCAGCAACAGGCAATATCAATGCTACAGCCAATGGTTTGAATAACCAACAGGGATTGATTGAAACCTATCTAAACCATGATATTGATCTGACCCTGAAGGATACTCTGGATAACAGCCAGTCAGGTACGATTAGTAGTGGCAATCGCCTCAATATATCTAGTGGTTCAGTGGACAATCACCTTGGTACTCTTCTTGCCCAAGAGATGGCAAGCATACAAACCAAACAAGGCATTAATAATACTGCAGGCAAAATTACTGCCAATCAGGATATTGGCATCAACGGCACTGGTTTGATCAATGACTCAGGTCTCATCGGTAGTGCCAGTGGACAGCTACAGGTCGATGCTGGATCGGGCAGTTTGACTAACCATGCTGGTCAGCTATTATCGGCTGGCAATATGGATTTGCATGCAGCAGGAATTGATAACTCGGGACAAGGTGAAATCAACACACAGGCTCAGTTAAATATCAACAGTGATCAAGTGCTAAGCAACAGCGACGCAGGTCAGATTATTGCCAAACAGGACCTGAGTATTCACTCAGACGGGCTGGATAATTACAATGCTGGGCGAATTGGTAGCCAACAAGGCATGCTGAACCTCAATATAGGGACAGGCCTGCTCAACAATAGCCAGCAAGGTCTATTACAAGCCGCAACTGATCTGAATATTGAGTCGGGGAGTATTGATAATAGTCATACCCTCAGTGCTGCTCAGTCTAACGGGATCAAAGCTGGTGGAAAACTGCAACTCATTAGTCAGCAGAGCTTAAACAACCAGCAGGGCGCAATTGTTGCAGGGAAAACCCTGTCCATACATAGCACTGAAGTGAACAATAATCAGGGGTTAATGAATAGTCTGGATGACTTAGGCATTGTCACAAGTGGCGCACTAACGAATCAGCATGGACAGCTTCAGTCAGCTACAAACTTAAGTATAGAGAGTGAATCACTTAATAATGACCATGGTGATCTCAGTGCACAAAATACCTTGGCTGTTTCGATCAACCAAGAGATTAATAATGTTGGTGGACATATTGCAGCATTCAATGATGTGAACCTTCACAGCAATGGACTTAATAACAATGCCGTGAGCAATGCTGCTGGCAGTATGGATGTCTCTCAAATTGGTAGTGTTTATAGCAATCTCAATATTGATGCAGGTCGTGGTGCTCTAACTAATCAGGGCAGCTCTCTGCAAGCAGGTCGCAGTATTCAGCTCAGTGCCGATGGTATTGATAGCTCAAATGGTGGGTATATTCATGCTGCTCAAAACATTGAGCTAAATAGTCAACACCGTCTGAATAACGATTACGGACAAATTGTTGCGGACAGCGGTAGTATTTATAGCCAATCGTCTGACCTCAGCAACTTAGGTGGTATTATTCTGACCCAAGGCTTAAATAATAGCGTATCACCAGACATTGTACTCAAACAAAGCGGGATATTGGATAATCGCCAGAATGGACAAATCAGCAGTTCAAATCAGCTCAATATCAGCAGTGGCTCAATTCAGAATGACCATGGTGATATTCATAGTAAAAATACTGCCACCTTAAATACAGTTCAAAAGATTGATAATACAGCAGGGAAGATCGCTGCAATTAACAATGTCACGGTCAATAGTAATGGTTTGATTAATGATACTGGTCACATTGGGAGTGTAAATGGTGACTTAAATGTCGATGCCGGATCAGGTGTATTGTCTAATCAGCGTGGTGATTTGCAATCAGGCCAGAATGCAAGCATTGCAGCGACAGGTATTGATAACCAAACAGGCCATATATTTGCCAATCAGGCGCTATCAATAGACAGCCGTGGTCAGGCATTACAAAACCAGCAAGGTCAAATCAATGGAACGGGTGTTCAGCTTTCTTCTGGTGCATTAGATAATGGACAGAGTGGCTTAATTCAATCGGGTGCTCTGTTGAGCATTAATACGCATGGTCAAGCCTTGAACAACCAAAATAGCGGTGACACCGGTGGGATACTCAGTCGTGGTGATTTAACCCTAAATCAAATCAGTCAGCTGGATAATACGTCAGGTTATATCGCAAGTGGCAATGACCTAAATGGTAATGTAGATCAAGTCCTGAACAGTCATGGACAACTGATTGCTGCACATGATTTAAATCTACAAAGCAATGGTGCCTCTGGCAGTATGTTGTTAAATGATCAGTCCGGACAAGTCAATGCTGGACATGATATCAGCGTACATTTTGACAGTATCAACAATCAAGGCGGTCATCTGGTTGCAGCGAATCAACTGAATTTGACCAGCAATGTACTCGATAACCAGAATACCAATAACAATTTAGGTACACAGGGTATAGATGCAACGACGGTTAATCTCAATGTAAACAGCTTAAATAACCAGTCTGGTGCAATTCGTGCCAATGATCGTGCAGTGCTTAATATTGTTCAGCAATTGAATAACAATCAAGGCAGTATCAGTGGGCAGAACCTGTTGAGTGTGGTCGGCAGTACTACAAGTGGTGGTTTGGTCGTCACCAACAGTCAAGGTTTACTAAGTGCAGGAAAGCAGCTTGACTTAAGCAGTCAATCTTTAAGTAGTGATGGTCGAATCTTAAGTTTGGGAGATACGACGCTCAACTTGGGAAGCAGTTATACACAAACGGCAGATAACAGTAGTCAACTACAAGCCAATGGTCATTTAACGCTGAATACGACTGGGGATATTAACAATGATGGCGTGATTCAGGCGGGCCAGACATTAAGCTTGAATGCAGCCAATATCAACAACGGTTTAAATAACAGCACTGCACGACTGGAAAGTTATGACACACAATTAAGCGCACAACAACAGATTAATAATCAGGGACTGATTAATGGTGAATTGACTACTTTACGTGCCAATACGGTAAATAATACGGGAACAGGACGAATTTATGGCACGAGTTTAGCGATAGGTGCCAATACCTTAAATAATGCGCCGAATAGCAGTGGCGTTGCTCCGGTGATTGCCTCTCGTGGTGATATGTTGTTAGGGGTACAAACCCTCAACAACATGGAAAACCCGACAGACCAAAATAAGGGCATGCAGGGTACAAATAACGGTGCACAGATCATTTCAATGGGTGATATGCACATTGGCGGAGCATTGGATAGCAACCGACAAGTGACGGGGCAAGCCAGCACGTTGAACAACCGTAGCGCAACCATCAATGTGGACGGTAATTTGCGACTGGATGTCGATCAGGTGAATAACCAAAATCTGTATGTGAATACCGAGATTCGCAGCAGTGCACCAGAACAGATCGACTATTGGGATATGAAGGCCAATAATCCGAGTTGGATGTGGTTGAACGGTCGATATAATCCAGGTGCGGACAGCTTAATTACCGATGTCATGTATGCACAGATGGCAGCACAATTGAGCCATTTAAGTGGTACGACCACAGCAGTGAGTAGTAATCTTGAATCAACTTCAAGTTCATTACCGCAGTTTAGTAGTCGAAATGGTAATGGCTCGCTAGAAGACTATCTCGCACAATCTGAAGGGAAATTTTTTATTGTCAGTAATTATGCTGATAGTTCAAGAGGCCAGATGACCAAAGGTTATCTGGTGTTGAATGGAAAACTCTATACTACAGATACCTACGACCATACCTACGGTACACAAACCGTAACGGCACCTTATGTAACCAATTCAGCAGCTGGTGTGATCAGTGTTGGAGGGAACTTGAGCTTTAGCGGTGCGATCAATAATGACAAGAGTCAGATTTTAGTCGGGGGAACGCTGCTGGGTGACCAAGGTCAAAGCATTGCTAACTTAGGAATGAGTGTTGATCAGGTGACCCGTATTTCAGGACAAGTTGATCACTATGTTGGTTATTATGGTGGAAGTGGACATGACCATATTGGTATACAGGATAGTACCACCAATATTCCGACCAAGACCACGCCTCTTGAGCTGTTCTCATCTGCGCCTATTACGGGACATCAGCAAGTTATTCGTCTTAATCCGAGCATTGATGCACGTAATACGGACAAAATTGGGACAGGTATTGCAACGGCAACAGGTACAGACGGTCGAAGTAAAGATCAGCAAAGCTTAAATAATAGCACTACAGTCCATGGGACGACGGCACAAGGTGGTGAGGCGACTCAAGTTGAAGCGATTAAAAATAGTAGTCAACAGGGCTTAAATATACATGCTGCAGAGGGTGTCGGGAATCGTACAGGGGCAATTGATCAGGCTACTGTGGGTGCTGGAAATACAGCGATCGATACAATCCGTAACAGCAATACCGCGCTCAAGGTTGATACCGCCACTACAGTGGCAAAACAACAGGTCAGTATTGGGCAAACTGGTCAGGTGAGTGGTTCAACCGCAGTGAGTGGTGTTCAAGTGACTGACTCCGGCATTACGATTGTGTCTTTGGCTGGGCCAGAACATGGCAGTGCAGGTCCTCTGGACACGTTGAAGGTTCAAACGAGTAATATCGGTGGTTCAGGGCTAGATGGTGAGGTCAAGAACAGTACGACTGTAAATCAAGCAAGTATGCTGACCGGTGAGCAAGCGCAGCAAGCACAAGCGAATGCGACGAATAGCAGTGTAGCGACAGGTACTAAAGCGGTCACAGCACCAAGTTATGAAATTCGGACCATCAATACAGATGGACAAAAAATATCAAATAGTGCCTTGTATCGAATTAATCCAGATAGCCGTTCAGGTTATATCATTGAAACGGATCCGGACTTTAGCCAGTACCGTCAGTGGTTATCGTCGGACTATATGTTAAATGCATTAGGGCTTGACCCGGCTTTTCAACAAAAACGTCTTGGGGATGGTTACTATGAACAACGTCAGGTACAAGACCAGATTGCCAAGTTGACCGGCTCACGATATTTGGTGGGTTATCATAGCGATGAAGAACAATATAAAGCCCTGCTTGATGCAGGTGTGACCTTTGCCCAGCAATATAGTTTACGTCCAGGAGTAGCTTTAACGGCTGCGCAAATGGCCGAGTTGACCAGTGATATCGTTTGGTTGGTTGAAAAAGAAGTCACTTTAACCAATGGCACGACGACCAGAGCCTTGGTCCCACAAGTCTATGTGCGGGCAAAAGCAGGAGATTTACTTGGAGATGGCAGCTTAATTGCAGCCAATGATATCCAGTTAAAGCTCAAAGGCAATGTGTTGAATGAAGCCACCATTGCAGGGCGACATGCATTACAAATCAGTGCTGAGCAAATCGATAACATCGGTGGTCGCATTGAGGGTAATCAGGTGGCTTTAACCACGCAAAAAGACTTGAATAATATTGGGGGCACACTCAAAGCCGGCAGTGCCATGGCGTTAAATGTCGGGGGCAACTTTAACCATGTCAGCACCAGTAGCACCTCGATTAGTGGCAATCCTGTGTTTGGGCAGGGTGGAATGAATGGAATCAGTGGCAATTACACAAGCCAGACCAGTATTGACCGAATTGCAGGACTTTATGTTGGAGATGGTACAGGCCCGATTGACCCAAATAATGTCAGTTTAGTGATGAATGTTGGCGGGAAAAGCACCCTAACTGCAGCAAAAATAGAAAACCGCAATGGTGCCAGTCTCATTCAAATTCAGGGAAATGTTGAACTCGGCACTATTAAAGTCGGACAACAACATGACAATGGTGTGTCTGGTTCGGGCCGTTACAGCAGTGGCTCAAGTCAGGAGATTGGCAGTAGTATCACAAGTGTCGGCAATACTGTGATTACTGGAAATAACATTCATGGTACAGCGGTCAAGCTGGGCAGCCAGCAAGGTGATGTTGCACTTCTGGCAGAGCACAACCTGACTCTGGGCGATGGGCGTAGTCTCAATGAAGAACACTACACGACTGGTAATAAAAAGAATGGCAGCAGCCATGATGCCAATACCAGCTCTTCACAAGCGAGTCAGATCAATGCAGGACAAAACCTGATCTTGCATAGTGCGCATGGAGATATTAACACCACAAACCTTCAAGGACAGGCGGAGAATATCATCCAGATCCATGCCGATGAAGGTAATGTTCATTTGACTTCAGCTATTAATGAACAAAGTGGGCAAGACAGTAGCCATAAAACCAGCTGGATTAAAAGTAGTAGTAGTCAAAGCGGTTATGTTCACCAACAAGTGGCACAAAGCCAACTGAGAGCTAGTAACAATATTGATATTAATGCCAAGAAGGATATCTCCCTACAAGCGATTGATGCCGACGCAGGAAAAAGTATTTATGTAGGCAATACCTTGATGCAAAGACAAGCAGATGGAACATTAAAATCTGCTGATGGATCATTGATGCCTAAAAATGTGACTTTATCTACTTTAGAGACTCATGATCAACAGTGGGAAGAGCAACGAAAAGGATATCGTGGTATAGCTAAAGAACTAGTCAAAGGACTAGCGATTGGTTTACCAGGATTACAGGCAGCAGCCCCTGGTTTGGACTTGCAAAAAAAACTGACTGTGGGTGAATCAAATAGTCATAGAACTGAGGAGACTCATCAAGCAGGCACAAGTTTAAGTGCAGAAAATATTGCAGTTGGTTCATCGGGTCAAACGACTTTAACTAGTGCAGATTTGACTGCGAAGAATGTGGCATTATCAGGTCAAAAAGTGACGTTAAATGCTGCTGAAGAACAAAGTATTGAAAGTAGTAGTCATACTATTGAAACCATTGAAGGTTTAGGTGTAAAGCTAAATAAAGATAGTATACGTTTAGGTGGTTTTGTTTCCGAAAAAGATAAAAATACTTTAACTACGACTGAAACTACTCATAAAGCAGGGACTATTAATACTGATAACCTGAGTATTAAAGGGACAGAAGGAGTAGATGTTTTAGGACAGAATATTAAGGCAACAGGCGATACCACGATAGACCATGGTCGAGGAGAACTTAATATTGGTGGTTATGAAAATAAAACCACTACAGAAGAAAAAACAAAAAATGAAAAAATAAGTACAGAAGTCGGCGTAAGGAATGCTTATTTAGATGCTGCTCTTGCAGTGGTTGCAGTTAAAGATGCTGCATCGGCATTGAAAGATGCCAAGAATGCATATAGCCAAGCTCAGCGAGATTATGCAGCAGGTAAACTCACCAAAGAAGCATTAGATGATAGTAAAGCTAATGTTGCGATGGCTACAGCAAATTTAGCGAGCGCACAAATTGCAGTGGGTGCTTCAGCCGCCGCGGCAGCTGCCAGTTCCGCGACTTATGGTTTTACCATTGGTGCGAATGGTGAACATATAGAAACAACAACAACAACGACTACGACTCAGGGACAATGGCAAGGTAGTAATTTAGATCTGAATAATCTGACACTTAAATCAGAAGACCAAAATGCCAACATTCAGGGCAGTCGTTTAAGTGCTACGGGCACAACGATCTTCAACGGTACCAAAGATCTGAATATAACGGCGGGTATAGAACATAGTTCACGAGAAAGCAGCAGTAAAACTAATAATCAAAGTATTAGTTATAGTTCAGGTGGTAGTGGAAGTGCTTCAATTGGCAAACAAACCAGTCAATCACAAAGTGAAAGCCTCACCCATGTGAACAGTGAGGTTGCATTAAACCGTACAGAAGGTCAGTTGAATAAACTTAATATTCAGGGCGGTGAAGTTTCCATTGCAGACCGGGGTAATTTGCAGTTCAATCAAATACTTGTAGAAAGCTTACAAGATACGGCGAAAAGTAGTAACAGTAGTAAAGGCGGCAGTATTGGAGCTGGTTTTGGTTCAAGTGGTATCAGTAATGTTAGTGCCAGTTATAACCAAAGCAAAGGTAGTAGTGACAGTGCGTGGGTCAATAACACAAGTAAGCTAATTATCGGTGATAAAGACCACGATGCAAACCTTGATGCAATGGGAGTTAAACAGGTTACGAATATTGGTGGTGTGATTGCAAATGCGACTAAGAATGCAGATGGCACCCTGACTGACCATAAAGACCTGAATTATAGCGGTGCGTTAGAGCTCAAAGACCTTCAAGACCATAACTATAACAGTAGCCGTGGATTTAATGTTTCGACCACAATTGGTAAAACCACTCAAGAGAAAGACGGTGAGAAAGGCAAATATCCGAATGGTAGTACGACGCTTGGCTTACAAAGCAATGGACAGGAAACAGAGCAGTTAACCAAAGCCACGATGGGGCTTGGTACGGTTAAAAACACAACTGAACTGACCAATCGAGACATTAACACTACTCAAGAGATTACCCGCGATCAAACTACAGGAATGTTAAATGGCAGTGTCACGGTTGATCATCGTTTACTGAGTGAAAGTGGAAGAGCGGAGATTGTTCAGCAGCAGAAAGATTTGCCAGAAAATTTACGTCAAAGTGCTGAAAATGTTATTAAAGCATTGCCTGAAAGTGAATATAAAAGTCAAGTTTTACAGACATTAAATAATGTTCAAGCGAAGCTTTATAAAATGCCAACGCAGTATAAAGATTCTGGTACTTTAGGCAGTGAGGTTGTTTTAGGACTAATCAAACAAGGGGTAGAGCCACAAACAATTAATAAGTTGTTTGATGACAAAGCAGCGGGAATGACCACAGTTTTAGAAAACTTAAATGATCTGAACAACAAAATAGATCACTTGAAACAGCAAGGTCTAAGTATAAATGACATTTTAGGAACAGATAGGAACCAGTCACCGACTGCGAATGATGAAATTACCTTTAATGACTATAAGGTTGAGATACAAAATCAATCAACAATTGGGATGAAACTATTACAAGAGATTAATTTCATAGGTAATAGTATTGAAGAGATTAGTAAGGATACAGGAGTTGATTTAGAAACTGTGCAATTAGCGGTTGGCTTAATGATTTCGGGACCTGTACGTTTAGTCGTTGGTTCAGCACAATCTTTAGGAATGGACGCATTAGCAGGACCATATAAGAAAAAGGGAATAGATGTATTAGCAACAGCCTTTACAGCATCAGCACATTCAACGAGTACAGATGTTGTAGAGAAAATGATCAATCCACAATATGCCAAAGAAGTGCCTGAAGCTGAACGGGATAATTATGAGTCATTATCAAATGAATTAAGTAGCAGTAAGCAGGGCGCTGAGTATTTAATTAATGCAGCTGCAGGAATTATTGTTGGTGGTATTGGTAAAGATATTGCTAAGAAGGGTGAAAATGGAAATATTAGTTCTACGAATAATATTAATGAAGAAATATCAGCTTTAAATCGGATAAAAGAGAATGATAAGGGTACTGACTTATCAAACAAGTCATCAGATTCTATTATCAATCAACAAGCGAGTAAACGTGTTGATGAAGTAACTGCACCTATTGATTTTGATGGGCATATTTTGAATGTTGAAATTAGTAAAAGAGGGAAATTAACCGGAGGACATAGCATTGCGAATGGCAAAGTAAATATTGTATCAAAGAGTGCTCCAAATGCTCAGGGTGTTTATGAAGCAAAAATTAGTGTCTCTGATCCAAAGAATCCTAATAAATTTTTAACGAAAAATTCAACAATGTTTCCAGATAGCTGGAGTGCAGATAGGGTTAAAGTAGAGGTTGATGCTGCTTATAAGAACAAGTCTATTGTAACTAACTCTAGGGGAGAACGTATGTGGGAAGGAATTACGCCAAGTGGAGTTAAAGTTACTGGTTATTTAGAACCTAATACAACAGTTTATCCATTAATGAAATAAAAGGTAATCAAAATATGAAAGTTATATATCGGTGGCGTGAGTCTGATACATGGAATGATGGAATACTTAGACCGGATTGTGATTTTTCAGAAGTTTCTGAAAGTTTTAAAGGTTTAGTTTTTAATTTGTTGCTGGATGATGAAGGCCATGGTCTAGAATATTTAAGTAATTGGATAGATGAAGGAGTAATTGAGGTAGAAAAAATTTATAATGGTACGTTAGATTTTTATGATATGTGGGGGCATGCGTGGGGAGCAGAAATCTCCAAAGAAAATGTTCTTATTTATTGGGGATATGATGACACTGAACGTGAAGAAAATATGAGTTTTGAAAGTTTTTACACAATTTTAAGAGAATGGAGTCAATTCCTCAAGACAGAACCAAACGAGACAAATATCGTGGAATTTGAGTGTTAAATTTTTATTTTATGATTCTATTCCTGTGCCTGAAATCCCTATTTATTTTAAGGTTGGATGAAAATGATAGATTTCATACTAAATTTATTTATGATGAAAGTTAATATTAACTGTTGATATTTAGTTTTTTAAATATAGAGCATGTCTAAATTGACATGCTTTTTTATTTCATGAAGGTTTTTTAGCCGAAGTAATTGATGGCAATAACATCGCAATTAAACTCTTTGATCAGAGTGCAGCGGTAAGTTATAAGATTAACGAGGCGATAGAGAAAACGGGAATTGATTCAGCAACAGCAGGGTTAGCATTATCTCTAGCCTTTGGTGGACCAGTTGGGTTAGCAAAAGATTTAATAACCAATACGTTAGTAGGAGAACCGCTAGCACAGGGTAGTGATGCACTGAACAATGGGGTTACAGCGGTTGTTAGAGATACGAGCTATGATACAGTTTCTGGCTATACGTCAAATAGTACAAAACAACAACTGTCAGGTCTAACTGACCCTGCCTCACAAACAGCCTTACAAGTTTCTGAGCAGCTACAACGTACTAAAGATGGTGTAAGTTTCTTAGCGAGTGTAGTGTTAGGGGCTGGTGGTATTGCAAAGGGGAAAGGTGGGGAGAATATTACTGATAATCCGAAATCTTCAAGTCAAGAACTTTCAACTATTCATGCTGATGCAGGTTCTAAGGGGAATTGGGATCCTGTATTAAACAAAACTATTCAACCTAATACCCGTTATGAGTTATCAAATGGTCATACTTACATAACAGATAATCATGGTCGGGTAAATCAAGTTGAAGGGGAACTCAAGTTAACAACTATGGATAGAAATACATACCAGCAAAATTGTGCAGGTAAATGTGTTAATGCGAAAGGAGGTGATGGTGGGCATTTAATTGCCTCGTCATTAGGCGGTGCGGGTGATAAAATTAACCTTGTACCGCTAGCCAGTACACTTAATCGTGGGGACTGGAAAGCGATGGAGCGACAGTTAGCAAATGAGTTAAAAGCTGGGAAAGCTGTTAGTGTTAAAATTGATGTAGGTTATCCTAATTCATCTTCGGCAAGACCAAACGAATTTAATGTAACAGCCGTTATTGATGGTGTGAAAAAGACTTGAGAGTTTGATCAATGAGTCAACAAATTGAAAATAGATTAGTCATTGAGGCATATCAAGCAATTGCTCAAGAGATTTTAGCTTTTGTTGGGAAAAACTCTTGGGATGAGGCTGGCGCAACATATGAAATCTTTGGAAAAATGATTAGTAGTACATGGTGGTCAAAATATAATGGAGAGTTAGACCAACTTGGTAATGATATTCCTAGAGATGTTCGTAAATTGGCTAAGGAGAAAATTTATTTTCTTAGAAAACATTTATTTGATTTAACAGGCGATCGTATCTGGGGATTAACTTTTACACTATACCCAACAGGGAAATTTAATATCCAATATGACTATAACAAGCCAGAAGGTTATGAGGAAACTGATGAACTTATTGCTGGTGAAGAAATAAATAAGAGTTTTATGCAAAAGTAAACGTGTTTATTACTAGATTAAAAGCCATATAGATATTTAAAAAGCTTATCAATATTAGATAGGCTTTTTTTATAAAATACACTAATGGCTTTGAAATTGAAGGGAGATACTCAATCACTACAAGCTGTTGCAACAGGTACCCAAGGTTATCAAACCTATAATGATATAAAAGGTGCAACATGTAGGTTGGCAGACTCCAGGAAAAAAGTGAGAAAAGAGTAGTGGGGCATATTTTTTTAGGTGATATTTCTCTAATCGATCTAAAGAAAAAGTTCGATAAACAATTTTTAAAGAGTGATTTATCTATGTTAAAAGGTGAAGATTTTTTTATTGAAGATTTTTTTGAAGTAGCTGAGGAATTAAACATTTTTTATAGAGAGCTAGATATTAGTAAAAGTGAGAATTTTTATGTTCAAGTTTTTGAAAAATATTTTAGGAAACCGCCTGCTTTAAATGATTCCGAACTCTGGCAGGAATTAAAAAAAGAGACAGAGGGTGCACATTTACCTATGGGAGCTTCTCAAATGGAACGGCTTTTTGAGTTTTGTAATCCTAAAAAACAAGATTTATATATATTTTTTGATTTTTTTTACTGTAAAAAAATATTTAATTTTAAAAATTTTAATGATTTGTCAAGAATTTTTGAAAATACATATAATTTTAATTTCTACATTGTTGGTGAAGATTTTTTATTTGCTTGGTGTAAAGAAGAAACGATATTTGGAGCTGGGGCAGCTGAGAGCTGGGTAAAATGTTTGCAGGATAAGTGGTAGCTTATTTGATTTAACTGTATGCAATTAACATGCAAATGAAAAATTTTTAGCGAGATCGTAAACTGATAGAAGGAACGAAATAAATTTTTATTAAGGCATGTAAAAACAAAAACATATCGAATGGTAAATAATTATGTATTTAAGTCAAATAGATAAAATGTTGATAGGTGATTTAGATTTGCAGTTTGTTATGCCTTGGGAGTTTGAAGATCTTAACCCAGAAGCTTTTAGGGAATTTAATAGGAAATTATATGCTCATAGATTTGATCTTGATTATGAAAGTTATAGTGTAGATAACGATATTGACTTACATTTGAGTAATTATTATTCAAGTTGTGAAACTAATAAGTTAATTCCATCCAATTGTTTCTTCAAACTCGTTGAATATATGTTAGTAGTACTTGAATCTAGGAGCTTTACATCTTTATTTTCTAATTGTGTGGAATTTTATAATACTAAATATAGTAATGAATATTTAACCTTCTTTTTAAATTTATTTAGCACATCTAAAAGTGAAGTGGCGAGGGATAATTTGAGAATGTATATCACAGAAATTTTTGATGATAAGCGTTACTGGGCAAATAATGAACTTTTTGATGATAGTCTACTTTTCGAAGAAAATTTACAGCAATTACAAATAATAAGGGCAATGTAAATATTCTCCTGAGCGTCAGTGCAGTTGTATTGAGCCGCACAGAAAGCGAAGTGAATTAAATAAAAGTAAGATAAGTAGGGTAACTATATAATCAGCAGTGTAAACTAATTTTCACGTTTATTATTGGTGTTAGTCTCAATATAGTGCATATTTTTGTAAGAGTAATGTTGAAAATTTAATTCCGAGTTTAATTTTAATGGTAGTAATGACTTTCCCCAAAAATATTGATTTAGATAGCGTAGCTCTTTTATTTAATTGACTGCGATAATCAGTATGAGTACTGAAGATAAGGATAAAAAACAATCTAAATAGTAGTATGAAATTTTATTAATAGGGTATTCTGAAACAGTATACCTTCTAATAAGGATGATAATAAATGATATTTTAAATGTGTCAATAAAAAAATAGAAAAAAATTAGGAAATAATGTTAGTGATTTGGTCGAAATCTAGCTGATGCAATTGATAGAGAATATGTATTAGCTCAAATTGAAAATATTGTAAGAAATCCTGATAAAGTTGGAGGAGGAACATTTTTAGAAAAAGTCTAATCACTACAAGAGGTGCGGTCCAATTTAGAATAAAAGGCTAAGATGTTGTTGTAACTAAACCTGAAGGAACTTTTGTTACTATATCAAGAAATGGAATTAATAATCCTTCAGTTAAGCAAGTATTAAATGGAGCTAAATAATGAAAAATTTAGATTTTCTAAAGGGAAAACTACTAAAAGATGTGTTTGGTTTGGTATATGTTGAATATAACATAAACGTTGAAGATTTGGATGAAAATAATATTCAAAAGGTTTTATTAAATTTCGAGGGAAGAAAGATTTTAATAGAATGTGATGAAGTAGGTGTTGGTCTGAAAATCAATATTGATAACCCTATGCTTGAAGAGGTAGATATGGGAGAGTATGGTTTTTTAAAAGTAATTAATATTAGTAATAAAAAGGAATTTAATGAGACTATTGGAATAAGATTGTGTAATATTAAAAATATCATATTTGAGGAAAATAATGTCGGTTTTGAATTGGAGTTTTTTAATAAACGAAGTAAGGTATTTATTAATTTAGGAGATGAGTTGTATCTGTTTGATGGTATACCAAAAGCTTTGTGTGATGAAGGCTATATTGTTGAATAAAATAGAAATATTTCAGTCTGAATGTCAAGATTTCCCTAGAACACACTGAACTAAGCCACAGAAAAACAGTAGCCGACAAACTGAGTCTCGGATAGGGGCTTAGTCTATGAGAAGTATACAAGCATTTTTTAATTTATAGATTATTTACATAAATTAATGGAATTAGATGAGAAATAATGATTTTTGGAAATAAGAATACCTTCGCTTTATTTATTGAGCCTATTGTATATATTGAAAGCATGCGGGATTATGATTGCTTTTGTGGGTTTTATATAAAAGGGAATAAATATAGTTCGGAGTCTACTCAAATGTTATATACGCAAAAAGAGTCAGTAAAGGTGGGAGCTCTTTGTAATGTCATTGATTCCGAAAAATACTTCTTTATGGACGTAAAGGAGTGTTTTAAAGAGATGCTATCAATTCGATATTTGAATTTTATAGCAGAGAATGAAGCTGAGTATATGGCTAAAGAGTGGATTTATTATGATTATAATGAATTTATTTATAGCGCTAATTTAGAAAGTAGTTTGTTTGGGGAAGATAGATATGATTTATTTTGTATTGGATATAAAGGCGAGGTAAGGTTAATTTCTTATAAAATAGCTAATACATATTTCTCTCTAAAAGATTTAAAACAGTATGAAATAAATGAGTGCTTTATTAAGAAAAATGAACTAGAAAAGATGGTTTATGAAATTGAGCATACCTTTCTTAATTAAAAAATATCGTGCTCTCTAATCTTTATTGAATAATAAATTGGAAAGTTGTAAATAATAGGTTGTAAATTGAAATGATAGTAAAATATTGTGATGATTTTTTTATACAATGGGATGTTGTTTATCCATTAAAAAATAATTTAGATCTTGGAATATTTAACTTTTGGATTAATGATACATGTTATCCAGCAAAGGGAATAAATATTACATTAAAATCTCTTTTTCATGTTTTAATCAGTAATATTGAAGAGATTAAAGCGCTTGATAGTGATATAGGTGATATAATAATTGAAAAAATAGATTTTTCTTCAATTGATAATAAGGATCTAGTATGGTTAGATACTGGTGAACTATTTCAATTCGGCTTTGGTATGGTTTTAGGTTTTAACAAGGAAAGCGAAAGATTGTTTTATACTTTTGATTATGAAAAAAGCTATTCTGAAATTATTTTGCCAAAAGGAACAGTAGTATCTACTTTACAAGCTTTGACTAAGTTGTAAACTTTATTGGTGTGAATGTTTTACTAGTATCTCCTAGATAAATATTGTTGACTCACAATTCGGCCGTTTAATTATGCAAACTCTTAGACTTGAGAGTTTGCATTTTTTGTCGTAAAAGAACTTTTATCACAATCTTTTTCACCTAATTATGTTGAAGATATTATTAAGAATGAATCACCAATCAAGCAGCAAAATGGAAGCTGGTCATATAAATCTGGTGATTTAAATGTGATTTTAAGTCCAGATAGGAAGCTTGTAATCACTATTATGACAGAAAAAGAGTAGTTGAAATGTGTAACAGTATACTGAATGAATTAGAAGAATTAGTCTCAAAATATATTCATGATGAGATCAAATTTTATGATTTTAAAGGTTTATAATTGGTAAAAGTAATACTTTAAATCATTTAAACATGATCTAGTCATGATAATAGAGAACTGGTTTGAGTATGTGGAGTTTTGCTATTTAGAGGAAAACTGGAAAAAATATGCTCTAGAGTTAGGCTTTTTCTTGATTAATGGAATTAGAAATTATCCTAATGAGATCCATCTACCATTAGAATCAATTATCGTGAAAGAGCAATTTTCTCGTTATTTATCCTGATTTTTAGATTGAGATGAAAAATTCTAAATAAAGTTTTTCACAGATAAAAAACTAAGTAGGGCAGTCTAATTAGTTTTGAGTAAGGTTTATATTTAACAGTCATCATTTTCGATATTTTTCTTTAGTTTTATAAAATATACTACTCTGTATAAGTCGACTCGATTGATTTTCTCAGTTGCGAATGCTTATTTTTCGCAACTTTAAAATATCTAGATTTATATACTTCAAAAGTAACTATAAAGGAAAATAAAATGACTTTAGTTAATAAAACATTGGTCTCTATTGCAATGGGATTGGCATTAACTGCTTGTGGTGGTTCTGGGAGTGATGGTGGAACTTGGAGTGCGCCGCAAACACCTAATACGGGTTCAAATAGCCAAGAGCAAACGGACAGAAGTAATAGCTCAGGTACTGTGACTGCAGCATTTGTTCCGACAGCAACGGCAAGCATGATGCTAATACCTTTTAATGGTTTCACATTAGGTAAAATGGATGCAAATAGAGCAGTACAAAATAACGATGGAAGCTATACCAAGTTTGAGAACTATGAGTTAACTGGAGATAAAATAGCAGTTAAAGATATTGCGGGTAATCAAAATTTTGCGATAGGACGTTGGTCATATGGAACGGCTAAACAATATAAATCTGATGGAACGCTTTCAAGCCAAGACGTTTTACAGAAATCGCAAAACTTATATTGGACGTATGCCGTTTATAACGCATATACCCAAGGCGCGACTTCTGTGGGAAAAAAGACCTGCGAGGTTAGCGCATTTACTAAACCTTATCTGACGAATTGGGGCGACGATTCATCATCGACTTTACCAAATTTAGCAACCTCTACTGCTGGTACAGCAGAGTTTGAACTTTTAGCCGATGGAAAAGCTACTTTTAAAATCAGTATTACAACAACGAATGGCAGAAGTACAAACACTGCAACGTATAGTCCAGGCCAAAAAGCTGACTTTGCTACAAATTCAGGTATTATTACTGGCGCAACAACGATTGATCCAACGTCAAGTATAAATTCAAATGGCCAATTTCTTGTGCAAGTGGGCCAAGGTTTAAATAAAGAAGTTCTACTTATCGCAAGCTATACAAATCAGCTTTCTGCAAAAGGCGAACGTTATTCAGGTCAAGCAGTATTTACCTGTAAATAAAAATACATAAAAAAATAGGAGGGATTAACCTCCTATTTTTTATAGGTCACTCATATCAGCCTACCTCAAAAAACCCACTGATTTATCAAATACTTTGTCTGTTTTATTTTAAAACAGTTGTCACTTTTTGTGCTTGACGATAAATAGAGTGACTATTATCCTTTGCGTGCTGGCCTACATTGCCAGTCGGTTGTCGCAGACCGAATCAAACGAGCATTAAAAGATTCTTCTTTTAGTGTGTACACCCTCGTGCCCCCTCTACGGTGGAACGGAGGGGGACACCTTTGGGTGTGCTGGCCTCGTTTGACCAGTCTGCGAACCCCCTTCGTTCTGCCACCATAATTTTAATGTCTGGCAGAACTCCCAATAAAAAGGAGTCGGCTTTGCACATCCATTATTTCTTGGCAGCCTTTGCCAAAAGCTATAACAACACAACTTAGTTTGTTAACAAGTTTGATTGCTATTAGGTTTATCAAGCTTTAAATCGTCACGACCAAAAACTTAGCAACTATAAAACTCGAGATGTGCCAAGCACAGTCTTTATGGGTTTTGCTGTGCCTTTTTTTCTCCTAAAAAGGGCACAGACTTTTTTTAACTCATTTATATACAACAAAAATTTATTTTATAACGGTAAAACTATGCCAAATTTAATTCTCCCAACACGTGCTTTAGAAGTTGTAAAAAAAGGAATAAATCTGTTTCACCACGGTGGGTTTCACACTGTGGGCGTCGACAAAATTGTGAAAGAAACTGAAGTGAACAAAATGACGTTTTATAATTATTTTCACTCAAAAGAGCGCTTCATTGATATTTGTCTAGTCGTACAAAAAGAACGGCTCCAAGACCAAGTGGTTGCACTGGTGGAGTATGAACATGATACAAATGCAATAGATAAACTCAAGAAACTGTATGTTCTACATACCGACTTAGAGGGACCATATTACTTATTATTTAAGGCTATTTTTGAAACTAAAAATAGCTATCCAAATGCTTACCAAACCGCAGTAAGGTACAGAACATGGCTGACCAATGAAATCTATAGCGTACTTAGAACACTCAAGGCCGATGCAACATTTAATGAAGCGAAACTCTTTTTGTATATGATTGAGGGTGCAATTATTCAGTATTTAGATAAGAACGATACGTATGAAGGAAATAAGGCATTAGATTACTTTTTATTAAGGGTTGGACTGGTTTAGATAAATATCCCAAAGTACATTGGCTAAGTACTTTGGGATATACAGGTTTTAAATTTTACTTATAGTAAGTTTGGATTTGGGCAGCAAGAAAGTCATAACTCGCTTTATTGAATAAAGCAAAGTCACTTTTTGATTGGTAATTGGTGTTCCATGTAGTTGGTGGTGCACCATATGTTTCAGAGAGAACATTACCTTTAACCTGCCATTCACCATCGTAAATTTTGCCATTCATTTCAATGGCTGGATCTTTACCATTGTCAAACATTGGGTTATTTGCACTGTCTACAAAATAAGTCACTTTATAGCCCGAAACAGTATCAAATTTATACTTAAAATTCGGATAAAGTTTTTGTTGCCATTCAGCTAGGGTTTTGAAATCAGTGAGTGAGCTATCAAACAAATAAAACTCTGTATTGTTATAAACAACAGACTTTGGTACATAAATAAAAGAGCCACTTGGGAACGTTGCATTACTATTTATTAAGCTTGCAAAGGCTGTTTGATTCTCTTTAAGAATACGAGAAAATTGATCACCAATATAAATATAGTCTGAATCTTTTGGAATTGAATTTATGATATTAGGAGGGAAAATATCAGCTATTTTTTTACCAGAAACATCAATTTTTTCGTAGTCGTAACTCACATTATCCGAATTTAAACTACAAGTATCATTAAATTGAGCAGTGGTAATTTGTGAGCCTTGTGATGCAACAATATAGCCTTCAGGCCAACCATTATTCTGCTTTTGATAGGTCTTTTTAGTGAAAAGACCGAAAGAGTTAAGATCGTAAGTTTGTACAATATCTTCAGCCAAACTACTTTCAATTTCATCAGCAGTTACATTATAAATTGCTTTTGGAGATGAATATATCATCTGCCCATTTCTTTGAAATTCATCTGCATACAATTGTTTTACTGTAGTGTAGCTATTAGCTGTAGGGTCTTGTTTATAATTGTATGTAAGAGAGTATAACGGCTCATCAAAAATTGTATTGGCTGAAAGCGTAGAGTTTAAGAGAATACCTCTATCACACTTTAGACTATTTACATTTTGACTAGATTGTCCTTGAGCTTGCGATGATACATTTTGAGTAGATTGTTCCTGAGCTTGCGATGATACATTTTCAGTATTATTAGAGCTTGAACTGCCTCCACCACACCCCGTTAACATAATAAATGAAATAGAAACTGCTAAAGTTGAAATTTTTTTCATGAATAAACCTTAAGTATTTATGTTTACTTTGCGGGGTGATTATATATTTTTTATTTATTAAAAACAGACTGTTAAATAATATTTGTTAAGTATTAAATATATTTAAATATACTCGATAGTCATTTTTATCTAAAAAGCCACTATGAAGCTTAAATTTTGTAAATTTCTATTATGAAGTTTTTTTAAATAAAAGGGCTTGTTATTTATATATTATCTATATTCTTACATCTATATATAAATATTTTTAACTATTGCTGATTCTTTTCTCAAGCATTTCCATAAAGGTTTTTAAAATATTATTGTGGTTTTTACCCTTATGAGTAATTAAGCATATAGGGGTACTGTAGTGCATTTTGTCTTTTAAAACAGGTTGCATCACACCATCTTCAACCCATTTTTTTGCATAGTGGTCGGGCAAAAAACCTAAAAATTTTCCGGTTAAAATCAGAAAGGCAATCCCTTCACGGTCACTTGCTGTCGCTTTACAGTCTAAAAGCTGATGCAACTTTGCGGCTTCCGAGGTAATGGCATAATTAGGAAGAATAGCTTGCCATTTTTTTAATTCATTTAAATTAATGTTGCTACAGTAGTTAAATAAAGGATGATTTTTGCCGCAGTATAAAAATGAACTTTCACTATATAAGTCGAAATAGTCTAAACCAGACAAAGGTGTAACAAGGGGTATAACACCTGCATGCAATCGGTTATCAAGTACACGACACTCAATATCTGAAAGGGTACTCATACTAATATTAATAATAACTTCGGCATGCTCTTCGGCAAGTTGAGTCAAGGTGTTGGTGATATAGCCTCTAGGCATAGTCACAAGGTTGTTAATAATGCCGATATTAAACTCCCCCTTAAGGCGGTTATGCATTTGGTTGACTTTAGAGCGGAAGTCTTCAATCGCTGCTGTGAGCACTTCAATATATTCTAAAATTTCCCGCCCTTCATCGGTGAGGGCAAATCCGGCACGGCCACGTTGGCATAACCGAATGCCCAAACGATTTTCTAAATCACTCATATGCAAACTAATTGCAGAGCGGCTAATACCCAAAATACTTTCGGCAGATGTAAAGCTGTGACAGTCGCAAACCGTTTTAAATATTTTGAGAAGTTTTATATCAAAATCAGTGACTTGATTTAATTTTTTAGGTTTCATTTAGTTTTGTTTTTTTAAATCTAAACTCAAGATAATTTGAATTTATCAAACTTATCTCGCTATGTACACTCAAACCATAATTTGAAAATAAACAGGAATGGTTATGTTTGATACGGATAAATTCAGCGACTCTGAGCATACTTTGGATGCGGCTCAAACTAATAATAATATGCACATAAATTATCAGGCACATTGGATGCCTTTCTCTGCAAATCGAAACTTTGCTAAAGACCCGCGCATGATTGTCGGTGCAAAAGGGTCATACCTAATTGATGATTCGGGCCGTGAAATTTATGACTCACTTTCGGGCTTATGGACGTGTGGTGCTGGTCATACTTTGCCTGAAATTCAACAAGCGGTAAGTGCTCAGTTAGGTCAGCTAGACTATTCACCAGCTTTTCAGTTCGGTCATCCGCTTTCTTTTAAGCTGGCAGATAAAATTGTTCAGCATATGCCTGAAAAACTACAACACGTTTTCTTTACCAACTCAGGTTCAGAGTCGGCAGATACGTCTATCAAAATGGCACGTGCTTATTGGCGTATTAAAGGCAAACCAAGCAAAACCAAATTGATTGGTCGTGCCCGTGGCTATCATGGGGTAAACGTTGCGGGGACAAGTTTAGGTGGGATTGGCGGCAACCGTAAAATGTTTGGTCAGCTTATGGATGTAGACCATTTACCTCATACTTTGCAACCTGATTTAACTTTTACCAAAGGCTGTGCAGAAACAGGCGGGGTAGAACTTGCCAATGAAATGCTTAAATTAATTGAGCTACATGATGCTTCAAATATTGCAGCCGTCATTGTAGAGCCTATTTCCGGTTCTGCAGGTTGTATTGTGCCGCCAACGGGTTATTTACAACGTTTAAGAGAGATCTGTGATCAGCATGACATCTTGTTAATTTTTGATGAGGTGATTACAGGATTTGGACGTTTAGGAACATGGACTGCGGCGGAATATTTCGGAGTTACGCCAGATATTTTGAACTTTGCGAAACAAGTCACCAACGGTGCCATTCCTTTAGGTGGTGTGGTGGCAAGCCATGAAATTTACTCTGTGTTTATGCAGCAAGACTTACCAGAACATGCCATTGAATTTACCCACGGCTATACCTATTCGGCACATCCGGTTGCTTGCGCTGCCGCTTTAGCTGCGCTTGAAGTTTTAGAAAAGAAAAACTTGTTGGCTCAATCGGCGGCGTTGGCACCAAGTTTTGAAAAAATGCTGCATGGTTTAAAAGGCGCACCGCACATTTTAGATATTCGCAACTGTGGCTTGATTGGTGCGTTGCAGTTAGCTCCGCGTGATGGCGATGCCACCATTCGAGGCTTTGAACTCGGTATGAAACTCTGGAAAGAAGGTTTCTATGTCCGCTTTGGAGGTGACACGCTTCAGTTCGGTCCAATGTTCAACAGTACGGAAGCAGATATTGACCGCTTATTGAATGCAGTGGGCGATGCACTTTATCAAGTGAAATAAGCCTTATAGATATTTATGAGCATCGGTAGTGTCTCTGGATGCTCTTTAAAAACCAAATGAAAAAGCAGTTTGATCTGAAAACTAATTGTAGTAAGGAGTAACAACAATGACAAATGGCCTAGAAGATTTTAGCTATGACGAAGTTTCAACTGAAAATAGTACGCATAGCGAACAAGCCAAAAAAGTGCTAGGGCATTTCATTCAAGGACGAATTGTATCTAAAACGGCAAGAAAACAGCCAGTTTACAATCCTGCGACGGGTGAAATTAGTAAAGAAGTCGAAATTGCAGATGCTCAAACGGTAAATGAAGCAGTTCAGGTCGCCGAGCAAGCATTTCCTGCATGGCGTGATACACCAGTTATTAAACGTGCACGTGTCATGTTCAAGTTCAAACAATTATTAGAGCAAAATGCCGAAAAGATTTGCGCTTTGATTGGGCAAGAGCACGGCAAAATTTCTCATGATGCTCAAGGCGAATTGCAACGCGGTATTGAAAACGTTGAATATGCTTGCGGCGCACCAGAGCTTTTAAAAGGGGAGTTTTCAAAAAATGTTGGTCCAGATATCGACTCATGGAGCGAGTTCCAACCGCTAGGTGTTGTTGCTGGTATCACACCGTTTAACTTCCCGGCCATGGTTGCTTTATGGATGTTCCCAATGGCACTAGTCTGCGGTAACTGTTTTATTTTAAAACCTTCTGAAAAAGCACCTTCTGTGGTTTTATACCTTGCTGAACTTTTAAAACAGGCTGGTTTACCTGACGGCGTATTTAATGTGGTCAATGGTGACAAAGAAGCGGTAGATGCCTTATTACATCATCCACGTATTCAGGCAGTCAGCTTTGTGGGTTCGACGCCAATTGCTGAATATATTTACCGTACAGCGACTTCAACAGGTAAACGTTGCCAAGCATTAGGCGGTGCAAAAAATCATGCCATCATTATGCCGGATGCCGATATTGATAACGTGGTGACTTCATTATTAGGCGCTGCTTTTGGCTCTTCGGGCGAACGTTGTATGGCACTGTCGGTTGCGGTTGCTATTGGCGATGAAGTTGCCGATGTCGTGATTGATAAGCTCACTCAAGAAATGAAAAAATTGAAGTTCGGTAACTATGCCGATGCAAGTAACGACTTTGGGCCGCTTATTACCCAAGCGCATAAAGACAAAGTGCAGGCTTATATTCAAAGTGCAGAACAGCAAGGCGCAAAAATTGTGGTCGATGGCCGTGATGCAAAACCTGCAGGCTATGAAAAAGGTTTCTTTGTTGGACCAACTTTAATTGATCAAGTCAAACCGAATATGACCAGCTACCAGCAAGAAATTTTTGGTCCTGTGTTGCAAGTTATGCGTGTGAATAGCATGCAAGAAGCGATGCAGCTCATTAATGACCATGAATATGGCAACGGTACTTGTATCTATACCCGTGATGGGGAAGCAGCACGCTATTTTAGCAGCCACATTCAAGTGGGTATGGTCGGTATTAACGTGCCTTTACCAGTACCTGTGGCTTACCACAGCTTTGGTGGCTGGAAGCGTTCACTGTTTGGTGATTTACATGCGTATGGTCCAGATGGCGTCCGTTTCTACACACGCCGTAAAACCATTACACAGCGCTGGCCTTCGACTCAAGTCCGTGAAGCAAAACAGTTCTCAATGCCAACTTTAAATTAATGTCTGCAACAAAGGGAAAACATCAGGTTTTCCCTTTTTCATTAGCTAAGGATTTTTAAACATGTAATAGATTGTTTTATGGATATATTTTTAAGGAATGAAATATGAATAATGATAGAACAAAAAAATTAGGCGAAGGACTTTCAAATCGCCATATCACAATGATTAGTATTGGCGGTGTTATTGGTGCAGGTTTATTTGTCGGTTCATCTTCTGCAATTGCCAAAGCAGGCCCAGCGGTCATTCTTGCATATCTCACTACCAGTATTATGGTCTTTCTGGTCATGCGAATGTTGGGTGAAATGGCCGTTTTAGAGCCGGACACCGGTTCATTTTCTACCTATGCCCGTAAAGCGATTGGCCCGTGGGCAGGCTTCACTATTGGTTGGTTATATTGGTGGTTTTGGGTGCTTGCGATTCCGGTAGAAGCGATTGCTGGCGCAGAAATTTTACATTCGTGGTTTCCGAGCGTTTCGGTTTCTATCTATGCATTTTGCTTTATTGTGTTCTTAAGCTTGGCCAACTTTTTTAGTACCAAAAGCTTTGGTGAGTTTGAGTTCTGGTTTTCTTTAGTCAAAGTGGTTGCCATTATTGGATTTATCATAATTGGTATTTTGGCAATTTCAGGTATTTGGCCTTTAGCTAAAAATGTTAGCGGTGTTGCCAATTTATATAACAACGCTGGCTTTATGCCGCATGGTATGGGAGGTATTTTATCTGCCATTTTAATTACGGCATTTTCATTTTTTGGGGTAGAAATTGTCTCGATTGCCGCGGCAGAGTCATCCAACCCTAAACAGAAAATTAGACGTGCCACCAATTTGGTGCTGTACCGTATTATTCTTTTCTTTGTGGTTTCAATGTTTATTGCCGTTTCACTTGTCGATTGGCGTTCACCAGACTTACAAAAGTACGGGACATTCCAATACGTTTTAATGAGCTTAAATGTACCAGGTACTAAACTTATTATTGATACGGTTGTGTTTATCGCCGTGGCAAGCTGTATGAATGCCGCAATTTATACGTCTTCTCGTATGTTATTCCGTTTAGGAACACGCAATGAAGCACCGCAGGCAGTCACTAAAGTGAATTATGCGGGGGTACCGGCAATTGCGGTGTTTTCCTCAACTTTTATTGGTTTAGTATGCTGTGTCATTAACTATGTATTCCCTGGGAAAGTGTTTGGTTTATTGCTTTCAAGCACAGGTTCGATTGCTTTGCTGGTGTACTTGGTTATTGCGTTTTCACAGTTACGTTTAAGACATAAGTTAGAAGCAGCTGGAGCAGAAATTCCCTTTAAAATGTGGTTGTTTCCATGGCTGACTTGGTTTGTGATTATCATTATTTTAAGTGTATTGGCTTATATGTTCTTCTCACCAGCCTATAGTTATGAAACGACTCTATCTTTAGGGGTAACGTTAGGTGTGGTGGTGTGCGGTTTATTTGTAACCCGAAAGCGTAAAGCAACCCGTTCGGTTGCAATAAATCAGAGTAATTTATAAAAATATTGAATTAAAATTTTTATGATAGAAATAAAAAGCTCCTTAATAAAAAGGAGCTTTTTACTTTTTTAATTCTCGTTATTTTATTTTAATTGTTGTTTATATTTTTAAATAAGATGCACAGTTATAAACTAACTGTGCAAAGAAATTTAAATGGCTTGCCAATTTTCTTTAACTTCTTGAGAGTTTTTATTTAAGATGACTTGATCGTCTTTTACTTCACCAATCCAAGAAGTAGGAATAAGGTGATGTTGATCATTTTCGTCTTTAGTAAGTTTTAACTGATTTTCACCTTCAAGGTGATCAACAGTTCCTACTTTGGTACCACAAGAAGCAATAACGTCTGCATGTTTTTTAATATCATTAATATTTAAAGTACTCATTTTTGACCTCTTCTTTGGAAATAGAAAAATCGTAGAAACTAAATTACTGGATAAAATCGGAGAAATCTTTCTTTTTTAATAAACCTTACATGATTATTTTATATTTTCACTTAAGCGATATAGTTAAATAACAATGAAATAAAACGAAATATTCATTTAATAAAGTTATAGAAAATATCTTTTTATTACATTTTATATCTTTAATTAAACAGAATTATTTCGATATGTTTAAGTTAATACTTTTGAATAATTATTTGTAATGAATATTAAAATATCTATAAATATGAAAATCTTGAGTATGTTGAATGAATTCGAACATGCTGAAGCTGAAAACAAAAGTCAGCTACGCCAAGACTTGCTTCAAGAATTAGTAAGTTTAGCTAAAAGTTTACCCTATCCAGCATCAGGTCAAACCTACCAAAGGTGGCAAATGTTCGCTCAAATTGCAGGGAGTGACTTAAGTCTAGCTAAATTATTTGAGTCACATTGTGATGCTTTAAGTATTTTAAAAGAACTGGGTTATCAAGCTGAAATAGATGAGCAAACGTGGGCGGTATGGGCAGCAGAGGGCGGGCCTGCACCTCTACAAGTCGAGAACAATCATTGTAGCGGTATCAAAACTTGGTGTTCTGGCGCTGAGTTTATTCACAAGGCTTTAATGAGCTATAAGGACAAGCAAGGCCAAGCACAGCTTTGTATTGTTGAATTAAGTGATCCTTCGGTTCATGTTGACCTAAATCATTGGCAAGCCGTTGGTATGCAAGGCACTCAAACTGCTCAGGTACATTTTGACAATACTCCCGTTACGGTTATAGGTCAGCCAAATCGCTATTTGGAACGTCCTGGATTTTGGCATGGTGCGGCTGGTGTTGCCGTTTGCTGGTATGGTGCAGCGGTACGTTTAGTTAGCTTCCTACATGAAAGTTGCAAACTCAGCCCAAACGCATTTAAAAAAATGTATTTAGGGGAATTAGCTCAACAGCTTTCTGTAACAAAACAGTATTTTCAATATATTGCCAAGCTTATTGATGAAGAGCCTATGCTCAGTCATGAGCGAGAAATCCGTATATTGCGTGCTCAAACAGAACAATGCTGCCAGAGTGTTATTCAACTTGTTGGTAAAGCTTTAGGCGCGCGTCCTTATTGTGAAGAAGCTATATTTTCACAGCTCATTGCTGATTTGCCTGTCTTTATTCGTCAGAGCCATGCGGCTTTTGATTATGAGTCTATTGCAGAGCTCTGTTTGCCGGAGAAAAGCTTATGGGAACTTTAACTCATCCCTTAGTAGAAGATCGCGTAATTTCAGGTGAAGGAACACCGAAGTTTAAGTGGCTAGAGGCATTTAAAACGCATCCTTTAGATGGGCTGAATTTACAATTGTTTCGTGCGAAAAGAGTGATGATTGTCGCTCCGCATCCTGATGACGAAGTGCTTGGCTGTGGTGGTTTAATGCAGCAGCTAATCAAAGAAAATTGTCATCTTGTTATTGTGGCGGTCAGTAATGGCACGCAAAGCCATCCCCATTCAACAAAATATAGCCCAGACCAATTAAACGAATTACGTCCGCAAGAGACTTTTGCTGCTTTGAATAGTTTAGGTGTCTCAGATCATTCTGAACGAATTGCTTTAAACCTTACCGATGGTCAGATTCACTCACAGACTCATCTATTAAATCAAGCGCTCAGCCAAATCGTTCAACCTGAAGATATTTTAATTTGTAGTTATGCATTTGATGGGCATCCAGATCATGAGGCCGTCGGGAAAACAGTGCAGGCCTTTGCAAAAGTGCATCAATTAGTATGTGTGCATGTACTGATTTGGGCATGGCATTGGGCAGAGCCTTTAGACCCACGTATTGATTGGTCCAAAGCACAAGCTTATGCCTTAACTGAAAACCAATTAAATAAAAAAGTTCAAGCAGTTATGCAATTTAAAACACAAATTGAAGCCGATGAAAGTACAGGCAATTCCGCCGTTTTGTCTTCTAGTGCCATTAGCCGTCTTTTAATGCCTTATGAGGTATATCTGAGTGACTCATTCTCGTATGTATTTTGAGGAGTTGTATCGTAGTAATAATGATCCATGGGGCTATGATTATCACTGGTACGAAGCCCGTAAAAGACAAATCTGCCTTGCATTATTAACACGACCTCATTATGAAAAAGTTTTAGAAATTGGCTGTTCAAATGGGCATTTAAGCGTTTATCTAGCTCAGCGTGCTGCGCGTCTATTGTGTATAGATGTCTCCGAGCATGCCGTTCAACTCGCATCCCAAAGGTTAGAAGCATTTGAACATGTGACTGTTGAAAATAGAAAAATACCTGAAGATTTTTATGAACAAAAATTTGACCTAATTGTGATTAGCGAAGTGGCGTATTACCTCACATGCGATGAGTTAGATGAGTTTATTGAAAAATTAAAGCAGGCCTTAAACCCGGAAGGGGAAATTTTGTGTTGCCATTGGCGACATGATATTCAGGATTTTGAATTGAATGCCAAGCAAGTACACCAAAGCTTTCAACAATATTTTCCATTTCATCATTATTTAAGTCTAAACGATCCGGACTTTATGGTTGATGTTTGGACTGTTAATTCTTCGTCAATAGCTCAGCGGGAACAATTACGATGAAAATAGGTGTTGTGATTCCAGCGCATAATGAAGAACAGCATTTGCCAGCCTGTTTGCAGTCAATTCAAGATGCGATAGAAAAAGTACCGGATGAACAGGTTGAGGTTATGGTTGTGCTCGATAGCTGTACAGACCAGTCGCGCTCAATTGTACAAAGTTATGGAGTAAGCTGGATTGAATGTAATTATGCGTGTGTTGGAAAGGCCCGCGACTTAGGTATTCGTCAAGTTATTCAAAATGGAGCAACTTGGCTTGCCTGTACCGATGCCGATAGTATCGTCAGTCCCGACTGGTTGCGTTGCCAAATTTTGCATCAGCCTACAGATGCAATTTGCGGTATTGTGACTTTAGATGACTTGAGCCGATTATCTGTTATAAAACAAAAAAAGTATTTGTCACATTATCAAGACTGTATGGATCATCATCATATTCATGGTGCAAATTTAAGTTTTAGTGCTGCTGTTTATATGCAAGTTGGTGGTTTTGAACCAGTTCCTTGTCATGAAGATGTTTCCCTCATTAATAAATTGATAAGACAGTGTTGTAATATTACATGGAGCAATTTAGTTCGAGTAACCACTAGTAGTCGATTAGAAGGAAGGGCACCAGAAGGTTTATCTAAATTTTTAGAAAATCTTTAATTAATATTTTTTTCTTAAGTTTATTTTAATAATTAATATCTATTCTAGACTTATATCCTCTGTTATACGTTATTTTTTGGTTCAGTAAGCTACATCTTTTTGCCACATCACCCGATGTGGTTTTTTTTATTTTAATGATTAAAAAAAAGAGCCAGTCTAAAAGCTTCTCCAACAATAATATTGTACATCTGACATGATGACACAAAAAATCACAAAAGCTAAAACTCACAGTTTTAAGAAATTGTTTAGATAACTATGAATAAAAGAATAGGAGAAATTTTAATGAAAAAAATAGTGTTAACCACAATTACCAGTCTGGTTTTATTCGGTAGCAGTGCAACCTTTGCAAGAACTGATCCGGCTATACTCAATCAAGCCGCAAAAAATGTAGTCACTGTTTCAAAAGCAAAAACATTAGCTGATGAAACAGGTGTAACCCTCACAGGAACTATCGTAAAGCATATTGCTGGCGACCATTATGAGCTTAAAGACAAAACGGGTTCCATCGTGATTGATGTTGATGATGACTTAGCAAACGGTTGGCAATTAAAAGTGGGAGATAAAGTACGTATTGTAGGTGAAGTTGACACACATCGTATTAAGCCCACCGAAATTGAAGTTTTACAAATTGAACGTGTTAAATAATGTGGTTATAAATACCATGGCCCGAACTAGTTTCGGGCTTTTTTATTGAAATTAGGAAAGGTTACGAATTTTTTATAATAATGAAATGTAAAGTATTTCTGTTAAAGGTGTGTTAAGTTGAAAATTCCATTAATAATGAAATTTTATATTTCACGGAAGTCTTATGAACGTTCGACTGTGTTATGCCAGCCAACGAAATGAAAATAATGAAGATTTGCTACAAGATTTGCGTGATATCCTAACAGAAGCTCGTGATTTCAATGATTTGAACGAGATTTGTGGAGTACTTTATTATGCCGATAATGCATTTTTTCAATGTTTAGAAGGCGAAAAAGAGGTAGTAGAAAGATTATTTGAGAAAATTCAAAAAGATCAAAGGCACCACAATGTTAAATGGTTATGCACATATTCCATTGAAGAAAACTCTTTTCAACGTTGGTCAATGAAATATGTGCAACGCAATACAAATATCGAGGCTTTCTTTCTCAAGATGGGAGAAAGTACTTTTAACCCAATTTTGCTTAATCAGCAAAATCTCAAATTTTTCTTAAATGAACTATTAATTGCAGAGCAAACTAAAGTTGATACGGTTAGGAAAGTTGGAATGGTTAATCGGGGAGTAAATCCATTCTAACTATTTGACGTTATACCGATATGGATGTGCTTGAGTTTAGGTACAATTTTAGTCATCACTAAATATACAATCAATGAAACCGAAAGCATCCATATCACTTCTAAACTTTGACTAATCACGAACATTGCCCAGTAAAAAAAACTAAAAAGAGCAATACATAGTCCACTACCTTTGTAGTACCACGTAATAAATATTCCAAAGAGTGCCGAAGAAATTAAGAGATTAGTCGTCTCATTCATTCCTAGGTAATTAAAAAAAATAATCATTAAGCATAGAGCTAACATTGATAGTAAATATACAAATATATTTTTTGCGATAAACATTTTCTATACCCTATCTGAAGATTATAAAAAGGTATCTTTCCTCTGTTTCCAGAGGAAAGATAGTACATATTAATTTTTTGAGATTCTTTTTCTATTATTAAGAGTTTTTATATTAATAAAGATGACTTTATCATTTTCTCCAGATCTCTTTATTAATATTCAGCTTTCTATTTAATAGTAAAGAGTGCTTATATGTACTGAAATTAATTATAGAAAAAACAATCATTTGTGTTGTAAGCTTTGGCTTACATGATTGTGAGATATTGCCTACAATTGTTCAAATAATGTACATATTTTACAATGAATAATAAATTAAAATTATTGTATTTCAAATATTTGAGTAAAATCCCTGTTGAGTTGAGCTTTACACAAATAACAAAAAGTAACATCGACTTTAGGTAGATAGTCTTAAAAGTCAAAAATATTATTTAAATAAAATGGATATGTTTTAAGAAAAATTTAACGTTTGATAAAATTTTTTATTTTAAAAATGGTTTTGTGATAAATAAAATTTATGTTTTTATGACTAAATTAATATATTGGTTAACTATAAAGTGGCAATTTTTTATTATCTTTGTGTTTTATAAAATCGTACTTATAACGTGTGATAAGCAATTACATGCATATGGATTAATCAAATAAAAAGCTTTTGCATAGTTTGAATTTTAAGCAGCGTAGAACTGGCTACGCTGGCTTTCGTGCTTTTAAAAGTATTAGTCTGAACGGGTCACTAACCAATTACTTATTTCAGGCCAAACAAAACTAGGAGCTTGGCTACCTGAAACCACCCCCATATGGCCGCCTGGTACGGTTTTGAATGTTTTATCTTTACTACCAATTAAGGTCATAAGGGGTTTAACGGCATCGGCGGTCACAATAATGTCTGTATCGCCACCCACGGCTAACACTGAACAATCAATATCTTTTAGATGAGCTGTAAGTTCGCCAAACTTAACGACACCTGTTGATAGCTCATTATCAATCCAGAAACGTAAAATAATGTCACGCATAACGCCGCCTGGATAAGCCAGCATATTGTCTATAAATGAACTAGAGGTGGCGTGGTCAACAATAAATTCTCGGTTATCAAGATTTTTTAAAAGCTGCCAATAGGTTTTTAAATTGCCAATTGGGTCCGTTAATTTAAAACCGAGTGTGTTTTGCCAACCATGAATATGAAACACTTCACTTGGTACATGTTGGCGAATACGAAAAGGGGTGTGCTTACGAACCCACTGTGCAGGTTTGGTCAAGCTTCCATAAAGTTTACCCATATAACCCGCTTTATGGGTGTCGATAGGTGAAGCAAGAATAATCAAATTTTTAATATCTTTATCTTTAAATAACGCGGTATAGCAGAGTGAAAGAGCACCACCTAAACTCCAGCCATGTAAAGAGAGCTGTTGTTGTCCACTATGTATACGAACCTGTTTTAACATTTCAGGCATAAAGACTTTTATATAGGTGCCAAAATTGTATTTTGCCTGATGTCGGGTTGGTACGCCCCAGTCGATTAAATAGACATCAAAACCTTGAGCTAAAAAGTAACGTATAAGGCTGCGTGTAGGGAACAAATCGTAAATAAGCATGTTGACTGCTAATGGTGGAACGATGACTAACGGTACGCTGTGTTTAGCTATAGGAGCTTCAGCCTCATTTTTATAGTGACGTAAGCTCATAATTTCATGCTTATAAATCACATCAAAAGGTGTTTTTCCTGACAAGGCAATTTGAGGGCCTCTAAAAAACAGATCTGATGCATTGGTCAGCATGTGAGGTATTTTCTGACCAGCACGCTTTTTAAGTGACGTTTTAATCGACTTCACTTGTGGAACATTCTGTCGAACTTTAAGCAATAAACTCATTGAATATAAAACCTGTAAATATTTTGCCCAGAGCAAATAACGAGCTGGTCTTCGAGGAATATTAACGGGAATAGCAGATGAGTTCAGTGACTTAAAAGACAGGATTTTCTGTTTAAGGTATCAAACCCTAAATATCTTTAAATTTTGAATTATTTTATTTAAGCATTTGATATTAATCGTTAAATAAGAATTTATGAACAATTATGTATAAAATATTTAAAAATTTAAGCTATTTTTAAGAATAGTAAAAAATGTATTGCTAGGGTAATTTTGTAAAGTTTATTTGTGTTTTTTTTACATATGAAAAAATAAAATATAATTATTTTACAATCGATTAGAAATGTAATTAGAAAGTAGTATATATGGAATTTGTTTTTAATGGTTTTTATACACTAATTTCGGCGGTCATCGTTTTATTGTTGGGCCGCTTTCTTGTTAATCGGATTGATTTTTTAAAACGTTACAATATCCCTGAACCTGTAGCCGGTGGTTTGGTTGCTGCGGTAGTTTCTTTGCTTGTCCACAGTTTATGGGGGTACAGCATTGTTTTTAGTAGTGAATTACAAACCAGCTTTATGCTCGTGTTCTTTGCTTCAATTGGTTTAAGTGCCAATTTTATGAAGCTTAAAGAAGGTGGTAGTGCGTTAGTCATCTTCTTAATTTGTGTAGCCTCATTTATTGTTGTGCAAAATGCTGTTGGTATGAGCCTTGCGACATTATTGGGTTTAGACCCACTTATTGGTTTAATTGCAGGTTCAATTACTTTAACTGGTGGTCATGGTACAGCAGGTGCGTGGGGTGAAATCTTAGAAAGTCAGCATGGTATTCAAGGTGCTTTAGCCCTAGGTATGGCGAGTGCGACTTTTGGTTTGATTATTGGCGGTGTGATTGGTGGCCCTTTAGCCAAATTACTTATTAACCGTTATAGTCTTGCTCAAGCAAAAACTAATGCGGAGATTCACCATCGCGATACGCATGTTGAACAAAATTCAGATGATCTCGCGCCGTTTGAAAACCCGCATCAAGTTCGTTTAATTACTGCCGATAATGCAATTACCACACTCGGTATGTTTGCAGCGTGTTTAGCGTTTGCTGAATTTATGACGGGCTTTAGTAAGGGAACATGGTTTGAGTTACCAACTTTCGTTTGGGCACTTGGTGGCGGCGTAATCTTAAGAAATATTTTAGAAAGCGTATTGAAAATTGATATTTTCGACCGCGCGATTGATGTGTTTGGTAATGCATCTTTATCACTTTATTTAGCAATGGCATTGCTTTCATTAAAGCTTTGGCAACTTGCCGACCTAGCTGGCCCGCTTGTAGTTATTTTAGGTGCTCAAACACTCACCATGGCTTTATATGCTGCATTTGTGACTTTCCGCGTCATGGGGAAAAACTACGATGCGGCAGTATTAGCAGCAGGTCACTGTGGTTTCGGTATGGGGGCTACACCAACTGCCGTTGCAAATATGCAAGCCATTACCAATATGTATGGTCCATCGCATAAGGCGTTTTTGATTGTTCCACTTTGTGGCGCATTCTTTGTCGACTTAATTAATGCGACGGTCATTCAGCTCATGTTGAAATTTATTGCTTAATTAAAAAAAGCCCGGTAGGGCTTTTTTTATGGGTGTTTGTTTATGAATATTTCTTTCCCTGTATAGGCTCAATTTTTATTTCCCGATGATTTAAGCCATTTTATTTTTAGGATGCTTTTTCTCAAAACTAGTAATCGCCCTTACACCAAGTTTCACATAGAATAAATTGCAGATAAATAAAATGAGAAATGTATGAGCTCAGAAGCACATTCAATAAGCTTAGTTGCTCCAGTAGTGTTATTGGCAGCTGCTGTCATTGCAGTCCCTATTTTTAAACGCATTGGTTTGGGTTCAGTATTAGGTTATTTAATCGCAGGACTGATTATTGGCCCATTTGGTTTTGCATTTTTTCAAGATTCCACAGCAATTTTACATATTGCCGAGTTGGGAATAGTGATGTACCTCTTTGTGATTGGTTTAGAAATGCAACCATCACATTTGTGGAGCCTTAGACGAGAAATTTTTGGTCTTGGTACGTTGCAGATCATTATTTGTGCGTTAGCTTTGACTGGCGTAGGGCTATTGTTTGGTTTCACATGGCAAGTCGCTTTTATTGGCGCGGCAGGGTTTGTACTAACCTCGACTGCGATTGTGATGCAGTTATTGGGCGATCGGGGTGACTTGACTCAACCACGTGGGCAAAAAATTGTAGCCATCTTACTTTTTGAAGATTTATTAATTGTGCCACTACTGGCTATTGTTGCTTTTATGGCACCAAATCATGTAGTCGAAAGCACATCTGTACGTCTGGAAAACATTGGAATTGGTTTACTGGCAATTGCAGGTCTCATTGCGGCAGGCTATTGGTTACTTAATCCGTTATTTAGACTCTTGGCCGCTGCTAAAGCGCGAGAAGTCATGACGGCCGCAGCTTTACTGGTTGTGTTGGGTGCGGCATTGCTCATGCAAGTCAGTGGTTTGACTATGGCAATGGGAGCTTTCTTGGCGGGTGTACTTTTATCTGAATCAACGTTTAGACATCAAATTGAAGCCGATATTGAGCCATTCCGAGGAATTTTACTGGGTCTCTTTTTCCTTGGTGTTGGCATGTCACTGGACTTATCAGTGGTTGCTCAAAACTGGCAACTCATTGTAAGTGGCGTAGTGGCCCTGATGTTTGTTAAAGCGCTCATGATTTATATTGTCGCTCGAGTAACCAAAAGTCCTCATACAGAAGCATTAGACCGTGCTTTACTGATGGCTCAAGGGGGAGAGTTTGCCTTTGTACTTTTCTCTGCTGCATTAAGTGCCCAAGTTATTGATAGTACTGTCAAATCTAACTTAACTGCGATTGTTGTACTTTCAATGGTATTGACTCCAATTGTCGGTATTATTTTTAAACGATTTACTCAAGCTAAAGCAAAGGTTTCATTGGAAGACATCAATATTGCTGATGGACTAAGCGGTAGTGTTTTAATGATTGGCTTCGGGCGCTTTGGGCAGGTCACCAGTCAATTACTGTTGGCAAGAGGCGTAGATGTCACCATTATTGATAATAATACCGACATGATTCGAAACGCTGAAAAGTTTGGTTTTAAAATTTATTATGGGGATGGCTGTCGCTTAGATATTTTACATGCTTCCGGTGCTGCAACAGCACAGGCGATTGTGGTGTGTGTAGATAGTAAGGAAACGACTAATCGAATTGTTGAATTGGTTACTCACGAATTTCCTTTGGCAAAATTATTAGTCCGTTCATATGACCGTGAGCATTCACTGCATTTAGTCAAACAAAAAGTAGACTTTATGATCCGTGAAACGTTTGAATCTGCGATTAAGTTTGGTGGAGTGATTTTACAAGAACTTGGTGTAGATGAAGACGAAGTAGAAAGAATTACCGAGGAAATACGTGATCTTGATAATGAACGCTTTGAGACTGAAATCGCAGCAGATGACGTAAATGCAGGAGTAGGTATGCAATATACCCATACTTATCATCCAAGACCAACTGCACCATTGATTCGACCAAAGCGGGAAGGACGTATTCTAAATAAAGATAATGCCTCAGAGAATGAGGGAACTGATTAGTTATAACGCTCAGTAATGGCTTTAAAAGAACTTTTACTGAGCTTTTCTATAGGAGGAAGTACCTAACAACGAAGTCCTCCATTTACCAATCAAACTGTCTTACTTTAGTAAGTTAAATGGCTAATCATATTAAGTTAACCTAGAGATGCTCTAAGGCTGTGCCTTTAACAGGATTTCTGCGCCAGTAGTAAGGCTGTAAAAATCTAAGGAAAAGTTTCCAAGGTGTTATCCATGCGATTCGACGGTTAGCTTTTTTATTTTGAATAATTTGTTTTGCTAAATACGCACAAACAACTTCAGGAGGGTCAATTACAAAAAAGAATAAGCGTTTCATCTTTTTCCAGTTTTGTATATTGCCATGGGTCCAAGATGAAACTAACAAGTCGGTTGCTACCATACCCGGGCTGAGAGTACCAGTTAAGATAGGAGTCGACTTAGTCTCTTTATAAAGTGCTTTACTAAAATAACTTACCGCCCGTTTAGTTGTCGCGTAGGCAGTCATTCCAGCACTCCATTCGCCATTGCTTCCCCAACCTTCCATGTTAAAGATTTGGCCATAACCTTGTTTAAGCATGCCTTTTAGAGCTACTTGCGAACCGAGCATTGTGCCTAAAATATTAGTCGATATGGTTGTTTTCAATTCATCTGGTTGAAGGTCAATGAGCTCTTTTGTAGGGTGGCAACTACCTGCATTATTAATCCATACATTAACTTGCCCAAAATGCTGAATTGCTCGATCCCACAGTGTTTGTACATCAGCAATTTGTGTCACATTGCAGCATAAACCAATAAATTTCTCTTTATTGAAATGAGTTTCTAAATGAGACAGGGCATGATTAAGATGCTCAACATTTCGTCCCGCTATTACAACGGAACAACCAAGATCTAAAAAAGCATGGGCAAGTGCTAAACCAATACCCTTTGTACTTCCAGTAATGACTACACAACCAGCTTCACAGTTAGATAAACTCATTGAAATCTCTATAAATTTTTAAAACTCAAAGCTATTGAGCAATTTTTCATAAATGAGCGGTTTGCTCTTTTAATAAAAGCAGATAAATAATCGATAAACTTATCATCGAAATATTCATTACGATAGGGTTATAAGGTGAAATAAGTGTAGAGGGTATTAAAAAACCAATTAACAGCAGTAAACCCAATAATCCTAAAATACTTAAATAATGAATATATTTGTGAGGAGAGAAAAGAAATAATAAACCAAAAATCACTTCAGCTATACCACTGCCACGACCTGCAAGTTTTGCATAATCAAAAGAAAGTCCTATCGTTTGCCAGACAAAAATTTCATCAGAGTTAATAAAAATGATTTTAGGAACGACGCCTTGATAAATCCATAAGAAAGCGAGTACAAAGTTTATAAATTTTAACGCTTTAGCATTACCCATTGAGACTCTCTAAAAGTTCAAAATTCTATTTTCATCATAGTAACTATTATGTTTCGATTTAAATTTTTCTTCAATAAAAATGAAATTTGGTTTGTTTTTTTAATCATTTTTTGATTGTTATTTTTTAAGAATATTATTGTATAGAATACGACTAATCTATTTATGTTTTTTTATTAAAACATAGGAGAAGTGCTCCTATGTTTCTAAATTTATGGTTCACTCACTAATCTTGATATATTTTTTAAAATTATATTTCTTAGAAATTCTTTATAATATTCATCTGTGTTTTTATTTGAATGTTGAACTAAATATCCATTAAGTTGGGTAATTATAATAATAGCTCTTTCTTTATATTCTTCTGAAGATATTTCACTATGAATGGGAAGTATAATTTTATATATCAGTTCGAAATTATACTTTTGTATCATTGACAAAAAATCGTAAACATAGGGGAGATGGTCTGAAATAGAAAACACCTCTTTAAATGTATGAGTAATGATCGGTTGTTCTATTTCATACATTATATTGGTGATAATATTCATAAACCGATGTAAAGGAGGTTCATTCACATTTAAATTAATTAAAATTTCAATCCGCTGTATGTAGTCACAAATTAATTTATTAAGTAAAGCTTTTAATAAAAGATCTTTGTTTTTGAAATAATGCTGTAGGGTACTTAAACTAATATTAGATTGGGTGGCAACTCCTCTCATACTAAAACCAGAATAACCTTTCGTAAGAAAAACTATTTCAGCATTTTTTAAGATTTGCTTTATTCTTTCTTGCCCTTTTAGTGTAGTAAAGGACTTCTTTATTTGTATAGTATCAAAGGTATCAATTTTGATCATTATCCAGCCTGTAAGTACTATTTAAAAAAGGCATTCTAAACCATGAAATTAGAAAAATATAAATAAAATATTTAAATTCTATTAAACTAAATATAGGTCATATGACCTATATTTTTATAATTTAGGTCAGGCGACCCAATCTAAAATTAAAAAATAGGTCGAGCGACTTAATTCCTTTTCTTTAGAAATAGTTTAAATAGGTCATTTGACCTATTTAAATAAGAATAAATAGTGTTCAATTTTACATAGTCTATAAATGATTGTATTTGAATAAATATTGACTAATTTTTATTTAAAGAGTGATATTTGTTTTTTTTGATTTTCAGTCATTTTTATAAAGTAGGGGTGGGTATTTAATCTTGTTTTTTAATGGTCTTTAGAAAAAGAATTTTAAATAAGTAAACATAGTCTTTTTGTAATGTATGTATACAAGTTAAATAATTGTTATTAAATTGTGAAAAGAATCACACAATAGTAAAAGATAGTTTGTTTTATATATAAAACAAATTAGCCGTATTTTATTTATCAAGTTTGATTCATTTTGTTCTACAAATCTAATCATTATATATGTAGGTTATGAATATGAAAAACATTCAGAAATCACTTCTTGCAGCATTAATAGTTGCTGGTTATGCGGTAAATACTCAAGCAGCTGTTACTGGACAGGTTGACGTTAAATTAAATATCTCGACAGGCTGTACTGTAGGTGGTAGTCAAACTGAAGGAAATATGAACAAGTTTGGTACTTTAGATTTTGGTAAAACTTCCGGTACTTGGAACAACGTATTAACGGCTGAAGTTGCTTCAGCTGCAACAGGTGGCAATATTTCTGTAACTTGTGACGGCACAGATCCTGTTGATTTTACAGTCGCAATTGATGGTGGTGAACGTACAGACCGTACTTTAAAAAATACTGCTTCTGCTGATGTAGTTGCATATAACGTTTACCGTGATGCTGCACGTACAAACCTCTATGTTGTGAACCAACCACAACAGTTCACTACAGTGAGTGGACAAGCTACAGCGGTGCCAATTTTCGGTGCAATTGCACCAAATACAGGTACAGCAAAAGCACAAGGTGATTATAAAGATACTCTATTAGTCACTGTAAATTTCTAAATATAAAAAGAAATAATTAATTGAGTGACAGGTTTACTCAGAGACGAGTGAACCTGTTTTAAATGGAGGGAAGATGATATTCAATCGCGGTTCAGCATTTATATTTTCATATTTTTTAATTACTTCATTAAATGCGGGTGAAATTGGAGCTAAATTAACAAGTCAAATTGAATTATTACCTTCTTGTTCTATCAATAATAAAGTTGTAGAAAATAATACAGCAAATTTAAATTTTGGATCTGTAGATTTTGGAGAAGCTACAACTGCTTTTAATGGGGTGTTGGAAGCAAGTTTAATAAATAACGGAAATTCCGGCTTACAAATACAATGTGCTGGTATTTCAACTGTAAAAATAATATTTGGATCTGGAAATAATGATAGTAAAGTTCCTATTTCATTCTCACAAAATTATTATCATGCATTAAGTAATGGTAAAGATTTTATCGCTTATAATTTACTCTATGGTTTAAATAAACAAGTCATTAGAGCAAATGATGTTTTTATACTTAATGATATGAATACTAAAAAGAATATCGATATTTTTGGTCAAGCTGTACATGATGGTAGTGGTATATCTAAGGGTGAATATAAAGATATAGTACCAATTACAATTGAGTTTTAAGAAAATGAAATTTTTTTATTTTAAGGCAATGTTGTTGCTATCTATGAGTCAACTTATATATGCAGCTGATCCTCAATTAAATTCGAGTTTTAAAGTTCAAGCTAAAATTGAAAATGGTTGTTCGATAGATAATGTCGAACAAAAGATTGATTTTGGTCAATACTCGGCTTTATCAAAAGATAAAGTGGTTGCTAGTATTATAAATAGTAAAAGTTCTTGGAATATACGCTGTACAGAAAGTTTACCTGTAAGTATTTCTATAGATGGTGGTGAAAATCTACAAAATAATATAAGGCGAATGAGAAATAGCTCATCTTCTAATTATCTACCTTACAAATTATATAATTCGAGTAGTTTGGCTAGTGAATATGTAGTTGGTAATAAATATTTATTGCCTGCTACAACACCTACAAACCGTCTAGCAAATTTTGAAATATATGGTGTCGTTGATTTAGAAAATAATAATGAATCACATGCGGCTGGAATTTATAAAGATACTGTTTCAATAATGATTACATGGTGATTTGTATGAACAATTCTGCATTTATTAAAAATGGCATTTTAAAATCTTTTTTATTTGCAAGTACATTATCACTTGTTACACCTGTGATGGCGCAAGCAACCTTCTTAATTTGGCCAATTTATCCAAAAATAGAAGCCAATGAAAAAGCAACCGCGGTTTGGCTCCAAAATACTGGCAAGACCGATGCGATGGTGCAAATTCGGGTGTTTAAATGGAGTCAAAATGGTTTAAAAGATGACTATAGCGAGCAATCAGAAATTATACCTAGCCCGCCTGTAGCTAAAATTAAAGCAGGCGAGAAGCATATGCTTCGTTTAACCAAAAGTGCCAATTTGCCAGATGGCAAAGAGCAGTCATATCGTTTGATTGTAGATGAGTTACCGATTCGCCTTTCTGATGGAAATGAACAAGATGCTTCTAAAGTAAGTTTCCAAATGCGTTATTCAATTCCGTTGTTTGCCTATGGAAAAGGTATAGGCAGTGGCTTAACTGAAGAGAGCCAAAAAGCGAATGCAAAAAATCCTTTAGCCAAACCTGTTTTACAGTGGTCAGTCCGCAACAATGACAAAGGCCAGTCTGAGCTATATTTAAAAAATAATGGACAGAAATTTGCTCGTCTTTCTGCGCTTAAAACATCAAAAACTGGTCATGATATTTCTTTAGGAAAAGCTGCTTTCGGCTATGTGTTATCGAATAGTACTGTGAAGTTTACCATTGATAAGTCGACTGCAAATGAGTTGTCAAAAACCTCTAAAATTTACGGTGTTGATAGCTCTGGCATAAAACAAGAGTTGATCGAAATCAGCAAAATGGAGGATCCAACATGATCCGTCGGCATAATAATTTATGCAAAAGTATTTTGCTAATTTTGTTGTCGGGTGGTTGCTTAAATATTGCTCTTGCTGGAGATTTACCTCCACCACCAAAAAATATTAATGAGATTAATCAACTTTTTAAATTATATCTGGATTTAGTCGTAAACCAATATTCAATTCAGCAAGTCGTACCTGTTATTGTTAAAAATGATGAGTACTTTATACAAAAGAAAAAGTTGATTGATGAGTTGGAAATTCAAATTCCTCAAGAGTTATTGGCCAACAACCAGACTACTTTAACCAATCAAGATGTTTTAACTTTGGGATTTAGTGGCGATGCGAGTGACTGGATATCTTTAGATAAATTAAAAGATGTGAGCTATGAGTATCAATCATCAAATCAATATTTTAAGCTTAATTTTCCACCCGCTTGGATGCCGACCCAAGTTTTAGGTAAAGACTCATGGTATAAGCCTGTCGTTGCTCAGTCGGGTATAGGGCTGCTCAATAACTATGATTTTTATACTTATAGACCACATCAGGGTGGTTCAACCAGCAGTTTATTTACAGAGCAGCGCTTTTTCTCACCGCTCGGTGTAATTAAAAATTCTGGGGTCTATGTTAAAAATCAATTTAAAAATGAAGGTAATGCCGAGTCTTTAGACAATGACGGCTATCGTCGTTATGACACCTCTTGGCAATTCGATAATCAAAAGAACGCTACATCTTTTGTGCTTGGTGACATTATTACGGGTAGTAAAACGACTTGGGGAAGTTCTGTTCGTCTGGGCGGTTTTCAGATACAAAGAAACTATTCAACCCGACCAGATTTAATTACCTATCCATTGCCGCAGTTTATTGGGCAAGCAGCGTTACCCAGCACAGTCGATTTAATTATTAACGGGCAAAAGACCAGCTCAACAGAAGTACAGTCCGGGCCGTTTATTTTAAATAATGTTCCTTTTATTAACGGTAAAGGGGAAGCCGTAGTGGTCACGACCGATGCAGTCGGACGTCAGGTCACAACAGCAGTCCCGTTTTATATTTCTAATACTTTGCTAAAGCCCGGCTTATTTGACTACTCATTGTCTTTAGGGAAAATCCGTGAAGACTACGGACTTAAGAATTTTTCTTATGGGAAATTTGCAAGTGCAGCCGATGCCCGTTATGGGGTAAATGACTGGTTTACGGTAGAAGGGCGTACCGAGCTTTCTTCAGACTTACAGCTATTCGGTGCAGGGTCTGTACTCAAACTTGCAAACTTAGGTGTACTGAGTGCTTCTTTTAGCCAAAGTAAAGCCGATAAATCTATGTCTGAAGATCGGACGAAAGACTTGGAAGGGAAACAATATACGGTTGGGTACAGCTATAACCGTAATCGGTTTGGTTTTAGTATTAACCATAACCAGCGTGATGATGAATATACCGACCTTTCACGGCTGCAATATAGCAACTTAATTTCAGTGAATAGTAATAAAAGCCTAACTGCTAATACTTACTTTGCCACTAAAAACTCAGGCACCTTTGGTGTTGGTTATATCAATACTAAAGCAAATGACTTTAAAAACCGCTTCTTAAACTTGTCATGGGCGCCTGTTCTACCGACTTATATGAATGGCGTGACTGTTTCTTTAAGTGCCAACCGTGACTTTATTGAAAAAGAGTGGAGTGCTGCATTTCAACTTTCGATACCGCTGTTTCAGCGAAACGCAACTGTAAACTCGGGTTATGCATTTAATAAACAAGGCGATACCGGCTACATTAACTTTAACCGTTCTGTGCCATCCGAAGGTGGTTTCGGTGTCGATTTAACCCGACGTTATAATGAAAATAGTGAAGATTTAAATCAGGCACGAGTCAATTACCGCAACGGTTATATCAATACCGACTTTGGGATGTCTGGAAACCATGACTATAACTATTGGTTTGGTCTATCTGGATCTCTCATTTATATGGCAGGAGAAGTATTTGCTTCAAACCGTTTAGGTGATTCTTTTGCATTGATTGATACCAACCAAGTGCCGGATGTTTTGGTCAGATATGAAAACAGCCTAATTGGCCGTAGCAATAAAAAAGGCCATATTTTTGTGCCATCCGTTACGCCTTACTATTCGGGTAAATACAGCGTCGACCCAATAGACTTACCTTCAAACTTTACAATCACACAAGTTGAACAGCGTATTGCTGCGAAACGCGGTTCTGGCGTTGTGATTAAGTTCCCAGTTCATCAGTCTATTGCTGCTAACGTTTATTTAACTCAAGCAGACGGCAAACCGATGCCTGTAGGTTCTGTCGTGCATAGAGCTGACCAAGAGTCGTCTTATGTGGGAATGGATGGCATTGTCTATTTAGAAAATTTAAAACCGAACAATACCGTAACGGTTCAGCGTTCGGACCAAAGTATTTGTAAGGCAGATTTTTCTGTAGATGTAGAGCAAGCCAAACAACAAATTGTGGTGGTTAAGCCTGTTACGTGTCATGAGGTATCTTTACCATGAATATAAAAACACAAAAATTACTTAGCCATTTATTTATATTTTCTGGACTAATGCTAGCTGGAAATTTGGCTCATGCTGCATGTAATGTGAGTGCTTCTGGTTCATCTTCTATTTCGGTTCCGTCTATCTATTTAACAGAAAACGGTGAAAACTCTTCACAGTTTAATTCAGGTTTGTCATGCACGGGTTTTAGCTTGGCTTTGGCGAACATGACCTACCTAAAATATCGGGTTGAGCAAATGTCGAATTCATTTACCAATGCTCAAACCGGAGAAAAGCTCAATGCTGTTATTTTAGATAGTAACAATGAAATCATAAGCTTAGGCCAAGAAAAAGACATGAGTAGCTTTACGCTGGTCAAACTTTTTAGCGGACCAGATGGTAATTTACCCTTTTATATACGACTTCCGGCTGGGCAAAGCGTATCACCTGGTGTTTATCAGGCTGATTCACCTTTAAAAGTAAAATGGTTTTATTCGGTACCGGGTGTTGCTATTGCTGGCATCGGGATCTTTTTTGAAAGCCCGGGGTTTAAACGTGGGGTATTAGGTATTGGTTTTAACTGGGGAACTGGCGCGGATTCCCTTGGTTCACTCTCAATTACTGTACTTCCAGACTGCCGAATTTTAGCTCAAGACGTAAACTTTGGTACGGCGGCGTTTGCTTCCAAGCTTGAACCTGTTCAGTCGTCTATGGGAATCCGTTGCTCGGTAAATACCCCATACTATGTCAGTTTAAATAATGGACTTTCCCCGCAAAACGGTAACCAGCGTGCCATGAAGTCACAAACGGGAAATACGTATTTAAAATACGATATTTTTAAAAATTCATCGAATGACCGATGGGGCAGTGGTAACGAACGTTGGTCGAGTTTAAACGCAACGGTTAATCCGGGCGTGCATAACGGAGTAACCCAGCAGAGTTATGTGTTTACCACAAAAATTGTCGATGAAAATGCAGACACTGTACCAGCGGGAACGTATCAAGATACGGTTACGGTACAAGTCGAGTTTTAAAAGTTGTGTTGTATGAAAGATAAAAGCTCAGTTCATGGGCTTTTTGTCTTTAAATGAAGTCATTAGTTTTAAAAATTTACTCAAGCTCTAATTGGTCATCATCTTTAGTAATTTTAATCTTTATCTTTTTATATTTCCGTTTATTTGGATCGAGCGCCGAGTTCATTACTTCATCCGCAAAAGGCGGGCACTGCATCAGTTTGGCATAAGCTCTATAGCCGATGCGTATACGAGTAGGTGGGCAATCGGTTCTTTTTGAATAGTATTCAATGAGAGAGTTCAGTTCTTGTAATAAAGTTTGCTGTTCCATCATACATACTTAACAATTCGATAACTCAAGCATAATAGATTTAAACCTTTAGGTGTGTAGCTATTTATCATACGGATCCCTTAAAATTGTGATGTGTTTCTCTAAAATGAACAATATATGTATCAAGTTTGTTTTCATATTTATACCTGATGTTTTTTTAATCGAACTGTCATAATGAAAGGCTAATTTGAGGCTATAACAAAAACAAATGAAGATTGTTGCGAACAATAAAAGCAAGAAGCAATTTTCAAGTAAAGCTGGTCTGTTGTAATTAAGCTAATTCGAAAGAATTGGCTTTTTTGTTTTAATACATTCTATTTAAAGAGTTTTTTGGAAATATTATTTTTAATAAAAATAGCTAGTTGAGAATATACATTTTCAGTGAAAGTTTTTAGTTATCAAGTCATCAATATTGATCATGAACAGCAGTTATTGCTGGCTTTTATTTGCTATGAAGATCAGCCGATTATGACTTCTGTTTACTACCGCCATATAGATGGAACGTCAATTCAATACAACGGAGATATACTTTTTGAAGTAACCAGCCTTCAAGAAGAACCACTGATTACACCTGATAATTTTTCAATGAATGTACCAAATACTTTTCGCTGGGCTGCTTATCACAATAATCAAAAAGTTTTAGATATTTCAGCTCAAGTCGACACTCCATATTGTTTTGGATTGGCTGCTGGTTTTGTTTCTTCCTATGCGTGGCAAGGTGAATTCTATGATCAGCCATTAGTGGGAAGGGGTTATCTCGAATATATAGATCGCCGATAAATTTTATTATTTAAGAAAGTAAAGTGAACACTGCATAATTAAATGCAGTGTTGGTACTTCACGGGTATTTTAGATTTGAGAACTTTCTTTATATTTCACTCAACGTATCTTTAACAATTTTAAAGGCTGGAGACATTAACCGACGACTTGTATAGAACAAATAAAAAGGCGGTAAGGTGACTGCGTGTTGTTCCAATAAACTGACCAACTTTTTATCTTCTAAAGCTGGTTTAACTAAAAAATATGGCAAATAAGCTATAGCACAACCATCGAGTACAGCATCAAACATTTCATCTAAACTGGTCATAACCAGTTGAACAGGGCCTCTAAAAAATACACTTTTATTTTTATCTTTAAATTCCCACGCCATTAGAGAGTTATCGGTTAAAAGTCGTATATAGATGCCTTTGTGTTTTTTAAGGTCGTCTATAGATTTCGGTGTTCCATACTTGTCTAAATATTCAGGTGAGGCAACTAAGCGAAAAGGAATTTCTTTACTAATCGGAACTGCAATTAAATCTTTTTCGACCAAGTTTCCGACACGTACTCCGGCGTCATATCCTTCTTTTGCTATATCAATTCGTCTGTTTTCAGAAGTCAGTTCCAAAGATATATCGGGATACTGTTTTACAAGCTTTTTAAGCTTTGGCCATAAATAATATTTAATGGTAAATGCATCGGCAGAAATACGTACATGACCACTGGGTAGGTCTTTCATAGAGCTAATTTGTTCTATGCCTAAGTCAATATTTTCAATGTTTTGACCGACGAGCTCAATAAGCCGTAAGCCTGCTTCTGTAAGGGTGAGGCTACGGGTAGAACGGTTTAATAATTTTATACCTAACTGTGCTTCAAGATTATTAATACTCTGGCTTACAGCAGATTGGGTAACGCCCATATATGCGGCGGCTTTTGTAAAATTTTTAGTTTTTACTACTTCAGAAAATGTTTTTAAATCATTCAGATTAATTTTCATGATTCATAAGTTTTGCTAATAGCTACGATCGAATTATAGCATCTAATCACGCTAATCATTGCTTGTTAATATGCCTTTAACAAAGTCAACACAGATGAGTTGATTATTGCAGGTGATAAGGTCGGTGGGTTTGGTTCATATCGAGATAGTTCGGAAATTTATGGACGAGCACGTTCAGAAAATAAAGAGCTTGTGATTGTAGAAGGTTGGTCTCACTACGACTTATATGAAAAACCTGAACCTGTCGCACAAGCAAAGATCATCCCATTTTTTCAAAAAAATATCTGAGTTAAGCTTATAAAGGAGCTAACAATGAATACTGTTAAATTTCAAAATACGAATGGCCAAGATATTACTATGGCAGCAAATATTCACTACCCATCAAACTTTGATGAAAAACAAAAGTATGCAGCTATTGTTGTGGCTCATCCGGGCGGTGGAGTGAAAGAGCAGACCGCAGGCCTATATGCGTCTAAGCTTGCTGAACAAGGTTTTATTGCAATTGCATTTGATGCGTCTTATCAAGGTGAAAGTACAGGTTTACCTCGCCAGTTAGAAAACCCTTACATCCGTACCGAAGACATTAGTGCAGTGATTGATTATCTAACAACCTTGAGCTATGTCGACCAAAACCGTATTGGTGCTATGGGCATTTGTGCGGGTGGTGGTTATGCTGCAAATGCAGCAATCAATGATCGCCGTATTAAAGCAGTAGGTACGGTAAGCGCCGTTAATATTGGTTCAATGTTTAGAAATGGTTGGGAAAACACGGTTAAAGATGCAGATGCCTTGCCATACATTCAAGCGGGTTCAGATGCACGCACAGCCGATGCAGCGAGTGGAAATATTGCAACCATTCCGCTTGCACCTTTAAAAGAAGAAGATGCCCCGAATGAAGAACTTCGTCAGGCATGGGAATACTACCATACGCCAAGAGCCGCGCACCCTAACTCTCCAGGGTTTGCCACAACGCGTAGCTTGACTCAGCTTATTACTTACGATGCGTACAATAAAGCTGAAGCTTTCTTAACTCAACCGTTGGTTGCGATTGCCGGAAGTGTGGCAGGAAGTAAGTGGATGAGTGAAGATTTAATTCAACGTGCTGCAAGTCAGGACAAAACCTTACATATTGTTGAAGGTGCAAACCATATGGAATTATATGATATTCCTCAATATGTAAATGAAGCTTCGAGCGTACTTGCTGATTTCTTTAAAATGAAATTGTAAGTGAGTACTGTTTAATAAGTAAAAGTCCTGTGGTGGGCTTTTACTTATTAAAAGTTAATCAATAAATTGTATAATTTAGCTTAAGCATTGAGCATAATATTAAGACACACTTTATAAGCATTTATAGGGTTTGAGTGTGTTAGCATGATTTTCTACATCTCTAGATACTTATAGTATGACGAAATCTGAACCGCAGTATATATCTGGGCAGTTTCAATTTTCCTTTCTATCTTTAAAATATTGGGGTATCTGGTTTACAGCTTTTATTCTAATGTTTCTTGCGTACTTGCCTTGGGCAATCCAGTGGCGCTTAGCAAAACTTTTTTCAAAAATTGCTTGGACATTGTTGGCTTCTAGAAAGAAAACGACTTTAAGAAATTTAGGTGCATGTTTTCCGGAAAAAACACCTGAGCAAATTGAAGCTAAGGCTAAGTTAGTCTTTACTGATACGATGATTGGAATATTTGAAGCTTTAAATGCTTGGTATTGTCCTGCATGGTTTAAAAAAAGAGTACATATTGAAGGTTTGGAGCATCTAGAAAAAAATCGAGACAAAGGTGTTTTGCTATTAGGTACACATAGTACCTTGCTTGACGCTGGAGGCGCTGCTTGTACTTTATTTTTTGATATGGATGTTGTCTATAGACCTCAAAACAATCCTTTTATGGATTTTTTAATTCATCGTAGTCGCGCTAGGGTTTATAAAAACCAAATTGCAAAAGACAATATGCGTAGTTTAATAAAAAAATTAAAAAACGGGCATGCAATTTGGTATAGCCCAGATCAGGACTTTGGTTTAAAGCAAGGCGTCATGGCATCATTCTTTGGTATACAGGCTGCAACAGTCACTGCACATCGAAGACTCATGGATATTTCTAACGCTGTTGCAATACCATTATATTTCTACAGAAGTGGGGATATCCGAGATCCTCAATATAATGTACTGGTAGAACCTAAACTTGAAAACTTTCCAAGTGAGTGTGAAGTGAATGATGCTGAACGCGTCAATAAAATTATTGAAAAACAGATTCGCATCGCGCCAACACAGTACATGTGGTTTCATAGAAGGTTTAAAACTCGCCCTGTGGGGGAGGCAAAGTTCTACTGATGCAAGCTAATTCACTTAGTCGAAAATGAATAGTTTTAATGAGATGCTTTTTAATGAATAAAATTTAAGACATGAGAAAAAATATGGATATTGAGATGAAAAAATATTTTGATGTGGCCGAAAGTGTTTATGAAAATATAAGTTTAAAAAAACATCCGAACAAGAATTTAGTGGATTGTCTCAATAACCTTTTAGTCGAGATCAAGAAAGAAGCGGCTATTAATAACTTAAAGCTAAAGTATAGCGCTATCGATTTTGAAAGCTGTTTAAATCGGCCCATGAAAGAGCGTCTTATTAAAATCGATTTAAGTCTATTACCTAATTTTGATAATAAATATGAGTTTATACTTTGGTTGGCAAATTTTATAAAAAGTATTTCTGTATCTAAAACTGACTATTTTTAAAAATACTCATATCTTTTAAAGAGCCAAAGCAGCTTATTTTATAAACCCAAATTAACAATAAATTTTAATTATTTATCCTTACTTTTTAATGCTCTAATTTAAAGCAAATGTCATTTTGTATGCTTGACTGTAATAGAGTTGAGCACTATTCTTTGCCTGCTGGCCACATTGCCAGTCGACTTTGACAGGTCGGATACCCAAAGCACACGAAAAAGTCTTTCTTTTTTGTGGGCGTCCCTGCGTGCCCCCTCTGCGGCGGAACGGGAGGGGGACACCTTCGGGTGTGCTGATCTTTTGGGTATCAGTCTGTCAACCTTCTCTCGTTTCGCCACCATTATTTGACAGTAATGTGGTGAAGCTTCTTTATTACCCAAAGGAGTTCGCACATGCGTACTAATTCTTCTTTATTGGCTTTCGCCAAATTTTCTCTGCCCATACCACTTAAAAAGTCTATAAAACGGTTTAATCGACTCTAGGTTTTCTACGCCTTAAAAATCGTTACGACCAAAAATCATAGCAACAATAAACCCGAGATAGGCGAGCACACCATTATTGTGCGGCTTATGCATGTCTGTATTCAGCACTCAATTTAAGAGTGACGGCATTTCTATCTCTTTTATATACAACAAAAAATTATTTTAATTGGTAAAACTATGCCACGTTATTTAGAAACGCCTTCTAAAAAATTACACATTATTCGAACGGCTATACGTCTATTTACAACATATGGATTTCATACCGCAGGCGTAGACCTGATTGCCAAAGAGTCCAAAATTCCGAAAGCTACGCTTTACAATTACTTTCGCTCAAAAGGAGGTCTCATTGAAATATGCCTTTTACTTCAAAAAGACACACTCATGGAAAAAGTAAGAGAGGTGATAGAAACAACCCAATATTCCACTTTAACCGATAAACTCAGACAAATTTATCTTTTACATGCCGACTTAAATAGCGCTTACTACCTATTGTTTAAAGCAATTTTTGAAACTAAATCACTTTATCCTTATGCTTACCAAAGTGCCGTGCGTTATAGGCGTTGGCTAAAAAATGAGGTTTTCTGCCTCATGGTAGAAACTAAGAAAATGACTTCTTATGCAGAAGCAGAGATTTTGGTATTTATGATAGATGGGGCAATTTTAGGGCTTTTGACCTCAGACAGAGTTGAAGAACAAACCAAGTTGTTAGATTACTTTTTGGTGAGGGTTAATTAAATTTATTCATCTAAAGAATTACTATTTAGAATGAATAAACTTATTTTGTTATGCTGGGCGTAAAATTGCACTGGAATGTTTTTGCGTTGAAGAGAGCGTAAATTTATTTAAGCTGAATATTCTTTTAGATTTAGTACCTTAAAAGCTCCTTGAAGAAAAGGAGCTTTTTAGTTCTTTTTGTTTTATTTAATAAAATAATTCATCCATATGGTCACTAATTTTTTCTTGAAGAAATGAGATTAGTTTGGCACATTGCTCATAAGTATTATTTTCGGCAAGCGTTATAGCACAGTAAAACGATAAACCTTAGAGTATAACTATGAAGCTTAAAGAATTAGCAGGTTGTGAGGAGTGCGATACCGTCTATCGTAGAGTCCCGCTTGCTTACGGAAAAAGAGCTTATTGTGTCTGCTGTGGTGCGGAACTTTATCGGCATACCAAACCGTTTACCACGTTGTTAGCTTTAATTTTAACGGCCTTAATTGTATTTGTGATTGCCAATAGTTTTCCGATTGTAAAAATTGAGTTGCAAGGCAACATATCCGAAACCACTTTACTTGGTGCCGTATGGGTGATGTTTCATTATGATCGGGCCTTCGTCGGTGTCCTCATTTTAATCACTACATTTATAGTGCCGCTTTCATATTTGTTATTAATGGCTTATGTCCTTGGTACGGTGAGTGTATTTAAAAGACGCCCCAAGTTTTTAGTCGGTGCCTTACGTACACTTTATTTTATGAGAGTGTGGGGAATGGTTGAGGTGTTCCTAATTGGAATTTTGGTCACTCTCGTAAAGTTAATGGGTATGGTACTGGTTATTCCCGAAATTGCCTTGTGGGCATTTGCGGTCTTAAGCCTATTAATGGTTTATATTACATCCATAAAAGTCAGTGACATATGGAACGAAATTGATAGGTCACAATTATGAAAACAATAAAAAATGTGACTACAGTGAAAACCGAAAATACCGATACGGTTCTAAAGCAATATCCAAGAGCCAAAGATCTTTCACTTATATTGTGTCACTGCTGCGGGTTATTAAACTCATCAAAAGTAGATAAAACGGTCGCTGGTAAAAAACATCAAGTTTTACGCTGTGTGAGATGCCACAGTGTGCTGCACCAACGTAAACCGGGAAGTTTAAACCGTACCTTTGCTTTAGTGGTTGCTGCAACTATTCTTTATATACCGGCAAATGTGCTGCCCATGACGGTGACTGACTCTCTTTTAGGAAGTCAGCAAGATACCATTATGAGTGGCGTGATTTACTTTTGGCAAAATGGAGACTATTTGGTGTCGGTGGTCATTTTTATGGCCAGTATTTTTATTCCGATGCTTAAGCTATTTATTTTGTATTTCCTGTTATTGGTTGTATATATACAGTCATCGGCAGCTTGGAAATTTGCGCCTGAGCAATGTATTAAACTTTATCGAATTGTAGAATTTGTCGGGCGTTGGTCTATGATTGACGTGTTTGTGGTCGCTTTATTGACTGCTCTCATTCAAATTCAATCGCTTGCCACTATTTTAGCAGGGCCGGGTTCTATCGCCTTTGGTGCAGTTGTGGTTTTGACCATGTTTGCATCTTTAAGTTTTGACCCACGTATTATTTGGGATAATTTTTATGCATCTCAAAATACGAATAAACCCAATCAGTTTTCCTCGGAAAAAACCACAATTATTCAGGCAGAGCACTCGTCCTTGAATAATGATTCCATTAATCCCAGTCAATAAAAGAAAAATGAGTATGTCTGAAAACAAAACAACCAGCGGTACCTCAGATCATCATGAGACAGATGTTGAACTGGAAAACATGAATGATTTACCAGAACCTCAAGAAAAGAAAAATCGGTGGAAACCTTTACTCATCTGGATTGTCCCACTGGTTGCACTTTTAATTGCACTTTCACTCGCGGTGAAAGCGTTACTGTCGAATGGGCCAACGATTGAAGTGTCTTTTCGTACAGCCGAGGGTTTAGTCGCAGGTAAAACAACAGTTCGCTATAAGCAAGTGGATATTGGGGTGGTACGGCAGATTGCTCTTGCAGAAGATCGTTCGCGCGTTATTGCACGTATTGATTTACGTAAAGATGCAAGCAACTTTGCTGCCCAAGATTCACGGTTTTGGGTGGTGCGACCACGCATTGGGACGAGTGGAGTTTCAGGCATAGATACTTTATTGTCGGGTTCATATATTGAAGTGGATGGCGGGAAATCACCCGAGAAAAAACTTGAATTTACGGGGTTAGAAATACCACCCGTTATTACCTCAGATGTCCCGGGCAAAGTATTTTTCCTAAAAGCTGATGATTTAGGGTCTTTAGATATCGGTTCACCGATTTATTATCGTCGAATTAACGTAGGACAAATTACCGCTTATAACTTAGCCGATGACGGTAAAAGTGTAGAGCTTCAGACTTTTATTCGTGCGCCGTATGATAAGTTTGTAACAACAGACGCTCGTTTTTGGCAGGCAAGTGGTATAGACGTCACCTTAAATGCTTCAGGCTTTAATTTAGATACTCAGTCGCTTGCAAGTATTGTCGCTGGTGGTATTGCGTTTGGTTTCCCTGAAAATTCAAATGCAACTGTAGCAGCCAATAAGAGTCACTTTAATCTTTGGGACTCAAAAGCTGAGGCATTAAAAGAACCAGATGGACAACCGCGTGGCGTGATTATGTACTTCGATCATTCATTACGTGGGTTAGCAGTTGGTGCACCAATCGACTTCATGGGTATAGAAATTGGTAGTGTTAAATCAATTAATGCAGAGTTTTATAACAACTATAAGCAGATTCGTATGCGTGTTGAGGCGGTAATTTATCCGTCACGCGTTGAAAATGGCTTGGCACTCAATCCAAACAGTGAAATTTTCAAAGATTTTGTTGAGCATGGATGGCGTGCACAAATGAGAACGGGCAACCTCTTAACAGGCCAAAACTATATTGCGTTAGACAAGTTCCCTAAAGCTAAACCGGCAACTTTACAAACACTAAATGATGGTCGTGTAGTGATTCCAACCACTGCAACAGAGCTAAGTGGTTTGCAGGCGCAGGTTTCTCAAATTGCTGACAAGTTAACCAAATTCCCGTTAGTAGAAATTGGGCAGGATGTTCGTAAAACGCTTAAGAACATGAATACAGCTATTGAGTCAACTGACAAGCTGGTTAAACAGTTAGACGGTAAAGTCGCACCTGGTTTACAGGCAACCTTAGACGATGTTCGTAAAACTGTAAGATCGTCCGAGTCTATCTTGTCGAGTGATGCGCCGTTACAACAAGACGTACGTAAAGCACTGCAACAGATGACTCGTGCGGCTGCTTCTTTACAGCTCATGTCAGATTATATTGAGCAACATCCTGAATCTATTATTCGTGGTAAGAGACCAGAGGCCAACGATGAAAAATAAAAAGAACCAATCATTTCAACACTCTCAAGTAGCCAAATGGCTGCTTGGGAGTGGGGTACTTTTAACAGCGGTTGCTATGACAGCCTGTTCTAGTTCGCCAACGCCAAACTACTATACGATTAGCCCTAAAGTAACTCCGGCAGTTAACTCAAGTATTCGAGTTATTGAAGTTCTACCGGTTGGACTTCCAGACCGTTTAGATCGTGCGCCTTTGGTGCTACAGGACAGTAATGGCAAGTCAACAGTATTGGATAATGAGCGTTGGACTTCGACTATGAGTACACAATTACGTGATACCTTGTCGGCGGGTTTACAGCAAAAGTTAGGCGCTATTGATAGCTATAGCAGTGGGCTTGCTGGAAATAATCAGCCTTTATACCGAGTTTCTACAGACTTTTCTCATTTCGATATTGTAGATAACAGCAATATCAATGTTGCAGTGTCTTGGGTGGTGAAGCGTCAAATACCGCCTACTCAATTAGAATCATCTAATCCAAAAGTCATCACGAATGCGGGTTCGCAGCTCAATTGTCGAATTGCTTTTAAGCAGCCGATTGATCAAAAAGCTAAAAAACTTGAAGCAATTGTTAGTGCTTCAAGTGAGGCAATGAGCCAAATTATTAATACGGTTTCTTCTTCCATCTTGGCGCTAGATTCAAATAAAAAAGTAGTCGTCAACAATGGTATTTGTTCGTAGCAAGTTGTTTTAAAAAAACCTTTATCTGCCTAAAAACAGATAAAGGTTTTTTTATTTTAGTTGCCTCTATAGGTTGAGTAACCGTAAGGGCTGAGCAGTAACGGAATATGGTAGTGATTTACACTGCCGTCCACTTTAAAAATCACGGGTACTTCGCTAAAGAACGTTTGCTGTTTGTTCTTTTTAAACCATTCTTCAGTTTTAAACGTAACTTTATAAACACCTTGTTCTAGTTTTTTATTTTCCGGATAGAGCGCAGTAATACGACCATTTGAGTCTGTCACTTGTTGGTTGAGTTTCACCCACTGGTTATTGGTGTTCTTCTCCAAAACCACTTCAACCTGAGAAGAGGGTAAACCTGTCTCTAGGTTTAATACATGCACGCTAAGCGGATTGGTTTGTGCAAATGTAGCTGAGGCTATAAATAAAGAAGATAAAGCAATAAATGATTTATTCATGTGATGTAGCTCCTTATGAGTTAAAAACGGTTTCAATGGCTTTGCTTGCACACTGATTGTCATTTTGCGCGCCGCCAGCACCCGCAACCCCAATTGCGCCGATCACTTGGTTCTCAAAACGGACAGGTACGCCACCGCCTAACAAAAGTAAATTTGCTACGGTGGTTAAATTTTTTGCATCGGGGTTTTGGTTACTGTTTTGGCTTAAAACTAAGGTCGATGTTTTGGTCGATAACGCGGTATATGCTTTTTTCTCGGCAGCCATTAAATTATGCGGGCCAACCAACTCATGCCGCTCGGCAGTTAAAGTATTACCGCCACGATCTACGACAACGACCGCAATATTTTGATTTAGTTGTTTACATGCCTGTTTAGCACTGTCGGCTAACAGATGGGCGGTTTTAAGATCTAACGAATAAACTTGATTCAAAGCAGGAGGCTGTGCAAAAGTACTATTTGCAAATAGCACTGTTGTGAGTAGCAGCCAGTTTATTTTGTTCATAATGATTGCCTCTATGTCGCTTTGAAAATCTTAAACAAATTGCCTAATTTCAAGCATGACAATCACATTACAAAGTTGTCATTTTTCTAATGAGTCTCTACAAAATGCGTATTCTTATTATTGAAGACGAGATCAAAATCGCCACTTATTTGGTCAAAGGGTTAAAAGAATCCGGATACCAAGCCGAGTGCGTACATTTTGGGCTTCAAGGTTTGGAAATGCTAAAAAGAGATCAATATGACTTGCTTATTCTTGATGTGATGTTGCCAGACATAGAAGGTTGGAGCGTATTACAAGTACTACGCCAGTTCTCAAAAATTCCGGTGATTTTCTTAACGGCAAAAGATCAGGTCATGGATAGAGTGAAAGGGTTAGAGTTAGGTGCAGATGACTACTTGGCTAAACCCTTTTCCTATATTGAACTCTTGGCACGCATTAAAAGTTTGTTAAGACGACAGCAGTATTTGCAAGAAAATGAGTTGTCTATAAGTGATCTAAAAATGGATTTGGTGGGGCATAAAGTATGGCGTAATGGCAACTTAATCGAACTGAGTAAAACCGAATTTAACTTATTACGTTATTTATTGGTCAATAAAGAACAAATCGTGACGCGTAGACAAATCGGTTCTGAGGTTTGGAATATTAACTTTGACACCGATACTAACTTTATTGACGTTGCAGTACGCCGTTTAAGAAGCAAAATTGATGAAGGATATGAACCAAAACTTATCCATACCATCCGTGGCTTGGGCTATAAAATTTCGGTTAGCTTATGAACTTTAAATTTCTGCGTTCGCTTGAAGTCCGTATTACCATACTGGTCACGCTTTGTTCGGCTCTCATTTTATGTTCAGTCGGCTTTATGACCTATTTAGGTATTAACCAAATTTTATTAAAGCAGCAAGATAAAGCTTTAGTAGACCGAATTAATCGTTTGGAAATTTTGCTACAAGACAGTGAAAATGTTGAGCAAATTATTGCGCGTCCTAAGCTGTATCAAAACATGCTTGGCAACCAAGACAACTTATTTTTACTTATTCATAAAGACAAAGCTTTAATTAATATCAATCCACTCCATATTCAGCTACCTCAGCTTGCAGAGCGAACAAATCTTCAATTTCAGGACTTGGCTAACAACTCATATCTAACGCGAATTGCGTGGAAAACCATCACTATTAATCAGGAACCTTATCTGCTTATTGCAGGTAAACAGTGGTCTGAGCACATCAATATACTTTTACCATTTCAAAAGAATCTTTTGATGTATGTGGTAGGAGGAATTCTTGCAATTTTTGCTCTTTGTATTTTGGTATGTCATTTAGGGTTGCGTTCGCTACAACGGCTTCGCAAGCAAACTCACTCAATTAACGTAAATCAGCTACAAAAACGTTTAAACCTATCAAATACATCTTTAGAAGTTGAGCTGCTTTCTAAAGATATAAACCATATGCTTGAACGTATTGAAAAGGGCTATACGCAGCTCAATCGTTTTTCTGAAGATATCGCACATGAGTTCCGTACGCCGTTAAATAACTTGATAGGACAAACCGAGATTGCTTTAACAGATGAGCGTTCAGTAGAGCAATATCAAGATTTGTTAGTGTCTCATTTAGAGGATTATCACAGATTAAAACGTATGATTGATAGCATGTTGTTCTTGGCAAGAGCCGATCAAAAAATGGTGCTTGTTAACAAACAGCAAATCAATATTCAGGACGTTTTAGATGGGCTATGCCAGATTTTTGAATATCAATTTGAGGAACAAGACTGCCACATTAGTTTTAATCTAGAAGTTCCAATGTTATTTGCAGATCCAGAGTTATTTCAACGAGCGGTTTACAATCTTGTTTTAAATGCGCTGGTTCATGGGGGCTATAACAGAACTATCTTAGTTACAAGTAAATATAAGACACTTGATCACAAGAAAATGGTGAGCCTAAGTGTGATAACCAGTGGTATTTCAATCGCTGAACATCAACTTGAACATCTTTTTGAACGATTCTACCAATGTCATTCAAGCCGAACTGATGAGAGTCAGACAGGCGGCTTAGGTCTATCTATTGTGGCTTCTATTATGGATTTACATCATGGCTCATACCGTGCTTATAACACGGCTGTAGGAGTATGTTTTGAGCTTGATTTCCCAATTGCAGATACTCCATAGAAATACAATTAACTACCTATAAATGTTGCTTAATTTTAAATTTCACACTTTGTTCACAACCCTCTGAAGTATGTTTAAACACATGAAATAAATATAGGAGGATCATGATGAAATTATTATTTAAATCAATTGTGATGAGTAGCAGTCTGGCCGTAGTTAGTCTATTGGCCCCTTTAAGTACCTATGCAGAAACTACCACTAAACCCGTAGCTGTTGACGCTATCGATATTAATAAATATGTAGGTAAGTGGTATGAAATTGCGCATTTACCTATGTTTTTTCAGCGTAATTGTATAGCCAATACAACAGCAACCTATTCGATTAACGCAGATAAAACCGTGGGCGTTTTAAATAGTTGTACGAATAAAAAAGGCGAAGTGATTTCATCCGAAGGTGTGGCTTATCCGCAAAATGAAGGTAATAGTAAACTAGAGGTAAGCTTCTTACCTTCCGGTTTAAGATGGATTCCTTTTACTAAAGGTGACTATTGGGTGCTTAGAGTTGACCCAGATTATCAAGTCGCTTTGGTGGGTGGACCAAGTACAGAATATTTATGGATTCTTTCTCGTAGCCCTCAAATTGATCAAGCAACATATAACTCTTATTTGCAAACGGCAAAACATTATGGCTATGATGTTTCCAAACTCATTAAAACAACACAAACAAATTATTGAAATCGCTGATTATGTTGCCTTTTAAATTTGGCTCATAAAACTGTGAACTTCACATAAAATTCATTGCGCATTTTCTAAATTAGAACCAAAAGAAATGCTTTAGATCGGGAAGAATCAATGTCTAAATTTTTTCTACGCTGGATCGATAGCTGGTCAGATTCAGAAAATGCGCAAATGGATGCTTCTAGCGAATATGTCATTGAAAAGAAAATTCAATGGTTAAGAATCATACCTTTTATTCTATTACACATCGCTTGTTTAGCTGCTTTTTGGGTAGGGGTGTCTTGGTTTGCTGTGATTTTCATGCTTGGCTTTTACCTAATACGCATGTTTGCAATTACCGCTTTTTTTCACCGTTATCTTTCCCATAAAACCTTTCAAACCTCCCGTGTTGTCCAATTTATTTTTATCTTGATTGGAACCATGAGTGCACAGCGCGGACCGTTATGGTGGGCAGCACACCACCGTTATCACCATCATTTTACCGACACCGAACAAGATCCGCATTCAGCGAAAGCAGGTTTTTGGTATTCGCATGTAGGCTGGTTTTTAAACGAACAGAATTTTGCCACTCGAAAAAAAGTCATTAAAGACTGGTTGAAGTATCCGGAACTGATTTGGCTTGACCGATTTAGCTTACCTGTTGTGATTTTGACGGCTTTGGCAATTTACGGTTTAGGTTCATGGTTGGCGCAGCGTTTCCCTGGGTTGGGTACCAATGGCTTACAGCTTTTGGTATGGGGTTTTGTGATTTCTACTGTGCTGTTAACACATGCGACTTTATGTATTAATTCACTTGCGCATCGTTATGGTTCACGAGAGTTTAATACGGCTGACGATAGCCGTAATAACTTTTTCCTCTCTTTAATTACCTTAGGTGAAGGATGGCACAACAACCATCACTTTTACGCGGGTAGTGTGCGTCAAGGTTTTTATTGGTGGCAGATCGATATTACCTTTTATGTGTTAAAAGTCATGTCTTTATTTGGTTTGGTATGGGGATTAAAACCAGTACCAGAGAAGGTTTATCAATATAAAAAAATTAAAAATCTACCGATAGAAAAAATTGAAAATGGGGAAGTGTTATGAAAATTGCCATTATTGGTTCAGGTATATCGGGGCTTTATGCGGCTTGGAAATTGTCAAAACAACATCAGGTTACGATATATGAAAAAAATAACTATTTTGGCGGTCATACAGATACGCATGAGCTTGATATAGACGGTACTAAGATAGCGGTAGATAGCGGTTTTATTGTGTTTAATGACTATAACTACCCGTTATTTACTGACATGCTTAAAAAATTAGGCGTAGAAACTCAAAGCAGCGATATGAGTTTTTCGGTAAATAATCTGGTCAGTGGGCTTCAATATAATCCTTCAAAAAAATGGTCGCTCTTTGCCCGTCCGCAGAACTTTTTAAATCGTAAATTTCTACAAATGCTCTCAGACTTGCTGCGTTTTTACGATGATAATAAAGATATAGACGTGACAGATCTGGATCCTAATTTAGCGATTGAAGACTATTTAGATCAGCATAAATACAGTGCCGAGTTCCGTTATGAGCATCTTTATCCGATGTGCGGTGCATTATGGTCGGCTCCGGTTGAGCAGGTAGGACAGATTCCATATCGATTTGTGGTAAGTTTTTTTCAGCATCATCGTATGTTGCAGCTAAAAGAGCGGCCCCAATGGCAAACGGTTAAACATGGTTCGGCAAGTTATATTCGTGCTATTCAAAAGTGTTGCCCATCGCTTGAATGGAAGTTTGCAGAAGTAAAAGGTGTGAGCCGTTCCCCTGAAACCGTGTGGATCGAAACTTCAGAAGGGCAAGCACAATATGACTGGGTGATTTTTGCAAGCCATGCTGATGATAGTCTAGATTTAATAAAAGATGCTTCATCGCTTGAACAAGAAATATTAAGTCAGTTTGGTTATCAAGATAATCATATGGTGGTACACCGCGATCTTTCAATTATGCCTAAAAGCCGTTTGCAGTGGGCAAGCTGGCATGTACATGTAACTCCTGCATCGCAAGTTCAAAACAATGAGTCTGCCATACATTATGGTTTTACTTATTGGATGAACAATTTACAAAACCTACCCTGCAAAACTCAGATTTTCTGTACTTTAAATCCCAATGTGCAAATTAAAGCCGAAGATATTTTGGTTGAACGTCATTATCGACATCCGGTATTTGATGCAAAAGCGATTCAAGCTCAATCTCGTTGGCAAGAAATTAGTGGGCAAAATCGTACTTCATTTTGTGGAGCATATTGGGGATGGGGTTTTCATGAAGATGGCGCTCGCAGTGCAGCGCGTGTTGTTGAGCAACTCTTAGCGTTATAAAAATAAAACGGGAGCTTATCAAATGTTATTAACTAAACTGGCTATGGCTCCCGCACTTATTCGTCACAGACGTTATAGTCCCAAAACTCACCAATTTACATCGACCTTAAATTATTTATGGTTTGACCCAGATCAATTAAATGAAATTACACAAGATTGTTTATTTTGGTCGACTGATCATTGGAATGTATTAAAACTATCCGAAAGTGATTTTTTAAATATGTATAGCGGTTCGGTAAGGGATCGGGTAGGAAAAGCGCTACTGCAAAATAACAACTTATATATGGGTTCAGATTGGCAAATCAGAGTATTGGCTTTGCCTCGTTGTTTGGGTTTTCGGTTCAATTCAGCCGTATTTTATTTTGTTTTAAGTCAAACAGGCCAACCGCTATTTATTCTTAGTGAAATTACCAATACCCCGTGGAATGAGCGAAAAGTCTATACACACGACTGTATAAAACAACAAGGTCAGGTGGGTGATTATCAGAGTTTCGATTTTAACTTTGAAAAATCATTTCATGTTTCGCCGTTCATGCCCATGCAGTTGACTTACCGTTGGCGGTTTAGTTTTTCAGACTTACAAAATGTTATTCATATGCAGCTCTTTGAAGAGAAAAAACAAGTCTTTGATGCCACTATGCGCTTTGAACTTGTGCCCATCACATTTCCTTCACAGCAATATCGATATGCTCTTATCAACAGCCTAGCGCCTTTTAAAATGCTGTTTTCCATATATTTAGAGGCATTTAAGTTGTGGCGAAAAAAAGTTCCATTTTATCGTCATCCTAAAAAGATCAAGGTAGATAAGACATGATAAAAACATTTCTTTATGGTGAAGATGACTCGCTACCATTACTGCTCAAGAGTCTTCTTAAATTACGTCATGGACAGATTACTTTTCAGGGCGCGTGGAATGGGACGGTCGGTGAAGTTTCAGATCTTCACGCTGTAATTGAAGTTCATAATCCTCTACTGATGGATCTCATTTTAAAAAATGGTGTTTTAGGAGCAGCAGAAGGGTATATCCGTGGTGATTGGAGCAGTGAGCAACTTGTCGAGTTGATTCAGATATTAGCGCGTAATCGAGATGTATTAGACCAAATCAACCAGAATGTTGTTGCCCAAGCCAGTCAGTTTTTTCTTAAGGCCTGGTATCAAAACCGGAAGAATTCCATAAGTGGTAGCCGTAAAAATATTGCTGAGCACTACGACTTAAGCAATGACTTTTTTAAATTGTTTTTAGATCCGACTTTAATGTATTCGAGTGCAGTCTTTGAAAATGAAACCATGACTCTCGAAGAAGCATCAGATTTAAAAAAAGAGATTATCTGTAAAAAGCTCGATTTAAAACCAATGGATCATTTGGTTGAAATTGGAAGTGGGTGGGGTGGTTTTGCAATTTATGCAGCTCAACACTATGGCTGTAGAGTGACCACCATTACCATTTCACAGGCTCAATACCATGAAGCCATTACTCGCGTAAATGAAGCAGGACTATCTCACCGAATTGATGTACAACTCAAAGACTACCGTCTGCTTGAAGGTAAGTTTGACAAGTTGGTGTCAATTGAAATGGTTGAGGCAGTTGGTGCACAGTATTTATCGACATATTTTGACCAGTGCAAAGCACTATTAAAACCAAAAGGTTTAGCGTTTATTCAAGCCATCACCATTGAAGATTTCCGCTATAAGAAAGCACTCAACACTGTTGATTATATTAAACGCTATATTTTCCCTGGTAGCTTTATTCCTAGCATAACTGTATTGACTCAAACCGCGTCTGAAAGTGGTTTAAGGTTAAAGTCTTTAAATGACATTGGTCTAAGTTATGCGCAAACCATTCATCACTGGCGAGCGCGATTTTTAGCAGCCCGAGAGCAGGTTTTGGCTTTAGGTTTCGATGAAAACTTCATACGTATGTGGGATTTTTATTTATGTTATTGCGAGGGTGGCTTTAAAGAAGGTGTGATAAGCAACGTTCACTTGTTGTTTGAAAGTAGCAGTTACTAACTCAAACACATCAAGCAAGGAGAATGCGCATGTTATGGAATTTATTAATTCTGGATTTACTGATCATGTTGCTCAGTTGGCTACTTGCAACTCTAAATGGTCGTGCCGGAATTGTAGATGCCGCATGGAGTTTCTGTCTGGCAGTGAACATTATTGTTTCTTCTTTACTCATTTCGGTTGCTCCTGTCGAAGTACGACTGTTTATTGGTCTTTTCAGTGGATTATGGTTTTTAAGATTATTTTGGCACTTGTTAAGACGTTATCAATCTGAACAGAATGAAGATGGTCGTTACGCCAGTATGCGACAGGCAATGGGTAAGTTTCAGCATTTAGGTTTTTTCTTATTTTTTATCTTTCAAACCTTTTTAGTGCTTTTATTCTTTTTGCCGATGTGGTTGTTACTCAATGTAGAGGCACCTGCATGGGACAGCGGATATAAAATTACCCTAATTATTGCTGCTGTAGTTATGGGAACCGCCTTTATCGGAGAGCAGCTCGCTGATCAGCAGCTATACCGATTCAAATTAAACCCAGAACATCAGGGTAAAACCATGGACCAAGGTTTATGGCGCTATTCCCGTCATCCCAATTATTTTTTTGAATGGTTACACTGGTTTGCCTATCCAATTATTGGTTTAGCAGCAGGCCAATATTTATTGTGGATTTATCCGGTACTCATGTGGCTATTTTTATATTACGTCACGGGTATTCCATTTAGTGAAAAACAGGCAATTAAAAGTCGCGGTCAAAATTATCTTGATTATCAACAAAAAACGTCAATGTTTATACCGCGGAAACCAAAAAAATAGGTGCGCATATGGATTTTATCGTTCATCAGTCTTTGAAAATTGTTGAAAGTGGTGTGATTCCAGACCATGCAATTCGGGCTGCAATTCGAGCTTTAAGCAAAAAGCGTTTAATTCAGGAAGGTCGCTATGACCCTGAACAAGGGGCACAGCGCTATATGGATGTGCTTAATATGCTGAAAAAGAGCGAAATAGCCGTTGAAACAGATAAGGCAAACGAGCAGCACTATGAGTTACCAACCGAGTTTTTTCAGGCGGTGCTTGGAAAAAGACTTAAATATAGTGCATGTTACTTTCCCACCAAAACAACAACTTTAGATCAGGCAGAAGAGCTTGCACTTCAGCTTTATTGTGAAAGAGCACAACTTAAAAATGGTCAACACATTTTAGAGTTAGGTTGCGGTTGGGGTTCTTTAACTTTGTGGATGGCAGAAAACTATCCACGATCACAGATTACGGCTGTTTCAAATTCTGCAACCCAGAAAAAGCATATTCTCGGGCAAGCAAAGTTAAGAGGTTTAAGCAATATTGAAGTACTGACCTGTGATGTGAATGTTCTCGAATTAGACCAAGCCCGATTTGATCGTGTTGTATCGGTCGAAATGTTTGAACACGTTCGAAACTATCAGCGACTTTTTGAAAAAATTCAGCAGTGGTTAAAGCCGGAAGGGTTACTCTGGTGTCATATTTTCTGTCATCGCTTTTTGCATTATCCTTTTGAAGTAAAATCAGATTATGATTGGATGTCCAAGTATTTCTTTACTGGCGGTTTAATGCCTTCGACTTCAACTTTTTTGCATTTTCAAGAGCATTTAGAGTTGGCTCAACATTGGCAATGGTCGGGTGAGCACTATATGAGAACGGCAAACGCTTGGCTTAATAATATGGATAATCAAGAGGAAGAGCTCAAGCCACTGTTTAAAAAGATCTATGGGAAAGATGCCAATATTTGGTGGCAACGCTGGCGTATTTTCTTCATGGCTTGTGCTGAACTTTTTGGTTTTGAACAAGGACAAGAGTGGGTCATTGGTCACTTTTTATTTAAAAAGAGATCATTGTAATTTCGATAGCCTATCTCGGCGATAAAATATGATAAGAACTCGAAACGATGGCAAAGCTCATCCATTAGCCCAAATGTTCAATCGATATTATTGGTTGCAGATTGGTCTAATTGCCTTATCAATTGTGGTCGGGTTGGCTTGTAGTGCTTGGGTGATTAAAGGCTCTTTACTTAAAACCGCTTTAGAACAGGAAATGGAACATTACTGGTTGCGTATAGAACGTAACCCAAATGCAGACCTGCCAGATACTAAAAATTTATATGGATATCGGTGGAATACTCAAGTAGCCCCACAACCTTTTAAAGATATGCATCTAGAAAGTGGGGTACATCGAATATTTGTTGATGGCAAAGAACGTATGACGGTATATGGTGAACGTAATGGTCAGCATGTACTGTTGGTATTTGGCGAAAGTAATGTCAATAAGCTGGTTTGGCTTTTTGGTCTCGCACCACTTATGTTTAGTTTATCTGTTTTATATAGCTTTTTGTGGTGGTCAAATCGAAGAGCAAGACGCTATTTTTCCCCTATTACCCGTTTGGCAAATGCATTAGAAAATATTGATTGGGCACACCAAGATACACAAGCTTCACCTTTTAAAGATATCAATACCAATGGCAATATGGAGGCGGAATATCTCAAACAAGCCTTGGAAAAATATCATCAGGTTTTAAGTGAATTTATTCGACGTGAACGAGAATTTACCGGCGATGTCAGCCATGAGTTACGTACGCCGCTCACGATTTTAAAAGGCAATGTACAACTTTGTCAGACTAAATATGGTGAAGATAAATCTTTAACTCGTCTTCACAATACAATTGAAGACATGCAATTGCTCGTCGACACCTTGCTCGCAATTGCCCGTAATACTGTAAAAAATTTACCGTCTGAAAAGAATTTATTATCTGAAATTGTGAGGGATTTAGTCGAAAGTTTAGAAGGGGTAAGTGTGAGTAAAGGTATACATATTCATATTCACCCAGACTCAGCCGAACAACCACGCTGGTTATATCCCTCTATGACTAAAATGGTTCTAGGCAATATTTTGCGTAATGCTCTGAATTATTCCCAAGGTTCACAAATTGATATTATTCAACAAAAAAACAGCTTAATTATTGCCGATAATGGTATCGGAATTTCTTTACCTAATGATATGAAAGTTCAGGAACTCAGCGACTCGCAACTTTCTTTAAAAGCCAAAGGACACGGCATCGGGTTGCAATTGGTCCAAAAGCTTTGCAAACAATTAGGTTGGCGAGTTGAGTTGTTTGATCGGCAATATTACTTAACGACTCATCCTGAGCTGGATTTAGAGATGACCACAGGTTTAATAGTAGTCGTCTATTTAAATTAATCGGCAGTATCGTCTAAAGCAATTTTTAAACCTACGCCTGCTACTGTATGTAATAGTTTAGGGTCAAAAGGTTTATCTATCATTTTCCTTAAGTTATAGATGTGGCTGCGCAAAGCATCACTTTCAGGTTCTTCATCACCCCATAGCTCCATCATAAGTTCCTGTTTAGTTACTACTTTAGGAGACTGACGCATCAAAATTTTTAATAATTTAAATTGAATAGGGGGTAATTCGATATTGTTTCCGGCACGAATAACAGTTTGAGTTGCGCTGTCGAGAATTAAATCATGAATTTGAATTTTATGATTTGCGACTTCACCTGCAGCTCTTTTGATCAGTGCTCGAATACGCATGACCAACTCATTAAAATCAAATGGCTTAACTAAATAATCATCCGTGCCAGCAGTAAATCCTTTAAGTTTGTCATCTAAAGTATCTCTAGCAGTGAGCATAAGAATTGGCATATCAATGCCTTGCTCGGTCCGTAACCAGTTACACAAATCATAACCTGAGCCATCGGGTAAGTTGATGTCGAGCAACAAAAGATGATAATGCTGTGACTTAAGAAAAGAACGTGCCGCATCTAAATTACGCGCATGATCGATGACGTAACCATGTACTTCAAGAAATTCACACACGGTCGCCGCCAGTTCAAAATGGTCCTCAACCATGAGGATAAAATGATTACCCATGAGATTTTATTAAGCCATTAATTTAATAGTTGTTGTTTTAATTTAGCATTAAATGGTTCAGTGCCAAACCAGATTTTAAAATATTGATTTGCATTCGGATTAATTATAGAACCGAGTAGATTCTGGTTTAATTTTAGCTCTAGTTTTTGATTTTCATGGTGATAAGAAAGACTATATAAATCTCCGCTCTTGATTGGTCTATAAAGCTCATTAATATGATTAAGCGGGGATTTCGCATCAAATCCACTAATATTCTTCTTTAAATAGTGAGTTGCTGCTCGCTTAAATGCCCACTCAGGAATATCTCGGTTATAACTAAAGTCCATTTTTATGCTTTGGTTCTGCCAACTTTTTAGGCAATCTTCAGCAAAGTAGCTAACATTTCCGACTTTTTGACTCGTTACCATTAAAGGAGCTGAACTGCATTTTTTCAGTTCAGCAGCATTTGCATGAGACGCAATTAAAATACCCAGTAGTATTAAGATTCGACTTTTTTGAATGGCAATATCCATTTATAAACTCCTCCAAATACAGGTAAAGAACGGTAGAGACCATTCGCAGAGTCCCAGAAGTCTTGTTGGAAAATAATTTGTTGTTGTTCATTAATTTTGATTTGACTAATGCCATAAGAAGCCATGGTTTTTGTACGGCCTAGTATTTTAAAGTCATAAGCCATATACCAATGAATATAGGCTGTATCTTGATGGTGAGTTGCGCTAATCAGTTTTACAGTGACGTTACTTACTCGTGCGTTCATACCCTCAAAGTGTTTAATTAGATCTTTTTTTTGCGAGAACTGGGAAAGTGTATCGTTGATATAGAGCTGATCCGCATAAAGTTGACTCGCATTACTTACAAAAGAAGGTGTGCCTAAAGTGTTAAACGCAGCAACAAAACGGTGACCAATCTCCAGTGCTTGCTCATCATTTAATGTGACGCCAGTAATTTGTCGTTCGGCTTTACCATAATCACCTGAGTAACTAGGCACGCTTTTGCATGCTGTTAGACCTACTAAGGTAATCAGCCCTAGGGCAGTGGTTATAATTTTCATATTTAAATCCTAGCCAACTTTATAAAATTAACTTAAAGAGGCTGTCGTGAAATTTGCGTGAATTCTTGAGTTTTTAGTTTTCACGTTAAAGGGAGAACTACAGATTCTTGTTTGCTTGTTTGAAGATAATTTTGAGGCTGTATATTTTTTAATATTAAAAATAACTAGGCTAAGAAAAGATAAACAGCAATTTCTTTCTAGTCATGCCAAAGAAGCTGTAAATTTTGCTTTAGAGCAAAAAAACTAATACTAGTTCTGTTACTCATCACTGCTTTTAATTCTTTTTGAAATAAGAGCGGATTACTGTCCAATTTGTTGAAAGCCAGCAGATGAGTGAACCGGCTGTAACCATAGCAGTTCCTTGCCAAAAGCTGATTGATAACTCGGTTTGTAAAACCAGCATGGCCAGTAAAGATGAAATGATTGGAGTGAAGTAAGAAGCTACCACTAGCATCGTGGTGTTGCCATGAATAATGCCAATATTCCATGCTGCATAACCTAGCCCAATTGCTGTAGAGGCAAAAACGAGAGATAAAGTCGTATTTAAATCGAGTGTAGGTAAAACAGCTTGACCACTAAAGAATAGCTTTAACCACAATGTTAGAGCGACGCCAATAAAGAAAATAGAAATAGGGTTTTGTCCTTTACCTATTTTCTTGGTTAATACACAGTACAAAGCCCAAATAATTGCACCTATAAAAGCCAAAATATAACTTAGAGGATTACTATAAAAATTGTCTATAACTCGACTTAGACTAAAATCGCCATTTCCGGTCTGAATAAAAGTAATGCCGAAAATCGAAATAATTAAACCTAAAATAATAAAGATATTAAATTTTAGCTCTTTAAAAATGACAAAAGCTAAAACAGTCAAGCTTGGCCAAAGATAGTTCACAATGCTGACTTCAATCGCTTGTTGCGCTGTCTTTGAATAGGCAAGTGCAAACGAAAAGCAGAGTTCATAAGCGATAAATAAAATTGCACCTAAAATTAAATATTTTTTAGAAATTAACTTAAAGTTTGGCACTCTAAAAATAATAAGCAGTAGCAACGCACTTAGTGAATAGATCAGTGTAATGCCAACATCTGGTCCAATCACGGTCGTAATATGTTTTACAAAACCCACCATAGAGGCCCACATCAGGATGGCACTTAAACCAATCAATGTTGCTAAATTTTTTGACATAAGAAATAAATGAACTTAGTTGAACACCTGAGCTACAGTGAAAGTTAAAATAATTAAAGTAAGTCAGGGTAAAGGAATTTTTAATTAAAAAATAGGCACGGATAGATAATTACCTAATAAATGATTATCAGCAAACGTAAATACTTTAGGTAATTAAACTAAATGTAAGGTATCAATTTATAGCTAAGCATTAAAGTAAGCTAAACGCCTAGAAAACACCCAGTTATGTATTAAAAGTTTAAAAATATAGCCGTTAATGCCGAGCACAGTTAAATAAATAAACTATAAGTCTCTCTCCTAAAGCATTACCCTGTGCTTATTGCGAAAAAATAAGAAATGGAGATAAAAGATGCTTACACGTTTTTTACTGCCGACTTTAGGCACTACCGTTGTATGTGTACTTACTGGGTGTGCTTCATCCTCTCAATATCCAATTACCGAGAGTTACGGTCCAGAACCAAAGTTACCTGAACCAAAAACAAGCTTAATTCCAACCGTAAATATAGCACCAGCGAAGGGCTGGCCTAGTGGTGTTGCACCAACTCCGGCAGAAGGCTTAAAGGTAAAAGCATTTGCTAAAGGACTTGAACATCCACGTTGGCTCTATGTATTACCGAATGGTGATGTATTGGTCGCTGAAACAGATGCTCCGCCTAAACCGGAAGATAGCAAAGGCATTAAAGGTAAAATTATGACTTTTGTGATGAGACGAGCAGGATCATCTCATCCGAGTGCTAACCGTATTACTTTACTTCGTGATACCAATGGAGATGGAATAGCTGACCAGAAAACCGTATTTCTTCAAAATCTAAATTCACCATTTGGTATGGCACTGGTGGGGAACTATTTGTATGTTGCCAATACAGATTCACTTATGCGTTTCCCTTACCAAGAAGGCGCAACCAAAATTACTGCCAGTGGTACTAAAGTACTAGATTTACCGGGTGGCCCTCTAAATCACCATTGGACCAAAAACGTCATTGCCAATCGTGAAGGGACAAAGCTCTACATTACCGTCGGCTCCAATAGTAATGTAGCCGAAAATGGTTTAGATCAAGAAAAAGGCCGTGCACAAATTATGGAGTTTGACATCGCAAGTGGTCAGTCGCGTCCATTTGCAACAGGACTGCGTAATCCAAACGGTATGGCGTGGCAGCCTCAGAGTGGTAAACTTTGGACGGTTGTAAATGAGCGCGATGAAATTGGTAGTGATTTAGTGCCCGACTATATGACGTCAGTCCAAGACGGTGCTTTTTATGGCTGGCCTTATAGCTACTATGGTCAACATGTAGATGTACGAGTCAAACCTCAAAATCCTGAAATGGTTGCTCGTGCCATTAAACCTGACTATGCGCTAGGTAACCATACTGCTTCTTTAGGCCTTGCATTTTATACCGCTGAACTCATGCCACAATTTAGGGGTGGGGCGATCATCGGTCAGCATGGTTCATGGAACCGTAAGCCTCATAGTGGTTATAAAGTCATTTTTGTACCATTTAGAAGTGGTCAGCCTTCTGGTCCACCGCAAGATATTTTGACGGGGTTTTTAAGTGATAAAGGCAAAGCGTATGGGCGTCCAGTTGGGGTGGCAATTGATTTTTCAGGAGCTGTGTTAGTCGCAGATGATGTTGGTAACACGATTTGGCGTGTCTCACCAGTTGCTGAAACAACGTATGAGAGTCCAACCCAACAATCCATTAGTAGTTCAGTGACTCAACCTTAAAAAGGTTGGTCAAAATAGGTTTATTTTATGCAAATATTACGGTTATCTGATTACCCTCAATACAAAGAAATGGCTGCACAGTGGTTTTCTGAAAAATGGCAAATCCCTGTGGAAGCCTATCTTGAGAGTATCCAGATTTCCATTGATCAGAAGCATGCTATTCCACAGTGGTACATTGTTTTAAATGAAAATAAGCATTTAATTGCTGGAGCGGGAGTTATTGATAATGACTTCCATGAGCGTAAAGATTTAACACCCAACTTATGTGCTTTATTTGTAGAAGAGAACTATCGAAACCAAAACATTGCAAAGCACATTTTAGATTTTGTACGTGAAGACTTGAGTAATCAGGGCATCCAAACACTTTATTTAATAACAGACCATACCGAGTTTTATGAAAAATGTGGTTGGCGGTTTTTAACGTTGGTAAAGGATGAGGAAGGTGAGATGGTGCGTATGTATGTCGCAGATACCTAGAATTCAAATAGCCTCATTAGAGGCTATTTTTTTATGGCTTATTTATTTTTAAAATTTTTAATAATCATCAGAAGGGCAACCAGTGACAATAAGATAATAAAACCAATATAACTATTTGCTGTACTCATCAGCCCAATTTTACCTACAAAATACCCCGCTAAAATTGCAGGAATACTAAAAGCCAAATAACTTTCAACAAAAAAAGCAGCCATAAGACCCGCACGTTCTTCAGGAAGCGCCAATGGCATTACACTACGAATGGCCCCCATAAAAGCCGTACCAAAACCAACTCCAGTAATAATAGAACCTAAAAATAGAACTACAGCATTGGTTAGGTTAATGGCGATGAATAAGACAATAGCACCGATAGCAATCGAGAGCGTACCGGTTAATAAAATACGGAAATTTGTCGACTTCCTAAGCGTTAATATACCTATCGCACCGGAAAGGGCGAGCGCCATAAACATAATCCCGTTTAACCATGCCGATGACGTGTGGAAAATTTTTGCCAGTAAAGATGGCATAAGTGATAGAAAGAAACCACTGACCATCCAAAGTGCAATGTTAATCGGGCTAATACTCAATAAAGCGCTTTTTGTTTGCGGAGGAATGGCCATATTGGGTTTTAATGAAGCAAGTGCCCCGGATCTTTTTTGTGCAGTTTCTGGAGTAATAAAACTTAAAATGAGTTCACAAATAAGAAGAAAACATAAGAACTCAAAAACAAGCTGTAAGGGATGGGCAGAGAATTGCAAAATAGAGCAAGTCAGAAATATACCAACAGCCATGCCTATCATTGGCGCAATACTATTAATCAGTGAGCCGTGAAGTTTACTAAAATCTAAAATTGCTGCCCCTATAGCTGAAACAGCAAGCCCTGTTGCGATTCCTTGTAGGCCTCGTGCAATAAATAACATTGAAACATCTGAAGCAAATAAGAAAAAGCTCATTGAAATAATTTGCAGAGAAATAGCTGCAATAATAACCGGGCGGCGTCCAATATAGTCAGACAAAGAACCAATAATGAGCAATGAGCCAAGCAGCGTAAAAGCATAAGTAGCAAAAATCAAAGTCAATGTGACAGGTGAGAATTGCCAAAGCTGTTGGTATAGGCGGTAGAGTGGTGTCGGTGCACTAGATGCAGCCATAAATGTCATGAGCGTGATGGTATTAAGTGTCAAAGCACTTGCCGCATCTAATTGAAAAACAGCTCTTGACCGTTTTGAACTTGAATTGTTCATAGAATATGAATAACATAAAAGCGAATATTTAGCTTTTATACATTATTTTTACACTAAAGCAAATCCTTAGCTTTAGTGTATTTTGTATATAGATATAAATATTTATAAATTTTTCGAGACCTTTACAGAGTTTATAAATGGCAAAAGTTGTTACTGGATTACGCCCTGGTGGCCGTAGCGAAAGAATACAAACCGCGGTACATAATGCTGTAAAAGAATTACAAAAAGATTTCGAGCAAAGCCAGATTACCATTCCAATGATCGCTTCACAGGCGGGAGTAACACCTTCAACCATTTATCGTCGATGGGGAGACATCAATCAGTTATTTTCAGATGTAGCTTTAAATGAACTTAAACCTGATATGGAACCCAAAGATTTAGGTTCGTTTAAACAAGATATCACAGCATGGGTTGAGCAATATTTTGAAGAATATGCTTCCGAGGTGGGACAAGATTTATTACGAGATGTTCTGTATACATCAAATTCGGATTCTAATGCACGTATGTGCGAAAGTTTAATTATTCAGCAACTCGACATTATTCAAAATCGTGCAAAATTACGAAATGAGTTCACTATACCAAACCAAGAAATTATCGAAACTGTAATTGCACCCATGTTATTTCGGATTCTATTTACTAATCAGGAATTAAATTTAGATTATGTACGTAGTCTTTTAAAACGCCTATTTATTTAAAATCATAGAAATATGTTTGTCTTTTTAGTTAAAAATGGCTCATTTAATTAGCCTAAGCATATAGGTTTTTGTTTTTATTAAACAATTATATATCAATATTTCTTATTATTTAAAAATTAAATTCTCATAATTTAGAATAAATATGAATTTATTTTAATCATTTATTTTTGAAATGATGATTTTATTCATTGTAAAATTAATACTGAAAGCATTCAAGGAAGTTTTAAATAATATAAATCATATAATAAACATATGGTTATCTGGAATTTTAATTATTTTTAAGAAATTTAATTTTTTAAAAATTCCGTAAAATAATTGTTTTGTATACAAAAATATACATGATTTTTGAATTTAACATTTTTTAAATTTATGACACAGGGTGTTTTTTATTCTTTACAATGGCTTCACTTCCTTTAAAGCAGCTTGTGGTGCACGCTTTATATTTTATTTTTTTATCCCCATCGAACAGGTATTTAGATAATGGATTTCAATACCCTTGACCAAGAAACGGTACAGAAAAAACAGAAGTTTCACCAAATTTTGTATGTACAGGTCATTTTTGCAATTATTTTAGGCGTTTTAATAGGTCATTTTTACCCTGAACTTGGACAAAGCTTAAAACCGCTTGGTGATGCATTCATCAAGATCGTTAAAATGATTATTGCTCCCGTAATCTTTTTGACCGTGGTTACTGGTATTGCCAGCATGACGAACATGAGTCGAGTTGGACGTGTGACTGGTAAAGCTATGCTATATTTCATTACTTTCTCAAGTCTTGCACTTGTGGTTGGTATGATTGTGGCAAACATCATTCAACCTGGTAAAGGCTTAAATATTGATCCAGCGACCTTAGTCAGCGATAAAGTAAATACTTACGTTGAGAAGGCTCATGCTACCAATATTACTGACTTCTTCATGAATATTATCCCGCAAACCCTGGTAAGTCCGCTTGCTGGTGGTGAAATCTTGCAGGTTCTATTTGTGGCGGTGTTATTTGGTATTTCTTTAGCTGCTTTAGGTGATCGTGCGCGTCCAATCACTGATTTCCTAAATAACCTTACTGCTCCAGTTTTCTACTTGGTTGGCATGTTAATGAAACTTGCGCCAATTGGTGCTTTTGGGGCTATGGCATTTACTATCGGCGCATATGGGATCGAATCAATTGGTAATCTATTACTGTTGATTATGACTTTCTATATTACAGCTGTGCTGTTTGTATTAATTGTTCTAGGTGCTGTGGCGCGCTATAACGGCTTTTCAATTATTGCTTTGATTCGTTATATCAAAGACGAGCTCTGGTTGGTTTTAGGTACAAGTTCATCTGAAGCTGCTTTACCTTCCCTCATGGATAAAATGCAAAAAGCAGGTTGCGAAAAATCTGTAGTGGGCTTAGTCATTCCTACAGGTTACTCATTTAACCTTGATGGTACTAATATTTATATGACCATGGCCGCTTTATTTATTGCACAAGCATGTAATGTAGACTTATCCATTAGTGAACAGCTTGCATTACTTTTAGTGGCAATGGTGAGTTCAAAAGGTGCAGCAGGGGTAACGGGCGCAGGCTTTATTACACTGGCCGCTACTTTGTCGGTTGTTCCATCTGTACCAGTGGCAGGTATGGCGCTAATTTTAGGTATTGACCGTTTTATGTCTGAGTGTCGTGCTTTAACTAATTTAATTGGTAATGCATGTGCAACAATTGTTGTTGCTCGTTGGGACAAAGCTCTGGACAAGGACGTTCTAGATAAAGCATTAGGAAAATCTAAAACGAATTAATTATTTAAAATTTTAATTCGAAATAAAAAACCTGTAGCAATTGGCAATTTGGGAGAGGCGCCATGCTACAGGTTTTATTTTATCTAGTCGAAAATTTAATTTAAAAAAACTATCTTCTATATAAATGCTTAATTATGGGAGGTCAGTATAAAATTTCTCACAAACTCTCATATAGATCTACTTATGAAGTAGAACTTTTGAGGTGCCTATACTAAAAATAGTATATGCAAAACAGCTCAAGCTTACGCTTTTAAGTGATCCTCAAACTCTTCACCTAATTGCATCGCTAAGGCATTACCAGCCAAATCACACGTGACTAAACCATATTCTTTTTTAAAACTGAAAGTGAAACCTTTTCCATCGGCAAGATTTTTAACCGAATATCCTAATTTTTCTAACCAAATACGGAACGCAATTAAATTTTTAGCTTTAACAACCTTTTTCACGTGAGAACTCCTTCTATCCGTGTCTTACACCTTATTTATTAATAGGGATTTACTAGGATTTTTTAAAGGGGGAAAACTTTGTTTTATTTTGCAACTTGTAAAAAAAGTAATAGAGATAAACCAATCTTCTTCATTTTATGAATTTATTCAGTTTTTGTGTAATCATTTTTATCACTAATAAAATTTAACTATTTAATTTTTATAATTATTTTAAAATATAAGAATTAGAGTAAATTTTAATCAAAAAAAATTAATTTAAAATCAATAAATGTAAAAAATAATTTCACGAAACATGCCTTATTCAAAAAGATACAGTTCTTAAAATTAAACTGTATCTTTATATAAAGCCAAAAAATTAGAAATTATCTTTTAAACTACGTAATTGAGCGAACTCATCTACACTTTCAGCACGTAAAAATGGATTGGTTGCCAACTCAAGTTCAATACTACTTGGTAGGGTAATTTTACCTTCCGTGCGAAGCTTACGAACTTGTTCTGCACGTTCTTGTAAGGCATGATTTTCAGGTTCTACGCTTAAAGCAAACTCAGCATTAGAAAGCGTATATTCATGTGTGCAATAGACTTTAGTTGTGGTTGGAAGGGCAGCAAGTCGATTTAAAGAGTGATACATTTGTTCTGCCGTACCTTCAAATAGTCGGCCACATCCCATTGCAAACAAAGTATCTCCACAAAAGAGCGCATTCAACTCTTCAATAAAATAAACAATGTGTCCTAAGGTATGACCAGGTGTCGCAATAATCTCTGCTTTTAAATCATTAAACTTTAGATGGTCATCATGTTGAAGGGGATGGGTAATACCAGGAATTTTACTTAATTCGTCTCTTGGACCATATACAGCTAGAGTGGAATTTGCCATTAAATCTGCAACGCCACCAATATGATCTTTATGCCAATGTGTAAGCCAAATTTGCTTTAAAGTTAAATGATGCTCATCACAAAATTGAGTGACTAACTCAGCTTCTGTTGGATCAACTGCAACAGCTTCATGAGTTTCAGTATCTTCTAAAATCCAGATATAGTTTTGTAGGGCATTTTGCACATCAATAAAATGAATTCTATAACGCATTGTTTTTATCCTGAAACTAAATCCAAAGAGTAAATGATTAATCGCTAATTCTGATGATAACAGAAAATGCTATTAAGCCACGTACTGAACTGTTTGATGACAAAAACTTCTAAAAACAAAAAAAGCCCCCGTTTAGGGAGCTTTGATTTGTATATAAATGATTTAACGTATCTTAGAGAGCCAGTTGCCCAAAGTCTGTACAATCTGTACTAAGAGCAAGAGGATAATCACTGTTAAAATTACGACACTTGTATCAAAACGTTGATAACCATAAGAAATTGCTAAGTCACCAATACCACCAGCACCAACCGCACCAGCCATAGCAGTCGCGCCGATAAGGCTAATCGTAGCAGTTGTTAAGTTCAAAATAAGAGAACTACGAGCTTCAGGTAAAATAAAGCGTGAAATAATCTGCCAAGGCGTTGCACCCATTGCTTGAGCAGATTCGATAATTCCTTCATTTACTTCAAGTAGGGAAGTTTCAATAAGTCGGCCCATATATGGTCCAACATAAATCGTTAAAGGAACGATTGCCGCCCATGTACCAATCGAAGTACCTACCAAGAACTTTGTAAGTGGAATAACTGCAATAAGTAAAATAATAAATGGCAGAGAACGCAATGCATTTACAATTGGGTTAAGCAAATGATAAATGAATTTGTTTGGTAAGATCCCTTCAGGGCGAGTTACAAGCAGAATAATGCCTTGGATGAAGCCCCAAATACCACCAAATATAAGTGCAAAGAACACCATATTAAAGGTTTCTTGTAATGCAGTTACAAACTGGTCCATAGAAAGGGAACTTTGCCAGAAAGGCTGAGTAAGTTCAGTTAACCATTGTACGATTAAATCTCTCATACTTGATCTCCTGATTGAACTACGCTCACTTCATTTTTCTCTAAAAACTCAATCGCTTGACTGATCAACTGCGGATCACCTAAAAGCTGTACAAACATTTGACCAATCACTGTGCCATTAATTTCAGTCATATTGGCAAATAAGATATTTAAACTAATATCATATTGTTTAATAAGTGACTGAATTACAGGTTCTTGAGCCGAACGTCCTAAGAATTGTAGGCAATAGATGCTGTGGTGATGCTGATTTTCTAATTGATTTAGAATGTTAACTGGTAACTGCTGATGTAAAACAGTTTGTATAAAGTTTTTAGTTGTTGGATGCTGAGGATTACTAAAAATATCAATAGTTGAGCCTTGCTCAATCACTTTACCAGCTTCCATAACTGCAACATGGTCACAAATAGATTCAATGACATCCATTTCATGAGTAACCATAACAATTGTGATTTTCTGTTCTTGATTGATTTTCTTTAAAAGCTCTAGAACTGATTGAGTAGTTTGCGGATCTAGTGCAGATGTGGCTTCATCACATAATAAAATTTTAGGATGGTTTGCTAAAGCACGCGCAATACCAACACGTTGCTTTTGACCGCCAGAGAGTTCATCTGGATAGGCATCTTTTTTATGCTTAAGATCAATAAACTCTAATAATTCATTTAAACGCTTTTCACGTTCTGCTTTTTTATAATTTAGCAGGCGCATTGGCATTTCGATATTTTCAGCAACTGTTTTGGTTTGAAGCAAATTGAAATGCTGAAAAATCATACCAATATTTGCACGCTCCTGACGTAATGAACGTGCATCTAAAGCAGTGAAGTCCTTTTGATTAATAATAATCTGACCTTCATTTGGTCGTTCGAGTAAATTAATCAGGCGAATTAAAGTACTTTTACCTGCACCACTATAGCCAATAATGCCGAAAATACTGCCCTCTGGAATCTCTAAATTGATTTGATCGAGTGCGCGTATGGTTTGGCTTTTGAGCTGATAGTGCTTTGAAATGTTTTTAAATTGAATCATATCGTCAGAAACTATGCTTGAAAGAAAAAACAGGCAAAGATAATTTGCCTGTTTCACGTTTGGGCTATTATATTACTATTTAGCTTCTGAGAGATAGCTGATTGGTTTGTCTACGTCAACTTTTGTTCCACCAAAGTGTTCTTCAATGTATTTTTTAACAGCTGCAGTGTGGTAAAGCTTACCAACTTTTTGCAAGACAGGATCATTTTTACGTGATTCAGCAGTTGCTAGAACGTTTACACTAATTTTTGAGATTTGATCAATAGGTTCATAGAACATAGAATCTTTGAGTACGTTTAAACCTCCCTCGAGTGCTATGGTATTATTTAATACAACTGCATCAAATTCATTTTTAAGACGTAATGCAGTTTCCATTTTGATTGGTTTGATGTTGATCTTTTTGGGATTTTCGATAACATCAATTGGACTGCCCTGAACAGGATTATAGTCAGCTTTAAGCTTGATTAAGCCAGCAGTTTGTAACAAGAGTAGCGCACGAGATTCGCTGGCAGCATCATCCGGGATTGAAATAATTGCACCTTCAGGAAGTTCTTCAATTTTTTTGTATTTACTTGAATAAATCCCCATTGGCTCAATATAAGTGGTAGAAACCGCTGCAATCTTATCCGGGTTTGAATTATTAAATACAGTAAGATAAGAATAAGCTTGGAATGCGTTCAAATCTACTTCTTTATTTGCAACTGCTGTATTCATTGAAACGGAGTCTGAGAAGTTTTTTACTTCTAACTTCAGTCCAGCAGCTTGGGTTTCAGGTAAAGATGCGATATAACGCCAAATGTCAGCATCCGAACCTGTAGAGGCAATTACTACCTTTTGTACTTTGGAACTATCATTGTTTTGTTCGGCTTGTTGAGCATTTTCTTGTTTGCTACATGCTGTCAATAATACTACTGACATGCTTAAAAAAAGGCTGATCAGCTTTTTCATTTAAAAAAGTCCTGATTAAGATATAGAACAATAACGATTGATCTATATCAATATGAAAAAAGAGGAGTTGGAATTACAACTAGTCTAAACTCTGTGATCTTTTTCTGGGGTTCCATAATTTGCTTGCATATTTTGGCTATAACAGAGGGTAATTGTTTAATAAACAAAAACTGTTTCCCCAAACAGTTCATCCCCAACAGTAGCCAAACGAGCATTCATAAATTTAGAATATTAAAAAACTCTCTACAGGCATAATTTGTAGAGCAAGTCTTTATGGAAATTATTAAAACAGCAGTGTCTGATGACAGTTACAACTATGTACTAATGATAGCAATAAAAATGTAGTTGATATAGAGGGCTTTTTTCTATTTGTTGATATCTTAATAAATCTTATAAAAATTTATATCATTTTCTTCTATTGGTGTACAAAATAAAAAAGCTCCCTAAATAGGAAGCTTTTTTTGCTAACTTTTATTCAGCTTTTTCACGTGCAATCGCGCGGTAACCGATGTCACTACGGTATTGCATACCTGTGAAAGTTACTTGTCCACAAACTTCTAAAGCATTAATTTGTGCTTCAAGAACGCTGTCACCTAGAGCAGTTACGCAAAGCACACGTCCGCCAGAAGTCACAATGTGGCCATCTTCACGAGTAGCAGTACCTGCATGGAAGATTTTAGTATCTTCTGGTGATTGACCAATACCTGAAATCACATCGCCTTTACGCACGCTGTCTGGGTAGCCTTCTGCTGCAAGTACAATACCGATTGACTTACGCTCATCCCACTCTGCTTCGCTTGGTAAGTTACCCGCGATACCTGCTTCAACCAAATCAACAAGAGATGACTTTAAGCGCATCATGATTGGTTGAGTTTCAGGGTCACCAAAACGGCAGTTAAATTCGATTACGCGTGGTTGACCTTGTTCATCAATCATTAAACCAGCATACAAGAAACCAGTGTAAACATGACCGTCAGCAGCCATACCATCAACAGTTGGACGCATAATTTCAGTCATCACACGTTCAAATACGTCTGGAGTTACAACTGGAGCAGGAGAGTAGGCACCCATACCGCCAGTGTTTGGTCCTTGGTCGCCTTCAAAAATACGTTTGTGATCTTGTGAAGTTGCCATTGGTAAAATATTTTTACCATCAATCATACAAATGAAAGAAGCTTCTTCACCAGCGAGGAATTGTTCAATTACGACACGTGAACCTGCATCACCAAATTTGTTGCCTGCAAGCATGTCATCAATTGCTGCAAAAGCTTCTTCATTGGTCATTGCAACGATGACGCCTTTACCTGCCGCTAGACCGTCAGCTTTAATTACAATTGGTGCGCCATTTTTCTCAACGTAAGCTTTCGCTGCATCAACTTCAGTAAATACTTCGTAAAAAGCAGTTGGAATGTTATGGCGTTTTAAAAAATGTTTAGCAAACGCTTTTGAGCCTTCAAGCTGCGCTGCATATTGAGTTGGACCCCAAATTTTTAAACCAGCTTCACGTACAGCATCTACTACACCATTTACTAATGGTGCTTCTGGACCAACAACAATCAGCTCAACATTATTTTCTTTAGCAAAAGCAATAATTGCAGGGTTGTCCAAAATATCAAGTTGGACGTTAACGCATTTTGCTTCTGTTGCCGTTCCGGCATTACCAGGCGCAACAAAAACTTGAGTAACTTTGGTATCTTGCGCGATTTTCCATGCTAAAGCATGCTCACGACCACCACTACCTAAAACTAAAATATTCATTTTTAATTTGTTCCTTAACTTTAATCCTTTTTCATCCCCCTCTATTTCTCGAAGTGGAGAGATAGTTCCATTATTGTGGAAAACCCTCCTGAATAAAAGGAGGGTTAGGGAGGACTAAATTTAAATTAGTGGCGGAAATGGCGCATACCAGTGAAGACCATTGCAATACCAGCTTCATCAGCTGCCGCAATAACTTCTTCATCACGCATAGAACCACCCGGTTGAATGATACATTTAATGCCAGCTTTAGCTGCATTATCAATACCGTCACGGAATGGGAAGAATGCATCAGATGCCATAACAGCGCCTTCAACAACCAAACCAGCATGCTCTGCTTTAATTGCAGCAATACGCGCTGAGTTAACACGGCTCATTTGACCCGCGCCTACACCAATAGTTTGACGATTTTTTGCATAAACAATAGCGTTTGATTTTACATATTTCGCAACTTTCCACGCGAAAATAAGGTCATCAATTTCTTGTTCAGTAGGAGCACGTTTAGTAACTACTTTAAGATCATCTTTAGTGATCATGCCCAAGTCCTGGTCTTGAACAAGTAAGCCGCCGTTGACGCGTTTATAGTCAAGTTGCGGAGCACGTGCATCAATTGCAGGTAATTCGCCACATACTAAAACACGAACATTTTTCTTCGCACCAGTTACCTCAAGTACGCCATCAGCAATGCTTGGAGCAATAATAACTTCAACGAATTGACGGTCAACAATTGCTTGAGCAGTTGCAACATCTAACTCACGGTTAAATGCAATAATGCCACCGAAAGCAGATTCTGGATCTGTTGCATAAGCTAAATCATAAGCAGCTTTAATACCGTCTAAAGAAACCGCAACACCACAAGGGTTAGCATGTTTTACGATGACACAAGCTGGTTTAGCAAATGATTTAACACATTCAAGTGCAGCATCTGTGTCAGCAATATTGTTATAAGACAATTCTTTGCCTTGTAATTGTTTTGCTGTAGAAACAGAAGCTTCTTTTGCGTTTGCTTCAACATAGAAAGCAGCAGATTGATGTGGGTTTTCACCGTAACGTAAATCTTGTGCTTTATTTAATTGAGTGTTGAACGTACGAGGGAATAAATCAGCTTCACCTTCGGTCTTACCAACGCGAGCGCCTAAGTAAGAAGCGATCATACCGTCGTATTGAGCTGTATGTTCAAATGCTTTAACCGCTAAATCGAAGCGTGTTTCATAAGAAAGTGAACCTGTAGCTTTTAATTCGCTAATCACTGTATCGTAATCTGAAGCATTTACAACAATACCTACAGAGGCATGGTTCTTAGCAGCAGCACGTACCATTGTCGGACCACCGATGTCGATATTTTCGATAGCATCAGCAAGAGAGCAGTTAGGTTTAGCAACTGTAGCTGCAAATGGATAAAGGTTGACAACAACTAGATCGATTGGATCAATGTTGTGTTCTTGCATAACTGCTTCGTCTAGACCACGACGAGCTAAAATACCGCCATGAATTTTTGGATGTAGTGTTTTTACACGACCATCCATCATTTCTGGGAAACCAGTATGTTCAGATACTTCAACAACAGCAATGTTATTATCTTTAAGCAACTTGTATGTGCCGCCTGTAGATAATAATTCTACCCCTAAAGCTGCAAGGTTTTGAGCAAATTCGACAATTCCTGTTTTGTCTGATACAGAAATCAAAGCACGTTTAATAGTCATGATGTTCAAGTCAACAATTTCAAGTCTACGGATTAAAACCAATTAGAAGCATAAAAAAATGCCCACGACGTCGTGAGCATTTTATCATTTATTCACTCATTAAACCGTGAGCTTTTAACTTTTTGCGTAAAGTGCCGCGGTTTAGTCCAAGAATCTCTGCGGCACGTGTTTGGTTGCCACGAGTATATTCAAGAACTACAGATAAAAGAGGTTTCTCCATTTCTGCTAGCACCATGTCATATACCTGAGATGGTTGCTCACCTTGCAATTGTGCAAAATAATGACGAACTGCGCGATCCACGTGGATGCGAAGAGCAACATCAGATTGTGCAGTAAAAATAGGAGATTTGCTATTCATGCGAGTTAATCCGAAAATCAAATACTAGCTTGGGTAAAGTAGTATATAAATGTGGTCTAAAAATACGGAGTCCTGTTTTAGATCCTAAAACATTGACTCTAAAACATAAGAACAATTAGCTTGCCATAAATCTTCGTATTGAGTAAAAAATAAGCGTAACAATAGTTAAATATTTGTTACAGCCCCCTCAAAAACAAAAAAAGTTAGGCTATGCGCTTAATTTAGAAAAGCACACATGCTTAACAGTATATTTTTTGAATTGAGAGCGAGGAGTATATGAGTCAAAGCTTTCGTGGCGCGTATCATACCATTGTCTAGGAAAAAGTGAGCAAATTAACTGCATTTTTTTTTATTTTTTTTTCACTTTTTTTACAAATTAGGGGTGGACAATTTCTAATCGATAATTTACTAGGCTTTTTTTGCTTTTATTTAAATCAAATTGAAATTTAAACGGTGTATTAGTTGGGATACGTTGAATGCCTCGTAAATTTTCAACCAAGTATTGTTGAGGAGTAAAAATGATCTCTTCTTGATTGCCTTCTTGACCAAAACTTAATTTTAGGTTTGGTAACTCAATACTTTTATTATTTTGATTGACTAGAACGCCAGAAAATCGAGTATGTTCTATATCTATTCTACGTAGCTTTACCTTTTCTATATAAAGAAGTTGATATTGTTCAGCTGACTTACTGCAGTGCAGTATTTGACAGACATAATTAAATGCATGGCTAATAGCAGGGCTTTGCTGCATAAGTTTTGGGTTGAACCAGAGAATCTGAAAAGTAAAAACTAAAATCAGAATCAGATTCGCAGAACTCCAAAGTGTATAGTACAACCAGCTATGCTTTTTACCATTATCCTGTTCGGGTGAAGTTGCTTGTTCAGCTAAGTTGAGGTTGGGAAGAGCATTGATGGGCTCGTTGTGGAAGTAATTTAAATTATTTAAATATGTCAAAAGATCAATATTAGAGTTTTCAACTTTCTGATCAAAGATATCTAATACATGAGAATGAGTCATATATCGTGTTTGAATCGAGCCGTCAGCTAAAACAGATGAGTTTGTTGCTTCTGGGAGCTCAATGTTAACCAAGTTGGTAAGAGCATTAAAATTTAAATTACATTTAGGGCAACAAACCATACCCTGAGCAACAGTTAACTGGGTAAGAGAAACTTTATAAACTGTTAAACACTTAGGGCAGCGGGTTTGTTTTTCATTCATGAGTTAAATAATCTCAATTTATTGTTTTACGTTTTCCTGAAATGCGGCACCAGTTTTCTTCGCGCTTTTCGACATCTAATATATCAAAAAATTCAGAATAAACACCTGAAACATCAGCTACTTGCTCTTCAATTACACCAGCAAGTGCGAAATCACCATCAGATTTAAGTAATTTTGCAAACTCTGGCGCAAGTGCCATGAGCGGTCCTGCTAAAATATTTGCAACTAAAACGTCTGCCTGTTGAGGTTTGAATTCTTGATCGAACTCTTCAGGAAGACCCACATATAGGCGGTCTAAAACCCCATTGAGTTCTGCATTTTGTTTTGTCGCAAGAACAGCTTGAGGGTCAATATCTGTCGCATAGACTTTTTTAGCACCTAATAATAAAGCTGCAACGCCTAAAATGCCTGAACCACAACCATAATCGATAACGATTTTATCTTTTACATCGGTTTTACCTAACCATTGTAAACATAAGAATGTACTTGCATGGTTACCTGTACCAAAAGCAAGGCCTGGATCAAGTTTAATATTAGTCGCATCTGCTTCTGGTGGTTCTAACCACTCAGGTACGATCCAGAATTTTTCCCCAATTTGAATCGGTTCATAATAATCCATCCATGCACGTTCCCAAACTTGGTCTTCAAGTTCTTCATGATGCATAGGTACATCTGGAAGTTGAGCTTTTAAGAAAGCTTCTAAAGTGTCAACATCAATTGGGTCTTGTTCGTCTTGTTGATAAATACCTGTAACAATAACTTTATTCCATAAAGGTGTTTCGCCTGGTAATGGTTCAAGCAAAGCCTGATCTTCAGCATCATCCAGCGTTACGCTTACCGCACCTAGAGACATTAAAAGTGTTTCTGTGAATTCAACTTGTTCTTGATCAACGGTAATGTGTATTTGTAACCACTTCACGAAAAGGACCTAAAAATTTTATTTAAAGGTGTATTGTAGCCGACTAGAATGGTTTAAAAAAGAAAACGGCCCATCTTTAATGGACCGCTTTTTGAAAATTTCGCTGTGTTATAGAAAAATTAAAACTTTTTTCTATACCTTAGGTTCAAACTATATTAGGGAGCAGGGGCCTTAAATTGTAGTTTGCCATTTTCGTTTGGTTGGCAAGTACCATTGAAGGTTGCACCATTATGGCTGTAAGAAACCCAATCACCCTGACGTTTTTTAGCACAAGCTCTCAGTTCTTTTTGCGTTACTGATGTACTTGACTCTGCAGCATGCTTGCTTGTTTTAGCAGTATGACTCGATTTAGTAGTGTGAGTCGATTTGGCATTATGATTAGTCGCAGCGTGGGTCAACGTTACGCCTGAAAAACAAAGGAGAGATGCAGTTAAGATTTTTAACATGGTCGTTTTCATTTTGTGTTCCTTCTCGTTGCGTTAATTTTAAAGTCGTAGAAGTGCTGTACGTTTTTTATTCTAGAATGAAAAATTTTTAAAAACATTCACTTTGTATTGAATTCCTGAAACAAAATGTCAAAACATGTGGTGTAGCGTAAATCATGTGATGACAATTTTGTAATTATGTACATCAATAAGCAGATAATTTTGCTATAATGTTCCGTCTTTTTTTTCTGGTGTTTTTGTACTCATGCACTATCCTAAAGTTTATGATGTTATCGTTATCGGTGGCGGTCACGCAGGTACGGAAGCGGCACTTGCTGCAGCGCGTATGGGACGACAGACTTTGCTTTTGACCCATAACATTGAGACTTTGGGTCAGATGAGCTGTAACCCAGCAATTGGTGGTATTGGTAAATCACACTTAGTACGTGAAATTGATGCCCTTGGTGGTGCAATGGCATTAGCTGCCGATAAAGGCGGTATTCAATTTCGTATTTTAAACTCGCGTAAAGGTGCCGCAGTACGTGCAACACGTGCTCAGGCAGACCGTGTTCGTTATAAAGCTGCTATTCGCGAGACATTAGAAAACCAAGCAAATCTTGATATTTTCCAACAAGCGGCCGATGACCTGATTGTGGAAGGCGATACCGTTAAGGGTGTTGTGACCCAAATGGGTATTCGCTTCGACGCAAAAACTGTTGTATTGACTACAGGTACATTCTTGGGTGGTGTTATTCACGTTGGTTTAGAAAAATCAAGCGGTGGTCGTGCAGGAGATCCTCCTTCTATTGCTCTTGCTCAGCGTCTGCGTGAATTAAAACTACCAGTAGGTCGTTTAAAAACAGGTACTCCACCGCGTATTGATGCCCGTTCAGTTGACTTCTCTGTTATGACACCACAACCAGGTGACTTCCCATCTCCGGTGATGTCATTTATGGGGGATACTTCAATGCATCCTGAACAAGTGAACTGCTATATCACACATACCAATGAAAAAACCCATGACATTATCCGTGGTGGTTTAGATCGTTCACCAATGTATACCGGGGTTATTGAGGGTGTAGGTCCACGTTACTGCCCATCAATTGAAGACAAAATTCATCGTTTTTCTGATAAAGACTCACATCAGGTGTTTTTAGAGCCAGAAGGTCTTGATACACATGAGCTTTATCCAAATGGTATTTCGACTTCATTACCATTTGATGTTCAGTTTGAACTTGTACGCTCAATTCGTGGTATGGAAAATGCCCACATTTTGCGTCCGGGCTACGCAATTGAATATGACTATTTTAATCCGCAAGCATTGAAATTTACCCTTGAAACCAAAGCTATTAACGGCTTGTATTTTGCTGGTCAAATTAATGGTACTACCGGTTATGAAGAAGCTGGTGCCCAAGGTTTACTTGCAGGTCTAAATGCTGCTCGCCGTGCGTGGGAGCAAGAAGAATGGACACCGAAACGTGACCAAGCTTATATGGGCGTATTGGTTGACGATTTGATCACCTTGGGAACGAAAGAACCATACCGCATGTTCACTTCACGTGCGGAATATCGTTTGATGTTACGTGAAGATAATGCCGATCAACGTTTAACAACTATTGGTCGTGAGCTTGGTTTAGTTGATGATGTTCGTTGGGCTGCTTATTGTGAAAAAATGGAAGCAGTTGAACGTGAAACATCTCGATTACAGCATTTATGGGCAGCGCCTAATAACCCAATGGGTAAAAAGTTTGTCGAAATGACCGGTGCTGACTTGAGTAAAGAATGTAGTGCGATTGATTTACTCAAACGTCCTAATATTAGTTTTGCTCAAATCGCAGAACTTACGGGTTCAGAAGTTTCAGAACAAGTGGGTGAGCAAATCGAGATCGCAGTTAAATATGAAGGTTATATTAACCGTCAGCATGAAGATGTAGCTCAGTTAAAGCGTCTTGAAGAAACCAAGATTCCTGCCGATTTTGATTATGATGTTGTTTCAGGTTTATCTCGTGAAATTACTCAGAAGTTAAAAACTGTGCGTCCGGAAACATTGGCTCAAGCAAGTCGTATTCCTGGTGTTACCCCAGCAGCTGTTCAACTTGTAATGATCACGATTCGTAAAAATAACATGGTCAAAAAAACAGCTTAATCATTTAGTAATTAAAAAAGCCCAGTTAAGACTGGGCTTTTTATTTTCTTATCAAAAAATATATGGAAACTTCCTAAGGAAGAAAATAGATTTCACTTCCTTTTTTTCTTATTTCACATGTTTTAAAACGAACGTTATATTGAATTCACGTTCAAACAAGAGGGCTTTAAACATGACAATGAAATCAATTCGCTATAATGGATATGATTTGGCATGCCAATGCTCATGTTCAACATAGCGCAAAAGAAGAAGCAGATCATTTTGGTGGAGGAGAACAGAATGATCTGAAAATAAATAAAACTATAAATACTAATATAAAATTAAGAAAATTATTATTCAAAATCTAAAGAGAACCTGACGGTTCTCTTTTTTATATCTAGTCATTTGTTATCAGGTTCAATTTCTCGTACTGCATTGTGTACTTGAACTGGTTCAATATGGAGCAACTTTTTACCGAAACTTCGTAACCACCAGACGAGTTGAGATGTAAAAGGAACAGTTGCCGTAACTTCGACAATGTTTTCTTCAATTGGAGTAATTGTCTGATCTTTACTTAACTGACTTTCATAAAAAGTTTTGGCAGTTTGTTCAGTCATGGTTAAGGTGAGCTGTATCAATTCAGTAGGTTGGTTGTAGTCTACCCTGAAACCTAAAGCACCCGAGTCAATATAATGATCAATATCAAAATTAACGGGGTGGAGCGCACGACTTTCTAAAACCTTAGCGGATTTGAAGCGGTGTAGGGCAAAGGTTTGTACTTCGGTTTTATCATGGCGGGTGCAAATTAAATAAATAACAGCACCTTTTTGGACCAATGCAAGCGGATTTAAAATATAAGTTTTATCTTCGCCTTGATTTACACGGGCTTGATAAACACACTCAATTTGTTTGTCTTGCAGTAAGCCTTCGTAAATTGCTTGTTGAGCAGCACGGTCGACTACAGGTGGAATCAGTGGTTGGCTTGCTGGCACAATACGGACACGATTAATCCATTGTCTTACATTATTTTGTGTAGACAGACTACGTTTTGCTAAGTCAAACCAAGGACCCATCTCATCAAGTAGACTTGGTGGGAGCAAATGTTTGAGATGTTCTTCAACCATCATAAAGGTTACTGCTTGAGAGCTTGTCATATGCGGTAAGCTTTGAATTGGTGCATCTGATTGCCACCGCCAGCCTTGAGGCACAGCTTTATTACTTTCAATTGGAAAACGCTGAGCAATTTGATTTAAATCACGCTGAATTGTCCTTAAACTGATTTCGATACCTTCACGCTCAAGCATTTCTTGCAATTCTCGAGTCCCGATCCATTTACCGGTAGGAAGGCGAGATAGAATCTGCCACTGGCGATATAAACTATTTGAAGTTTCTTTTTCTATTACAGACATAAGCGTAATACATCTATATCCAATTGCTTTGGTGTCAACACAATAAAAAAACTTTACACATTTAGCAAGTTTGTCAGATTCGGTTTATGGCACCTTTTACAATCAATGCTAAAATTTAAAAGAAAGTTATAACAACGAAAGCCAATAAGCATTATAGATATATAAGTGGCACTGAAATTGCTTATTTAAAAATGAAATATAGATAAATGATAAGACGAGGTTGCTATGTCAGAACAAGAGAAAGACCTACAAGCCGATATTGATTATTTTTTACAAGAGCAGGCGACCACCGCATTACTTAACCAGACTTCGTTTATGGACAATCTTTCGGTACAAACGAACTTATTTGAACAGTTAAAATCGCAGTTTTTTAACGAAATGCTAGACGATGTCACATCTAACGGTGCTGCTTCTAAAAAAATTGAGCAATGGTTGAGCATTCGAACTTTAGATGAGCTTAAGCAGTTAAATGCGGAGGCCAAACAACATTTTCTCTATCACGGTATTACATTTAATGTTTACGGCGATAAAGAGGGTGCAGAGCGAACCATTCCTTTTGATTTAATCCCGAGAGTAATTGAAAAAAAACAGTGGGAGAAAATAGCAGCTGGATGTGCACAGCGAGTTAAAGCTTTAAACTATTTTTTAGATGATATTTATCATGGACAACATATTTTAAAGGAACAGTTAATTCCAGAAAATCATATTATTTGTCATGAGGCTTTTCAGCCACACATGCTCAAGCACAAGCTTAAAGGTAAAATTTATTCTCAAATTAGCGGTATAGATATTATACGAGATGGCGAAGGTGAATTTTTTGTACTAGAAGATAATTTAAGAACACCTTCTGGCGTCTCTTATATGATTGAATGTAGAAATATTAGTCAGCAACTCATGCCTGAACTTTGTGCTGCAAATAATTTGCAAGGCATTGAACATTACCCAAGCTTATTAAAAGAAATACTTCAAGAAAACTCAGAGGTTGATTGTCCTTTTATCGTAGTTTTAACACCAGGGCGTTTTAATAGTGCTTATTACGAACATGCCTTTTTGGCGCGTGAAATGGATGTGCCACTGGTTACTAACCGAGATTTATTTGTAGAAAATGATCAAGTTTTTGTAAAAACGATTCGTGGACGTCAAAAGGTTGATGTGATTTATCGTCGGTTAGATGATGATTTTTTAGATCCACTTGCCTTTAGGCCTGATAGTGCCCTAGGGGTAGCAGGTCTTATGTCCGCTTATTTACAAAAAAATGTAGTGATTGCAAATGCACCGGGTACTGGGGTAGCCGATGATAAATCGATTTATCCGTATGTTGATCAGATGATTCAATATTATTTAAGTGAAACACCAATTCTGAAGAATGTCCCTACTTATCAGTGCCGCGAAAAGGAACATTTAGACTATGTATTGTCTCATCTAGATCAATTAGTGATTAAGGAAGCTCAAGGATCTGGTGGTTATGGCATGTTAATTGGTCCTAAGGCGAGTTCATGTGAAATTGATGAATTTAGAAAAAAATTGATTGCTACACCACACGAATATATTGCACAGCCAACATTAGCTTTATCTGTTGCACCGACTTTAACGACATCAGGAGTGGCTGAGCGCCACATCGACTTACGTCCTTTTGTATTGAGTTCCCCATATCGCACTGAAATTGTACCGGGAGGCTTAACACGAGTGGCCATGCAAGCAGGATCTTTAGTCGTAAATTCCTCACAAGGAGGAGGCATTAAAGATACATGGGTCGTTGAAACGCTACATTCCTAATAGTCGGTTAAAGAGGAAATTTATGGTTTTACTCAATTCGAGTGCACACCACATTTATTGGTTGGGCCGTTATTTAATGCGGATTAAATTTGCTGTATCACATTTACCATTTACCGATGATGAAAAAGCAACTCAATTTGCAGCGGCATTTGGACTGGTCATTGAGCAAGCAGAATTACTGAACTGCTATATGTTGGATACGAAACAAACATATTCATTACTGAACCAGTTCATGATTGCTAAAGATAATATTCAAGAGTTAAGAGGGATACTATCTTCTAGCGCTTATGCCGAACTGAATCATGCGATTAAGTCACTTCAAGCTCATCCTGATTCATTAAATAAAGCTTTAGCTCTATGTAATCAAATACTTGATTCTGAAAATGAAGATATAGCCTTATTTCTGAATTTAGGAAAGAAAGTAGAGCAATTAGATATACAACTACGTTTTCAGCAAGACCTTACGGGACTTTTACAGGAGCTAGAAAAATTGCTTCAACAGCTGAATGACTTAGGGTGGGAGAAGCTAAATCAATCTTGGCAATTATTAAAAGATCATCCGTCTTGGGATGCTTATTATAATTTTACTCAGCAGCTGGAATATATGTTCGAGGCATGATTATGAAATTGATGATTAATCATCAAACGCATTATAAATATACTGAAACTGCTAAAAACAGTATTCAGTATATTAAGATGATGCCTCAAACATCGCTGCATCAACATGTTGTGAATTGGGCAATCAGTGTGCCAGGTGATAAGACCCTCAAAAGAGATATTTTTAATAATATTTGGTTAACCGCTACGCAGCGTTATGAATACCAACATCTTACTTTTATGGCGCAGGGTATTGTTGAGCTTTTAAATACAGAGATAGGTGGAGTAGATGTACCTATACCATTAAAAATATTTCTTCAAAGTACAGCGGCCACTCAATATGATTCTGAAATGTTGGATTTTGCCCAGAAAATTGTAACCGTCAAAGATCGACAACACATTGCTTTGCTCAGTGAAAATATTCTGCAAAAGATGCCATATCAACCAGATAGTACATCTGTTCATACGACTGCCACGCAAGCCTTTCATGCAGCTCAAGGAGTATGTCAAGATCATGCACATGTTTTAATCGCCATGTGTCGTGCGTTACAATTACCAGCACGTTATGTCTCTGGTTATTTATTTGATCAAAATTATCCGCACCTTGCCAGTCACGCTTGGGCGGAGGTATTTTTAGATAATCAGTGGTATTGTTTTGATGTAAGCAATCAATTGTTTACGCCAAAGCATCATATTTATCTCGCAGTTGGACGGGACTATCTTGATGTTGCCCCAATTAGAGGTGTGCGAGAACAGGGTGGTATTGAAAATATGATGTCTGTGGTTCAAGTGTTGGCTTGTTGAATGTAAAGAGAACGAAATGACCTATTGTTGTGCGCTGAGATTAGAACAGGGTTTGGTGTTTATAAGTGACACTCGAACTAATGCAGGGGTCGATCATATTTCTGTATTTCGTAAGCTTCATACTTTCGGTGTAACGGGAGAGCGTTTTATTGCCTTGCAAACAGCAGGTAATTTAGCAACGACACAAGCGGTTATCGGGCATTTGCAAAATGCGCTTACTTTGCAGCAAGAGCCTAATTTATATAGTATTAATACAATGTTTGAAGTGGCTGATTTAGTCGGTAAAACTTTAAAAAATGTTTTAGAAGATATTAGCTCAGATACTCAAGAACAAATGAATTATGCTTGTAGTATTTTGGTGGGTGGACAAATTAAAGGCGGTGATATGCAGCTTTATAATGTTTATCCGCAAGGTAATTTTATTTGTGCTACAACCGACACGCCTTACTTTCAAATTGGTGAAAGTAAATATGGTAAACCTATTTTAGATCGTGCTTTATATTATGCAATGCCGTTAGATGATGCTCTACGCTGTAGTTTAATCTCGTTTGACTCAACACTGCGTTCTAATGTGTCGGTAGGTTTACCATTAGATGCCTTGGTCTATAGCAGAGATAGTTTTGTGATTCCTATGGGTAAACGAATTAGTGAAGATGATCCATATTTTTCACAAATTAGTCGTCAGTGGTCGGATACTTTACGTCGTGGTTTACAGGAAATGCCTAAACCTACAGATGATTATTGGCGTTAAAAGGTATTTCAAATAAAAAAATCCAAGCAAGCTTGGATTTTTTATTTACTAAATTATTAAGTACTTTGGCGGACTGGACGAGTGCTTAAGCGGCAAAGTAATTCATAACCAATTGTGCCGTTAGCTTCAGCAACGTCATCAACTAAACGATGATTACCCCAAAGTTCCACTTGGGTACCAAGTTTTACCTGAGTATTTGTGACATCAATCGCTATCATATCCATACTTACACGTCCTACAACTGGACAAAGTTTGCCATCAATAGCGACAAAGTTTTGCTTAACATAAGCTCTTGGATAACCATCACCATAGCCAATAGAAACTATGGCAATATCCATAGCCTGTTGGGCACAAAAAGTTGAACCATAACCCACATGTTCACCAGCTTGAATATGGTTTAACGCGATAACTTCTGCTGTGAAAGTCATGACTGGTTTTAAATCAAGCTCATGTACTGTTTTATCTGCAAAAGGTGAAGCACCGTAGAGCATAATACCCGGTCGTACATAGTCAAAATTCAGTTCTGGCCATTTAAAAATAGCCGCTGAATTACAGCAAGATGCTAAAACTGGTTCACAAGCTTGTTTTACTTGCAAAAATTGCTGTTTTTGTTGTTCATTTAAAGGATGGTCTACATCTGCATTGGCAAAATGCATAGCAAGTACACAGGTAAATCCTTCAGATTTTAAAGTTTTAATGATTTCAATAACTTCTGGGTTCTTAAAACCTAAACGGTTCATACCGCTATTTAATTTAACCCATACTTTTAAGCCTTGGGCAATGTATGCTTGTTTGTGTTTAATTAACCATTCAAACTGTTGTTGATGATGAATAACACATTCAAATTTTTGCTCAATTGCGACGGGCATTTCATCTTCAGAAAATACGCCTTCAATTAAAGTAACTGGTTGTTCAAAACCAAGTTCACGGATTTCTAATCCTTCTTGTAGGCAGGCGACACCAAAGGCATCTGAGGCATTTAAGGCTGCTAAACAGTCTTTGACTCCATGTCCGTAAGCATTGGCTTTTACCATACTTACGATTTTTGAATTTGCTGCGAGTTGTTTGACACGGTTTAAATTATATTGAAGCGCTTGGCGATCAATATAAACTGTTGCTTGACGCACCCTCATTTACTCCTTTGGGCTAGAGATAGAGTTTATTCTTCATCATCATATTGGCTGTAATACTCAGGAGAGAGATTACTAAAACGAGTATATTGACCTTCAAAGGCAAGGCGAACAGTACCAATAGGGCCGTTACGCTGTTTACCAATGATAATTTCTGCGGTGCCTGCTTCTTTAGATTCTTTGTTATAGACTTCATCACGGTAAATGAACATGATTAAGTCGGCATCCTGTTCAATCGCACCCGATTCACGTAAGTCGGACATTACTGGGCGTTTATTTGGACGGTTTTCCAGACTTCGGTTAAGCTGGGAAAGTGCAATCACAGGACAGTGCATTTCTTTTGCCAAGGCTTTTAAGCTTCGCGAAATTTCCGAGATTTCGCCAACACGGTTATCACCCATACCCGGAACTTTCATCAATTGTAAATAATCGACCATGATACAGCCGATTTTACCATCATGCATTTTTGCAATACGTCTAGCTCGGGCACGAACCTCGGTTGGTGGTAAAGCTGACGAATCATCAATGTATAAATGCATTTGTTGAAGCTGCAAAATAGTACCAGTAACTTTAGTCCACTCATCTGCATCTAAATTACCTGAACGTAAATGTCCTTGGTGAACTTTACCCATTGCAGAGATTAGACGCATTGCAATTGAGTCAGCTGGCATCTCCATAGAGAATACGAGAGCAGGGAGTTTATTGTATTGCAAAACACTTTCAACCAAGTTCATGGCAAAGGTAGTTTTACCCATAGACGGACGTGCCGCGACAATAATTAAGTCTCCAGGTTGCATACCGGAAGTTTTATTATCGAGTTCTAAGAAGCCAGTAGTTAAACCAGTAATATTGCCATCGAGTTTTGAAAGTTCATCAAGTTTACTAATTACATCGGCTGTTACAGAGCTAATTGCTTTAGGGCCAGAATCTTTTTTATTGTTATTGTGCTGTTCAGCTAAAGAGAAAATACTGGTTTCGGCTAAATCTAAAATTTCACTAACACCACGCCCTTTTGTGTCATAAGCATTTTGTAAAATTTCAGTACTTACCTTGATCATACTGCGTAGTGTAGAGAATTCTTTAATTTTGGTTGCATAGGTTTCAAGGTTATAGAAACTTGAAGGTGAATCAGCCATAAGCTGCATTAAGTATTCTTCACCACCAATAGCATCAAGTAAGTTTTGTTTTAAAAGCCAGTCATTCACTAAGACCGCATCATAAGGTGAATTTTCCTGCGCTAATTTTTCAATTGCGCGGTAAATATATTTATGACGAGTGGCATAAAAATCATTTTCTTTGAGTAGGTCACTGATTTGTTCAAAAGATTCAGCAACGGTCATCAATGCAGCAAGCACTGCTTGTTCAATGGCTAAATTGTGTGGGGGAGTGCGAAACTCTTTAAGTTGGCCTGATTCACTCGTCTTATTTTCTGTTGGAGATGAAAGCGTTAAAGAAGTGGCATTCGCCTGAGACATAATTAGACCTGATGATAAAATGTGTGCACAAAAAAAGGGTTTTAAGCCGAGAACTATCTTAAAACAAAAATAAATAAACTACCTAATTAAAAAACCAATTAAACTGAAGAACTGATCAGGAATTAATATATCTAATTTTATTTCATAAATTTAAGAGATAAAAAAAGAGCATGCGTGAGCATGCTCTTTTTTTGATGAGAAATTACTCAGATACGATAGTAACGAGAACTTCTGCAACAACATCATGATGCAATTGGATTGCGATGTTGAATTCACCAGTATGACGAAGCGCACCGTTTGGTAAACGAACTTCTGCACGGTCAACTGTAAGACCAGCATTCGTTAACGCGTCAGCGATGTCACGAGTACCGATAGAACCGAAGAGTTTACCTTCGTCACCAGCTTTAGCAGTGATAACGATGTTAACTTCATTCAATTGTTCAGCACGTGCTTGAGCAGCAGCTAATACTTCAGCTTCTTGCTTCTCAAGTTCAGCACGACGAGCTTCAAAAGCAGCAGTGTTAGCTTCAGTAGCTGCAACTGCTTTACCTTGAGGGATAAGGAAGTTACGGCCGTAACCAGCTTTAACTGATACTTTATCGCCTAATTTACCAAGGTTCTTAATGCGTTGTAATAAGATAACGTCCACAGATCACCTCACTTATGGTTGTCAGTGTACGGAATCAAAGACAAATAGCGAGCTTGTTTGATAGCAAGTGCTAATTGACGTTGATAACGAGCTTTAGTACCAGTGATACGGCTAGGAACAATCTTGCCGTTTTCAGTGATGTACTGTTTTAAAGTGTCGATATCTTTGTAGTCGATGTACGCAACATTCTCAGCTGTAAAGCGGCAGAACTTGCGACGACGGTAAAAACGTGCCATTGATGTTCTCCTTATTCAGCTTCTTGAGCAACTTGCTGTGCTTCTTCGCGTTGAGCTTTACGCGCACGCTTTTCTTCAGCACTCTTAGCAAGCAATGACTCTTCAGTGATTGCGTGTTCACGACGGATGATAAGGTTACGAATGATCGCGTCGTTATAACGGAATAATTCTTCTAACTCATCAAGCGTAGTTTGACCACATTCAACATTCATAAGAATGTAGTGCGCTTTGTGAATTTTGTTAATTGGGTAAGCCAATTGACGACGGCCCCAATCTTCTAAACGGTGAATTTGACCATCAGCTTCTTTGATCTGAGAGATATAGCGTTCAACCATACCTACAACTTGATCGCTTTGGTCTGGATGTACCAAAAGTACGATTTCGTAATGACGCATTGTCAGCTCCTTACGGTTTAAACAGCCCCTAAAAAATTAGAAGCAAGGAGTCATAGCTAAAATATAAATAGCTACGTCGCAAAAAATGCGAAGGCTGAATTATAGGTAAAAATTAGACTAAAAACAAATCTTTTGATAAGAAATATGAAAAGTTGTTTTTGAGGAGGAAATCCTCCCTTAATTAAAAGAGAGGAAGATTTGGAGCAGGGGATTGATAGGTAAAGCTAAAGCTCAAACTTAACAGGGTAATTAATATGACCGAGTAGAGGAAAAAACGTTTAGCCCAAAGTTGATCGTTTTCGGCTTTGAATCCAATAATCGATAAATAGAACCAGTATGCAGTTAAAGCATTAAAGGTAATTAAAAAGAATACATTGGTATAACCAAAACAATATAACCCATTCAAAACAGCTGCAAATAACAGGATATATATTACACATTCAATTTTCGTACGATAAATAGAACGTGCTACAGGCAAAATTGGAATTCCTGCATTTTTGTAATCATCAAAACGATAAATTGCAATTGCCCAAGAGTGGGGCATTTGCCATAAACCGTACGCTAAAAACAAAAGCAAGGCTGCCACATCAAATTGATGAGTTACCGCTGTATAACCAATAACAGGAGGACTCGCTCCGGAGATACTACCAATAACGGTTTGATGGATTGAGGTACGTTTGGTCCACAAGCTATAAAAACCGACATAGACAACAAAACCAATTACTGCAAACAAAAATGCGTAACCATTTACTCCAAACCACAAAATGCTAAAACCAATTACCCCAAGTACAAACGCATATATAAGCGCAACAGTAGGAGAGATAGTTTTTTTAACAAGTGCGCGGTTTTGAGTGCGCTGCATCTTTGTATCAATATCTTGATCAATAACATTATTGACGACACAACCTGAGGCAACGACTAACGTTGTTCCAATGAGAGTGAGCAATAATAATAAGATGTCTATAGAGCCTTGGGCGGCTAAGAAGAAGCCGCCCAAAGTGGTAACGAAATTACCGAAGAGAATTCCTGGTTTAGTCAGGAATAAATACTTTTTCAACATGACAATCAGTTTAGATCATCATATTGTAGTGAAGATAATTCATAATCCACACAGAACCGATTAACAGTACAGCGATACATAGGATCGTGTAGATAAATGCAATCATATTCCAACGTTGTTCAGATGATGTATTCATGTGTAAGAAGTACACAAGTTGTACAAGAACCTGAGCAACGGCAGTAATTGCAATCACTGTAACTAAAAGACCACGGCTGAAACCACCTGCCATCACCATCCCGAATGGGATGATGGTAAGGATAACAGATAGAATAAAACCTACAGTGTATTGCTTAAAGTTACCGTGTGACGCACCAGCAGCATTATGCTCATGACTACTCATTAGAGAACTCCCAGTAAGTAAACGACGCTGAATACACAGATCCAAACGATGTCAAGGAAGTGCCAGAACAAGCTTAAGCAAGCAAGACGACGTGTATTCGGTAAAGTCAAACCTTTAGTTTTGATTTGATACATCAATACCAACATCCACACTAAACCAGAAGTTACGTGGATACCGTGCGTACCAACCAAAGTAAAGAACGATGACAAGAATGCACTATGAGTTGGACCATGACCTTCCTCTACAAGGTGATGGAATTCATAGAGCTCCATACCGATGAAGGTTGCACCAAAAAGGAATGTAATAAATAACCAAGTAATAACTTGATTTACATTCTTTTTATAAGAGGCAAGTACAGCAAAACCGAAAGTTACCGATGAAATCAATAAGGCAAATGTTTCAGTTAACACGTAGCCTAATGAATTATGGAACAGGTCATATGCACTTGGAGTCCCTGCTGGAACATGACTGCTTAATACAGCGAACGCAATGAAGAGTGATCCGAAAAGAATCAAGTCACTCATCAAGTATGTCCAGAAACCAAAGACCGTTAAATCTGTATCATCATGTTCATGATGACCATCGTGGCCATGGTTGTCGTGATGAAGTACTTCAGCCATTTCCTTAGTCCTTCTTCAAGTGTTTTTCAAGTAAAGCATAGCGTTCGTTTTCAATACGCTCAACTTCAGCAGCTGGAACATAGTAATCAACATTCTTAGTGAATGAGCTTACGATCAAGCTAATAACAGCTGAAACGAATGAAACAACAACGAGCCACCAAATATGCCAGATAAGTGCAAAGCCAAGAAGTGTAATGAACATTGCAATGACAAAACCAGCAGCACGATCAGTCGGCATGTGGATGTCTTCATATTTAGTATTACGTGCGTATGCTACACCGTTTTCTTTGTCAGTCCAGAAACGGTCAATACCGCTACCATCTGGTTCATGCGCAAAGTTGTAGAATGGAGCAGGGGAAGAAGTAGCCCATTCAAGTGTACGAGCATCCCATGGATCGCCTGTGTGGTCCATGTTTTGGTGACGTTGTAAGAAACCAACGATGATTTGCATTAAGAAGCATGCAATACCAATCGCAACAAGAACAGCACCAAATAATGCAATCGCAAGGTATGGATCCCATTCAGGGTTGTCATATGTATTCAAACGACGAGTCATACCCATGAAACCAAGGATATAAAGTGGCATGAATGCAAAATAGAAACCAAAGAACCAGAACCAGAATGCAGCTTTACCCCAAGCTTCATTGAGCTTCCAACCAAACATTTTTGGCCAGTAGTAAATGATGCCGGCAAACATACCAAACACCACACCACCAATAATTACGTTATGGAAGTGAGCGATCAAGAATAATGAGTTGTGTACCAAGAAGTCCGCGGGCGGAACAGCCATAAGTACACCAGTTAAACCACCGATACCGAATGTTACAAGGAAGCCGAGCGTCCATAACATTGGAGTAGTAAAGGTGATGCGACCTTTATACATGGTGAATAACCAAGAGAAGATTTTCACACCAGTAGGAATCGCAATAACCATGGTCATGATACCGAAGAACGCGTTAACGTTCGCACCAGCACCCATGGTAAAGAAGTGGTGAAGCCATACAACGAATGCTAATACAGTAATTGCAATTGTTGCATACACCATAGACTTGTAACCGAACAACGCTTTACGAGAGAAGGTTGCAACGATTTCTGAGTATAAACCAAATGCTGGTAATACCAAGATATATACTTCAGGGTGACCCCATGTCCAGATCAAGTTCACATAAAGCATTGGGCTACCGCCAAGCTCATTTGTGAAGAAATGGAAGCCAAAGTAACGGTCTAATGTAAGCATTGCAAGCGTACCTGTTAATACAGGGAATGATGCAATGATTAATACTGCCGTACAAAGTGAAGTCCACGTGAAAATAGGCATGTCCATTAATTTCATGCCAGGTGCACGCATCTTGATGATGGTAACGAAGAAGTTAACACCGGATAAAAGCGTACCTAGGCCAGAAACCTGAAGTGCCCAGATATAGTAGTCAACACCTACACCAGGAGAATATTGAATACCAGACAGAGGAGGGTAAGCCATCCAACCAGTCGCAGCAAATTCACCTAATACAAGTGAAAGCATCATTAAACCAGCAGCACCAGCGAATAACCAGAAGCTTAAAGAGTTCAATAATGGGAAAGCAACGTCACGAGCACCAATCTGTAAAGGAACAGAGATGTTCATCATACCTACAACGAGACCCATTGCTACGAAGAAGATCATGATTACACCGTGTGCGGTGAAGATCTGGTCGTAATGGTCAGGATGTAAATAACCTTCACCACCGCCTTTAGCGAGGAAAAGTTGTAAACGCATCATGATCGCATCGGCGAAACCACGCAAAAGCATGACGACAGATACGATGATATACATGATACCAATTTTTTTATGGTCTACAGTTGTAAACCATTCTTTCCACAAATATCCCCATTTTTTGAAATAGGTGATACCGCCAAGCACAGCAATTGCACCAAGTGCCATAAAGACCATGGTGACAAGTACGATTGGCTCTGTCGGGATAGAGTCCCAACCCAATTTACCAAAAATCATATCCATGTCTTATTCCCCTTGAGCAGCGTGTTCAGCTGCAGCATGAGTTTCTGCTGTTGCATGCCCAGCAGAGTGGTCAGCACCATGATAGTTACTCATATAATGGTTGATAACTGTTTCAAACAGTTTTGGTTCAACTGAAGAGTAATAAGTCACAGGGTGTGGCTTAGTCGGGAACGGTTTCATCGCTTCTGCTTTAGCAAGCGCTTCTTGATCACCAGCAGCTTTAGCACGATTGACTAAATGCTCGATTTGGTGCTTAGAACGATCGCCATCACGTAAGGTTGCCAATTCAGCTTGGTCAAGCGTAGCTTTTTGCACTGCTTCTGGATTAATAGTTGAACCATTACCAGCTTTAACTGCTGCTACCCATTCGTTGAATTGTTGCTCTGTAACGCTATGCGCTTTGAAACGCATTTGAGAGAAACCATAGCCTGAGTAGTTAGAAGAGAAACCACGATATACACCAGTTTCATTTGCTAACAAATGAAGGTGAGTTTGCATACCTGCCATTGCGTAAATCTGGCCACCTAACTGCGGAATGAAGAATGAGTTCATTGTGAAGTTAGACGTGATTTTGAAACTTAACGGAGTTTTTTCTGGGAAACGTACTTCGTTAACAGTCGCAATGTTTTGTTCAGGATAAATAAAAATCCACTTGAACTGTTCAGCAATAACCTGAATAGTTAAAGGTGCTTTATCTGATTCTAAAGGACGGTATGGGTCATACTTGTGGGAACCCCACCAAGTTAACCAAGCTAAAATACCAATAATAATGACAGGGATACCCCATACTACAACTTCAATTGCAGTTGAGTGTGCCCATGTAGGTTTATAGTCTGCATCTTTATTTGACGCACGATATTTCCAACCAAACCATAATGCCATGATGATTGAAGGAATCACCACGAGTAACATTAAATAGATCGCAGTCATCATAAGGTCACTTTGACCTTGACCAACTGGACCTTTAGAGTTTAGAAGTACCATATCACCACCACACCCAGTCAAAAGTGCGGCAAGCGTTGATAAAGACAATACAGCTAAAATCGTTTGTCTCATTTTACAACCTCGGTGAAGAGTCCCATTCCCTAATTAAATATGGGATAGCGATTAAAGTGTCGCATGATTGAGAACGCTAGTCTTAAAATTTAGACTTCTCAATGATGCGACACCGCTACGTTGTAGGGCATTATGCCTCATATCGACAAACTAAGCTACATGTAAAGCAGCTTGAAATAATTGTTTTAAAACCCGATTTTTTTTGTAGGGTATCGAATTATGATGGAGCTTTTATTTAAATATCAACTCTCTATAGAAAAAAGGAGGCGGGGCGCCTCCTTTTTTTTAGACATTAAATGAATCAGTCATTCACTGTCATTTGATCACTTTTGTTCTTGCAATTTTGTCATGTAAAGCCTGTCGCTTTTGTCCTAATGCAAAAGCATAGTCAATAATTGTACTAATTGGCATAAATAGTAAGTTTAATATAATGAAAACGATACTTCTGAGTAAGAAGATACGTGTTAGATTAACTTTACCATTAGTTTCAGCATCGACAATTTTAATTCCGACAATTTTTTTACCAATACTTTGCCCAAACTTGGTCAACAAAAATGCTTGAATAGCGAGCATTATTACTACATAAAGTAACATTGTATGCCACGCTTCCACTGGAATTAGTGTAAAAAGCTGCTGCTGAAGTTCAGCTGCTTTGGTTGATGCAACTTCAGCAGACTGCATCTGTTTTTGTAACTCAAAAAGTTGTTTATATTGAGCTTCGTTAAAGAAAAAAGACGGAATGGCTGCAATAGGTAACCAAAGTAATAAGTCAATAATTTTTGCAAGCGCACGAGATGAAATTGAAGCAAGCTCATGTGTCTTAGTCTCGACTCGAATTTGCTGGATAGTCTCGTTATAAGGCGTATTTGTATTTGCCGAAAAAGCAGAATAACCCGTAGGTTGATATACAAGTTTACCTTGGGTTAATTCTCCTAAAGCTTTCCATTCTGTCATGCCTTCATGCCAAGCTAAATCAGTAAGTAAAACTTGTTGGCTTGCCAACATCTGATTTAGTTGCTCTAAGGTATAAGGCCCAGCTTGTTGATTATTACGTGCCAAGTAAATTTGCATAAGTAAAAATTCTCTATTCTAAAGATGAAAAAAGACCCACGGATGGGTCTTTTTCTATAACAAATTAGATTTGCTTGATTTTTTCTTCAGCAAGGAAGAACCATGTATCTAAAACTGAGTCAGGGTTTAAAGACACTGATTCAATACCTTGTTCCATTAGCCATTTTGCAAGGTCAGGGTGGTCAGATGGTCCTTGACCGCAAATACCCACATATTTACCAGCTTTACGACAAGCATGAATTGCCATAGAAAGAAGAGCTTTTACAGCAGCATCGCGCTCATCGAATAAGTGAGAAACAATACCAGAGTCACGATCAAGACCAAGTGTTAATTGAGTTAAATCGTTAGAGCCGATAGAGAAACCATCGAAGTGTTCAAGGAATTGTTCAGCTAATAATGCGTTAGTTGGTAATTCACACATCATGATGACTTTTAAGCCATTCTCGCCGCGCTTCAAGCCATTTTGAGCCAGCAACTCAATCACGCGTTTTGCTTCAGATACTGTACGCACAAATGGAATCATGATTTGGATATTGGTTAAACCCATTTCATCACGAACTTTTTTAAGCGCGCGGCATTCAAGTTCGAAACAATCACGGAAGTTGTCCGAAACATAACGGCTTGCACCACGGAAACCAAGCATTGGGTTTTCTTCTTCTGGCTCGTATAACTTACCGCCAATAAGGTTTGCATATTCGTTTGACTTAAAGTCAGACATACGAACAATGACTGGTTTATCAGCAAAAGCAGCTGCAAGTGTTGCAATACCTTCAACTAGTTTTTCAACATAGAATTCTACAGGTGATGCATAGCCAGCTGTACGTGTCATTACAGCAGCACGAGTTTCACGAGGTAAGCTTTCAATGTTAAGGAGGGCTTTAGGATGGACCCCAATCATTCGGTTAATAATGAACTCTAAACGAGCAAGACCAATACCTTCATTTGGAATTTGAGCAAAGTCAAAGGCACGGTCAGGGTTACCTACGTTCATCATGATTTTGAATGAAAGTTTAGGCATAGATTCAATAGAGTTACGCTGAACTTCAAAATCTAATGCACCTTCATAGATGAAACCAGTGTCACCTTCAGCACAAGAAACAGTAACTTCTTGACCATCAGTTAATACTTCAGTTGCGTTACCACAACCTACAATTGCTGGTACACCAAGTTCACGAGCAATAATTGCAGCATGACACGTACGACCACCACGGTTAGTAATGATAGCCGCAGCACGTTTCATTACTGGTTCCCAATCTGGGTCAGTCATGTCTGATACAAGTACGTCACCGTCTTGTACTTTGTCCATTTCTTTAATTGAGTTAACAATACGGACTTTACCAGAACCGATACGCTGCCCAATTGAACGGCCTTCACAAAGTACAGTACCTTTTTGCTTGAGTAGGTAACGTTCCATTGTGCCAACATTTTGGCGGCTTTTTACGGTTTCAGGACGAGCTTGAACAATATAGATTTGACCATCGTCACCATCTTTTGCCCATTCAATATCCATCGGAGCGCCATAATGTTGCTCAATAATAAGCGCTTGTTTAGCTAACTCTTGTAATTCATGATCATTTAATGCGAACTGTTGACGTTCTTGTTTTTCAACGTCGACAACAACAACAGACTTACCTGCTGAGCCTTCTTCACCATAAATCATTTTCTGGTGCTTAGAGCCAAGATTACGGCGTAATACCGCATGTTTTCCAGCATTTAATAATGGTTTAGAAAGGTAGAATTCATCAGGGTTAACCGCACCTTGCACAACCATTTCACCTAAACCGTAAGATGCAGTAATGAATACGACATCACGGAAACCAGACTCGGTATCTAGGGTAAACATTACACCCGCAGCGCCAGTTTCAGAACGGACCATACGTTGAACACCCGCAGATAATGCGACAACATCATGATCGAAGCCTTGGTGTACACGATAAGAAATAGCACGGTCATTATATAAAGAAGCAAATACTTCTTTGATGGCGATAAGTACGTTATCAATACCGCGAATATTCAAGAAAGTTTCTTGTTGTCCCGCGAAAGATGCATCTGGTAAATCTTCAGCAGTTGCAGATGAACGAACGGCAACCGCGATATCAGGGTTGCCGTTAGAAAGTTCTGTAAAAGCGGCGCGAATTTCTTGTTCTAAGGTTGCAGTGAGTGGAGTCTCTACAATCCATTGACGAATTTTAGCGCCTGTTTCTGCAAGTGCATTTACGTCATCAACGTTAAGCTGTGCAAGTTCTGCTTGAATTCGAGCGTTAAGACCGCTTTGGTCTAAGAACTCACGATAGGCCTGTGCAGTTGTTGCAAAACCACCAGGTACCGATACACCAGCATTTGATAAATGGCTGATCATTTCACCCAAAGATGAGTTTTTCCCACCTACGAGTTCGACATCGTGTTTCCCTAATTTTTCTAGACCGATTACGCGCGCTTCCAAAGTTTTCACTCCACTTTTGCAGTATTAATGTCTATCTTGGCATGAAATTAAAAAAATAAAGTGCTTAGTTGAGAATTTTACTAAGCGACAGTCATGTAAGATCAGTTTACTATAAAGATTATATAGCACTAAGACAAATGTTTAAGGAGAATTTTAATGTCAGAAAGTAAACAATTTAAGCGGAGTGTTTTTTTTATTTCTGATGGAACTGCGATTACTGCCGAGACCCTTGGACATTCGTTATTAGCCCAATTTCCCAATGTAGATTTTGATATTCACATCATGCCTTATATTACAACTGAAGAGGCAGCAATGGCAGTTGTGGTTGAGATTAATAAATGTCAAACCAGAGATGGATGTTTACCATTGGTATTTGATACTTTAGTTGATCCGCATGTACGAGAAATTATTAATACGGCTAAAGCAGTTAATCTGGATGTGTTTGAAGGATTAATTAGTAAGCTAGAGCAGGAACTCGGTACACCACCAACGACACTGGTTGGGCAAACACATGCGGTAACTGACTCTGAATATTATAAAGCCCGTATTGATGCTGTTCACTTTGCACTTGATAACGATGATGGGGCACGCACCCGACACTATGACAAAGCTGATTTAATTTTAATTGGTGTGTCTCGTTCCGGAAAAACTCCGACTTCTATTTATCTATCTTTACAGTTCGGTATTCGTGTTGCTAACTATCCTTTAACCGAAGAAGATTTAGATGATAACCGTTTACCAGCAGTATTAAGAGAACACCGTAGTAAGCTCTTTGGTTTAATGATTGATGCAGAACGTTTAGTGGCGATTCGAAGTGAGCGTAAAGCGAATAGTCGATACGCAAGTTTTAGCCAGTGCCAAATGGAATTAAGAGCGATTGAAGGTATTTATATTTCAGAAGGTATTAAATATTTAAATGTAACTGAAATGTCGATTGAAGAAATTTCTACTCGTATTTTACAAATGACTGGTTTAAAGCGACGTATCGGTTAATTAAATCAAATATTTATTTAAACCATTCAATTTGAATAATATTAATATATTGGAATTGAATGGTTTTTATTTTTAATACATATTGAAAATAAAAGTTTTAAATATAAAACGCTAAGTTAATAAATAGTTTCTGATTAGTTATCAGCGTGTAAATTTTTTATAGGGAGTTTGTGAGATAAAATAAGCTTTTTGAAAAGAAATGTATATAAAATAATAATCTATATTTTAATAAATAGTTGTTTTTAATTATTTTTTAAATAAACAAATACTTTTTTTCTACACATTTTTCGTTTGTTAACTCTATCGCTTGTTATTTGGTTATTGTGATGCATTTCACATTTTTAACTATAATTTCCCATCTCGATATGGGACTATCCGATTATCAAAATGCTAAAAAAATGTGTTTTTTCATTGGTATATCTCTTACCAATTCATTTATACGCAGCTCAAGTTGATGTACTGCGTGAGCAAGCTGTTCAAAATTATAGAGCAGGCCAAACTCAACAGGCTGTTTCTCAACTCGATCAATTGTTAAAACATTATCCGTATGATCAAAAATTGCTTGCTGATTATTTAATTGTTATGTCAAGTGAAAAAAAGGATCTGACGAATTTTTCCAATTTTTTACAAAATATTAATTATGTGAATTTTCCTGAATATGCAAAGTTACCTTTAATTCGAAATTTTCGTGATTTTAAACATTTTCAAACAGCAATTGATTGGTCAAATAAACTTAATATTCAAAAATCAGTCGATGGGCGTACCTTACTATCGGTTTTATATGCTGAAGCTCAGGACTCAACGAATGCTAAAACTCAGTTATCAAATATCAACATTAAAGGTTTAAATACTGATCAGTTGGTACAGGTTGCATATGCTTATCGTTTAATAAATTTGCCCATAGAGGCCTTAGCTACAATTGAACAAGCTTATCAGCAAAATTCTAAGTCTTCAGCTGTTTTGCAAGAGTATGTTTATGACTTGGCTGCTATTGGGGCATATAAAAAAGCCCAGCAATTACTTCAAGTAAACGTAAAAAATCAGCAAACTGAGCAGTTACAGCAGACTTTACAAGTTAGTGAGTTTTCTCAGCATGTCAATAATGCAATTGCCCGCTATAAATACTTAAATCGCCAAGGCTTATCAGATGCAGAAAGCTATGCTGAATTAGATGCTGTGTTAGACCAAGGGCAAAAAATACAACAGCAAATGTCACCAAACAACCCTAACTATTTAAGGTTTCACTACGATTATTTGTATGCGCTAGATTTTAGAGGGCGTTCAAAAGCGGTTATAGAGAATTTCACCCAGTTGAATATTCCACTCGAAAAATTACCGGCATATGTACGTCATGCAATTGCTGATAGTTATTTGGCGGAGCAGAAGCCGAAGCAAGCTGAATTTGCTTATAAGACTCTTCTAAACGAAAAAAATTATCCGGATATGATCGTCTATACCGGATTGTATTATTCCTATATTGAACAGGAAAAATATAAGGAAGCTGAACAGCTTTTGGCAAAAGTTGATCACCTTATTCCGACTTATAAATATAGTCAGGCGAAGGGGGTAGATAAAACAAGCCATCCTGATCGTGATGATTATATTGCTTTAAAAGGGATGCATTTAGCCTACGCTAATCACCTGGATCAAGCTGAACAGCACTTTCAAAAAACAGTCGAGCAAGCACCTGCGAATGAGAGCCTGATTAATAATCTTGCGCGTGTAGAACGGTGGAGAGAAAAACCGCTAGAGGCAAAAAAAACAATTTCCCGGTTAAATGGTATAGATCCGATTGCTAAAGACACTCGCATTAATGAAATGCAGAATGCTCAAGCTTTAGGTGATATTCCGACATGGCGGAAAACCACTCAAAACTTAGTGCAATATTATCCTGATGATAGTGGTGTCATAAAAAGCCGCAAAGAGTTGGATGATCGTAATAGAGCCACAATTTCACACTCAACTACTTGGGGCCAAAGTAAGGCCGACAATAGTGATACTGTAAGTGGGCAGAATGGTTTAAAAGACCGTGAAATGGAAACACGTCTTAATAGCCCTTGGATTAAGGATAATTATCGTTTATTTGCTTGGCATCAAGATCGTTATGGTGAATACAATTTTGGTGACGTGCATAACCAGCGCTATGGTGTCGGGGCCGAATGGCAAGCTAATCGTAAGGCATTGTCTGCGATCTTGTCGCAAAGTACAGATGGCGGACAAGCAGGTGTTCGTCTTGATTGGTCTCAGTGGTTAAACGATCACTGGCAGTATCAATTGCAATATAACAGCCAGGCTGACATCCCTCTACAGGCAATTGATGCGGGAGAAGATGGCCAGTCTTACCGAGCTGCTTTGACATGGCAAAAAGATGAATCACGTCAAATTGGCGCAAGTTACGGTCTGACTGATATCAGTGATGGTAATAAACAACAAGAATTTTCAACTTTTTGGCGTGAAAGACTATTTACGGCGCCGCATCACATTACTTATGGCACTGTTCGTGGTTTTTATGGCAGTAATAGCCAAGATCAAACTACTTATTTTAGCCCAAGTTCGCATTACAGCGCGGAGTTGAACTTAAGCCATGACTGGGTGACTTGGCGTGAATATGAGCGTTCATTTAAACAGCATTTCGAGGCTGGAGTGGGGCTTTATAAACAAGCCGATTATTCCACTAAGCCAACCTATTCTTTGCAATATCAACATCAATGGCAGCTATCACGTACATGGCAACTCAATTATGGAATTGGTTGGCAATACCATCCTTACGATGGACATGATGAACAGCATACCTATGGTATTTTCGGATTTGAAGGGCGTTTTTAATGAATAATTTATTTTCGAAAATGTTGAGCTGTGCTTTAGCTTCAACATTGTTACCTCTGCAATTTACATATGCCCAAATAGAAAAAGATTTACCAAAAAATCATACAGTTTCTTTAACTTTTCATGATGTCAGAGATGATGTTTTAAAAGAGGGCGATCGGGATATTTATGCAATTCAAACTAAAAATTTAGCGCAATTCTTTGACTGGTTGAGTCAATCTGACTGGAAGCCAATTCGCCTGAAAGATATTGAAGAGGCTCGTAAGCAAGGTAAAGAACTACCTCATAATGCTATTTTGTTAACCTTTGATGATGGTGCTTTAAGTAGCTACAGTCGTATATTTCCATTGCTCAAGCAATATCGGATTCCGGCAGTTTTTGCACTCCCAACCAGTTGGCTTAACGGTAATACAAAAGCTGGCTATGAAGCCTATGGACAAGGGAACTTGGTGAATTGGAAGCAAGTACGAGAAATGCAGGCTTCTGGCTTAGCTGAGTTTGCGAGTCACAGTGATGATTTGCATCATGGCGTGCTTGCTAATCCTCAAGGGAATGAACAACCCGCAGCAACTTCTTATATGTATTTAAAATCACAAGCGCGTTATGAAACGGATGTGGAATATCAGCAACGTATTTTAAAAGATTTAAAAAAATCACATGATGTTTTAAAAAAGGAATTGGGTGTAGAGCCGAAAGCAATTGTATGGCCGTATGGTGCGGTCAATCAGCAGTTAGAAAAACTAGCTCAACAGGCAGGCTTCACTTTTTCTTTTAGTTTAGGACGTGATGGGGTAAATCAGATTAATGACGTTACCTTTAAACGTAGTCTTATGGTGGATAACTCTACAGCTGAACAGTTGTCTGAGACCTTACTCAATATCTTGAACTCGGCAGAGAAAGATTTATATAAGCAGCCAAAACATTTTGTGAGTATGGATTTAAAGCAATTAGCTGCTTCAACCAATACTCAGTCAGATGAAAAATTAGGGGCATTGTTATCCAAACTTTATAGCTTAAAAAACAATACGCTGATATTGAAGCCTTTAGATGATCAAGATGGAGATGGGCAATATGACGTTGCTTATTTCCCAACAACTCAAATGCCAGTTAAACAAGATATCCTAAACCGTAGTCTATGGCAGGCACAGACTCGTGCAGGACAAGCGGTCATTTTAGAGTTACCTGTATATCCTCAAAAAAATAAACCGTTTTTGGTGGCAGATTTAGCTAAAGATATGGCACGTTTTAATAGCAATTTAAGTGGTATTCAACTTAATGCCGGAACTGCTTTAAATTGTGCTATGCAAAGTGCAACGATAAAAGAAAGTAACTGTGTTGAACAAGTAAAGCAATTATCACAACTGAGTCAACTGACTCAAAAAGCTGCAAGGCCTTATTTGAATATGAGTAATCAGGCCCAGTTTAGTCTGCTGCTTACGCCTGACTTAGAGCATATCGATCAATTGCCAGCGCTTTTAAAATCACTATTAACCCAACATGATTTAGTGAATCTAAAATTTAATGTTGTGGGTAAGCAGAAACAATTTAAACATGTCTTAGAACTTTTAAATACACTTGATGCGAAATACAAGCAACGAATTATGCTGACTTTAACATTACCAGAAAATGATCAGAAAAATGCTTGGCAAGAGGTGAAACAAGGTCTTTTCGATATTCAGCGCATAGGTATTCAGAAATTTGGGGTTGAAGGTTATTCCTTTGAAACTTTAAAAAATGTTCATGAGTATTTATATAACCCAATGAGCTTGAATTCGAGTTCGGTCATGTATCAACCCTTCGCTGGTTTAGCAACTGAGGGGAAAAAGTAATGAGAGTATTACTCGATATTCTATTTGCTTTTGCCTTTTTATATCCTCTGCTTATGGCGTGGACATGGATGGTAGGTGGCCTCTGGTTTTTCTTTAAAAGAGAATACCATGAACAGCAGTTACCTGAGCCTTCAAATGAAGGGTGCAGCATTATTATTCCTTGTTTTAACGAAGAAGCTCAGGTAAGGCAAACTATTCGTTATGCCTTACAAACAATATATCCAAATTTTGAAGTGATTGCTGTCAATGATGGTAGCAGTGATAGAACTGCAGAAATTCTTGATGAGTTGGCAGCTCAGGATACTCGATTAAGGGTCGTGCACTTAGCGGAAAACCAAGGTAAGGCAGTGGCTTTAAGATCGGGAGTTTTAGTAAGTAAATACGAATATTTAGTTTGTATTGATGGAGATGCTTTACTACATCCTCATGCTGTACTTTGGCTTATGCAGCCATTTCTAAAATTTCCTCGTATTGGAGCCGTCACTGGAAATCCTAGAATTCTCAACCGTTCAAGTATATTAGGGAAATTACAGGTTGGTGAGTTTTCTTCAATTATTGGATTGATTAAGCGGGCGCAGCGTACGTATGGTCGTATTTTTACAGTATCGGGTGTAATTGTTGCATTTAGAAAAACTGCTTTAGTCCGTGTTGGATTTTGGTCTGATGACAAAATTACTGAGGATATTGATATCTCTTGGAAGCTTCAGATGGACCATTGGGATATTCAATATATTCCTCAAGCACTTTGTTATATCTATATGCCTGAAACTTTTAAAGGTCTTTGGAAGCAGCGTTTACGCTGGGCACAAGGTGGGGTAGAAGTCTTATTGGAATATATTCCAAAAATGTTCAAAATCCGCTTACGTCGTATGTGGCCAGTCATGCTTGAAGCTTTAGTCAGTATTGTCTGGTCGTATGTAATGATATTTATTTTCTTGCTTTTCTTAATCGGACTTTTTATTGATTTACCTCAGCAGTGGCAGATTAATTCACTCATGCCCCAATGGTATGGCGTGATATTGGGTGGAACATGCCTCATCCAATTTTTAGTAAGTTTATGGATAGATCATCGTTATGACCGTGGACGTCTTTTTAGAAATTATTTTTGGGTAATTTGGTATCCATTATTTTTCTGGCTACTGACGTTATTTACTAGTGTAGTTGCAGTCCCTAAAACTATATTTAATACCAAAAAGCGTGCTCGTTGGGTAAGTCCTGACCGAGGCTTTCGAGGAGATAACTCATGAAAAATAAAGAAAATAATGACATAGAAGTTTTAGATATCCCAGAATATATTGATCAGCCTAAATATGTGAAAAATAAAACCGCAAACTATACTTTGCAAACAGTAGGCTGGTTTTGTTTAATGTGGCTGTTTTTCCCACTGGTTTCATTATTTTTATGGTTTTATGAAGGGCATCTCATCTATGACTATGTATGGGTAGATCATATTTCTGAAGTTAATACAGTCCTCCATTTACTTCTTTTAATATCCTTAAGTGCTTTGGTCTTGATTTTATGGGCGAGTTATAACTGGCTTAGATTTCATGGTGATGATCGCCGCAGCAAAGCTCCGAATAGTCCTGTTGAGTTATTGGCTTCACAATTTATGGTCAGTACAGAATCATTATCAGAGTTACAAAAGTCTCAGCGCATCATCTTACATTATGATGATCAGGGGTATTTAACTCGATATGATTTGAAATGAGTAAAAAAAAGCATGGTCTATCAACCATGCTTTTTTTATTTTTAAGGTGTAGTTCTAATAATGATATCTACAGGGCGTTGAGTACCATCCATACTATAAATGGCTGTAGCGGTAACTTTTACAATTGGCCAAGCTTGTAGTTTACAATTTGGTCTTTGTAGCGCAGCATAGTAGCTATCAGATTTAAAAAATATTTTATTGGCTTTTGCAGTATTAGGTGTCAAAAGACGTTTGAGCCATGTTTCATTGACTTGGGTTTCAAGAAAACGTAGAGCTAAGATACTTTTTACACGATTGTTAAATAACCTCCTATTTTTAGCAATAAGCGGGTGGGTAATGAGACGGTGTATGCCGATTTGACTATGAGGCAAAATAAAATGCGGCGTAATTTGAAATACAGTTACAAATTTTGCTTGTTGGCAGATTTTTTCTAAGTGCGTTACCGTTTCCTGATCTGTTCCAATAATCGCTACATTTAAATTTGAAAAATCATTTTCTTTAATTGTATTTGATAAAAGAATTTGACCAGTAAAGGCGTCAAAATCCTGAACTGCATTTTGAAAAGTAGTTGATTTGGCAACATTATTTTTAAGTTCAATACTCATTTTCCAAAAGTCCTTTTGGTTTTCATTTATGATGATTTTTTATCGTTTTAATATAAATAACCAAGCAAGAGGGCTGGGTAAAGTATTTTCAGATAGGTGGTTATCTCATGCCTGCTATAGACTCAAGCATGAGATATTCAGAGTATGTTCTAGTTGGCTGATTTTAGTTGCATTAATCGAGTAAAGCTGTCTAAACGTTTATTAGTATCATAGACATCACAAGTAAAAATAAACTCATCGACTTCATAAGTAGCTAAAAGCTTTTCTAAGCCTGAGCGTACTGTTTCAGCTGAACCGATTTGTGCCATCTGGTAGAAATTTTCAACAGAAAGCTGTTCTGCTGTGTTCCATAGACCCTGCATCGATGTAACTGGTGGTTTAAGTTTTAAACTTTCACCACGAATTAATCCTAAGACACGTTGGTAAGCGCTTGTTGCTAGGAATTGAGCCTCTTCATCTGTATTGGCAACCACAACAGGTACACCCATGGAAACATAAGGCTTGTCCAAATATTCAGAAGGTTCGAAATTTTCACGATAAAGCTCAATCGCTTGACCAAGCATACGTGGAGCAAAATGCGATGCAAATGAGTAGGGTAATCCTAGTTTCGCAGCCAATTGCGCACTAAATAAGCTTGAACCTAATAACCAGACTGGTACATGAGTATTTTGTCCAGGAGTTGCAACAATTCTTTGGCCGGGTTGAGGCGCTTTAAAATATTGCAAAATCTCAACAACATCTCTAGGAAACTGATCTTCCGTTTCCTGATGCCCGCGACGTAAGGCACGCATAGTGACCTGATCTGTGCCGGGGGCACGGCCTAAACCTAACTCAATACGATTTGGATATAAGGTTGCTAACGTACCGAATTGTTCTGCTACTACTAAGGGTGCATGGTTTGGTAGCATGATACCACCTGAACCTAAACGAATGCGCTGGGTATGAGCCGCGATAAAACCAAGTAAAACAGCTGTTGCTGAACTCGCAATTCCATCCATATTATGATGTTCTGCAAGCCAAAAACGGTCATAACCTAATTTTTCTGCATGTTGGGCGAGCTCTAATGCATGACGTAATGAAAACTCGATTGTTTTATCATCACGTATGGGAGCAAGTTCCAAAATTGAAAATTTGGTGTCTTGAAGTGATCGCATGCGATATTCTCAAAAAACGTTATATCGAAATAATACGATATAAATGGGGTGATGTATATCGGTTTTTTTCGATATAAATTTCACTCCCAAATAAAAAAGCACCGCCAGGGTGCTTTTTAATATCTGTGTACCAATTAGTGGTGTTTATACCAACCACGGTGTAAGCCATTATCATGACGATAGTAAGCGCGATCATTGTAATAGCGGCGGTCATCACGATCATAACGACGATCGTATCGACGGTCATAACGTTCATCATAGTTACGATCTTGGCCAACTTTACGACCTAAAGCAGAACCACCAGCTGCACCCACTGCTGCGCCGATGTATCCACCATTTGTACCACCCATGTTTTTACCAACGGTATAACCAGCGCCGCCACCTAAAGCACCACCAATTGCCGCTTCTGTACGGTTACGACGGTCACTTGCAGCCGCCGCACCACCAGCACCACCTAAAGCAGCACCAATTGTTGCGCCCGATGTACCACCGATACTTTTACCGATTGCAGTACCTACTACACTACCTAGAGCAGAAGTTGCCGCTACACGGGTACCATTATCTGCATGTGCAACTGACACCATAGAGGTTGTTGCGATTAATGCACTTGCTAACCAAATATTCATTTTCATTTTGGAACTCCATGCTCATTTTGCTAAAGAGCAATCTTTATATCTTGAGCTAAATGTAATTAAAAATTTCGTGAAAATTATGGAGAAGGCTCATGCTGATACAATAGTTTTGTGTCTGCTTTGTATTGTTTCTATTAAGATGTGAATAAATCATGAGCACGACATATGTATTTGACAAAAGGGTAATCATAAAAAAACACCCGAAGGTGTTTTTAAATTAATTACATCACTAAAATTAGTGGTGATGACGGTGTTTTTTCTTCCAGTGTTTAGAAGATCGATCATAATCACGGTCTTTAGCAATTTTATTACCTAAAGCACCACCACCTGCAGCACCTAAAGCAGCACCGATATAACCGCCATTTGTACCACCCATGCTTTTACCAACAGTATAGCCAGCACCACCGCCTAAACCACCGCCAATTGCAGATTCTGTACGGTGACGACGATCACTTGCAACTGCTGCACCACCAGCACCACCTAAAGCAGCACCAATTGTTGCACCAGATGTACCACCCATGCTTTTACCAATAGCAGTACCAGCAACACTACCTAAAGCAGAAGCAGCTGCTACATGAGTTGTATTGTCTGCATGTGCTACAGTCATCATAGAAGTAGCCAAAACAGCACTACATAATAAAGCATTTAATTTCATCATTTACTCCATGTCCCAAGTTACAGGACCTTATATCTTTCGTTACAGCAAATGTAACAAAACACTTCTCTTCAAATGTGGAGAACCATCATCCTATTATTAGAGTTTAGTGTCTTCTTTGTATGTTTTCTATTAAAATAGAATATCTAATATCCACATAGAAAAAAGTGATTCTCATTTCATATTCTTAAGTATATTTACAATGAGTTGAACATAAAAAATCAATAAAAGCTCTTGTGGCAGAAGACATATGTTTATGTTGCGCATACAGTAAAGAAAAGGGACGGGTATGACCTGCGTATGTTTCAAGTAGAGGTTGTAATTTTCCTTGTTGAATTTTTTCATTAACGATAAATTCGTAACTCTGGCATATTCCTAAACCATTTTCAGCAAGAGATACTACTCCTAGAATATCTTCTTTTACTAAAATTCGATTTGTCGGTATCCACTGAATTTCCTGATCTATATCTTTAAAGAACCACGGAGTGACCTTACCATTACTCGGTAGCTCAAAGGCGATGCATTGATGATGATTTAATTCATCCAAGTTTTTGGGAATACCCATGCGTTTCAAATAAGAAGGTGAGGCAACAAGTTTTAAAGGTGCGTGCTCTAAAGGCCTAGCAATAAGGGTGCTGTTAGGTAGTTGTCCTTGACGAATAGCTAAGTCAAAACCTTCAGCAATTAAATCAACGTTACGATTAGAAATACTGACTTCAATTTGAATATCAGGATATTGCAGAAGAAATTTTTCTAATAAAGGGGGTAAACGATAATGCCCATAAGTGGTAGGAACACTTATTTTAATTTTTCCAGAAATTTGTAGTTGTTCACCTTGAACCAAGCGTTCTGCATGGTCAATTAACTGAAAAGCATGTTGCATTTTTTCATAGTAAAGCTGACCAGCTTCAGTCAGACTTAAATGGCGTGTGGTTCTTCTAAAAAGCTGTATACCGAGTTTTTTCTCGAGTCTTGTAATTGTTCTACTAACCACCGAAGGTGTGGTAGATAAATCAATTGCAGCAGCACTAATTGAAAGCTTCTCAGCCACAATTAAAAAGATTTCGACATCGGCAAGATGATCAAATTGACGAGACATTTTGTCCTCAAACGCAAAAAAGATTTGCAAACTTAGTTGTTTTTCTACCTTTGGGGTAAAAATAGAATATATACATCCTAGTTATAAATCCAGCAAATGCTTGGAATGAAGGTTAAATAATGAAGATGTTGAATCAAATAATGTTTGCAGTGATTACAGCTTCGGCAGCATTAAGTGTAAATGCAGCTCATGTACTTGTTGTATTGTCAGATGAAGATCAGCTAGAGCTAAAAAATAATCATGTTTTTAAAACGGGATTTTATCTTAACGAATTGATGCAGCCTACAAAAATGCTTTTAGATGCGGGGCACACCGTAACGTTTGCCACCCCAAAAGGGAAAGCTCCAACGTTAGATGAATCTTCAAATAGTGCAATGTACTTTAACCAAGATGAAAAAGTATTAAAACAATATGCTGGTTTATTACATGATCTAAAGTTAACTTCACCTAAAGACTCTCCAGTTGTAAGTCTGGCGCGTATTGAGCAAATTGGTATAGATCAATTTGATGCCATATATATTCCGGGTGGGCATGCACCTATGCAAGACCTGTTAAAAGATAAACAGCTTGGTAAAGTTCTTAACGCTTTTCATAATGCAGGAAAGCCTACAGCCTTGGTTTGTCATGGGCCTATAGCTCTGATGTCAACTTTACCTCATGCTGCGGAAGCTATTAAGCAACTTGAACAAGGTAGAACAGTCAAAACTGGAGAATGGATTTATAAAAACTACCGGATGACGGTAATTAGCAATCAAGAAGAAGAGCAAGCGAAGAGCTTGTTAAAGGGCGGTGAGATGAAGTTCTATCCGCAAACTGCTTTAGAGTCACTTGGAGCAAAATATCAAAGCAATACGAAAGCTTGGTCGCCAAATGTAGTGGTGGATCGTGAGCTTATTACTGGACAAAATCCAGCTTCGGCTGTTCTTGTCGGTAAAACTTTATTAGAAAAATTAAAATAACTATAGAACATAAAGAGGCTTTATAAATAAAGTCTCTTTTATTATATGGATTTAAAAAAGCGAGTTATTTGTTTTCAATAAGAGAAAATCTTAGATTGATGAATAAATCTCATCTGGAATCATTAGATTTATACATCCTTATGGCTTTGGAAAGTTAACGATTTAAAGGATTACATATGTCATTTAATCGGCATAAACTGTAAACTATGCGCTATTTTTATGATTTGGCTTATCTTCTTATATTTATCTAGATAAGTTTTTTGGACTTTTGAGATATTTCCTCTTATGAAAGCGTCACTCCGTTTACGTCTTGATCAACTCTGTGATCGTCATGAAGAACTTACCGCATTGCTTGCAGATGCAGAAGTGATTTCCGATAACAAACGTTTCCGTAAACTGTCTCGTGAACATAGTGATTTAACTGAAATTACCGAAGTTTGGGGCAAATACCGTCAAGCAGAAGAAGATATTGAAACTGCTGAAATGATGAAGTCGGACCCCGACTTTAAAGATATGGCAGAAGAAGAAATTCAAGCAAATAAAGCATTGCTTGAAGAATTAGAAAGCCAGCTCAATATTTTGATGATTCCAAAAGATCCAAATGACTCTAATGCTGCATATTTAGAAATTCGTGCAGGGACGGGCGGTGATGAAGCTGCAATTTTCTCAGGCGATTTGTTCCGCATGTACAGCAAGTATGCCGAGACACAAGGTTGGCGTATTGAAGTCCTTTCTGAAAATGAAGGCGAGCATGGCGGCTTTAAGGAAGTCATTTGCCGTGTAGATGGTGATGGCGTATATGGACGTTTGAAGTTTGAAAGTGGCGCGCATCGTGTACAACGTGTGCCAGCAACTGAATCACAAGGTCGTGTGCATACATCGGCTTGTACAGTGGCAATTCTGCCCGAAATTGACGTTGATACTAACGTTGAAATTAATCCGGCAGATTTACGTATTGATACTTACCGTGCGTCAGGTGCGGGTGGTCAGCACATTAACAAAACCGATTCGGCAGTGCGTATTACTCACATTCCAACGGGTACAGTCGTTGAGTGCCAAGAAGAACGTTCGCAGCATAAGAACAAAGCTAAAGCGATGGCATTGTTAGTATCACGTTTAGAAAATGCTAAACGTGCAGCGGCTGATGCAGCGACTTCTGAAATGCGCCGTGATTTGGTCGGTTCTGGTGACCGTTCTGAACGTATCCGTACTTATAACTACCCACAAGGGCGTATGACGGATCACCGTATTAACCTAACTTTATATAAGTTAGATGCCATTATGGAAGGTGATTTAACTGAATTGCTCGATAGCTTACATCGTGAATATCAGGCAGATCAGCTTGCGATGCTTGCACAGGAAAATGGCGGCTAATGAATATTGCTCAAGCGCTTGCAATTCGTGGTGAGCCTGACAGTTATGAACGACAAGAAAATGCTTGGTTGCTTGAGCATTTTCTAAAAATCAATTCACTCGAATTAAAGTTCAGACTTGAGCAAGAGTTAACGGCTCAGCAAGAGCAAGACTACTTGGCTGGTCTTGAGCGTATTCAAAATGGTGAACCTTTAGCCTATGTGACAGGTTCACAGCCATTTTGGACGTTTGATTTAAAAGTAACGTCAGATACTTTAGTACCACGACCTGATACTGAGGTTTTAGTTGAAACTGTTTTAAATCTAAATTTGCCAAACAAAGCAAACATTGTTGATTTGGGAACGGGAACAGGTGCAATTGCACTTGCGTTAGCGAGTGAACGTCCAGACTGGTTCGTCACAGCAACTGATATTTACGCACCTACTTTAAACATTGCAAAAGAAAATGCACAAACACACGGCTTATATCATGTGAAATTTGCTTGTGGTGCTTGGTTTGAAGCATTAGAGCCACAACAATTTGATTTAATTGTTTCTAATCCGCCCTACATTGACCCAGAAGACGAACACATGCAAGCTTTGGCAACAGAACCACGCCGTGCATTGGTTGCAGACCATCAGGGATTGGCTGATATTGAAATTATTATTGCTCAAGGGAAAAACTGGTTAAAACCTCAAGGGTGGATTGTACTTGAACATGGTTATGATCAGGGGCAAGCTGTTCGAGGCATTTTCACAGAGCATGGTTTTAGTGAGATAAAAACCATTCAAGATTATGGCCAAAATGATCGAGTCACTTTGGCACGCTGGATTTAAAGTTATTTTTGTAGCGTATCACGCCAACGTAATAACCAGTTTTCTATAAGTTTCATTAAGCTATCGGTTATTTTACCCAATAGTGCCAATAAAATAATTGCAATGATAACAATATCCGGTCGAGACGTTTCTCGGCCATCACTGAGTAAATAACCAATCCCTTGTGTGGCTGCAATCAGTTCAGCTGCAATCATAAACATCCACGATAAGCTTAAGCTGTTACGTAAACCCGTTAAAATGCCCGGAGATGCTGCCGGTAAAATAATAGATAAAACACGTTGAAAAGCATTGAGCCGATAAACCTTTCCAACTTCAATGAGCTTTTTATCTACATTATGAATTGCTGCAACGGTATTGGTATAAGTTGGAAAAAATGCTCCGATTGCAATAAGCGTAATTTTCGAACCTTCATCAATTCCTAACCAAAGCAATAACAGTGGAATCCAAGCAAGACTTGGGATCGATTTAATTGCTGAAAAGGTCGGTTCTAAATATGCTTCTGCCTCTTTACTTAATCCAACCCAAATCGCAAAAATTAAACCTAAACCACTTCCTATGATAAAGCCGAATAGAACACGCCATGTACTAATATAAATATGAGCAAATAGGTCGGTATGAGCTAAATCTAAAAAAGATTGCCATAAACTCGAAGGTGCAGGGAGCAGATAAGCATTGATATAGCCATTTCTGACTAAAAACTCACAACCCACTAAAAAAATGAGTGGAATGAGTAGCGCTTTAAACCACCGTGTAAATTTGTTGTTTAGATGGTTTTTCTGAGATTTTAAAGCCTGCTGAGCTAGGAAATGATTTAGCTCAGCTTTGTTAAGTGAATCACTCATATACTATTTCACGACTTTTTGAGCAAAACGTGGATCTAATAACTGATCAACCACTTGATTGACATTGGTGCCTTTTCTGACCAAGTCTTCTTCAGTCAAAATTTTCCCAGAATGTTTTAGTGCTTGTGCTTGAGTTGCTGATGGGATGCTTTGATCAAAGTTGGTCCGGCTCAGTTGTAGTTTAGCCACAGGTAGAGGGAGTTTAGACTCTTGTGCTAAAAGTGCTGCTACTTTATCTGGATTGGCTTTTGCCCATTTTCTAGCTTGTTCGTAGGCTTTAATCACAGCTTCTACCGCTTCAGGGCTTTGCTTTGCAAAGTCTTCTTTAACACTCAGTACGCTATAACTATTAAAAGCTACATTACGATAAAGTAATTTCGCACCCGATTGAATTTGAGCTGAAGCCATTAATGGATCAAGTCCAGCCCAAGCATCTACTTGACCACGCTCTAATGCAGTTTTACCGTCTGGGTGTTGTAAATGAACCAATTGTACATCGCGTTTACTTAAGCCTACGGTTTCTAATGCTTGTAGTGTAAATAAGAAAGGATCTGTTCCTTTAGTAGCTGCAATTTTCTTACCTTTTAAATCTTTTAGGCTTTTAATTGGTGAGTTTTTTGAGACAACAAGGGCTGTCCACTCCGGTTGGCTTTGTACATAAACTGTTTTAATTGGACTACCATTCGCTCGGCTTAATACCGCAGCTAATCCAGCGGTAGAAGCAAAATCGATGCTGTTACTATTGAGATATTCTAATGAACGATTACTACCTTGACTAAAAACCCATTTAATTTGGGTATTGGGTAGTGCTTTTTCGAGAAGTTTTTGATCTTTTACTACCAGACTGGTTGGTGCGTAGTAAGCGTAATCAAGTTTAAGTGTAGTCGGAATTGCTGCAAAAGTAGATGAAGCAAATACGAACCCCAATGTTGATGCCAATAAAGTCTTTGGTAGAGAAAATTTTGATTTTAAAGACATGATAAAAATAGAACCGAAATAAAATAATGGATCATCCTTTCACGTGTTGAGTGGTCTATAAACTTAGTTATTTTGATTTGTAAATCAGTTTGAAAGATAAAAGTTTGAATAAAATTATAAATCTCTGTTTTTATGAATATTATTAAGCTTTGAATGATGCATTTATCTAAAATATTGAATTTAAAATACATAAATATCATAAGTTTAAGTCTAGAACTCAAGCTTCGTTAAGTCCATTTTTATTACTTGTGTGTGGTTAAATTATCTCGATAAGCACCGGGGCTAACACCTGTCCATTTTTTAAATGCACGGTGAAATGCACTCGGGTCATGGAAATTTAAGTCTTCACTAATGTCTTGTATTGAATCATTGCTTTTGCTTAAACGTTCAATTGCAATATCACAACGAATTTCATTTTTAATTTGTTGATAACTCACACCTTCATGTTTGAGGCGACGTTGAACAGTAGCTTCAGAAATATTGAGTTGCTGTGCCACATCTTTGAGTTCGGGCCATTGAGCAGGGTGAAGCTTTAATAAATGACGACGAATAAGAACGCTCAAGGCATTTTCATTTTTAAAGCGAACTAAAAGATTTTGCGGAGTTTGTTCTAAAAAATCATAAAGCGCTTTTTTATCTTTTTTAATTTTAATATCTAAATAGTGGGCATCAAATTCAATCTGATTTGTCTCGGCATTAAATTGTATATCTTCACAAAAGCGTACCAAATAATCTTGAATATCGTTCGGTTTTGGACAACGTACCGTAATACGGTTTAAGCCAATTCGTTGATCTACCAGCCAACACATAAGCCCATGTACTAACATTAAAAAGGTTGCGTAAGTAAACATACGTTTAGGTTGTTCACGATCACGAATGACCAAATAAGCTTTTTCTTGTTCTCGAATTAACTCTCCACGAATATCATCAAGCACAAAATTAAAAAAATTCAAAATATCGTAGAGAGCCTTTTCTAAAGTTTCAGCCGTACTGACGAGTTTTGTAAGTAATTTATAGCTGCCACGGCGCATAGGGTGGCTATCCATACCAAAAAACTCGTCGTTCATGGCATTGGCAAGTTCTATCCATAATTGTGCATACGTTGCTACTGGAACACGCGCTTTGGATGTCATGAGTAATTCAGTAGGAATACCAGCTTTATTCAAAATAATTTGAGTATTTAGCCCTTTGGCATAAGCCGCACTTAATGCTTCATGTACCAGTGCAATCGAAATTGTTCCTTTACTTAAAGAAGATTGGACAACCATGTCAAAGACTCATTTTTTTACGTATTTCAAGTGAAATATTTCATATTCAAAATTTGGATTGATCAAAAGCTGCAAGCATTTTGAGGTTTTTTGAAATTGTATCGGAAAAAAACAACTTTTACTCTCACTACTAAGGTTAAAGAACATTTCTATAGGACGTTACATAATGAAAATTCAAGGAAAACATTTTGTGATTACAGGTGGCGGCTCTGGTTTAGGCGCTGCAACTGCTGAGTATTTGGTAAAGCAAGGTGCCTCAGTCACGTTGGTTGACATGAATGTAGAAGCAGGTGAGCAGCAGGCGAAACAATTAGGACCAGAAGCTGACTTTGTAAAACTTGATGTAACCGATGAAGTTGCTGCTGAACAGTTCTTTAAAGATGTATTGGTTAAACATGGTCATTTGCATGGTTTGGTGAACTGTGCAGGTATTGGCCCTTCTGCAAAAGTAGTTGGTCGTGAGGGTGTTCATGACTTGGGATTATTTGCAAAGACTTTAAATATTAATGTCACAGGTACATTTAACATGCTGCGTTTTGCAGCAGATGCCATGAGCAAAAACACAGTTGGAGAAGGTGAAGAGGACCGTGGTGTGATTGTTAACACTGCTTCTGTTGCGGCATTTGACGGTCAAATTGGACAAGCAGCTTATTCTGCATCAAAAGGCGCTATTGTGGCGATGACTTTGCCGATTGCTCGCGAGCTTGCGCGACATGCCATTCGTATTATGACCATTGCACCGGGAATTATGGAAACTCCAATGCTTAAGGGTATGCCACAAAATGTACAAGATGCTTTGGGGCAAATGGTTCCGTATCCATCTCGTTTAGGAAAACCAGAAGAGTTTGCTCGTTTGGTTGCCCATATTGCCGAAAACTCATATTTAAATGGTGAAGTCATTCGTTTAGATGGTGCAATTCGTATGGCAGCAAAATAATAAAATAAGGATGTTGAAATGATTCTAAATGCTGAACAAAGCATGGTTCAGGAGATGATGCGTAACTATGCGCAAAATCAGTTAAAACCAACTGCTGCACATCGTGATAAGACCCATGAATTTCCGGCTCAGGAATTAAAAGACTTAGGTGCGCTAGGCGCAATGGGGATGACTGTGCCCGATGAATGGGGCGGTGCTGGAATGGATTATGTATCTTTGGTACTCGCAATTGAAGAAATTGCTGCAGGTGATGGTGCTATTTCGACAATCGTAAGTGTTCAAAATTCATTGGTTTGCGGTATTACACTGGCATACGGTTCAGATCAGCAAAAACAAATCTATTTGCCAAAATTTGCCTCTGGTGAATGGCTAGGATGCTTTTGTTTAACTGAGCCACATGTCGGTTCCGATGCAAGCGCGATTTTATGTAAAGCCGAGCGAGATGGCGACCATTGGGTACTCAATGGCGTAAAGCAATTTATTACCAGTGGTAAAAATGCTCAAGTGGCTTTGGTGTTTGCGGTTACAGATAAACAGGCTGGCAAAAAAGGCATTTCGTGTTTTCTTGTACCTACGAATATACAAGGTTACTTGGTCACTCGTATTGAAGACAAAATGGGTCAACATGCTTCGGACACCGCAACCATTACGCTTGAAGACTGCCGGATTCCTTTAGAAAATTTGGTGGGACAAGAAGGTGAAGGTTATAAAATTGCGCTATCTAATTTAGCGGCTGGTCGTATTGGTATTGCGGCTCAATCTGTTGGTATGGCAAGAGCAGCTTTTGATGCTGCTGTGCAATACGCGAATGAGCGTAAGGCCTTCGGTGTAGAGCTGGTTCAGCATCAGGCGGTTGGTTTTCGCTTAGCCGATATGGCAACCCAAATTGAAGCTGCACATCAGCTGGTTTTACATGCGGCAACTTTAAAAGATGCGGGGCTACCTTGTTTAAAAGAAGCCTCAATGGCGAAACTCTTTGCATCAACTATGGCTGAGCGAGTATGTTCGGATGCAATCCAGATCCATGGCGGTTATGGATACGTCAGTGATTTTCCTGTTGAGAGAATTTATCGGGATGTTCGTGTAAGCCAGATTTATGAAGGTGCTTCAGACATTCAACGTTTGGTGATTGCCCGTGAAGTGGCTCAAGTTTAGGTCATAAAGTATTGAGTTTTTAAACTTAAAACTGCAAGAAGCCGCACATCATGTGCGGTTTCTTGCAATTGAAATGATACATTTTTGCTATTAGTTTTATTTGAAATAGATGGAAAAGTTGAAGAAATATTCTTCGAGCTTTAGCTAAAACAATAACAGTCAGGACAGATTTTGTGGTCTTACACAAAATCAATCATCCAACGGAATGAAGGTGAGCATCATGAAAACTTTGGCAGAAGCTTATCAGCAATTTGATCTTGCAAAACTCATTGAAGAGCAACTTGTTGGGCATCCCCAAGCAATAAATGCTTATGTTGAGTGCTGTGAGCGTTATATAGGAAAAAATAAAACAGCGCTTATTTGGGAAGGAAAAAACGGACAGACAGAGCACTATACGTTCGAACAACTTGCTGAGCTTTCTGGAAAACTTGCCAACTTCTTTAAAGCACAAGGAATTCAAGCTGGAGATTGTATTGCAGGACTTCTACCAAGAACGCCTGAGTTATTAATTACAATTTTGGCAACGTGGCGTATAGGCGCTATTTATCAGCCTTTGTTTACTGCCTTTGAAGCAAAATCGATTGATCACCGTATTACGACTGCTCAAACTAAATTGATTGTGACCAATGATGAACAGCGCCCTAAACTGAATACTTTGAATGTTCCGGTTATTGTCACTGTTCATCAGACTGGTCCTTTGTCTGAGCATGACTTCGATTTTTGGCAATCTTTACAGCGCTATTCTGAGCAATGTGAGCCAGTAAATCGTAGCTTTGAAGATGACTTTTTAATGATGTTTACCTCTGGTACAACTGGACTTGCGAAATCTGTACCCGTTCCACTAAAAGCAATTTTGGCATTTAAAGGTTATATGACCCATGCTGTCGATTTGCGTGAAGATGACATGTTTTGGAATTTGGCAGATCCGGGCTGGGCGTATGGCTTGTATTATGGCATTACCGGGCCTTTAAGCTTGGGGCATAGCATTATTATGGATGAGCGTTCATTTAATGTAGATCAGGCAATAGAGTTAATAAAAAAATATAAAGTAAGTAATTTAACTGGTTCGCCAACAGCATTTCGCATGTTCTTTGGGTTTAAGGAAAAATTTGACCCTTCAATTAAACAACATTTACGCGTAGTGAGTAGTGCAGGTGAGCCATTAACTCCTGAGGTTGTGAACTGGTTTAAGCAGGATTTAGAGGTTAATATTTTTGATCAATATGGCCAAACTGAGCTAGGGATGGTGATTGCAAATCATCATGCGCTTGAGCACCCATTAAAAGTAGGTTCAGCTGGTTTTGCAATTCCTGGGCATCGTTTTGCGGTGTTAGACCAAAATTATCAAGAATTACCAACAGGTGGTGTTGGTATTTTGGCGATGGACTCGGAGCAATCGCCATTAATGTGGTTTAAAGGCTATGGTGGCAATAATCGCAAAGCCTTTGTCGGCAAATATTATTTAACAGGTGACACGGTCACTTTAAATGAACATGGCGGTATTGATTTTGTTGGACGTGCTGACGATGTCATTACAACATCGGGCTATAGAGTTGGACCATTCGATGTTGAAAGTACTTTATTAGAGTGTGAGGCGGTATTAGAGTCAGCAGTAATTGGTAAGCCAGATCCGGAACGAACCGAAATAGTCAAAGCCTTTGTGGTACTTAAGCCTGCTTACCAAGCGTGTGAAACATTAAAAGATAAGTTACAGCAATATGTTCGTAACCGTTTATCTCGTCATGCTTATCCAAAAGAGATTGAGTTTGTGGATAGCCTACCTAAAACCACGAGTGGAAAAATTCAAAGAGGATTGTTGAAGCAGCAAGAAATTGCAAAAATGCAGCAAGCTTATGCGAGTTAATGCAATAAAGGGAAATATTTAAATATTTCCCTTTATTTTTTATATTAGAGGTCGGCTTTCACTTCTTCACCAATTAAATAAAACGTTCCACCAGCAATATAGTGCAGGCTACGAAGTTCTTTTGGTGCATCCTGAAAATGCCAGTGCCCATCTCTAAAAACGCGACTATCTGCCCACGCACCTACAACAGAGCCAATAAATAAATCATGAGCTGACTGATTATGCGGTTCAGGAATAAGTTTACAAACCAGCCATGCGATACAACCTGATACAAGCGGACTGATCAGATCTTTTTGATAAAACAGTTCAACTCCGCAGTGCTCAAGTTTTTGTGGGTCATCCAACTTACTAATAGTACCAAGTTGTTTGGTCATATTGAGCTGGGCATAGCAAGGAACTTGCAGTGTGAAATAGCCACTTTGCTCGACAAGCTGTCGGGTTTTAGTGCTTTTATCTAAAACCACGGATACTTTGGCAGGCTTAAACTCTAAGGCACATGCCCATGCGGCAGCCATCACGTTACGGTCATCACCATACTGAGCAGAGACTAGTACAGTTGGACCATGATTTAACAAACGATAAGCTTTTTCTAACTCTACTGGTGCAATATATGATTGGGACATATTTAGCCTAAGTAACAAAGAAACTAGTTCGTTCTATTGTTGCAGAAAGCGTGTGAGAAGTAATGTAATGGGGAGTTAACTGAATAAAAAAGTTGTTTCCATTTTATAGCTTTCCTAATGACGAACTTAGTCATAAAATCACTTGGCTTCTAAGTGAAAGGATTAAAGCGTGACCGAGCTTCAAGATATCGATTTTGTAGAGTTAAGTGATGAAGAAATGCATCTCTATAGCCGTCAGATTTTACTTGATGGATGGGATATTGAAGCTCAGGAAAAACTCAAACTTGCCAATGTGCTGATTGTGGGTGCTGGTGGCATAGGCTGTAGCAGTGCAGAACTACTTGCACGAGCAGGGGTTGGGAAGATTACACTCATTGATGTAGATACCATTGAGATAAGTAATTTACAACGACAAATTGCGTTTGGTCATGAAGATATTGGTCATTATAAAGCTGAAGTTCTAGCAAAACGGTTACAGAAAATTAACCCTTATATCTGTGTTGAATACTTTAATGAACGTTTAGACGAACATAACATTGATAGACTTGTTGAACACCAAGACGTCGTTTTAGATGGTTGTGATAACTTTACAACTCGCTATTTAGTGAATAGTGCTTGTAAAAAGCATCAGGTCGCATTAATTAGTGCTTCTGCAATTGGCTTTCAGGCGCAAATGTTTATGGTTGAAGGTGATTCAGCTTGTTATGAATGTTTATTTCCAAAAGAACAGCATGACAATGAAGGCCTTCGCTGTGCAGAGTCAGGAGTGCTTGCAACGGCTCCTGTAATGATAGCGTCATTACAAGCACATCACACTTTACTTTATTTAGGGCTTAATCGCACTCCTCTGAAACAGAAACTGTTACTTTGGGACGGATTAAATATGTCACAACGTATTGTTAATTTTGATAAAGATATAAATTGTCCACTTTGTCAGGCAAGCTAATCAGCAAATAAAGCAAAATTTGCTAAACTTGAGACGAATATTCTGGTTCTAAAGAAATATGAAAAAAAATATTTTATTTGATGGATTGCGCTCAGTTGCCCGTATCGGTGAAACTGCAGTGGTTGCGGCTAAAGCTGGTATTAAGTACGCAACTGATAAGCCAAGTAATGCCAAACTCATGCGTGAGACTTTTGAGTCGCTTGGCTCAACATATATTAAGCTTGGTCAGTTTATCGCGAGTACGCCATCGTTATTCCCACGTGAATATGTAGAAGAATTTCAAGGTTGTTTGGATCAGACCCCAACTCTGCCATTTAGCTATATTCAAGGCGTACTTGCCTCTGAATTTGAAGGGCGTGATTTAAGCGAGATTTTTAGTTATATCGATGAAAAACCTTTAGCTTCTGCTTCAATTGCTCAGGTTCACGCAGCTAAACTAACGACAGGTGAAGATGTCGTTATCAAAGTACAAAAACCTGGCGTAGAAACTATTTTATACACTGACTTAAATGTAGTGCATTGGGCTGCAAAGCTGCTTGAACGTGCAGTCCCTAAAATCAAGTTTGCTGCTCTTTCTGACATTGTTGATGAAATCAAAACTCGTATGGTGCGTGAAGTCGATTTCATTGAAGAAGCACAAAATTTAGATGACTTTGTGGAATATTTGAATATTTCCCAAAACCAAGCTGCTACTGCACCTAAAGTTTATCATCAGTTTTCTACGCGCCGTGTTTTGACCATGCAGCGTTTATATGGGGTACCTCTGACAGACTTTAGCGTGGTTAAACAATATGCTAAAGATCCATCGCAAGTACTCATTACTGCCATGAACACATGGTTTGGTAGCTTAATGTTATGCAAGAGCTTCCATGCGGACTTACATGCTGGAAATCTAATGCTGCTTGAAGATGGCCGAATTGGTTTTATCGATTTCGGTATTGTGGGGCAGTTAAAACCAGAAGTCTGGACAGCATGTATCGCGTTTATGGATGCTTTGCAAAAGACTGATTATCAGGCTATGGCTGAAAATATGCTCAAAATGGGTATGACCCATAACAAGGTCGATGTTCTGGTTTTAGCTCAAGATTTAGAGCGTTTGTTTAATGGCGTATTAATGGCCGATCCACAGCAGATTCTGTCTACTAATCCTGCCGATTTAAACGACATTATGATGGATATGGTGAGTGTAGGTGAGCGCCACGGTATTAAATTCCCTCGAGATTTTGCATTATTATTTAAGCAAATGCTTTATTTCGATCGTTTTATGCGCGTACTCGCACCATATACTGATATTTATGCAGACCAACGTTTGAAAATGGTTCAAAATATGGAACCTGCTTCGTTGTTAAAGCACTAAGGTCAGTTTAAATTTATGGATGCCATTATTATTGAAGGCTTGAAGGTTGATACAGTGATTGGCTGTTTCAACTGGGAAAGACAAATCATTCAACCTTTAATGTTGGATTTAACCATCCATAGTGATTTGAGCCGAGCTGCAGCGTCTGACAAGCTTGAGGATACACTCAACTATGCGCAGATTTGTGAGTTATCGGCTCAAACCATTCAACAAGCTAAACCTGAATTAATCGAGCACGCAGCTCATCTGGTTTTGCAATGTTTATTTGAAACCTTTCCAACAATTGAAAAAATTACCATAACCATCCGTAAGCCAGCCATCATTGCAGAAGCAAACGCTGTAGGAATTCGTCTTGAACGCACCAGAAACAATTTTTGCGCTCGCCCTAGCGAGTAATTTAGACGCAGATCAGCACTTTACTTTTGCGTATACGCAATTAGCAACTTTGGGGAAAGTGCAGTTTTCATCTGTTTATCAAATTCCATGCCGAGATGGTATTGGAGATGATTACTGGAATTCAGCATGTCTGTTAAGAAGTACTTTATCGTCTGAACAAGTTGAATCTTTTTTAAAGAAACTTGAGTCAGATTCTGGACGTGTTCGACCATCGCATCATATTTCTTTAGATGTAGATTTGATTGCATGGGGAAATGATCTGGACCATATGCAATTTAATTCTAAAAAATTACCTTTGGCGCTCGATGTAAAAATTCCTTTATATGAACTTTGGCATTGTGAAAGACTAAAGGCTGATAGTACGCTTTACCCAGTTGTTAATTTTAAATTTTAAGGTCTTTCAAACTAAATTTTACGCAAAATTTACGCGGCCTTTGAGTTCCTCAATAGAGAATTTACGAGCATTTTACCGATACTGAAATCCACTAAATTAGTGTTACTTCAGGACAATAAAGATGCTTATAAATTCTCAAATGCGCATCTTGCATCAGTCTGGCATAGCCTTATGCGGACTAAAAACAAATGATATCTCTTCATCTCTCCTTATTTCCAATTTGGCAAATCAAGCCAAGGGGTATAGAGGAGAATAGCCATGTTAGAACTTATTCTTGTTTTATTTATTGCTATTTTTCTAGCATGGTGCCTCAGTAAATATCTATCCAAAGTGATGGCAAATCAGCCGATGGTTGGCGATGGATTATTTCGTTGGATTGAAAATCCTGTCTATCGCTTGTTAGGTATATCTCCGCAACAACAAATGAACTGGAAACAATATTCTTTAGCATTTGTTGTTAGCTGTATTTTTTTAGCTGTAGCCGTTTTTGCTATTTTTATGACGCAAGCATGGCTGCCATTAAACCCAAATCATGCACCAAATATGAGCTGGGATTTAGCATTACATACGGTTATTTCATTTTTAACCAACACCAACCAACAGCATTATTCTGGTCAAGCTCAATTATCTTATTTGTCGCAAATGACAGGTATTGTAGGTTTGCAAGTCATCACACCAATGATGGGATTAGCTTTAGTTGTTGCGACCTTAAGAGCTTTATTTTATCAACGTCCTAGCCATATTGCGGCCAATGTTGCTGAACAGCCAGATCAAATTTTAATTGGTAACTATTGGGCAGATGTAATACGCCCTACAGTCCGGTTCTTGCTTCCTCTGTGTTTTGTTTGGTCATTGTTGCTTAACAGCCAAGGCGTGCCAGCAACTTTTCAGGGTGGACCGGAAGTACAGCTTATTGATAAAGCGAATACAGTACAAACCCAAAAAATTCCATTAGGTCCAGTTGCACCCATGGTTGCTGTTAAGCAATTGGGTAGTAACGGTGGCGGCTGGTATGGTCCAAATAGTTCTGTGCCTTTAGAAAATCCAACGCCACTATCTAATTTATTAGAAATGATAGCGATTTTACTCATTCCAATTACAGTCGTTTTTATGGTGGGACATTTTACTCGACGCAAAAAATTTGCCTATTTTGTGTTTGGTAGCATGCTTTTAATGTCGGTTATTTCAGGTGCAGCAGCTGTCTGGTCTGAAAGTATGTCATCGACAGCATCTCAAATTGCAGTAATGGAGGGTAAAGAGCAACGATTTGGACCAGCAGCATCAGCAGTTTGGGCTGCGCTGACCACACAAGTGAATAACGGTTCGGTCAATATGATGCACGATTCTTCTGCGCCACTTACTGGGCTGGTTGAACTCATTAATATGTTGATTAATGCCATTTGGGGCGGTGTGGGCTGTGGCCTGCAACAGTTTATGATTTATCTGTTACTCGCTGTATTCATTGCAGGCTTAATGACAGGTCGTACACCTGAATTGTTTGGACGCAAAATTGAAGCAGCAGAGATCAAGTTGCTTGCGATTATTATCTTAATTCAGCCTCTTATTATTCTGGCTTTTACAGCCTTGAGTCTTAGTATTCCGGGATTATCAGGTATCACTAACCCTGGACCACACGGTATTAGCCAAGTGTTCTATGAATATGTTTCTGCGTTTGCCAACAATGGTTCAGGTTTTGAAGGTCTTGGAGACAACACCGTATGGTGGAATGTCACCTGTAGTCTTGCTCTTCTTTTAGGACGCTTCCCGACATTAATTTTGCCATTAATGATTGCGACACGTTTAGCAGCAAAAAGAAAAGCACCCGAAACAACAGGTAGCCTTCAGGTTGAAACTCCAACCTTTGCCTTAACGCTGATTACGATTGTTGTATTGCTTACCTTATTACAATTTATGCCAGTTCTTGTCCTTGGGCCAATTGCCGATCAACTGTTGTTGGTTAAAGGCTAAGGAGGCGAGTGAAAATGAATACACAAACTCATGTAAATAGCCATAAAACAACTGTGGCAGTACCAAGTTTTGAAGTTTGGAAAAATGCTTTTATAAAATTGCTACCCCAGCATGCAATTAAAAATCCAGTCATGGCAATTGTATGGCTTGGAACAGTAATCACTGCTCTAAGTACCTTAATGGGATATGCCACACTGGTATTCGGTTTGGTTGTCACAGCAATTTTGTTCATTACGATTTTATTTGCTAACTATGCTGAAGCGGTTGCAGAGGCTAGAGGTCGTGGACAGGCATCTTCATTACGTGCAGCAAGAGAAAACTTGACTGCTCGAAGACTTAATTCTTTGACAGACCGCCAAGCAACTCAAGTTGCAGCCACTGAACTTCATTTGAATGATTATATTGAAGTTCATGCAGGTGAGCTTGTTCCAGCCGATGGTGAGATTGTAGAAGGCTTTGCGACCATTAATGAATCGGCTGTTACAGGTGAGTCTGCACCTGTGCTACGTGAAGCTGGAACTGACCGTTCAGGTGTTATTGGTGGGACTAAAGTTCTTACAGATCGTATTGTTGTGCAAGTGACTGCGGAATCTGGTCAAAGTTTCTTAGACCGTATGATTGCTTTGGTTGAAGGCTCAAATCGTCAAAAAACACCAAATGAGATTGCACTTGGCTTCTTATTAATGGTGATGACAATTACCTTCTTAATTGTTGTGATTAGCTTGCCGTTTATTGCTCATTATTTGCATATTGAACTTGATCCAGTCGTGCTGGTTGCGCTGTTGGTCTGCTTAATTCCAACAACCATTGGTGGCTTGTTACCTGCGATTGGTATTGCGGGTATGAACCGCGCGCTCAAAGCCAATGTTTTGGCGAAATCAGGTAAAGCAGTAGAAGTTGCGGGTGATATTGATGTGCTTTTACTCGATAAAACAGGAACCATTACTTATGGTGACCGTCAAGCGACTTCTTTTTATCCTTTAACTTCTGTAAGTGAGTCGGAGTTGAGAGCTGCTGCTTGGGTAAGTTCACTTGCCGACCCAACACCAGAAGGAAAATCGATTGTTAAGTTAGCAAAAGAACAAGGTTTAAAACAGCAAGAACCTGAGCAAGCCGAAATTATCTCTTTTAGTGCATCGACTCGAATTTCTGGTGTGAATTTACCGAATGGTGAGCAAATTCGTAAAGGTGCTTTAGATGCAATCTTGAAATTTGTAGATGAAGATTATTCTCAAGATCTAGAGTTAAAAGCACGTGTTGAACAAGTTGCTAAAAAAGGGGCAACACCGTTGGTTGTTGCAAATCAACATCATGTATTGGGTGTGATTGAACTCTCTGATGTAATTAAACACGGTATTAAAGAACGTTTTGCTCGTTTAAGAGAAATGGGTATTAAAACTGTCATGGTCACAGGTGATAACCCATTAACCGCTGCTGCGATTGCTGCTGAAGCGGGTGTAGATGACTATATTGCCGAAGCAAAACCAGAAGATAAACTCGCTTGTATTCGCACCGAACAACAACAAGGTCGTTTAGTTGCGATGGTTGGTGATGGAACCAACGATGCCCCAGCACTAGCACAAGCCGATATTGGCTTAGCCATGAACTCGGGTACACAAGCTGCAAAAGAAGCCGGCAACATGGTTGATTTAGACTCAGATCCAACCAAACTTCTTGCTGTGGTTGAGATTGGGAAACAGCAACTGATTACCCGCGGTGCTTTGACAACATTTTCGTTAGCAAATGACGTCTCTAAATACTTTGCCATTTTGCCTGCATTGTTCGCTGCTGCGATTCCACAAATGCAAGTATTGAATGTGATGCATTTGGCGAGTCCAAATAGCGCGATTTTATCTGCATTAATTTTTAACGCGATTATTATCCCGCTATTAATTCCAATCGCACTCCGAGGCGTGAAATTTAAACCTTCAACTGCAACTCAGTTACTACGTCGAAATATGTTGATTTATGGGGTGGGCGGTGTGGTTCTACCATTCATTGCCATTAAAGCGATTGATGTTGTTATTGTTCAATTATTTGGTTTGTAATCTGGAGTTTGAAATGAAAACTTATGCACAAAATTCAGAAGCAAATTTGGGTCAGACCTTAAGAGCATCTTTCGGACTTCTAATTTTTACTCTTGTCAGTTGTGGCGCTGTTTATAGTGCGATCGCTACAGGCGCGGGACAGGTTTTATTTCACAATCAAGCGAATGGTAGTTTGATTGAAATAAACCATAAAGTTCTAGGGTCAAAATTAGTCGCTCAGCCATTTGTTGGAGAAACTTATTTTCATCCACGTCCTTCAGCGGTTGCTTATGACCCGATGGCCATGGGGGCCACAAACTTAGCGCTTACTAATCCAGAGCTGCAAAAACAAATTGATGCGCAGATTCTTGCGGTGAAAAAACAAGACCATACAGGTAATAACCCTATTCCAAGTGATTTAGTGACTAAATCGGGTAGTGGTATCGATCCGCATATTAGTCCTGAATCTGCTCAGTTACAGGTTGCCAGAGTAGCTCAAGCGCGTCATTTAGACCCTAAAGTTGTAGAAGAGTTACTTCAAAAGCATATTGAACCAGTTCAGTTTGGTGTACTAGGGCAAGCTCGTGTTAATGTATTAGAGCTAAATATCGCTTTAGATCAATTACAATCTACACATTAACTTGAAAATAAAATTGTTAGTTTACCGGATGATATCAAGTGCAAAGCAATCGCGAAAATCAGGCTGAGGCCTTATTAAATCATGTAAATAGATATCAAGCCGGTCGACTAACAGTCTTTCTCGGTGCAGCACCTGGTGTAGGAAAAACCTATGCTATGCTTGCCCGCGCTAAAGAGTTATTTCAACAAGGTACAGATGTTGTTGTTGGCATTGTTGAAACCCACGGAAGAATAGAAACTCTAAAAATTTTGGAAGGCTTGCCTCAAATTGCTAGAAAGGAAATGCAATATCAGGGGCATACTTTAGAAGAAATGGATTTGGATGCTATTTTACACAGGCATCCGGAAATTGTTTTAGTTGATGAGTTGGCTCATCGCAATATACCCAATAGTCGCCATGAACGACGGTGGCAAGATGTCAATGAATTACTAGATGCGGGTATTGATGTATTTACCACCATGAATATTCAGCATTTAGAAAGCTTAAATGATGTGGTACATCAGATTACGGGCATTCGAGTAAATGAAACTGTGCCAGATCGGGTGTTTGACCGTATTCGAGATATTCGTTTAATTGATTTACCTGTCAGTGAACTCATTGAAAGGCTCCATCAAGGAAAAGTCTATGTGCCAGAGCAAGCGAATCTGGCATTACAAGGCTTTTTTAGCATTTCAAATTTAACTGCATTACGTGAACTGGCAATGCAATGCGTTGCTGAGCATGTCGATTTAGATTTAAAACAGAGTTATACCTCTAAAGGCTTGAAGTCTATCTCGCTACAAAATGAATTAATGATTGCGATAGATGGGCAAGGCTCTTCTGAATATTTAGTACGGGCAGGTTGTCGATTAGCTGAACGCAATGGAGCAACATGGACTGTAGTGAATGTTGCTAAAAGTTTGGATTCTGGGCAGAGTTCAGCAAATTCATATAAAAAAGAATATATTGAAATTGACCGTGCATTTGAATTGGCTCGACAACTTGGTGGTCGAACCGAAGTTTTATATGGGCCACGAGTTGCTTCGGTGTTAATGGATGCTGCGCTTGATCGAGGTATTTCCAATCTGGTCATTGGCAAAAGTATTTCACCGTGGTGGTTAAAGTTATTTAAGAAAAATTTAGCTCAGCAATTATTAAATCAAGAAAACTCGATTGCTTTAACGATTTTACACCCAGAACAGGGCACTAAAAAGACAGCTCAACTTGAGAAGCCATCATTTTTATCATTAAAAGAAAGTGTTTTTGTTTTAGCGGTAACATGCGCAAGTATTTTTATAGCTCACTTTGCCGAAGTTCTATTGGGTATTGAAGACTTCTCTGTCATTTTTATTATTTCAGTTTTAATTGTAGCAACTAAAACCCGAATGCTTGCTGCAGTAGTCGCCGCTCTTATTTGTTTCTTAGCCTATAACTTTTTCTTTATAGCACCACGTTTTACATTTCAAATTTCAGCACACCAAGGTGTGGTTACCGTTGTTGCTTTTTTTGCAGCAGCTTTAATTGCTGGGCGGTTGGCTTCTCAGTTACGCCAGCAAGTTTTATCTTTAAAAGCTGCTAATGCCTACACCACAGTAATGCAAGACTTGGCACGTAAGCTTTCTAGTGCAGTAAATCTTGAAGAAGTCATGCAAACCGGTCGTATGACTTTAGAAACCCAGCTTCAAACTAAAGTGTGGATTTCTATCCAAGATAGAGTTATTTCATCTGACATAGAACTAAATGATAAGGAAAAAGTAGCTGCAGAATGGTGTTTGAAACATCAACAACCGTGCGGGCGTTTTACCGATACCCTTAGTCAGTCGAACTGGTGGTTTTTACCACTTTTAGAACAGAAAAATAGCCTAGGTATAGTGGGAATTTACTTTAAGGATGATGTAGTTTCTCTAAATTTTGAGCAAAAGAAACTGACGGAAAGTGTAATTGAATATATTGCACAGGCAGCACTTCGAACCCAATTGGTCAATGAACTTGAACAAGCAAAAGTCACCAGTGAAACAGAGCGCTTACGTTCAGCTTTATTATCTTCGGTATCGCATGATTTACGCTCGCCACTAGCTTCTATTATTGGAGCCGCAGATACGCTTGCCAATTTTAAAGCTGATATGTCTGAACAAGACCAGCAAGATTTACTTGAAACAATTCATTTAGAAGGTGAGCGTCTAGACCGTTATATTCAAAACTTGCTTGATATGACACGCTTAGGCCACGAAGGCTTAACTTTAAAAAGAGACTGGATTGGGGTAGATGAGTTAATTGGTTCGGCAACCCGCCGTTTAAAGCGCTATAAACCAGATACGCAAGTAGTGGTTCAGTTACCTGAGCAACCGATTAGTTTGTATGTTCACCCAGCGCTGGTAGAACAAGCTATTTTTAATGTTTTAGAAAATGCTGCAAACTTTTCACCTCCAGATGAATCTGTCATGATTCGTGCTCAACTTTCATCAGAAGATGAAGTAAAAATTGAAATTGAAGATAGAGGTGCGGGAATTCCTGAAGATGAAAGACATCGTATTTTTGATATGTTTTATACGATGGAGCGTGGAGACCGTGGAAAATTTGGTACAGGTTTAGGGCTTACAATCGTAAAAGCGATTATTGGTGCTCATATGGGTACAATAGAAGCATTTTCAGGGCGCCAAAATAAAGGTACTTTAATTCAAATCAGATTACCCATTCACCCAGTAAAAGAATAAGTTGTAAATTCATGATAAGTTCAGAAACGTCACCTGTAGAAACACGCATTGTGATTATTGATGATGAGCCTCAAATTCGTAAATTTCTAGACATTGCTTTAAGAACTCAAAAATATAAAACCACGCTCTGCGAAACGGGTTACAAAGGCCTAGAAGCTTTAGCAACGCAAGGTGCCGACTTAGTTATTCTAGATCTGGGCTTACCCGATTTAGACGGAAAAGAAGTGCTTCAAGAATTACGTAGCTGGTCGAATGTACCAGTTATTGTGCTATCTGTACGGGCTGATGAATACGAAAAAGTTGATTTGCTAGATGCTGGCGCAAATGATTACATGACCAAGCCTTTTAGTGTGCAAGAGCTTTTGGCACGTATCCGTGTCATTTTAAGAAATCAACCCATTCAGCAAGAAGCGCATGTCTATGACGATGGTTATCTTAAAGTTGATGTTACGCAACGTTTGGTTTGGGTCGAGCAACAACCAATTACTTTAACTCGAAAAGAATTTCAACTTTTGACATTGTTAATGCGCTATCAAGGACAGCTTTTAACCCAGCCACAGCTCTTAAAAGAACTATGGGGTCCAACCCATCAGGAAGATACGCACTATTTACGTATTTTAGTGGGCAAGTTACGCAGTAAACTGGGGGATAACGCAATTCAGCCACGCTATATTGCAACTGAACCTGGTGTTGGATTGCGTTTTTTAGCTAAACAGAAAAATCATTAATTAGATATAAAAAAAACCTTAGGGTATTTCTCCCTAAGGGTTTGCAAAGTGGTTTATAGTTTTTTTGCTTTTTTTATTTATATATCCCAATGTTGTTCTGCTTCAGTCATTTGACTATAAATGTTTTGATATTCAGCCTGCTTAACCGTATACCAATGTTCGACAAAGTCAGCGCCTAAATATCCTTTTAAAATAAGACTTCCTTTAAATATTTTTAAGGCTTCTGGTTGGTTGTTAGCTAATAAAATATGCTCGTCTGGAAATTTTAAAAGATGAGCAGGTTTTGGTAGTGGTAATTTATGAGATAAGCCGTAAGATACACCTGCTAAAATAGTGGCTGTAACGAGATAGGGGTTACAGTCAGCGCCAGCAACCCGATATTCTAAGCGTTGATTTTGTACATCTGAGCATGGAATGCGAATTGCGACATTACGATTATTGGTATCCCAATTGGCTTCTAATGGCACATGATGACCAATTTTAAAACGTCTATAAGAATTAATATTAGGCGCTAAAATCGCCATAGATGCAGGCATTAACTCAATGAGTCCGCTAATCGCGCTGAGTAATTTGGCTGCAAGCTCATCTTTTTCTTCTTCTGAGCTAAATATATTTTCATGGTATTGATTCAGCATGCTCATATGAAAATGCATGCCGCTTCCAGCCTTTGCCAAGTTCGGTTTCGCCATGAAACAAGCAGTTAAGTCATGCTTTCTTGCGACTTGTTTTACAATTCTTTTTAAAGCATTAATTTGATCGCATAGCTTCAAAATGTCATGGCTGTGTTGAAGATTTAGTTCATATTGTCCAGGGGATGACTCTGCAACAATAGCGGTAATTTCAATAGATTGTAGTAGAGCAGCTTTTTCAACCTCATCTAGGACTTGTTGATAGTTATTGGGTGCATCTATATCAAAACATTGGTTTTCTATACAGGTTTCAGCCTGATGCTGAGGTGAGAAAAGATAAAATTCTAATTCGGCAGCCATGACAGGAAAGTAATTATGGGCATGTAACTGATTTAATATTTTTTTTAATATATTGCGTGGTTCATAGCGGCAGTCTGTACCATCTTCTTCTTGCATTGATAGGTAAAGCTGAGCATTTAATTCTGGGGATAAGGCACTTGGTTGCAAGCTGCCTAAAATGGGCAGGCAAAGTCTATCTGGTTCACCAATATATTTTCCTAATCCTGTCTCTTCAATTACTTTTCCATCAAGGCTCATGGCGTAAACAGAAAGTGGAAAATAACATCCATGAGAGAGATTTTTGAGGCTTTTAACGTCAATTCGTTTACCACGAATATGTCCGTTTAAGTCATGTAGACAAATATCAATGTGCTGAGTCTGAGGATATAAACTTAAATATTCATCGACTTCTTTTAAAAAAAGTTCTGCGTTGAAAGTGTGATCTTGTGTTGGTGGAATAAAATCATCTGATATTTTAAATGCCTTAAAGTGAGAATCTTTTAAGTTTAAATTTGGGTAAATAAGCGTACTCATTATAAAAAACCTTGGTGGTTATTTAGCTAAAATCCTACCTTAGTCCTTGAAGTAAATCGCGTAAAAAAAGAGTAAAATGATTAAAGAGAGTTTTATAAATAATTTTTATTTTTTGTATTCATAATCAGTGGCTTGAGTTTTGTTTTGATAATAAATTTTTAAAGTAAAATTAACGTATAAGAGCCATTTGATAGTTCATGATTTCGCTTTAAAAAATTAAACATAATTAGAATTTATGATCCTTAAATTTGGTGAGATGGTCAAACTGCTTTAAACTTAAACACTTATCCAGTTAAAAATTTATGTATAAGTCTTGAATAAAGCAGGGCTTACATAGTGTATGTACTGGAATTTTATTTTTTGCGTTTTTTTTAATTTTATTTTTGAGTTCTCTTAATATGAAAAATATCGGTTTAGCCATTTTAGCAATCAGCCTTTCAGGTTGTGCTGCAATGAGCGTAGAAGAATGTAAGACTGCGAATTGGTCATTAGTAGGTGAGAAAGATGGTTCAAAAGGTTCTTCGCCGCGTTTAGATCAATATTATAAAGCGTGTGGGAAAGCTAATATTGTTCCAGATCAAAAGTCATATGAACGTGGATATAAAGAGGGCTTAGGATATTATTGCCAGCCATCAAATATTTTTTATAACGCCTTAGAGGGTAACGGGAATATTAATGTATGCCCAGTTGAGCAGCGTGATCGGTTAAGACCTTATTATCGTGCAGCTTCCGATTACTACAATGCAAAAAATGAATACGATCGTTATGATGAAAAGTTTAAGCAGTATTCTGATAATGCTTACAACGAAAAATTAAAGCCAGAAGAGCGTGAACGTTATCGTAAGCTTTTAAGAGAATTACAAATTGATCGTGACCGTATTAACAGAAACTATTGGAACTCAATTCGAGATATCGAACGTTTCAAATATGATCATGGTTTAAAATAATATTTGAAAAAGGATTGATCTGAATGAGATCAATCCTTTGTTTTTTTTAAAGGTAATAACTCGTTTTAGTCATTAACTTTGAAATAGCGGTCATACTGATTTTTACTGCATAAGGTAATTCAACACCACCTGCTTCAAGCGCAGTATGACGATGATGTAATTCATCTTCATTCATTTGCTCTAAAATTTTACGAGAGCGTTCATCTTGAGCAGGTAACTGGTTTAAGTGATCTTGCAAATGTAGACTAACTTGGCGTTCAGTTTCAGCAACAAAACCTAAGCTATATTTATCACCTGCAATACCAGCAAGAGCACCCATACCATATGAAAGGCCATACCAAATCGGGTTCAATAAACTTGTATGACTATTTAGCTCTTTTAAACGGTCTTCACACCAAGCTAAATGGTCTTGTTCTTCAATTGCTGCCTGTTGCATTTCACGGCGTACATTTGGTAATTTCGCCGTTAATGCTTGCCCATGATAAAGCGCTTGAGCACATACTTCACCACTATGGTTAACACGCATTAAGCCTGCAACATGGCGAGCATCTTCAACTCCAAGTTTTGTTTCAGCCGTTTCAGCCGGATTTTGTCGCTGTGCTGCTGTTGCACCTGGAACAAGACTACGTAATGCCTGATCAAAGGAGTTAATAAGTTGATCAATTCCCGTATAGTGGCGCATAAATTAGTCCTCCAAAGAAAGATGTGCTGTGGCAAGCATTGGTTTTAGTCGGGCAAGAAGCCAGATACTAAAGATTGCACTAAGTACAGCTGTAATAATAAATAGTATTTTAATATCAATTTTTAAAACACTTAATATTAAGATTGAGAAAATTGCTGACGAAACCATGAATACAGCATTTAAAATGTTATTTGCTGCGACCACTCGGGCACGATGTGAGCGCGGTGAGTAAGCCTGCATCATGGCATACAAAGGAACAATATAAAAACCGCCACTAATACCCAATAAAGTCACTGCAATCATGACGTGATAGTAAACCCAACCTTGGGTAAAAATATCTTTTAAGGTTAGTAATGCTCCAGTTTTCTCCGGTACAAAGGCTAGACTCGCTGCAAGGTAAAGCGCAAAAACAGTAAGGCCAATTGCACCAATCGGCACCATTTTAATATTAATTTCCGAACCACCAATTTTACGGCAGAGAAGAGAACCTACCCCAATACCGACTGAGAAGAATGTGAGTAACAGGCTAACCACATTTTCTGATGCATGGAGATTTTGTTGAGTCAACTGCGGAATTTGCGTTAAATAAGTTGCTCCATAAAACCAGTACCACGAATTACCTAATAAAATGGTGAACACTAACGGTAAACTTTTGGCATATGTAATGGTTTGGAAGCTTGTACGAATAAAGTTCCAGTCTATATCTAGATCGGGTGCAGCAACTTTTTGGGGTAAAATGAAGCGGCTAAATAAATAGCCTATGCAAGCAATAGCGACTACAGTCAAACTAATCCATAGTAAATTACCTTCCGATGATGCAATTACGGCACCACCTAAGATCATGCCGAATAAAATTGCCATCGATGTACCGGATTGAAATAAGGCATTGCCCGACATAAGTTCGTTTGGTTTTAAAATTTCAGGCAAAATTGCATATTTAATAGGTCCGAAAAATGTGGAATGTGTTCCCATTAAGAATAAAGCCAGAAGCAGTAGCCATAAATGCCCCAATAAGAAACCGGCAGACCCAATAAGCATGATTATGATTTCTAATATTTTTATGCCACGCACAAGTTGTGAGCGCTCGTATTTGTCAGCAATTTGTCCTGCTGTTGCTGAAAAAAAGAAATATGGCAAAATAAACAATAATGCTGCTAAATTATTGAGTGTACTTACAGGGGCAGATTGTTGTTGAATCCAACCATATGTAATGACTAACAATAAAGCTTGCTTAAAAACATTGTCATTTAATGCGCCAAAAAACTGTGTAAAAAACATCGGTACAAACCGACGTGATGTCATCAGGGATTCATCTTGTTTCATCATATACAAGCTTCATTGAGTTTTATTAAAAAATGTGACGGAGTGTTAATTTGCATCGAAAACCATGTATGATATTTTTAACGCTTGATTAAATGAAAAATCAATGGTTTCGAGTGAGTTTTATCCTCATATTGGTGCGTTTATTAAAAAATAAGTTTAGAGTTTTCCATGCCTTCTAAAATTAAGTTTAAACAGTCAACTCTTTCTCACTCTATGCATTTAATCCTAAAAATGCAGAGTATACCTAAACTTATTTGTAGCAGCCTATTGTTAAGTTTATGTGTTAATCCTTGTTATGCTCAAAGTTCAGCTGAGACCGTAACGCCGGTAGCAAACCAGTCAGTAACTGATCCATCATTGCAACAAACAAATACAAATAACCAAAATGATGTTCCGATTACTGATGTCGCTACTCTGGTAACTCAAGCACAGCAGCAACAAGATAGCTTGGCTATATTGCAACAACAAGAACAATTTCCAAATCAGATTGAAGAATTTAAGCCAATTACGCTCGATAACCTCGAAGATTTACCCGTGATGCCTGTTGACCAGAATATGGCAAATGAGATTTATCGGGTAGCAGAAGAGGCAAAAACTGAAGCTCAGAACTTTCAAAATGGCACGCAAAAACATCCAGAAATGTTAGTGAATGATGCATCACAAGCAGAATTACATGAAATTAATCAGGCGCCTGTAAATATTGACCAACTCATGCATGAGATTCAATCTGACAGTAAGATTGTAGTCGAAGCTAATGAAACTGGAAAAACTTTACCTGAGCTTACAGCTGCTACTGAAGAGCCGCCGGAAGAGAAAGGTTTCTTTAAACGGATATTTAATAAAATTCGTCCACCGCGTGTGATTCCGATGGAGCAAATACCTCGTATTACTGCTGAGGTTACGGGTGCTCCAGACGATTTGGCTAAAAATATCAAAGGTAAATTATCTACATTTACTCAAGAATCATTTGAAGATTTTAATTCAGCATTGCCTCAACTTAGGAGCCTAAGCAATCAGGCCGCTCAAGCGGTGGGGTATTACAATGCTGAGTTTCGTTTTGAAAAATTAAGTGCAAGCCGTGTTCGAGTTAAAGTTACTCCAAATGAGCCGGTACGAATTAATGAACAAAATATTGAATTCAGTGGAGCTGGTGCAAAACAACCACAGTTTCAAGTTATTCGTTTAGTTCCAGACCAAGATGTGGGTGATATCTTTAATCATGGTCTGTATGAAACAACTAAAAGTCGAATTGTCGATGCCGCAACAAATAATGGATATTTTGATGCCTACTGGCGTTTACACGATGTGAAAGTAAGCCAACCTGAAAACAAAGCAGATATTAACCTCAAATATGAAACGGGTGAGCGATATAAGCTAGGTAAGGTTGAGTTTCGTATGAGTGATCCTTCAAAACCCTTGCCAATCAAATTAAATATTCTTGAGAGTATGGCACCTTGGAAAGAGGGCGATGACTACACATTCTGGCGTGTAAATGCTTTAGCCAACAACCTGACGAACTCTCGCTATTTTAACTACACGCTGGTCGATTCAATTAAACCTGATCCAATTGAGAAGCCGCTTGAGTTACCCCCAGATTTACAAGCATTAGTCGATCAGCAAAATGTCACCATTGATGAATCAAAATTGCTTTCTCCAGAGCAACAACAGCTTGCTAAAGCACGACAATTAGCCTCATCTAGTAAAGAGGTTAGTCAAAATGTGGTAGACGAAAAACAATTTGCCGGAACTGAAAATGTACAATTAGCTGCAGCTCCAGCTTCTTTGAAAACCGCAGCAGCAGATCATGGAGAGCAAGAGTCGGAACAAGACCGTTTACAAGCCCAAGCTCGTGAAGAAAAACGGATTCCGGTTATTGTGACTTTAAATGCGGATAAATTGAATAGTTTGGAAACTGGTGTGGGTTATGGTACTGATACGGGAGCTCGTTTACGTAGTCAATATCGTCGTTCGATTGTGAACGAATATGGGCACTCCTTTGATGCCAACTTTGAACTTTCACAAATTCGTCAGTCTATAGATGGCCGTTATAGTATTCCTTATAAGCATCCATTAAATGATTACTTTAACATTGTAGGTGGTTATGAGCGCGAGACTAGAGATAATATCGGTCCTGATGTGAGTTTATTAACTGAATCTGCCGTATTGGGTGGTGAGCGAGTTATTAAAAAACCTTTAGGCAATTGGCAACATACTATTGGGGTCCGTTACCGTCTGGACCGACTGACTCAAAAAGGAAATGTCGATATTTCTGAATTGCCAGATGCATTTAAAACAGCTGCATCAGAGCAAGAAGCGTTATTATTTGGTTATGAAACCTCTAAAACCTCAAGTAATACAAGGTTAAATCCAACGAAAGCATTTAAACAAAGCTATAAGTTAGAACTGGGAAGTAGCAGTTTACTTTCCGATGCCAATATGGCGATTGCTACAGCGGGTTGGAGATTTATTTATTCTCTAGGTGAAAATGATAACCATCAGTTTGTGGGACGATCTGATCTTAGTTATATTTTTACCGATGAATTTGATAAAGTTCCCTATAATTTAAGATTCTTTACTGGTGGTGACCAGACAATTCGCGGTTTTGATTATAAAAGTCTTTCACCCGAAGAAAATGGATATAAGATTGGTGGACAGGCTCTAGCAGTAGGCTCTTTAGAATATAACTATCAATTCAAAGAGGGTTGGCGAGCAGCTGTTTTTTCTGATTTTGGTAATGCTTACGATAAGAATTTTAGTAACCCGACTGCCTACAGTGTTGGTGTCGGTATTCGTTGGAAGTCCCCAATTGGACCAATTCGTTTAGATGTGGCTTCAGGTATTTCTGATGATAATCATCCGATTCGTTTGCATTTCTTTATTGGTCCACAACTTTAAAAATAAAATTTTATTAGGTTTATTTTATGGCGGAAGTAGAACAGCAGCCCACTTCGGCACCTAGCTCTCCTAAGAAGCGACGCATTTTGCGTAGCTTTTTGCTGACAATATTAATCATACTTTTATTACTTGTTGCTTCCATCATTATTATGATGTCGACTGACCGTGGAAGCCGTTTTTTATTAGACCGTGTTTTACAAGCTCAGCAAGTCATTAAATATGAATATGAAGGGGGTAATTTACTTCGGGGAATTATTCTTAAAAATATTATTGTTCAGTTAAAAGAAGTTGACGTTACTTTAGATAGAGCTGATGTACGGTTAGGGTGGCGTTCTTTAATATTAGAAAAAGAAGTGCATTTGAGCAATGCAGATGTCCGTAACCTAGTTATTATTAACAAAGCTCCGCCATCGGATAAGCCATTTGAGTTTAAACCCATTAAATTACCATTTGTGCTTCGTGTAGATGTGGGAGATGTTGATCATTTAGAAATTAAAAATTCAGGTTCTGTCGTAAATTTCCATGATGTTCATCTAAATGATGCTTTGTGGTCAGAGACAAAACTGAAATTTGAAAATTCAAGTATGGATATGGGGTATCTTTCTGTTCATAACGCAACAGGAAATATGGACTTTAGTGGTAAATATCCACTGAATGCGACAGCAGATTTAAGAATTCCTTCTTTAAAAAGTTTAAACATCCAAAATATTAAAGTGGCAGCTCGAGGAAGTTTAGATACCTTGCAAGCCGGTGTAGCAACGACAACACCAGATTTATTAACAGGTTGGGTCGTTTTACATCCTGTTCGCCATGAAGTACCAATGAAAGGTGCATTGTTACTTAAAAATTATCACTTGCCTTTACTGGTTGAACAAAAATTATTTGCTAAAAATGGTGTGATCAAGTTTCAGGGGGATGTTAAGCAACTTAACTTGGCACTTGATACAGATCTAAAAGGTGAAAATTTACCAGAAGGCCAATACAACGCCTTAATGAATACTGATTTGGTTCATCAGCTGAATATTACAGACTTTAATGGTCAGGTCATGAAAGGTGCAGTTAACCTTAAAGGCTTGCTGAACTGGAAAGATCATGTCACTTGGGATGTAAAAGGTCGTTTAGATCATGTTAATCCTAAAGATAAAGCTATCCCTCAAGTCGTTCAGGACTTCTTACCGCCAAGTTTAGATGCTGCAGTTGCTTCAACTGGCTCTTTAGAAAAAGGCATGGAAGTATTTGCTAATGTCGACTTTGACCGCTATGAGTCTTGGAAACTTAAATTAAATCAAGCACCTGAAAAGAATAAAAAACCACAGCCAATGTTTATGAATGTGGCTTGGTCCAAAATAGATCGTGCTATGCCATATATAGGTTGGTTAAGCAGTGATAGTGGTCAAGTAGATTTGACTTTGCGGGATGGTCAGCAAGATATTAAAGTGGCAACTAAAGTATATCAGCATGAACAAACCTTATTGCCAGCTGGACAATATTTAGCAACATTGAATGTTAAAGATAATATTCTTAATGTTCCTAGTTTTAATTTTGCGGCTCAAAAAGGGAGCCTCACAGGTCAGGCTAAAGTTTTATTACCTACCGAAAAACGTCAGTTGGCATGGAATGCGTTATTAAATGCTAAAGACTTTAATCCACAAAGTATTCATGCAGCTGCACCGGTAAACTTACTTAATGGATCAATCAAAGCAAGTGGTTTTGCCAAGCCAAATCAACAAATCATTCAACTTGAAAAAATTGATTTAAAAGGCCAGTTGGCTCAAGCAAACCAAGAAACGGTTGCGTTAGCTGGGAAAAGTACCGCAGCTTTATTATTTAATGATGTTAAAGCCGGTGGTGGTTTTAAAGGTTTTGCAGTGAATTATGATGGATCTTTAAAAGCACTTAATCAGGCTAATGGGTTATTAAAGTTCTCTCTTGCGGGTACTCCAGAGTTTATTCGAATTAGTCAGTTACAACATGATGGTGTGGCTGGAAAAATCTACGCGACTGGCTCATTAAACTTAAAAGATCGTATTGCTTGGGATATCAATAGTTCGCTTGTGCGTTTTAAACCTCAATATTTTGTTTCTAGTGTAAAAGGCGAAATTTCAGGAAATGTAAAAACGCAAGGTGTTTGGTCTGATAAGTTAAAGCGTATTGATATTCAGCAATTGAACCTTGCAGGATTTTTGAATAATAAGCCAGTGAGAGGTAAAGGTAACTTATCTGTACTTATGGATTCGAATCAAAAGGGCTTTTTACCTCAGCAATTTGAAGCGAATAATCTATTTTTAGTGTATGCACAAAACCAATTACAGGCGACTGGTAATGCGCAGAATTTAAAAATCAAGCTCAATGCGCCTGCGCTTTATGAATTGTATCCGGGTCTAAGTGGTCGTGCTTATGGAGATTTGAGTGTTCAATCTCAGCCGCGTTTGAAGGCTACAGCTAATATTGCAGTTGATAACTTTGCTTTCAATAATTTAGTGAGCATTAAAAAACTGCGTGTACAGGGTGAACTACCAACTTCCGAAACAACTCCAACTCAGCTCACAGCAAAGCTTGATAATTTACGTAGTGGTAGCCGTCTAATCCAGTCTGCTGAAGTCAATTTAACTGGAACACGAAAAGCACACTTATTAAAAGTTCAGGCAAATAATAATATTTCTAAATTTTATGTGCAGTTAGCAGGCGGTTTTAACCAAAATAATGATTGGTTGGGCCAAATTCAAAAAGGTAGTTTTGATTCGCGTCGAATTCGTTTAGCGCAAAATCAAAATGCGCCTGTTGTGTTTTCATCAGCACGTTCTGAGCTATATGTTGGGCAGCATTGCTGGCAAAGTAGAAATAGTCAGTTATGCCTTGACCAACCTGTACGTGTGAGTAAAGCACAAGGCAATATTTCATTTATTACCCAAAATCTGGATTTAGGAGATTTTGCCGCATTTATGCCGGAAGGTTTGGCTATGACGGGTCAACTCAATGGTTATGCTAAAGCGTCTTGGGTAAATGGTGGACATCCTAAACTTGATGCACGCTTAGTAACCAGAAAAGGTGAACTAGGTTTAGCAGCAGAAGACCCTCAAGATCCGCCAACCACGTTGACTTATGATGAGCTGAGTGTAATTGCGAAAAGCATTTCAGATGGTCTATTGTTCCGTGTTGATGTAAAAACACCAGATATTGGTACCGGATACGCGAATGTCATTATTAATCCATACCAACCATCTATGCCAATGCATGGTGAGGTCGCCTTTAATGATGTACAGTTAAAAGTTTTAAAACCATTTATTCAAGATGTGCGTTCAATGAGTGGTACTTTAGCCTTGGCAGGTAAAGTAAATGGTACATTAACCCAACCGCAATTTACGGGTGAGATGCGTTTGAAAAATGGGGCAATCAGTATGATTTCCCTGCCAGTGAACTTAACCAATGTACAAGTGTATTCATCTATTCGTCAGGATATGGCAACAATTGATGGCGCATTTAACAGTGGACAAGGGGTAGGTTTACTTAAAGGTAGTTTCGATTGGAAAGATTCTCCACGTCTACAGTTGAACTTAAAAGGTGATAACTTACTCGTACGTCAAGCCCCATTAATTACAGCTATTGCAAATCCGAATTTGACACTCGATATGTATCCTTTCGACAAACGTTTAAGTTTGAAAGGGTCGGTAGATGTTCCTCGTGCACGTATTTCAATGCCTGAAACAACAGCACCTGTCATTAATACATCTTCAGATGTTCGTATTGTCCGTCAAGGCCAAGATCCACTTGCAATTTTACGTGCAGCAAAACCTTGGGATATCCGTGCCGATATTTCGGTAAATATTGGTAATCAAGTTATCTTCCAAGGCTTTAACAGTAATATTCCTTTAGTAGGTCGTTTGAACTTAACTCAGCGTGGTTATGAAACGGCAATGCGCGCGATGGGTGCTATTGGTGTAAGTCAAAAGGTGAAAATTGAAGCTTATGGTCAAAGCTTAGATTTAAACCGTGCTATTGCCCGTTTCAATGGCCCATTGGCAAACCCAACTTTAGATATAGATGCAAATAAAAATGTTCAGGGTAGTATGGTTGGCGTTCGTGTTACAGGTACTGCATCATCACCAAACATTCAAGTTTATAACGATGCGGGCTTATCTGAACAAGAAGCATTAAATGCATTAGTGACAGGTCGTATTAATGAAGGCTCAAGCGGTTTAAGTAATGCGGAAGGTTTTAAATCTGATGTAAACAATACAATCGCTGCTGCTGGTATTAGTATGGGCTTGGGCGGTACACGCGCTTTCACGAATCAAATTGGACGTACTTTCGGCTTAAGTGGTCTTGCATTAGATGCACAAGGTACGGGTGATGATACTCAGGTAAGCTTAACTGGATATATTACGCCTGATTTGTTTATTCGTTATGGTGTCGGGGTATTTACGCCAGTCAATAAACTTACGCTGCGTTATCAAATGAATCGCCGTTTATATTTAGAAGCAAGTCAGTCTTTAGAACGAGCGATCGATTTATTCTACAATTGGCGTTTCTAGATGTATAAATTAAGAGCTCACTTTAAGTGGGCTCTTATTTTATTAACGCTATACTATTTTAAAAAATTAAATATTAATCATGTAGATCATCAATTCTTTTGGCAGGAATCCTACTTTAAAAAGGATTTTGATTAAAGAAAATTCACTTGAAAATTGCGGTTTTATAAATTAATTTTCAGAATCATTAAATGAAATTAGATTGATAATGCCTTGTTGTTAATTGCAAATAAGGTAAATTTTTCAAGGAAAAATGCCAGTGGAAAAAGATACTTGTGTTGAAATTAGAGATAGCAAGGTTAACGATACAAATATTAAATATCGTGGACTCATTCAGAAATTAACAGCAACATTATCATTGTCCTTTTTGTCACTTGGGTGGGGCTCCACAGTGAATGCAGCAGAACAACAAATCGCTTTAGTAGGAACTTGGACATCGATTCCTGATGCACCACTTGTTCAAAAACCGGAAAAGGCCAGTGAAGGTTTATATCAATTGCAAGTTAATGCTGACGGGACTCTAACTCCAGTTAAAGTGTTAAAAATGAAAAGTCCATCTTGGATTGTGAAATCTAAAGATGGTCGTTTTGCATATACAACAAATGAAGAAAATTTAGGAGAAGTCACTGCACTATCGGTTCAAAACGGAAAGGTAGAGGTTTTGAACACAGTGAATAGTCATGGTGGACATCCAACTCATGCCTCAATTAGTTTAGATGGTAAATTCCTGTTTGTGTCGAATTATTCGGCATTTGATAAAGGCCGTGGTGGTGTGGCTGTTTTTCCAATTTTGCCGAATGGGCATTTGGGTGAAATGGTACAAAATATTGTTTTTTCGGAAGGTTCTGGTCATGTTAAGGGGCGTCAAGAGAGTGGACATGCTCATTCGACAACTTTTAGTCCGGATGGTAAGTATTTATATGCAAGTGATCTTGGGAATGACAAAGTCTATGTCTTTCGTTATAACCCAAACAAAACGCAACCACTCGAAGCAGATAACAGTCGGGATGTGACGTTTAACCATGGCTCTGGTCCGCGTCATATGGTCTTTTCATCAGATGGTAAGCATGCATATGTTACCGCCGAAATGCGAAGTGAAATTGTGACCTTTAATGTGCAAGATGGCTATTTGAAGAAAACTGCTGAGCTAAAGCTAGTTCATGAAGACAAAACGCCTGAATTTAAGAGTGCAAGCGGAATTATTCTTAGTCCAGATGGCAAATATGTGATCGCTGCTAATCGTGGCTCAGACAACAAACTCCTCGTATTTAAAATTCAAGAGGATGGATTGCTGGCTCAACCGACTGTTTATAAAGCTAATGGTATTGAACCACGTGCTTTCTCATTCGATGCAACTGGTAAATATCTGTATGTAACAAATGTTTTTACTAATAATATTAGTTTGTTCCGCTTTGATGCCAAAAACGGTACCTTAAAATCAGTTGGAGATGCTGCAAAAATATCAACACCTACTGATATTAAGTTTTTTAATTAATTTAAATTAAGAAATGTGTATTTCTCACACTACATATAAAGGACCGAGAGTTTATATCTCGGTTTTTTTATAGCAGTTTTTGCAAACTCTGTCAGATTCAGTATGATGTTGGCAGCATAGTCTGTGTAGAGTAATGATGAAAAAAGTTTTATTTGTTTTGATGGGAATGTTGTTAGTCGGCTGTACAGAGAAAAAACCTTTAACACCTGAAGAACAATGGCATGGCTTTTGTACCAGTGTTGGGAATGCAGCTAGAAGTATTGTATTTGACCGTCAGCAAGCAATTGAAAAGTCTCAAGCGATTGAACATGCAAATAAAATCGAAGATGAGATCACCAAAAAATTCATCTTGAATATTATTGAAAAAGTTTATGCTATTCCACAAGATGAATTAAAAACTAATCCAGAAGCCCTGCAAGAAAAAATTAGAAAACAAATGGCAGATGAGTGCTTGGTTACACCACACGACAAAATGCCAAACTATAAAAAGTTCTAAGTGTTTAATACATCGTCAACACTCCACTAAGGTGGAGTGTTCTTTAAATTCAAAATACCGCATCATAAACCAGTCATTAAGATCATTATTTATACAGGGGTATTTAGTTACAAAATAATGGGCATCACGGAGAAACACCCCGCGCTCATTAACTTTTGGCTTGAACTCTAGTAAAATTTTGTAGTCCATATTACTTGTGAAGCTTTGTGAAAGCTGGAATTTACAAGTAATTTTTTAAAAAAAGAGGAATGAACACCGTGCTAGAAGCTTACCGCCAACACGTTGCTGAACGTGCCGCACTCGGAGTCCCACCGAAGCCACTTGATGATGCTCAAACTGCTCAACTTGTTGAGTTATTAAAAAACCCACCGGCAGGTGAAGAAGCATTCTTGGTTGATTTGCTTGAAAACCGTGTTCCTGCAGGTGTTGACCAAGCAGCTTACGTAAAAGCAGCTTTCTTGGCAGCGATTGCAAAAGGCGAAGCGACATCTCCGCTAGTTTCTAAAGAACGTGCAGTTTATTTACTAGGTACGATGCTTGGTGGCTATAACGTAGCGCCTTTAGTTGAGCTTCTAGATGATGCTGAATTAGCAAGCTTAGCTGCTGAAGCATTGAAAAAAACATTACTTGTATTTGATGCGTTCCATGACGTAGCTGATAAAGCTAAAGCTGGCAATGCTAATGCAAAAGCTGTTTTACAGTCTTGGGCTGATGCTGAATGGTTCACTAGTCGTAAAGATGTACCAGAAGAAATCAAAATCACTGTGTTCAAAGTAACAGGTGAAACAAACACTGATGACTTGTCTCCAGCTCAAGATGCATGGAGCCGTCCAGACATCCCATTGCATGCAAATGCAATGTTGAAAAACGAGCGTGATGGTATCAACCCTGAAAAACCAGGTGAAGTTGGTCCATTAAGCCAAATTAAAGAACTTATTGCTAAAGGTAATCAAGTTGCTTATGTAGGTGACGTTGTTGGTACAGGTTCATCTCGTAAATCTGCAACAAACTCTGTTCTTTGGTTCTTTGGTGATGAAATCGCTCACATTCCAAACAAAAAAGACGGTGGTGTGTGTTTAGGCGGTAAAATTGCTCCGATCTTCTTTAACACAATGGAAGATGCTGGTGCATTACCAGTAGAGATCGATGTTTCTAACATGAACATGGGTGACGAAGTTACTCTTAAAATCGATCATGCTGCTGCAAAAGTTACTGCGTTCAAAAATGGCGAACAAATCGCTGAGTCTGAACTTAAAACTCCAGTACTTTTAGACGAAGTACGTGCTGGTGGTCGTATTAACTTGATCATTGGTCGTGGCTTAACTGCTAAAGCACGTGAAGCTTTAGGTTTAGCTCCATCTACATTATTCCGTACTCCAGTACAACCAGCTGACACTGGCAAAGGTTTCACTTTAGCTCAGAAGATGGTTGGTCGCGCATGTGGTCTCCCAGAAGGTCAAGGTATCCGTCCAGGTACTTACTGTGAACCTAAGATGACTACAGTTGGTTCTCAAGATACAACTGGTCCTATGACTCGTGACGAGTTAAAAGACTTAGCTTGCTTGGGCTTCTCTGCTGACTTGGTAATGCAGTCTTTCTGTCACACTGCTGCTTATCCAAAGCCAGTTGACGTACAAATGCAACATACACTTCCAGACTTCATCATGAACCGCGGTGGTGTATCTTTACGTCCAGGTGACGGTATTATCCACTCTTGGTTAAACCGTATGCTTCTTCCAGATACAGTAGGTACTGGTGGTGACTCGCATACTCGTTTCCCAATTGGTATTTCGTTCCCAGCAGGTTCTGGTCTTGTAGCTTTCGCTGCTGCAACTGGTGTAATGCCACTTGATATGCCTGAATCAGTTCTTGTTAAGTTCAAAGGTAAAATGCAGCCTGGTATCACTTTACGTGACCTTGTACATGCGATTCCTTACTATGCAATCAAAGAAGGCGATCTTACTGTTGAGAAAAAAGGTAAGAAGAACATCTTCTCTGGTCGTATCTTAGAAATCGACTTAACAGAAATGGAAACTGACTTAACAGTTGAGCAAGCATTCGAACTTTCTGATGCTTCTGCTGAACGTTCAGCTGCTGGTTGTGCAATCACACTTTCTGAAGAGAAAGTTGCTGAGTACTTACGTTCTAACATCACAATGCTTAAGTGGATGATTTCACAAGGTTATGGTGATGCACGTACTATGGCTCGCCGTGTTGAAAACATGGAAAAATGGTTAGCAAACCCAAGCTTACTTAAAGCTGATGCAGATGCTGAATACACTAAAGTGTATGAAATTGACTTGTCAGAAATCAAAGAACCTATCCTTTGCTGCCCGAACGATCCAGATGATGCAAAACTTCTTTCTGACGTTCAAGGCGACAAAATTGATGAAGTATTCATTGGTTCTTGTATGACTAACATTGGTCACTTCCGTGCTGCTGGTCAGTTACTTGAGAAAGTACCAAGCGGTTCATTAACAACTCGTTTATGGTTGGCTCCACCAACACGTATGGACGAACATCAGTTAATGGAAGAAGGCTTCTATAACACTTATGGCCGTGCTGGTGCGCGTACAGAAATGCCTGGTTGTTCATTATGTATGGGTAACCAAGCACGTGTTGCGCCGAACACAACTGTTGTTTCGACTTCTACACGTAACTTCCCTAACCGTTTAGGTCAAGGTTCTAACGTTTACTTAGCATCTGCTGAGCTTGCATCTGTTGCTGCTGTACTTGGTAAATTACCAACTCCAGAAGAATACCAACAATATGCAGCTCAAATTGACAGTATGTCTGCTGACATCTACAAATATTTGAATTTCGACCAAATGGGCGAATATACAAATGCTGCTGATAAAGTAGATACTAAGAAAATTGCTGCTGCTCAATTGACTTAATAGGTCGATTTAGTACAAAAAAGGAGCTGATTATTCAGCTCCTTTTTTATTTTAATGAGAATTAGTGCATATTTTAATTATTAAAGTAATGAATTAATCAAGTTTTATTCCTATAAAATGTAAAAATAAATATAACGCTAGATATTAAAGAAGATTTTGCTTTAAAATAATTGAATGAACTTAAAAATAATTAAAAAGAACATGGGTATTTTATATATGGAACTTAAAAATGCTAAAGACAATTGTTGAATTTAAATTTGATGATTATCAGCTATATGATCAAAATTTATCAGCAGAAGACGGAAATACGTTAGTACAGAAAACGGAAGATATTGCACAGTATATTTATAGTATATTGAAAAATAGATATCACTTAAGTATTGAATTAAATGCTGAACGCTGGGGGTGGGAAATAGAAGTACCATTACCTGAGATCACGATGTATATCGGTATTAGTGTTTATGAAGAATATAGTAATGGCTTTGCGATATTCATTTCACCGAATACGCCAATTTTGAGAAGATTTCTTTTTAGAAAATTAGATATTACTCACCATATTATGCTGCTTCAAAATTATATTAACGTCATTTTGAAGTCACATGCGGGTATTTATGATGTGCAATGGTGGGAAGAAAATGAGTTTAGATATGTTGCTGCTCATTAAAATATAATTAGAAAATATGAAATATTATTTATGATTGTTTAGTTAATACAATTAATAAAATATTTTATTGGTCCTTATAGTGGTGAATTTAAGTATGTGAGCTTAATATATGTTCAATATCATGTGGCTCAGATCTGTATGCGAATTTTAGCTTGGAAGAGATTACGTAAATTCTTCTATAACAACCTTCATGATCATGATTACGAAACAACAGTCAGTAGGTGTATAAACTACTTTTTGGTTTTCTTAATTATTGGGAATGTCATTGCGGTATTGCTAGAAACAGTAAACGATCTGTATTACAGCTATCGTATATGGTTTGACTACTTTGAAAATATTTCAATTGCAATTTTTAGTGTTGAATACCTCTTACGCCTCTGGAGTGTAGTAGAGCGTGATCCGACACAAGCTGCATGGAAGCAGCGTTTAGCATGGATGAAAAGCGGAGAGGCACTGATTGACCTCATGGCAATTTTGCCTGCGTATCTAAATTTCTTTGTACGAATAGACCTTCGTATGCTTAGAATTTTACGATTACTTCGACTATTAAAATTAACTCGCTATTTTATTTCTTTGCAAATATTGCTATGTGTTATTAAGCGAGAAAAAGGTTCTTTTCAGGCAGTGATTTTTATTTTAATCATTATGATTATTATGACTGCCTCTGGTATTTATGTGGTTGAGAATAAAGCGCAACCAGAAGCGTTTAGCTCTATTCCTAAAGCAATGTGGTGGGCGGTTGTTACCTTAACCACAGTTGGATACGGCGATGTCACACCCGTGACCAGTTTAGGAAAACTACTAGGAGCTTTAATTACAATTTTAGGGGTAGGGATTGCTGCTTTACCGGCTGGTATTTTAGCTTCCGGTTTAGCCAATGAACTGAACCAGCGTAATCAGCGCCTTGAACAAGAGTTTCGTGAGTTACTTCAAGTGCGTGGTATTGACATCATGCATGATGAAGCTGAAATAGAACGTATTCGACAAAAAGTGGGACTACCGAAAGAACAAGCGCATAATCTGATTATCCAAATCATGCGCGAAAAAGTATTAGAAGAGAAAGAATCTGTGAGAGAGAAGAAATGCTATTGTCCACACTGTGGTGAAAAGTTAACAGATTAGTATTTTTATTAAAAAAGCCTAATGAGAATCAGGCTTTTTGAGTTGCTTTTTCTACAGCAAATGCGATGAGCAAGATAATAAGACCACCAAGGCTTAGTACGAAACCTACCCAGATCGGTGCAATCCAGCCCATCTGATGGCTCAGTACCCAACCACCTAAAAATGCTCCTAATGCATTGGCCATATTAAAGGCGGAGTGGTTAAGTGAAGCTGCTAGGGTTTGGGCATCGCCTGCAACGTCCATGAGGCGTGTTTGTAAAGCTCCACCTAAACCCATCACGGTAAGTCCGATTAGGAATAAAGAAGCAATAGCACTATATATATTACTCATCAGAAAGCTTGCAATTACGAATGCAATTGCTGAGCTAATAAGTACGCCCACAATAGTTTTATTGAGGTTTTTATCTGCAAGCCAGCCCGCGGCTAACCCACCAATCACCATCCCGATGCCCCACAGCGCTAATGCAATAGGAACAATCTGGATATTAACTTTAGTGTATTCAGTGAGAATTGGTGAGACATAGCTATATACCGAGAACATACCCCCAAAGCCAATTGCGCCGACTGCAAGGGTTAACCACATATTTATATTTTTAAGCCCAGCTAATTCTGTTTTTATGCTGGCAGTAGCTTGAACTGGAATATTCGGTACAAAGCAAGCTACGGCAATTAAAGTAAAAAATGCAATTGTTGCTGAAAATTCAAAACCTGCTCTCCAACCAAAATGTTGGCCTAACCATGTAGCTAAAGGTACGCCAATAACAGTAGCAACTGTTAAACCCATCATCATTTGTGCAACTGCTGAAGCTCTTCGTGAAGGGCCTGCGAGTTCAGCAGCTACAAGGGCACCGACTCCAAAATATGCACCATGAGGTAATCCCGCAATAAAACGAGAAATTAAAACTGTTTCTGGCGTATGTGCTAAAGCTGTACAGGCATTAGCAATCCCATAAAACAGCATGAGACAAAGCAATAGAGTCTTTCTAGGAACTTTAGCGCCCAAAATAGCAATAATCGGGGCGCCAATCACAACACCTAATGCATAAGCGCTAATAAAATGCCCGGCTTCAGGTACTGTAATCTTTAAATTGTGTGCAATTTCTTGAATAAGACCCATTGCGACAAATTCTGTAGTGCCGATACAGAAACCGCCTACTGCGAGTGAAAAAATTGCCAAGAAGAGCGAGTAGTTTTGAGGAGAAGATGAAGGGGATTGGGGTGACGCCATAATAAATTAATAAAAGGAAACTCAAAAAAGAAAGTATAAGGGAAAAAAGAGATCAAAATAATAAAAAACTAGAATCTCGAGAGGAAGTTTGCATATTTAAACTAATAACATTTTATCTTTATATTGAATAATTTATCGAAAGTTTTTATTAAATTATATATGATAAGCACGTAATACTTTAGGCATTACAATAAGTTGTATAAATATTTAAGAAATAGAGAATCTAAATCGTGAGAAAATTAAGTATTGCCTGCCTTATGGGCTTGGTTATGTTATCTATGTCTGGTTGCTCAGTCTTTATGGCGGGTAATCAACCAAGTAAAAAAAATTTAAATGTTTTAAATCCGGGTAGTTCTCGCAATTATGTTATTGCCGAGTTTGGAGCACCTGTACTTTCCGAATATCGTGATGGTACAAGAGTCGAAATTTATACTTTCCAGCAAGGTTATCCAAAATGGGCTAAAGTAAGCCGTGCATTTGGCCATGGCATAGCAGATGTTGCCTCATTTGGGTTATGGGAAGTATTTGGAACACCAACTGAAGCATATTTTAGTGGGAAAGAAACCTCTTATGAAGTAACGTATGGGCAAGATGACTTGGTAAAAAGCTTTAAGCTCATCGATTTTGAGCAGGCATTTCCTAAGGCAAAAGCACAATGATGAAATGAAAAGGGCCATAAGGCCTTTTTCTTTGTCTATATAAAAGGTTCACTAATTTCTATTTAATAAAAATATTTATCTTTATATTTATGAAAATTCATTTCTTATAAAAAGAATTAAGTAAAGTTCAAGTTGAGACAAATTAATTAATATTGTGATAAGATGAATACTGTTCATTAATAGTGATTTATCTAAACTGAATCTAATTGCTGTCAATTAACAGATAAGTTGAAAAATGTATAGATAAATCTATTTGTTCAGGCTTTTGCCCATGTTAGAAATTCGTCATCTTAAAACTTTGGTTGCCTTACGTGAACATGGTTCACTTGTTGCGGCTGCTAATGATCTGTGTTTAACACCGTCTGCTATTTCTCACCAATTAAAAGAATTAGATCATTGGTATGGTGTAGAAGTGGTGAATCGTCGAAGTAGACCTGTTAGTTTTTCAAATGTTGGACAGCGTTTACTCAAATTGGCTGATGATGTATTACCACAAATTCAGATCACACAAAGCGACATTACGCGAATTGTTCATGGGCAAACAGGCAGAATTATTTTTTCCTCAGAATGTCATAGCTGTTTTGACTGGTTAATGCCTTTATTAAATCAATATCGACAGCAGTATCCAGACGTAGACTTAGACTTTGCTTCGGGCTTTGAAGCAAATCCACATGAGCTTTTACAAAATGGTGAGTTTGATTTACTTATTACAGCCGATCCGATCGCATTAAAAGGAATCGAGTATTTTCCAATTTTTGAATATGAGTCGCGTTTGGTTTTATCAAATACTCATCGATTGGTTCGTGCTGAACATATTACAGTTCAAGACTTAGCTGAAGAGGTTCTCATTACTTATCCGGTAGATAAGCACCGTTTAGATATTATGTCGAAACTATTTATACCGGCAAATATTCAACCAAAACAGATTCGAACTACAGATTTAACGCAAATGTTGATTCAACTTGTAGCGAGCGGTCGAGGCATTGCTGCTTTACCAGACTGGGTAGTGAATGAATATGAACAAAAGGGTTGGGTAACTAGCCGCCGTTTAGACTGTGTTTCTGCAACGGGTTTAAGACGTACATTATATGCAGGCTACCGAACTGAAGAAAAAGAGAAGAGCTATTTTGAAGGATTTTTAAAGCAGTTAGAAAAGTTCTCTTTAAAACGTAATGCCTATTATTCTGGATAAAAAATTAATTGAGCTTAAGTGTTAAAAAGGTGCGATTAAGCACCTTTTTAATATCTATAATTTTATTTACCAATGAATAAGGACAGCAAGCCTGCAGCAATCAGGGGACCAACAGGGACGCCTCGGAGTAAAGCAACGCCCGCAACTGTACCAATAAGTAAGCCTGCCACAACATCAGGTTGGCTTGACATAAGTTTCACACCACGTCCACCTAGCCAAGCCACAAGTAGACCAATAGCAATAGCCAGCAAAGATTTAAAACTTATAAAGGATTTTAAAATACTCTCTCCGCTAAGCTTACCACTGGCAATTGGAGTCAGTACGCCAATGGTTAAAATGAGAATTCCTAGGTTAAGACCATGAGCTTGAATATAAGGAAAAAATTGATTTAATGGTGTGATTTTAATGACAATTAAGATGCCTGCGGCAATCGTTACAGCTGCATTTTGACTTAGTAAACCGCAGATAAGTAGAACTAATAAGACAACTAAATTAACATCAAATTGGGCGAGCATGAGAAGCGGCAAGAAAAGCAAATAATTTGAATTGTATAATAATTAAGAGCCAAAATGTGAGGGCTTTTTAAACGTGGAATAGTGTAAAGGAAGCGTTTTCAAGAAAAAAATTAATGTATATGACTCAATGATAAGGAGTTTTATTTTTAGTTACGCTTGGTCACAATGTTATATAAATTAACAACTTAAAAGACCATTCATTTGAGAGATTATGATATAAAAAATAATCAATACTTATAACTACAGGGTCAGCCATATGGATATTATAGATATCAAGATTAAAGATCAGTTCGACAAAATTTATGATGCCAAAGCACAATTGAAGAAAAATTTAGTTGAACATGAAAATGAGCCTTTAAAGTTAAGTCAGCGTATCGAACATATTATTGTAGATAATGAGATCATTTTACCTACAACAGAATTATTATTTGAAAGTGAGCAAAACGAAAAAATTTATCGAGTCATTGAAGAATAATTTGAAGATGATGGAAGTTAAGAACAAAGTTGATAAAGCAAAAACGTAATAAAGCTCTGAAACTGAGTTAAAATAATGGTTTAGTTCTAAAGAGAAAGCTTTATGCTGCTGGAAAAAATTTTGCAATCACAAGGGTTTGGTTCACGTAAATATTGCCAGCAGTTAATAAAAAATGGTTCTGTAAGTATTGAGGGAGAGATTGTCACTGATCTCAAAAAACAGTTTTCTCCTGAAAATTTAGAATTTTCTTTGTTTGGGGAAACTTATCAATATCGGGAAAGAGTTTACCTCGCTTTAAAAAAGCCGCAAGGTTTTGAATGCTCACACAATCCTCAGCATCATCAAAGTGTTTTTAGTTTATTGCCTGAAATCATGATTCAACGGAGTGTGCAAGCAATTGGCCGCTTAGATCAAGATACAACGGGCTTACTGTTACTCACTGATGATGGTAAATATTTACAAGCTTTAACTCATCCTCGTAAACATGTCCCAAAGGTTTATCATGTTACGACTATTGATTCAGTCACAGCTGAGCAAATTGAAATGCTTACTCAGGGTGTTAATTTACACCAAGAAAAAGGTGTGTTTGCTGCGACAGATGTAGCACTGCTAGGGTCTCATCAATTAACAATGACCATTCATCAAGGCGTTTATCATCAAGTAAAAAGAATGATTGCAGCTGTTGGCAATAAAGTCGAAAAATTACATCGACATCAAATCGGTCAATTGGTCTTACCTGAGATTGAGGAAGGGAATTGGGTATATTTGTCGGAGCAGGAAAAGCAACTCGCTCAAAATATTATTTAAGAAAGCAATGGAATGTCTGAAATTCACTGTCTCGAATAAATCCCATTTTTTCATAGAGGCGGTGAGATTCATGATTATTCGTTTGAGTCTCTAAACTAATACGTAAAGCATTTTCTTGTTTTGCAAATAAAATAGCTGTATCAATGAGCTGTTTTGCTGAACCCTGACGTCGGAACATAGGAGTAACATAGACATCATCTAAGATATAGTAAGTAGAGCAAGCAACTGAAGAAAAACCTAAATAAAGCAAAATGAAACCTGTGATTTTTTCATCCTTAATATGGATGAAAAACACACTTTCTTTATTCTCAAAACGTTGTTTTAAAAAATGATGTGATTCATCAAGATTAGAAGATGCACCATAAAATTGACGGTATTCATCAAATAGAACAGCAAGTTGACTTAGATCTTCATAGGTCGCTCGTCTTACAATCATTAGGCGCTCCTTGTATTTATGTTTATATTTTTACAAAGAGAGCATAACTAAAAAAGACGCCAATAGACGTTAAAAGTTGTTTAAAAATGCAACACCGTTAAGTTTTGTCACTTTCACCTAATAGTGCATTTAGCTCTTCAAATAAATCTTCATGGTCATCATCTTCATTTAAATTTGAAGGGTTCTGATTTAATGAAGTTGCTTTTGCTTTTCTCAGTTTTAATAATTGTTCCATATTAATGTTCTGATTTTCGATAGCAAAAGGAATAGATTTAGTTAAGACGACTTGTTTAAAGAACAGTCGTACCGCTTGGGCAGGGGTAATTCCCAATTGTTTAAAAACAGCAAAAGCTTGTTTTTTCTCTTGGGAGTCAAGTCGAACCTGATAAACTTCTGTTTTTCGCATGAATAACAAAACCAAATGATTTTTAATTTTTAGGGATTTATTTTAAACCATCGGAATGTAATTTCAATGTCTTTCAGCATAAAAAATAATCTTTTTGTCATTACGATGAGATTACAGTGTCAATTCAAAGTGTGAATTGAAAACCATTTCCTGTTTTGTTAGCGGGTCTATAAAAGAAATTTGCTTAGCTAAAAGCTGTAAGGGCTGAGAAAAATCATCATCGGCTTTGTGTTGAACTACTGGATAAAACGGATCATTTTTAATCGGTATACCTAAATGATTTAAATGAACACGGAGTTGATGTTGTTTGCCGGTGGTTGGCGTTAAATAATATTTAGCCCAAGATTGATTATGCTGAAGCAGCTCAATTTTAGTTTCGGTATTGGTTTTTGTATGTGCAATCACCTGCATTGTATAAAAGGGCGTGCCTTTATCTAAATACAATTTTAATATCTGAGGGAATTTTAATTCAGCTTTATAGGCAGCGATTGCATGGTAAATTTTATGAACTTCGCGATCTGCAAATAACTGTTGGTAAATTCCACGTGATTGTGGTCGTTTGCAAAATAAAACGACACCGGCAGTTTCACGGTCTAGTCTGTGGATTGGTGTTAAAAACTCATTGCCCGTTTGTTTTTTTAAACGCACCAATAACGTTTCTTGGACATATTGCCCTGTTGGGCTAATCGTTAAAAAATGGGGTTTATCGACAACAAGCAAGTCATCATTTTCAAATAAAATCTGATGCTCAAAGGGAACATGTACTTCGTTAGCAAGGAATCGGTAATAAAAAATATGCGTGTTTGCTATATAAGGGCTGTCTAATGTTAATTTTTCACCATTTACCGCATAAATAAGCCCATCTTGAAAACGCTGCTGCCACTCTGTTGCTTTTATATGAGGAAAATTTTCGCAAAGAAATTGATAGATGGTTTGTGCTGTCGTTTGTGGAGGAAGATAGACTTGGCTTGCGCTTACGCCATCAATCATAGGTGGGAAAAATTCAATCGGGCTAGACATAAAAGTGTGTCAATATTTAATAAATGTGATGTAAAAAAAGCCAACTTTAAGCACTTAAGTAGGCTTTAAAGCAGGGCAATGGTATCATATCGATTATTTTGAATCATGTTATGTGTGTTATGTCGTATTCATTGAAAATGGTCTTAAATCATGAAGAAGATACCCAGCGTTTAGCTCAAGCATTGGCGCAGCATGTTCAAGCTGGCGTGATTTATCTGATTGGAGATTTGGGCGCCGGTAAAACGACATTAACCCGTTATTTTTTGCAAGCTCTAGGGCATAAAGGTTCGGTTAAAAGTCCGACATATACGTTGGTTGAACCATATAAAATCAATAATAAAGAAATTTTTCATTTTGACTTATATCGTCTTAATGATCCTTATGAACTTGAATTAATGGGAATCCGTGATTATTTAGATATTCAGGATGCACTATTTTTATTTGAGTGGCCATCAAAAGGTGGAGACGAAATCCCTGAGGCTGATATCGTTATTGATATTCAAAAATCAGATGATGAACTCAATCGTTTCGTCACTTTAACTTTACCAATAGAGCATTTGTACCAGACTTTGCAGGAACAGCTTCATGACTGATGAAAAGCTAACACAACGTCGTATTCATACATTAGACGCCGCGTTAGCCAACCAGATTGCTGCTGGTGAGGTGATTGAACGTCCCTCATCGGTCGTAAAAGAATTATTAGAAAACTCAATTGATGCAGGTGCAACTGAGTTAATTGTGCGGATTGCACAAGGCGGCTCAACATTAATCGAAATTATTGACAATGGACATGGAATTCATCCTGATGATTTACCATTAGCAGTGATGCGCCATGCAACCAGTAAAATTAAAACAGCAGAAGATTTACACGCGATTGTTAGCTTAGGTTTCCGTGGTGAAGCACTTGCTTCTATTGCTGCGGTTTCACGATTGACTTTAACCAGTAGCCAAGATGAAAGCGGAATTGGTCATCAGGTCGAGGTGAATGGTACAGCCTTTGATCATCAACAAGTCCAAGCTGTTGCTGCACAAAAGGGCACCCATATTCGAGTTCAGGACTTATTTTTTAATGTACCTGCTCGTCGTAAATTTTTAAAAAAGCCAACCACTGAATTTGGGCATATTGAAGAAATTGTACGTCGTTTGGCTTTAACACATTTTGATATACGTTTTGTACTTGAGCACAATGACAATATTCGAATTAATTTACCAATAGCAGATAGCGGTGAATTAAGATTTCAGCGTGTACAGCAATTATTGGGTCAACAGTTTGTGCAAAATGCTTACTGGATCGACGCCGAAAGTATTAACATGCGTTTGTCAGGTTGGCTAGGGCATCCTTCTGATGCACGTGCTCAAGCAGACTTACAATATGTGTATGTAAATGGCCGAATTGTGAAAGATAAAACTATTTCACATGCTTTAAGAATGGCATACGACGGTATTTTACATGGTCATCAGCATTCATCTTATTTGCTTTTCTTAGAAGTCGACCCTGAAAATATTGATGTTAACGTTCATCCGACGAAACATGAGATTCGTTTTCTAAATCAACGAGAAGTACATGAGTTTGTAAGACATTATGCTAAAGAAACGCTAGCACAATTTCAGACAGCTAGTGCTGATTTAGCACAAGCCATGAAAGTGGAAGATACACAAAATCTTTCGGTACAACCTCAGCCTAAATACCAAGAACAATTTATATTGCACCGTACAGCGCAAGCCGCTGATACGGCAGTAGACAAGCCGAATAGTTCTCAACCTTCGACTGAGCTTTTAACTGATTTTAATAATAGTCGTCCCCAAGCTGTTCACTATGCAGAACAAACTCCAAAATATAATGGTTCTGCGCAGTTAAATAATGCATTAAAGACTTATTTGGCGCCATTACGTGATCAACCTGCTACCAATTTTTCAGTTGATGAAAATGTTGAACCAGTTGCTAAGGTAGATGAATTTCCATTAGGTATCGCAATTGCTCAGCTTCATGGAATTTATATTCTGGCGCAAAATACTGAAGGTTTGATTATTGTTGATATGCATGCAGCGCATGAACGTATTTTGCTGCAACAAATGAAAAATGCTTGGGATAAACCTGAGTTTTGGACATCTCAACAGTTACTTATACCTAAAGTTATTTCAATTAGTCGTATGCAAGCGGTACGGGTCGAAGACTTAAAGCCTCAGCTTGAGCGTTTGGGGCTAGAAATTGATTTATATGGCGATGAGCAAGTCATTGTGCGTGGCGTGCCGGCTATTTTGCAAAAAGCAGATTTTGAAAACCTTATTCCTGAACTTCTTAATGATTTAGATCCAAATGATGAAGCTCAAGGATTATTGCAAAAGCGTGATGAACTGTTAGCTGGTATGGCATGCCATGGGGCAGTGCGAGCACATCGACAACTTAGCCTCTCAGAAATGAACGCTTTACTTCGCCAAATGGAACAAACCGAATTTGCCAGTCAATGTAACCATGGTCGTCCAACGTGGCGTGCATTTCCATTATCTCAACTAGATAAATTATTTGCTCGAGGAGAGTAGTTTTACATGTCAAATCAATTGCCCGTCATCAATTTAATGGGACCAACTGCAAGCGGAAAAACCGCTTTGGCATGTGAACTTTATGAGCGTGGAGATTTTGAGTTAATTTCGGTTGATTCGGCTCTTATATATAAAGACATGGATATTGGCACGGCTAAACCAACACGTGAAGAGCAGGAGCTATATCCACATCATTTAATAGATATTATTACTCCACTTGAGGTCTATTCGGCTGCCCAGTTTGTTGAAGATGCTTGTGTTTTAATTGACGAGATGCATTCACGCGGCAAAACTCCTATCTTGGTTGGAGGAACCATGCTGTATTTCAAGGCGCTCCTAGAAGGATTATCAAGTAACTTGCCAAGCGCAGATACAAATGTTCGTGCAGCAATTGAAGAAAAAGCAGCGAATGAAGGGTGGCAAGCTGTTTATGATGAACTGGTGGCAGTAGATCCGGCAGCTGGTGTGAAATTCAAGGTTTCTGATAAACAAAGAATTATTCGCGCGTTAGAAGTTTATCGTATTACAGGTCAACCAATTACCAAATTGCAGGCAGAACAACCAAAAAACGTACCATATCGATACATATTTCATAACTATGCTTTGCTTCCAGATCGGTTAGAATTACATCAACGCATTGAGCAAAGATTAAGCAAAATGTGGGATATCGGTTTTTTGAGTGAAGTTGAATCTCTAATTGAAAAATACGATTTAGATGAAAATTTACCCTCTATGCGTTCTGTTGGTTATCGACAAGCTCTAGAATTTCTATTAAAAAGTGATATGAGTCTCAAAAAAAAGCAAGAAATGGAGGATAAAGCCTTATTTGCAACACGACAACTTGCCAAACGTCAATATACGTGGTTACGTTCTTTGCAAGAAATACACGATTTTAAAACTTACTTGACGATAAAGCAGGCGAAAGAAGACTTGCGAAACTCTTATGGATAAAGCAAAATTTGCACACTGTCTTTTTATAATTTTTAGTTGAAAAATAAAGATAGTTTTTTTGCGCTGATTTAAAAATTTTTTTTTGGAGTTAAAAATGTCTAAAGGTCAAACTTTACAAGATCCGTTCTTAAATTCTCTCCGTAAAGAACGTATCCCAGTTTCTATTTTCCTTGTTAACGGTATTAAATTACAAGGTCATATTGAATCTTTTGACCAATATGTTGTTTTATTAAAAAATACTGTAAGTCAAATGGTTTACAAACACGCAATTTCTACAGTTGTTCCAGCTCGTAACCCACGTCCAGCAGGTGCACAAGGTGCAGGTTTCCCAGCTCAGGGTGGTAGTCAAGGTGGCTTCGGTGGTCAAGGCGCTGGCTTTGGTGGTGCTCAAGGCGCTGGCTTCGGTGGTCAAGGTGGCTTCGGTGGTCAAGGTGGCTTCGGTAGTCAAGGCGGCTTCGGCGGTCAAGGCGGCTTCGGTGGTCAAGGTGGCTTCGGTGGTCAAGGCGGCTTCGGTGGTCAAGGCGGCTTCGGTGGTCATCAAGGCGGTTTCGACAACGATTCTAAATTTGAAGATGGTCAAGACGACGAAAATAATCGTTAATTGATTAGCTTAGAAAAACCAGTCAGTGATGGCTGGTTTTTTTATGGCTTTAAAAATATAAAAAGTATATTCAGTTATTTGTAGTGCATCTCGCTTTCTTGAAAATTCAGTTTAATAGGTTCTTCGCAAATGATATTAATATTTGCTGCGGCGCTGTGCAGTGTTCTGGTGTCTGTATTACTAAAAAATTTAAAGAAAAAGGGCTATCAACCCATGCAAATGATTGCATGGAATTATGCAAGTGCTAGCTTGTTATGTTATTGGTGGTTTAAGCCAGATATTCAGCATATTTCTATACAACACATGCCTTGGTGGCTAATCGTTGCTTTAGGCATCATTTTACCGAGTATTTTTTTATGTCTTGCGAAATCCTTAGAGCATGCCGGTATCGTCAAAACAGAAATTGCTCAACGATTGTCAGTGGTACTCTCTTTATTAGCAGCTTATTTCTTTTTTCAAGAACGGTTTAATTCTCTTAAATTATTAGGTATTGGTTTAGGAATTTTTGCTGTTATTTTAATCGTATTTGGACAGATAAATGGCACTTCAGGCCATCAATCGAAAAAGGCAATTCTTGCGTTAATGAGTGTCTGGTTTGGTTATGCTGCTGTAGATGTCTTGTTAAAATACACGAGTAGTTTGGGGCTACAATTTACGTTAACTTTGAATCTGATTTTTATTACAGCCTTTGTATTATCAATAGTTTATTTATTATTCCAAAAAAAGTCAGCATGGAATTTTAAAAATACTTTGGCTGGATTAATACTAGGTGTACTTAATTTTTCAAATATTGCCTTGTATGTTAAAGCACATATTTTACTTAAAGATTCACCAGCGATTGTCTTTGCAAGTATGAATATTCTAGTGGTATTACTTGGGATAGTTTGTGGTGTAGTTTTATATAAAGAAAAATTAAAACTCCCAACGATTTTAGGAACGATTTTGGGAATAAGTGGATTGGTTTGTTTAGCCTTAGCTATGAAATAGGAGTTCAAAAGACTGTTCTTTTGAACTCTACTAATCTTATAAATGTGTAAAAATAACTTCATCTGGCAGACGAGATTTTGGCAACTTCGCATTGAAATCATTTTCACTTCTATAGCCAAGTGAGACAATGACAGAGCTACGTAAGCCTTTTTCTTTTAAGCCAAATTCTTCATTTAAAACATCTTCGTCGAAGCCCCCCATTGGGGTTGCATCTATGCCTTCAAGACCAGCTGCAAAAAGTAGTTGTCCTAAAGCAATAAAAGTTTGGTTTTCCATCCAGCCAAATAAATTTTTTTGTTCATTGCGATAAAACTCAACGTAGCCATGACGTGTATCTTTTTGACCAAGTTTTGCTTTTTCATCTTTAAATCGACCGCTTAAATCATCTTGCTCAAGTAATTGATTTAAATATTCGGGTGAAATATCTGTTCTTGTACAAAATACAAGCGTATGTGATGACTCAAGAACTTTAGGAGCATTATAGGCATATCGCCCTGTTAAGGCTTTAGCAATGCGTTCTTTAGCAGCAAGATTGTCAGCCACCAAGAAATGCCAAGGTTGAATATTCACTGAAGAAGGTGTGAAGCGTAAAATTTCTAATAATTTATTGAATTTTTCTTGAGGAATTTTTTTCTCAGGATCATACGCTTTTGTGGTGTAGCGACTTTTAACCGTATTTAGTAAATCCATACTTACTCCATGTCAATCTTATTACAATCGAAGTGTTCTCATCTTTGGCATGATACGCGATTTTATAAGAAAACATCTGCATTTTAATGTGATAAAGAAATATAATACTTATATAAATTTTTTATTAATTTATTGAAAATGTTTGATTTAATGCCCAAAGATGCAAAGAGTAAGCTGCGAGAAATTAGAGTTGTTAAAGCCTTTCTGTTTTTTGCATTTGTATTGTGTCTTTTAATTTTATACATCGAATATCAAAAATATGGACATATAAGCTGGAAATTTGTATTCCTTACCTGTCTATGTATGATCTGGGATTTTGATTTAAATAAACAAGCTAAGCATGTGAAAAATAACTGACAATTAATTAATAATACCAATCAGTTAGTTTGATTTGCTGCAGATGTGAAGAGGGATCAATTTCTAAAATTTGTGCGTGATCTTCTTTCCAGTCACCGAGTACAATCCGTTGTTTATGCTGTACTTCATGAATAGCTGGACGATGAGTGTGCCCATGAATAAGTATGTCTATATCTTTTAGGGCGGAGAGCACGGCTTGTTCATTCACATCCATAATCTCACAACTTTTTTGCTGTTTGTCCGAATGGCTTCTTTTACGGAAACCATTGACCAGCTTTGCACGGAAGCTCAGTGGCGTACGGCGTAAAAAGGCAACTAAAAGGGGATTTCGAATAATTTTTTTAAATCTTTGATAAGAAATATCATCCGTACATAACGCATCGCCATGTTCTAGACGGTATTGGTGGCCTGCAATATTAAGATAATAAATATCGGGGAGTAATACACCATTAAACTTATTGAGGAAAACCTGATTTAGAGCAAAGTCGCGGTTACCAACTTGAAAGTAAACACGATTACCTTTTTCATTAAAAGCTTTTAAAGCTTCGACAATTTCGTCGAGCCAAGGAGCTGAATAATCGTCACCAATCCAAGCATTAAACCAGTCACCTAAAATATAAAGCTGTGTTTGTTTATTTTGATAATGTACCAACAAATCTAAAAACCCTCGAACGAGTCGAGGGTGTTCAGGTGACAAATGTAAATCTGAAATAAACAGATAGGTCACAGCTTTATCCTAAAATTATTCAGAAATAATTTTAGCAGATTCGATAACAACGTTTTCTAAAGGAACGTCAGCGTGATAACCACGGTTACCTGTACGTACACTTTTGATCGCGTCTACAACGTCCATACCTTCAACAACTTTACCGAATACAGCATAACCCCAACCTTGTGCAGTTTTTGAAGTATGGTTCAAGAAAGAGTTATTTTTTACATTGATGAAGAATTGTGCAGAAGCAGAGTGTGGCGCTTGAGTACGTGCCATAGCAATTGTACCAACATCGTTACTTAAACCGTTGTCAGCTTCGTTTTCAATTGCATCACGAGTTGCTTTTTCTTTGAAGTTTTCATCCATCCCGCCGCCTTGGATCATGAAACCATCAATGACACGGTGGAAAATAACGCCGTCATAAAAACCGTCACGTACGTATTCTAAAAAGTTTGCTACTGTTTTTGGTGCTTTTTCAGTATTTAGTTCAAGAACAATACGACCTTTATTGGTGTTTAATTCGACTTGAGGAAAACTCATTACATTAATCTCCTAAACATGGGCTTATGACCATGGGTTTTTGGTTGAGAGAAGCATAAGCAAACTGTAAACTACAAGGCAAGTAAAAAACGTTAAAATCTTTGTGAAAAATGAAGATAGCGTTTATTTTTTCGAAATTTTATCTACAAAGAAGTGATTGATACACTATGAAGCCTAATGATGTTGTCTCGAACCTGCCAAACAACCCGACACCGAATACTCATGCCTCTGTCGATTCTGCGCAGCAAGAACAACAGGCTGGATTAGATTTTGTTCGCCAAGTCATTACTGATGATTTAGCTGCCGGACGTACCAAACAAATCGTAACTCGTTTTCCGCCAGAACCAAATGGTTATTTACATATTGGTCACGTAAAAGCAATCTGTCTAAACTTTGGTGTTGCTGAAGAGTTTGATGGACTCTGTAATTTACGTTTTGACGATACTAACCCCGATGCGGAAGAACAAGAGTATGTTGATGGGATCGCCAATGATGTGAAATGGCTTGGTTTTAACTGGAATGGTGAACCTCGCTATGCTTCTGGTTATTTTGATCAGCTTTATGCATGGGCAATTCAATTGATTGAACAAGGTGATGCATATGTTGATTTGCAGTCTCCAGAAGAAATTAAATTAAACCGTGGTAGTTTTGTTGAACCAGGAAAAAACTCGCCATATCGTGATGCATCTGTTGAAGAGAACCTTGCTCGCTTTGAACAAATGCGCAGTGGTGAACTAAAAGAAGGTGAAGCTGTTTTACGCGCTAAAATTGATATGGCAAGCCCGAACGTGCATATGCGTGATCCAATTTTGTATCGTGTCTTGCATTCAGAGCATCATCAAACTGGCGACAAATGGAAAATCTACCCAATGTATGACTATGCTCATCCATTGTCTGATGCAATTGAAGGAATCACGCATTCACTTTGTACATTGGAATTCCAAGATCACCGTCCATTCTATGACTGGATTGTTGAAAAGGTTAAGTCTAAAGCTGTTCCGCACCAATACGAATCATCTCGTTTGAACGTAGATTACACCATTACTTCTAAACGTAAATTACGTAAGTTGGTTGAAGGTGGTTATGTAAATGGTTGGGATGACCCTCGTATGCCAACAGTTGTTGGTATGCGCCGTCGTGGTTTTACACCAGAAGGCTTACGTGATTTCTGTAAACGTGTAGGTGTGTCTAAAACTGACGGTATTGTTGATGTTGCAATGCTTGAGTTCTGTATTCGTCAATCTTTGGAGAATACAGCAGCGCGTGGTATGGCTGTGTTAGATCCTTTAAAAGTGACACTTACAAACTTACCAGAAGATTTAGACCTTACACATGCGCGTCATCCAAATGTCGATATGGGTGAGCGTGTCATTCCATTAACTAAAGAAATCTATATTGACCGTAAAGATTTTGAAGAAGTACCGCCAAAAGGCTTTAAGCGTTTAATTCCGGATGGTGAAGTTCGTTTACGCCATGCATATGTAATTAAGTGTGATGAAGTCATCAAAGATGCAAATGGTGAAGTTGTTGAGCTGAAATGTTCAATCGATCCAGACACTTTAGGCAAGAATCCTGAAGGGCGTAAAGTAAAAGGCGTGATTCACTGGGTATCTGCAAGCAAGGGTATTCCTGCTGAAGTACGTATTTATGATCGTTTATTTACAGAGGCTGACCCTGAAACTGGTGATGATTTCTTAGCGAATTTAAATCCAGATTCTTTGAAAGTCGTTCAGGCTGTGATTGAACCTGCTTTAGCTCAAGCGAAACCAGAAGACCGTTTCCAATTTGAACGTGAAGGTTATTTTGTTGCGGATCAACATGATCATACTCCTGAAAAACCTGTCTTCAACCGCGTTCTTGATTTGAAAGACAGCTTCAAACCTGAGAAAAAGTAAGAGATTGCTTATCTTTTACTTTTTCGCAAGACGAACAACATGTTGTGAGTAGATAGTTGAGATTGCTTATCTCTTACTTTTTCGCAAGACGAACAACATATTGTGAGTCAACAACAGATATTAAAAAAGCCCAACTGTAAGGTTGGGCTTTTTTCGGAGGTCTTCTCATCATAATATTCTTTTTCTTTATGATTTCGCTTCCTTGGCAAAAGAGCTTAGGTAGGATTAATCACATAAAAGTAAAGAACTAATAGTATGAGAAGCATTGTTGAAAGCATTAAGTAAGTATTGACCGTATTAAAGCTTTTAAGAAACTTCCAGATATCCATAGTAAATCAGCGTATATTTTATGTTACAAATTAATAATACACTGAAACTTTTCTGAAATGTTTCTAAAAATAAAATATAAAGTTTCTTTGTTTAAAAAATAGTCATAAAATACCAAGTGGTAAAAAATAATATTCATTAAACATGAGAAATTACTTCACTTATGCACTATAACCAATTCTTTTCAAGAATTTTTGAATTAATTCAAATGCAGCGTGTTCAAGTGCAGGGGCATATTCGATATTTTGCTCACGCAATTTAGGAATAGAAATTCCAGCATTACGAAGTTCACATGTGTGACCAATAAGCCATTTTTCAAAGTTTTCTTGAGTCGTCTCAATGTGGAACTGTAAAGCAAGAATATTATTACCCACTTCAAAGGCTTGGTTAGTATAAATATCTGAACTCGCCAAAAGGGCTGCATTTTCAGGAAGGTCGAAAGTATCACCATGCCAATGTAAAACATGGATATTATTAAGCAAAGGCGATAATACCTGATTAGGGCGTAAACTTAAGCTTAAAGCTCCCCAGCCAATTTCTTTTTGATGGCCTGCATATACTTTGGCACCAAGTGCATGAGCTATAAGCTGTGCACCTAAGCATATGCCAAGTGTTGGTTTATCTGCTGCCAAACGTTGTTTGAGTAAAGCGATTTCATCTTTTAAAAATGGATAATCTTCAGTTTCATAAACTCCAATTGGACCACCTAAAATAATAGTTAAACCGTCATGGGCGAAAGCAGGAGTTAAATCATCTACACCAGCTTCAAAATAACGGACGCGAAAACCAAGTTGATAAAAGACATCTTCTAATGAACCTAAGTCTTCGAAAGCAAGATGCTGAATGGCATAAATAGTTTTAGGAAAGGCGTTTGTAGTACTCATACAAATGATTCATAGAAGATCAATAGGTGGAGTATAGCGATAAATATAAAGAAGAAAATATCCATATAAATCGTCAATACCTGAAAATTGCTATTTTTCGTTAAGATAATCTTGTTACGCAGAAATATTTTGTAGGTAAGAAATATCTATGCGTAACCTACTATTTAAAATAAAAGCTTTGCGTTTTCATTATGGTCGATATTTGAAAGTTGATGTTCATCTTTTAAATTTACTCCTGAAAAGCCAAGCTGCTTCGATTTTTTCATGAGTGCCATTAAACGTTGTACCGCAACTGGAATACTTAAGCCTGCTGAACGGACGTTGGAAATACAGTTGCGTTTGGAGTCAAGGCAACCTGAATATGCATTCCATGTGTAGTAAATTCCCATACTGTCAGGAGAACTTAAACCTGGGCGCTCTCCAATAAGCATAACCAGCATGGAGGCTTTAAAAATTTCTGCAACTTCATCGCCTAAAGCAACTCGGCTTCCTGTTGCAAATATAATTGGTGCAAGGCTCCAGTTTTCTTGTTGAATATGTTCGCTTAGCACTGTAATAAATGCGATAGCATTTGCTTCAATCGCTCTTGCAGAGAGACCATCACCTACCACAATACAAACATCATACTGCTGTGGGTTTTTTGCATACTCTTTAATTAAGGTTTCTTTTGATAGATTTGAAAGTTGGCGTCCCAAATCTGGGCGTTTGAGATAAATTTCTTTATTAGCGGCATTACTTTGAACATGAAGAGTTTGAAGTTGCTTTTGCTGTAACTGTTCAGACAAGTAGGGAACATCCATATGTTGATAAACAGCATCTTTTGATTGCGCATGAGACAACTGGAACTCAAGTAAGGCCCGTGTTGGGATACTGCAACCAGCACGACCTAAAGCAATACGGGCATCAGTAAACTCTTTAAGTTTTTCCCACTGATCCTGATGGGTAGAGGACGGATATTGAATATCACGGTTCAGTTTCATGGTGTTCCCCCTAGTTCATGAGCAGACGAGAGAATTGGTCAGGCATGTGGTCTGCCCAACATATTTGAGAGTTTTGCTGTTTAAAAATACCTTGCTGTTCAAGCCAAGCGGAGAACTCTGGAGCGGGTTTTAAACCGAGGAGTTGTCTTAAATAGAGAGCATCATGGAATGAAGTGGTTTGATAGTTGAGCATGACATCGTCCGAACCTGGAATTCCCATAATGAAGTTAATGCCTGCGGCGCCAAATAGAGTAAGAAGTACATCCATATCATTTTGGTCGGCATCGGCATGGTTGGTATAACAAATATCGCAGCCCATTGGCACGCCAAGTAACTTACCGCAGAAGTGATCTTCTAAACCTGCACGTATAATTTGTTTACCGTTAAATAGGTACTCGGGGCCAATAAAGCCGACGACTGTATTTACCAAAAGCGGGTTATATTTACGAGCCACTGCGTAGGCCCGAGTTTCTAATGTTTGCTGGTCAACGCCGTGATGTGCATTGCTTGATAGGGCACTCCCTTGACCCGTTTCAAAATACATAACATTTTGTCCAATGGTTCCGCGCTTGAGCGCGAGTGTGGCTTCATATCCTTCTTGTAGTAAATCGAGTGAAATTCCAAATCCTTCGTTTGCCAGTTGGGTACCAGCGATTGATTGAAACATTAAATCAATTGGCACATTTTTTTCAGCAAGTTGAATGCCTGAGCTGATATGTGTGAGCACACAAGATTGCGTTGGAATTTGATATTCCTGAATAACATGGTCAAGTAGTTTTAGTAGCTCTGACAAATTATGCAGGTTATCCGTGGCAGGGTTAATGCCAATTACGGCATCACCATTGCCATACATCAAACCATCTAAAATACTGGCTGAAATACCGAGTACATCATCGGTAGGGTGATTAGGTTGTAAACGGGTAGAAAGATGACCTTTTAAACCAATGGTGTTACGGAACTGGGTAATGACTTCACATTTGCTGGCGACATAAATCAAATCTTGATTGCGCATAATTTTGCTGACAGCAGCCACCATTTCTGGAGTTAAACCTGATGCTAAAGCTTTTAAGCTTTGGGCAGTTGCATCTTCTCCAAGTAACCAATTTCGAAAATCACCTACTGTAAAGTGTGAAATAGGGGCAAAGGCTGTTAAGTCATGTTCATCAATAATCAGACGCGTAATTTCATCAGATTCATAATCGACTACAACTTCATTTAAAAAGTTTTTCAGTGGCACATCGGCCAAAGTCATTTGTGCCGCAACATGTTCGGTTGCATCTCTGGCAGCTATACCTGCTAGCTCATCGCCTGAACGTAACGGTGTAGCTTTGGCCATCAAAGTTTTTAGGTCCGCAAAATGATACTGTTGATTGGCGACAATATTGCGATAACTCATAGTTGTATCCCTTTTTATAGTTCTTGTTCGGCAGCTTTAATATTTGCAAACTCTTCTTCTGGTGTCCCTTTCACTAAATGATAGCGGCTGTAGAACAAGAAGTAAGCAATAAATACGACATAGATACCTGCAGCAATAAACCATACTTTCGGATTAACAACAAAACCTGCGACCACAGCAGTGACTGCTAAAATGAGTGCAATACTTGAGGTCACAATGCCACCTGGTGTTTTATAAGGGCGAGGCATGTCGGGTTTAGATAAGCGCAGTTTGATGTGGGATAAAAGAATCAACACATACGAAATGGTTGCACCAAAAACCGCGATTAAAATCAGTGAATCGCCTTCTTTGGTAAGTGAAAGCAAAAAACCGATAATGCCCGGAATAATAATTGCGAGATAAGGAGCTTTATTTTTATTGGTTAACGAGAGTGAAGTTGGTAAGTAGCCAGCTCGTGACAATGCAAAGATTTGACGCGAATAGGCATAGATAATTGAGAAGAAACTTGCGATTAAACCAGCTAAACCCACAAAGTTTACGAATGTCGCAAGCCAAGTGTTGGTGCCATAAACTTTCACTAATGCATCTACCAGAGGGGCACCTGAGTTTTGTAAAGTACTTGCACCTGCTGCGCCTGCACCCAAGAACAAAATGAGCATAGCAAACGCGGTTAAGATGAGCATTGCACCGATTAAACCGCGTGGCAGAGATTTGGCTGGATCTTTTGCTTCTTCTGCTGCTAACGGCACACCTTCTACTGCAAGAAAAAACCAGATTGCAAAGGGAACCGCGGCCCAGATGCCCAAATAGCCATGAGGTAGAAAACGGCTTGCACCAGTTGCTGTGCTAACGGGAATATCTAAAAGGTTTTGTGCATTAAAATGTGGGATCATTGCTGTAATAAAAACAACAAGAGCAACAGCAGCGACTAACGTAATGGCAAACATGATTTTCAAGGCTTCGCCGGCACCTTTGAGATGTATACCCATAAAAATGGCATAACAGGCGAGGTAAATCATCCAGCCATTAATCCCAAATAGAGATTCGCAATAACCACCAATAAATACGGCAATAGCAGCAGGCGCAATTGCGTATTCAATTAAAATCGCCGTACCTGTTAAGTAGCCTCCGAAAGGACCAAAGGCAGCACGTGCAAAACTATAACCGCCACCTGCTGTCGGCATCATGGTGGACATTTCTGACATAGAAAGACATAGACATAAGTACATAAGCGCAGCAAGAGCAGTGGCAATAAACATACCACCCCAACCACCTTGGGCAATACCAAAGTTCCAGCCGGCAAAATCACCTGATATCACATACGCTACGCCTAAACCAATCAGGAGTAACCAACCCACGGTACCTTGTTTAAGTTGACGCTGAGCAAAATATTCTGCTGATGAGACTTCTGCACTTGAAGAAATAACGGAAGCTGTTTCTGGTTGATTCATACAATACTCCTGCGAGTTGGTTTGTATGAATGAATGCAAAAGCAATGCCTAAATGATGTGCTTTAAATATTAGATGACGCTTTTTTATTCCGGATAGTAAAAATTTGAGAGCTGGCTGTACTAAATAAAAAAGCCAGCAATCTAAATTACTGGCTTTTTATACAATTACTGAGCTTGCTTCCTTCTAGCGTTGATAGTTTGGTATCAACTTGGTGCGAAACTTAGAAGAAGCCCATTGGTTTAGTTGAATAACTTACTAACAAGTTTTTAGTTTGTTGATAGTGATCTAGCATCATCTTATGGTTTTCACGGCCAATACCAGACTTTTTGTAACCACCAAATGCAGCATGCGCAGGGTAGATGTTATAGCAGTTTGTCCAGACACGACCCGCCTCAATAGCGCGACCAGCACGGTAAGAAATATGGGCTGAACGTGACCAAACGCCAGCACCTAGACCATACATGGTGTCATTGGCAATTTTGATTGCATCGTCAAAGTCTTTAAATGTTGTCACAGCAAGTACAGGTCCAAAAATTTCTTCTTGGAAGACTTGCATGCTGTTGTGGCCTTTAAAGATAGTCGGATCAACATAGAAACCGTCACCTACTTCTTTACGGCCACTACCACCTAGTAAGAGTTCTGCACCTTCTTCGCGGCCTGTATTAATACAACGTAAGATTTTCTCTTGTTGTTGTAACGATGCTTGAGCACCAATCATGGTTTCAGTATCGAGAGGATGACCAGTTTTAATGCGTTTTACACGTTCAACGGCCAACTCTAAGAATTGATCAGCAATACTTTCTTGTACTAAAGCACGAGAAGGGCAAGTACATACTTCACCTTGGTTTAAGGCAAACATGGCAAAACCTTCAAGTGTTTTTTCTAAGAAGTCATCTTGTTTATCCATGATGTCTTCAAAGAAAAGGTTCGGTGACTTACCACCAAGCTCTAACGTAACTGGAATAATATTTTCAGTCGCATATTGCATCACCATTTGACCAGTTTGTGTTGACCCTGTGAAAGCAATTTTGGCAATACGTGGATTGGTTGCTAACGGACGACCAACTTCTGCACCGAAACCATTCACAATATTGAGTACGCCCGGCGGTAAGATATCTTGGATGAGTTCGGCAACCAGTAAAATACCCACTGGCGTTTGCTCAGCTGGCTTAATCACCACACAGTTACCAGCCGCTAAAGCAGGAGCCAGCTTCCATGCAGCCATTAAAATCGGGAAGTTCCATGGAATGATTTGTCCGACCACACCTAGCGGCTCATGGAAATGATAAGCGATAGTATCTTCATCGATTTCAGAGATGCCGCCTTCTTGAGCACGAATACATCCAGCAAAATAACGGAAATGATCGATTGCAAGTGGAAGGTCAGCGGCTAAAGTTTCACGCACTGCTTTACCGTTATCCCAAGTTTCTGCAACTGCAAGCATTTCAAGATTTGCTTCTAAACGATCGGCAATTTTTAAAAGTATATTTGAGCGTACCGTTGGAGATGCTTTATTCCATGTTGCTTTGGCTTTGTGCGCTGCATCTAGCGCGAGTTCAATGTCTTCGGCACTAGAGCGTGGAATACGTGTAAAGGCTTTTCCGTCAACGGGAGATACATTGTCAAAATACGCACCCTTTACAGGTGCAACCCATTCACCGCCAATAAAATTTTCATATTGTGATTTGAATTGAACTTTTGAGCCTGGTTGATTTGGATCGATATAGCGCATATAAATATTCCTTTGCTTTTTAGGACTAAAGACTAACAAGAACCCTGTCAGTAGGTACTTTCGTACTTTGTATAATTAGGATATAAAGAAGAAGGTTGGAGAAAGGTTGGAATAGAAATGTGGATATATAAGGAATTTACAAATGTTCACAAAAAAGGATTTATTGCAGCAACGGACGTTGATTGATCAACTGCGCACGCAAAATAGTCTCTCTCCTCAAAACGCTGCCAAACTCGGCCAAAGTATTGCAAGCTCATGGGAGCGATCAGCTTCTGCTGCGATTCCTAAAGAACGCTTTGCGGCTCCATTAGTCGAAAAAAAATCTGCTTCACAAAATGCTTTAGATATGGCTTTAAGTCAGTGTGGTGACGACTTACGTCATATTGCAGAACAATCTTCAATGGTGATTGCTGTCGGTGATATAGGCAGTACCATTATTTGGACTGCACCCAGTGCCCAAATGCAAAGTGCTGCTGAACGCGTGCATTTTGTACAAGGCGGGCAGTGGCGTGAAGAATTTGTCGGTACAAATGCCTTAGCTTTATCTTTAAAAACTCAACAATCAAGCTGTGTTTTTTCAAATGAACATTACATGGAGTCGATTCATGATTGGGTATGTTATGCCGCACCAATTATCGATCCATATTCAAAACAAACACTAGGTGTGGTTGATTTATCAACTACATGGAAGAATCATAATAGTTTAGGAATATTGGCTGCCGAACGTTGCGCATCCATTATTCAATCTGCTTTGCTAGAGCAGCAACGCCAACAATTACATATTCGGGCATTTTCGACGCCACAAGTTAAATTTAATGGTAAAAGTTTATTATTAACACCGCGGCAAATTGAAATTTTAACCATATTGGCACTATGTCCACATGGCTTAACTTTAGAACATCTTTATCAGGCACTCTATGGTGAGCGCAAAGTCAGCATGGGTACGCTTAAAGCTGAAATGTCTCAACTGCGAGATATTTTAGGAGGTTTGCTTGGTTCACGCCCATATCGGCTACTTGTGCATGTTGAAGCCGATTTCTTACAAGCTGAACAAGCACTCGATGCAGGATATGCGGCTTCTGCTTTACAGCTTTATACCGGTGTTTTTCTGGCAAAAACCGAGAGTCCGTTTCTGTGTGCATGGCGCGACTGCCTTGAGTCACGCTTGAGCGATGCAATTTTTAAAACCCAAGAAACGGATTTATTACTCAAACATTTAGCTCATTTTCCCGAAGCAATCGATGCGGTAGAACGTCTTATGGAATTATTACCGAGTGAACATCCTGCGCATCAACTGCTGGTGAAATATATTGACTCGCCTAAGCTAAGTTAGGTGATTTTTTGTTCCAGCCACTGGAATAGTTGTTGATAGACTTGATTCCGCACTGGCTGGGCCGAAAGGACTAAATCGTGTAAGCCATTGTGAATAGAGACCACCGAAACATCGCCCTTTATTTTTTTACCGAATTTCGCAATGTCTTTAACATCTAAAATAACATCACTTTGGGTTGCATCTGGTCCCCATTTACGAGGATTTTTAGTTTGGTGCGAATGCATAATCAGTGCGGGGACGTTTAGCTTAACGCCGTGGTGAATTTCTTTTTGTGCTGTATGAATCGCATGTAGAAAGCTAAGTTGAACTGTAGGGGCAGAGGTCGGTTTCCAATCCAGGTTGAAGTCCCATTCACCCTTAAGTTGTTTGTGAAGACTGGTGGTGTACCATTTGTTAAGTTTGCTTGGAAATTTAACTTTAGGCAGATATTTTCCTACTCGACTGAGCATTGGAATACCAAATTTCTTTTCAACTAAACTTAAATTGAAGTCGTAAAACGGACTATTCGCCCATAGTGCTTTAATAAGTGGATGATCTGGATGATGAGTAGCATAAAGCGTTGCTGTCAAACCGCCAGTCGAATGACCTGCAAGTAATACTTGTGTATGTTTTTCTTGGCCAATGATCTCTAATGCTTGAGTAATTTCGGCATCATATTCATTTAAATCAAGCACATTATAGAAAATTTGATGAGGCAACTTTGAGCGGCCATATTTTCTTAAATCGAGTGCATAGAAGTCATAGCCATGCGCATTGAATTGCTCGGCCATTTCAGTTTGAAAGAAATAATCTAAAAAACCATGAATATAAAGTACGGCTTTTTGAGTTGGCTGAGTGGCCTTTTTACGAACTAAGGTGGCTATAACTTTACCTTCATAATCATCTGGAAAGTTGAGTGTTAGCTGTTCGTAGCCGGCACCTAAAATATCTGGGGCATAATTGTGTTTAGCTGTAGATGTATTCATTTTTATCGAGCTATTGTCATTAAGTCATGTTGAGTATCCTTCAATGAAATGGGCAAATTGTCAATCAGGTTTAGAGAAGGTTGGAGTATAGGTTTTAAAAAAAGGGAATACCGCTGGAGCTAAGTATTCCCAAAAAGTAAGTCAACGGTCGGAGGGATTTGACTTACTACAGGAACATAGCGTTACATCAGTATTAAAGAGCGGCTTTGAAAATCTCCACAACTTGTGCATGGTTTGCTTTACGAGGGTTGGTCAGCATACATGCATCTTTTTGAGCGTTATCGGCCATCACCGCGAGGTCTTCGGTTTTTACGCCCAACTCTGTTAAGCCAGATGGGATACCAATTGAAGAAGACAGTTTACGGATGGCATCAATTGCAGCATACGCAGCTTCTGTTACGGTGAGACCTTGCGTATTTACACCCATTAACTCTGCGATTTTTGCATAACGATCTGGACAAGCAATTAAGTTAAATTCACAAACATGTGGTAGCAAGATTGCGTTACATACACCGTGAGGTAGGTTATAGAACCCGCCTAACTGGTGAGCCATTGCATGGACATAACCTAAAGATGCATTGTTAAATGCCATACCAGCCAAGTACTGCGCATAACTCATTGCATCACGTGCTTCGATGTTTTCACCATTTGCGACAGCGGGTTGTAACCATTGACTAATCATGGTGATTGCTTTTTCAGCACACGCATCGGTAATTGGGTTTGCCGCCGTAGACACATATGCTTCAACCGCATGGGTTAACGCATCCATACCAGTTGCTGCTGTTAAACCTGCTGGTTTTGCAATCATGAGTTTCGGGTCATCGATAGCAATAAGTGGGGTACAACGCCAGTCAACAATTGCCATTTTTACATGAGTGTCTGTATTGGTAATAATACAGAAGCGAGTCATTTCAGATGCAGTACCTGCCGTTGTATTCACTGCAATTAATGGTGTCATTGGTACTTTACTTTTATCGATGCCTTCGTAGTCACGAATATGACCACCACCTGCAGTGACCAAACCAATTCCTTTCGCACAGTCATGAGATGAACCACCGCCTAGCGAAACAATAAAGTCACACCCATTGTCGTTATAGGCTTTCACGCCATTGTGAACATTAATATCGGTTGGGTTAGGTTCCGCGCCCGGGAAAATATGGCTCGCTACGCCTGCTTCGGTTAAATAGCTTGCAATAAGATCTGCAACGCCAAATTTAAATAGCCCTTCATCGGTCACAATTAATGCTTTTTTTGCGCCGAGATTTTGTGCTTTTGTACCAATTTCTTTGGCACATCCTGGACCAAAGAGTGATACGCAAGGAATATAAAAACCGTTTGTTTGATCTGCAATATTTTTAAAAGCCATGGAGTGATTCCTTTTTCCATAAATCCATTGTTTGTTATTACAGGTGAGCCTCACCATGGGCTTAGTATTGTGATGTGTAGATTATTTTCCTACCTACCAAAAACCTACCAAATACAAACTTGATGTTAGTAGTTGATTTATATTGTTTTTATAGAAAGTTTGGTTCATTCATTTAAATTTTTCGGGAAAATCGTTAAGCTATGGGCTGTTGAAAATGTACATATGAGATTATGAAACAGGAAACTGCACTTAAACTGCTCAAAGCAGGTGAAAATGTTTTTTTAACCGGTTCGGCTGGTGCAGGGAAAACCTATACACTCAATCAGTACATCCAATATCTAAAAGCACGTAAAGTGCCTGTAGCGATTACAGCATCGACAGGTATTGCTGCAACGCATATGAACGGTATGACCATTCATACGTGGGCGGGCATCGGCATTAAAGATCAGTTAACTGACGACGATCTAAAACGTATGAAAGAGCGTAAATATCTCAAGGAACACCTTGAAAATGCGCAAGTTCTCGTCATTGATGAAATCTCGATGCTCCATGCGAAGCAGCTTAATCTGGTCAATCAGGTTTTAAAATATTTTAAAGAAAGTGATGAAGCTTTTGGCGGCATTCAAGTGATTGTGGCTGGAGACTTTTTTCAGTTGCCACCTGTAGGCCGTAATGGTGAAGCTAATCGCGATAAGTTCTGTTTTATGTCAGATGCATGGGTCGAAGCTAAATTCCGCGTATGCTATTTAACAGAACAGCACCGTCAAGACGATGAAATTTTAAATCAGATTTTAAATGCCATCCGTGCGCAAAGTATTCAAGCTGAACATTTGCAAGCTTTACATCAATCACGTACACATGACATTGGTGAGACATTTACTCGTCTTTATACGCACAATATGGATGTCGACAATATCAATTATCAACACTTAAATGAAATTGATAATGAAGGACATCAATTTAATGCAGTTCTAGATGGTAATGAAAAACTATTAGAAACTTTAAAATCTTCAGTTCGTGCTCCTGAAGAACTAACTTTGAAAAAGCATGCCAAAGTCATGTTTGTAAAAAACAACTTTGATATGGGTTATATCAACGGAAGTTTAGGTGAAGTGATCGGTTTTGAAGAAGATGACGAAAACGGGTTACTGCCAAAAGTAAAATTAACTGACGGTACAACTTTGCTGGTCGCACCTGAAACATGGTCAATTGAAAATGAAGCCGGAAAAGTCATTGCAAGTTTTCAGCAAATTCCACTTCGTTTAGCTTGGGCGATTACCATTCATAAAAGCCAAGGTATGACTTTGGAAGCTGCTGAAATTAACCTGATGCACACCTTTGAAAAAGGGCAAGGTTATGTTGCGCTCTCACGTTTGAAATCTTTAACAGGATTAAAATTATTAGGATTTAATGAGCAGGCCTTAGAGCTAGATAGTCTTGCTGTAAAAGCTGATCGCCGTTTTCAGGAATTATCGGCTGAAGCCGAAGATAATTTTGCTGATGTCGATTTAACCGCCCAGCACAAAGCCTTTATCCGTCACTGTGGGGGCACCTTAAATGAAACCGAGATTTCTCGTAATGAGAAGAAACTCGCAAAAGGTGGTAAGCAAAATTATGCTACGGCAACGCTAGACGAGACACGTGTCTTGTTTGAAGAAGGTTACGAAATTGAAGATATCGCGCATGAACGTGGTCTAACACCAGCAACTATTATTAATCACTTGGCTCGACTTCATAAAGAGCAAAAACTAGATATTTCGGTTGCTCACCCAGGTGAAGAAGTGGTCGAAGAAGTGCGTAAAATTTATAAGAAGTTGAAAAAGCGTCAAAATCCAGATCATTTTTCTGATGATGGTTCGATCAAACTAAGACCAATTGTTGAAGCAACTAGCCCTCGAATGGGATATGATCAAGTTCGATTAGCTTTATTATTTATTGAATAAAGTTCAATGGGCTTAATGACTTATTATATAAATTGAGGTGGCTATGCCGCACGTTGTAGTTGATTATTCAGATAACTTAACTGGACTAAATGCAAAACAATTACTTGAAGAAATTAATACCACGCTGATTGAAACAGAGTTGTTTAGTCCAGAAGACATCAAAAGCCGTGCACGTAAAGATGAAGTTTTTCTGATTGGCTTAGGGGTCGATCAAGCTTATATTCATGTAAAGGCGTATATTTTGTCTGGAAGAACTGCCGAACAAAAACAGCTTATGGGGGAGCAATTATTGGCGGCGCTCAGCAATAAAAAATATCTACCACAAGAGTTTAATAAAGAAATTCAATTGTGTGTTGAGCTTATCGACATGCCAAGAGACGATTATTTTAAGCAAGTTGTATAATTCTAAAAAACGCAATTTCGATCAAGAATAGCGATGAGCACTATGTAAAAGTAGTGCTATCGAATGAACAGACATGAATGTATGGCTGTATATACACAAAAGCTGCAACTGGTTTGCGATTATATTCAAAGACATTTAGATGAAGACCTAGATGTTGATCGGTTGAGCCAGATCGCAGCTTTATCTAAGTTCCATTTTCATCGCATTTTTGCCATTCATATTGGTTTAAATGTGATGAAGTTTATTCAACTTTCTCGTTTAAAGCGGGCCTCTTTTCAATTGGCTTTTGAACCTGATCTCAAGATTATTGAGATTGCATTACAAGCAGGGTTTGATAGTCCAGAGGCATTTACTCGTGCATTTAAGCGTTCATTTGATCAAACTCCTCGAGCTTTTAGAGATAAACCGGACTGGGAATCTTGGCATCAGAAGTTTGTTTTTACGATTCCGAAAAGTGAGTTAAAAATGAATGTAAATATTGTTGAGCGACCTGCTGAAAAGATTGCGTATTTATCGCATTTAGGAAGCCCTGATAAAGTCTTTGAAACGGCTGCACGTTTTATTGCTTGGCGCAAAGAAACAGGTTTGTCACCAGTGACCAAGTCTAGAACTTATGGTATTCCTTTTGCTGACCCTGAACAGACTCCATCTGATGAGTTTCGATTTGATATTGCCGGTTCAATTGAAAAGGCTGTACCTGAAAATACTTACGGTGTACAGACAGGTGAAATTCCTGCGGGGCGTTATGCAACCGTAAGACATTTGGGTAGCCATGACCAGATTAAAGATAGCGTCTATTACATCTTTAGAAACTGGTTACCTGAGCAACCAGAAGAGGCAGGGGATTATCCGGTTTTCTTTCACTATCATAACTTTGTGCATGATGTGAATGAATGTGACCTTGTGACAGATATCTACTTACTTTTAAAGTGAGTCTAGTGTCATTCAGGCATAACTTAGGTTATGCCTGTTTATTTAAAAGTTTGATATCTGCATATTGCTCAATCAGATTGTCATCTAGCATATGGATATAATCCATAAATATGCTACTAAAACTACCCATCGTTTGTGCTTGATTTGCAGCAAGTTTACCTGCAATTGCAAAATGAATATGAGCTGAAAGAGCTGCAATAGTGGGTGTCGTCACAGCGCTATAGGCTGCAATTAATGCACCCAAAGCGCAGCCAGTTGCAGTAATTTTTGGCTGTAATGGACTTCCGCCGTTTACTTGAATCACAGCATCTATTTCTTTAGACAAAATGTAATCTGATTCACCTGAAATAGCGATACAGCTCGCATGCGTTAACAGTGAAAAAGCTTGTTGATAAGCTTGGTCACTGCTTAAAGTGCTGTCTACACCTTTTGATTGAACCTGATTGCCTGCAAGCGTGCTAATTTCGGAGGCATTACCACGTATAACGTTTGGCTTAAACTGCAAAAGCTCGTCTGTCATTTGACTGCGCCAAGCTAAAATTGGTCCGTAGCCCACTGGATCAAGTACCCACGGTACTTCATTAAGCTGTGCGGTCTTAGCAGAGATTTGCATGGCTTGCATTTGCTCTGAAGTCGGTGTACCCAAATTAATGCTTAAAGCCGATGAAATTTTGGTAAAGCTTTCTGCTTCATAAGGATTATCAATCATGGCAGGTGAAGCACCGGAAGCGAGTAACACATTGGCTGTATAGTTGGCAGCAACGCTGTTGGTAATACATTGCACAAGAGGCGTTTTTGCCTGCATGTTTTGCCAAGCTTCAATCACCTGTTCAATGAGGTTGGATGTCGAAGTCATCTGATAATCCTTATTAAGCCAGAGATAAGAAATTTAACGGGTAAAATAGTGATCTTGATGTTTACAGTTTTGGCAAATCAACGACACATAATCTGCTGCATCATAGTCAACACTTAGATCATTTGAACCACAGTACATACAACGTTTAACCGAATAAAAGTTTAACCGAGGTTCGATTTTTCGCCATGCTTTCCATACAGGTTGTACAAAAATCTGTTCGTCATAACCTAAAAAGCGGTTAAACAATATGTGGCTCATTTTACTGTAAGGAATATTGTAAGGGCGTGGCAACATTGAAGTTTCCCACTTTTCAGCCAAAGCCCGTTCCCGATATTGCTCTAAAGTTTTCTTTAATAAATTGGTGTTAATAAACTTTTCATTTCGTGGCTGTAGCGCCTTTTGTTTATAAAGGTATTCAAGTGCAGTCTGAATAAGATAATAAATTTGCCCAATCGCCAATGAGTCCATTAAACGGTAGCAAAAAGTTTGAAAATTAGAGCTTCCTGCAATTTGGATACCCCAAGTTCGGCAGTAGAACTGAGTGAACTGAATAATTTCTTGGTAGAGCACCTGAAACAGCACGTCTTTCACTTCATCGGCACTACGAAATGGAATACCAAGACTTAGGTTTTCATAGAACCAGTGGCGTAGTTGCTGAGCTACACTAAATAAACTTGGGTCGCTATAACCATCTAGACGAATATTTAAATAAAAGCACTGTGGTTCATCGGTTTGATCTTGTGCATTTAAAATCCCATCTTTATGAAGCTGTTTAATCAGATGGCTTTGGAACATCCAGTTGGGGGTAATCGGCTGATATTTTATCTGGTCCCAGTGAATGTATTCGTCATGAGCAATATCGTCTCGTGCGTAGTCATCAAGTAGGCTTAGTAAAAAAAGTTTATGTAAAAAACTCAGTTGTTCCAGACTGCGTTGTGGCTGATCTTTTGACTTAAACTGGCGTTGTTCTTGTAGGCGGGTTTGCTGTAAAAGTTTCTTTCTTTGTTTTGTGCATTGGTCACAGTGGCACGTCATTTTTGTGTCTTTAAATACACGATGTTGGCAATGGCTACATTCATGAAATTGAACGTCTTGCTCAAATTGTTCGGCATCTACCCAATACATCGACGCTTGGCAGAGAGGGCAATGGCTACTTTCATCTAGCTGTTTTTGTAGAATTTGTAAGGCCATTTTGCTCCGAGCGTTTAAATCAATCACGACTGACCTATTATACACAGCCGCATTGCCGATAGCTGAGATTGTCTTTTTGTTTGGTGCAAAAATAGAAAACCTAAAGTCTTTGCTTTGACTTTAGGTTTTCATAAGCGGTTAAAAGTTAAGATTAAACAGGGCACGGCAAGGTCTCATCATTTTGTCCAAGTTTTTTGGCATTGATCAGTGCCTGCACTTTTTTACTTGGTAATTTCACTTTACCTAAGGCGTCATAAGTATTAACGATAGTAGTTACCTCCTGAGCAGTCATTGAAATACCTTCGGCAGACAAGAACACGGCAATCACATGATGGTCGAGTCCTGCTGCATCTAGATCATGAATCGCTTTAATATTTTCTAAACGATGTAAATAAGCTTTTAATTCCATAGTGAGTTCCTCTTGTTCTGATTGAAATACTTATACTGGTATATTGGATAAGGCAAGAACCATGCCCAAAATGTAAGCAGCTCCTCAAAAATGTTAAAAGCGAAAGGAGTTTTATTTTTATTGTATAGATTGATTATATAAGCAGCGATTATCGTAATTTTGGTCTAATCTGTGCTAATAAAAGACGATTCTAATTTGAAATGTATAAATGAAGTCCCATTAATTTTATAAAGGTAAACAAACATAGTATGTATGAATGTGTATGATCAAATTCATAAAATTCGTACTACGGTTTCCGAAAAGTATATAAGGAATAAAGATGAATATTGCGGCGCAGCCTCCAGTTCAGGCAGATCAAACAGTTTATTTAAAAGATTATCAAAAACCTGCGTTCTTGGTTGAATCAATTAATCTTGATATTCAAGTCTATGACGATAAAACAATTGTTGATTCAACATTGGTCATGAAGCGTCAAACTGCTGGAGACTTGGTGCTATTGGGCCGTGATCTTGAGTTGCAATCTATTCAGCTCAATGGCCAAGATCTTACTCCTGCACAATATTCACTCGATAGTGAACAACTGGTGATCACTGATGCACCAGATGAAGTCATTTTACAAACTCAAGTTATTATTCACCCTGAAACCAATACTCAGCTTGAAGGTTTATATAAAGCTGGTGACTTATTTGTAACGCAAAATGAGCCTGAAGGTTTCCGTAAAATTACCTTCTATCCAGACCGTCCAGACGTACTTTCAGTTTTTACGACACGTGTAGAAGCAGACAAAAAATATCCGGTTTTACTTGCTAACGGTAACTTGCTTGAAACAGGTGAAGTTGGTGAAAACCGCCACTTTGCGATCTGGCAAGACCCGACTAAAAAGCCAAGCTATTTGTTTGCTTGTGTGATTGGTGATTTAGCTGTTCTTAAAGACCGATATACCACTTCAGAAGGGCGTGATGTCGCTTTAGAAATCTATGCGATTGAGAAAGATATTCCAAAATGCCATATCGCGATGGAAGCATTAAAGCATTCTATGCGTTGGGATGAAGAACACTACGGCCGTGCTTATGATCTCGACAACTATATGATTGTGGCGGTGAGCCAGTTCAACATGGGTGCAATGGAAAATAAAGGTTTAAATATCTTTAACACCTCATGTGTACTTGCCGATGAAGAATATACAACTGACGCAGCGATTATGCGTGTACAGTCTGTGATTGCCCATGAATATTTCCATAACTGGACAGGGAACCGTATTACTTGCCGTGACTGGTTCCAGTTGTGCTTAAAAGAAGGTTTAACCGTATTCCGTGATCAGTCTTTCTCGGAAGATCTGCAATCTGCTGCGGTTCAACGTATTGACGATGTCGCTGTACTTAAATCGCATCAATTCCCAGAAGATGCAGGTCCATTGTCGCACCCTCCACGCCCAGACCACTTTGTAGAAATTAATAACTTCTATACAGCGACTGTTTATGAAAAAGGTGCGGAAATTAACCGCATGATGTCGACATTACTGGGTAAAGAAAAATTCCGTCAGGGAACGGATGAATATTTCCGCCGTCATGATGGACAAGCCGTAACTGTAGAAGACTGGGTTGCAGCATTGTCAGCAGGTTCAGGTGTCGATTTATCTGCATTCTTAACTTGGTATAACCAACCAGGTACACCAAAGCTTGAAGCGAAAGGTGAGTATGATGCAGCAGCACAAACTTACCGTTTAAGTTTTAAACAAAGCCTAAAAGCACATCCTAAATATCCAAACTTAAAAGCTGTTCCGATTCCTGTAGCGTTGGCGCTATTTAATGCTAAAACAGGTGAGCAATATACACTTCATAGCGACAGTCTATTTGTAAATGGTGTTAAAGATGGCGTGTATTTGTTTGACCAAGATGAAGCTACTATCGAGTTTACAGGTGTGACTGAGCAACCAGTTGCATCGCTATTACGTAACTTCTCTGCACCTGTAAATCTGATATTCGATTACAGTGATGAAGAATTAGCATTCTTGATTCAGCATGAAACAAATGGTTTTAACCAATGGCAAGCAACACAAACCTTGCTTGAACGTATTTTGTTAGAAGATCACTCAGCGGATACCTATATTCAAGCTATTCAAAGTACATTGCCTGATTTAGTTGGTCGTGATCCACTTTTAGCATCTCGTTTATTTGATGTACCAACTGAAGGTTATTTGGGTAGTCGTATTGATCAAAACTATGCACCAGCCGATATTCATGTAAAACGTGAAGCCCTGTTGAATCGTTTAGCACAAGATTTGGGTTCATTCTGGAAAGAGACTTACCTTACCCTGGACCCAGACTTGCAAAAAGAATTTTCTTTAGCGATGGGTGTACGTGCATTAAAGAACATTATGCTTATGATGATGGCACGTCAGGGCGACCAAAGTGCATTTGAATTGGCTTACGAGCAATATCAAAGCACAGGCAATATGTCTGAACGTTTAGGTGCGCTACGTGTATTAGTTTGGCAAAATGCGCCTCAAGCACAAGAAGCCCTTGCTGATTTCTATAACCGCTTTAAAGATGAAGCATTGTCTTTAGACCAATGGTTTATGATTCAGGCAGCAAACCCAAATGCCACAGTTGAGACAATTGAGTACTTAACTCAACATCCTGATTATGACTTAACTACGCCAAACCGTATTCGCGCCGTGAGTGGTGGTTTGTCAAATAACCCTGAAAATACTTGGGGCTTTGGTGTAGCTCACTTTATTCATCTTGCAGAATATCTGGACGAGAAAAACCCGATTTTAGGTTCACGCTTATTACAGGTGTTATCTCGTTGGTATACGCTTGCAGAACCTCAACGTACTCAAGTGCAACAGGCTTTACAAGCCTTGCAGCCTAAAGTGAAATCTAAAAATGTTTCTGAAACTTTAAATAGTATGTTGAGTATTTAATTATTTAAATATACTTAATAAAGGTCTCTTAAGAGGCCTTTATTTTTATATAAATTTCATAATAAAGAGTGTTCAATATTACCCATCATAAAAATTAAAATTATATACGCTCTATAATTTGTTTTAGTTAAGGTGAGTTTTTAATGATTTATTTTAGATATATCTTTTAATGTGACAAAAAATAGTATAGTTAAATTTTAATCCTTATGGTTTTTTATCTAAAAGACCTAAATTTTTGACATATTTATTTAAAATTTAGGAAATAAATTTTAATAGTAATTTATTAATTTTAAATAAATCAAATTCTTGTAATTTTGATTGTTAACTTTTGTTAATGTTTTGTTAGTTGGGGTAATGGTATTTTGTTAAATAGAAATAAAAATAAAAATATACTCATACATTTTAATTATTTTTATGTATGATGACTAAAATAGGATAAAAAATAAGCTTTAAAAGAGCAGTCAAATAAAAATGATTGTAAGGATAAGAGTTAATTTTTTTATATCTATTAATTCGACAATTTAGTTTAAAAGGTTTTAGACATGAAAAAGACTTTTTTTTATTTATCAGCATTTGCTGTAGGATTATTTTCTTTTAATGCAGCAAACGCCGCTACAGCAACGGGGACATTAACTGTTAAGGCGACAGTAACAAATAGTTGTGTTCTGAATACATCTGCAACAGGTACAACCACAAATGCTGTTTTGGACTTTGGTACTTTAAGCTCTCTCGCAACTAACGAAGATGCTGATACCACGACGACCGGAGGTACCTCAATTAAAGTCCTTTGTAACAATACTGTGCCATGGACTCTAGCTTTCGATGGCGGCAAAAATGCTCAAACGACCCAACGCCGTATGATTGGTGGTGCAACAAGTAACGAATATATCCCTTATAACTTATATTCAGATACAGGACGTGCCACTGCAATTGGAATTGCTACAACCGCTTATAGTGGTACAGGGAGTGGTGCGGTACAAACAGTAAACGTATATGGTCGTATTCCTGCTGGCTCAGCGTTACCAAGTGCAGGTAGCTATGTTGATACGGTGACAATAACGGTAACTTATTAATTTGTATAAATTAGAAAAACTGTTAGCCCTTTTGAAAGGGCTAATATATTAAAAGATATATATTTGAGTAAAACATGAAAAAAAATATTTTTATTATTACGGGATTATTCTTATCTTTATCTACCATTATTAACGCAGCTACAATCCGTCTTTCACCAGTAACAGTGGAAATTTTAAGTAATCAAAGTGCTTCTTCGATTAGTTTATATAATCAGTCAAATGAAAGTGCTGATTTACAGGTACGTATATTTGAATGGACTCAAAATAATGGGCAAGATCAATTAACGCCTACAGATGAAATCAATATTAGTCCACCTTTTTTAAAGCTAAAGCCTAATGAGTCTTATAATTTACGGGTAGTTAGAATTAATCCAGAGCCGATTTCTGGTGAAAAAACTTACCGTATTATTATTGATGAATTACCCAAACCTGTTGATAGCCGAAAAGCTTCTCAAGGTGTAAATGTATTGCTTCGTTCGTCATTACCTGTATTTGTTGTCAATAAAGATGCGATTACTCAACTAAATTGGAAAATTGATACTCATCAAAAAGAACCTTCCCTAAATATTAATAATGTTGGGAATCGACATGCACTGTTAAATGATTTAACGCTTGTTGATAACACAGAGAATAAGAGTTATCCGATTAAGGTAAATACAGTGAATGGCTATATTCTTGCAAAGCAAGCAAAAAGTTATTCAATTAGTAATTTTACATATCAGCCAAATCATAAATATAGTATTTCTCTGACAGTAAATGGTAAGAAAACCACACTTTAAGAGGCTTATATGAAATATATTATAGGTGTCTTATGTGTTGCGTACTTTCCAGCGCATTCATTTGCTGAACAATTAGTAGATCATACGAATACTTTGATTCCAAGTGTTCCTGAATCTATAGATGGCAATAATAAATATACGCAGGAAAAGACAAATGGACAGGAGCAAAATCTTAATTTTATTCAGTTATTTTTAAATATTTCTATTAACTCTAATCCTTCAGAAGATTTGTTTTCCGTAAAACAATCTAAGGACGGAAAATTATATATTCGTTCTGGCGACTTAAAAACGCTAAGAGTGAAAATGGATGAGCATATTCCAGATAGCCAATGGGTATGTATTAATCAACTTAAAGGAATCCAGTTTAAATATCTGGAAAATGAGCAATCTTTAAACTTACAAGTTCCCGCCAGCATGTTAACTGGTTACTCAGTTGAGTTAAGTGGTCAGCAAACTACTAGTTCTGGTTTGCTAAAAATGAAACCCTTAAATGCTGCAATCCTGAATTATAGCCTGTACCACACCATAACCAATGATGAGAGTATTTTCTCAGGTTCAGCTGAAGGTATTTTTAATAGCGCACTCGGTAACTTTTCATCAGGCGTTTTATATAACGGTAGTAATGAAACGAGCTATAGCCATGAGAAGTGGGTACGTCTGGAAAGTAAATGGCAATATGTAGACCCTGAAAAAGTCAGGATATATACCCTAGGTGACTTTGTTTCCAATAGTTCTGACTGGGGCAGTAGTGTACGTCTTGCCGGTTTCCAGTGGTCGAGTGCCTATACCCAGCGTGGTGATATTGTTACCTCGGCGTTGCCGCAATTTTCCGGTTCGGCGGCACTGCCTTCAACACTGGACTTATACGTTAACCAGCAAAAGATTTATTCAGGACTTGTGCCTTCAGGCCCGTTTGACATTAAGCAACTGCCGTTTATTTCCGGAAATGAAGTTACACTGGTGACGACTGATGCCACAGGTCAGCAAATCATTACTAAAAAACCTTACTACTTTTCATCGAAGATTCTGGCAAAAGGCATAAATGAGTTTTCAGTAGATGTTGGGGTTCCACGCTATAACTATGGGCTGTACTCAAACGATTATGATGATGCCACCTTTGCCTCTGGTGCAATTCGTTATGGTTATAGCAACTCACTGACCTTAAGTGGGGGTGTGGAAGCCTCAACAGATGGTTTGACGAATCTCGGCACAGGTTTTGCCAAGAATTTGTTTGGTGTGGGGGTGATTAATGCCGACATTGCCGCCAGTCAGTATAAGGATGAAAACGGCTATTCAACTCTGATCGGTTTAGAAGGGCGTATTAGCAAGAATATTTCATTTAACACCAGTTACCGCAAAGTATTTGATAACTACTTTGATCTAGCCCGTGTATCTCAAATCCGATATTTAAAAGAAAACCAGATTAGTGCTGAGCCACAGAACTATCTCAGCTATAGCGCGCTGGCAGATGAGATTATTAGGGCAGGGATTAACTATAACTTTTATGCAGGCTATGGTGTTTATGTCGGTTATAACCAGATCAAGTACAGTGATAACTCGTATAAGTTACTGTCTGCCAACTTAAGCGGAAGTTTAAACAAGAACTGGGGTTTTTATAGTTCAGCTTATAAAGATTATGAAAACCATAAGGACTACGGCATTTACTTTGCGCTGCGCTATACGCCATCTACCAGAACTAATGCGATTACAAGCGTATCTAGTGATAGTGGCAGGCTGACTTACCGACAAGAAGTATTTGTTTTATCAGAACCAAAAATTAATTCATTTGGATGGGGTGGATATGTAGAGCGAGATCAGGATGCGCATACTAACAATGCATCGATCTATGGTTCTTATCGAGCAAGGGCTGCGTATCTGACAGGTCGTTATAACCGAATTGGGGATAATGACCAGGTTGCACTTTCAGCGACCGGATCGTTGGTTGCGGCGGCAGGACGTATATTTGCGGCCAATGAAATAGGGGAAGGTTATGCTGTTGTAACCAATGCCGGACCGAAAAGCCAAATTATAAATGGTGGGATAAATCTAGGAACAACTGACAAGTCTGGAAGATTTCTTATTCCTAGTCTTATGCCATATAGAGAGAACCATATTTATTTAGATCCATCATATCTTCCTTTAAATTGGAATGTTAAATCTACAGATCAAAAAACAGTCGTGGGCTATCGCCAAGGGACGCTAGTTGACTTTGGTGCACATCAGGTTGTTTCAGGCTTGGTGAGAATAGTTGATAAAAACAACACGGCATTATTACCAGGCTATAGCGTTCGAATTAATCGACAGCAAGATGCTGTAGTGGGCTACGATGGTGAAGTATTCGTTCCAAACTTATTAAGACAAAACAAACTTGAAGTAGATCTTCTCGATCATGGTTCATGCCAGATTAACTTCACTTATAACAGTAATCAGTACTCAACTAAAAAATTGGGACCTTATATATGTCAGTAAATAGTATTAATAAGGCTCAAAGAGAGAGCTATAAAAAATTTTCATTGTCTTTAAAATATTTTATAGGTATTTGCTTATTTTATATCGCTTATGCCTTTTTTAGTCCGTCACATGCTGCTTGTACGGTAGCTGGAACGACCAATAATACGTTTACCTACACGGCAGCAAATATTAATAGTGATGCAACGGTAAACTTTTCAGGAACAATTACTTGTACGAATGGAGGGATAATACCTCAGATCTCTCCGTTTATGTGTATGAAGACCGTATTTACAGGAGCAACCACTGCGAATAATAACGTGACCTTACCCTATACGGTTACTGCAACTGTAGGTGGAGCAGGTTCTTCTACCACCAACCAAACCTCCAATGTTTGGTATGGTCCAGTGGTAACTATCGCTTCAAACAATGTTCTTAGCTATTCGGTAAATGTGAAGGTACCCGCACGTACCGGATCACTAATTGCTTATCCTCAAGGAACATATACAGCTACAGTTCAACTATTTTGGGATATGGATCTTCTATCAGTGTTATGTTTAGGTGATTTACTCAGCTGGGACTCTGGAAGTGTAATTTTAACAGCAAATTTTGTAGTGCCGACACTTTGCCAATTAAACTCAACCTCGAATGTAGATTTTGGCAATATTAACGATATTGGCACGGCTAGTCGTGATTACACAACACAAGGTGCTGTAAATACGACATGTAACTATGGAACGCCTTATACGATTTATTTGGGGGATGGCAATAACCGTATAAGCGGAGGATTCAGGCGTATGGCCAATAGTAATAATGAGTTTATTCCCTATCAGTTATATAAAGATGCTGCTTATAGTTCGGTGTGGGATGCTACGGGTGGAGTATCTAGTATTGGTGGCGCAGGTGGAGTGTCTGGTACTGGAACAGGTAATGCTCAAACCACTACAGTTTATGGAAAAATTCCGCAAGGTACTACGATTGCAAGTAGGCCAGGTGCTTACTCCGATAATGTTGTGGTTACAGTGACTTATTAATTATTTTAAAGCTATATAAGAAGCTCTTTTGTGACAGAGCTTCTTGTAATTAAAATTGTATTGGTTAGAAATTGCTAAAATATAAATAATAAAAATCAAATAATTCTTAGCTTTTAAAACTTGTAGGTCATCAAAATTGGTTTGACTTAAAAAGGTATTCTGTATATTTATTGATTAGTTCCAAAAAAGAACTGGTAAGTAAAACAGGCAATTAAAAAATAAAGGTGAATAAATGTCAGATATTATTTTGCATCAGTGGGAAATTTCTCCGTTTTGTCAAAAAATTTCAAGGGCTTTGAAATTTAAGGGTATCCCATTTGATACAGTAAACTATAACGGCATTCTTGGTGCCAAAGTTCCTTTGCTGAGTAAAGTGGGGAAAGTGCCCGTTATTGATGATAAAGGGCAACGTATACAAGACAGTACCCGTATTGCTCGTTATTTAGATGAAGCCTATCCAGATACACCGCGACTTTATCCCGAAGATCCAAATCAAAAAGCACTTGCCGAACTGTGGGAAGACTGGGCAGATGAGTCTCTTTATTTTTATGAGGTGTATTTAAGGGTAAATGACTCGGAAGCGTTAGAAGAAGCAATCCGTATTAGTAGCATTGGTCGCCCAGCTTATGAAAAGCCAATGGTAAAAGCTTTTATTTTAGCCGAATTAAAAACACAACTTTTCTTTCAGGGTTTGGGCCGAATGAAAGCTGAAAATGTAGAAGCAGAGTTTTTAAAACATTTAGACCGTATTGAGCAGGTGTTATCACAAAGTGAATGGTTGGTTGGAGATAAACAGACGATAGCAGACATTGCCGTAGTTGCCCAACTCGGTGAGGTGGTTCGAACAAGCAAAAAGTTTAGTAAAGAAATTTTGAATCGACCGTTTATTGCTTTATGGTATAAAAAACAAACAGGGTGAAACGGCTATGTCATTAGAACCACCGAATAAAACACGAGATTGTGCAGTTGTTATTGGTGTTGGGGCTTCACAGGGGATCGGAGCAGCCGTTTGTCATCGTTTTGCAAAAGAAGGATTAAAAGTTTACGTTGCAGGACGAACTTTCCAGAAAATTGAAGCAGTGGCTGCTGAAATCCATGCAAATGCAGGTGAAGCTGTCGCATTTCGTTTAGATGCCGAAGATATACATCAAGTACAAGCCTTATTTGACACCATTACTAGTCAAAACGAGCGTATTACCGCTGTTATTCATAATGTTGGAGGGAATATACCTTCAATTTTTTACGCAGCCCGCTGTCGTTTTTTAATGATATGTGGCAATCCACATTTTTATCAGCTTATTTGGTTTCTCAAAGCTGCCTAAAAATTTTTAAAGAACAAAATCACGGCACACTTATTTTTACTGGGGCGAGTGCTTCTTTACGTGGAAAACCGTTTTTCGCTGCTTTTACCATGGGTAAATCTGCCTTGCGAGCTTATGCATTAAATCTAGCTCAAATTTATAAAAAACAAGGCATTCATATTGCTCATGTCATTATTGATGGAATGGTAAATGGTGACAGAATTAATAAAGCTTTATTTGGGCTAGGCCGTTTGGCGCGTCTTACACGTGGAACAGGCGGGCTTAATCTTGATGCAATAGCAGAGAACTATTGGATGCTCTACCTGCAAAGCCCTGAACTTTGGACACATGAGTTAGATTTACGCCCATACCAAGAAAAATTTTGAGAGACTTATATGCTAAAAACAATATTTCAGAAGTTTCAAAAAAAGCAGGGCTGTGTTGTGGTTGCCGGCCATGATATAGAACTACTTAATCATGACTTTGTAATTTTAGATAAAAACTATCAAGCTCCATTACATGTTTATCAAGTTGTGCATGATTCTACTGTTCAGAACATACAAGTAAGTTACGTAAATGATGGCATGACGAGTGTGCGCTTAAACTTGGTCAAAACTAAGCATTTAAAAAGTCTGCTGAAATATATAACAGAGCATCGTCATACCATTGAGTTATGCGTGTTTCAGCCAAATTTTTCATCAGCGCCAAATATCGGAGCTTTATCTTTAGAAGAAATTGAACACAGTTGGCAGACCACAGGTTTAAGTGCAGTGAGCGTGTCACAGTTCGTACTGAAACCTATGTTAAAGCAGCAGCGGGGTACAGTTATTTTTCTTGGAGCGCCATCTCATCATTCGGCTTACCACGATGTATTAAGCCAAAGTATGTTTGCGAGTATACGAGCGTTATCACAGTCGTTGGCAAGAGAGTTTCAACCCAAAGGCATACACGTGGCGTATTGCATGGTGGAAAAATGGGATGGACAAAATCCGCACTTTATTTCATCGGTTAAACAAGTGTGCCAGCACATCTATCACCAATCTGATTCTGCGTGGAGTCAAGAGCTCAGCGTATCGTGAGATTTTACTTTCGAGTGTTCTTAAAATAGAGTACTGCTTTGGAATGACAGCACAACAATAATTTCTACAGGTACTCAAATGTTAAATATTAAGTATGCTCAACAAACGGTTAAAGTGGCGACTGCAGTGGCAACTTTGATGTGCTTTTCTTCACTGGCACAAGCTTATCAATATGAGCAAACAGCACGTTTAATTAACGAACGTTTATCTTATATGAAAGATGTCGCAGGCTATAAAGCAGAGCAGCATTTACCGATTGAAGATTTAACACAAGAAAAAAAGGTACTCGAACAATCACTTTCTGAAGCCGAATCTTTTGGACTGAACAGTGAAACAGTAAAGCCATTTATAGTGGCGCAAATGGATGTGGCTAAAGCAATTCAGTACCGATATAGAGCAGATTGGTTGTCGAGTCCTGAAACCAACTGGAAGCCTCAAGACTTAAGTGAAGTGCGTTTAAAAATTAGTTCTTTAAACACCGAACTTCTAAAAAATATTGCCTATGAACTTAAGAAAAATAATAACAAGGCACCTCATGGCTGTAGCTATATGTGGCCAGTTCAGCACCCTCAACTTAAAGAAGCTGACAAGAAAGCTTTATGTGTAACATTAAATAAAATCAAATTAAAACAATGAAACGCCCAAAGCTGTCTATATAAGTAAATCACTCAATTAACATTAAATCGGCAGTATTGGCAGATTTAAGTGGTCGTAAGGCAAAGGTTGAACGCGTATGCCGAATACCTTTGATCGAATACAGCTTTTTACGTAAAAACCGTTCGTAATGTTCGGCATCTTTTACGGCCACTTTTACCAAGTAATCATAATCACCAGTAACTAAATGCGCCTCGACTACTTCGGGAATGTCTGCCAAAGCCTCACTAAAATTTTCTAGCATTTCGTCATCGTGTCGTTCTAGCGTAATTTCAATAAAGAACAACTCGTGAATGCCAATCGCTTTTGGGTTTACGTTTACTGTATAGCCTTCAATAATTTTTAGACTTTCTAAACGTTTGAGTCGAGTCCAGCAGGGTGAAGATGAAAGCCCAACTTCTTCGGCGAGCTGCGCAACTGTTAAGCGTCCATTTCCACGAAGGGCAGATAATATTTTCCGATCTATGCGATCTAGTGTGTATTCTGTGCTGTTCAAAATATAAACCAAAGAAGATTCTTCTGTTAATTTTTAATATACGTGATTTTTATGCTGAGATCATTTAAAAAAAATGAAAATACAGTAAACATTTTGAGTGACACAGCCATACACTATTTCTATGCATCGAACTCTACTGGATAGGAGTTGTGATGAAGCAAAGAGCACTGTTTCAGTAAGGGTGACTAAACAGTGCTCTTTGCGGATCTTATAAAAAATTAAATATTAGAATTTTTGATTTGAAAACTACTTTTATAGTTGAAGAAAAAGTCACTAAAAGAAATTATCTCTATCTGCTGCTTAGTTTTATATTTGAAAAATTTATTTAAACATTTTTTAGATACTCTCATAAACTAAATCTACCGATTTAATGAAGTTAATTCTCATTTTTATTTTATAATTATTCTTATATGGTTTTTATAATCTCATTCATTAAAAAAATATAAAGTATGTTATTAAAATCTACATTAAAATTTTAATTTAATCATTATAAGTGCATATAAAACTAATCCCATAATTTCAATAAGGTGATGAAATATTCAAAAGATAAGAGGATTTATCTAACTTTCTTATTATTAATAGACACTTATAAACAATTATTATTTAATACACCCGCAACATTGCCACTTATACTTTTAATAATTTTATCGGGGAAATAATGCGTAATTTTTTAGTAACAGCTTTCACTTTATTGGTAGGGTCATCAGTTTATGCTGCTCAAGAGCCTAAAACTTATATACAGCGAACAACTTGCGAGAGAACAGTACAACTACATGGTTTTTTAAGCCGTGCTCAACTTGATTGTAATTATCACTATACTTCACAAGAATTAGTTCATGAATCTGACAAATGTACCAAACATGAACTAGGTGAAAAGTATGGTAAAGAAGTTATGAGATTAGGTATGGACCAATTTGAAGCACGCAAACGTGAAGATATGAAAGGCCAATTATGTATCACAGTTTTAAAAGAGTTTCCAAACTATATTAGAAAATAAAATGGAATCTTAAAAAGCCTTTGTAGGCAAGCCGATAAAATGGATTTTATTATTCATTTTATCGGTGTATCTTTAAATATTGGTGATAATTTTAAATCTCAAAAAATAAAAGATTATGTATGAATTAATAAATCGTTTTACTAAAAATTTTAATGATTTATTTCTAGCCAATATCACATTGACACTTAAAATCTCTCTTATTATTCTCTGCGGTAGAATGGAGGTGGGACGCTTCGTGCGTGCCAGTTCTAGATGATTGATCTGTCAACCCTCCTCTGTTCTGTCATCATGATTTATAAAATTGAATTTTGATATTTAACTAACTCATTTAATGCAAACTTAACAGTTTGTATAGGAATAGTTTCCACATAACCTTCACCAGCTTTTATGAGTGAAGGAGATCCATAGAATGGATGATTTGGTACTTTAAAAAAGAAGAATACTTCATGGCCGTTCCTTACGGTACTATTTTGAAAATCATAGATATTATTTTCTAATTCTAGATACTCTAAATTTATTAACTTTTTAATTAACTCAATGTTTTCATTAACAGTATCTACTTGGAGATAGTCTATTTCTCTTTGGTTAGTATATAGCAGTAAGTTTAAGTCATTAATTAAAACTGGAAGATTTATAGGGGTTTCATAATTGCTAAAAGAAGTACCATTAATATTAACAACTAATAAAAAGAGATCATTCTTCGGTTCATATTTTTCTATTGAAAAGAAAAATTCTTTTTTACCTAACTCTTTCATCTATCTCCAACTCTTTCTTCATATTTAAAAAAAACTAGATAAAACCTTCACTCCATTTTTTGTCTAATTCTTTTAAATCATTATATGCTTTTTCAAATTCGCTCAATGGAAAACTTAATTGAGGAACAGAAGTCGAGGTTTTCCAGACTACGGATGTCACAACATCGTGAATATGGTTAAATGCGTAACCAAAACGAGCCCATATGACTTGATCTGCGGAAACAATTTGTTCAACCATAATTACGCTACATGTTAGATCTAAATCATCAGGGCAAATTAAGATTGGAACCACTGTTGAAATAGCTACATTTTCATAAGCTTCTGGTTTAAGAAGTTTCCATGCGTTACTTAATGCTAACTCACTATCATGATCATACAACCACCCTTGGGCTGGAACTAAATCATTCATTTCGTCAATAATACGCGCATTTTGATGCATCCATATATTTAATGGAATATTATCAATTGCAAGAATAGGGAATGGTTTTAAATTGCCATTTGCATCTTTAATGCATCCCTCAATTGGGTGTTCATATAAAAGAGTAGCTGAGATAGTATTCATATTTATAAGTTAATGTGCGTTAAGCAAATATAATATATTCTATTCAATAGATTAATGAATCTAATCTAATGAAAAACAAAAAAATTATTTATCCATTTTCTAGCCAATATCACATTGACACCCCAAATCTCTCCGATTATCCTTTGCCTGCTGGCCTACATTGCCAGTCGATTTTGACAGATCGATTTAACACACAAGACATCAAAAAGTTCTCTTTTTGGTGGCGAACTCGTTCGTCCCCCTTCGTAGCGGTAGGGCGAGGGAGGGACGCCTTGTGCGTGCTGATTCTTGTGTGTCAGTCTGTCAACCTTCTCTCGTTCTACCACCATAATCATTTGACAGTGATCTGGTAGAACTTCTTTACACACAAGGAGTCCGCTATGCGTACTATTTCTTCTCATTTATTGGCCTTTGCCAAAATCTCTTTATTCATACCATTTCAACATCCTATAAAACGGTTTAATCGACTCTAGGTTTTCTGCACCTTAAGAATCGTTACGACTCAAAAATCATAGCAACAATAAACCCGAGATAGGCGAGCACACCTTTATTGTGTCGATTTTCTATACCTGTTTTTAGTGCTCAATTTAAGAGTGATGGCATTTCTATCTCTTTTAGATACAACAAAAAATTATTTTAAACGGTACACATATGCCACCTTTAGTACTTTCTACACGTGCTTTAAAAGTTGTGAATAAGGGAATTGATTTATTTCACCATCACGGATTCCATTTAGTAGGTGTCGACAGAATTATCAAAGATTCTGAAATTACAAAAATGACTTTTTATCATTACTTCCAATCCAAAGCACGGTTTATCGAAATTTGCCTACTTGTGCAAAAAGAACGGCTGCAAGACCAAGTCATTGCTATGCTTGAGTATGATCACAGCACAAGCTTGGTGGATAAACTTAAAGCACTTTATGACGTACATACAGACTTGGAAGGGCTGTATTACTTATTATTTAAAGCCATTTTTGAAACCAAAAATACCTATTCAAATGCTTATCAGGTCGCACTTAAATATAGAACTTGGATAACCAATGAAATTTATAGTCAGCTTAGCGTGCTAAAAGCTGATGCCTCATTTCATGATGCCAAACTACTTCTGCATATAATTGAAGGAACTATTATTCAAAGGCTCAGTCATAACGATGTAGATGAGCGGGACAAACAATTCGAATATTTTATAGAGATGTTTTCATAGAAATATTCTAAAAATAAAAGCCCCGAGGTTGGGGCTTTTACTGTATTAGAGGCTAACCAAAGTTCTTACCACTTATGGCTATAAGTCACTTTAAGCGTTATACCATTTGCAAGTAAGTGGCTGGTATTATCGTTCGTTCTTAATAATTGGCTATAAAGTGGGTAGTACTTGCGGTTAAACATGTTTTCTAAACCAATGGTCATGGTGTCCTTCTTGTTAAGCGCAAAGCTACTGATTAAATCTGCCGTGGTATAAGATTTTACATCGTAACGACCAAAACTATTTACACCATTCAAACGGTAATCTTCTGAACCGAAGTAAGTAGCTTGTAGACGGTTTGTCCAAGTTTCAGTTGGGCTATAAGAAATATAACCTGTTAGTTTTAATGGTGGAATACGGAAGCCCGTCATGTCCTGTTCAGCACCATTTTGAGGTTTCTCACGGCCTTTCATCCACGTTACGCTACCACCAGTTCCCCAAACATTTGCATCATCAAGATAATCAAGTGTTGCTTCAACACCTGTGACTTTCTCTTTAGTTCGAGCCAGCACTAAACCATTATTGAATGATTGAACAGCACCCAAGTCAGAAGTAGAGTGGAATACAGCTAAGCTTGAAGAGAAGTTATTAAAGTTACCTTTCCAGCCAAGTTCGTAGTTATCAACTTTTACAGGCTCTAAGAATGATGATCCAAGGTTAAAACCTTCACCAGCATTACGAATAATCAAGCCAACATCAGGCAACTGAAAACCTTGGTTAAACGATGCATAAATTGAGTGCTGGTCGTTTGGTGAGAAAGTTACATTGGCATTGTATAACCATGCATCAGCTTTCACTTTTCCACCTGGAACTGTGTAAGGGTTGGTTTTGCCTAATTGTGATAAGGGAACAAAGCTGTCAATTTGCGCATAGCTGTCTTCATAGCGTGTACCAGCTTCTGCTGACCATTGGTCATTAAAGCGGTGTTTTAGCTGTACAAAACCACCCACACTTTGCGTGGTGAGTTCAGGTAAATAAATCAGTTTGCCAATTTTTACAAACTCTAAGCCGCCCGATTGATCATAAATTTTTTGATCAAAAATATCTAAAGGCATCTCACTTTTTTCACGGCTAAAGTCACCACCCCAAACCAATGAGGTATCACCTAAAAACTCAAGGGGAGTGGTCACCGTTAAGCGGCTACCGAGTACATTATTTTCTTGATAAATCTGGTCGACTTGTTTACCACGGTTGGCATTTGCACGGGCATCAAACGGTGAAAAACGGGTAAAGAAGTCGCGGTAATAAATTTGAGCATCAACCTTATTACCAAAAAAGTCTTTATGGTTATAGGTTAAATTGTAGATCTGGTTTTCGTTTTTATTTTGGTCTTTGAGCTTTAAACCTTTAATTGCTTTAGCTGGCACAGTTCCAGCAGGAGCTTTTTTCACACTTGGGTCAGATGCATAATTTGAGTCTTGCTCAGCATTATAGTAGTTTGCAGCAAACTGTAGGTATTGGTTGTCATCAATGTGATAACCCAGCTTACCGCCAATGCTATAACCATTTGAGTCGTAAAGGTCGCCTTGGCTTGGTTCGGGTGCAACACGGTCGCCACTTGCATCGTACGGACTACCAATACGTTGGTAACCAAAGTCGAGCGCATAATCAAAGGCGTTAAAACTGCCCGTAAAATACTGGTGAATATCACCGCTTAAAGCATTAGAACGCAAATTTGTGAGGGGTGTTTGAAGTCCAACAACCGTTTTAGCCGTAGGCTCACCGCCCGCAGCTTTCGTGGTAATTGAAATAATACCGCCCGCAGCACCGCCACCATAAATTGCGTTACTACCACGAATCACTTCAATGTTGGCAATACTTTCAGGGTCAATGGCTGAAAGTCCTCTCGCTGTATCACGTGTAAGGTTCATTGGAACGCCATCGACCAAAATAAGCGCATTACGGCCACGTAAAGTTTGACCATAGTCAGTAATAGTTCGGCTTGAGTCGGATAGGCCGGGTACGGCTTTGGCTAAAACAGTCGCAATGTTTCCAGACGATCCATTTTTTAAAAGCTCAATTTGTTTTTCATCTAACTTGGTGACTTGTTTGGCAGAGGTAGAGAGTTCATCTGCACGTGAAGCGGTAATGGTAATAGTAGGAAGGGCTTCAGGCTTTTTTTCTGTTTCTGTGGTTTCAGCAGGTGAAGCGGCAAATGCTGAATTTGAAAGAATAATGGCTCCTCCAAGTGAAAGAAGTGGAATGATATTTTTAACTTCAGACTTTCTTGTAAAAAGTTTATTACTTTTCTTATTTGCCATTGTCTCGCCCTGAGAGTGATTTTAAATTGAGCGAATTATAAATGAGAATCATTGTAATTAACAATATTATTAATTGCTTAAAAATAATATATTTGAAATTTATTCAATGAATTAGGGGAATAGGCATTTATTCCCCTTAAAAGATTTGAACAGTTATGAGTTGTCCTTAAAGGAATTTAGATGGTTTTGATGGGCACGGCGTATAATGCTGCGGTCATCCCCGAGTACAAAAAGCTGAACAGATCGTTGTTTCCACGCCGCGATATCTTCAGGTTGTCGAGGAATGGCGCAGAAATGCTTTTGACTATTTTTAGTCTTTAAATACATCTCTTGAACTTTTTCTTTCACTTTTGGATGGCTAGTTTGCCACGGCATTCCCATCGATTGAGAAAGGTCGGCAGCACCTTCCAGAATAATATCGATACCTTCAACTTTTAATATTTCATCAAGTTGTTCCAGACCTTCCAAGCTTTCAATCATGGCAATCACAACAGTATTATTTGTTGCTTGTTGAACAAAACTCGCTAAATCATCCATGCCATATCGATTTAATCTTGTTGAGTTGAGTCCTCTTTGCCCAAGCGGCATATAGTGGCAATTGTTCACAGCCTCTTGCGCCTGTTTAGCATTTTCAATACGTGGGAAAACAATGCCTGTTACCCCTGCATCGAGCAGAGGTAGTACGAGGTGGATGGCGTTTAACGGCACCCTCACAAATACATCAAGAGGCATGGCTCTAGCAGCTAAAATCATGGTCTCGACTTGAGACGTACTAAATAAAGTATGTTCCAAGTCGATAATAATAAAGTCGTAGCCCGCAAGTGCCAGTTGCTCGACATTAATCGGAGAAGCTACGGAACAAAATATTCCGTAAAGCATCTCTCCATTTGCTATTCGTTTCTTAAAAGAAATCGAATGCTTATTCATATTCAATTTCCTTTATGAGGCTAAGCGGGTTCGGCGTGGTTTGTACTCTTAAGCGAATTTCCGGAAGGAAACGGCGGCTTGCGAGCTGTTCAATATCGATGGTGTCATCTGTAAAGTTAAAAAATTCATATCGCTCGGCAAACTCTGGGTGAGCTTCTTTATGTTGATTGATGATAGTTCTTAACATAGTCCAAAATTTGATTTCATCGAAGTCATAATGTTCATTTAAGAAAATTGCTAACTCGGCCAGATTTACAAACCAAAGCGCATCTTGAGTAAAGTCTCTGAGCTCATTTGGAGAGTGGGTTTCCAAGAACGAGTTCGGGTTAATCTTGGCATGTTCTTTAGGTGCATCTTGCAAGTTAGGTAAAAGATTCGGCTCGCGTAAAAGATGACGACTAAAACGAATTCCATCGTGGAAATCTTTCAATGCAGCTTTGACTGGTAAACCATTTTTATGAATCAGAACCATATTTTGTGCATGTGACTCTAAAGCGAGGCCGTGGCACCATAAAATATGCATGATTGGTAAATAAGCATTGGTGAGTAATTTTTCTAACCAGAACTCGATACCGTACTCTTGAATCCAATCATCAATGAGAGGTTTTTGGTCAATATCGAGTTGCATCAATCCTGTTACTGGCGTTGCCGATTCACCTTCTTTTAAGTAGCTGTAAATACTTTCTCGCCAAATGCAGGCGAGTGCGCCGTATTGAACAGGAAGGGCAATCGGCTGATTCACTGAAAGACCGCCAATCTCTCTTAAAATAACAGGCTTGCGCTGTTTTTCTAAAATATGGTCTTGCTCAACAATGTTATACAGCCAGTCACTCATTTTTGCCGCATTTTGAACGGTATGTGATGCCAATACGCGAGAGGTCGAGGTATTGACCAAATTCATTGCCAACTTAAGAGAAAGCGCCGAGATATCACTAATATTTGATAAAGTTCGAATCGACTGCTGTGGTAAATAAGTTGGACCTTCAATATCTAACAGAATGATCAGTTGGTTGCTAATCGCATCTTGATAATACAATTCAATAATTTTATCCCACTGCCACGGATGAATTGGGGTGAGGATATAATCTTTAAAATCTACATTTTGCTCTTTCAATTGCTCATTAATAGTTTTTAGATCTTTTTCTGAAAAATGCTGTTTATAAAGCTGATCTAGGTTAATGGTTTCGCTTAAAACCAGCTTGCACAAACTATTATGAGTCGCCGCCCATTGAACCGTAAAACCTTCAGAAAGCTCGGGTGCATATTTCTGGTTTTCTTTTAAATCGAAGCCGATACGTGACTTAAAGCTTGGGTGATATAAATGCGCGTTGGTAATTCGAGCTTCTTGTTCTAGGTAAGGCAAAGTTCTTAAAGGCTGAGCAGGCGCTTGGCTTAAAGTTTGCGCATGTTTAACGTAAGTTAAATTGAGTTCATCGTTAAAGTTTTGCCATCTAACTGGGTCAGCTTCAATAATATTTTTTAGGTCAACAAGTAGCGTTTTTAAGGTAGGGCGAGTTTCAGTGCTTAAAGTAATATCAGAACGGACTAAGCTCGAAGGATCTAGCTTAATTCGTTTAAAACTAAAATGTCGTTTGGCCGCGCAGGTATAGAAAACGGTATCGGAAATATAGAACTTGATTTGACCTTTAGAAAACTCGTATTTAAAAGTATTTTCAAAAATGAGTGCTTCTAATAATTGGCCCATCACGCGATTTTCCGCGAGGGTTTTATAATTGGTTTGTTGGGTTGGTTGAAGAGGGCAAAGCGCTTCTGCGCCGCGATATTTATAAATAGGGTTTTCAACTTCAATCCAGATAGGATTGCCACCACTGTGGTAAAGCGTATTTAACATATTTGCCTTAATTGGTAATGTGAGTGAATGAATTAATAAGTCGCGGTACTGCTTGCCTTTGGCAGTAAAGTTTTCTTGTGTGAGGGTAAGACGGGTGGCTTGCCAAAGTTGAAATTCTTCAATGGCCGTAACTCGCGAAATTGCGCTGATGAGATGAGCAATGTGATTGATCACGAGGTAATATTTTAAAAAGGTCCAAGCATCTTTTTGAGAGAACCAAACAGTACTATCTTCAGAAATAGATGAGTCGTCTTCTATCATTTCTGGAATAATGCTAATGCCTTCCATGTCTCGAAGAATAAGGCGATGCGGATAACCGTTTTTAAATTCCATTAAGCTGTTTTGCATATGCGCTTCTACGCTAATACCTTTGTTTGCAAACAACTCAATTAATGGAATGAGCGAAACTTTAATGTACTGTTTCCACCAAAAAGTAATGAAGTCTTTGGCATCGTTCGATTGTAAGTTTTGATTTGGTGCTGCTTGTTGGATAAAGCTTAAAAGTGGGATTTCATGGTTTTCGTTTTCTTCAACCAAGCCGCCTAGCATTCGGGTATTTTCTAATACATCTGGCGTGAGTCCTGCTCTATAAATAATGCCAAATGAACTTTCAAGCTCTGGGATTTTGACTGTTTTTGCCTCTAACTCTGGCAGAATCAAAAGGTCGGGATATTGCTCATTAATCTTGTGATTAATAATAATTTTGCTCGCATCAATGGCACGTTCCATTTCATCCATTGGGTTATTACGAATGAAACTGGTAATTCGAACATCAATAGAGAGTTTTAAGAATAGGTTCGATTGAGGTAACCATACTGTACGAACAGATGAGGTCGGCCATACGGTTTGACCTAATGCGCCTAGATAGATCACGTCTTGGCTGTCTAAATATTTCTTTAAAGATGGATGTTGAAGTAAGAAGTTGGCTTGCCATGGGTGGGTGGGCATGAGTTCATAGTTTGCGAAGTTTTCTTGTAAATGGTCTTTTGCAGCTTCTAAAACTTCCTCTTCAATACAGTGAGATGGCTGTTCTTCACTGACCAGTTTTTGGATTAAAGAAGAATGAATTGCAAAGTAGTGGAGTTGGAAACTTGCACCTAACTCAGGGCTATACTTTTTCATGTCCTCTTTAGAAAAACCTAAGTTGGCTTTAGAGGTCACATGAAAAGGGTGCCCATATAACATGCCTTGCTCAGTAGCCTGAAAACCACTTAACGCTTTAGTTACTGTTTGGTAAGGCTTATTTTCTAAAAAGAATTTTGTGTTCTCGATACTATTGGTAATATCGGAGTACAAATTCTTATTTTGGTTTTTATCTTTAAATAAGCTATTCAGTTCATCTGTAATCAGCCTCACTAACTGCTTAGGGTCGGTGAGCGAGTCAAATGTATTGTCGTTTAAGTTTTGCAGAACAAAACCACGTTGATATCTATGATAACCAGTGGTGGATAAGTGCTGAACTGCGCCATAAGCAACCGTGTTAGATGCATGAAATGTATAAGCAAAACATAGCGTGTCTGGTTGCTCTGCATATAGGGTGAATAAAGGAGAGCCTTGAGTTGGAATAATGCATTCTTCAAGATTCACTTTGAGTTCACGAAAGAAAGTATTCAGGTACTGTTCGAAAAGTTTATAAGACCATGCATCTGTTGTAATAATTGAGTTCATTCTTGTGCCTCTTTTAAAATTGTATCCATTAAGAATCTGTTCAAAATCACCACTAATCCCGCACCGATAAAAAATAGTGAGGTGCAGATTAATGCCGCGGTAATATTGAAAAATGAGTAAGTGAGCGTGATGGTGATTGGGCCAATAAGTTGCCCTAAGACAAAGGCACTGTTAGAAATACCAATCACTTTTCCTTGGCTTTGAGCGCCAGCTTTTAGAGAAATTGTGTGTAAGATCGAAGGAATAAGGGCTGCAAAGCAAAAGCCTTGTATGAGTCGTAATACAAGAACGAGCCAGATATTCGAAACCCAGATCAATGCAAAAATCGTGATGCCGCAAATTAAAGATGCGTAAACAAAGTTATTAAAAGAGTCTCCTTTATCATCATTTCTTTTTCCCCAATAGGTCGCAGCAATAAAGGCTGCTCCCCATGAAAGCGCATGAATGGTTCCCGTTAAACTCGCGGCAGATAACGAAGAGTGACTGCTTTGACTTATTTCGCTAATGTACAAAACGAAGCAAGACACCAAACCAAAGCCGCCCGCTTGAACTAAAATGCCAGCGCTTAACCATGAAAAAATCGTTCTATCAAAGAAAGCTGGAAGCTTAGATTTCTCTTTGGTTTTTGTGACCTCTGCTTTAACGGGATTGGTTAATACAAATGACGCAATCAAAATTAAGGTCATCACAACAAATGCTGTCGCGTTGAGTAATACTTCAACCCGCCATTGATCCATAAATATCCCGCCGAGCACGGGACCACATAGGCAAGCTAGCGCAACACTACTTTGTAGTTGCCCAAAAGCGGCACCACGTTGTTGCTCGTTGGAAAGATATGAAACATAGGCATTTAAAATTACGGAAAGACCGCAAAAGCCGAGTAAAATTCGCGCGAAAATAAACAGGTATAAATGCTGAGCACTCGCCATGAGCAGTATTGAAATACAGAAACCTGCCAGAGAAAGTAGCAAGGCTTTTTTATGGCCGAATGTGTCGGATAGGTGTCCCACAATCGGTGCTGTAAATAAGCTGCCAATAGCCGGAGCCGCGAGTGCTAAACCTGCCCAGATAGTAGGAGCACTCATATGTGCCGTCAGTTTTTCCATATAGAGCGGCATGATCGGAATAAGTACCATGAGCCCAAAAGTGGAAAAAAATTGACAGAGCAAAATAATGAAATGATCTAGGCGAGATGAGCGCATGATTTAGATATCCATGGTCTCATAGCTAGAAACAGATAAGCTGTGATAAGGGTTCGGCGTACTTCCGATTTTACTTGGCATGCCTGTTGAGTCGCTTTCTTGCGCAAGTAAAGGCGCAAGGAGCTGTTTGAATGGCCAAGTCTTATTGTCGAAAAGATAAGTTTGAATTTGCGATTTTGTTTGTTCTGAAATGGGTTGGGTTTCTACAAAATCTTGAATAATGTCTTGTACCATCTCCCAAAAATCGCTTTCAGTTCGATCCGTATATTTCAAGGCAGCTAGAGCAATTGGGTAGAGGTTAATTTGAATCCCTAAGGTAATGAAGTAATTAAATAAGTCTTCATTTTTAGTAAAGATAAGATTGTTCGGCGTGCTGGTATCAATGCTATAAACCGGAGGTGTAAAACCGCTTTCTTCAATGGCTGTGGTACATATTCTTAAGGTATCGTGGTCACGCAAAATAAAGCATTTCAACTTATTATTTTCATAACACACCATAGTGTTTTGCCCGTGGCATTCAGGCATGATTCCTTTTGCCCAAAGCGTTAAGAATGTTTGAATAAAATGAACACTTAAGTCTTTTAGTAATGACCATTTGTCACCTTCAACGCCTAAAGTTTCCCATGGGTCGACATAGGTACAGCTTAAAGCTGACATAGTGATTGGGATGACGTTTTTGACTTGGCAAATATTCGGTAAATGTCGGACTTGGCAGCCAATCACCCCTAAATTTTTTACAATCGGCTCTTGTTTACCCAGCACCCACCAATGTGTTTCATTACTCAAAAAGAGGCGATTTTTTATTAAAGCAGTTTCATTAATGACGTCATTTAAAAAATCATAAGCCGTATGCCCATTCATTAAATAACGGCCCGGCATAGAGCGGATCGCACCTAATGTTTTGGCATTGGTCGAGAGTTTTAAATGCAGAGTAGGATTTGCATTGTGAATAAGGGTTCTTAAAGAAGATGTCGGTAAACCAATGGTGGTGACATGGTTTAGGTCAATACCTTCATACTTATTTTCATCAAACTTTAAATAGCGATGTTGAGTCTCTAGCAAAGGCAGGGCTAAGTAGTCCTCTGAAAGCTGACCCATTTTGTTAGTAATAAGACTTTCCTCAACTTCTGATAACAGAAGCTCTTTGTGAGGAATCGACTTCATATTGTTGATCACGTCATCTTTCTTAAAAGCCCACCAATACACCTCAATTTCTTTTTGAGTTGTGAGTGGGGCAAGTTCACCTTTTGAGTGAGCGAACGGATGAAATGGACGATCAGCGACCAGCGATAGCAGCTCACTTTTGATTAAAGGTGAAGAAAATGAAAGTGCTGACTGTAAAATTTGAGGAATTTTTTCAGCCGTTACTAAGTTGTCTAGCCAATAATTAATTGCTTTTTGATGGTGTGGTGACGGCCACCAAGTTGCTTGAGTTAAATAGTTAAAAACTTCAGAAATAGAAATTTTAGAAGTTGTATTGCTCAACAGGTTATGAAGCAAAACTTCGGGTTGGGTAACATAGAAAGGATTTACACCATCTACTTTTAAACAGTTGAAATAGAGCTCCAACTCATCATTGAGAGTAATTGCCAGATAAGGCTTTTTATAGGAAATATGATCTTTAAAATCTCCATAATTCTCCATGTAGAGTGCATCTATCGTTTTTTGTAGTTGTGCTGTGTAAATCCGATCTAACATTTTAGTTATTCCTATTCTTATAAAAGCGGTAGAACCGTGCCAACGTTTTGTACTTGTGCAGCATTGAAGAACCATTTAGCGCAGACAATATCGTCAATCGCCATACCCATTGGGTTGAGCAAAATGATTTCATCTTCGTGTTCACGGCCGTTTTTATGACCAATAATGATGTCGCCAAGTTCAGCATGCAGTTTTTCACGACTGAACAAGCCATCTTCAACCAACACGTTGATGACTTTCTTTTCTCGGTTTGATTGGTCCCAGTCATCTACAATCACTTTGTCTACTTTTAAGAAGACTTCAGGCTCAATATCCATAATTGAAATGTTTGAAACAAAGCAGCCTTTTTTAAGCCAATCAAACGGAATGTAAGGCTTATCTGAAACTGTGCAGGTAATGAGGACATCGGCTTGCACAATTGCAGACTTAGCACTGTCATGAATTTCAATTTCTAGATTTGGATATTCTGATAAGAACAATGCTTTGAGTTTTTCAGCTGCTTCAGGGTTTACATCAAATAAATGTATTTTTTTCACTTGAGCGTATTGCTCAAGTACCGTCTTAATCTGCATTTGAGCAATTGGACCGCAGCCAATTACGGTAATGTCTGAAAAGTCCTTTTTCGCTAAATACTTAATAGAAACACCCGTAATTGCCGCAGTTCGCATGGCACTGATGAGGCTGCCTTCCATCACTGCAACCGGATAATTTGTTTCTGAATCATTTAAAACAATCAGTGCGCTGGCACGCGGAATATTGAATTTTTTAGGGTTATGTTGTCTTGAACCAATCCATTTGATTCCGGCAATCGGGTCGTTGCCACCTAAATAGCAAGGCATTGCAATAATACGGTCCGCAATATGGTCTGCACCTTGCCAGCGAAGATAAGGTTTTAAAGGTTGTACAAACTGTTTATTTGCATGCAGGGTTAAACCTTCAGTAATCGCTTCAATAAATGAATTACTATGATTTGCGCCAAGATTTAATAAATCTGATTGACTTAAATAGCGAAGGGTAGCCAAATTGCTCATGAATATGTCCTAAGGAGAAAGTTAAACAACATTTTGTAAAGTAAGGTTTTCTTGACGTCGTAAGTTTCGATTGAAGTGACGTTTCTTGATCATTTCGAACCATTCATCTTCATAAACAAGATCGAGATAGCGGTCGCCGCGATCAGGCAGCAGCGTTAAGACGCATGAACCTTCGGGAATGGTTGGAATCAGTTTTTTTATGGCTGAAATGGACGAGCCGCTCGAACCGCCTGCAAAGATTCCTTCATGTTCAAGAAGTTCTCTACAACCGAGTGCCGATTCATAGTCATCTACATAAATGACATCATCAATTTCATCGGGGGAGAGTAGTGGTGGGACTGTACTTGCCCCAATGCCGGGAATTTCGCGTGGACCAGATGTGCCGCCGAACAACACAGAGCCGACGATATCGACTGCGATCACTTTTAATTCTGGAAATCTTTCTTTAAGGCGACGAGATACGCCCATAATTGTGCCGGAGGTACTTGCCCCGATCACGAGGTAATCAATCTTGCGATCTATTTGATTTAAGATTTCTTCTGCTTCACCAAAGTAATGGCTTTTCCAGTTGTTTGGATTGGCATATTGATTAATCCAAACCGCATTTGGCAGTTGTTGGCAGAGCCGTTTTACGGTGTCAATTCGGGTTTTTAAATATCCGCCGTTTTGGTCTTTTGCAGAGACCATTTCGATATTGGCTTTATAAAGTTTCAGCATTTGTAGGTTTGCTGAGGCAATTTTCGGGTCAATAACGGCAGTAAATTTTAATCCATATATTTTGCAAGCCATTGCAAGTGCAATAGCTAAGTTCCCTGATGAACTTTCAACAATATGACTGTCTTTATTAATCACTCCAGATTTCAGGCCTTCCTGTAGCATGAATAATGCTGGACGGTCTTTAATGCTTCCTCCTGGGTTTAACAATTCCATTTTCGCAATCACTGAGACTGATTGATGCGTGAATAGCCTTGATAGTTGTAATAGTGGCGTTTTACCTATGCATTCGAGAATATTTTCATGGATCATGGCAGATCTTCTCAGGTTTTTATGTGTTGTAAATGATAATTATTATTAATTAAATTATTATTACGATTTATTCCAAGATTGTTGCTGTTTGTAAAGAAAAAACAGGGGGAGTTATAGGAATTTTCACTAATTTTTTTGTTCTAATTCTTTGAATAATAAAATCTATATTTTACAAAAGGTTAAATTAATAAACTTTTTAAATATAAGCAGATAGGCAGGAACTTACTATTTTATAAAAATTAATCACAGTGAAAAAATAAGTGAGTTGACGAAAAATGAAAAAAATAGGTAATGAGGAAAGTTTTTCCATTCATAACTCTTCATACCAAGGTAAGTTTATTGAAAAAAAAAGCTGTAATTTGATAAAAAGAGCACTTCTTATGAAGGAGCTAAGTAGATAAAGCAGTGTTGAATAACTAGTCTTATTTTAAAAATGAAAATCTACTTATTGCCTACTTGAATCATTTTTCTAAAAATTAATCTAATTTAGCGATTAAGTATTATAGACGTGTTGTATTTATGACGACATATGTAAACAAGCCTTAATCTATAACATACGAACACTTTAAAATTATTGAAAATAAAGTTGTAAGGTGTAAGGGTTTGGATTTTTTTAATTATTATCGTGATCTTCAAGCTGAGTTAAGCAACTATCCTTGGCTAGAAATGATAGTTTCACTCACAATTTTGATTTTATTTGCTGCGTTGGCAAACTTTATTGCTAAGCGAATTATTGTTAGGGGAATCCGTCATTTAGTGACTAAAATCAAGTCACTTAATCAATCTGTTTTTGCTCAGCATAGTGTTATTAAGCGATTTGCCAATATTGTGCCAGCCATTGTGATTATGAATGGTATTACCACTGTTCCACACTTATCTGAAAAAGCCATTGCTTTGGTACAGATGGGCGCACAGGCATTTATTTTCCTGACTATTGCACTCACTATTAGTGAATTATTAAATATATTTAACTTAATCTATCAGCGTAATCCAAAATCTAGAAATAAGCCGATTAAAGGTTATTTACAACTGGTTAAACTCATCATTTTTGTTGTTTGTGGTTTGATGATTTTAGGTACCTTCCTTAAAAAGGATGTATTTACCTTACTGGCTGGCTTCGGTGCGATGGCAGCCGTATTAATGCTGGTATTCCAAAATACCATTTTGTCATTGGTCGCGAGTGTACAAATTGCTTCTTATGACATGGTACGTATAGGAGACTGGATTGAAATGCCATCGTTAAATGCCGATGGTGATGTGATTGATATTTCATTGCATACAGTCACAGTCCAGAACTTTGATAAAACCTATACCACCATTCCAACCAATAAACTCGTAACGGACACTTTTAAAAACTGGCGCGGTATGAGTAATGCCGGTTGTCGCCGTATGAAGCGTTCTCTTTATATTGATCAAACTAGCGTTCACTTCATGACTGAAGAAGAGCAGCAAAAACTTAAAGATTTTCTATTATTAGATCAGTATCTCAATGCCAAGCAATCTGAAATTGAAGAATTCAATAAGCATTTAGGAAGTCAGTCACGTTATAACAAAAGACGTTTAACCAATATTGGGACATTCAGAGCATATGTTGAATTCTATTTACGTCAGCATAAAGGCATTGCTCAAAACCAAACTCTTATTGTTCGTCAATTACAACCGACGAGTGAAGGTCTACCTTTAGAAATTTACGCTTTTACCAATACTACGGCGTGGGTTTCTTATGAAGCAATTCAGTCTGATATATTTGATCATCTCATCGCGATATTGCCAGAGTTTGGCTTAAGAGTTTATCAGGCGCCTTCAGGCCATGATTTTCAAAAACTAACAGTAGAATAACCAAATAGAAGAATGCTATCTTTTTTTGATTTTTCAAATAGATAGCATTCTTTTAATAATTTTATACATTAATTAATAATTATTTTTGGAAAATTATTATTAAATAGCGGTATAAATTGACTATACCAAGTTATGTGCGTTTGATAACTTGAAAAAGATTAATTTTTAAGCAAACTCGATCTATAACTTTTCAGGAGTAAGGCTTAAGTAACAATTTTGACACTTTGAACAAAGAAAATACTAAATGTTTAAGAATAACAAACAATAAAGTTGCTTTACTAAAATTTGTTAGGTGAGTTGGAGTGTTTGAATGGCTACAGCAATAGAGAACCGAGCTAGACAACTTAAAAACGCAAAACGTGGAGGATATGCGCCAACCATTGCCAAAGATGTAAACAAACACAAAGTCCAAAAACTAAGGAGAGCTCTAGACGAAGCCCGGCGATATGTGAGTGAACTAAATGACGAAACCATTATCTTTGACGATCAAGACGCAAGGCAAAAGGCTGAAGGAGCCAAAGCAATAATTGAAATGTTTGAAGCAGCTTTAAGCGGTGCATGAGTACCATCAAGCTAAAACATAAATTATAAAAGACCTTGCTGAAGACACGGTTAACTTTTCAGTCCCTCGACTAAAAACTCGTTATTCAGCAAGGCAGCAAATAAAAAATAATTCAAAAATTTCTATATTCTATTTTTAGATAAGACAGCACAAAAAATATAAGTCAAATAATATTATTGATGAGCTTAATTTTTTTCAGAAAATTATTACCAACTATAAAATCTTTCCGCGCATAAAATGCGACGAATTTTGCACTTTATTTAATTGCTGTGGTTTATTATGGAAGGCAGTTTCACAACCCTCTTATTGATTACATTTGGTATTTCAACACTTACATACTGCAATAATATATCCATCATACTTCCCTAAAAATCTGATCAATCACCAAAGTCAGAATAAGAGGGAAGGAACCATGCCAAAATTTCTAATAATCGCCGAGAAGGTGTATAAAAAATTCGAAGAAGATAAATTGTTCTCTGATAACCTGATTGAACAATTAAATAATTTGGTCAGCATTATTCGAAAAGAGATAAAGGGAACCCCCTGTAAACTCAAATATAATTTTATAGACTTTGAAGAATGTCTAAGTAAACCCTTAAATGAATGTTCAATTAAACTCGACATGAGCTTAATGCCTAAATATAAAAATAAGGGTGAATATATTATGTGGTTAGCAAGCTTTATTGAAAGAATTACAACAGGTGGTCAGCCAAAACTTCCACCACTTTCAAGTATTGTACCTGCTGACTTTAATACTAAAAAAGAACCTCAATCCGTACTTGAAAGTAAAAAGGCAGTATCAGAAGAAAATGCCAAGATGATCGTGAACTATTTTAATTCCGAAGAGTATAAAAAAAATAATAAAAAAATAAATCTGGTTTAAAACCTATAAAAGTGTGTGTCCACCGCACTTTTATAATTGCTGATAAATTTCAGCAACCGCCTTCTGGGGCGGTTTTCTTTTATATAATTTATTTACTTTATTTGATGGTGACAGTCTTATAATATGCACTTTTTAATTATAATAAGCGAATATTACATATTATGAAATTACGATTTTTTATCTTGGGTTCACTTATTTGTACTAACACTACGGCGGCACCAAACACAAGCTTTGAAGATGAATATTATAGTCTTTTAGAAAAATTCCATATAGCTCAAGCACAAAGAGATGCTTTTATCAAAAAGAATGCGAATAAAAATTTAACCAGTTCGCAAAGGAAAAAGCTAGATTCAATAGAATGTAGCTATATGCAATCCGAATTAAAATATAATGAATTTCTTATTTCTAGATTTAAAGAATATAAAAATTTCATGAAAAGATCTGGTCTAGTAGTAGCTGCTGATAAAGAGTTAATTCAAATGGATATTGATTCTTTAAAAGAAGAAATAAATGGTCCTAATGGAAAGTGTAAATAACTATAAGCACCGATAACGGTGCTTTTTAAAAGGAATTTTTTTATTTTCAATACGATATACATTACATACTTAAACAATTAGATCATAAAAAAATCCATAACTTATCTGTATAGCATGTTAAGTTTTTCTACACATATAAATTATAGAAGGACTGAAACATGAAATGTTCATATCAAGATTTGGATGGAAACAGTGTTGAAATAACTTGTGAAAGTTACATACATATACCATCAGGTGCAGGAGTAAACAAAATAGCCGGGAATAATCGGTCGGCAGACCTAATACATATTACCGAAGATTTCAGTTTTTTTAAGAAAACACAAGCAGATTCAATACCCATCTATCGATTTGCTGTTGATGATAATTGTAATGTTTTTAATAGTGATGAGTTACCAGCTTTGGCACAGATTGGAACAAATTGGAAGGTTTTAGATGAATAGTTTTTAAAATGAAAACATAGTCTATAAGTTAATTTTAAATATTTTGTAAAATTTATCAAATAGTAAATATTTAACTAAACTTAATAGAGGTATTATAGACAGCTAAATTAGATGTAGTCTGAATATTTATAGGCAGTTTTAGACTAAATATTGCATAGTGAGAAAGAACATGAAGCGCCTTATTACATTATTTTTATTGCCTTATGCTACGGGCACATTCGCTCAGGAGCCCTTCGAAGTCAGTAAAAGCTGTTTTATTGTGAATGGTAAAAATAGTACTGAGACTTGCTTACTCTCTTCTACGAATAACTTAAGTTCTAACTTTGAAAGATTAACTTTTCCAAATAGCAAAGTATTTATAAAAGAATCAAATATTTGTTCTCATGAGGATTCATGTATTTCTGTGGGAAGTAATTTATCGAATTTAAAAGATGCGACTATTTATTATCGTGATTTTAAAACTAAAAAGATTATTGAAGCACCTGAAAAAGATTCATGGACATGCTTTAAGCAACAGCATGATCGGTTAGATTTTTGTGTTTCCTACAATTAACAAAAGCTGACCTCTAAGAGTGATAATTAAAGTAATGGGCGAAAACTAGTTAAGTATCTCTCTCACCCCTAAAACTGCTGCTATTTAATTATCAATGCTTTAATTATGTGTGCTCCATTCTAATTTACATTTCTATGCGAGAAGTACAAAAAAGTCTATAAACCTATGCTGATCGTAATATGGATAGTCAGTATTTATAACCTAATCAATGGAAACTATATGAGGTAAGACATGACTAAAATTATAGCTACCCTAGGTTTAGCAGCAATTATTTCAGTCTCTGTTGCGGCATGCCAAGGCGAGAACGATACCAAACAGCAAGATAAAACCACAACGCCGCACTCATTAGATAAAGACTCATAAAACTAAAAAAGCCCATCAATAGATGGGCTTTTTTAATCTTATTTCACTTAAAAAATGGATTACTCACAAACACTAAACCGACTGAAAAAAATGAGTCATCTTTAGTCTGATTTAAACGGTTACCGTAACTTGCGTTGAACTGTATATTTTCTTTGTACAACATATATTTAATACCGGTTTGATAAAATGAATCACTTCGATCATTTCCATACACTTCAGCAGTAACCGTTAAGGGTTTCGTAATGAATGTTTCTGTACCCACACCCCAAGTGGTTTGCTCGCGGTGAGTGGTGTGTTCTCTAAGCCAGCCCACATTAGTATGCAATAAGAAATGGTCATCCAACATAGAAATACTTAAGGGCACATTCACAGTCCAATCTTTTTCAGAAGTGTGGCTGTTATTAATTTGGCTAGAAAATGAAACACCAATTCCCCAGTTATTGGTCTCAAGTGGTTTTATAAGCGTTTTCCCTTGAACAGTTGTATAAGTGATATTACCTACCTCATCAGAAAAATGACGTCCCAAACCTACACCAAACTCAAAATTGCCTCCTATATTGCAAGAAGGAATAACCCAATATTCCTTATCTTTAGAATTATTCTGCATCCATGAGTCAAGTTGACAAGAATGGGCTGGGACTAAAGAAGCATCATCAACGACCATTGGTCGTCCAGCATAGCTACAAATAAATGCCAAGCAAGTGCTAAAAAAAACGATAGATTTTTTAAAATTAAGAAATAGCATTGATGACTCCAAAACAACAAGGAGCATATGTAAGTATTTACTTGTTTTTTTAAAACAACTGATAAATAAGAAATAAAGCAAAAGGGAGGGACTCTCTTAAATCCACAAGAGAGCCAGTGGGCTTTAGTGGATACTTAAATCTGAGTCGATGATTTATTCTTATCAATCGAGCAAGTACTCACAATGAAGCCCCTAAAAATTCGTTGCGCGGATTCTAAGGTGGTTTTTATGAGCTGGCAAGTTAAAGTTTCATGACATATATTTTTTGAACAACTATTAAAAGACTTACAAACTCAAACGTTACTCATCAAATTTATACATAAAGTAAAATTTAATAAAAAGTATCTTTTTTATAATTATTTAAAAGAATTTTGAGGGTTAAAAATGAAAAAAAATATTAAAATTTTATTATTAACAGGATTAATTGCAACTTTACCATTAACTGTTGTTGCTAAAAATGTTGAAACCAAAGTAAGCTTTTTAAAAGGTTCTGATCAAACAACTTTAACAGGAAAATTTCAGGGCTATGATGATGTAAGGTATCGAGTTTTTGCAAAAAGTGGTCAGGTTTTAAAATTTAATATTAATAGTTATAGTAACTTAGCTTATATTAATGTTTTTGCTCCAGGTCAAAAGCCAGGCAAAGATAAGGCATTATTGGTAGGCTCGACTACAGGCTCTTCAGGAGAAGTAATACTACCCGTTGATGGTGACTATATTATTCAAGTTTATCAAATGAGAAATAGTGCACGAAAAAATAGAACCGTATCATTTAATTTAGATCTTCAAATAGTAAATAATAAAAATATAAAGTACTAATTAAGGCAATCTATATAAAAGCTCTAATAATTAGAGCTTTTATAGAAGATTAAAAAATATTAATTTAAATAAATTGACTCATGAATTCCGCACTTTTCAACAAAAGCTAAATCATGAGAGACTAATAACACAGCACCTTCATAGCTAGAAATAGCATTTGCAAATAGCTCTCTTGATTCAATATCCAGATGATTTTCTGGTTCATCCAGTAATAAAAGTTCAGGCATAGTCTCTGCATGACTTAAACCTAACAATGCGACTTTTAACTTCTCACCACCACTCAGTTGAGCTAAAGGATAAGTCCCTTTTTCACCACGAAGCCTAAGCTGACCTAATAGATTTCTCCACTCTAACTCAGAAATATCAGGATTAATATTTCTTAAATTCTCAACAGCAGAGAGATGGTCTAACAAAAAGCTGAAGTTCTGATCTAGATAGAAGCAATTTACAAACAGGCTAATTTCATCTGTAGGCGCTACAGCAGATTGAACAATCTGTTTAAGCAAGGTTGATTTACCGACACCATTACGACCAACTAAGTGAGTTTTTTGAGAAGCTTTGAGGGCAAAATTGATGGGTTGCTGTGTTCCATAGTGGAGTTTTAAGTCATGAACTCTAAGAATTTCTCCTGAACGTTTTTGAAAAGAGGGGAATATAAATTGTTGAGGTTTAACAGTTTCCAGAAGTGATTTTTTATTTTTCAAATCCTGCTGGCTTTGCTCAATTTGACGGTGATGTTGAGACTGGATTGCTCCTAAACTTTGTCCAGCCTGTTCTTTTTTAAAGTCGAGTAAAATTTTAGCTTGTGAGTTTGAATCACGAAGTTTGTTGCCAGTACGCTCACGTTTTTGTGCTTTCATTAAAACATCATGTTGCTTCTGCTTCATGTGCTTAACTTCACGTTGATGTTGATGTACAGACTGTTCTAAAGCCTCAACTCGTGTTTGATATTGCTCATAAAAAATTTCATAGTTTCCTGTAGTGTGCTGTAAGCCATGTTCATTTAAGTGATAAATATGGTCCACTTCATTTAACAAAGTTAGATCATGGCTAATGATAAGAGCACCCGCCGGATGTTTCTTGAGGTGATGAATTAACCACTGTCTAGCATCTTGGTCGAGATGGTTACTTGGTTCATCAAGCAATAGATAGTGGTCGGTTTTTAAAAATAATGCTGCTAACGCTAACTTGGTTTTTTGTCCTTCACTTAACTGTTTCACCGGAAAGTTTAAATCGGTTGGTAAGTGAGCCGATCGCAATAAGGCTTCCCAAACAGAAGGGAGATCCCAATTGCCTTCTAATAAATCATAATCATCGAATTCAGCTTCGCCTTGTTCCACTCTTTGCAAAGCTTTATAAAGATGGTCAATCTCTAAAGCTTCTGCAATGGTGGATGAAGAAAGGCGCGTTAATTGAGCTAAATATGCATGCTTAGACAGCCAAGTAATTTGACCACTAATGTGCATTTCTTTGGTGGGCGAAATCTCTTGGAGCAACTGCATAAGTAAAGACTTACCTTGACCATTGCGGCCAATTAAAGCTGATACTTGATGATGCTCAAGTGAAAAATTTAATTCTTTAAACATCACTTTTGAAGGAAATTCTAAAGTGAGCTGCGATACTACACATGCCTGCTGAGTCATAAAAAACCTCATAAATACAGGATGTACAAAATAGGAAAGTTAAGCTTTAAATAAAGACGTTAAGTCACTAAAAATAGTCTATTTTGCACATCAAAAAAGAGAAAATTGATGAGAAAAAAGACTTACTTCATTGGCGTGACTCACAAAATAGAGGGGGAAATAGACTAATAGTTTATAACGGTTTTTAAGCTGTGTAAAACTTATGCTTTTTTTACGTAGAAAAGCCTAATCAACTGATTAGGCTTTTATTTGCCTAATCAATTATTCTTTTACCACCAAAACTTGGATTTTAGTGCTGTTTAGAACATCTTGTGCAAAACTACCTAAAATAAGTTTTTGGAAACCTTTGCGACCATGAGAACCAATAACGATCAGGTCTGATTTTAAGTCTTCTACAGCTTTTAAAATGCCATCAGATGAGATTTCACCTTGAATAATTTGTGTATCAATATCAACGCCTTCTTCAGCACATAAGGCTTTTACCTTGGCAAGCGTTTTTTCAGCATTCGCACGCGCTTCAACAAAATAATCTTTTACAACAGGAGAGATGTAATAAAAATCAACACCACTAAATGGATCTACTGCAACAAGACTAATTGCTGTAAGTTTACTACCAAAAGCTTTAGCAATATGGGCAGCTTGTCGGGCTGCTGCCAAAGAAATCTCGGAACCATCCACAGGTACAATAATATGTTGATAATTCATAATGTTATTCCTCTTATTTACAAGTTGTTATATGTATGAAGCTTTTCTTACTTAAAGATTAACACATTTGTTTAAAGGTAGAAATCAATTCAATTAAGTTGTCATTAAATTAAATAAAAATGAAATATATAATTGATTTTTATTGCTTTTAAAATGAAATTGCTTGATCGATATAGAGTAGAGTGAAAATTTTATTTTTTAGATGAACTTTACAATAAATTACTTTTCATATTTTTGTCATACAGAACTCGTATAACCAAATAGTATATTGAGTGGGGGAGTATAAGAATGGCAGATTTAACAGCAAAGAAAGTAAGTAAACTTATTGAAGAATTTCGCCAAACAGGTAAAGAACCGGAAAAATTAGTAATTGGATATAAAACTTATGCAAGACTTATGGCTGACGATAAGTTTGCTGAAAAAGTAGTGCCTTCACTGGAAAATTCAAAAGATCGTTTATATAAAAATCTGAAAATAAAACTTATTACTGAAAAGCACTATTTTGAAGTTAAATAAATTATAATTGTGATATTTGTCACAGTTTATTTTTTATTATTAACATTTAGCAAGAATTATTAACATATTGTTTTTGAGTTAATACAAAGAAGGTGTGTATTCAACATTTGAGAACAGTATTTATTGCTAAAAGCGCTAGAATGAGTTGATTTTATCGTAAATGGTTGAATAAACTAAATGTTTAAGTTAATTATAATTTTATTTTATCTACTCGCTATTCTAGGTGTTTTATCTATACTAGGAGGTGTATTAACTTTAAGCTTCTTTTTGATAATTATTGGTTTAGGACTAATCTGTGCTGCATTACTATTGAAGAAAGAATTTAAAATTGATGTTTTGTTTTGGAAATAATCAGTCGTTATATATTATTAATTCAATAAAAATAATTAAACCACCTCATCTAGAGTGAGGTGTATATAAAATACTTAAATATTATATATGATGTTGTAATTTATTGGTCTCAACAGTACTTATTACAATTCTAAGTAAAATAGAAAATTAAAAATTATTTCAAGTATTTAAAAATAAAAAGATTTCCTTTAGGATTAAAGTAAAATGAAGTTGTCTCTTTAGTATAAGACAAACGATAACAAAACAGAGGTGTACGCATGAGCTATAAATACGAATATGCAGGGTTCTGGTTACGATTTGGTGCAATGATTATTGATACACTTATTCTTTTTTTAGCAATTATTCCAGCTGCATGGGTTTTTTATCGTGGAGATTATGATCTGATATTTGCGACAGGAATGAGTAGTAAGCCGCAAAACTATTGGTTTGATCTGATTGTAAATTATGCTTTTCCATTTTTATATACCGTTTTATGTTGGCTCTACTTTGCAGGTACACCAGGTAAACGCCTTATGCGTTTAAAAGTTCTCGATGAAAAAACGGGAAATAAGTTAACTTTGATGCAATCTATCATTCGTTATATTGGATACATTCCATCCATCTTAGTATTTTGTATTGGCCTTATTTGGGTGGCATTTGATCCTAAAAAACAAGGCTGGCATGACAAAATGGCGAAAACTGTGGTAGTCAAAGAGCTGTGATTTTAAGCTGGAATTTTGTTAATAAAAAATTACAAAAAAAATCTTGTGTGTTATAGAGTAAAACATATACTTGCCGCGAGTTTATTTAATGGAGATCCTAAATGGGTAGTTGTTCGAGGTTCGAGTTTAATTATCAATTAAACCAAAGCCAATACTGAGCAAGATAACCTTTAGGAAGGGCTATCTTGCAATGAGATAGCTTTGTAAAAAATTAGATTAAACCTATACAAATTACTTTTTGTAATTAAGTACTTCAAGCACTTATCTATTTAGTTTCTCGCTAGAAATGGGGAGAAGCCAATGTTCTTATATGCTTCCACACACTGCTATAACTACCAAAATTCAATTTTGGTAAATAATTCGTCTCATACAATTCAAAGTATTCGAGCTATGTTCAAGCCCGCGACTTTCCGTCAGCGTTGGTTCGGCTTTGGGCTAATTTTCTCTTCTTCATCGTAACTCTACGATCTCCGATTCCTTTCTAAATTTTAAATTTTTATAGACTTTATTTATCAATAAGGTCGAGAGCTTTGTACGCCTAAAAAATGGAGGATTTCGCGATGAAATTCTGGCAACGACTCTTCACAGCATTTTTACAAAGATTTCATTTGATGCGTTTTTTTGGTCGTAATCGATCTTTTAAAGAGCTACATCAATCTAGCTATGCTCAAGAAATTAGCAAAAATTTATCTATGCGTTTGCTCGATGCATCAAGAGCCCAATCAAGTGATTTATTAAAACAATTCGATACTCATTACACAGGGCTTACAGAAGAACAAGCACATACCCAGCAAATGGCAGTGGGGCTTAATGAGATCACTCATGAGAAGCCATTAACTTGGTGGCAACATCTTTGGTATTGCTACCGCAATCCGTTCAATATTTTGCTTAGCCTTTTGGCATTAATTGCTTTTTTTACCGATGATTTAACGGGTTCAACCATTATTAGCGTGATGGTTATTCTCTCGACGTTACTTCGTTATTGGCAAGAAGCAAAATCAAATCAAGCTGCAGATGCTTTAAAGGCAATGGTAAGTAATACCGCTACAGTACTGCGTCATCAAGTTAGTGCAGAAGATTTAGAGCTTATGCATGAGCGTTATGGCATTGATATTAAAAACCAAACCAATCACCAATTTGAAATGCCAATTCAATATTTGGTGCCAGGTGATGTGATTTTATTATCTGCAGGTGACATGATTCCTGCTGATTGCAGAATTTTAAATGCCAAAGATTTGTTTGTCTCTCAAGCTGCAATGACTGGTGAATCAATGCCTGTCGAGAAATTTCCATTGCAGAAAAATCTCGAAGAAACGAGTGCTTTAGAGTTAGATAACATTGTATTTATGGGGACCAATATTGTTTCTGGTTCGGCTCAGGCAGTTGTTTTAAGTACGGGTATTCAAACATATTTTGGTGCACTCGCTCACCGTGTTACAGCTACTGATCGAAGTAACACGGCATTTCAAATGGGTGTCAACAAAGTCAGTTGGTTACTTATTCGTTTCATGTTGGTGATGGCACCTGTTGTACTTTTTATTAATGGTTTCACTAAAGGTGATTGGACAGAGGCATTTTTATTCGCATTATCGGTTGCTGTTGGTCTTACTCCAGAAATGCTACCGATGATTGTGACTTCAACTTTAGCCAAGGGTGCGGTTTTCTTATCTAAAAAGAAAGTAATCGTTAAACGTCTAGATGCGATCCAAAACTTTGGTGCAATGGATGTTCTGTGTACCGATAAAACTGGAACGCTAACTCAAGACAAAATCTTTTTATCTCAACATATTGATGTTTATGGGGAAAAATCAGACTTTGTGCTCATGCAAGCATTTTTAAACAGTTACTATCAAACTGGTTTGAAAAATTTGCTTGATGTGGCTGTGTTAGAAGCTGTTGATGATCAGATCAAAACTCAAAAGTTACGTTATAAGAAGTTAGATGAAGTTCCTTTTGATTTTGATCGCCGCCGTATGTCGGTTGTTGTAAAAACCCCTCAAGAAAAAGTGCGGATGATTACCAAGGGCGCAGTTGAGGAAATGTTAAAGGTTTGCCGTTATGTCGAGGTAAATGGCAAAGTAGAGCCTTTAACAAAGCAACGTGAAGTCGCAATTGAAGCATTAACTCAACGTTATAACCGAGATGGCTTACGTGTTGTTGCTGTAGGGTATCGTGAGTTTGATAATAATCAGGAAAATTATTCGGTTGTTGATGAAAGTGATTTAATTTTAATTGGTTACGTCGCATTTCTTGATCCACCTAAAGAGTCTGCTCGAGAAGCAGTACAAAGTTTGCATGCTCATGGTGTAACCGTAAAAGTACTTACTGGTGATAATGAGTTTGTCACTCAAAAAGTGTGCCGAGAAATTGGTCTGAACTATGACCAAGTTCTATTGGGCGGTGTAATTGAAACCTTAACCGATGAGCAGCTCAAAAGAGCAGTAGAGCAATACCACATTTTTGCGAAGCTTAGCCCTGTACATAAAGAACGTATTGTTGAGCAGTTAAAAGCCAACGGTCACGTGGTTGGTTTCTTAGGAGATGGTATTAATGATGCCGCGGCTATACGCGCTGCCGATATTGGTATTTCAGTAGATACGGCAGTAGATATTGCTAAAGAATCAGCAGATTTAATCTTGCTTGAAAAAAGCTTGATGGTACTTGAAAAGGGTGTAATTGAAGGCCGTAGAACTTTTGCCAATATGCTGAAGTATATTAAAATGACGGCGAGTTCAAATTTCGGTAATGTTTTTTCGGTATTAATTGCGAGTGCTTTTATTCCATTTTTACCAATGCTGCCTATTCACTTACTCATTCAAAACTTACTTTATGATGTGTCACAAATCGTGATTCCATTTGACAACGTTGATGAAGAGTTAATTGCAAAACCGCAGCGTTGGCAACCTGAAGAAGTTGGCCGTTTCATGGTGGTGTTTGGACCGATTAGCTCTATTTTTGACATTATCACTTTTTGTTTAATGTGGTTTGTGTTTTCGGCAAATACACCTGAACATCAGACTTTATTCCAGTCTGGCTGGTTCGTAGTGGGGTTACTCACTCAAACGTTAATTGTGCATATGATCCGTACGGCTAAGATTCCATTTATTCAGAGTCGTGCTGCAACCCCATTGTTAGTTATGACAGTAGTGATTATGTGTATTGGTATTTTCTTACCAATGGGTCCTTTAGCAAGTTATTTAAAACTGCAAGCTTTACCATTAAGTTATTTCTTATATTTGCCTTTAATTTTAATTGCTTATATGTGTATTACTCAATGGGTGAAAAAAATCTATATCCGCCGTTACGGCTGGCAATAAAATTATAGGTGCAAGATGAAGTTGCAATTTCTACAACATGCAGATTTATCCAATATTGTTGATACATTAATTAGTCTCTCAGTTGCTTTTATTTTAGGGGCGTTAATTGGATTTGAACGGCAATATAGGCAACGGACTGCTGGCCTTCGAACCAATGTACTGGTCGCTGTAGGTGCTGCAATCTTTGTGGATGTTGCAACAAATCTTACTGGAGCAGATGGCGCTGTTCGGGTCATTGCTTATGTGGTTTCGGGTATTGGTTTCTTGGGCGCAGGTGTAATTATGCGTCAAGAAGGTAACATCCATGGCTTAAATACCGCAGCAACTTTATGGTGTTCTGCTGCGGTAGGGGCCGCTGCGGGTTCTGATTTAATTATTGAAGCCATACTGGCAACAGCTTTTATTTTATCTGCCAATACGTTGTTAAGACCGATTGTTCATATCATTGACCGTCGTCCATTAGACGATGATACAGAGGTTTTACATGTAATTTATATTATCTGTGACCGAAGTCAGAGCAAAGTAGTTATGGATGAATTAAATCTAACGTTGAAACACCACAATTACCCTCCCAAAGACATTGATGTAACACCTTTTGGAGAGAAAGAGGTTGAAATAGAAGTGACCTTAATTGCGACTTCAATTGAAGCGGAAGAAGCGCAGCATATTATTAACCACTTAAATGCGATGCCACAAATAAGGCAGGCTTTTTGGGATAAAAACGCAATTAATTAATTTAATGAGACTTTGCACTTAATTGTTTATGAAATGCTCTAAATGGTTAAGCGCAAAGTTTCTATTGTAGGTGTTATTTTTTAACCTTAAATTTAAGGACTACAAATACAATAATACCGACAATTAGTCCCCAAAATGCCGAACCAATACCGAAAAATTGGATACCCGAAGCACTACATAAAAAGGTAAATAGTGCTGCTTCACGGTCTTCAATTGGGCCAAAGGCAAGCGCAATGTTATGGCTAATGGTGCCAAGTAATGCAATACCTGCTAAAGCTACAATAAAAATATGAGGAAAGGACATGAGTAAGCTTGTCAGTGTTGCTGCAAATAGTCCCATCAATGCATAGAAAAAACCAGAGCTTATGCCAGCAATATAGCGTTTACTTGGGTCAGGATGAACTTGATCATCAAGGCATACAGCCGCACTAATCGCGGCAATATTGACGCTATAACAACCAAAAGGCGCAAGCAAAACTTGGGTTAAACCGGTCCAGCCAATGAGTTGATTGACATGTGGTTTATAGCCATAACTTTTAATCATGGCAATACCGGGTAAATACTGTGAAGCCATACTAATCACAAACAGTGGTAGCGCTAAGCCTAAAACTGCTGACCAGCTAAAGACAGGACTAATCCAAACAGGTTTAGCCAAAGACCAGTGAAGTGTAGGCATATGAAAGTCTAAAAACACAGGGCAGAGCACAACACCAGCAAGTGCTGTGAACACGATGCTATAACGCGGCCATAATCTTTTGGTAAAGATATAAATGAAGAGTAAAGATAAAACGAATGCCCAATCATTTTGCAAACTTGCGAAAAGTGAAATACCAAATTTGAGTAAAACGCCTGCAAGCATGGCACTGGTCAAGCTTTGAGGAATATATGAAAGCGCCTTTTGAAATATTCCTGAAAAACCTAAAACCGCAGTCAGTACACCAACAACTAAAAAAGCACCAATTGCTTCATTTATGCTATATCCACCGCCAGTTGCAATAATTAAAGCGAGACCGGCAGTAGACCAAGCTGTTGCTACAGGGTATTTAAATTTCCAAGAAAGGATGAGTCCTGATAAACCAAGACCCAAACCTAAAGCCCAAAACCATGAGGTGATTTGTTCAGGTGAAGCATTTAAAGCTTGGGCTGCCTGAATCACTAAAATAGCCGAAACACTAATACCAATTAGAAAGGTAATGAAACCCGCGAATACGGCTGGAATAGAAAAATCTTGAAGAATCTTTTGCATGGCTAAATGTTCTAAGTCCCTGAAAAATTAATATGTTTCTGCCTATATTTTCAGCCAGATAAATCTAACAATTTTTTTAAAGAAGGTGCTTCCTATTTTGGGTGTCAAAATGAAATAATATTTTTTATATGGTTATAAATGCTATTATTTATTTCATAATAAGTAATTAAATTTGGATATTATTTTTATGAATGAGCAAGCTGAAAATTTGACACCGCTTGAGCTGAAAATTATGCGTTGTTTACAAGAAAATGGACGCTTAAGTAATGCCGAACTAGCAAAACTTGTTGGTATTAGTACCTCGTCATGTTGGAATCATACGCAACGTCTTTTTAAAATTGGAGCTATCTTAGATGTTCGTGCTCGAATCAATCCAAGTATGGTGCAGCGTGAGACCATCGTTTTGGTTGGGGTAGTGCTGGACCGTTCAACACCAGATAGCTTTCAAGCTTTTGAACAAGCCGCAGGTGATTTGGAGAATGTTCTAGAGTGTTATCTGGTTGCCGGAGAAGTCGATTATTTTCTAAAAATTCGTGTTAAAGACTTAGCTGCTTTTAACCGATTTCATAGTGAAAAAATTATTGCCTTACCGGGAGTAAGGCAGGTGAGAACATTCTTTGTACTTAATGAAGTCAAAACAGATGGCATGCTGGCATTTTAATAATCTAATAAGTTTTAACTTTATTGCCTCAGTAACTTACATGGTTGAAGTGGCCAGCTTTAAACCGAACCCAAAAAATAAAATACCCACTAAGAAAATTCCGCTTGCAGCAATTTTATGATTTTGCTTAAAAAATGCTGAGAGTTTAATGCCAGAGAAAATAAGCGCTGTTAAATAGCTAAAACTAATAATTTGTAAAATTACCGCTAAGATTAAAAAACTTAAAGCTGGATAAGCATAATCTGGATTAATAAACTGAACAAAGAAAGATAAGAAAAATAAAATTGCTTTAGGGTTAAGTAAACTAATACTTAAGGCTGTTTTATAAGGATGAATTTTATCTAAAGCAGGTAAATCAGCCATTTCGGCTTGTGGTTGATTACGTAATTTCCAGCGTTGAATACTGCCTTGTAAAAGTTTAAACCCTAAATAGGACAGATAAAGTGCACCAACGAGTTTAAGAATAATAAAAACCCAAGGGAATGCTTTTAATAAAGAAGCTGCACCTAATACGGTACATAACATTAAAATAAGATCACCAGTAAAAATACCAAGTGCACCCATATATCCAGTTTTAATACCATAGCGTGAAGCAATTGACATCACATAAAGGGAATTGGGTCCGGGTAATAACACAATTAGGAGTGTACCAATAATATATGTTGTTAGATCTGTTATGCCGAACACGAGAAACTCAATAAAAAAAACCGATTTTTATCATGATAACAAAAATCGGTAATTTTGTATGAAAAGTGCAGTTTTTAAGATTTAATTTCTGCATCAATTCCAAAGGATTGACGTAACAAAAGGCTTAATTGATCTCGCGCTTTAATAAAGCCATCAACACCACCTTGTAAAAGTTGGAAAGCCATTAAGTCATGATTGAGTTCGTCTTTAAAACTTTGTTCGTTCTGAGCAGGTCTAACAATCGCTTCTGCCTGTTTTGCTTGATTTGCATCAAGTGCAGCTTTAACAGCACGTGTATCTTGCTCAAGTTGAGTAAGTAGTCCCGGCGAAATTGTTAGCAAGTCACATCCTGCAAGGCCAAGCACTTGATCGATACTACGGAAGCTCGCACCCATCACTTGAGTTGGAATATTTTGCTGTTTGTAATAGGTATAAATTTTCTTAACTGAAACTACGCCTGGGTCTTTTTCGATTGGGTAAGAGTCGACACCTTCAGCTTTTTTGTACCAGTCTAAGATACGGCCGACAAATGGTGAAATTAAAGTCACTTTCGCATCTGCACATGCCTGAGCTTGGTGTAAACCGAAAAGAAGAGTGAGGTTACAGGCAATACCTTCAGCTTCGAGTACTTTAGCAGCCTGAATACCTTCCCAAGTCGACGCAATTTTAATAAGAATACGTGACTGATCAATACCATAACCTTTGTAAAGTTCACATAATTCATGTGCTTTTTGAATGGTTGCTTCAGTATCGTATGAAAGGGCAGCATCAACCTCTGTTGAAACTCGGCCTTCAATCAGTTTTAAAATTTCTACACCAAATTTTACGGTTAAAATATCAATGGTTCTTTCGATCAGCTCATCATTTTTATAGCCTTCTTCTTTGGCTTGATAATAAGCATCTTCAATGAGCTCTTTACTTTCTGGTTGTTCTGCTGCCGCAGTAATCAATGAAGGATTCGTTGTAGCATCTAAGGGACGAAATTTACGAATAGCATCAAGGTCGCTACTGTCAGCAACAACGGTCGTTAATGTTTTTAATTGGTCAAGTGCTGTATGAGTCATTGATATTCAACATCTTCAGTAATAAATCTTATGTTTTCTTTATAGCACAAACTCTATCCATACTGTCGATATATCAATTGTTATGTTTCAAAGAAAAACGTTTATGTTCTGCATCTAAATTGAAATTATTTTAAGGAAGCTGCTGCATTCGCTTATTACGGATATAGTCAATCAGGAAGCGTGCAGCAGCGCCGAGTTCACTTTCACGACTCCAGACCAAATCAACGTAATATTCAAAGCGCGGTGTAAAATCAAATACATCTAATGCTTTAAGCTTGTTGTTTAACTCAGGGTTTTCTTTAAACATCTCTTGCGGCAGTACTCCCCAACCCAAATTACGTAAAATCATTAAGCACGCAGAGTGGTGGTTGTCTGTACGCCAGTAATGTTTTGAAAATAATAATTCGGGTTTTAAGGTTTCATCTCGACTTGCTACCACAATTTGTCTCGTACCCAAAATCTGCTCATAAGAAACATGCTCTTGGCTTGCGAGCGGATGGGTTTTTGAAATAACAGGAATTAAGGCTTCACGTTTGAGTTCAACAAACTGTTCTCTATTGTCTAAATGCTCACGTTCAAACATAAGGGCCAGTTGAGCAGAGCCATCTAATAACATTTGAAGCGCATCTTCTTGAGGGGCAGACACAATATTAATTTGTAGATCGGGAAAGCGACTTTCTAGCAGGCAAACATAGTCGGTCCAATTGGTATGTAGCAGTTCAGACACTACAACAATAGTAAGATTAGGTTCCAGCCCAGTACTTAATGCATGCGCGTGCTGTTTCCATTGATTCATTTCAATTAATAGTTGTGCTGTCTTTTCATATAGCACTCGTGCTTCGGCTGTAGGAGTAGGTTCGCGGCCTTTACGTTCAAATAAAGTCAGGTTCAGATCGATTTCTAAATTAGCAATCGACATGCTCACAGCAGAGGGGACTTTACCGAGTTTCCTTGCTGCTGCTGAAAATGAACCTGTTTCCATAACGGCTTGGAACATGAGAAGTTGTTCTTGATTAATATTCATCTGTCAAAAAAATTGAAAGAACCTAATTGGATTAATCAAAATTATAAAAATAAAATGCACATTATCCAAGTTATTATTGAGTATTTAAAAATGTTGATTTCCAAGAGAAGACTCATTCATGCAATCAGTTATGAAGGAATTTTGTTGGTCATCATTGCGATTGCATTAAGTTTTATTTTTGATATGCCGATGGAAGTGACCGGAACACTCGGTGTGTTTATGGCAGTGGTTTCAGTTTTCTGGAATATGATTTTTAACCACTATTTTGAAAAGGTAGAGCATAAATATAGTTGGGAAAGAACGATCCCTGTGCGGATTTTACATGCGATTGGTTTTGAGGGTGGTTTGCTGATTGCGACTGTTCCAATGATTGCATATATGATGCAGATGACTGTGATTGATGCATTTATTTTAGATATTGGCTTAACCTTATGTATTTTGGTTTATACCTTTATTTTCCAGTGGTGCTATGACCATATTGAAGATAAGTTTTTCCCAAATGCTAAAGCGGCATCACTTCATTAATCCACATAGATTGAAATGAAATAAGCACCCAGATGGGTGCTTATTTTGTTAGGTCGATAAATAGAAATTATTTTTCTACAATCGCCACCACACCTTCACCACCTGCTGTACAGATCGAGATTAATGCGCGGCCTGAACCTTTTTCATTAATCAATTTAGCTGCAGTAGCCAAGATACGACCACCAGTTGCAGCAAATGGGTGACCCGCACCTAAAGATGAACCATTTACGTTCAATTTAGAACGGTCAATTGAACCTAAAGGTGCATCTAAGCCAAGACGTTCTTTACAGAATTTTTCATCTTCCCAAGCTTTTAAAGTAGAGAGTACTTGAGATGCAAATGCTTCATGGATTTCGTAGAAATCGAAGTCTTGCAGTTTAAGGTTAGCACGCTTAAGCATACGAGGTACTGCATAAGCAGGAGCCATCAATAAGCCTTCTTTAGGACCATTCTTACCAATGAAATCAACAGCTGCTGTTTCTGAGAAAGAAAGGTAAGCTAAAACTTCATGACCGTTTTCTTTTGCCCATTCTTCAGAAGCAAGCAATACCACAGACGCACCGTCAGTTAACGGAGTTGAGTTACCTGCAGTCATTGTTGCAGTTTCGCCTTTACCGAAAACTGGTTTTAACTTAGCAAGTTTTTCAACTGTACTGTCCGGACGTAGGTTGTTGTCACGGTTAAGACCTAAGAATGGAGTCATTAAGTCATCAAAGAAACCGCGGTCATAAGCAGCAGCAAGTTTTTGATGGCTACTTGCAGCTAGTTCGTCTTGTGCTTCACGAGTGATACCCCATTCTAATGCAGTGATTGCTTGATGCTCACCCATTGAAAGGCCAGTACGTGGTTCACCATTGCTTGGTGCATCAAGAAGCTTTTTAAAATCAATTTTTGTTAAAGCTTTAAGGCGGTCTTTACCAGTTTTAGCAACATTAAGCTCAAGTAAAACTTTACGTAAACCATCACCTACAGCAATTGGCGCATCAGAAGTGGTATCTACACCACCTGCAATACCTACGTCGATTTGGCCAAGGGCAATTTTGTTGGCAACGGCAAATGCTGCTTGTAAACCTGTACCACATGCAATTTGAATATCATAAGCAGGAGTTTCAGGAGCAAGATCTGTGCTCAATACAACTTCACGAGTCATGTTGAAGTCACGGCTATGTTTTAAAACAGCGCCCGCAACAACTTCACCAATACGCTTACCTTGTAAATTAAAGCGCTCAACCAAACCATTCAATGCTGCTGTCAGCATGTCAGAATTAGACGCTTTAAAGTAAGCAGTATTTGAACGTGCAAATGGAATACGGTTGCCACCAAGGATTGCAACGCGGCGAACAGTGTTTTGACTCATGGTTTTATCCTGTTGAACAGAAGTTTTGGTTTTTGTTGCTTTTGGTGCTGCAGCTACATTTGAAGATGTAGACGGGGTTGCTGAAGCAGCGCTCTTACTACGAGGGCTACGTGCAGGTGCAGTCGTTGAACGAGTACGTGTCGTTTTTGGTGTATTAGTTGCTGCTTTAGGAGTAGTGCTGTTACGCTTAGCCGTGTTAGAAGCCGACTTTGATGTATTTGACACTTTTTCCTGAGCAGAATTCTCGACTGCTGGATTTTCTTGAGTTGTTTTGCTCATAAGGCTTTTCCAAGCATAATAACGATATTCTTGTAAGCTACCTTAACACAATTCAAATAGACCTGTATTGACTAGAATGACATTGTAGATAGCATTCAGGTCAAGACATCAAAAGATGAACTCAAGTATGATTTGGAGTAACTCTAATGAACGACTGCTTTCATATTGTTTCTTTCCATCTCATAACATAATGAAGCCTGTCGTAGAAAATTCATTTCTTTGAGAGATAATAATCATGACTGATCAATACCAAGCATTTACACAATCTCCTATTGGTAAATTCGTTGTTAAAAATCTGGGTTTACCATCGCCAGTTGTATTAGAGCGTTTTGAAAGTGCTCAGCCAGTAGTGAATGGTGCAGTATTGGTTGGCGCAGCGCCGTCAAGTGTATTATCTGGTGCGATTGCACAAGTACTTAGCAATATTCATGCTGACAGCTATGTAGGCAATAATGTTGCATTACAACAAGAAGCTGCAAAAGTTGGTTTAAATTTACGTCCATTCAATGCGGGCGATAAAGAATCAAAATTCAAAGCAGTTGTATTTGATGCATCTGGTATTCAAAACTCAGAACAGTTAAACGAACTTTATAAATTCTTTAATCCGATTGCACGTCAAGTTGCGACTTCTGGTCGAGTGATTGTGATTGGTACAACACCTGAAACTGCAAAAACTGTAAAACAGGCAATTGCTCAGCGCGCACTTGAAGGCTTTATCAAATCTGTCGGTAAAGAATTTAAAAAGGGTATTACCGCTCAAGTTGTCTATGTAGACGAAGGTGCTGCGGCAAACCTTGAATCAACTTTACGTTTCTTGCTTTCTCCGCGTTCGGCTTATGTATCTGGCCAAGTAATTCGTGTATCTAAAGCAGATGTGGTGGATGTTGATTGGGCAAAACCGCTTGCTGGAAAAACTGCGTTAGTGACTGGTGCGAGCCGTGGTATTGGTGAGGCAATTGCACACGTGTTGGCACGTGACGGTGCTCATGTTATTTGTCTAGATGTACCACAACAACAAGCTGACCTTGACCGTGTAGCTGCTGACATTGGTGGTTCTACTTTGGCAATTGACATTACAGCTGCTGATGCGGGCGAAAAAATTAAAGCTGCTGCGGCAAAACAAGGCGGTTTAGATATTATCGTTCATAACGCAGGTATTACACGTGACAAAACGTTGGCAAACATGAAGCCAGAGCTTTGGGACTTAGTTATTAACATTAACTTGTCTGCTGCTGAACGCGTAAATGACTACTTATTAGAAAACGGTGGTCTAAATGCAAATGGCCGTATTGTTTGTGTATCATCAATTAGTGGTATTGCGGGTAACCTTGGTCAAACCAACTATGCTGCTTCAAAAGCTGGTGTAATCGGTTTAGTGAAATTTACTGCACCTATCTTAAAAAATGGTATTACCATTAACGCAGTAGCACCTGGCTTTATCGAAACTCAAATGACTGCGGCAATTCCGTTTGCAATTCGTGAAGCAGGTCGTCGTATGAACTCAATGCAACAAGGCGGTTTGCCTGTTGATGTGGCAGAAACAATTGCATGGTTTGCATCAGCTGCTTCTACAGGTGTAAATGGCAACGTTGTACGTGTGTGTGGTCAAAGCTTGTTGGGCGCTTAAGCACTCTTAGCTAAATAGGGGTGCTTGTGCATCCCTTTTTTATTCAAGAATCTATAAATTATAAAAGGTTAGGTATGAATACTCGTCATTTTAGCCAACTACCAAAAGCGGCATTGGCTTATCCAAAAGTAGTACAAGGCTTAATTTTTAAAAAGCCGCAGGGGCCAAAAATCTTACCACAAGTTGAATATGTGGTAGACCATCTTGAAATTGATCAGAGCCATCTCAAAGCTTATAACGAAGTATGTGGCTTTCAAAATAATGGCTTTGTACCGGCAATTTATTTAGCGGTACTTTCTCAAAGCTTGCAAATGCACATGATGACAGCAGAAGCCTTTCCATTTCCAATTTTAGGTTTAGTCCATATTCGTAACCAGATTAAACAGACTAGACCTATTGGTGTAACTGAAAAACTAACTTTGTCATGCAAATTTGGGGAATTAAAACCGCATGATAAAGGCGTTCAGTTTGACTTTATTACCACGGCAAAAGTTGGCAATGAAGTAGTGATGGAAGGCTTAACGACTTATTTATCTCGCCAAAAAGTCGAGAAAAGAGTGGGTGAGAAAGCCAAAGAAGAACAAGCACCAGTTTATGTTCCAAAGGCCCAGTGGGATATTTTAGAAAACACAGGCCGCCGTTATGCGAAAGTGTCTGGTGATTTTAACTTAATTCATATTCATGCTATTACTGCAAAAGCTTTTGGCTTTAAACAAGCAATTGCACATGGCATGTGGAGTAAAGCGAAAGCTCTAGCGAACCTTGAATTACCTAATGCTTATGAGGCAGATGTCTGGTTTAAGCTACCAATGTTCTTGCCGTCAAAAGTTGAGTTTTTAACTGCCAATACAGACAAAAAGACTGATTTCTTGATTCGTAATGCGAAATCACAAAAACCGCATGTTGCAGGAACAGTAAAAGCATTATAAAAATAGCAGCAGCCTGAACAGAGGTTTGGGCTGCTTTTGAACAAAATAACAAAAAATGCAAGGAACTTCATGTGATTAAAGAGATTTTACTGGCCGATACCCATAACTATCACGGTATTTTAGATGAACGTTTTATTGATTTAGCTCACCAGTTCAGCCGTCTTCAAGATGCTAGAACAGGACAAGGTGGAGCTGCTTTAGCGGTTTATTTTAGAGGTCAGAAAGTTGTAGATATCTACACCGGTCTAAAATCACAAACTGAAGCTTGGCAACCTGATACTTTGGCAGTTTGCTACTCTACAGGGAAAGGTGTACTTGCAACCTTAGCACATATTTTAGTCAGTGAAGGTTTTTTAGAATATGACAAACCGATTGCGACTTACTGGCCTGAGTTTGCTCAGAATGGTAAAGAGCAAATGACTTTGCGTCATGTCCTAAGCCATCAAAGCGGCATGTTTGATATTCGAAATATTATTGAAAGTGCGAGGGAAATGCTCGACTGGCGACATATGTTGGATGTAATGGCTATGTCCAAGCCAAGATTCATTGCAGGACAGGGCAACGCTTATCAAGCTTTAACATTTGGTTGGCTTGTTGGTGGAGTACTTGAAAAAGCAACTGGTCAATCTTTAGATCAACTCATGCAAAAATATCTCATTGAACCGTTGCAGTTAGATGGTGCTTATTTTGGTACGCCTGCAAGCCAGTTGGAACGGGTAGCTCGTTTAATTATTCAGCCGAAACCAGAAAAACCAGCATCTGCTCAAGCCGAAAAACCTAACAAACCTCAGCCACGTAAAAGTTCACTTTCTGAAAAAATGATTACGTGGACTGGGCAGGATCCGCAAGATTTTCAGGATGCTATGATTCCAAAAGGGATGAAGAATTTTAGTTTCTTTAGTGATGAAGGATTGCAAGCTGTTATTCCAGCAGCAAATGGTACATTTACAGCAAATAGCCTTGCTAAAATTTATGCGATGCTGGCAAATAAAGGCGAATGGGATGGACAGAAACTCATTCGCCCAGAAGTATTTAAAGAGCTGAGTACCATTCAAAGTTATGCACGTGATCGTGTCATGCCAATACCGATGAATTGGCGCTTAGGATATCACCGTATTATTACGATGGGTAAACGTGCTAAAAATGGCTTTGGGCATATTGGCTACAATGGTTCAGGGGCATGGTGTGACCCTGAGCGTGATCTTAGCTTTGCTTATACACATAACTTCCAGATTGGTTCAATCACGGGTGACTATCGTTTATGGGGATTGACTCAAGAAACCTTACGCTGCACTGACCAAGTTTTAAAAGGGCGTAAAGGTTGGTTCTAAATTTTATGTAATCAATAAATGCTGGTGTTTTTTAATAAATGCCAGCTCACATTTATAATAATTCTAGACGAATAATTGCTTCGGTATGACGCTTAAAGTCGTTTTCAGCTAAACCTTGTAATCCAAGTTGATAAATACCTTCTAATCCGCACACAAAAGCAATGAGTCGCCATGCTATGTCTGTTGAATTAGATATATTTTTAAATTCGCCTTCTTTCTTACCGAGTTCAATTGCTTGCACAATAGATTCATGCCAACTTTGCATGGCAAGGTTATAGGCCTTTTGTATTTCTGCATCTTGTTCAATTAAGAGTTCTGCTTCATTCCATAATCGTAAGTAAGGCTGAAGTCTATCTATGTTTTCTGCACCTAATAAGATGAATAGCCTTTGAAATTGGCTAGTGGTTTTTAGGGTTTGTTCAATTTCATCAAGTTGTTCCATCAGCTTTAAAAAAGCTTCAGCTTTTAAATGAGATGCCGAAGAAAAATGATGATGAACTTGTCCGGTTGAGGTTTGTGCTTCTGTTGCGATTCTACGTACCGTCATGGCTGTAAAACCTTCAGCCAAAGCAACTTGCATGGCAGCTTGCAAAATCATTTCTCTGCGTTGATCGCGATTAAGATAGGCCATGTTTCTTTCACCTGACTGAATTCGACACAAACTACATTAAATTTAAAAATTGGACAAGTGTCCAATTGTGTATATAATAACCATGATTTGAACACATGTCCAATTTTTGGATATTAGAAGAATGTTATGCAAAAGAAATGGTTAATCCTGACAATTATTGTCCTTATTTATTTACCTGTGACAATCGATGCAACAGTGATGCATGTTGCTACACCGACTTTAAGTGAAGCATTAAATTTAACTGCCAATCAGCTTTTATGGATCATTGATATCTATTCACTGATTATGGCGGGTTTAATTTTGCCGATGGGTGCACTTGGTGATCGTATCGGCTTTAAAAAATTATTATTTATAGGAACTGCCGTTTTTGGTATTGGTTCTCTAGCTGCGGCTTTTTCTCCAACGGCCTATGCCTTAATTGCTTCACGTGCTGTTTTAGGCCTAGGGGCAGCGATGCTTATTCCGGCCACTTTATCAGGCATCCGTAATGCTTTTACCGAAGAAAAGCAGAGAAATTTTGCACTCGGTCTCTGGTCTACAGTAGGTGGCGGTGGGGCAGCTTTTGGCCCGCTAGTTGGTGGATTTGTGCTGGAACATTTCCATTGGGGAGCTGTATTCCTCATTAACATTCCGATTATTTTAGTGGTTCTAGTTATGATCGTAATGATCATTCCTAAACAGCAAGAAAAAACTGATCAGCCAATTAACTTAGGACAAGCTTTAGTTTTGGTGGTAGCCATTTTAAGCCTCATCTATTCAATCAAATCGGCTATGTATAACTTCTCGGTACTTACAGTCGTGATGTTTGTGGTGGGCATAAGTACTTTAATTCACTTCATTCGAAGCCAAAAAAGAAGTACGACGCCAATGATTGATCTGGAATTGTTTAAACATCCGGTGATTTCTACCAGCATTGTTATGGCGGTTGTTTCAATGATTGCTTTGGTTGGCTTTGAATTACTACTGTCTCAAGAGTTGCAGTTTGTCTATGGGTTTTCTCCCTTACAAGCAGCGATGTTTATTATCCCATTTATGATTGCAATTAGTTTAGGTGGTCCACTAGCAGGAATCTGTTTAAATAAATGGGGACTTAGACTTGTATCTACTGTTGGTATTTTAATAAGTGCACTCAGTCTCTGGGGACTTGCCCAACTTAACTTTTCGACCGATCACTTCTTAGCATGGACATGTATGGTCTTTTTAGGCTTTAGCATTGAGATTGCCTTACTGGCTTCAACTGCTGCGATTATGTCATCTGTACCCCCACAAAAGGCGAGTGCAGCAGGCGCGATTGAAGGTATGGCTTATGAGCTTGGCGCTGGTTTAGGCGTCGCTATTTTTGGGTTAATGTTGTCTTGGTTTTATAGTCGCTCAATTAGTTTACCAGCCGAGCTTCCATCAAACTTAACTGAAAAAGCGAGTATTTCAATTGGTGAAACTATGCAATTAGCATCTAGCCTTGAAAAATCTTTAGGAGAGCAATTAGTTGCGGTTGCGCAGCAAGCTTTTAGCTATGCACATAGTTGGGTGCTTACTATCTCAGCCATTTGTTTCTTCCTGCTAACTGTATTTGTCTGGTTTAGTTTTCCTAAGAAAGTAAACTAAAATAAAGGGTAAAAAGAGAGATTTATCTTTCTTTTTACCCTCAAATGTCTTTTTAATATTTTCTTTATATTCGATTTGGTTATTTAATTCTCATAAATAAACTATTATTTAATAAATTTCATGTTTTTATTTCAAAATGATTCAAACATCATCTTATTGAAATTTAATAAAAAATTAATGATTTGAAAATTGACTGCAAAAAAATGGTTTGTTAACCTGCTATTCGAAAATCTAAAAACAAATAAAAGAGGCTACTGTGAATTTTAAATTAAAAACATCACTTATTATTGGTGCAATTGTTGCATCTTCACTTGTATATGCTGCAACCGTACTCTCACCAAATCAGAATAATAATAGTGGATCAATTCCGACGGGTTATTCAGATTTAGAGTTTTCTTTAGCTAATGGAAATTGGGTAAAAAATCTCTCTTTACCAACAAATGCTAATAATTCAGACAAAATTACAATTCGTTCTAGTGCTGCTTATAGTAGTTATTTAGACACTTCTAATACGAATATTCCGTTAGAAGTGTTGAAGATAAATAGCGGAGATATCTATCAATTCATTTTTAATAGCAGTCAAAATAAATGGATTGCTCAGCTAGTGACGGTTAGTCCTACTACTGGGGCTAACTATGAGTTAATACCGTTAACGACTGCAACCATGCAAAAAGTACTTATTCAAGATGGCAAATGGGCACAAACCATTGCTTTACCAAGTGATGTGCGTGACGGAACAACCGTACAAGTTGTTTCTACAGCAAGTGTAAGTTCGGATATTGATAAAACCAACTTACTATTCCCGAGCAGTTTTACATTAAAAAATGGTTCTGAATATTGGTTTAAATATTATTCTGCTTTAGGAAAATGGGTGCCAGAATATATAAAACCTCAGAAGCTAAATGTTCAGCAAATTGGAACATCTTTAGCAGCAGTAAATAGCCCACTTACCGAAATTGCATTTGGAGATGGAAATTGGGTTTCTAATTTCACTTTACCTACCACTGCAAATGATCGGGATAGGATTATTATCAAGTCTACTGCAACTTGGTCTGCAAAAATTAATAATACCAATGTTAATAGCCAAGCGACCTTAACCCTTAAAACAGGCGATCAGTATGAGTTTATGTATGTAAGCGACAAAGGCTATTGGCAGCTCATCTCTTCACCAACAAAAGTGATTGATTCAACGGCAACAATTCCTGCAATTTTACCGAATATGACTCAACCCACTTTAAAGGTAAAACTGTCTACATCCAATTGGCAGCCGACCTTGCAGCTACCAGCTCAAGCTCAAGTCGGAGATAAGGTGGTTATTGTGTCGAATGCATCGGCCGACACCTATATTAATGCTGCTAATGGTTTGTCGACAGCAATTAAAAATGGTGAAAACCGCCGTTTTATCTACACCGCTCAAGGTTGGACAGTAGATAGTTATACAATTGATATGTTGTTGGTTTCTAGCCCAGAAGTAAACTCAATTTTAGGTGAGAGTGCAGCAAAACTTAGAATGATTGAAGGCGTAAATTTAACAAACTTAACCGCTGAAAATTCGAATGCACGCTTTTACTTAAGAGATGTGGGCTATTTAACTTATAAAATCCCTGCTACCACTTTAAAAGAAGCAATCTCGACTGGACGAGATGACACGACGGTACAAAATGAGCGGAAACGTGTATTGGCAGACGGTGTTTATTATCAAGGTAATGAACCAGGGGATGGCGGTTGTGGCTGGGCTTGGATTAATGCTTCGGCATATAACATGATTGGTGCAAATGATATTGCAGGTTGTTCTTTTGCAGCCATGCGTCATGAAGTTGGGCATAATCTTGGTCTATATCATAATGGGTCAACCAATATCGGTTCAGGTTTTGCTCATCCCTTAGGTAGTACTGCAATGGGTGGCAATAATATTAATTTTTATTCTAGTCCATACCTTTACAATCCTAAATATGGTGTTCGTTTGGGTGAAGAAGGAAAAATTGATGCGGTTAGTGTGATTAACCTGAACGCACAAAAAATTTCTCTATATAACTAATCTCTATTTTTAGCTGTAAATAATGAAGAAAAATAAGTTGTTAATAGGAACTGCTATCGCTTGTGTGGCGTTAGCAGTTTTAATCTGGTTTGCTTTTTCACAGCAAAGTTCTTCTGCTTTAACGTTCTCTCCAGAAAGTCGGCAACAATCTGGGGCAAAAATGATAGAGAGTCAAAATATTCTGAATTTGAGTCCGTCAGAAAAAGAAAGGTTGTCTCAGCAACAAATTGTTTTTAATGAAGTAGAAAAAGATCAATTGCATTCTGAAGCTAATTTTCCGTTGCTTAAAAATGCTAAAGGTATGGTCATTAAATATGATCCGAATGTGATCGAACTTAAAAAAGTCGGGGACACTGTTAAATTTCAGATGTTGGAATATGGCATTAACCGTACAGGGAAAATTGTAGAGATCGAACCTGTTGATCAGGATATTGTTCGATGGACTGGTAGATTTGACCAAGGCGATCCGAACCAGAATTTCTTTACCATTACCCAAAGTCAAAAAGACCACTATACGATCATGCAAATTTTTACCGAGAAAGGAAATTATTCGGCTGAAATTAAGGATGGTGTTGGGTTGGTGCAAACTATGGATGAGGGTGTTACAGATCAGGAGTTACATCATGATCATCCATAAAGGAATAAATGGTTCTGGTAGAGAAAAGAAGTCAGTTCGCAGTTTATCTGTACGGATATGAGCTTTATGCGTTCACACTCTTTTAAAAACAAAGTATGCTTATGCCTGTAACAAGGAGCATACATGTATCAAGTACTTGCTAGAAAATACCGTCCACGTAATTTCAATGAGTTAGTGGGACAAAACCATGTTTCTCGTGCATTAAGTAGTGCATTGGAACGCGGTCGTCTTCACCATGCTTATTTATTTACAGGAACGCGTGGTGTAGGTAAAACTACAATCGCCCGTATTTTAGCCAAGTGTTTGAACTGTGAAACAGGTGTGACTGCTACACCATGTGAAGTCTGTGCAACCTGCAAGGCGGTAAATGAAGGCCGTTTTATTGATTTAATCGAAATTGATGCTGCTTCAAGAACAAAAGTAGAAGATACGCGTGAACTTTTAGATAATGTTCCTTATGCGCCAACGCAAGGTCGTTTTAAAGTTTATCTGATTGACGAAGTACATATGCTTTCTACGCATTCTTTTAATGCGTTATTAAAAACACTAGAAGAACCACCAGAACACGTTAAATTTCTGTTTGCAACGACTGATCCGCAAAAGCTACCAATTACGGTTATTTCACGTTGTTTACAATTTACTTTAAGACCTTTAGCGGTAGATGAAATTACCAAACACCTTGGCGCTATTCTTGAAAAAGAACAGATTACAGCTGATCAAGATGCAATTTGGCAAATTGCTGAATCTGCTCAGGGTTCACTGCGTGATGCGCTATCATTAACTGACCAAGCTATAGCTTATGGCCAGGGTTCTATACATCACCAAGATGTGAAAGAAATGCTTGGCTTGATTGACCGTACGATCATTTATGATTTGATTTTAGCGGTTCATCAAAACCAACGTGAAAAAGTGAGTCAGTTATTACTCCAATTTAGATATCAAGCCTTAGATGTATCGTTAGTGCTTGATCAGCTCATTTCAACATTACATGAGTTAGCTTTATTACAGTATTTACCAGAGCTTGGCTTAAAGTATAGTGAAGAAATTAATGCCAAAATTCTTCAACTTTCTAAGTTAATTTCTGCTCAAGATTTGCAGCTTTACTACCAAATCGCATGTAAAGGCCGTTCAGACTTGCAACTTGCCGTAACGCAAGAGCAAGGTTTCGAAATGTGCATTTTACGCTTATTGGCTTTCCGTCCTTTAGCACCAAATGAAATTTTAGTTTCAGAGCCTGTTCAACAAAATGGACAAGCAGAAATAGGTTTAAATTCGCAAGCTCAGCCAATAGCTCAAGAGATTACTCCTGTGAGTGCTGTTCAGCCTGTTGAAGTTATTAGCCAACCCGCTATGGTTGAACCTGAACCTGAACCTGAACCTGAACCTGAACCTGAACCTGAACCTGAACCTGAACCTGAACCTGAACCGCAGTCTAATCAGGATTTAATGGTATTTGACCCAAACCATCATGAGCTGATTGGGCTTGAGTCAGTACCTGTTCAAGAAACGATTAGTGTTCTAGAGGAAGATTTCATTCCAGTACCAGAACAAAAGGCAGTACATGTTCAGGCTGAAACCCAAGCCAAACAAACTGAATCTGAGCCAACATTTACTGCTGAGCCGCAAGGTTTGTTTGAAACATCTGATACTGAATTTTCTCTGGGTCAAGATGCACCTGTAACTCATGATTTGGTTTCTGAACCTGTTATTGAGCAGCAAACATTGGTGCAAGCCGAAGTGGTTGTTGAAACTGCTACAGTTATCAAAGAGTCTAGTGCAACTGATAACGCGCAATTGATGCCTCAGGATATTTTGAAGCTTTCTGCTCAAGTTTTAGAAGGCGAGTGGACACTTGAAAAGTGGGAATATTGGTTTAGAAATAGTCAGCTTTCCCCAGCCGTTCAAGAACTTGCTCAACACGGTGTGATGACTGGTGAAATTGGAGGCAACACGATTTTCCATATTCCTCAAGAATATGAAAATATGTTAACCCAATTACAGCAAGGCCTAATTGATGCTTTAAAGCAACAATGGGCAGATACACAGTTTACAGTTGAATATGGTGCAGTTCATACATCTACACCTTATGTTATGCAAAGCATTCGTAAAGAAAAAGCTTTCCATAGAGCGACAGAGCTATTACAGCAACAACCCGTTATTAAAAGTCTTATAGAGACTTTTGATGGTGAGTTACAAAATATTCAATTAAGGCCTTAATTCCAATTGAGTTTTGATTTGGTGAAAAATATGTAAATAATAGAATTTTCATATTTTTCACTGGATTGAAATATTCAGGTCACGCCACTGTCATTGTACTTTTCTATGTTAGCCATTTTAGATTTTAAAATGGACTATATATCGTCATGAAAAGGCAATGTACAGGAATAACTTCCTTTAAATATTCATATTTCTTACTCATCGGTGCACTCTTACTGAGTGGTTGTAACGACTCTGCAAATGATAATTCGAATACACCAGACACAGGTAAAAAGCCTGTCATGCGCTGTGCTCCATAACCTTAAATAATAAAAAGAATTTGATCATGATTACACGTCGTAAATTTTTAAATTACTCTTTAAATATGGGCTTTGGTGCTGCAGCGTTGGCGGCTTTCCCATCAAGTATTCAAAAGGCTCTAGCAATTCCTGCAAATAATAAAACGGGCACCATTCAAGATATTGAGCACGTTATTATTTTGATGCAGGAAAACCGATCTTTTGACCATTACTTTGGTACGTTAAAAGGCGTTCGAGGTTTTGCTGACCGCTTTACAATTCCTTTGCCAAATGGTCGTAAGGTTTGGGAGCAGCTTAGACGCAATGGGCAAGTTTTAACGCCTTTTCATTTAGACGGTACAGCCAATAATGCACAGCGTGCAGATGGTACGCCGCATACGTGGAATGATAGTCAGTTGGCTTGGGACAATGGCCGTATGGCGAACTGGCCAACCCATAAAACTGATATATCCATGGGCTATTTTAAAGAAAAAGAAATTCCATATCAGTTTGCACTTGCCAATGCCTTTACGATTTGTGATGCCTACCATTGTTCCATGCACACCGGAACAGATGCGAACCGATCTTTTCATTTAACCGGTACCAATGGGGCAACACCGACTAAGCGTTCATTTGTAAATAATGAATGGGACTGGATTGATGGTAATCCCGCTACGGCAGATCGTGGTTATACATGGAAAACCTATGCTGAACGCTTAGAAGAAGCAGGTGTTAGCTGGATTTGTTATCAGAATATGCCAGATGAATGGGGCGATAATATGTTGGGTGCATTTCGTTCATTTAGAAAGGCCAACATTGCATCCGGTTATCCAGTTTCAAGCGGTGGCGAGCCGAATAAACCGTATGCCGATACGGGTCAAAAACTACCGTATAAAGCCTATGATGCGGCTACTGATAATGCCAAAAATCCACTATATAAAGGCATTGCCAATACGCTACCGGGCAATAAACCAGAAGAGTATCTTGACGCTTTTAAAAGAGACATTCGTGAAGGGAAGTTACCTCAAGTTTCTTGGATTAATGCGCCATCAATTTACTGTGAACATCCGGACCCTTCAAGTCCGGTTCAAGGAGCTTGGTTTATTCAAGAAATTATTGATGCATTAACTGCTGTACCAGAAGTGTGGAGTAAAACAGCACTACTTATTAACTTCGATGAAAACGATGGTTATTTTGACCATATGCCGTCGCCATCAGCACCATCTCGACTCAAAAACGGCCAGTACGCAGGTAAGTCGACACTAAGCAATGCTGATATGCAGGATGAATATTTTGATCATGCTGCGCCTGAAGGAAGCCATTCTCAGCCTACACCTGATGGACGTGTTTATGGTCCGGGCCCGCGTGTTCCTTTGTATGTGATTTCTCCATGGAGCCGTGGTGGTTGGGTAAACTCGCAAGTGTTTGACCATACGTCCGTGCTCATGTTCTTAGAAAAACGTTTTGGTGTAAAAGAACCGAATATCAGTCCATACCGCCGTGCAGTGTGTGGTGATTTGACCAGTGCATTTAACTTTAAAACACCAAATGCAGATGTTTTACCGCAGCTGAGTGGTAAACAAACCCGTGTGCAGGCAGATGCGCTAAGGGAAAATCAAGAAGCTTTGCCAGCTGTTCCCGTACCAACTGACATTAAATTACCAATTCAGCAAAGTGGCATACGTCTGTCGCGTGCGCTACCTTATGAGTTGCATACCAGTGCACGTTGTAGCACTGATGGCAAAGTGCAATTAATTTTTTCTAATACAGGTACGCAAGCAGCGGTTTTTCATGTTTATGACAAACTTAACTTAGACCGTATTCCAAAGCGATATATTGTCGAGCCGAATAAAACACTAGATGATGAATGGGATGCTTTAAAAGATAACGTAGGCCGTTATGACCTATGGGTACTTGGTCCAAATGGCTACCATCGTCATTTTAAAGGGGATACTCAACGTATTATCGATAGTGGTGTTAAACCTGAAATTCGAGTGTGCTATGACATCGCGAATGGTGATGTGTATGTCGAACTTATGAATGAAGGAACCAAGGATACAATATTAACGGTAAAACCTTGTGCATATCGACAAGATGCGCCATTACAACTGACCGTAAAAGCGGGACAAGTTGTTAAGCAACATTGGTCGTTGGCTGATGTTGGGGATTGGTATGATTTTGAAGTAACTAATCAAAGTGATCCATATTATTACCGACGTTTTGCTGGCCGAGTCGAAACGGGAGAAGACTCTTTTAGTGATCCTGCAATGATGTAAGTTAAGACGAGGCAAAAAGAGCAAATTATTTTCTTTTTGCCTCATCTTTTTATAATAAAAAATTATCTAAAACTTCACGAACTGACTCGGAAATTGGCACAGTCTTGCGCGTTTCGCGATCAACAAACACATGCACAAAATGTCCTTGAGCTGACGCTTGGTCTTGACCTTGTTTAAAGATTGCCAATTCATAGCGTAAAGATGTTGTACCAATTTTACCAATCGCAACACCTACTTGAATAACTTCTGGAAATGATAACTCTTGAAAAAAGCTACAAGCTGAGTCGACGACTAAACCAATTGATTTTGCTTCATGAATATCAAAACCTGTTTTTTGAATGAGTAAAGCATTGGCAGCCGTATCGAAGTAGCTATAGTAAGTCACATTATTTACATGACCGTAAATATCATTATCGGCCCAACGAGTTTGAATATCTAAAAAGAACTTAAATTGATCACGGGTTTTTAAAACGGGTTTAGTCATTAATAAATCGCCTGATAAATTGCTAAAGCAGCGGCTTCTGTCATATCACGTGGGTTGTTTTGTAGTAAGCGGGTTTGCAACATGGCATCTTGAGCAAGTCTTGGTAAGCTAGACTCTTCAATACCCAAATCACTAAGTTTTAAAGTCAAACCGCTACGGTCTAAGTGATTTTGCATATGGTCAATAAACAGATCACATAACCCATCGGTGCTGCCATTACTATATGGATCTAGCCATTGCATAAGTTCTGCATAGTATTTTTTTGCATTCGGCGCATTAAATTTTAAAACTTCAACCAGCACTAAAGCATTGGTATGTCCATGCGATAAATGAAAATGTCCACCCAGTGGGTAAGCTAGAGCATGCACAGCTGCAACAGGTGAGTTAGCAAATGCCTGACCTGCAAGCATTGAGCCGAACAGCATGTTCTGACGTGATTCTAAATCATTACCATCTTTAAGAACTTTCGGTAAATTATGGTTCAATAATTTCAGTGCATGTTTGGCTAAAATATCGGTATAAACATTTTTTTTGTGTTTAGAAGTATATGCCTCAATGGCATGGACCATAGCATCGATACCAGTTGCAGCGGTAATATGTGCTGGAAGGTTTTGAGTAAAAGTTGCGTCAAGAATTGCTGTATCAGCATATAGTACTGGGGAAACAATCCCCATTTTTGTTGTCTCGCCAGTAGTTACAATTGAGATAGGCGTTACTTCTGAACCTGTGCCCGCAGTAGTAGGAATCAATATAAGTGGTAGGCGAGTGGTGGTTACTTGGTTTACGCCATACATCTCTTGCAAACTTTGAGTTTGATCAGGATGCGAGAGCAAAGCGATTACTTTTGCCACATCCAAAGAGCTACCACCTCCAAAACCAATAATGACATCTACATTTTGCTGTTTTGCATAATTGGCCGCATCTAAAACGATTTGTTCAGGCGGATCAGCCTGCACATCTGCATAAATGACATATTCAATATTGAGGGTATCTAAAATTTGCAGGATGGGACGGTGTAATTGGTTTTTAACCATACCAGCATCTGTGACTAGCAATAACTTACGGTAAGATTTTGAAGACAAAACATTCTGTAATTCTTGTATAGAGCCTAAGCCAGAGATGATATTTGGAACAGTTTGAAATTGAAAATGGCTCATATACATTATTTCCTTATTCTTGAAAATTATTGTTGAACGGTTCTATTCAATCTTTAAGTAACTTAGCATAAGACGCTTTAAAATAAAGTAGTTCTGAGGCAATTATGTTGAGGGTTGTATGAGGTGAGCACTGTTTGTATGTGCTCGAAGAGGTGTATTTAACAGGTGTACAAGTTATTTAAAAGGTCATTGAACCGTGGGCTTTTTGTTATTTGTGGCCTTGTGTAGATTTTCGAGCAGGCTAGTAGTTTTATATAATGTCTTAACAATTTATAATTTTATTCGGTTCTAAAAATGAAAATTTCTAAAATTTTACTTGGTGTTATTGGATGTACTTGCTTCATGCTTAGCTCTGCAGCGATGGCGAAAACTAACTCTGGTGTATATTCACCTCAAAAGGGTGTCATTTGTGATAAATACATTTGTGCGGACAAAAAAGGCGTCTCTAAAAAACTTACAGCTAAATATTTAGGTCCTTATAAAGCGAATAAAGCTTTCTCTCAAGGCGATTTTGATACTTCAGCATTTACATTCTCAAATGGTGTGTTTTGTGATACCAAAACAAAGCTATGTCATGTCGATCGATACTTTCAAAATGGGCATCGTAGCAAAATTGATAAAAATATGACTGATAAATTATTCAAAAATAAATAATTTATCAGTATTAAATAAGGTTTGACTAAAACGATCAATAACTTAAAAGACAAAATTTTGTGTTTTAAGAAAAAATTATGCTATGTTTAAATACGCTTTAATGATGAGCAAGTTTAATTCATGAACTGTTTACCAAAAAAAATCAATACCACCACCACGACCTTTAAAAAAGGCTGCGTGTGATTTTTTGTTAGAGCGACTTAATAAAATACCTAAACCCAGCCAATAATGGCTGGGTTTATTTTTCTCTGCTCATTATTGGCTTTTTCAGAGAAAGATTATGGACCAAAGTTATAACTTAAAATCAGTTTTACTCATCATTGATATGCAAAATGGACTATTCAAAGCAAAGTCGACGCCATATAACCATCAATTTGTACTTTCAAATATTCTTAAGCTGATTAATTATCACCGTTCCAATAACAAGCCAATTATTTTTGTCCGTCATGTTGGCGAAAAAGATACGCCTTTAGATCCCGATAGCCTAAATACTCAGTTGATAACAGAGTTATCTTGCAATCCAGATAAAGATATTGTCATTGAGAAAACCTACCCGAGCAGTTTCAAGCATACTGTCTTAAAAGAACTATTAGAGAAACTTGATATTGATGAAATCATAGTGAGTGGGATGAAAACGGAATATTGTATAGATACGACTATTAGAGCTGCTTCAGAGTTTGGATACAAAGTAACTTTAATCTCTGATGCCCATACAACATCTGATTCTACAGTTTTAGATGCGCAGCACATAATTGATCATCATAACCAAGTTTTAAACAATGCTTTTGCTAAGGTAAAAACTACTGAAGAGTTTTTCCATTAAATAATGATTATTAGCTATTGGTAGGGTTTTAATTGTTAAGTATTTCTGTAAAATTGAGATGTTGCCTTAAACAACAATAAACCTTAATGATCAGCGCAAAGTCATAAGGGGAAGCCTACTTGAAAGAGTAGGCTTTTTTTATATTATCTATAAATATCTTTCGTTTAGGCTTAAACATAAAAGAGGGGGACATACAAAAATTTATTTCTTATGGCTACGATGAGTTAGTTTCAGTTCCAAATGATTAAAATCTATAACTTGGTCAGATGAATCAACAAGTTTTAATTTGAGTTCATCATCTGAATTTTTCTTAAAAACTTTAACGACATCCCGATCTGCTTCAATAAAATTACCGCCAGATTCAAGCATAGCAAGCAAAACAATATTTAGGCTTTTACCTTTTTTGGTAAGTAAATATTCTTTACGTTCCCTTACACCTATTTCTTTATAAATAGATAACTCAAATATTTCTAATTCAATAAGATGTTTGAGACGATTAGATAAAATTTGTTTTGATATTCCTGTATTTACTAAAAAATCATTAAATTTTGTTACCCCATAGAAAGCTTCTCTTAATAAGAGGATTGTCCATCTGTCACTCAATATTTCAGTAATTTTAAAGATTCCACATACATCTACGGGAAATTTATGGTCTGGAATAATTTGATTTGACATTAGAGGAAGCTCCAATTAGGATGGGTCTACAATTTAGACCTAGAATTAATTCAGGTAGCATTATGCCATTTATAAATATACAAACTATAGAAGGTTTACTCGATAAAGACAGTAAGGCCGAACTTTTTAAACGGATAACAGACTTATTTGTAGAAATAGAGGGTAAGGGTAATCCTGCTTTTCGAGAGCATGTTTGGATAAGAATTGATGAATATCCACCTAAACAGTGGCAATTAGGTAGCTTAAGTCCAACAAAACAAATGATTGAGTTAATGACTTCAGCAAAATGATTTGTTTAAAGCCCTTTAAGTAGGGCTTTTATAATTGAGCGGGCTTTGCTCAAAATATTTTTGATACCACTATTTAAAATAAAAAGACAAAATTAGCTAGTTTATCGACTGATTTATCAACTTTTAATCTATTGATAAACATTATTTTCCTTTTCAACACAAGTGAGTTTTGACAAAATGCAACAGGTCATCAGGATCAATACAGACTTGGCCAGATTTATAGTTTGTTAGCATTTTGCAGTAACTTTGCAAGTAACCTGTTTATTTCTATGTAATTCAAATGTTTGGAACTAATTTCTAATGGAAACACAATATAAGGTTTTATGTGTCTGTTTAGGAAATATTTGCCGTTCTCCCACCGCTGAAGTGGTTTTCAGACATTATTGTGATAAGCATCAACTCAATGTAATCGTTGATTCGGCTGGAACGAGTAATTATCACCCAAATAAAGCCCCTGATCAGCGTAGCCAAAAGCATGCTAAGAAAAGAGGCTATGACTTGTCATCTTTACGTGCTAGACAACTTTCAACTCAAGATTTTTTAGATTTTGATTTGATTTTGGCAATGGATCATCAAAACTTTGAAGATATTCATGATTTATTGCAAAACGCTATCTTTCAGTTTGGTAGCCATCGAATTCGAGCAAAAGTCGCATTAATGAGTGAACATGATCCCCAATATCCAAAGCAAGCTTTGCCTGATCCTTACTATGGTGGTGATGACGGCTTCGAGCGTGTACTTGACCAATGTGAATCGAGTACTCTCGCATGGATTAATGTTTTGAAAAAACAATTGAAAGTTTAAGAATAGGTTTATCAATACAATGCAAATTCAAAATCAAGTACAGCTTAAGCCATTCAATACTTTAAGTTTAGATGTAACAGCTTCTCATTATACTAAGATTACGTCTGTTGAAGATATTAAAGAAGCTTTGGATTTTGCTAAACAGCATGAGCTAAATGTACTTGTTTTATCTGGCGGTAGTAATATGTTGCTGCCACAGCAAATTAATGCGTTAGTCATTCACCTTGATATTCAAGGTATACAAGTTTTATCAGAAGATCAGAATTTTGTTCGTGTCAAAGTAGGTGCAGGACAGGTTTGGCACGATTTTGTTTTATATAGTACACAGCAGAACTGGTTTGGTTTACAAAATTTAGCCCTTATTCCTGGCTTGGTGGGTGCTTCACCAGTACAAAACATTGGTGCCTATGGCGTTGAAGTTGGTGAGTTTATTGAGTCAGTACAGGTCTATGACCGTAAACTTGGAGAGACACAATCAATTTTAGCGGCCGACTGTCATTTTTCTTATAGACATAGCATTTTTAAAGATGATCCGACGCGTTACATCATCACGCATGTCACCTTTAAATTACTCAAGCAACCTCATTTAAAGTTGAATTATGGTGATTTAAAGGAAGCCGTTGGAGACAATCTCACTGCTGAAAATTTACAAAATCAGGTCATCCGTATTCGTCAAAGTAAATTACCTGATCCAAAAGAATATCCAAATGTAGGAAGCTTCTTTAAAAACCCGATTGTAAGTGCTCAAGAATTTGAACGCTTAATCACACAATTTTCAACAATTCCACATTATCCTCAAGCCAACGGTAACGTTAAAATTGCAGCGGGTTGGTTAATTGATCAAGCAGGTTGGAAAGGTAAACAACTTGGTGTGGTGGGGATGTTTCATAAACAAGCCTTGGTTTTGGTGAATTATGCCAATGCATCTCTTGCTGATGTAAAGAAAACTTATCAAGCTGTACAACACGATGTTGATCAGCGTTTCCATGTTATGTTAGAACCAGAACCTGTGCTTTATAACAGTTTAGGTTTAATTGAAAATCATACGGAATAGTTCTATGCCAAAAGTACACTTGATGGTACGTTTTGTACAAGTAGTTACTGTGCTATTTGTACTATTGGGCTGTTTCGTGGTTTTTCTATATTCGCCATTTTATTCAAAACTTATTGTAGCTGGACTTAACTATTTTGTTCCAGTAGATGTGAATGAAGTGGCAGCGGAAAGCCAGCGAAAAGCTGCATTAAGTGAACATGATAACTTAGAGCCTGGTTCAAACTTATGGATTGCTCGTCAGGCTTATTTAAAGCTTACCGAAGATGCTATACGTGAAAAAAAGACAGCAGACTTGGGCTACATACAAGAAAACTATAAAGCTTTGCAGCAAATTATTCTTTTAGAAGAAAAAGAACAAGAGATGGAAGAAGAGGAAGAAACTTCAGCTGTAAGTGTTCCATTAGTCGCGAAAAACTCAGAAATTGATGCAGCTGATGAAACAAGTAGTCCTATAGATGAAGCGCTTTTTATTAACAGTTCTGAAAACAAAGCTCTTACTGAACAATATACCGAGTTTTTAGCAAGAAAACCTGTAGTACCTGAACATCAAAAAGCGGTAAGTGAGCCTGAGCAGAAAGTTGAATATGTCCGTAAAAATCCTCTGCCAACTCAACCTAAAAAGTTAACAGAACCGTATGCTATTGTAGTACTAGGTGGCGGTTTAACTTTAGATAAAAATGGCAAAGATATTGTAGTTAATAGTTATACCCGCTTAAGACTAGAGAAAACGTTAGAAGTTGAAAAGCAAAACCATCTACCAATTGTATTAAGTGGTGTTGAAGCACCATATATGCAAGCATGGTTAAAAAAACGTGGTGTCGATGCAAAATTATTAGAACAAAGAAGTATGAATACTTGTGAAAATACTCGTTTTAGTTCATTACTGCTTCAAAAGAAAGGCGGTGCGCCTACCGTAATGTTAGTTACAGATGAATATCATATGCCGCGTACGCGCCGTTTATTTGCTCTGAATGGTATCGAAACGATTCCAGTTATTGCCCCTATGCCAACACCGCTTACACGTTGGCAACCGAGTATACAAAACTACGATCATAGTCGTCGTGCAAATTATGAATTACTTGCGACAATTCGTGACATGTTATTTGGTTCAAGTGATTGTCGAGAGGTGCCTTAATGTCTGAGATTCCATTTCTCAATCCTGCCGTATTAAAACAATTAGATTTACCGGTACCTAACCGTGATCTCACTCCACAAGTTTTAAGTCCACTCAATTTAAATACATTAGAAGAGCCTTCTCGTGAACTTTTAGCATACCGCAAATTATACGGTTTGCATTTACTCGACTGTGACCATTGGCAAGGCTATGTTCAAATGCCTTTATTTCGTCTGCATGTCCAAGTTTTTAAGCCTAAATTAGACAAAGTGCAGGGGACTGTATGTTTGTTGCATGGCTATCTTGAACATAGCGGGATTTATCAACCTATTATCCGTGAAATTCTTGAACAAGGCTTCAGTGTAATTACTTATGATTTACCTGGTCATGGTTTAAGTAATGGTTCACCTGCAAGTATTCAAAATTTTGATCATTACCAGCAAGTTCTAATGGCTGTTTATCAATATGTCAAACATGCAGATCAGTTACCGAAACCGTGGGTGGGTATCGGCCAAAGCACGGGTGGAGCAATTTGGATGCATCACTTGCTCGAGTATGCTGAAAAAAGACAAGATCCAATTGTTGATAGAGTTCTGTTACTTTCACCTTTAATTCGACCAGCTAAAACAGCATGGTGGCATAACCCAGTGGGACTCGGCATTATTCGTCGTATTAAACGCCAAGTACCAAGACACTTTAGACGTAACAATCATAATCCTGAATTTTTACGTTTTGTTCGTTTAAAAGATCCATTACAACCACGCATGATGGGGATGGACTGGATTTTAGCAATGTCAAAATGGATGCAAGAAATGGAAGAGCGTCCAGCTTGTCGTATTCCTGTTTGGTTAGCACAAGGGGCATTAGACCAAACGGTAGACTGGCGCTATAACATTGAGTTCATTCGACGGAAGTTTAGACTTCAAACCTTGTTAATGCTTGAAGAGGGGTCTCATCAATTAATTAATGAACGTGCAGATATACGTGCAGCTTTAACGGGTTTAATTCCAGCCTTTTTACATGCTAAGCCAAAGCATTTTTATTATTAAAAAATTAATGCACTCATTCTAGTCAATAGATTGAGTGCATCAGTTAATCAAATCAGATGATTATTTTAAGCTTTGATAAAGTTCTACGAAATTTTTATACACTGAAGATTGTTTCTGCGGTGAATACATATTTCGCTCAATAATACCTTTATCAGTCTTAACTAACACATTAATGTTTTTTGCATTTTTAAATTCCTGTAAGAACTGACTTGGAATAATAAAGTACGTGGTCGAGTGTTTAGGAACAAATCTGCTAACAGTAGTTTTCTCAGTGGCTTGAGCTGGGTTATAGCTAAATTGTTTTCCATCAATATCAAATACTAATGAATTAATATCATAGAAGTTATAACTACTGCTTAAATGTACATCTACACGGACTTGGTTTTTCTGTTTCTCATTCCATTTAACAAGTAAGCTTGGACAAAGTTCTGTAGGTAGGCAATTGAGCTGACCCGCTGTTTTTAGCTCAGATGTTGCTGTCGTAGTAGTAGATTTATATGAGGTCGTGCTACAAGCTGTTGTAAGTAAACAAGTACCTAATAAAAATAGGGCTTTTTTCATAATGTAATTCCAAGAAAGCAGATATTATTTATCTTACAGGTGATAAATTTTATCCTTTATTAAAGAGTTTTTGGGCTTAAAAAAGCAAATGGTTTTGCAATTTTAAAATCAGAAGTCGCATCTCCAGCATAGATATGGCTCTGCTCGGGACCGAGATCCAGTCTACGGGTTTTACCATCTTTAAAATTTATTTTCTTCAAGTCCACCCAAAATACATTGGGGGATAAAGCGGATTCAAAAAAATAAAGCATCTGTTTATGGTCTGCAACAGTTCTCCAACGGGTCGATGAAATATTAGGCTCTTCTTGTGTATTTAATCCATATGGAACAGAGGCATTTCGAATAACGCTAAATACAGAAGCCTGAGCTTGTTTCATATCGTCGTTTTTTGGAATTGCATTAATATAAAATGATGCTCGTGCAAAACGGTCAGAAGCGCGGTTAGTACCAGGAAGCATAACGGTACCGCCGATTTGTTTCCAATATTCAGCAAGTGCAAGCTGTTTATCAAATGTAGGGGAGTTGGTCATGATTTGATAATTCCGGCTGTGATGAATCACTTGTTTTCCGCCAATATATTCAATGATTGCACTATCACCTGTTTTATCGGAAATAGACAAATGAAGTGTTGTGAGTCTTGATTCGCCAGGAACGCTGTCTGTTACGATTGTATAGGGTTCTTTTTCAAGAGCTTTAACGGCTTCATCAACGGTTGCAAAATTATCGAGTACATACTGTGCCCAAGCTGCGATACTTAATAATGGTTTATTAGAATTTTTTACATCTGGATACTGAGATTCGACTAACCATAAGACATTAGCGACTAAACCAGCTTCATTCATTCCGTCGGTCGTAGAGACTTCATAACCTGTTGCAATAACGCTGCCATATTTAGAAGTCCATTTAATTGAATTTGGTCCTGCACTTCCATCACGAGCAACACCACTCGGTAAAATCCATAAATTTGTGCCAGTATCAACTTTCCAGTCCATTGAACGAGCTGTAATAATATGTTGGTTGTTGCCTAAATATACCGCACGTGTACAAGCCGATGCATAGCTACTTAACCCTACAGCAAGAGCAATAAAAGTGGGAATGAATGTTTTTTTAAACATGAGTGAATACCTTCTTGTTATTACAGTTTGAGGATATTTATTTAATAAAATTAAAGCATGTATATTATTTATACTTTTATAGTAGGTGAAAAATATATTAAATACAAACTAAAAGAAGAGGCTATTTAAAGCAAAAATCACATATAAATTTAAAATATGAGAGAGCATCACATTTTAAATATGATGCTCAAATTATTAAGTTAGTATGAATTAAAAATGATTGGCATCAGCCATATTCCACATACGATAATAAAAATTATCATCATCATTTTTTAGTTCAGATTGTAAAAGTTCTCCTTCTTTCAAGAAGAAATGTAATTGAGCATAGTTCTTGATTTCACGGTCATTGACTCGTTGAGCCAAATGATGGGCTTTAATATCTGAAGGATGACGTAAACCGGCAGCAGCAATCATTTCTGATAAAGCATGTAATGTATTTTTATGGAAATTAAATACGCGCTCTGCTTTGGTAGGTACATGGAGTGCTTTTTGACGGTCTTTATCTTGAGTTGCTACACCTACAGGACATTGGTTGGTATGACAACTTTGCGCTTGAATACACCCAACTGCAAACATAAAACCGCGTGCTGAGTTAACCCAATCTGCACCTAATGCAAAAGTACTAGCAATATCAAATGCGCTAATAATTTTACCGCTTGCACCAATTTTAACTTGGTCTCTTAGTCCAGCACCTACAAGTGTGTTGTGTACAAAACGTAAGCCTTCACGTAAGGGAGTACCAATATAGTCACTAAACTCAATTGGTGCTGCACCAGTACCACCTTCAGAACCGTCTACCACAATAAAATCAGGCACAATTTTTGTTTCAAGCATTGCTTTTACAATACTCATAAACTGCCAAGGTTGCCCAATACATAGTTTGAAACCAACAGGTTTGCCGCCAGATAAAGTGCGTAACTTTTGTAAAAAGTGCATCATTTCAATTGGTGTAGAGAAGCTAGAATGTTTTGCTGGTGAAATACAGTCATGATCACGTGAAACACCACGAATTTCGGCAATTTCAGCAGTAATTTTATGCTTAGGTAAAATACCTCCATGCCCGGGTTTAGCACCTTGTGAAAGCTTTAACTCAATCATTTTGATTTGTGGCAATTGAGACTGTTTAGCAAACTTTTGTTCGTCAAATTTTCCATCTAAAGTTCGACAACCAAAATAGCCACTGGCAATTTGCCAGACAATATCACCACCATTTTCTAAATGATAAGGGCTGAGACTTCCTTCACCAGTGTCATGATAAAACCCACCCAACTGTGCACCTTTATTTAATGCACGTATTGCATTTGCACTTAAACTACCAAAGCTCATGGCAGAGATATTCATAATAGATGCACTATAGGGTTGAAGGCATTGTGCATTACCAATTTGAATACGAAAACTCTTAGGATCTGCTGGTGGGCATGGACTAATTGAGTGAACAATAAAGCGATAATCTTGTTGATAGACATCTATGATTGACCCGAAAGGTTTATCGGCATTTTCATTTTTTGCACGTTGATAAACTAAGCTTCTTTGCATACGCGAGAAAGGTAGAGCATCTTGATCGGCTTCAATAAAGTATTGGCGAATTTCTGGACGTATATCTTCAAATAAAAAACGAAAATGACCCATAATTGGGTAATTTCTTAAGATAGAGTGTCTATTTTGTAAGACGTCATATAAACCCAATAAGCTTAATGCACCAGTAACGACCCATAAACCATTGAGTAGAGTATCTGAAATAAAATAATAGATACTATGAGGGGTATATACGGTTCTAAACCATGTGATACTAAGTGCCGTAAAAATACACAAGAACCAGAGTGAATGGCGTGAAAAGAATGTATTGAGAAATTTATGTCGAATGATTTGTGCTGGACTCGCCATATGTGAACAAATTCCTAATGTTTTACTGGCACATACCTTGCCAAGAAGCAGCTTAAACTACAAGTAGGGAATTGTTAGCTGTAAGAGCATATATCAATAGTAAATGATTATATTTAAGATTAAATTGAATAGAGTGTATTTAATTTTCTATAAGCTGGGGCGTAATAATTTTAAGATAAAGTTGGTTTTATAAATAATGAACTTTTATAATTATTGCTTTGATTATAAAATATATGAGAGTTTTTTTATGGTTTAGATTTTTTAAATAAGCCTGCTATTATTTAAAAAGCTAGTTAATAAAAAAATCTAAATAAATCTGGGAATTAATCTAAACAGTTTTTTAACTTTATAAATTTAATCAAGTCTGAAATTTGCTTGTATGAGTTTGATCAAAAATCTAGCTTTTAAGTTAATGGCTTTATGTTTTTTTAAACATTTTTTGATAGTATTTGTCAATTGAAAGGATATTTTCAATAGATTTTATTACAACTATATTGCATTCTAAAAAATCAAGTAAGGGTTTGAAATGAGCTGGAAATTTTTAACATTTTCTGTTTTTTTTACTGATATTTTTTTATTGTTTTTAATGTTCTATCTTGGCTATGACTTCGAAACTTTTAAAAAAGTAGCTTTAGCTGAAACTTTACTAGTTATTATTGCCCTAATATTTGATTCCATGGAACAAAAGAAGAAACCTATTTTTCCTGGTTGTATCGTCTATCCATTGTTGGGCATTTTATTCATTTTAGGATTTACACCTATTCTTGATTTTTTTGCAGAACGACCAAAAGGATTCCATAGTTGGGATATTAAAAATATGTGGATGATTAATGTGAATGAAGGAAATTATCAATTAAATAGACTTGCTTGGTATGGTAAAGCTTATGTACAACTGGGCTTTGCAATGGTAGGGGGAATTTTAGGATGCATTTTTCATTTAGTCTTTAGAAATACTTAAAGCATATTTATCTTTTTTGCTAAAGCTAGATGACATTTCTTACCTCAATTTTGGGAAAAGTGATTAAACCACCTTTCACTTCCTTAGAATTCTTATTCATAGAATATTATTTTCTTATTCATTTAAAATATATAGAACAAACAAAAGCTTAAATTTTGCTCTCCTGGTGGAAGGGAAATTTTAATAAATGATAAACTATAAAAAATGATGGTAAAATTTAACTAATGAAATTTTATGATTTTTTATTAAAACTAATAAAAAAGTGAATAAAATTACCGGGAATTTCTACAAAAAGTGGTATAGACCATATAAAAACACATAATTGAGAAATCCATCGGATTTTGAATTATTAATAGATATTTAAAATGAAACTAATATCAGCATTTTTGTTGTTTTTTTGTATGATGCGCCCACAGTAGAGTAAAAAAAAGACGCTTTGAAAAAACAGTCAGAAAAGCTAGTGATTGGATTGGGGAAGGCTAGTTTTTACATCTATTAATTCTTATTGGCGTAATGTAAAAAGGTTTTCAATCATGAAAAAATCTCTCATCGGTTTATCAGCAATTGCTATGGGGTTAATGTCTATCAATGCCGCAAATGCTGCAACGGCTACAGGTACATTAACTGTTAAAGCAACAATTACAAATAGTTGTGTATTGAATACATCAGCTACGGGTACAACTGCTAATGCAGTTTTAGATTTTGGTACTTTAAGCTCTCTTGCTAACAATGTAGATGCAGATACGACTACTACGGGCGGTACAGCTATTAAAGTGTTATGTAACAATACTGTGCCATGGACTTTAGCTTTTGATGCAGGCAAAAATGCTCAAACAACTCAACGCCGTATGATTGGTGGGGCAACAAGTAACGAATATATCCCTTATAACCTTTTCTCTGACACTAACCGTGCAACAGCAATCGGTATTTCAACAACAGCCTATAGTGGTACAGGTACTGGCGCAGTACAAACAGTGAACGTGTATGGCCGTATTCCTGCTGGCTCAACTTTGCCAAGTGCAGGTAGTTATGTTGATACAGTGACTGTTACTGTGACTTATTAATTTTAAATAGGTTCTATTCATTGTTGACGCTAGCTCTTATTTGAAAGAGCTAGCTTAAGTTTAATTTGAGAAAAGTAATTCTGGGCAAATCATGAGAAAAAATATCTTTGTTGCTACAAGTTTATTATTATTTTTGCCTAGTATGTTAAATGCTGCCTCAATACGTCTTTCTCCTGTAAATGTTGAAATATTGAGTGATCAGACTGCATCTTCAATTAGCTTGTATAACCAGTCAAATGAAAGTGCTGATTTACAGGTACGTATATTTGAATGGACCCAAAATGCTGGGCAAGATCAATTAATTCCTACAGATGATATTGCAATTAGCCCACCTTTTTTAAAATTAAAACCTAATGATTCTTATAATTTACGAGTAGTTAGAATTAAGCCGGAACCAATTTCTGGTGAAAAAACTTACCGTATTATTATTGATGAATTACCCAAGCCTATTGATAGCCGAAAAGCTTCTCAAGGTGTAAATGTATTGCTTCGCTCATCATTGCCTGTGTTTGTAGTCAATAAAGATGCGATGACTAAGCTGACTTGGTCAATACAACAAGAACAAAATAGTGCTTATCTTTCCATTAATAATATTGGCAATCGCCATGCACTGTTAAATAATTTAACGCTTGTAGATACTACTTCAAACAAAAGTTATCCGATTAAAGTAAATACCGTAAATGGTTATATTCTTTCCGGAAAATCAAGAAACTTTAATATTAGTTCTGATTTTAAATTTCAAGCTGATCATAAATATAATATTTCATTGAATATTAACGGTAAGCCAGCATCTCTTTAAAGAGGCACATATGAAATATCTCGTAAGTGCTTTATGTGTTATGTATTTGCCGATTCATGCTTTTGCTGAATCATTACAAGATAACACCAATGCTGCTTTACCCAATATTCCGGAAGTAACAAACTCCGCTTTTCAGGCATCTGGTTCTGATAAAGGCTATATTCAGCTATTTTTAAATATTTCGATCAATTCTAATACATCTACTGATTTAATATCGGTACACCAAGATCAAGATAAAAAGTTATATGTTCGTGCCCGTGATCTAAAAGCTTTAAGGCTAAAAATGGATGAGCATATTCCAGATAGCCAATGGGTGTGTATTAATGAACTTAAAGGAATCCAGTTTAAATATCTGGAAAATGAGCAGTCTCTGAACTTACAAGTTCCTTCGAGCATGTTGAGTGACTATTCCGTTGACTTAAATGGTCAATCGACTACAAACACTAACTTGTTAAAAATGAAACCCTTAAATGCTGCAATCCTGAATTATAGCCTGTACCACACCATAACCAATGATGAGAGTATTTTCTCAGGTTCGGCAGAAGGGATTTTTAACAGCACCCTTGGTAATTTTTCATCAGGCGTTTTATATAACGGTAGTAATGAAACGAGCTATAGCCATGAGAAGTGGGTGCGTCTGGAAAGTAAATGGCAATATGTAGACCCTGAAAAAGTCAGGATATATACCCTAGGTGACTTTATTTCTAATAGCTCGGACTGGGGCAGTAGTGTGCGTCTTGCCGGTTTCCAGTGGTCGAGTGCCTATACCCAGCGTGGCGATATTGTTACTTCAGCGCTGCCACAGTTTTCCGGTTCGGCAGCCCTGCCTTCAACACTGGACTTATACGTTAACCAGCAAAAGATTTATTCAGGTCTTGTTCCGTCAGGCCCGTTTGACATTAAGCAGCTGCCGTTTATTTCCGGAAATGAAGTCACACTGGTGACGACTGATGCAACAGGTCAGCAAATCATTACTAAAAAACCTTACTATTTTTCATCGAAGATTCTGGCAAAAGGCATAAATGAGTTTTCAGTAGATGTTGGGGTTCCACGCTACAACTATGGATTGTACTCAAACGATTATGATGATGCCACCTTTGCCTCTGGTGCAATTCGTTATGGTTATAGCAACTCACTGACCTTAAGTGGGGGTGTGGAAGCCTCCACAGACGGTCTTTCCAACGTGGGCACAGGTTTCGCCAAGAACTTGTTTGGTGTGGGTGTTATCAATGCTGACCTTGCAGCAAGCCAGTATAAGGATGAAAACGGCTATTCGGCTCTGGTTGGTTTAGAAGGGCGTATTAGCAAGAACATTTCATTTAACACCAGTTACCGCAAAGTATTTGATAACTACTTTGATCTGGCCCGTGTGTCTCAAATCCGCTATTTAAAAGATAACCAGATTAGTGCTGAACCACAGAACTATCTTAGCTATAGCGCGCTGGCAGATGAGATTATTAGGGCAGGGATTAACTATAACTTTTATGCAGGCTATGGTGTTTATGTCGGTTATAACCAGATCAAGTACAGTGATAACTCGTATAAGTTACTGTCTGCGAACTTAAGCGGAAGTTTAAACAAGAACTGGGGTTTTTATAGTTCAGCTTATAAAGATTATGAAAACCATAAGGACTATGGCATTTACTTTGCGCTGCGCTATACGCCATCTATAAAAGTTAATGCAATAACAAGTTTCTCTAATGACAGCGGTAAAACGACCTACAGACAAGAAATAAATGGATTTACCGATCCACAGATTGGTTCATTTGGATGGGGTGGATATGTTGAGCGAGATCAGGATGCACATAACAATAATGCATCTATCTATGGCTCTTATCGCGCACGGGCTGCGTACCTGACAGGTCGCTATAACCGAATTGGAGATAATGACCAAGTTGCACTTTCAGCGACAGGATCTTTAGTTGCAGCAGCAGGCCGTATATTTGCGGCCAATGAAATTGGAGATGGTTATGCTGTTGTTACCAATGCCGGACCGCAAAGCCAGATTATCAATGGTGGAGTAAATTTAGGAGAGGCAGATAAGTCAGGAAGATTCTTAATTGCGAATTTAAGACCGTATCAATCTCATCATATCTATCTAGACCCATCTTATTTACCACTGGAATGGGATGTGACAACGACCAATCGAACAGCACTTGTGGGCTATCGCCAAGGAACTTTAGTTGACTTTGGTGCTCATCGAGTTGTTTCAGGATTAGCCAAAGTTGTAGATAAAAATAACTCGCCATTGTTACCGGGTTATAGCGTCCGAATTAATGGACAACAAGATGCCGTAGTGGGCTATGATGGTGAGGTCTTCGTTCCAAACCTATTAAAGCAAAATAAACTTGAAATAGACCTTCTTGATCATGGTTCATGTCAAGTTAATTTCACTTACGAAAGTCAGCAATACAGTGCTAAAAAATTGGGGCCTTATGTATGTCAATAAGTATTGTAAGTCATAGTTCCTACATGCTAGCCAAAAAGTTTTCATCTACTTTAAAGTATGTTTTAGCTAGTTTACTGTTATTTGTGCTTTATGCTTTTTTTAGTTCAGCACATGCTGGCTGTACGGTAACTGGAACCACAAATAGTACTTATAATTATACAGCAGCAACGATTAATAGTGACGCTACCATTACTTATACTGGAACTATTCGGTGTACGAATGTTGGGAGTACTGCTCAAATATCAAGATATATGTGCATGAAGACAGTATTTACTGGAGCAACTACTTCAAATAGTAATGTTTCATTACCTTATACGGTTATTGCAACTGTAGGCGGAGCAGGTTCTTCTACTGCAAATCAAACTTCAAACTTTTGGTATGGTCCTGTTACTACGGTGGCACCAAATAATATTATTAGTTACTCAGTAAGTATTAAAGTTCCAGCAAGATCGGGCTCTTTAACAGCCTATCCGGTAGGGACTTATATTGGCTCCGTTCAAGTATTTTGGGACATGCAAGCAAATTCAAGCAGTGTATGTGAGGGTGATAGTGGCGGTGGCTGGGACTCGGGTAATATGACGATTACAGCTAACTATGTAGTACCAAGTTTCTGTCAGTTAGATTCCACATCAAATGTCGATTTTGGCAATATTGGTGATATTGGTACAACAAGTCGTGACTACACGGCTCAAGGTGCGATTAATGCAACTTGCAACAATGGAACACCTTATAGCATTTATTTGGGGGATGGTAATAACCGTATAAGCGGTGGATTTAGACGTATGACTAATGGAAGCAGTCAATATATTCCTTATCAGTTATACAAAGATACTGCTTATAGCACAGTATGGGATACTACAGGTGGTATAACTGCTGTGGGTGGTTCTGGAGGAGTGTCAAAGACAGGATCTGGCACTAGTCAAATTTCAAATGTATATGGAAAAATTCCACAAGGAACTTCTATTTCAAGTACTCCCGGTAACTATTCAGACAGCATAGTTGTTACGGTGACTTACTAATTATGCTGCCAACTCACTATTCACTTAAAGTAAGGAGGTGAGTTGGCAAGTATCATGAGTTTTAGTTAGTGTTTAAAGAACTTTGTTTTCGTATTAGTAATATAACTGGTATGATTAATAAGCTAAATCCGAAAATGGGCAAAATAATTCCTAAAATAATAAGTGTAAGGGCCGTGATTATTTTTTGTTGATTGTTTGCGCGTTTCCATACCAATAAAGTTTGGCTTACAAAATGGCTAGTCGTAATTTTTAAATTAGAGGTTTTAAACCAAGCTTTATACGCATAAATAATCATAAAACATAGCCCGAGTGCATATAAAGCGAGTACTAGTTGATTGACCCATCCAAATAATACGCCAATATGAGCATCGACTCCCCAACGTGTAAGTTTTGCAAATAATGAATAATCTTTAAAAGCTAGTTTATCGATGACTTTGTGTTTATGTATATCAATAGCCACACTGTCTGCCTGTGTTGGCCATTTGCGCTGTAGTTCAGTAACAGTCCAAGCTTGGTTTGCATCAACAGGAGGTTTGATTTGTATTTGTGCTGAATGAATTCCATTTGCTCTAGCAATTGCTAATACAGAATCGAATTCGGTTGGCATGATTTCTAAATTCGAAGTCTCCATGACCATACCATGATGTTCTTTATGTTCATCATGAGGCATTTTTGATAATGGCGCATTATTTAAAGTTGTGGCTAAGGTTGGCGTTTGCCAATTTAGCCATTGACGAGCAATACGAATATTATCACCGGCCCATTGGGACCATGTAAGGCCTGTAATCGCAATGAACAATAAAAGTGGTAATAAGGTCAAGCCAATAGAACTATGCCACTTTAATAAATAGTTTTTCCGCGTTTGTCTAATTTTGAAGTTTTGACGACGTTTCCACCAACTGTATAGTCCGGTCAGAGTTAAAATGCCGAGCCAACTTGCTGCAAGTTCACTATAAAAACGTCCCCATTTTCCAAGTAATAAATTACTATGCAATTGATCTAAGAATGTGCGAAATGGTAATACTCCACTGGTTCCATATACAGCAAGCTGACCTTTGATAGAAAGGGTATAAGGATCTACAAAAATAGCTTCGTTATATAAATGATGAGCTTTATCAGAAAAAATAACTCGTGTTGTTTGTATGGAACTTGGTGCCGGCCTAACTTCTGTAATTTGTGCAGATTCGGGCATCGCTTTTTTTGCTGCTTCAACCTGTTGGCTTAGTGGGTGCATATCTTTATTTAAAGGCTGAACATATAGTGCATCTTTATAGATAGATTGTTCTATCTGAGGAGTAACTGCATATAGAAGACCTGTAAATGCCGCAATAAATATAAATGGGGCAATAAAAATACCAGCGTAAATATGTACGAGACGGAAAAGACTGTGCCAAAAGCTAGGGGTGTTAGGCATTTTGAGAAGTATCGAACAAACTTTGGCGTGAAGTATATCTACTTTTAAATAAAGTTACCCATTGTTTAATTATCTATAGCCAAACTTTTCACATAAAAGCCTTTTAATAAATTGATTATCTAGACCTAAAAATTGAAGAAGTGAGATTAAAATTTGATTAAAGATTGATAGTGATAGCTTTATGCTTTGTATTTTAAAAAGCAATAAAGCTATTAGTTTTTTATCTAGATGATAGAATTGCGCCGGTCAGTAAATTGATGTGTATTCTTACTTAATATGCAATTGATGATGCATCCTTTTGTGGTTGTGTGTGTAGATTGTTGAGTTGCGAGTAAGTGCTAATGTAGATATACATACAACTATCTGAAGTTCTAACTTATTGAAGATATAAGGTTTATCAGTTGCTCCCATCACTTACAATTCAAACCAGACTCGGTGGATTCTACTTTTTTTATAATACGCCTGTGGTTTTTGTATTTTTATTAAAGTGAATTAAAACAAAGGCTTATTGTTAGAAAATGACGTATTTTATGGTTAACTAAAAACGCTTGTAGACTATTTGTAGACTGTTGAGAAACATGGTTAAATCAAAGTTCGCTAAAACAGGTTTAAGACATGAAACTCAACAAATCTACTGTTGATGCTATTCCATTAACTGAAAAAGGTCAAAAAATATATAGAGATGCAGAACTGATCGGTTTTGCTGTTCGGGTAACTAATAAAAGTAAAACCTATATTGTTGAAAGGAGGCATGAAGGTGAACTCTATCGAGTGACAATTGGTAAAACCACCGATATTCCTGCAACAAATGCTCGAGCAAAAGCTCAGATGATTCTGGCGAAAATTTCAAACAATGAATATGAAAAGCCTATCAAATTAAAGAATGTTGCTAATCCTTTAGATATTACAGTGAATGAAGCTCTTCAAATTTATATTGATAGAAATGACTTTAGGCCGAAAACAATTAGGCAATACCATAAATACTTTGATTTATATTTAGGGTGGGGCAACAAAAAGCTTTTCCAGATATCTAAGCAAGAAGTATTGGATCGATTTATTGAGGTATCAGAAGTAAGTGAGTCGTCAGCAAATGGTGCTGTATCTCTTTTAGGTACTTTATGGAAGTATATTCATGTTCTTTATTCAACAGATGAGAACCCGATCCTTAAAAGTAATCCAGTTGACATTATTTCCGTAACAAGAGGTTGGAATAAAATAGCAAGTAGGGATAGACATCTCCATAAAGACATCATTCACAAATATTACAATGCGGTGCTTCATTATGAAGATGAGTTGAATCTGGAAAATACTGCTAGGTCAAACACGCATCGGGATATCGTATTGATGTGCATGTATACGGGATGCCGTAAACAGGAGGCATGTTGTCTAAAGTGGGCTGATGTAGATATTAAAAATGGTACCTTAACTTTTAGAGATACCAAAAATGGTTCAGATCATACTTTTCCTATTGGTGATCATCTACACAGTATTTTGCGTGAACGTTGGTTATTAAGAGAAAACGATTGGGTTTTCCCAGCTACTAAGATGCCTACTTCGTGGAATATGCATGCGACTAAGGTAGATACATTATTGAATAGAGTGGGTAAGGAAGTTGACTATTACGTTTCAATGCATGATTTCCGCCGTACATTTGCCACTATATGCAACCTTTTAAGATTTAATATTTATGTGACAAAAAGACTTCTTAATCACACGGCTAAACCAAGAATTGATGTGACAGGTGGTTATGTTCAAATTCCAGATGAGGAATTAAGAGCTTCGATGAATATGATTGAGGCGGTTTATCAAGGCAAGATTGATTGCTTTAATTACCAATCTGTCTGGGCAGAAAGATTAAAAGAAATAAAGGCGGTCTAAACCGCCTTTAATCAAATAACTAATTTAAGTTTAGAAGGATTTTGTGGCTGTAAATCTAATTGCGTAATTTTATTTAATAGATCTAGAGATATATTTAATTCATTAGCTATATCAATTGCTGAAATTCCTTTTTTACTTAAAGCTTTGAAACATGTATTTAGTAAAGTTGGAACTTCTTTAGGTATTTCATGATCTTCTGACTCTAAAATAGCCTCACCAGTACGCTTCAAATGAATAAAGCCACTACGATAACTTGTTTCATTTAAAAGATCTAAAGATTTAGCTCTATAGAGCAAAGCTGCCTTACTTATTTTCCAATTTGTTTTCATCTCACTTAATTTATTCCAATTAAATCTACCATTAAAGCAATTACGGAAATGAGAAATCATCATTTCTTGTGGAATAAGTAAAGCACTAGCAAATCGATGCGCTTGCGACTCAGTGAGAGTGTCACCTGTAACACAACCATCATGTAGTACAAGATGTCCTAATTCATGAGCTAAATTAAAACGCTGGCGACAAGTACTACTAATTTCGTTATTAACAAAGATTGGTCTTTTAGATGCAATAGAAAGAGCATCGACTTCGCTTGAAACACTTGGAAAAGTAGTTACAAAAATTCCAAGCATTTCAGTCAATTGAGTCATATCGCTAATAGGTCCCAACCCTAAATTAAAATATTTTCTAAATTGAAGCGCAGCATTTTCAATATCTTGAAAATTCTTTACAGATTCAACAGAAGGTATTGAATACTTAGGGAGCCTTAAATTTGCCTCTATAAATTCTACTAACCTTTTTAAATATTCACCCTGAGCGATCACTGATTGCTTTGTAAAAATTTTGGCAGTTTTGTTGCTTCGAAAATTGATTTGTTCTTCTTGTAAAATCGGATGAGAACTGTAAAAAATATCCGTTTTTACATTGAAGAAGTTGCTAAGTACATCAATTAAATCAGGTGTAGGAACAACTTGGTTCATTTCAATTTTATGCAAGAATTGGCGTGACTTACCAACATGAATTGATAAGTCCTCTAAAGACAAATGATTAAATTGACGTAAGAGCCGCAATTCTAGACCATTAAAATAAGTATTCATTTTCTCATCAACTTTTGCCTATTTGCTGTTGAAGATTTACTTGATTCCGCTTGCATCATCTAAATCATCATCAGCTAATAGATCATCAATATTATAGCGTTTCAATTCTGCTGGTTCTGGCAATATAGCCGCTGGATCAAAAATAAATCTAGAAGTCTTATTAGATGTCCAAGCTGTAATCGGCTGTAATTTCTGGTTAAAACCAACAAAAGCGATAAATGTTTCTTCGTCATCAGTTTTAGCTGGAACCAAAATGAATCGCCAAAAAACAGGAACTTTTGAATCAGATTCAAATAATTCTAGATTGTAACTTTGCTTAAAAAAGTTTGGTCTTTTCGGTTTTAAATGATCAGATTCTTTAAAAAAACGGATACCAGGTGTGTTTCCAATTTTAAAGGTGAATTTATTTGAAGAATCTTCTAAATATGTTGGAGATGGGGCATTACCACTACGAATTTCACGAGCAAACCTATTACGGCATCTTCCAAAAATTGCACAACTGATAGTGTAATTATCATCATCTTTTCTACTAAGATCTTGAGTAGTTTGTGAAAAAACTTCTAACATATGGTTAGCAAAAAAGCTTAATGTTTCATCATTCAGTGATGCATCATAATAGCTTGGAGGGGGATTCTTCGATAAATCCATAATTAAGTCCTAAAGAGATTTGGGTAATCAAAATTTATTGCAAATTTTGAAAAGTGTCAACTAAAACTTTTTGCAATTTTAATTATTTGTCACCCAATATTTATCATGGAAACTACAATTATTTCTTAACTGAATCCTTATACAGTTGCAAGTTGCGCTGTATTAAGCACAGTCCTGCTTTGCTCATACTTTAAAACGTCTTTCTTTTTATATGAAACACGTCTTCCAATTTTCGAGAAAGGCAGTGATGATTGATCACAACGCATTCTAGCTAATGTCCAAGGCGAGCAATCTAAATAAAGTGCCACAACCTCTTGAGGAAACTTCTGTTCTTCATTAGCCATTATGAAGCGATCCAAATATTCTTGTTGCTCTGCATCAGATAGATTTCTCAGATCTTTTAACATTTACTCCTCCTTACTTTCCGCTTTAGGGTTTGCCCACCAAAGAACAGGGCCATTTTCTGAATCAAATGCTGCTATTAGAAATAAGCCTTCTTGTGGTGGCTGCGGCTTCCAGTTGGACCAATCACAAAGATTATCTTCTGGAATCTCTTCAATATCCCAATAGTCAAGGTTTTCGATTTTTATAGAAACACCAAGGTTCTTTTGCAGTTGTGCCCATTGTTCTTTTGTATAAAACTCAGCATGCTCTCCAATTGTGTCATGTAGTTCTATATCAGGATGGAACCAGCAGCTATTTAAATCATCCGGTACTTGTGTTGGTTGTATTTGATATTTCATTCCTCAGCTCCATATCCATAAAATAGTTTTGCTTCATCAAAGCTTTTGGTTACAAGAGGGGCAGAACCTTTCTTGTAGCAAATTACTATTTCATCAAATTTAAAAACACGTTCAGCTGTCTTCAAATCAAAGCATTGGTACATAGGTTCACTAAACCAACTTTCTACATAAAATAGATTTTTAATATGATCTTTACGGGAACCGTGCCATTTCTGGACTTTGATCACATCATCGAAAATTTCTAAGAAAAAGTTGTTGCCTTCTTTTTCATGCATTTTTCTATAACGTTCAACAGCTCTCTCAGCTATCTCTTTAGAAGTTGCTGGGGTTTGTTTAAAAGGGCAGTAACCTTCAGGTCGCATTGCAACAGCCCATAATGTCGATTTACTCATTAGCAGCTCCAGATACGTTTGGCACACTATGAAAATGCATCCAGTGAGAAGGTGGGTCATTTTGATAATTTGCCCATACGCTATTTAAATCCTCATCAATAGTCATATAGTCTTGTTCTGGGGTAACATCAGGAGCATCTGCCCAACAAATAAGAACCGATGTATCTAATGGTGGCTCTTCATCTTTAACGCTGATCCAAGTTGGCACCGCCTGAGCTTTGGCTTTTAATTTCCAAGCAAACCATGCTCCATTTATCCATGTAGCAATGGCATTATTTTCTTCTGTTTCATCTACCATTATGTAAACTTCAGAATTATCACCATAGATTAATCTCTCAATCCATTGCTTAACCTCTGGCAGTTCCTCAAATTCACTTCTTAACAAATCTGTCATGCTGCCACCTTTTGATAACTGAATTTCATTGAATTAGAAATGCCACGCATTCGAAGCTGGTTAATAAAACGTTTATCCTTATTCATCCAAACCCGGCAAAATGAAGTAAATCTTTTTTGACAGACTTCATTCATTTCGAAACCTTTTTTTGTTTCTATTAAAGAAATCTTTGCCACTTCTTTGCCACGCTTCATAACGATGTATCCTTTTTTATAAGAAGGATAGAAACCACTTTCGGACATCCAAACAGTGAATGGGTATGACATTGAGTCAGGGATGTACTTCATCATGTTAGAATCTCCAAATAGAATCTTTAAGTTTCGCTTTGAAGAGCAAAGCTTCAGTTTCATTAAGTGAAACATTTAAGAAAACTTGGGTTCGTTTACCGATCACAGTAAATGTTCTAGTTTTGCTGTTATAAATTTGAATCATTTAGGCGACTCCAATAAAAAGTTACCTTCAACCTCAAGTTCTTTTCTTCTTTTTACAACCAGCTCCATTAGGGGTTCTTGAATACGTTCATCTGCTTCTGAAATATCAATTTCAAGGGCATCTAATGTAGTCAGGTCCTTTGCTTGTCTGATCTTTTCCCCAATAGAAATATTTTCTTTTGATTGACCAGCAATAATGACTAAGTGTTTATTTAACTCAGTTAAAAAAGATTTTTGATCTTCAGAAGACCAGTCTTTCGTTTCCTCAATGAGACTATTAGCTGCATCTGCAGTTTTAGTTTTCTTTAGCTTTTCAATAAGGCCAGCTAACGGAGACTCAACCGGTTTGTCATTATGGTAACGAGTCCAATTTTCCTCTTTGATATTGGCCTTCTTCGCAGATTTTTTTGCTTGAGTTGAGTTAGTTTCTTTATCTGCTTTAGGTTCAATTGGTCCCAAAACGTTTAGAATGTTGTCGTCATCTATACTTGTCAAACCCACTTCACCATTAATAATTGCATTCAGTAGATTTTTAAACTCATCACACCAATAAAGTGATTTTACAAATACACGTAACTCACCATAATCATGTGATTTACGATTAATAAATGCTTCAGCAGCTGACCGTGTTGGATGGCAATTAATATCTTCCCAAAAATATTTACCATGACAAATATAGACGTTGCGTTCGTTCCATTCCGATAAAATATTAATTTGTGTTGATACTTTGGCATCGAGGAAAAGCTCATCTTCTTCATCAATAGCCAATCCATTTAAATCATGTTTTTCTGCAGCTTTTAGTGAATCAAAAAACTCTTCAACTGATTTATATTTTGATTCCTGATCTACATCTACAATATTCGTAATTTCAACTGAATCGCTTGCAGGGTCTAAACCCCACACAATATTTTTTGATTGAACAACGAAAATAGGTGAATCTGTACCAGCGTTATCATTTTCCCAAGAATTTTTGAGTTGTTGGGTAAACTCCGCCCATGTTTCAGGCGTAAATAGAGTAGGTTTCATAGTTGCTAACCTTTAAATATTTTGAAGCGCTTTACGCACTTGTTAAATCAGGCCATACGTCCCTTGCTAAAGCTAAAGTACATATAGTCTTTACCTTAATTGCTGGTCCACATTTATTTAGAGCTTTGATGTCGTAATCAATATTGTGGCCGACAATGAACTCAACACCTTCAGGTAACCGGAACGATTCGCAACTTGGTTGACCTTCAATATCCGTTTCAATGATGTTGTGTACAGCCATTGCTTCTAAATCAATTGGTTCAGGACAAGAATAGAAACGGTTAAAAACCTCATCCTTATGAACTAACAATTGACCATTCTCTAAGCTAAAAGGCGCATAAGCGATTTCAATTGGATAACCATTTAATTTGTTGGTTTCCGTATCTAAAATAATTGCTTTCATTGATCATGCACCATTTAACTGTTAGGCCAGCAAAAGCCACAGTTGTGACATTCCCATTGAGCACCAGAGCCAGAATGACTAACACCTAAAGTGCATTTGTCATTAGTACATCTTGGACAGGTACCATAAATCACACGAAAAGATTTAATAGCTAACATAAATATCCCCAACTAGCGTGTACCAAGAAAGCCACGACGAATTTTGTAGGCTTTCCGGTCAGGGGAAGGGATGTGCGTTTTTTGAAGAATTTGACCTAATTCACGTCCTCTACGATATTTAATTTCGGTTTCTAGATTTCTTAAAATCCACTCGTTTGTATTTAATGTATATTGTGAAACAGGAGTTAATTCATTGTTTTCATTAACCGTATAAACACGAGTTAAAGTGTGATTTGCAGCATAAACTGTATAGCCAAGACGGACTTTGTATAAACCACGTTCTTCATCCTTCCCTACGAATTCACGGAAAGTTGATTTATGGTTTACTTGACCATTCAGATTATTTTCGTAACGTTTAGATCCTCGTAAATAGTTTGTTCTCATTGTGCACCACCTAATTTAACTACATGTACTTGAACATCAACAGGTTCGCCTGAGTTAAATTGTTGTTGCCAATGTTGAGTCTTCTGCTCACGCACTTGAGCCTCTGCATCACATGCATAAAGGAAAGCAATAGCTAATGCACTAAATATAAGGAAGCATAAAACATACGGCCATTTACTATCTTTTTTAAACTTTAGATCCTCTGCTGATGGATGCTGATAAAGTTTAGAAGTAGCTGGTTTATTTGTTTTATTCCCGCTAAGTTCAGGCACGAAACAAATAGGTGTAGATGGGGCAGATTGACTGTTTATATATTTCTGATTCATAATAATTTGCCTTTATACGTACAGTATTGGTAGAAAAAGCCTCGATAGCCGTCCAAAGTCATTGAGGCTTTTTCATTTGTGTTAGCTCAGCATTTACAGACATTTGCGAAGGTTTATATCTGTACTTCAAGCCGTTTTTATTAATGCGCTCTTCATCAATTAAATTTTTCGCATTAATATTTGTGATTTCCATGTCCTTCCAATTTGGAAAGTCTTTACTTGAACATTGAATAACACGACCACAAGCCATAGCTCGTAACGCCTCCGAAACGCTAATCAAGCCTTGTTCGTCTATAACTTTGTCTTTGTAGTGATCCATGAGAATTCACCTTTTGACGTTTATGTAGTATTGGTTGAAAAAAGCCCCGATAGCCGTCCAAAGTTTTCAGGGCTTTTTTTATTTCTTAAGATTTAAATGACCCAATTCGTACAGGGTTTTCAGGAAGTAAAGCTATTACTTCTTCTTTGAAATCTTCAATAATTTCATTACGTAATAACTCTTCTTTGACAATTTGAATGGCAAACTGAGGTGTGCTGCCAGAGCTATTCACAATTAAACGTAATTTGATTTCTCGTTCTGCAAGACCTAAGTAAGCTGAATCTTGGATGGTGAAATAAGCCGGTAATACGCCTTTTTTAGCAGATGCTGCAATTTGGGCCATTTCAGATTGAACCTGACGTGTGTTTTCTACTTCAGCGTTACTAGTAGTCGATGCTTCAATTTGCATATTTCGTACTGCAACAAGGGCATCTTTAATATCAATGACATTATGATTTTCATCAAATGCATTAAGTACTTGAGCCCAATCTTCAATGAAAACAGCAAAGTTGCGTTGATCTAATTTATGGTCTTTAAGTTGATTCAACTTTTTCCATACAACAGTTGATTCTAAACATAAAGAAGCTAAGTAGTCACAATGGCCTTGGGCTTGTCCTTCACCATGGAAGTTAAGAACTGCAATAGCTTTCATGTCATTTTGATTAACAAAAATTGGTGTATTTTTACCGCCTTCTGCAACTACAAAATCTTTAAAGTCGTTAAATGTTGGTGTAGTAAATTCACCATGAGGACGGAAGCGAGCATCCATAAATTTTTCAGCAGCTATAACACTATAGTCATGATGCAACGCTACAAGCTGACCACGCTCAAGTGGAATTACAGGTTTAGCTAAACCTAAAAATTTTTCGATTTCGATTTTTTCAGACATGAAGGTCTTTCCTTTAGTTGAGATAAAAAGTTTTTAAAAATTAAGCTTTTTCTTCAAAAAGCTGGTCAGTGTGTTTAGCAAAAAGCGATACATCACCACGTGTGTTTACATACATAGGTGTTTTGTCACCGTGTTCTTCGACACTTTTACCTTTTGGGAGTGGGGCATTTGAAATTAGTTTGTGCTCTACAGTAACGTTGTTGTGACCAACGCCTTTAGAGAACTTTAATTTAATTGTGATCTCGCCGACTTTTTGTGTATCAACAGCAGCACTTGCAACCTTGCTAACTGCATAGCCAAGTTGTTTTGCAAAGGCACCGCCATCGATGTCATTAATAAATTCTTCGCAATCTGTAGAGCGTAATGTACTCATTTTTTATTCACCATGAGATGTGTTGGTGAAATTATTATTCATCAATGAATAGATTAAATCAACAACAAATTATTCACTAATGAATTAATTGTATATAAAACAACCAATATGATTTATTTAGGGCAAAAAAATACCCAGTATTAAACTGAGTATTTCGTATATATTTACATGTATTTACAAGGGTTAACATTCAATTGAACGGAATCCAATCATTTTTAGTTTTTGATCAAATTATTTTTAGTCAAAATCATTAATCTTGCTAACTCATGATTAAAACTATTTAAAGCTTCTTTTATATTTAAAGATGCTAAATCATGGTTTTCAAAATTATCTAAGATGAAAGATTGTTCAACTAACGGATGGTGTTCATTAGAAATATTTTTAATATTTAAAAGAATATTAGCAGCTAATTCAGGTTGAGTTTTTATAACTTCTTCTGCAAAAGTTGTTAAAACAGTATTAATTCCTTGAAATTCAGTTACTTTCAACATCTTATTTATCCTTAAAACTCTCTATGCATACCAACGACTTTACCAACCAACTTACATTCTTCTGTTAGCTTAATAATTTGTTCAGGCCATTTAGTATTTAGTGGCTCTAAATATTTTTCTTCTCCATCTTCAATTATTAATCTCTTAAATGTAGCTTGTGTATCACCAGCACAAGAAACAATAACTAAATCATTGGTTTTTAAATCAAAAACTGGGTAGTCTGGATTTACATATATTCGATCACCTGGTTCAAATTTAGGTAACATTGATGTACCAGTTACAATAAGTCCATAACCATTTTTTCCAGCTTTCTTCATTGGTGGAAGCCATTCAAGTACTTCAGTGTCCTTCAATACTGTTTGAACATCTGTAAATGAACCTGCTGCAACCCAAGAAATAACTGGAATTTGCTCTCCATCTAATTTGATTTTATTTGATAGATTTACATTGTTATCTAACACCAATTCATCTAAATCATTATTAATATTATCAATGGCTTCTAAGTCATTATTGAGCAGTGTATTGGCATCATAGCCTGCCCAAGAGGCTAATTTTTCAACGGTAGATATCTTTGGTTCTTTATATTGCCCATTCTCCCAACGAAAAAGTGTAGGTTGTGGTACTCCAGACTTTTTACTAAGACCTGTAGTAGTAGTGCTGTATTTTTTTAACAGGTACTTAACGTTTTTTTGAAGGTGCATTTTTCCAACTCCAAGATGGATAGCTAATTTTATTCAAAAATGAATATTTTTTGTGAAACAATTCATTAATGTATTGACAACTATTCATTAGTGAATAAAAATATGCCTTAACACGGAGGCATTTATATGTGCATGAATATTCAAGATAAGGTTATTTACCTTTCAAATAGTCGAGGTTTGACTCAACAGCAAATCTCAGAAAGAACTGGGATTTCTCAAAGTTCTGTTTCAAAAATTGCAAGTGGCGAACAAAAAGAAGTTGCTTATAACAAAGGTGTTGCTTTAGACGCGTTAGTTGCCTCTGAACAGAAAAGAGAATATGAGGAATCCAAGACAAAACAATTAAATCGATCTGCATAAAAACCAATTTTAGGAATGTATGAGGCATAACCATGGCTGAAAAACTTCTTGCAAATGCATCATCGAAATTAACTTTAGAAGAAAAAGCAAAGATGGAATGGATTGCCAAACTAGAAGGCAAGAATTCCTTATCTAATCTCATCCGTTCTATGTGTAAGAAAAAGATTTCAGAAGTAGAAGGTGAGATGGCAGGTAAAAGCTCTCTCGAGGTAATTAAAAACATTTGCACTAGAAAAGTCTCAGAAGCTGAATCCGAATACCAGTTTCTCAGAAATGTTTTTTGTGGGTCAAAAGATAACGGGTATACCAGAGATACCTTCGAATTAGTGCCTTTACGGGCCGAAAAATCGCGGCATACAAATGCTAGTGATAAATCAGTCCAGCTTGATCTACTTAGCTGGAAATAAAAAACCACTCCCTGCGCCAACAGGAAATGGTCTATGGCTGTTCAAACCCTTGGAAGAATGAACGTGAGTAATTTAGCAAATCATCACTGCTCAGGCAAATGCACTGATTTTAAAGAAGAACAGTGCTCAACTTGTCTTATTAATCAAGATGCCCCGCATCAAATCGTAAACACTCAAACCGATGAAGAGAAATTTCTAGATCGTGCATTCAATGCACAAAAGGAGATTTCATGACTTCAGAAAAAAAGGTTTGGCCGTTAGGAACCAATCACACTGATTCTGAGGGAACGCCGTGGAAGCGTGACGAGCAGAACAATTGGTGGTTTTGGCAAGAAAACTTTGGCTGGTCACGTTATGTAGGTCCAGTGAACCAAGCTTTCTTAGATTTACGATTTGAGGTAGGGACTGAACAGTGATTTTTGAATTAATAAACCTTAGTGATAAATGTACATTTGAAGCACCAAATTTAAAAATTGCTGCTTTAGTTACTTGTGTACTTGGAAATGGTCAATACTCCGCGAAGGGGATAAAACATGATTTAGATGTTCCGTTCTTTCTTTTCGGTGGACATGAAGAATGGTTTATCTCTAAATTTGGAACAAATTTTGAAGAAACACTTATTCAAGTTCGAGATGAAGAAAAACAAGATTTAGCAGATAGCTTTAATAGCGTTTTATTAGGTTCCTACCTTGACCGAACAGCTTTTTTCAAAGCTTACAACTTAATTAAAGATCCAGCTGAACAAAAAGAATGGCGTAAGCAGTGGTTAGATGAAAGACGCTCTTCTTTTAATAATATCTGTGAACGTGCTTGGAATTATGCTGAACAAGTGAGCTTGTATAAACCAGCTCAGGAAGGTGCAGCATGACGGTACGTCCAATTTTATTTAATTCAGAAATGGTTAGGGCCATTTTAAATGGATCTAAGACGCAAACACGCCGAATTATTAAGAGTAAAGTTCAAAAAAAAATTGATATAGCTGAACATCTTGGAGAGTTCTTTGGTTTAGAAGATTCTAAATCACAAATATCTTCTTATTTTCAGAAAATTTGTCCTTTTGGAGCAATTGGCGACCAGCTTTTTGTTCAAGAGACGTATGGCACCAAAATTAGAAGTTTAGGTGGAACTCCTCATGAGTCATTTGTCTACAAAGCAGATAACCCAAATGAAATTGCTTATTACGACTGTAAGGGAAAGGGTTATCCAGTTAGATGGAAGCCATCTTCTCGTATGCCTCGTAAAGCATCACGTGTTTTGCTTGAAATAGTTGATATCCGTGTTGAGCGTTTACATGAAATTAGTGATGTAGATGCTAAGGCTGAAGGTTTTGATAAACCTAAAACTGATTCAACTATGCAAAGCAATAATTCTCATAACCCAGTTCTTAACTTTCAAAAACATTGGGAAGCAATAAAAGGTAAAGAATCTTGGAATGAAAACCCTTGGGTTTGGTGTATTTCTTTTCGGAGGATTGATCAATGAAAAGATGTCCATCGTTTAACAGTTACTCAGTCACTGCAGATGGGAAAGTTTTTACACACCGTCGCAAGGGTAGGTTAGCCAAAGGGCTAAATAGAGTTGATTTTTCATACTCAAAAGAACTATCGCAATTTACCACTTCAAAAGGATATCGCACCGTTTCTGTATATATCGGTAATGGCAAATCAAGACCAATTGGTGTTCATCAACTTGTTGCAGATGCATTTATTGGGCCTGTTCCAGAAAATCAAGAAGTACGCCATCTAAATGGGATTCCATCCGATAATCGTTACGAAAATCTAGCTTATGGCACAAAACAAGATAATGCAAATGATAGGGTTCAGCATGGTGGATATAAGCAGGGGGCATCACATATAAATGCAAAACTTAATCAAGGGCAAGTAGAGAGCGTTAGGAAAAAACGTGCATCAGGCTCAAAAGTTAAAGATTTGGCAAAAGAATTTGCTGTAAGTACTAGCACTATTGAGTTGGTCCTCTATGGCAAGTCTTATAAAGTTAACCAAGGTGGCGCCTCATGAGCCAGATTGTATATAGAGAAGACAATTTCATTGGGGAACTTTTAATGGAAAAGTTCGTCTTCAAAAAAATAGGTGAATATAAGTCAGACTGGGCTTTAGCTTATGTTGATCCAAATAATTTATATAGTGCTGGCGGTGGACGTCTAACAGTCGTTTTAAGTAGTTTTACCGGTTCCGCTTTCTTTTCTCATGTTGGTCAACCAACTTTTAAAGAGTTCATTGCCCAATGCCATGCTCCTTATTTACTTAATAAACTTTTTCCTAAAATTGAAAAGTGGGTAGATGTTGAGGATGGTAATGAAGTAATTGAATACATAGCTATCAATAAGCTATCTGAATTAAAAGATGGTCGATCAAGTGGCGCAATTTCCAAAAAAGATCTTAGAAATTTTTATGAACACCTTAAAGAAATTGAATTCGAATGTTTTTCAAATTTCTTTGACCAGCTCACTTTTAAAGACCGATCAATCATGTGTGAACTGTTTGGTGAAGACTGGCTTTGGGAAAGTGGGCCATCCAAATTAAATCCTGATTACGTATACCTCGAAAAAATGCTGGTAGATGTGATTTCTGAATTTAAGAATTTAATTGGATTGGATGGGTGAGCGATATGAAAAATAAACTCATCGTTGACCGCAACCAAGCTAAAAATATCCGCGATAGGGAATTATGCGAAATAGCGGTAAATATGCGAATTAAGGAAGGGGAAAACAATCAATTTCGTGCGAGAAAAAAATTTCTCAATCAAGTTTTTTGGGTAGCTGAACCCCTTTGTAGCATTAAATGTGGACCTGAAAAATTCTACGGCCATTTTTCCTGTGATCCGATTCCTGAAGGTTGGAGCCGTTATACACTTGATAGACCAGGAAGTAGGGTTAATTTTGGTGAACATCGCTTTTTAGTTGAGTGCACTGAAGTTAAGACATTTAAATATTCTGCAGGTCAATTATTCACTGTTTTACTAACGCTTAAAAAAGTTAATGGTGGTGCATTATGAATATGTGCCTCAATCTTAACTTATTACCTCATGAATTGATTGTTGATAATTTTGCAGGTGGTGGTGGAACATCTACTGGCTTAGAAAAAGCCTTTGGCCGTCCCGTTGATATTGCTATTAACCACGATCCTAAAGCAATTGCAATGCATCGTGCTAATCATCCAAATACTCGTCATTTTTGTGAGGATGTTTGGGATGTTGACCCTGTAAAAGTTACTAACAATCAGCCTGTAGGACTGGTTTGGCTTAGTCCAGATTGCAAACACTTTTCTAAAGCAAAAGGTGGAAAACCGGTTGAAAAGAAAATACGTGGTTTAGCTTGGATTGCTCTTAGATGGGCTGACTTTACACGACCACGTATAATCATGCTCGAGAACGTTGAAGAGTTCAAAACTTGGGGCAGACTAGGAAAAGATGGATTCCCGAGTAAAAAGCACAAAGGTGAAACATTCAGGTGCTTTGTTAATGCATTACGTCATCAAGGTTATAAAGTTGAATGGCGAGTAATGAGTGCTCGGGATTACGGATCTCCAACACTAAGAAGACGGTTTTTTCTTGTTGCTCGCCGTGACAATTTTCCTATAGTTTGGCCCAAGCCTACGCATGCTGCACCAGATAGCAAAGCAGTTAAAGCTGGGAAATTAAAACCATGGCGAATCACTGCAGAATGTATAGATTGGTCGATTCCTTGCCCAAGTATTTTTACTCGTAAGAAACCTCTAGTTGAGGCAACTTGTCGCCGTATAGCAAATGGTTTAGTCCGTTATGTGATCAATAATCCAGAACCATTTATTGTTCCAATGGATAAGGTTAAAAGCGTTGCCCCAGTACTTACTGAGTGTGCAAATGCATCTAGCCCAAGATGTATGCCTATTGATGAACCTTTACGCACAATTTGCGCAGGGGTGAAAGGTGGGCATCATGCGTTAGTTACTGCGTTCATTGCTAAGCATTATACGGGTGTAGTTGGTAGTGATATTCGTGAACCACTTCATACGATTACTGCAAAAGATCATAACAGTTTAGTCGTCAGCAACCTGGTGAAACTGCGTAATAACAACATTGGTCAACCAGTAGATGAACCATTACACACCATTACTACAAGTGCGGGTCATTTTGCATTGGTACAAGCATTTTTAACTGCCTTCTACGGTAGTGAGAAAGACGGAAATAGCATTCATGAGCCACTTCGTACGATACCAACACGTGATCGTTTTGGCCTTGTAATGGTTAAAGGTGAGCTGCACCAAATTGTTGATATTGGCTTCCGTATGCTTCAGCCAAGAGAACTATTCACTGCACAAGGTTTTGAACCTACTTACATCATTGATCATGGGATCGATGAACATGGAAACACTATCAAATTAACTAAGACAGAACAGGGAAGAATGGTAGGTAATTCTGTACCTCCTCAATTCTCTGAAGCTTTAGTACGTGCAAATTTTGCACATGAACACTTATATGAGGCAGCTTAAGAAATGGCAAGATCTAGAAATATTAAGCCCTCATTCTTTATGAATGAAGACATTATTGAATTACCTTATGAAGCACGATTGCTATTTATAGGGCTTTGGACTTTAGCAGATCGCGAAGGCCGACTCGAAAATCGACCTAAGAAAATCAAAATGTCTTTATTTCCTGCAGACGATATAAACGTTGCAGAACAGTTAGAGAACATTTCTAAGTTTGGTTTTATCGAGTTATATAACGCTGATGGTATTGATGTTATCCATATCGTTAACTTTGTTAAACATCAAAACCCACATGGTCTTGAGAAAGATAGTGAGCTACCTGACAGAAATGGCATCTACACTGTCTATCAACGTAATCCAAAAAACAAAACAATTGTTGGAAAGGCAATTCAGCTAAATAAAGCTGATTTAAAGCATTTTTACGATAAAACAGGTCCATTTGCCCCTCAAAATACTGGTTCTGCTGTTGAAAACAGTTATCAAGAAAGTGAATCGAATCAAGCAAACAGTAGTGGAAACACACAAGAACAGTTAGATAACGGTTCTAAAACTGTTTCTATCTCAGACCAAAACGCCCTGATTCCTGATTCCTTTAATCTGAATCCTGATTCCCTTAATCTGAATCCTGATTCACTGAATCCAGAAGGGAATAACAACTCCGCCGTTGGCGAAGTTGATTCATCGACTCAAGCAAAATTTAGTTTCAAGAGTGCTTTGAAAAAAAATGGTGTACCTGAGAAAGACGCTGCTGAGTTCTTACAAGTACGTAAAGCCAAGAAAGCTCAAAACACCGAAAACGCTTTTGACGCACTTTTGAATGAAGCCCAAAAAGCAGGAATCACACTTCAGCAAGCCGTCGAATATTGTTTGAAAAGACAAAATCCTTGGGGTGCCTTCAAAGCATCTTGGTACCTAAACGAAAAACCCGAAATGACTACTGGTCAACAGTCAAACCATCAATCGTTACCACGCAACGTAAATGATCAATGGGGAGCGCCAAAGAAATATGAACCGGTTGCTCACACAGCTGTGAAGGGTGAGTTGATATGAACGCAGTGCCTCAAAAATTGGAATATAAAATTTCCCATACAAACCAGATCTGTAAGATCCACAAAGAACAAATGATCAATGTACATGGTCGAATCGTTTGTCAGTCTTGTGTTGAAAAAATCATGAAGCAGTCAAATGAAAAATATGAAAGCGATAAGAATATTCGTATTTTAAATTTGAAAATGGCTCGAGCTGGTATCCCTAAAAGACATGTAAATAGCGGCTTTAGCAACTATGCAGTAACTCACAAAGGACAAGACAAAGCTCGTAAAACTTGTGAAAAGTTCACTATGGATTTCAATGCAGGTGTTTTTAGAAATTTACTCCTTGTTGGTCGTACTGGAACAGGTAAAACCCATCTAGGTTCATCTATTCTGAAAAATATCATCATTAAAAACTGGGAGGCTATTTACATTACGTCTGCAGACTTAGCTGAAGATATTGCGGGTGCCTATCGCCGTAGCGGTGATAGCGAAGATGAAGCACTAAAACGTTATGTGGGCAAAGATTTATTAATTATTGACGAATATGGCTTACATGACCGTGCTGAAAAACGTCCTCACCTGCTTGAGAGTGTTCATAAGGTTCTACTTACTCGTTATGACGAGATGAAGCCAACAGTAGTGATTTCAAACCTAAGCCTTTCTGAGGTTCGCGATGATCTTGGGGACCGGCTTTGGTCAAGATTTCAACATGATGGCTTAGATATTGTGGAATGTGATTGGGATGATGCTCGTATAGGTGGAGGTAAAGCACAGTGAACGCATTTGTTGATATGAAAAAATCTGAATACGCATTAGTTGCTTACTCAAACGTAGCAGCTAAATCTAAGGAGCGAAAAGCATTAGAAAAAGCAGTTAAGAAATGGCTGAAACATCCTGGTAATAAAATTCGACACGTTGAGTCTATAGGGCGTGATCTCAATATGCCTCACGGCACCGGACCTATGTATAAGCGTTTATGTTGTCGTTGCGAAACTTGTGTCGAATGGGCGCTTTCAACTGGTTTAATCAAATCTAAGCCAAAACCAGTTGTAAAACGTGGTCCAGATGCTCGCCAATTGCGTATTTTGGCACAGAAAAGCCAATTGACCCCCTACGCTACAGCTTTTAATGAAGATTGGGATTTACTGGCCTTAGAAGTGGATTATTCAGTTACGGCATTTCAACTTGAACGTATTTATCAAGGTCGTTCTGAAATTGATCACAACTTTGTTTGGAATCGAGTTAAGCGTGTAGCTGATCGTTTAGTTGCTGAAAAGTTAAGAGCTAAAGGGGGTGGGTGCAAATGAAATCTAAAGCAACCAGCAAAAAACGCTCAAAAAAATACAATCCAAACAAGCTAACCCCGACCCAAGTTCAAGCTAATCAGAAAAAGGCTTAACTACGAAGAGAAGCAGCTCAAGAATATGAATGCAATATGGGGTCCATTTCATAAGATGTAGGGACTAGATGGAAGCAGAGAAATTTAAAGAGAGAGGTTAATTGAGCATTTTCTAAATTACTTAATAGTACCAACTTGAATAAGGGCAGCTAATACTAAATCAGCCATTTTTAGGTTTGAGCGCTTTTTTCGCTAGGTCTATTTCTTAAAAAAGAAATAGACCTTTTTATTAGGAATTACTATCTTAATATTTTGATATTACTTCAAAATTTAAAATAAAAAACTTTGAGTAAATTCTTGTAATATTAATTTAATAATTCTATATTATAGAATAAGAGGAAATTATGAAATGGAATTTGTAACATGCCACAATATCTTTTTCTTGCTGAGACTATTTACAAAAAAATGAAAAATGAAAAACTATTTTCTAAAGATGTTTTAGAAAATATGTATATTCTTATGAAGGTGATTCGAAAAGAAATTAAGGGTACAGAATATAAGCTGAAATATAATTTTATTGATTTCAATGAAGTACTGAGTAAAAGTAAAAATGATTGTAAGGTAAAGATTGATGTAAGTTTGATTCCTTCTTATAATTTAAGAGAAGAATACATTTTATGGTTAGCTGGGTTTATTCAAAAAATTACTGAAGGGGGCCCTAAGCCACCCCCTCCTATCAAAGAATATATTCCCGAGTTTATAAATTTGGAATCGGAATTAGATTTTTTAACCTTAAATTTAGAAAAAAATCAAAATAATGGGGAAGAGATTGTAAATTATTTTAATTCCAAACATTATAAAGCAACTTTTAAAAAATAGTTTTCTTAGTCCCGTTAACTAATTTTAGAAGTTTTATTCTTTTTGAACTTTTACTTTTTTGTAGCAGCAAAGAAATTAACTTTGCTAAAAGCTATAATTATAATATTTGTAATAATTTTAAATTTTTTTAGATACTTTTTTAAAAAAATATTGATTCTTCAAAGAAATTCATTTAATTTAATATTGCTAAGTAGCCATACTTAGTATTTCAGGTTTATGTGGATTTCATAAGCTCATTTCTGGTTCGGAAATGAGCTTTTTTAATTCTTTGTTATTTCTTATAATGGGTTTTTATAATCATGTAAAATAAAAATGATAGAATGATCAAAATTGCTGAGAGTACAAAAGCTACGATGATAGTTTTCATTTTTTGATGCTTTTTTATGAAGAAAACTTTTAGAGAGTAATATTTTAGCTTTTTTCTGTCAATATACTCCTATTATTTTAAGAAATATTATTCTAGTGAGTTTATCAATTAAAGAATCAAGCTTATTTAAGTTGTGGATAAATATAATATTTTATGTAATTTATGGTTGATGAAAAAGAGAATTTCTGAGTAAGAGTTATAAAAGTTTTAGATTTCTAAACAACCCCTAGGTAATAATTTTATAATAAAGGGAAACTAGATGTGGCCTTTAAAATTTTGGTGTGTGATGCAAATCCTACGTAAAAAGGGTTTGGATATTAAATTACTAAAAAGAAGGAAATGATAGGGGCCCCTATCCTAAAAGTGCTGACACATTGGTAAGTAGGACCAGCTCGATGTTTTTTTGAGGATCAATATATTTTGCATATATAAAAGAGAGCATTTTTTTACAAACAAAAATAATGAATTGGAACAAGGGTACTTCTAAATAAATCTAACGGTTAATAATTCTGGAACTAAGTGTTTTTAAGGATTATGTCATGCAAGAAGAGCTTCAAGTTTATGTAAATCTTACTTGCTTGATTTGAGGTCGTTATGATTAAAAAAAGTAACCGCCGTCAGTGGAGCGAGTTTTTCTCCAATAATAAAAGACAGGAATTCTTTAAGGATTTCAGTGTTTCATCAGGTAATGACAAAGTTAAAAAGCATAAAGCTAGCTCAAATAAACATGTGTTTTTCCCGTGCCATGTAGAAAAAGAAAATGATGGTGAAAATAGTGTGTATAGGGGAAGTACAGGTGGTGTTATCATTTTTGGTAAGCAATACATCACAATCAAATTGCCTTATGGATTAAGCGCTAACGAGATTTGGCGGGCTACAATTGATCAGAACGGAAAGCAAAGAAATAGTCTTTCAGTAGGTGCTAAAAAGTATAAGGACAAGGTTCAAAAACAATATGGACCTATGTTTAGAGCACTTAAGTTAAAAGCTATCGATCAACTTTGTGAAATACGGTTAATTGTTCAGCCACCACTTAAAACTCGTTCTTACAGCGCTAAAACTTATCCACGATTTGATATTGATAACTATCCAAAACTACTAATTGATAGTGTCAAAGGTGATGGCTTGTTATTCAAAGACGACAATATTTTCATAAGTGAACAAATTAAGCTGGCAGAACCATGTGAAGAGGGTTGTGTCTGGCTTTCGTGCGTTTTTACTGATGAAACTGATTGGTTGTCAAAAACTGTAGATTTTGATTGGTTAGCTGGGAGAAGCATTTAAATGGCGAAAAAGAGCGATTTGCAACGTCGAGTACTTATCGGAAGAAAACTTGCAATGGCGCGTGACATGGCTCAATTACGTCAAGAAGACGTAGCATTAGAAATATTCGGTACACCGCATAAAAATCGAATGAGTGAAATCGAAAATGGTAAGTTAATGCCAGATGCAGAATTACTTTCTTTGCTATGTCAAAAATATGGTGTTTCAGCTGACTGGATTCTTGGTTTTACGATTGAACCGGAACTAGATAAAACAGCTTCTGTAGCAGGTATTCTGTTTAACAGTCTTGGTGAAATGATGAGTGAATATACTCAAGCTATGGCATTTCAATTGAGTATGGCTGCGGCACAGCATATTACTTCTTTCCCTAAAGCCTTAACGGTTGAGTTACTTGAAGCCTCAAAGGGGCTTATTCAAGCATGTTTATCGCAAGATCAATCTATTCAAGAAAAGGTTTTACCAGAACTTCACACTCTTATGCGTATCGTTCGTGAGTGTGAACAAAATCGTGCGAAACAAATCCGTAACTTAGAAATGGCTATCGATGATGTTTTTCAACGTGAAGAGAACGATTTACAGCAAAAAGCTCTAATTGATCTTATCCAAAATAAAAAACGTTTTAGCAAGGCTTCTTTACAGCAACAAGCTATAGCTGAAGTAAAACAAATAGGTCTATTTACTGATTAAGGGATAGACTTTAATGGCTCGCAAGATTGAATACTCGGAAGAAATTTGGAACCGGCTAAAAGAAGTCTATGAATCTTCTCCTAAGATTACGTGGCAAGGTTTAGTTAATCAGGTTGGCGAAGAACTCGGTTGTGAGATGCCTTCGCCATCCGTTGTACGCCGTAAAGCACTTGCTGAGAAATGGAAAAAGAAAGCTAAATCTCTAGTCAAAAAGACAGCCCAAGAGCTTAATAAAGAGATTAAAAAATTGACCAAAAAAAACAATGGTCAAGAAGATACACAAACTACTGATAAATCGGAAAAAAGTGATAGTCAAAATTCTGTCAAAAAAACGTCAAATATTGCTGAATTTAATAGTCAAAACTCTAAAAATAATGGTCATAACAACGGCGGGCGTTCTACAGTCAATGAGAACTATCTAAAGTCAGCTTTGGTTGTCAAAAATAACCGTATAAGAGCTCATAAGCTGGGTGAGTTAATTACAGATACTATCGATAGTGTTATTCACATTAGAGATGAAGTCCTTAATCTAAATAATCCTACTGAAGATGAATTAGCGCTGGTTAAGTTTAAAATGGGCTTGATTAGTCAAGTGGTTGATTTGAACGTTAAACAAAGTATCAGCATTTCTAACATTGCTCGAACTGAGGCAATGTTCTGGGGCTTAGATGTCGATGATCTTAAAGACCAGTCGGAAGTTCAAGCACGGCGTAGTTCAGTTATTTCAGGTGCTGAAGAAAGAATGGCAATTGCAAAAGCTAATATGAAAAAGAAAAAAGAAGAGGCGTTTATGCGAAAGTTAGCGTTAATTGAAGCCGGTGAAGTAGAGCCTGAAGATGAAAAAAGTGAAAATTGAGCTGGAAAAATGCCAGACTTAATTTAATGTGCAGTTCTGCTTAAGTTATAATCACTTATTTCGAATTTTTATTAAAATTACCAGAGAATTAAGAAACTTATGACTATATTAGTAAGTATCTAAACTTTTTTGGAGGTCATAAAATGACATTCATTACAGCAGCTGAAGCATCAGAAATCGCTACCAAAGCAAAATCTTCTGAACAAGAAATCATTGATATTTTATCAAAGGCTGTTCAAGACAATGCTAAACAAGGTATTCGTCGAACAACTTGGAGTTTATCGCGTAGTAAAGTTGAATTACCAACATTAGAAAGGGTAAAGGCTAAATTCGTAGAAGGAGGATATTCCTTCCAGATCCTTTCAAATAGTCCTGAAACATATACTGTAGATATTAAGTTTTAAGTTATGGAACTTGACCATAGTATAAAATTTTATAATTGCAAAAATGCCCTATATCAGTATGGGGCATTTTTTTGTTATGACGGATTCAAATCACCATAATCCAGTTTTATCTTACGATGAGCTGGGCTTCATCATCGGGATGAAACGAGTTGAAAAAAAAGTTAGTACGATTGATTCAAACATTGAAAAGATCATTGGTATCCTTACTCAAAGCTTTGAAGAGCAAAAAGCACAATTTGCACAGCCTCAGCCTAAACTGACTGAATTTCAAAAGATGCTTAATGCTGTCAATAATAGACAAGCTTTAGATTTTGAAGATTTATTAAAAGACAAAGCTAATCCAATCACTCAATCTTTTGTTGTAGCAGACAAGCTGGTCAAAGACTTTGCTGATGTTTTGGACCAATCAATTAATGACCTTAAAACAGTAGATAAAAAACAAATCAACAAATCTAATGGGCGAAAGCCCGCTATAGAAATTAATAGTCATGAAGACTTATCAAAAATTATAAATCCTACTGTTCCTGAGCGTGATGAAAGGGGCCGTTTTGTATCTAATCCAAATGAACCCCAAAACCAATCATCGATTCGTAAAGTTGCCCAAACGATATCTACGGCGATTAAAGGAGTAATGCCGAACTCAACACAAGGTGTAGATCCTACAGTTGACGCAATCAATGAAGTTGGTCATTTACTTTCACCTGTACGCCGTGCAGCAGGATTAGCTTTGCGGCCATTAACTGGATTGATGCGTAGTAAAAAGAGAAATGAGCCATTACCTCGTGAACAAGAGAACCATAACCGCAAACAAATAAAGTTATTGCAGCGTATTGCCGATAATTTGGCGTCTAAGGGTGGTTTGTTAGGTTCTCTAGGGAAATTGCTTACTTCCGTGTTATCTGCTGGTGGTGGGCTTCTAGGTGGTGCTCTAGGCAAAGGAAAGAAAGGTGTAGGGAAATTAGGAAAGGGCTTAGGTAAATTTCTTAAGTTTGGCCGTGGTCTACCCGTAATAGGTGCATTGGCTGCTGGTGCATCATTATTAGATTGGAATGAACAAAGCACACAAGAAAAGGGCGGTACTGTAGGTAGTCTTGCTGGGGGCGTTATTGGTGGCACGGTAGGATCAATATTAGGCCCAGCTGGTACTTTGATTGGTGGTATGGCTGGTTCATGGATAGGTAATAAACTTGGTACCGCAGTTGCGCCGTATTTTAAAGAGTGGACAGATTCATTAATAGCTGCAGATGTACCAGGTATTATTAATACTGCTTGGAAAGGATTTGTAAGTTATGCTTCTAATGCTTTTGATCAGGCAAAAAACACTGCTTCAAAAGTTGTAGACGGAGTTAAAGATACTGCTGGTGATACCTTAGATTTCATTAAAGATAAATTTAACCGATTTAATCCATTTCATGATGGTGTTCCAACATGGGGCATTGGGCAAGGAGTTTATAAGCCGGGTTTTGGTGCAAATAAAAATGTACCTGCTTATGGTTCAACTGTTTCTCCAATTGGTGAAAAAACTAAGGAAAAGCAACTTGCAGTTTACAATGCAATGAAGAGAGCTGGTTTTAATGATAATTGGGCTGCTGGTTTAACTGCTTCTGTTGGTAGGGAAAATGACTACCAAGATAAATATCTGTTTGGTAAACACCAGGATAAAGCTGGTGGTACGAATATGGGTATGATCTCTTGGCAAGGAGCCCGTAAAGACCGGCTTACGGCATATATGAAGGAAAGGGGATTACTTGATGCAAACGGTAATATGGTACGGAGCCAAGCAGCTTTAGATGCACAAGGTGCATTTATGAAGCATGAAATCGAAACGAATCCTGAATATGCTTCGGTTAAAGCTTATATGCAGAATAACCCAAATGCATCAAAAGAAGATATTGCCCGAGTTCTCGGCACAAAATATGTAAGATGGGCGTATGGGCAAACAAAGCTTCGCAATGGGCAGTCATTTGATTATAGACCGCATTTAGAAAAGGAATATAAATACAGAGCTAACATTGATAAAACCGTTCAGGAACAGAAAACTAATCTACCTAAAGAAAATACCCCAGCTGTATCAGATTTGAAATCAAGTCATATTGTGGAAAATACAAGAGCTAAAGTTGCTAGTGTTTTAAGCACCCAAAAAGCTATCGTTCCCCAAGCTACTACAAAAGCAAAACCTTCATTAAATAATCAAAATAGATTATTAACTAATGTCACGCCGTTTAAGCAACCTTTAAATACTCCTAACCCACAGGAAGTTGTTGTTGTAAATCAGAATAATGGTAACATCGGGCAGAATGTTAGTGATCGTTTCCTTGCTCATGCTCTAACTGGCGGCATTGGAATGGGGAAATTAGACGTTTAGTTTTGGGATATATATGACTTTAAAATTATTAAAATTATCTTTCTTAGTTACGGCAGCTTTTTCAAGTTATGTTCAAGCTGCTACAAGTGTTAATGATATTCTGAATAAACAAATAATTGCTACCAACAGTGAAAATATTAATTCGACAAAGGTAGTTAGTGAACTTTGTATTTTTAGTTGTGATTTATTAAGTACAAACCCTGAAGTGTCTTATGGTGGCATGGACGAACTTTATGTTCTTTTACGAGAAAAATATGGTTTAGATTCTAAGCAAAGTTGTAAGTTCTATAAAAGGACAACTGGCAATGTAATATTAGATACACAATATAAAATTGCAGCCTTACAGGGAACGCCAAATCCTGATGCCTATTCAGATTCAATTTTTAATAATTTGATATATAAGCAAGGAATATATAGTTCTTCAGATGTAAATGTGGACATTTATTATGATTTAGTTGACATTGCTAGAATCAATAATCCTGAATTAGATGAAAATAGCAAAAACAATCTAGTAAAAACTTTTCAAATGCGCCATCGTTTTATTGCCAATAGTTGTGGTGAAAAATTTATGATGGCTTATGACAAGTACTTAAATAAAGTTAGTGAGTTAAGAGAGGCTGAATATATTGAAGCAATTAATAAAAAGAATGCTAAAGAACGGGAAAAAGAGGAATGGGAAGAAGAAATCCGTTTAGCAAAACAAGCAAGAGATCGAGCCGATGCGGAGAGGGAGGAACAAGCCCGTTTAATTGATGCTAAGAAGCGGGAAAATAGACAAAAAATTAATCTATGCAAAAGTACTAATAATTATAAGCTATTTATAGAATCCTCTAATGTTGTTAGTGCACGAAATAGTATTAAAGTTGCACAAGACGTTTTAAAAGAAGAAGATAGGTTACAAAGTTTTAGCGGTGTCACTCGTTTAGATAGGCGTTATGCAGCTGCTCAACGGATCGAGTATGGGCAAAAAACTCTAAATCAAAGCTTTGCCAAGTATAAACAATTGGGTGGAAGTGCAAGTAGTGTTGCTACTGTGACACCTCTAAATAATCCATGTAAGGGTTTGTGATTTTTCCAATATGATCAAGAAAAACCGCCGTGATAGTTATCACGGCATTTTTTTTCATATAACTTGATCTATTCTTAACTTAACTTAACTTAACTTAACTTAACTTAACTTAACTTAACTTAACTTAACTTAACGTAACGTAAGTGAAGCAAATAAAATCACAGTATAGAGTTGTAACTCTATAAATCTTTAATTTTGGAATCTTGGGGTTATAAATTTAAAATTAATAATTTCAATAAGTTGAATTTTTATTAATAACTATTTGATTTTAAATTTGTTGACAATATTTTTTTTAGAACTATTATTAAAAAAGGTGTCTAAAAATCTGAAATATCATTCAAAAGGAGTTCTTGGTGAAAAACTATACAGTTGCTGTAAAGATTACAGAATCTAAGTCTTTCTTTAAAAAAGATATTTATGAGGCTGCACTTTTTGATAAACCGAATATTAATGCTACTGGTTCCAGTTATGACGAGGTGATTAGGAAGGTATATGAGAAGACGCTTGAGTATTTTGATTTTCTAAGTGACCAAGGTCTTGATATTCCTGAGCCGACTGAAATTAATTCAGTAACATTTAAAAAACGTGATAAAGATGTTTTTTTTCATGTCATAACAATTGATACATCAATCTATGCGGAAAAGACTGAAAAGATTAACGTTACAATTCCCATATCTTTAACACGAAAAATTGATGACTTTCTAAAAGATAAAGTACATAACTCAAATCTTTTCTCCTCTAGATCAGATTACATAACCAAATCTTGCCAAAGATATTTACCCTATGCGAATTATCTTGCCTCGCTCTACAATAATGAAGATTTAATAATTGCTCACAGATATCACGAAAGTAATACCACGAGAAATTGTCTTAATTTGCTCGACTATTTGAAGCTACCTAATTGTCAAGAAGTAATCTTATTTGCGACTTATCGTACACCTACTGATGGGTTTAGTAGAGATGACGGGCCTGAAACTAATTTGCCCCTCATGGGAGCAATTGCGAAAGTCCAATTACCAGGATTAAACGAGATTTATATTATTTTTGATGGACTTTTCCTAACCGCGCAAAGGAAGCCGCGCTACAATGAAGTAAAAGATGTGCTGGATACAGCTTTGGAAACAGATAAAACATCATTTATTCAATTATCAGTTCCATTTACTTCACAGTTAGATCCTGTGGAAGCAGTCAAAATATTAAGTGAATTTCCTAGACAGAAATTAACTAAGGAAACTCGACCTACTTTTTTTAATTTATTAAGTAATCTAACAGAAGAACAATATGTAAATTTTTAACCACAAAAAAGCCTCGCAGTCCGTGGAAAGAAAACGAGGCCTGTCATTGCATAGGAGCAACAACATGCGTACTTTAACACAAATTAATGTACCTTTTCATAGTGCTGATTTAGTAATTATTGAATTCAACAATCAGCCATTTACTGCCATGCGCCCAATTGTTGAAGGAATGGGCCTCACATGGCAATCACAATATGAAAAGTTAAAACAAAGATTTAGTTCAGTTATCACTGAAATAGTGACAACTGGAAAAGATGGTAAACAGTACAATATGGTTTGTTTACCTGTTCGTAAGCTTTTTGGATGGTTAATGACTATAAGTCCAAACAAGGTTAATCCCGAAATTCGAGATACTGTGATCATGTACCAGCAAGAGTGCGACGATGTGCTGTGGGAATACTGGACTAAAGGGCAAGCAATAAACCAACGCTTAACCATTTCTCCAGAACAACAAAATGCACTGCACGAGATAGTTGATCGCCGTGCAGGGAGGGATCGAAGCTTAAGAGCTTCAATGTGGATTCGTCATAATCGCCACTTTGGAATTGCTAAATATAGCCAATTGCTTTCAATCCATTTTGATGAGGCGAAGCAGTATCTTGAGCTCTTGCCGTTACAAGAGCTAGTTCCAGCTGAAACAGATACACTTAAACGTTTAGAAAAGTTTGTAGATAATCTCGCTGCTCGTTATCCAGCATTAGAAAACCCTCTTGCTTATGACATTGCACAGCAATTAGGTGAGGAGCTAAAGTATCAATCTCCAAAAGGACCTAAAAACTTTTGGATATCGATTCAAGAAAGCGGAGCAGTTTCTGTACAGCAATATTCACTACACCACACACCAGTTAATGTTGTGCAATTGCGTGAACGCTTTAATCAATTGTGGGATTTTCTTCATAAAGATGAGGTGCTTGAACTTGGGAAGGTTTTAAAACGCTTTCCTTTCGAACCTGTGAATCGATAAGGGCTTATCAAAATATAAAGATGTCTAAATAGGACTCCCCTAATAAAAAGCCAGCTATTAGCTGGCTTTTTAAGTTTACTGACAAATATAAAATTCTTAATTTTATTGATATTTCCAATGTAATTGATCATATAGTTCTTGAAAAATATTATTCATAAATGCATAATTCGCGCGCGTTTTAAGGATTATGTTAATGACAACAACAGCTTATGATACTCATTTCATGGCTTCCGACATAGCCTTTACAGTAAATCGTACAGAAGTTACTCTAAATATTCCTTTTAGGAAAGTGAAACGTTTGGGCGATATTGTATTTGGTATGGCTGGATGTTTATTTTGTATGAGAGATTTTAGCGAGGCCCTTATTGATTTTATCTTACAAAATAAAACACAATTTGAGCTTCCGAGATCTATACTTGAAAAAACAAATAGTGATTTTATTGCACTAATCTATTTAAGTGGTTCTTGCCTTAAAGTTTCTAAAATGGTAAATGACACTGAGTTTACAATAGAAAACATTACTAATGTTCCTACTGTAATTGGATCGGGGAGTTTTCATACTCAGCATATTATTCATGATTGTCCTAATGCGATAGCTGTTGTCCTAGAAGCTATTAAATACGATCAATATACTGCAGGGGAAGTAAAATATTGCAGTATTAAACGAGAAGAAGTTCATAATTTGGAAGCGCCTATCATGTCTACAACTCTTAATAATCAAATACAAATGTTGCAAACAGAGATTGCTGAAACAAATCATCTTGTTGGAAATGGCAACACATATCACGCTAACACTGAAACATATCACCATGGTGAACCTGTCAAAATTTCTACTGAATTAGGTTTACAAATGTTTCAACATAGTTTAACGAACGTCCGAAATAAATTAACTTCTAATTAATTTAAAATAAAAGCCTGCAAATGCAGGTTTTTATTTATAAACAAAATGAAATTTAATGGAACTTATGTAATTTCTAGAAAAAATTTACTTACAAGATAACCTCATTAATATGAGGTTATTTTTCATGGGCAGTCTTAATCTAGCAGCTATAACAGCTACTACTCCATACATTAAAAAGATCCAATCGGCATTAGAAAAAGCAACAGGCCAAACGATTGTTACACCAGAATTTCGCAAAATTAAGCGCGTTGCTGGTGTTAGCGTTTTACCAGTTGCATTTTTCTTTTCAGGTGGCGCTACGCTTACACTTTATATTCGTGCATTAGCGGATGTAGTGAAGGCCGAACTGAATGATAAAGTAATTGTTCTATCTGGCGATTTTAGTGATGACTATAAGCCAACATTTGAAAACGCCGTAAGTTGTGTTGCTAAACTTATCCGTGAAGCACAATCTAAAATCCAAGAACAAAATAAGCGTGAAAAAGTTAGCTTACCGCCGCGCCGTACTTCTGTAGATCAGAAAATTAAAGAAGTCGAAGAACAAGAGCAAAAGCTTGATGAGGATTTAGCTAAGCAAATAGCTCACCGTGACCAGCTTAAGGAACAAATTGAACAAGCAAAGCATCAACTTGGTATAAGTTCGGAGGCTGGTCAATCCGAACTGGGAAAGCCTGAATTTGATAGTGCGAGTCCAATCAAATCAGTTACAGCAAATATCACACGTGGTAAAGCTGCAATGAACAAAGCCATTATGGAAAAAACCACAGTGCATAGAGCTATGTATCGTAATGATTTAGGCTGGGTGGATTTTGAGTATGGCAGTGATAAACAGGGTATTAAGCATATTATCAAGCGCCGTATGGAAAGTGATGGCATGACATATGATGAAGTTGTGCATATGCTTGTGGATACTATTGTGCAAACAATCGCTCAAGGTAGTACACAACGGCGTACAGAACGTGGATTATCTACAAGAATAAATATTGTATTTAATTCGCATGAAGCGTCATTGATTAAGCGAGAAGGTAGTAATGCATGGCTGCTTACAGCTTTTGAAGTGCATTAAAAAAAGCCCGGTAGTTAGAGATGGGTTGCGACATCTTCTAACCTACACTTATGACCCTATACGTTCTCGTGTCATAAGTGGAGCGGGCTTTGTATATATAATAATCCATGCTTTTCCTATTTTCAAATCTGGAACCATTCACGCTTACATAAATACAAAAGCAATACCCTTAATACAGTTCTTATTAAGGGTGTTTTTTATGCAAATTCAAATCGGTATTGATATTGTCTTAATTCTTGCATTTTTAGCTTATCTTTCCGTTGTTACTGGATGGAATAGCAAGAATAAAGCTGCGTATATTAAACAATTCCGTCATGTGCCTATAAGCCTCTTATTTAAAGAAATCAGATATATGTATTTCATAAGTATGGCATGTGTATTGATCACTATTATTCTTGTTGATTGGAGAATCTATAACGTTGCTTCATATTTTGATGCATTAAGCGTTTCATTATGGATATTCATAATCTATTTCACCATTTTTTCAACTTATCAGATTGGCACCGCAATACTAGTAAAGCTTTTGATGATTTTCAGTAATAGAGCAACTTCTTAATGATCACATCTAAAACAATTTTAGACATGGTTGAGTACTGGCTTAATCATCCGGTCAATGGGAAGTATGGTTCTGACTTTGGTGCACCTCTTTATGATTTGCTAATGGCACCTTTAGACTCGAGGGTGGCAGATAGTTTTCTTATTAAGATGAAAAAGGATCTACCAATATTATCTGAGCTTAACTCTGACCAACTAGCACTGTATTCACAAACCGAAGGATTTGAGACGGTTCATATTCATTTAAGCATCATGAATGTGAATATAGATCTTAACCAAGTAGCAGACCGATTGGGTAAATCAGTAACAGGTGAGACATATGACATTAACGCAAGCTGATTTTGAAGCCCAGCTCCAAGCAGCGATAGATGATTATGAGATTCAGGAACGCTATAAAGCTCAAGATCCCCTTGTCGTTCACCAGCTGCGTTCTATGGCTAGTTTTTTGACTGCATTTGGTCCAGAAATCGATATTGCTTCAATTGAACCATTTACCAAAACACGTGACCGCTCAATTATTGCAGATGCTACAAATAAAGGCATTTTGCCTATAGGTACGCCGTGTCAGCACTTAATTGAAATCATCAACCGGTCAACAAATGCTGTGAGCTTAAGTCAAGGGCGAATGATTGAAGATCATAGTGGCGGTAGAGTCTGGCGGCTTATTCAATCGATTACAGTCAAAGCAGGTGAAACGGCGGAAGTAATAGCAGAACAAAGCGAATACCGTGAAATTAAATATGTTGTACCAGTTACTGAAGGGTTTCATAAATATCGAATAGATCTTTTAGAGGACCTTTCACTTGCGAATATTTCTGTAAAGCAGGGCAATAACAACTATGTTATTAAGCCTCGGTGGATGAATGTTGAACCTGGTGAATATGCTGTAACTGTAACAACTGATAATCTTAGAAGAGTATTTATTGAATTTGGTGACTCTGAGAGAGCAGGTCGTACCCTACAAGCCAATGAAACTGTGACAATGGGAATCCTTGAGACATATGGTGAAGTAGACGCAACTCGTTTAAAAGACGCTGCTTTACTTGATGTCCTCAGTAATGATGAACAACGGGTATCAGTGCGTTTTAAAGCTGGTGGGCTGATAAGACAAGGTGTAGACCCATTATCTGTTTCGGAGTTACGTTTACTATCAAGTTATCCATCACTTTATGATGAAGATGCGGTATTTCTCGGTAACTTTGACTATGCTGTCCGTAAGAAGTTTATGAAACGGGCCCAGTTTATTTCTGTGTGGAATGAGACGCTTCAAGAACAACATTTTTCAATTACTTACCGTGACATTAATCATTTGAACATTGTAGTGGTCGCAAAGAACCCTGCTGAACAAGCTACCTTAGAACAAGATATCTGTCGATATATTGGTTTTTGCGATAACTTGTATGAAGGTAAAGTGAATGTACATGAAGTTGTTGAAAAGCCAATTGAAGTAAAAATTAAAGGCTCATTAGCTTCTGTTCATAATACTGATATGGTTAAAACACAGATTAAAGAGTTACTTGTAGAGCGATACGGGCGTGAATCATTGAGCTCAAGTCGTTGGCTTGTTAATGGCTTTAATACTCAGGAAATGGGAAAGCTGATTAATGACAATATTGTCGCATTCCAAGACCGGATGAGTGACTTTACCATTATGCTATCAAATGAGTTGAATAAGCCTAATGAGTGGGTATATGTGACCAAAGACAGTATCACTGTTGAATTGGAACGTACTGCTGATATTTCGGGGGCAACATGGACCCTATAAGCTTTACACGGCCACTTGATGAACACTACGTAAGTTCGGGCTTGCAAACCGCACTTGCTAAAGCATTTAAACAAGTATTTGCACAAAACTTTGAGCAGTCCATACAAGATTTACTGGATTACGGTTGTCCTCATATCGGTAGTAAAACAGTTGTAGAACGGTTTTCTAAACAAAATGGACTTGTTGTATTACGGCGTAATAACACCTCTGACACGTTAATGCGAATAATCTACTCCAATTGGAGCAGCATGGGTAATAAAAGAGGATTAGCGTTTTTAGAGTTCGTTTTGCGTATGCTTTGGGGGAAAGATCATTTTCAGATTATCCGGCTTTGGCACAGCTTGGAAAAGCTAAAAGAATATCCAGCCTATTTGTCTGATTTTGAAAAGCCGAATTACTTTTTAACAAGTCGGATTAGAATTGTTCTAGATAAAACTGTTGATGCAAATGAAGTGGTAGAACTGTCACCGATATTACGGCGTTTAGTACCAGCCAATATTGTCGTTAAAGTTCATTCGATGGCATTTGATAGAGACTTAGGCTTGACCAGCTTAGCAGCAGCCATAGCAGCGAAGCCTTATGCAGTCTATAACTTCCTTTAATTCAATTGGAACTGTTGAGTTAGTGCTCAAATACAAAATGATTTCATAGTCCTGTTCATTAGTTCAGGACTTTTTTATATGCAACAAGCTCAAGACAATGTTTTAGTAGGAATCGCAGAACCAATCAATGATCAAGGAGAAAACCTATTAATTGATCATTTCTTAGGTTACGCAAACCGTGAATTAAAACCACAAGAAATTGATAAAGTTGTTAATGGGGAAATGGTTGAAGGCATTACAGCTTATGCTCAGGGCCATTACTATAAGATTTCAGCAAATCCAGAAACTCAGAACGCAAAAGATTTTGAAATCAGTCTTCATTTTCAGGATGGCCCAATTCCTGAACATGGGGTGAATGGAGTTACTAGTGAAGCATTGTTAAAAGTGCTTATTCACCGTACTAAAACTTTAGATGAAAAATTCCCAAGCGAATTCAATAAACAAGCCATTATTTATATGGAAAGTGCGCTAGAAGAATTTAATAAGCGTACAGCAGAGCGCCGTGCTCGTGGTGTTGAAGGTACACTTCTAAAGTAATTGGGTGAAGTATGCGATTAAGTATTTTTTGTCGAAAGCGTGGTTGTTCTCAATTAATTGACTTATCTCAAATGGATTGTTTGCAAGTCTCCCAAAGTGAACATCGAGGCGGCATGGTTAGCGAGAGCTTTTATGATGTTTTTATCTCACTAAAAAGTGGATTCATCTTTGATGCAACCATTGAAGATAAACAGCATGACAAGCTATTGGAATTGATTGAATGTGATCAAAAGATTTGATTTGGAACTGATTAAATTTCAACTATAGAACAACTGAAACAATAGCCTCAATCACAGCATTGGGGCTTTTTTATGGCTAGCAAAAATAGAAAGACAAAAGTTCTATCTTACAACTTACATGACCGATGCCGTAAATATACCGGTGTTGATCGAAGTAATGTCGATGTTGATGCAATGGTCAACTTGATCAACAGTGACCATGTTCAAGAAATGGTTGCTACTAATTCATTACAAGGTTTTTACGGTCATCAAATTCGACAGCGTTACGGTATGGTACCGCCTGAAACTGTTCCTATTAAAGGTAAATTGGTATATCTAGCCCCTGCGCTTAAAACAATTCATTTACGTGCTTCACAAGATGGGACTGTAGAGCATCAAGAAGAATTTTTTGACAATGAACCTGGTGAACTTGCATTAAGACAGTATGCCGCACAAGCAGGTGGATTCAGCACAGCAGTTAACTATAAGAGAATGGGTGGTCGTCTTATACCAACTGGCTTTTTTGGTTTTGACTATGTGTCACAACCTAACTATGCAAGTAATGTAGGTGACGGTCAGTTATTTGATGGTTTATTTGTTCCAGAAGAACCTGAAGGTGTTGTTTCTTGCTTTGATAGTGCAACTGACATTTCACAGTTATCACCATCTGAAATTGTTATTGCTCAATTACTTGAAGATCAAATCTTACAGACCTACGACAATATCAATAGCCAACTTCATCTTTTAAATGAGTTAGGAAATGCTCAAGGGTTAGTAGGTGAACTATCAGAAAAAGTTGATAAACAGAAACGCCTGCAACAACTTAGGGAAGAACGCAAAAAAGAACTCTATACAGGTTTGGTAAATCCTGTGAAGAGCTTTGATTCAGTTCAACAACATGCTGAACAAATTCTGCAATCCATGGATCAGCCAAGTGTAAAAGAAAAAGCTAAAAAGCCGAAAAAGTCTTTTGGCAATATCTTTAGTTTATGGGGGTAATAATGAATTACCCCAATGATTCACTTAAAAGCATTCAAAACGCTTGGTATAAGCAGTTAGTTAATTTTCGCGCTTGGTATATGCCAGAGACACAATTAACAGCTGACTGGAAAATGAGAGCTATTGGCAACGCTATAAAAGCATGTCCTTCAAGGATGATGGACGACTCAGAAGCAATGCTTTCTGAATACAGAAAAAGCCAAACACATGGTGATAACTCTAAAGTTCAATTACCAATCATGCTTACTGCAACAGCGTTAACAGACCAACCCCCTGATGTAAATCAATTACTACCAGTACCAGATTTTGTTGAAACGGTCATTGATGAGAAGCGGGTAAAAGTTCGTCTAGTACCAACAACTGTAAGAGCTCAAATCGCATTTTTTGCCACCAATCCTAACGATCTGCGTTCAGTCATTGGGCAATTTTGCGCGTACATGTCTAGCAGTGATAACCGCCGTTTTAATGTGCCATTTCAGCAATGGAATGATCATGTTGTTAATTCAACATTCACTGTATTTGAAAATGAACTTTTTCCATCACCCGTACCTAGCGAAGCAGTCAATCTTTCTATCTCAACTGTAGATATTCAGCTTGTGGGTTACACACCTAACGTTATCGGTTTCGGTGGTCCTTTCGATCAAAACACGGGTAATGGGTATGAACCTGACGGCTCAGCAACGGAACAGCCCGCAATCAACGACAAAGTTGTAGTGCAAGCTGATCAGTACACGCCACTCGACCATCAACGTTTGAAGGGTGACAGAGAAACAGGTGAAATTACAGTTGAGCGTATAGATGACTGACTTAATCGATAAGGCACAAGAAAGTGCTGATTATTTATTGCAGCAAGAAATTGCAAATCGATGCCGTTTTGACGGCGAATCTGAAAAAGAATGTGTTGAATGTGGTGAAGAAATACCAGAGCGCCGCCGTTCTTTAGGTGGCGTGAAATTCTGCATTGAATGCCAAACCAAGTTAGAACGCAAACGGCGCTAAGGATACAAGTAATGTCTGGAATTATTCGTATTGACAGTCGTGTTGCTGGGTTTTCTGATCAACCGATTCGTCTCATTGGAGCCGCATTTGCGGATACTGGTGAGCTTGTTATTCAAAAAACAGCCGTTTATTCAAATTTACCTGTACCAAGTGATTTAAGAGATCAAACGGTTGTAGTAACTGACTCACCGGACCAAGTACAGAATTGGCAATTAAGTTTCAATGCTAAAGACCACTTAGAGGAAGTGATTTCAATTTATCAAGCTCGTTACAGAGCAAAATTAATTGAAATTGAGCCGAAGTTAAACCAGTACAACCCTAAGAACGTACTTGAAATCCGTAAAGTCGATAAAAACGGCCTTCAGCAGGAATTTGATAGCAGCAGCTTAAACAACGGCCACATTGCAATCCTGTTAGCTGTTTGGGCTAGTACAAAAATTGCAAAAGGCTTTTCAATTACTGAAGGGAATCAGTTTGAAGAAGATGCTGTAGATCCAACAATGCTTCCTTTTTCAATCTTTTAATTAATGGTGTTTTTACGGTATGGCTTTGGCACCATTAAAAGAAATTCCCGAATGGTGGGAACTTTGTGAGCGTTATCGATACGACATCTATGCTTTCGCCGTAGAAGCATTAGGTGTCGAACCCACATGGCAACAAGAATTACTATTTGAATCTATTGCATTTGATGGTAGTCGTACATCCGTAGCTTCAGGTCACGGTTGTTTTGGAAAAGGGACTTTAATCAAATTAGCCAATGGGGAATTTATCCCAGTTGAGCGCATTAACCTAAATCACAAGATCCTTGCTGCAGATGGTAAGACTGAACTAGATGTAATTAAAACAGTAACTGGTTATCAGGATATGTACCGGTTTGAATATGAGAATGGCAAAGCTCATACATTCAATAAATCGCATATCCTTTGCTTAATCTCTTTATACGATGGTAACGGCTGGTCAAAGGGCGACAAGATTGAATTACTTGTTTCTCAATACATGAACCTAAAGCCAAAAAATAGAGAACAGTTTGCATCATATAGGCTTGTTGATGGGGATCATGAGCCTTTAAAAATCACATCCGTTGCCGAGCTGGGTGAAGGTAAATATTACGGTTTTGTACTCGATCCAGATCCATTTTTCTTAGGTGAAGATGACTTAGTACTACATAACACTGGTAAAACGGCCAGTGCCGGTATTGTTGCCTTATGGCATCTCTTGTTTTTTGATGAATCAATCATGATGTTTACTGCCCCCCAGATCGGGCAGTTAAAGAAACAAGTCTGGAAAGAAATCAGTATCAATCTAGCACGATTGAAGCAAGGGCCTTTGGCTTGGCTTGCTGATTATGTCGGGTACCAGTCTGAACTCGTTTACATTAAAGGCTACAAAGAAAAATGGTATGTCTTTGCTAAGACAGCACCAAAACATCAACCTACAAACTTGGCTGGTAACCACGGCGATAACTACATGGTCTGGGTCGATGAGGCCAGCGGTGTAGATGATGCTGTACTGGATGTAGCGTTTGGTGCATTAACTCACGAAGACAACCGTGCCGTAATGACGTCGCAACCTACCCGTAATGCGGGTATGTTCTATGAGACTCATCACAAGTTAAGTCATCGAGCTGGTGGTGTTTGGATTGCTCTCACATTTAACGGGGAAGAGTCACCATTAGTTAGTAAGCAATCTTTAGAAGAACAACGGCAAAAGTATGGAAGCCGTGAAGACGCTCAGTACAAGATCCGTGTTCTAGGTGAATTCCCAGACTTATCGGATGAGTTCTTAATTACCAAACGTCAAACAGAAGAAATGTATGTTGGCGCGAGTATTTTTGATGACCATCAATTCGGTTATGTCATTACGGTTGACGTTGGTGGTGGTGTTGGTCGTGACGATTCAGTAATTGTTGTATCTAAAGTTTGGGGCGAATCGCAATGGGGGGAGCGTGCACGCCGTGTAGAAGTTGTAGATATTCCATTATGCAAAAACAGAGATGATATCTTAGAACTATTTGCAAAGATTAATGAGCTACTTTTACAGTACCCAAATGCTAACTTGGTTGTAGATGACAACGGGGCAGGTAAAGGTTTAGGCCAGTATCTTAAAAAGCAAGGTATTTTCTACGTTCCTGTTTATTGGGGCTCACAATGTTTTAGTAATGACAATAGAAAAGAGTTTACGAATAAACGTTCATTAGCTTATGTGGGCTTAGCTCGAGCAATCGCAAATGGACGTTTTAAAATAAAAACGAAGAAACACAATGTTAAAATTAAAGACCAATTAATCCACGTTCCATACCGGTTCGATGACTTTGCTCGTTATAAAATCTTGAGCAAAGACGAAATGAAACGTATGGGAATTAAATCACCGGATATTGGTGATGCTTTTGCTTTCTTATTCTTAGAAAACGTTCACTACACTGAAGCTTACGAAACTGTAAATGTCACTGACGATACACCGGAAGGCCGTGAACAAGCTGAACGTAAATCAAGATTCAGTGCTTTAAGAGAAGCAGCTGAAAAAGAAAATGATTAGTTATATGGAACTGCCCACTTAAATACCTATTCTTCATAACTACCATAGATCAATAAATCATATGGGTGGGTGGTTATGGCTATTAACTTCTTTTTAACTGACGCAGGTCGGAATGCATTAAATAAAGTGAGCGATGTTGCTAGCTTTGGGGGGGAGCTTACCCATCTTGCTGTTGGTACCGGCAAATTTGATGCATCAGTGGAAGCGAAAAACCTAACTTCTCTTAAAAATGAATTAGCTAGATTTTCTCTTAACGGTGGTGGTGTAGATACAGAAACGGGTACTTTGCGTTTTGTAATGAGTATTGAGCCCACTTTAACAATGGAAGTGTTTGAGATGGGTATTTACCTATCAGACGGCACTTTACTTGCAGTAGCGTCAACTACAGAAGTTCAATCAATCATGTCACTGCATGCAAACGTGGTTGCTATCGTTACTTTTGGATTTGTTTTAACTGACGTTAATTTAAAAAATGTAACTATAAAAATTGATCCAAATACTCCAATTGCAGTGATGTTGATGAACCAGCATAGTGCAGATGAGGATCCACACCCGCAATACGGGGCGTTAATACAGAAAATAATCAAAGAACACTTAAATCATAATGATCCACATTCACAATATGCTTTTAGAAAAGACGTAAAAGAAAAAGATGATGATTTACAGCGCCAAATTAATGGATTAGATACTTCATCCCAAAATTTAGGTCAGCAGCTAACGGATTTAAAAAAATATTTAGATTCTCAATATCCGAAATTATTGGGAGCAGGGGTAAACATTGGGTCTAAAGCTACTATTGATTTGGGTGGAAAGGTAACTGACTTACGTGACTCAAAATATGCTATCCATTTAACACCTGAAAGCACGCATGAAGCGTGGACAATAACGCGTTCTGAAAAGTCATTTGATTATGAAGTTTGGAATCGTTCTGGGCAAAACCGAATTGGGTATTCTGGAATTGTAAGTTGGTCTGTAATTCAAGTTGCTGCAGAAACACTTAATGATGGTAATGGCGATTACACAGTACCTGGTGTGTATATCATTCCAATCCAACCAAAAGAGCAAAAAGAATTCATTTTAGTAGGTGCTGGTGGCGGCGGCGGTGGCAGTATTTGGGAAGCTGGAAGAATGGCCCATGGTACAGATGGTGGTGATACTCGCTTACGTTTAAATGAACTTGATTTAGCATTAGTGGGGGGTGGTAAAGGTGGTACTAGTGGGCAATGGTCTAACGGTAGTTATTTTTCAAATGGTGCTGGTGGGTTACCTACGGCAATCACTATAAATTCAAACTTAACTGAGATTTCTAGAAAACTTGGTAATGCAGGTATAGCTGCAAATCAAACTAATCATGTAGGCGGTTCTTCAGTAAGTCCTGAGGGTAATTGGGGTGCAGGTGGAGATGGCGCAAATGGAGTCGGTGATCTTGGTTGGGGTTTAGGTGGTGGCGGTGCTAGTGGCGGATTATTGGTTTGTAGATATTCTAATATCAGTGAAAAAATTCAATATATGACACTCATTGTTGGTGAACCTGGTCTTGCAACCGAAAGTAATGGTAATACTGGTAAAGCAGGTATTGGTGGTTTTGCTCGTGTAAGTACTGTTAAAGCTTAAATAGGTGAAACAGTATGAGAAATGATTATCGAAATGCTATTAGAGACTTAATTCACCGGAATCTTCAACAAAATAATATTCAGAATTTAATTGTATGGGAGATTAAAGAGGATGAATCGCTAGATCCATCATTGTTGAGTTTGAAATTATATGGTTCAAGAAATCATATTGACGCAGTACTTGTGGCTTGTGAAGCGAATGGCGTTTGGGAAAAGTTACCTCTACAAAAGGTAGCATTTCCAAGGCTCGTTGACCTTTTAAGACTTCAAAAAGAATACTTGCAGGATAATTAATATGTCAGCATTCAAGCCAGATGATTTACGCCGTGCCCAGCTGCAATTAAACCAGTCTTTGCAAAATGGTGGAGTTCGTAGAGATCAACAGAGCCGCCAGCGTGCAGATAGAGAACAGCGGGCATTTGCAGAAAAAGAAATTGAATATGATGATTGGGGACGAAAGATCCCTAAACCTATGTTCTTGCGACCACAAGATATTGCCCAAGGGGAAAAATATGATGTCGAAAGGGTACTTTTTACAACATTAGGTCAGCGAAATGGAGAAGTACCACGGCGTATTACCCGTGATGATATCTTGGCATTTCAGGAAAACATTCAACTATTAAAAGATCAGTATAGTAAGGGTATTACCCCTCAAAACATCATTAATTTAAGCCGACAAGACGATATTGACCGGGCAAATGAGCAAATCTATTTGGCGGTTCCAGTAAGCAGAAAAGCTGGTTTAGTTCACTTGCTTACTAATGCCGGACCAAATAGTAAAGTTTTAAATCATCACGTTGAGATTGAGTTTTCTAACTTTAAATCTGTTGTTTTTGATATCGATAAACAGGCATTAAACACCGTCAAAAACCGCTTGGCTAAAGGCAAAATCAAATTTCAGTGTGATTGCGAACGTCATACGTTCTGGTACCGCTATATGGCAACTATTGGCGGTTACAATTTAGGACGTGATGAGGGCGGCTTTCCAAAGATACGTAACCCGCATTTATCCGGTGTGGCATGTAAGCATGTATTGCGCGTTGTTAAGTGGATTAGTTCACCATCTGGGATTGCCTACCTTAAAAAGGAAGTAGAGAAAGACCGTAAAAAACAAGTAGGTGCACGGTATAAGCAAACAGATAAGCAAATACAGAATTCAATTAACGAGCAAGTAAAGGATTTGATGAATGGTTCTGTTAAGCCAATCAAAGCCAATATCCAAAAAGCAGAAAAAGAAATGATGCGTAGAGCTGATAAAGTTGCCAAAAAGCTCTTAGAACGCGAATTAAAAACCCTCAAACGTTTTGAAGTGGAAACTGTTAGAGCGAGTCAAATTGAAAGAATTCAAGCCTTACATAAATCAGGCGCAATCGACAATGACATGTTAAATGTCTTTATGAAAGGTTTAAGTCGAAATGCTAAATAGATCAGTAAATCAAGTTGCAAATGGACGCCGTTTAGCAGCTAGACGCGTTGTTATGAATGCTCTAGCAAGTATTCCAGCGCAAATTTGGCGAAAAGAAGTAATTTTCAATAATCCGGCTGAAGATTCAAAACCTTTAGATCCTCTTTCTTTTGAAGCGAACACTTTATCGATCCAAGACGAACCCAACTACAAGTATGAATATAAGGGCGCTGCTTATGTTCATTTCGATAAATTTAATGGTGGTTATATTCAAAAGAACTTCTCAATGAATAACCCCTCAGATTTGGTATTAACTGCTCAAGTAGAGCCATTTAATGATGAGTTGGAAGATGTATTGGAAAGGATAATCAACATCCCCGACTTGATTCTTAAAGAAGGGGACCTTTTAGGATTAATGATTTATGAAAATTTAATGTTGTGGTTTGAGATTGTGAATATTACTGGTTTTAGCCTCATGGCAGATTTTGGCAGTAAGTATGTTTTAAACCGTAGAGATGATTTGTTTATTTCACCTATAGGTGATGGAGAAACTAAATGAGCTATTTAATTTTCAATGAAAAAGGTAAAAAGACAGGCGACATTGAAATGGCTGAACAATGTACTTCTGCAATATTCAATTACCAGGTAATCGGGAACGGGGCAGAAGTAGAGTTTTTCGGAAGCAATGTTCCATATGCAGATCCGCAAAACGATTCTCACTGGGTGTCTATTCTTACATTAACAGCTGCTGCGCCCGATACTGAACCGTTTAGACAGCATTGCTGGGATAAGCTCCGTTATAGAGTGAAAGCAGGTGATAATGTGGAGATTTATGTTTCAAGTGGTGTAAGCGGATAGCTATATAAATAAAGGGCTGAGATGGTCCTTTAGCTACATTTTCTTTGTCCTCAATTTTGGGGACTTTTTTATGTTTGGAACCGACCAGCTTTAGTAAAAATAGGCCATGTCAGACTTTCTGCATCTTACATAGAAAGCCAAAGGCTGGTTTAAAATGACTGTGTTAACAGAAGAAATTCGTAAAAAGTATGATGCTCAACAACTAGCTACTGTTCAGTGCCGAAATTACTATTTCAAAAGTCCTGATGAGCTTGAAAATGGGTTTGATAGTGCTCAAACAGCTGCAGAAGATTACCCAGAAGTATTAAAAGCAATTTTTGATTCAATTGGCATGGATTATGCGCCAGAAGTTGATAAAGCTGTGATGTTTGGGGTATCACAATATCAAGCACGCCATGGGGGTGAATTACCACATCCTTCAATCATTGCAGCTGCATTATCTGCTGGTTTAAGTGGTGCGAAACAAGCATCTGCTTTGCCTGCTGAGACCCTTAGCTATTACGATAGTATTAATGAATCTGGTTTTGATGATGTAAATCACCAGCATCATGAATCTGTAAGCATCGTTCCAGCAATTACAGTTGCTACTATCGCCAACGTTATCGCTTATGCAACACCTATCGTTGCTATGATTCCCAACTCTAATAGCTCAAATGAAGTACCGATTGTATCTATTCGCTTTATCACCAACCGTGATTTTGGTGCAATGAAGAAATCAGAATACTTAGATGGTGCAAATGCTTCTAAGCCTTATGTTGAAGGACGATTCCGTTTTGCATTGTCTAATGGTGGCGCAGGTACAACTTATACTGTGACTGCACGAACAGGTTATGAAGACTTCAAGGCTAAAACACCTGATGCCAAAGCGAGTTTATTGCCATTTATTGCGGGTAATGTATCTATTAAGATCAATGGTAAAGAAGTTGCGCATACTCGAAATCGCAGTAAATCAAAATTTTCAGGCAAGATTTCTGCTATTGCTGAGAAAGACGTAGTAGTAAACGGCGTTGAATATCGTGTAGTTGGTAGCGAAATTGACATTTCAGCTAGCAAAATTAGCGTGACATTAAATGAAGCATTACCAGTTGGTGCGAAAATTGAAGTTCATCTTGTGGCGGATTTTGATGCGCGTGATGGTAATGATAACTATCTATTAACCCCAGTTGGTGTTGATTTCGAACCTGAATATGAAACATTGATTGCGTCACCTATCATGGCACGGGTAACAGCTTCAACACTATTACAATCTCAGTTAACTAACGAACTTAAGCTTGGTTTTCTGGGTCAGGCTTTAGCAATTGTTCAAGGTAAAATCTTCTTAGAACAAACTGTACGTTTATTAGGTGAAGCAAAAGATTTAGCTGAATACTCCGCTCGTGAAGTTACTTTTGATGCTTCTCGTGGTGTGACTGGAAAATTAGCAGCTGCATTTAATACTTCAGGTGACTTGTTTGCGGAAGTAAATAAATTTATTGCAGCGGCCAAATTGGATATTAACCAACGTACTGGTGGCTCTACCGTAGCATTTGACTTATATGTTGGCGATACTGGGTCAGTATTCTTTAATCAACTGTCAAGCGACAAGATGCCAGTTAAAACCGGATACACTGCTGGTTATGGTCAAATTGTCCGTATTGGTACTCTTGCAGATGGTACAAACGTTTACCACGCACCGACAGCACAAGAGCTTGTAGCTGAAGCAGATACAGCGTTTGATATGCTTTTAGTTGGTCGTGGTAATGAGCCAATTCGTGCGCCGTTCGTTGGCTTTATTCAAACGCCTCTTTCAGTTATTGAAACTCGACCAGATGCGCGTGAATCAGTACTTACTTTAATCGGTGCTCAAGCAGCCGAAATGAACCCGTTAGAACGTTATGCTGATCAAAGCTATGTCATCCACTGTATCAATATGCCATCTCTCAAAAATTCGTAAGTAAAACAGATAAGGGCGCATTTCGATGCGCCTTTTTACCCTATTTATTGAAAGGAAAATCTCATGGCTGCTGCAACACAAAACACTGACGAAACTTTAGCTTCAACTGACGAACAAGCGACTACTAAACAAAAAAACACACGTAATAAAACCAATAAAACTACAGAAACACAGAATACCCAAGCTGGTGATGAAAAAGCTTCAGACCAAGGTGATTTGTTAAATAGCCAAGGTCCTGAAGACGGCGCATCTCAAGATGAAGGTAATAAACCTACTGATTTGAAAAATGGCGATTCAGATAATGAAGAGTCCAATACTCAAGAAAATGGAAATCCAACTGAAACATCGAATGATTCTGTCAAACCTTCAAATGATCTAGATTCAAATGGTGGTAAGTCTGGTGATGATGTGGGGACGGAATCGGATCATGTCCTTAAAGAAACTGATACTTCTAAAGTTAATACTCCCATTACGGATTTGTTAACAGTATCAGGTGGGAGTAGCGTGGATCCGCTAGTTATTAAAGTTACTAATAACGGATTTGCAACAGTTTTAGAACCGTTATCACGTGTTGCTATTGAGGCAGGTAAAACAGCAAGTATTACGTGTCATAACCAAACATTTAAACATCAAGTACTGGAAAACTTACGTCAGTTGAAGGGGCTTGGTAAGAATCTAACTGTTGAGTAACAAGATGACTATTTTCATTATTGATGGCACGAACCCAATTATGGATGCTGTTGGTGATCATCCTACTGAACGAAGTATTACACTTCAAAATAACGGTTTAAGTGACATTACCGAACCATTTACGCAAGTTTTGGTACAAGCTGGTCAAAAGGTCACATTCACTTTGATCGGTGACGAAGCTCATAAACAATTGCTAGATAACCTAGATCAAATTAATGGCTTGAAAGGTAATGTACTTCAAATTGTACCTACTGAGGCAGAAGAGCCTACAGAACCTGCTAGCGGATTATAAAATTTAGGAAATGAAAAACCACTTTCGAGTGGTTTTTTTTACATTGGAACTAGCCAGAAAATCAAAAATGCCAACGGCTCAAAATACTTAAAACAAATAGCCTTGGGCGTGTAATGTAATGAATATACTTGCTCTATCAAGTACAGGTGAGCTATCCCTTGTTGCAGGGGCCAGCCCATCACTAAAACTGGAATTTGATACTCACAGTTATCTTGCAAATACAGAAATCAATGTGGCCTTTTTTGCGAAAGTAACTAGCCCACGCGGTCCTGCAGATATTTCTATGCGTTTGGAAATCCGTGATGCGGTAACAGGTGATCAAATTGTTACTGTTCAGGGATTAGTAGATGGAGACATTGAAAATTCTGCTTCTATTGTCGCTGTAGCTGATGCGAAAGAATATTTTGAGCGTTTTGATTTATCGTTAGGTATTGATGCGTTACAAGCAATCCTCAAATCAAATGCTTATAACGAATCAAATAGCTTAGGTCGTGCTTCAAAAACATTGGCATTGGAAGATGAATCATTACCATCATTTAATCCAGATGAACTATATAAAATTCTGACGAGTCAATTAAGTACACCAGCATATCTGACTTTACCAAATCCTCATGATTTACCAATTTATGTTGCGGCACAACGTGCAGCTACAAAGTTACGTATTCCTTTGGATGCTGAAATCAACCCAACTTTTACAGCTGAGCAAGCAGCTCAATTTGCGACAAGCGTAGATGCACAATCACAGTTTGTTCAATTCATTTGGAGTCCGAACCTATGCCGTCCATCTGGTGCTGTCACACTAAGAGGGCGTAAGGTCCCAGCTTATTATTTGGGCCATTACATCGGCGATAAATTATTACGTAACGCAAAGTTAAATAAACAAGGCTTTGCGCCGTTAAAAAATGCAGTAGCTTGGAAAGATTATCCATTTACAGCAAAAAACTTAAGCCAGATGCCGAATATTGATCTTGAAGATGAACAGACTCAAGAAATGTTGGCTAAGGCTAAAGTAAATGTAGTTCGCCCAGTTAAGTTTGAAACTACATTATTTGTATTAAGTGATGTGCTTACGCAATACCAAAGCAAAAATAGTGCTTTGCGTTTAGTTCCGGCCGCGGAGATTTCAGCTCGAGTTACGAATAAATGTATCGAGATCCTACGGACTTATATGTTCCAAGCTACACCGGACTATATCAAAAAAGCTGGTGATGACATCCAAGAGTTTTTAGAAGGTGCTTCTAGTGAAACAACCGGTTGGTTGCAACCGGCTGAAGATCTAGGGGGTAAACCTTTTGAGTTCAGTTTAATACCTGACAAAGACTATCCATATGAGCGTGTACGGCTCTATTTAGCCCATGGAGTTGTTGGTACAACTCGTGCCGCAATTTTTGATGACGACGTTTTAGTTAAATAATTTTATTAAGGATCTATCAAGATGAATCCATTTGGACCCACTACTGAAAAACCATTAACTTTACGTGCTTTTGATTCAGCAGCGGAGAATATCTCTACCGTTGTAAGTAAGGTTTCAAGTACTGATCGAGAACAGCAATCTGTGATTGAACAAGTACGACAAATTGCTCTGAACATTCTATCCGATACGGTAGATACAATCAGTGAAGGTAAGCTTGAAGAAGGTGAACTGGGCGTTGATCATTTAGACGCATTAATTGTCGATGCATTAGATGGTGCAGATGATGAAGAAGGCATCTTTGAAAGCGCTTTAATGGCATCTCTGTCCGATGCTTTCCTAACATTCGGCGTTGACGCTTCTGATATTGAAGAGATCTTTAGTGATGATACAGAAGTTGCTGATGTGGCGTTAGAAGCAGCAGCCAATACAGTTCTTGCTAATATGCCAGACGATGGCCCAGAACTTGAAGAACTCGTTCGAGAGTTTATTTTCGGTGAAGCGGATGAAACTGAAGAAGGTTTCGATTCAATGGCTAAAAAAATTAAAGCTCGAAATGGAGCATTTAGCCAACGGAAAGTAAATGGACGAAAAGTTCATTACCGTGGAGTACTTGCGATTCGACAAGGTATTAAAACGGTTGTGAATAAGCGGTTACCTGGTCAAAAGGTTCGTTTAACTGCAGCACAAAAAGCTGGTATGAAAAAAGCTCGACTTCATGCTTTTACTGCGAATGCAATCAACAAGCGTTTACGTTCATTCAAAAAAGGTAAACGCTTAGGTATTTACTAATTACTCATAGGTAAGGTCATTTTTTGGCTTTACCTATAATCCATTTAATTAAGGAAATACTAATGAATACAACTCAAATCATAGGTGAAGCGCCTGGTATTCAATATCAGAAAAAAACTGATAAAACAGAAACAAAGACCAATCAATCATTAACTGACACAATTATTATTGGTCGTTTTATGCGTGGGCGTTTTGATGCACCGATGACAATACATAAGGGTAATATCCGTGGTGAACTAGGTTATGAACCAAATAACCCTGATTATCGTTGTGTCCAAGATGCACTAGATCGGGGTGTACCTTCAGTACAGGTTCTGCGAGTGCCGCCAAATATTGGATAAAAAGCAGATTTAAAAAGCTACCTTTTAGGGTGGCTTTTTTTATGGAACCAATCAAATTTTAAGTGGATATAACCTTTTAATCTTGAGGCATATTAAAGCTATTGAGCATCAGAAATATGCAACAATCTAATCCGATTTTACTAAATCAGCTTAAACAAGATTATATTGCTCTACAGCAACTTGGTTCACCCTTATTATCGTGTCAGGGTATGTTTGTTCCTCGTGGAATGGAAGACCTTCGCTTCTTATTTAAAAGTTGCCCACGGCCTATTGTAAGTAATGAAGATCCTGCAGAAGTTCAATATGCGGGAGGTTTTACAGGAATTGTTGCTGGGCCGCCGAAAACCCATTACACAGGTAATCTTCAAATCCTAGTAACTGAAGCAGGACATGATCAACTACTTGCTGAATATGTCGTAGCTAGTGGGGGCATCATCCATGGTGATTACTATGATGGCCGTTTAGGTAGTTTTACCCGTTCTTATGCACTTGAAAACTGCGCTATACGCTTTGAGTCAGCTGAATATGATTCTGATAGCCGATCTCAAGTTATGACTGTCTCTTGCCCAATTGACTATAACTACTTTGGTAGCTTTGCCAATATTGGTACCAACGGTAGTGTTCAACCTGGTAAAAAACAAATTGATGGTACAGCTGATCTTGTTAATCGAGTTCAGCAAGTGATCAATACTGCTCAACAGGCAACTAATCTTGCAAATGCAGTGCAAGGCGTTGGTCGTCAACTGGGCAATCTATTTGGTTGATGGCAATGAAGTTATTACCTGAATCAGAAGGGTATGCTGTAGTTGCTGGTTCTATCCAGCAACTATCAGAAGAGCTCTATAAAGAATATCAATTATCGGGCTATTCAATTTTGCTTGATGATATCGTAAGAGCATTTTTAGAAGAGGCTAAATACTATGCAGGTTGGGCGGTATTAGATTGTCAGACTAAAGCTTCTACAAGTATTGAACTGAATGAAACTATTGAACTTAGCGGCGATGAGTACGTAATCATTCAACCTGTAGTAAAAGCTCATTGTGATCTTTTGCAAGCGAGATTGGTTGAGTCGACTCGCGGGCTCGGTGTCGAAAGTTATGGATTATCTGTCTCGGAAGCTCAACAGATCTATAACGAAAAGAAAGACGCTTTACCTAAGCTTGCATTTTGTATGGCCCCTATAAGTTTTAACTTGGGGAACCGTTAATGCAAATCACCATTGTTTCTGCGGGTAAAATTATTCCGGCTTCTGAGCTCATTAGCGCAACTTTAAGAACTGATCTTGTACCTATTCCAGCATCCATTGAGTTTACAGTTCAATCAACCACTGAATTAGACTCCCTTTTAAAAGAAGGGGAACAACTTACTGTAAATGACATTTCTCATCCTTTTGAACTTATCAAAGTTACCCCTTTAAAAACTCAAACTATTAAACAAGATCGCCGTGTTGGTGGCATCTCTTGTATTGGTATTTTGGCTGGTTGTAAAAGACTTATCGAATACTCAAAGCAAGCAATTATTAGTAATGAAACTTCTTTTAATTCTGTAATTCGAGCTTGTGGGGCAACTATAAGTCTAGGCAATGATCTGCCTTTGCCTAAATTTGTTTGTTTAAAGGGGAGTATGCCTACACAGCGCTTGGCTCATTATCTTCAGCAAGAAGCGGCAGTAATTTGTTTTCAAGACAATAAGGTGTCAGCTCAAAAAATTGATTCTTTTTTCAAAAAGGTACCAGTTACAAAACTAGATCCTAGCAGTGTCGTTTGGATATCCAGTAAACCTTTGGAACTGATGCAAAAATCATCTTTCGTGACCGTGGAGAATAACGGTTCAACGGTTGTTGGTGATGACTCAATAACCCCAGGCCACACTGTTACGCAAAGAGCTGGTTTAGATGCCCGACAAGTTAAAAACTTGGAAAAGGTTTTGATCTTACGGGGAACCATAATCAGGCCGCTAAATTTGAATTGGAATGCGGGCGATATATTCGAAATAGATAGTAAGAAGTATGTCGTTTTAACAGCTGCACATCATATAGATACAGGCGCAATCGGGGGATCAATGGGGACTTCATCAAAGTTCTGGATTGCTAATTTGTAGGTCAAATATATGAATGGTTTTAAACGTGCAAAGATTTTAAGTTACAACGCAAAAGGTCGTACTGCACAAGTACACATTCATGGTTTAACTGATGGTGCGAGTGAAGGCATTGCAGCAACTTTTGCCTATCCAGTCGGTGATAGTGATTTAGATACAGAAATTCAAATAGTTGATGGTGAAGACGTCTATGTCTTCTTTGAAAATGGTAATGAAGAACGTCCAGTAATCCATAGTTATGTCAGTCACGGAGACGGCGCGATTGTAGGTGTGCGCCGTATTCGACAAGATAATATTGAATTTATCTCTAAAGAAAATTTAAAAGTAGATTCTGGCACAACCGTTTCGATCAAAACGCCGTTAATGAATGTACAAGCTAATACTCAACAAACTGGTAATAGCACATTAACGGGAAATAGCACTGTAATGGGTAATACTTCAGTAGCTGGCAATAGTTCTGTAGCGGGTAGTATGGCCGTTGGCACAACGCTTACGGTTGCTGGTGTGCCTATTGACCCTAACGCTATTGAAGGTGCATTTAAAGACGCTCTCGATAAGTTAGAAGGGCTTAAGGAGGAATTAAAAGAACAAGGGGAGAAGATTGAAAATAACGAACAAACTAATCAAGAAATTGAAGAAAAGGTAAAAGAAGTAGAAGATTTAATTGAAAACATTAAAGATTCTGATGCTTTTAAATTGCTTGAAGAAGGAATGAAACATTTTGATGAGGAAGTTCAAAAGATTCATGAACAAGTTAAAGAAGTTAATCAGATCGCTCAAAATAAAGTCGATGAAGTTCGTGCTTATATAGATCAAGAAATAAATAATACTAAATTAATTGTAGATCAACATAATAATGAGGCTAATCTACGATTGGATGAAGCCAATCAACGTATCGATCAGTCTATTCAAGCTAATGAAGCATTGGTTGCTGATGCTCAACAACGTGCAATTCGTGCTGAGAAAGAACTCGATGATAAAATCGGTTTTATTAAAAGTGAAACAGATTCAATCATTGCTGATGTAAGAAGTGATTCAAATGAAATTCGGTTAGTCGCAGAAAACGCAAAAAAAATTGCGGATCAAGAAGTTCTGGACCGTAAAAAACAAGCAGCTGACACACTAAATGTTATTGATCAAACTAAGGCCGCCTTAAAACAAGACATTGATCAAAACTTAGTTAAAGCTGGTCAAATGATTGATGACGCTAAATTAGCATTAGGTGAAGAAACTAATACACTCATTAATCAAAAAATTGAACCGGTTGTAACCCAAACTGAAGCTGCAGTTAAAAAAGTAGATCAAATTGCAGCTCAGTATATTGATCTTGATAAGAAAGTTGATTCTGGTTTTCTAGCTGAAGCTGAAGCACGTGCAAATGATAAAGAGGCTTTAACTCAAAGTTTTGAGCTTAAGTTTGCTGAAATGCAAAACGAATTCGGTAAGTCAAACGCTCTAATTTCAGAAGATATAAAAACTCTAGCAGCTCAAGATAAAGCGTTTACTGAGCAAATTAGCACCGCACAATCACAAATTGGTGACAACAAAACTGCTATTAACAAAGTCGAACGTACTGTAAGTGATTTGAATCAATCTATTGCTGAGAAAACCTCACAAATTGAATCTACTCTTAAAAACTCACAAGAACAAATAGAAGGTAATGCCGCAAACATCGAAAAAGTAGAATCTTCAGTGAAACTTGTTGATGAGAAGGTTGTTTCAGAAGCAAAAAAACTTGAAGATCTAAAAACTGACTTTAATTCGAATAAAACTAAAACAGAGTCGGATATAGCAACAATTACTCAATCAGTTTCTGATGGTGATAAAGCCTTATCTTTACGTATCGACCAAACGAAAGCAGCTTTGGAAGAAGCTGATCGGAAATCTAATGCAAATATTTTAGAAGTTACTGAGTCACTTACCGAGTTGGAACAGTCTACTGCTTCAAAATTTAGTGAACTTGATACAAGTATCTCTAAAGAAAACTTAAAGGTACAAGGGCAAATTACTGATGTTCAAAAAAGTGTTTCGACCTTAGAAAGTAATACAAATACAAGCATAAATGGCCTTTCATCATCACTTAAAACTACTGATGATCTTGCAAAACTGGCTTTTGATAATGCAGCAGAAGCGCAGCAAACAGGAACAACGGCGGTAAAAGCTACCGAAGCCCTTTCTCAAAATTTATTAAGTCTAAAATCTCAAACTCAAGTAACTTCTGGGGTACGTGCAGTCGTCACAACAAAAGGTATTGATGACTGGACACGTTGGCGTACCACTGCAGAAGCGAAAGTAATTCAAGATTCTGATGCACTAGGTGGTTATATTCTTGAGCTTGGGAATAATGCTGATAATGATGAAACATGGGTTCATTGGAATGAGTTTGTAAAGATTAACCCAGATACACTTTATCGGGTTCGTGCACGTTTCCGCCGTGTACTCGGTGAAAATGGATCTATTTATCTTGGTGTTGCATGTAAAAATGCAGACCAAAGTAAATACGTAACGACTACAAACACCCTTGCAGAAGATATGGGTTCTTCTAACTACTTATTGTCGGCCATTAAACCTAATTTAGGTGAGTGGCAAGAAGTAGTTCTATACATGAAGGGTAAGTCTACTGGGGCAGCAACTGGCTTAGGGACAATTGATAATCCGCGTACTTTCCCCGCGCAAGCTGAATTTTATGCCCCAATCTTTATTGCAAACTACAACTTCCAGACAGGAATTTGTCAGCTTAATTACATTATTGTTGAAGATAACAACTCATTAGCTTCAGCTAATGATGCAACTGCAACAGCAAATGATTTATTCAAAACAGCAACTAACAGAACAGAAGCTGAAGCTGAAAGGACCAGTAAGCTTGAAACAAGAATGCAGAATGCAGAAACAGGTATTCAGAGCAATGCTCAAGCTTTATTGAAAACAGCTACAAAGAGTGATCTCGAAAGTGCAATGGGCCGTGTATCGACTGATATAACAGCTGCTGTAGATAATTTAAAAATCGGTGGTGTTAATGCTGTTGCTAATTCAGAAGCTCCTAGAACATCGACAGCTACAACAAGTCGTGAATACTTAATGTATGAACGAAGCAAAGAGTTAAAAGTTTTTTATGACGAAAACTTAGATAAGCCGGTTACCATTTCATTTGAAGTGAGTGTACCTGTTGCCGGTTCGGTTCAGGTTTACTCATCTAATGGTTCTGCCCACTTTTTCACAACTTCAGTTACAGTAACTAAAGCAAATGAATTTCAAAAATTTGCAGTGACGGTTTTTCCTAAATTTAACACTGGCAGTTCAACTGAATCTACAATTGAGTTTTACGGTACATATGGCTCAGGCCGAATTCCAACAATTCAAAAATTACAGATCGAAGCCGGCAATAAACCTACAGCATGGAGCCCAAGCCCTCGGGATACGCAAAGCTCATTAAATGCTAATGCAGAAGCGATTAAGATCACTCAAGCGGAAGTTAAGAAGCACGGCGAAACATTGTCTTCTCAAAGTTTAGATATTTCTAAGCTTAGAAATGATCTAAATTTAACTAATAATGAAGTAAATAAAAAGGCTTCATCAGAAGCATTGGAAGCAACGAAATCAGATGTAACAGAACAAGCTGGACAGATTAAAGCAGTTACAGAGCAAGCAACAGCACTCTCTGCAAGTTTGAGTAGAGCCGCAGCTGCTGGTTCGAATTTGCTTATCCAGTCAAATGTTGTGGGTAAATATAACGGAACTTCATATCCTCATCTTTCATATAAGCTAGGCGAGGATTGGGAGGTAGGCGCAAAATACACTTTAATGTGGTGTGCCGAACATCAAAGAAATGGTGCGGATACAAACTCTAATTTGGCAGTTTATGCTGGGGGAGGTCAGCAAGCCTTACAATCCGTTGTTAATACAAATGGCAAAGTTATTAATAAAATAACCTTTGTTAAAAATAATCAAGTTATTGAAAAACGTGCTTTAAATTTTTACATGATTAACAGTCCTACTGCTGCTCAAGGTTCAGTCGGAACGGTTTATTGGGCAGTGCTTGTCAGGGGTGACTTAATCACTACTGAATCGTGGATCCCCAGTGCTTATGACTACAACGCTGCAGTAGACCAAGTTAATGCAAACTTTAATGATTTCAAACAAACATATGTGACTGAAAAGGAGGCACTAACAAAGAGAACATCAAGTCTTGAAACTGGACTTTCAAATGCTGAAAAAAATATCGATAACACCGCAAAAGCACTGCAGAACTATGCAACCACAGCAAAGTTAGACGAAGCTACAGCAAATCAAACTAATCAGCTTAATGCTCAAATTAAAAATGTTAAAGCATCTATTGAATCTGCTAATGATAGTGACTCATTACTGCCAGATTTTAATTTAAAAAACCCTGAAGATTGGATTAATTACTATAGTTATGATTTGAAAATCCACTTTAAAACAACTAATACAGGTAAAGTTGGCAATACTGTCTTTAGAAAAGATTCTTCGAATCAAGCAGGATGTTGGATATATAGCCGTAAAGCTTTACCGACAAATCGTTCATATAAAGTTAGCTTTTGGGTCCGCCGAAGTGCAGATTCTACAGGTGATTGCAGCATTACGGCTATGTATGGCAAAGCTGATGGTAGTTTTTCAAATGCTACAATCACTGCATCAGCGATTGCTTTAATTAGAATTCCAGCAAACGAAGAATGGGTATATATCGAACAGGTTGTAACTTTTAATACTCATCCACAAATGAAGTTAGGTTTTGCGCTTGGACACAATGGCAGTGGTGGTTGGTGGGAGTTACAAGCTTATCGGGTAAATAGCGTTTTCACAGACAAAGATGTAGACACATCACTTGTACGCGCTACACAACTACAAAATTATTCGACTACTGCTGACACAAATAAAGCAGTTGCCGCAGCTACAGATGCATTGGAAGCAAAATTTAAGCAGAAGTTCGGAAATTTATGGACAGATAGTTCAGCAACACTGGATAGCACCCGTTATACAAAAGCAGAAACAAATAAAGCTATAGCTGAAGAAAGTAAAATTCTAAAAGCAACAATCTCGTCAAGTGGTGGAGACAATTTAATCAAGAATGGTGATTTCTATGCGCCTTTTTCAATCTCTAACTGGCGTCAGAATGCTGTTGTTGAAGGTAATGTTCTAGAAGTTTTTAAGGATGCTTATGGCGCAAACTGGGGGAGATTCCGCTCTACGAATTCGTCTACATATTTTAAAGGTTTTATCGAGTCAATTACGATAGCTGATGGTTTAGAAATAAATCAAACCTATACGTTGTCACTTAAAGCCAAAGCTCTAACTGCAGCACAAAAAACTTTGCTATTAATCATCCATAGATATGATGGTAGCAGTAATAATCAGGTTGTTAATGAATGGAATATTGCAACAGATAAAGAAGTATTATGTACTTATACTTTTGATACAAATATCAATAACTTACAGTATATTAATATTATCCTATGTGCTCAAGTAGGGTATGCTCCTGATTTCTTAATTCGAGAAGTTCAATTAGAGAAAGGTGAGTTAGCAACAGGATTTAGAAAAAATCCTCGTGAAATTGAGAAAGGTTTAGAAGCTAACTCATTAGCAATTACAGGTACTAAAACAGATGTTCAGAAAAATTTAGAAAAGATCCAAGTACTAACTGAAAATTATACAACTCTGAAATCTACTGTTGATACGAATAAATTAACAGTTGATGGGAAGTTTCAGGAAATAAACTCTACAATTAGTGATAATCAACAAAATATAACCCAATCAATTAATAGCTTAGATTCTAATTACAAGCAGTTAAATCAAGATCTAGGACAAGTCTTTAATTACAGAGTTTATTCTTCAGGCTGGAATAATGATTTTACTGGAATCAAGAACTTAAAAGGTGAGACTATATCTGTAGCTTCTAACCGCGGCTTTTCTGTGCATGTTTTAGCAGCAGATGGCTCGATTGCAACTTCAACTCGATATGACACATATGGTGACCCTGCAAACGCCGTTGCCATGAGTAATGCTATTAATGAAATACCTAAAGATACTTTTGTGATAATCACAAATTATGATTACATTGCTATGAATTTAAACACAGTTAAAGCTGCGTTACTTTCATTAGGTGCAAATCAATTTACTCTTGATCAGATTACGGGAAGGGATGCATATATCCTAATTGGTCAGAAAGGAATAGGGGCTGGAAGAGGTATTGAGCTCCATGCAACTCCTGATTCTGGTCTGAATGGTGCAAAACAGATAATGGTTGCTGTTCAGGTCGTTAGTGGCATTCCTCTAGGTTTGGCAAATAACAGTGGAAACTTGCAAAAAGTTTTGGAAAATCATGCTCAAATTCTTCAACAAAAAATTACTCGATCTGATGCAAAAGAAGTATTTGCAGAAGAAATAAAATCCTTTTCAGCAAAACTAGATACTATTCAATACGCAGAAGACAATTGGATTTTATTAGGAGATGAAACCAAAACATTAAATGTTTCAACAGGCACAAATCAAACTTTTCCGGTCTGGGAACTACAATATAAAATTAAAGAACTACCAATCGCTAAAGGTGATCCTGTAGTTATACGAATCAAATATAATGCTTCGGCAGGTCTAATTGGTGCAGTTTGTACCATCCAATTTCACGGCGCGGTATATGGGCTTGGTTTACCATTATTTACTGTTCAAGCAAGTGGAGAATTAGAATTAACGGGGATTTTTCCAAGTGATGTAAAAGCTACGAATTTTGAATTTGTTCCTCTGGGTTTAAGATTTGATAATGCTCCTTCAGCGGGCACATTTTCAGTTTCGAATATTTTCATTAGCCGAGGAAATTCTGCTCCTAATTTCAAAGGAGGATTTAAAACTACTCTTAAACAAAATGCGAAATTTGTGGAAGATACATTTATCAATGCTGATGTTAACAAAGGTGTTATTGCACAACAAATTCAGCAATATGACGCTTCTGTACCAGGTGGACTTTCAACGGTATTAAAAACTACTAAAGCAGCAGCGGATCAAACATCAAAAGATTTAATTAATCTTCGTAATAATGATATTACTCAGCTCCAAACAAGCACCGACAATCTGGGTTCAGCATTAGAAAATACAACTAAGCTTGCAATGATGATTACTAACGGTAAGTTGCTTTACGGTGATGTAAATTTCAAGAAAGGAATGAACAACGTCGGCACTTATAACAATCTAGGCAATGGTACAGTTAGTGTTACTCGTGAAGCTAAAAGTGCTGACAATCCGACAACTTCAACTCATGAGCTTAGAATCGTTACGACTGGTTCAGCAAGCCCGAATTTCGGCGGTTTTCATCAACAGTTTTTCACACGTTCAAATGCTATTTTTATCATTAAATACCTGATTAAATTACCTATCGGCTACAAGTTATATCCTGCAGCAAATTTAATGGGCGATGGATCAGTAGATAAATTCATTGGAAGCACTGACGGGACGGGGAGATTTGAAGTTTATGTTCGTATGGTTAAATCCGGTGCCACCGGAAGATTCGATACTTCTGGATTCGTACATGTAGCGGGTGGACCAGCCCCAACACCTGAAAGCCCTCTAATTTGGACTTTAGCTCAAATTGAATGTTATGACGTAACTGACTATGCATCTGCAGATCCTAATTTACAAGATTTCGTTTCCACAGCTAACGAGTCATTAGGGACATTAACTAATTTTAAGGAGACATGGGCAAGTAAGCTTACTGAAATGTCTTCTAAATTGGATAGAACTAATAGTGCATATATTCTTAATTCTGACCTCACAAATACAAATATTGAAAGAGCAATTGCTGCATCGTCAAATCAGTTAAAGTCGGAATATATTGATCCATTACAGAAAAATACTGAAAGCTTAAAAGAAAATATTTTAACGAATGTTGACTTATCAGGTTTGAATCCAGATATTTACTATCCTGTTATTTTCCAACTGGATATTGGAAAGCAAAAATATAATTTTAAGGTGTTTGCTACTTTAGGTGGCCAATACAATAGTAATGTAATTTGGTCTACGCATGGCTCTCGAACTTTCGGTTTAAACTGCGAGTGGAGTGTTACCGCCAATGGATGGGGTACTCAGGCTGATAATAGAATTATTGAAAAATTCTCGTATAGCTGGACTCCACAATCACCATTAATAAATATCAGGCAAATGTCTAATGCTTCTATTGAAGTCGTCTTTTTACGGGGTGGGGCGAGATATGATATTTCACACTATAAAACGATTACACCACTTATTAAAACTGAGTCTTTCACAGCTTTGGGACAATCTATTGAACCAATTCAATATAATTCGTCACTTGTACCAGTACCAATTTTTGCAGAAATTGTAAAAGCTCAAGACACAGCTGCTGCAGCATCTAGAACAGTTGCTGACATACAAAGAGATTATGTGACTTCTTCAAAATTGAATGAGGCAGTTGCTTCATCCAGTGAACGATTATCAGCCCTCTATTCAGCAAATAGCCAAACCATTATGGCGTCTGCTTTGCAAACTTTTGAGATAGATTGGATTAACAGAACGCCTAGCGGCTCAAGAATAGGTATGCGTTTAATTGAAGATCAAACATGTCGGGGAGGTTATGCATTACGGATGGGTGATAATTCTGGCAACGATGAAATCTGGCTAAACTGGTTCTCTACCTTACCAATTGATGATAATAAGATGTACCGGATTAAATACCGCTACAGAAGGGTGTCAGGTGCTGGTGTAGTTTATGTGGGGGCCACCTGTTTTAATGCCGCAAAATCTGCATTTATTACAGATACGAATTACATAAATGGAGATATTGGCTCAAGTCATTATGTGGTTGGTGGTGCTGCACCTGCATTGGGTTCTTGGGTTACTGGTGTTGCGTATTTCAAGGGTAGATCTGCTGGTGCAAGTAGTGGGGCTGGAACGCTTACAAACCCCAAAACATTTGCAAATAAAGCAGCTTTCTTTACTCCTGTTTTTATCGGCAATTATGCAGCTCAAGCAGGCGAAGTGGATCTTGATTACATCGATATTGAAGATGCAGACAATATTGCTGAATTTGAGAGTTTTAAAACTACATATACCACGGATGTAGGAGCTTACGCTGGTTCACTTCAAACTCTCACTTCAGTATATGGGCCAAATGCAATTAATCTTAAGTCTCAAGTTGATTTGATCAACGGGATGAAAGGTAAATACGTAATGGGAATGGATAACAACGGTGTTTTCTCTGGTTTATCCATGGTAAGTGAACAAAATAATGGAACTGTCCAAACTTCTATAGGTTTCCAAGCTGATAGAATTTTTTTCACAACAGGTACTTCTTCTACTAAATATATGCCGTTCATAATTCAAGACAATCAGGTCATTATGAATAGTGATGTATTTATTAAAAATTTGACCGCAGCAAACTTCAAAGCGAAGTCTTTAACAGCTGAACTGTTTAAAGTCGATAAATTGAGCGCGATTGCTGGTGAGTTGGGGACCTTAACTACCTACAAGGATCCGGCTAAACCCAATGGTGCAAGAATGGTTTTAAGCGGCAGTTTAATTACAGTTTACGACGATAATAATGTTGTCAGGGTTAAATTAGGGCTGTGGTAGTGAAGAAGGGCTAGTTATCTAGCCCTTTATATTGGGAGGACAATATGCCACAAGGCTTACAATGTTTTGATGAAACTGGGAAGATTGTTGTTGATGTTACAGATCGTCAAATGCACTTAATACATACTTTTGAAATCTCTTTAGGTTCTAATGAGTATTATAAGGATTATGTTTATGACGGTATTACATCTGAAACTCATATAGCAATTGTTAGAGAAGACTGCTTAGGTAATATGACTCAGCAATACCCTACACTTGCTTACCATGGTGGGCCTTTTGCGTCTATTTATACACCTAATGTAGTAAGAGTGAGTGCATTATCTGGTTTGGCCCTTCTTACTGTTGATATTTATAGGTATGGATAATGTCTGGCTTTGAAGTAAGTAATGATAAAGGTGAAATTATTGTTAGCGACACTTACAGACATTTAGGTGTAAATTCTGTACAAGTGTTAGATGGTGGTACACCTAGTTCAATAGGTGCATCTTCTGGGTGGGCACCTGGTTTTATTCAAACCCCTAGTTTGGTATATCCTTCTTTTCGTAATGATTTACCAAAAAAGACTCTTTATATTTTAAGCCTATCTGAAGGTACAGAGTTTTGTGGGAAATATTGGCATAGTGTGCATAACAATAATATTTCATTTTTAAGTTATGACTACACTAAAATCTCAGGTTATTTAGATGTATATGATGAGCAAGGTAATTTAATCTGGTCTGCTATATCTGCTAAAAATGTTCCAAGGATTGTGCAAACATATCAATTAACAGCAGAGAACTTATTAAACGGTATTACACTGAGCATTGGTTCTAATGTGGGTATCTTATTAAATACTTTACCTTCGTGGTTTAGACCGGGACCTATGAATAACTTAAATAGAGGGGGCTTGTTTGGTAGGTACTCTAATGGCCAGTTACAACTAAAGTTTGCGGCTGCTGCTAAATTAAATGATATCTCTTCAAGGATTATTGAAAATTTAGGGCCTAATGGCACTCTTCCTGTTCATATTACCTCTTTTGCATCATAAGATTACTAGATAATAAGAAAGCCCCTTTTTGGGGGGCTTACTTATTAAAGCATGTTATGCAGGTTGATCAGTACTTTGTGGTTCTTCTACAAAAGTGTAGTTAACTGCAATAGAACCAGTTTCAAGGTCCCAGCCTAGGGTTAAGGTTTTGAAAGCTGGACGATTATTGTAACGCTGACTATTTACAATATCTTTTGTCTTTTGAGCTAATTCAATATCCATATCAGTGAATACTTTTACATCAGCCATTAGCGAATCCTCTAAACAGTAAAGTAAGTTTGTTCAGATAGAATTGCATGCTGGATTTTTATTAAATCTGTTTGGTTCCAATTCACTTTGGAACCCATCTAAAAGTAAAAAAATAGCAGCCTTCAAAATACATAATTATTTAGGTATTTTGGCTTCGTTATGTCTTCTCGGTTCTTATCGTTGTTACTCGGTGAAAATGTTAATTCATATGATCAGCAATTCGATACGTCTAATCAGGATGCAACAGCACAGCTATATGAAACTATGGCTCCGTTTTCACTTGGGACTAACCAAACCAAAGCCAATAAAAAACGTACTAGAAAAGAAATTCTTACAAAATGGGAGAGAATGTTACGCTTTGCACCTATCGCAGAGGGTATGGGGATTCATGTTTCTGCCGCATTAGGCGGAGATTCTTATAGCGGCCAACAAGTCTTTATTACACCTGCCGAACGCTTGAAAAAGGCCAGTGGACCAGCAGCTGAAAAACTAAAAAAACAACTAGATGAGCGCCGTGTAAAGATGGAAAAGCTTATCAATAAGTATTTAAGCAAACTTGCCCGAGATGCTATTTCTTTCGGTGATTCCTATGCACGTATTTATGGGAAAAAAGATAAAGGTGTAATTGACCTCGTATGTAATGAGTATACATATCCGCCATTAATACAGCCTTTCGAACAAGGCAGTAAGACTGTCGCCTTTTTTTGTTTAGATCCTCGCAATTGGCAAAAAACTATTACCAAGCTGAATACTATTCAAATGGTACGTTTCAAAATGCCCCGTATGAGCAATATTGCTCAATATGAGCTTGTTGAAACTGGACTTGTCACGAAAATGTTGGAGGGTGATGATCCAGATGAGCTACCAATCTTACCCGCGCATTTAGGCGGCTCATTTCTTTATGAGATTGAAGATATTTATGATGATGTAATCCTCGCTTTGGCATCTATGAATAGCCAGCAAATCGCAGATACCGTAAATCAGATGTTCTTGACAGTAAATATGTCAGGAATGCCGCCAGCCCAACGTCAAGCCTATATCCGTGGTTTAGAAGGTTTACTGAAAAATCATGAGGCTTATGTCCGTGATGCTTTATCAGGTGGTGAAGCAGTCTGGAATACTGCTTTTCACATGCTTCCGGTATTTGATGAAAAACAAGTTCTAAATCCAGTAGGTGATATCAAGAATCAACGAAGCTCACCTATTAATATTGAACAATTCATGATTAATGTCCGTTTGCTGATGGGCGGAATTGGTCTAGATCCAAGCATGGTTGGTTGGGCTGATATGTTAACTGGCGGTATTGGAGAAGGTGGAGCATTCCATACTTCTGCACAAATCATGCGTAGGTCACAAGACATTCGAACAGCAGCTTCCGAAGGGATTAATCAAATTCTTCATTTGGATTGGGGTTTTGCTTACAACGAACAATTTGAGCCTGAAGATTACCCTTGGCAAGTTGAATATTATTCAAACCAAACTGCAGCAGCTACAGAAGAAATCAACAATGCTCAATCAAGAATGAATACAACATTACTTAAAACACAAGTAATCGCGTCATTGAAAGAATCAAATTTAGATGTAGATATTATGGCGTACATTCTTGAGCGCGATACAGGTATGAAATATGAGGAAGCATTAACGTTAGCTGAAAGTATTGCTAAAAGCCGTAAATTTCCAGAGGATGAAGAATAATGGCTTTTTTTGAATACGAAACACAGAATAAAACTATAAATAACAGTTTGGGAAACGTTTTAAATCCGTTTAAAGAACGTTTTGCTAAGAATCCTGTCTTGTGGTCTGGTCTAACTGTTGATCGAGCTGTTTCACATTATCAGGAACTTTACGCATTAGGGACACTTTCAGCGGCCCATTTTGGAATTGAAATTCGCCCGTACCGTGCAAACAGTAAAATTGCTCAAGCAAATATTCCAATTTTTGATCCTTCAAACAAAGTTGCTTGGTTAGCCAATAATGTAGATGTATCACTACTAGATGCCCAAACCGATGCAGTGCATGTGGGGCATTTTCAACTCAACCATGTAACTGGTAATGCTTCAAATGAGTTGAGCATTTCATTTATTGAGACTAAAGAAGCAGCTATTGCGAATAGTGCTAAAGCTATAAAAGAAATAATGTTTAATAAGGATGGTACTCAGCCGCCACCAATTGAATACTTAATGAGATTAAAAATATATGCTTTTGATAAAGCTGCAAGAAATCAAAACCAATTTGAAATTGAGCATCTAGTTTCACTTCAAGCAGGCAATTTGCCCCTTGATGCCTCTAATAAAGCACATGCCATTGTTACTTTAAATTTCATCAAAATGTTTCCCAACTTAAAATAAGCTATGGAACTCATTGCCTTTATAGATTCACCTACTTGAGAAAATATCCTCAAATTAAAATGAGGATAACTCCGTGAGTGTTAAATCAATTTTCTTTCAAACACACGCACCACATCAAAGCCGATTAGTACATGGTTTTGACTCCATGGTGAATAGTGGTGCTTGTTCAATTGGGTTTATTAAGGGTGATTACCGTCAAATTAATGCTTTAGTCACTGAAGATTACACGGAAAATGATTTCTGGCGTGTTGTAAATTTAAAAGGTAAAAAGGGTGGGATAGATGCGTTTGATTCTGTTGCGGTATTAGGCGCTATCGATGACCAGCATGCAGCTGATTTAGCGATACTGCAATTTGGCCGAATGTTTGATGCTAGTGTTACAGATGTTATTGAAACAAATCAATTTGGACTTAAGCGCCATTTATCATCACAACAATTTAATTTGACGGGTTCAAAACCGATTCAAAGATGGCAACTAGAACAATTACAAAATGTTGTAGCAGCTGAAAAACCTGAATGGGATGGAATCAATTTAATTTCTCATGAGGGTGATACTTCTAAGTTGTTATTAGATATGCAACGAAATGATGATCACAGCCAATTATTGAGTAAATTTGATGGGTTACCTACACTTTTATCTAGTCTAGGCGTAGAAGAAGCGCTTTACGACTCTATTATCGTTGATTACCAGCATTTAGAGCAGCTGTCTGCAATTTTGCATCACTCTATGGATCAGTTTTCAAAAACTGGCGTCAAAATCGTTAACGTTACGGAAAGTAAGCCCTTTAAGCATAAAAAAGTCCTTCAAATTGCTCTTACTTATGATTTTGATGACGGCCAAAACTTCACAATCCTTTTTCATAAGCCAGATCGATTATCAAAAAAAATTAGTCCAGCAGATTCATTAATTTCATGGAAGATTTTAATGAACAATCGGGATATTACGGCTGCAATTCAGCCTAATCAGGGAGAAGGAATATCAATTCCAGTTCTCGCTGGTCGAATTATGAAGTTGATTAACCAAAATAGTAATCGTTTTAAGCGGTTACAATCTAAAAAAGCAGAAAAGGCCAAGGCTTTAGCAGATGCTGAACTACGTCTCGAGCAAAAACAAAGTCAATTAAATTCTTTAAGTGCAGAAATTTCCAATTTATTAAATGAATTGGATCAGTTGCAAAATACATTGTTAACCAAGCAATCTGAAGAAAATGAAGTAATCATTAAAGAGAATAGTCTCGATAATGAGTTACCAGATAGTATTTCTGATGAAGAAGCCGAACGTTTAAAAGCCGACTTAAAGCGTTTAAATGCTGATCCTGAATGGGCAGGTGAAGATGGTTTACGTTACCAAGCATTCTTTGAACGTATCAATAAGGCTCTAGAGGGGGACTCTGATGCGGTAGTTTGGGCACGTGAATGGATTTCTGAACTAGATGACCAGGCTTTGGCTCAACAGCAAGCAGAATTAGAAGCAAAAAAACTTATTGATGCCGAAAATGAAGCTAAACAAAAAAGAGATGAAGAAGTTTTAGCTGCACGTGCAGCTGGTATAGCTGAAAACAAAATGATGCAAGCATGGTTAGACACTTTGGAAAATCCTGAAGATTCTAACAACATAGACTTTATGGCTTGGGTTTCAGATCGCCGTGGTGAATTCTTAAAAAACTGGAATGGGGCCGAAGGTTCACCAGAATATTTAACAGCATTTTATGAATATTCAAGAGCATGGGCAGATGAACATTTAGCGGATCGCCTCAGTAATAAAGAGCCAGCCCAAAATTCAGATAATGATGAATCTAAAGAACTAAATGCTCCGACAGAAGTTGAAGATCTTCAGCCTAGTACGACAAATGATGAAGGTAATCAACTTTACCGTTCAGTAATTGAAGGGCAGGTTAAAGTTAATCTTGAGTTATTAGAGCAAATTCGAGATGAAGCAGAAAAAGACTTAAATGATCCACTTCTTATTCCAGCGGTGACAGAACTCTTGAATCAAGTGCAAAAAATGGAAGCGGAGAATATCTAATGACAACTTTAAATCTAATTTCTACTCAAGATATTGCTAAGAATCCATTAGTTGTAATTGATCAAATGATTAGTTTCTTTAAACCTAAACAGCCCTTTACTGGGCTTTTGAAGGGTAGAACTAATAATGTGAAAACAGCCAAAGGACAAAAGATTTCTACTGTATTCGCTTTAGTTGATATTGATCAAGTAATTGCATCTCATACAGCAACTGGTGCGGAAAACCCTAATTATCCGCAAGAATTGCAGCCACGAGATCGTAGTCGTGAATCCTCACAAGCATGGGTACAGAAAACTGCTAATGATTTAGACCCCGAAAGCCTAGGCCGCTCAGGTCGGGCAGACACGGGAGCACCGATAACTGGTGATGATTTAGTTGTAGAATCAGGAAATGGTCGAACAATGGCTATCAAGCTTGCCTATGAGCGCGGTACCGCAGATGAGTATAAACAATGGTTGATTGATGAAGCCGATTACTTTGGCTTTAGTAGTGAGCAGGTCCAAGCAATAGCTCAACCGATTTTGATACGTATTCGTACAACCGAGATTGATAGAGCTCAATTTGCAATAGATGCTAACCAAGATGATAAGTTGTCTTTTACAGCAACTGAACGTGCTAAAGCTGATGCTAAACGTTTAGATGAGAATTTACTGGCACTTTTTAATCCGAGTGAAGATGGCGATTTATTAGCAGTAAGTAATCAAAAGTTTATTCAAGGTTTTTTAAGTAAATTAGGTGATACAGAAGCTGCCCAGTACACAACGAAAGATAAAAAACCAACACAAGCACTGATAAACAGAATCAAGGCCGCAATTTTTAGTAAAGCGTACAATGATGATCGTTTGCTAGAAATGATGGCTGATCATACAAAACCAGATCTTCAAAATATGCTTAATGCGCTTGGTGTTGCTGCCCCTAAATTTATTGAAGCGCAAGCCATAAGTCGTGGAAATGTTCAAGATATATCAGATCAAATCGTTGATGGAATGGAGCAAGCCATTGATCAACGTGTTGCTAATGCAATTATTGATGCAGCAAATACAATTTTATCTGCAAAGCAAAATGATCAAGATATTGTTGAGTTTGTAAAGCAGCAAGGGCTTTTTGAGGATCTAGGAGAAGGTGTTGCTGAGCTCGCCGTATTTCTCGCCAAGAATAGCCGCAGTTCAAAAAAAATGAGTATGTTATTTAAAGCTTTAGCTGAATTTGCAGAGAAACAAGCTTTAGATAGCAGCAATGTAGGATTGTTTGGTGAACCTGAACCAGTAAGTGTAAAAGATGCTATCCAATATGCACAACAAGTGCTTGGTGATGATTTCATTAGTGTGCAAATGTACGATTCATTGGTTGATTCCAGCAGTTCAAGTAGCCCTAAAATAATTCGATTAACGAAAGAGGGAGCTGAACGTTTCCACAGTGCTTTGAAAGCTAAAATTGATCAAAGTAATGACAAAGAAAATCATGAAGGGAACAAAATTAATGACATTCTTTTCGAAGAATTAGATGTTTAGATCTGGAACCTACTAAAAATTAGATACTTACGATCATTCAACATAGGAATGTAAAGTTCCTATGTTGAGGGATATATGTCCATTTTAAAGCTCAAACCAATCACTAAAGACACAGTATTGGTTGCGATTTATTACATGATTGATTTCATGCATTATCAGAGCAATATTGCTCGATTTTTCCTTCTTATAATCCATAAGCAAATAGAACTTAACTTGTCTGTAGCAAAGCAAGCTTTAGCTTTTGCCCGTCAAGAAAGTGACTTTCCAAAATTGGATGAAGTTATTGAAGTCTTATATAACGAGGCTATCAAAAACATTGATGAATCAGTTATCCAACACCTTAATAATAGTTCCAGAAATGTTATTGAACAGCTAGAGACTATTGTCAGTCTTTTTGCTTGCGATAAAGAGCTAAAGGCTTACACCACTAAAAAGAATAAAACATTACAGGTTATTGGTCTTAAAGGCATCAAATTAACCAAAGCTAAAGAGTTTGACCCCTATGCCTTTTATTATCAGGGTGAAATTCTTGTACGCTCAAAACATCTTAAAGCTATTCCAGACTCTCTTCTTTCAGAAGATCAGCAACTTGTAAAAGGATTATTCTTACATGTATCAAATACCAATTCAGATGTGGAATCAGTTGGCGAATTTCGTCTCAGATCCAGAGGACCAATTGTTTCTACAACTGGATCAGGAAATGATGAATTTGAGGCTTCAGAAGCAATCAGAAATGATGGAGAAATTGGGGTACTCCGAGACAGTAATTCTGGCTTATCAAAAAGTAATGATGCAAGTTTATCTAGCGTCCGAAATCCAAGAAATGAATCTTCAGATGGAAATAGTAGAGCCAGTACTAACCGGATTAACAGCAGCGGAGGCGGTGAACTATCTGGTAAGAGATCATCTCTTAAACGAGCAAGAGATCGATCAATTGTACAATCTGCTAAATCAGTTAGAGCTGCCATAGATGAAAAGCTAGAAGCTCAATTAAAAGCAGATAATGTAGAAACAATTTGGAGCGATGCTTCAAATATTGACGCAGCTTTGCCATATCTGCAACTGGCACAACGTGGTGATGTTTTAAAAACTGAAAAGCGGTTAATTGAGGAAAATAAGAAGGGTATTCTTTTTACTAACGGCACTGGTACAGGTAAAACCTTTACTGGGCTTGGAGTGGCAAAGCGTTTTATTAATGCTGGTCTCAAGAATATTTTGATTGTTACCTTGAATGATAAGATTGCAAATGACTTTGTAAAAAGCTCAAGTCCGTTGAATATCAAAGCTTACAAATTAAAAAGTATTAAAGATAACGGCGGTGATGAACACACAGTCGTGGTCACAACCTTTGCTAATTTTGGACAAAATAAAAGTTTAGTTCACAAACATTGGGACCTGATATTAATTGATGAGGCACATACTCTATCGCAATCATCCGATGGTAAAGCAACTGCAGCATTAAACAAACTAAGAGCATTAACCGGGCATTTGCATGGTTTTAGTGAATGGTTTGAAGATAAATTTGCTGATCAGATGCCAATTGAAGAGCTCGATGAAGATGGTAAAGAAACAGAACAATACCTAAGTGCTTATAACAAAATGCAGATCCTTCGAAATGAACAACGAAAGATCTGGAATTTGAATTGGAAACACCAGAAAAGTAAGGTCAAAGTTGTTTTCTTATCTGCTACGCCATTTAGTTATCACTTTTCACTTGATTGGGCGGAAGGCTATTTATTTGATTATATGTCTCCTTCAGTATCTGTTGATGACCAAGGTAATTTAGCTGAAGGCTTTAGTAAGGCTCGAGAGCACTTCTATATGGGAAATCTTGGATATCGAAAGCGATATGGTAAGTTGACGCGACCAGAAGCTAAGGTGGATACAGGTGTACTTGAAAGACAGTTCGCCGAAAATCTTAAAAACACTGGTGCTATGTCTGGGCGGGATTTAGAAGTAAATTTTGACTATGATCGTAAATTCATTCTAATTGGCTCTCGTGTTGGTGAACTTATTGATGAAGGTTTAACTTATCTTCGCAATGGTTATAAAGAAATAGAAGGGCACAAAACACGAACTTTTGAAGAATGGGCTGCTCAAACTGGTAAACCAACAACAGGCTGGGGACGTCATGCCTCTATGCAAGAATATGATCGGCTATTCACTGGCAACCGATTTAAAAACATATACGAAATTATTGCAAAACGCTTTGATTACTTAGCAAGACGCCGTTTGTTAGAAGCTATTAAAGCTGAAGCTTGTGTTGATATGGTGAAAAAGCACTTAGCATTAGGTCGTAAAGTAGTAATTTTTCATGACTATAACGAGGGCGGTGGTTTTGCACCTTTCTTGATTAGTAAGCTTGATATCGAAAAATATGAAAGCCCACTTAGAGAAGATATTGAGCTTGAATATAATGCATTCAAAGAAAATAGACCGGATCTAGTAAATCTCAATCTTGATTATGATTCACCTGTTGAAACTTTAAAGAATGCATTTCCTAGTGCTCTTTTATTTAATGGCCGTCTTTCAAAGCAACAACGTGAAACTAATGTAGCGTTATTTAATACTGATGATAGCGGGCACGATATTCTCATTCTGCAGTCAGATGCTGGTTCTACTGGGATTAGCTTGCATGATACAACTGGTAAACACCAGCGAGTACTCATTAATATTGGTCAACCAACAAAGCCAGCAAAGTTGAGACAGACGGAAGGGCGTATCTATCGAACCGGACAAGCTTCAAATGCTATTCAGAGATACTTGACTACTGGTACTGCATGGGAACGGGCTGCATTTGCAGACACGATTGCTGGACGCGCAGAAACAGTAGATAACTTTGCAAAAGGTGCTGATGCTGTAGTAAGTATCAAAGAAGCGTTAATTCAGGCTTATGAAGAAGCTAAATATGAAGAGCCAAGTCTAAATGATGGTATTGGTGGTAAAGCATATGATGAAGAAAATGCCCGTATTGCTAAGTTAACCCCATTTGATCAAGCACTAACATTCTACTATGCCAAAGGCAAACGTTCTGAAAGTCGTGATAACCGCGAAGGTAAGGAATGGTATGCAACGCCTGAACCTCTAGGATTCAAAATGATTGAATGGGCAGGGGTACACACTGGCGATTCTGTGCTTGAGCCTAGTGCTGGTGATGGAGCTATTGGTCGTTTTGTTCCGCAAGATATAGAGCTGACAATGATTGAACCCACTGAGTCTTTAGCTAGTCGTGCTCAAATGGCAAATACAGGTGCAAAAGTAATTGTTGATACATTCGAATCTTTAGAATCATTGAATAAGTACCATGCAATTGTGATGAATCCGCCATTTGGTCATGCTGGCACTTTGGCAATTCAACATATCAAGAAAGCTTTTGGTCATCTTTATGATGGTGGTCGGATTGTGGCCTTAGTACCACGTGGTTCTATGGATTCTAAAGTGGACGAATTTATTGATAGTACACCTGGTGCAATTTTGACAGCTGAAATCTGGTTGCCTCAATCAACCTTTAAAAATGCTGGTACCGCCGTTTCAACTCGTATCATCATTATTGAAAAACATGCAGGCTCTAATGATGTTCCAATAACACGAGAATTAGACTTTACGCACCTTACAAGTGTAGAGGATCTATTTTCAGAAATTCGTGATATCGCAATGCCTCCTAGAAAACTACGTATTGATGAGCAGCTTGCTAAGTACGATCTTTATGTCAGAACTGAACGTAGCAAGTATGTATTCAATGGCGACGGCGTTGATAAACCTCAGATCAAGAATATCATGCTCAAATTCTGGGGGTCAGAAGTAAATGAGTTTGATGAGATTGTTATGCCATATAACAAGTCTGCTGAAATCATTAAGAAGATTGATGAATTTGAGCAAGAAAACAATATTAATTTAGCTGCATAAGATTAGTATAAAAAAATACGCTCACAAAGAGCGTATTTTTTTAATTATTTAAAGGACTTGAAAGTGTAGAGTTATGCCTTAATCTTATAAAACTAAATTGATTTCTTAGACAATGGTACATCTATGAACTTTGAAAATATTAAATCTTTGCGTGAAAAAAATGACTGGCATCAAGTTAACGGGGAGCGTCGATATATTTCTAAAGATGACGTTTATTTAAGTTTTTGGTTAGGTGAAGAAACCGTAATTGAATACTTTAATTTACCTAAAAATTTACATTCTTTTGATGGTTATTTATCCCAACTTGCTCAAATCACTAAAATTGAGGAGATGAGCAGTGCATTTGAATACAACTCAGTAAAACTTGAGAATTTTAAATTATATAAGTTCTCAGGTCATGTGCACCGCCATGGTTCTATGAAGCCTATCTCTGTTTATTTTACAGTCCATCCTAGCATTAATGATGATAAGACAGAGATTGATATGTTTAGTAAAGCTTTAATACATGCTTTAAATGATAAGTATGCATTGAATTTAATTATTCGATGCACAGATGATTAATTCCGGTTTATTCAATTACTCCTAATTGGAACTGTAGAGTTCTGCTAATAAACTTATCTTCAATAATAGTCCTAACTTTAACGGTAGGGCTTTTTTATGTCCAAAGCTTTAGCTTATGCACCAGCTGTTAATACAGCTAAAACAAAGTTGCCCAGTACTGAATCAGATCCTTTTTATGGCTCAATTTCAAAGCATAAATATGCTGAATTTTCTCTTTGTGATAAGGATGGTAACCCTATAGCTTCACCAGTAATTCGTGCTTTGTTGACAGACGGCGACAAAAGTATTGAGAGCCAATGGCAAACTCCATTTGAAAATAGCAATCCAGAACTAAAGATGCCTATGTTGATGGCTAACTTGCAAACCGGGCAAATGCTTCAAGCTGCAGCTACTCTAGGAGAAAACTCACCCTTTATTTCTGCTTTAAGCGATATGGCATCAGGACCTTTAGCAACGGCTGAAAATGCGCTTAAGAGCGTTGAAGGGCGAACTAATTTAACCAAAGTAAATACAACTCAAGTATTCCTTTCAACATCATCAGTACGTCTTAATTTATCAATCTTTTTCTTGGCCTTTAGTGATGCAAAATCCGAAGTTGAAGACAAGATCATGCAGTTGGAGGCTTGGAGCGTACCAGTATCATTATCGTCTGATTCTACGCTGCAAAATGTCATTAATAATTCAAATACAACCTTAGAAGGCTTGTTTTCAGGGGTTATCCCACCTTTCGTATCTCTCACTACTCATGGCAAAACTTATAAACCCTTTATTCTTGAAAGTGTTTCAGCACCAATAGTCGCGCCAATTGATGAAAAAGGTAACCGGTTAAGTTTAGCTGTCAATATTAGTTTAATGAGTCGAACTGCATGGGACTCAAAGGATATTTACTCATTATATGGAGGCAACTAATGATTACTTTTGACCCTGTGTACGTTGGTGAAAATACCTACCAAATGCAAGAGCTTAGTTTTGAGCAATGTCTCAAAATATCTATCATTGCTCCAAATTTTAATGAAAAAAGACTTTCAGCTTTTCTGAAATCAGCATTAGACAATGTTGATCCTTTACTTTTATCAGTTCAGGAACGGTATTTATTGCTGCTTAAATATCTTGAAAAACAAAGTAATACTATGTTGGAGGTGAACACAGACTGGTCTAAAGTTTTCCTTCAATCAGAAAATAATTGGAAAACTGAAATTACTCAAAATGGAATTACAGTTAGACAGCTTATTGGAATGGAAGTGGAGTTCTTAGAGGCAAATTGTAAGAATGTCGCTGAATGGATTGCCTGCATGATGGCTTTTCAGTTGAGTTATTCTAATCATGAGCACTTAGCTTTATTGCCGGATAGAACAAATCCTCAATTATTTGAAGAACAATTTAAGCAGCGGCTAGATTTCATTAAGAAAATGCCAGCTAGTGATTTTGATTTGTGCTATCAAGACTTTAATAATTTAAACAATGAGTTATTTACTCATTTACGGTTAAGCGTTGATAACTACGGTATTTTAGTGGAAAGAGGTGCAGATGACGCGCCTGCACGATTTCGCACCGCTTCCGTCTTTACAGGAATCATCAAAGAGTTGGACCGATCTTTTGCTTGATACAGCAAGTAGTATTTCTGAAAACTGCCCAATGCCTTTATCGGATGCATTAAAAATGCCTTTGAGTTTTGAAAGTACTTACTTCAATTCATCTGCATGGGAAAACCGCAAGAAGTATTTAGAAAACGAAATTGAACGTCACAACGTATTCTTAAAATTAGGTCAAGAAGTCATTAAAGGATTAAATGCCCTAGCAAGTAGAGGCCGATAGTTTTCATATAGAAAAGTCTGAGTAATTCGGGCTTTTTTTCGCTCTTTGTATTTGGAACCATACACCAATTAGAACAACAACACTTGCAAAAATAACCACAAATGAAACGTGGGGAATAGGTCATGTCTGATCATCAGACACTTGAAATAACAATCACTAGTTTTGCAAATAAAACAACAATTCTTAGTGGTGTAACAAGTGCTTTAGCGTCTTTAGCATCTTTTAATTGGTTGAGCTATTCGGGTGCAATTGTAGCTGTAGCGGGCCTATTCATAAGCTTTATTTTTCAGTTTAGACGTGATCGCCGTGAACGTAGAGAGAGCGAATTGCGTGAAAAAGAAAGCAAGCTACGTATTAAAGCTTTAGAGCAAGATACTGAACGAGAGAGGAAGGATGAATGAAGTTAATTGAAAATAATGCTTGGCAGTATCTATCTGTTAAGTTACCCGCCGTAGGTGCATTCATCATGCTAATTTTATTGCCAGCACTACAATGGGGTGTTGATTATGAAGTTATTCCTGAAAAATATCATGCATTTGTTACTGGTACTTTAATGCTTGTTCTGTCATGGATTGGTAAGAAAATTTCTCAACCACGACTCAACGGCCCGCAATTAACAGGCCAGTTAGTAGGAATCAACACTTTAATGAATATTCCTACAACGACAAAGTTTGACGAATTAGCTTGGATGGCTGAAGCAAAAAAACACATTGGTCTGCAAGAAATACCAGGTAAACAGCACAATCCAACTATTTTGAAATGGTTAAAGGAGCTTAAAGCTTGGTGGGCGGATGATGAAACAGCATGGTGCGGTACTTTCGTTGCTCATTGCTTGAAATCAGCTGGAATTGCTTATCCTAAGCATTGGTACCGTGCATTGGATTATGTGAATTATGGTACCAAATTAGCTAAACCAGCTTACGGTTGTGTAGCTATTAAAACCCGTAAGGGAGGAGGCCATGTTTGTTTTGTTGTAGGACGTGATAAGTCTACTGGAAAACTTGTTTGCCTTGGTGGTAACCAATCCAATAAAGTTTGTTACGCCCTATATAATGACTCAGATTTCCAAGAGTTCCGTTGGTATGGACGTACACCTCAACCAGCAAGTAAGCGTTATTCTTTACCGCAATTAAAGGGCGTAACAGCTACTAGGGTTTCTGAAGCCTAATGAAGTTACTATTACTGAGCTTTCTTTTATGTGGTTGTACGGCACATACAATTAATAGCAATGTAAATGTCACAATTTGCGTTAAAGCGATTTAAAAAAAGCCCTGAATGATCAGGGCTTTTTGAATTCAGTTTTGAACTTCTGCATCATAAATTGTTTTGAATGCGTTCTTCAGTTTTTCATCTTGCGTATCCGCGATGAACTTTTGCATTTTCTCTTTGTATTCCAGATGACCAGCTTTGTACTTAGCAAGTAAGTATGAAAACTCGCCTTGTTTATAGTCAGGATCTGTCTTGTTTTCTGGTTTATCTAGTGCTGTTTTCAGAACAGTTGCTGCTGTATCAAAGCATTGATTAATTGTTTGCTTGTCTTTTTGTTGCATAGTAAAGATTTGGCATTTAGCTAGATACAAAGCAGGATTTTCAGGCTTTCTTGCAATTTGTTTCTCATTTAAAGCCAATGCTTCATCATACATCTGTGCAGCTAAGTACACATTCATTTGAAGCATTTCTCGCTTGCCCTGATCTTCCATTGTGTTGATTTCAGGCAGTAACTCTTGCATTCGTTTTTTTAGAACGTCTGGGCTCTCAAGAGAATACTTCTGCACATACTCATTATGTTTTTCCAAAATCTGCTGATCTCTAGCAGATAGTTTTTTAGGCGCTGGAGTTTCAGTTTTTGCCGCCGACTGATTTGTGCTTTCAGAAGCTTTACTACACCCACCCAGAAGTGCTGTGCCAAGAATAATTAAGGTAAGTGTCTTTCTCATTTCTTCCGTCTTGCTGCTGATGTAATTGTAAATTCATGCACTACATGAGGTGGATTTGTAACAACTGTTCCACCATCAAACTTGGCATCATATTTCATTGTCAATTGAACTGTGATTACTGATAAGTCTGGGGGAGGTAGTTTAATTTCGCAACTACCGACAGGTTGCCTATCATTTTCCGTATTCCAATATCCCTTTTCCACTTTCAATCTCACAACATCACCTATCTGCTTTTTGTCTTTAAACAGACGCAATGCTGCTTGAGGGTAAATTGTTGCATCCCCTTTTAAAGCAGGAGGTAGTAAAGTTGCAGTCACGAATAGATTTTGTTTTTCAAATTTATATGAGACTTCAAATGTACAAGCACCGGACATAGCTTGCATAGCTAAACCGAATAATGTTGCTTTATCTTGATCGTATGGATATAGCCAAGGTTTAAAAGGAACCATTGTGGTTTTAGTATTCTCTATGTAGTAATTCTCGTACTCATCTTTTACAAAGGTGTCTGTTGCTGGTTGTTTTTGAGACATAGGGGCTGGTGATGATTTAGCAGCAGAAGATGCGGCTCCACCGCCGTTGTCTTGAACGACCAAATTTTGTTTTGGTAGAAGTTTACAACCACATGAAAGAGAGTCATTAACACGAGCAGCAGCTTTACCGAAAATTTGCATATTCGGATCGCCAGATACAATTGTTGCGACAATTTTATGTGTTGGGCAGGTTGCTTTATCACCGACACAAGCAACGGCAATGCCATCAATTAGAAACAAACTGTTCCCTGAGATTACTTGACCGCCTCCTGTAGTTGGACAGCCTATAGTTATGTATGGGGTAGCCAAATCTATACCTTCTTATTTTCATGAAGCAGAGCAATGTTAACAAAGAGGGATAGACAGTGCTGTATAGTTTTATTTATCTGGATGCTCAGCTCATACGATCAAGAGTAATGTGAATCTATGTATTTGAGTGAAAGTAATATAAAAAAATCCTCAATTGAGGATTTTTAAAGCTCAGTATTTATAAAAATACTATTTTACTTTTAAATTAATATATTGAGACATTTCAGAATTTACGATATCAAGTATTTCTTTATTAAATAATTTTTTAGAAGTCTTCATATGATTTGTCATTCTATTTAATTCAAAAACTGATTTTGATTGTGATAAGTCTCTTAGCATTCCTCCAATAGATCCTCTGTAATATCGGATTCGAGATAAATCTAGATTAAGATCAGTGTCAAAAGTCTTTTCATAAATCTTTAAATCGATTAGAAATTGTTTATAGAGCTCTTCGCATTCATTGCGAAAAATACTTCTTCTTTCTTCACATTCGTTAGCTATTTTTTCTGCCTGATCGATGAAATTCTGACTAATTTCAGGGAAGCTTTTTGCGATAAATATATGTTTTTGTGTCATTACATACTGATGATAATAATCAAGGTAACTTACAAGTTTATATAAAGATGTTTGTGTATTTTTAGCAAGTTCAGATCTATTTATGCCAGTTTGAGATTCTCTCCAATCATTAAATAAATTAGCTGCAATTATTGCTGCCCCAATAGTAGCTAAAGCTGAAAGTATACTTACTGTTAGAGACCAAGCTTCTTTTAATGGGTTATCAATTTGATTATAGGAATATAGCCAAAGAGTGAAAAAGAAAAATATGATACAAATCGAAGTAATCCAACCAATGGTATCTATTAATAAAACTTTAATTTTTGAATTCATAACTTTGAGTACTTCTGAGATTAGCTTATTTTAGATAATCATAAATATTAATCTAGTCGAATAAATGGAAAATTCTTTTAAGTTTTTGATAGTGAAACGAGCAGAAATTTGCTCAAAAATTTTAAAATCCGACGAAAGTGAGCAAAAAATTGCTCATTTAGTTATGAGTGGTAGTTCATCCCATTTAAATGGATTCCTAGTTAATTTGTCTCGTGACATTGACCAGTTGCGACCTGGTACATAACACGAACTTATACCGAGTTTTTTCTTTCCGAATTTAGTGTGCACGCTATCTAGTGTTTTCATCAACTGTTCTTTCTTTTCTATTGCATCAAAATCTGTGAGCAAGTCATATGTATGGCCAGCCTTGGGTTCTAGCCCAGTTAATATGACACCACATTTTTTATACTTAATATCTTCTTTATAAATGTGAGATACCATTTTTGTAGCGGCTTTTACGAAATCTAACGCACAATCTGTTGGCTGTGAAAATGAGCCGGTTATTGACTTGCTATAGAAAGGTACATTTTCATCAAAAGGACTAGATTGAACAAAAACAATAAGACACCCGCATAATGACTCATCATCTCTCAATCTCTTACAAGCTTCTTGAGCATGCATCGCTATCGCTTCTTGAAGGTCAATGAGTTCTGTAACTTTTGCACCAAAAGAACATGACTTAATAATTTGCTTTTTAGAGGGTGGGGTGTCTTCAATTTCAAGGCAAGAGATGCCTTGCAGCTCATTAATTGTACGAGCCATCACAATAGAAAATCTTCTTTGCATCTCCCTGGGTTCACTACATGCGAGATCAAATACAGTGTTAATTCCCATTGATTGAAGCTTTTTAGCGTGCTTACGGCCAACACCCCAAACCTCAGAAACATCAATCTGCGCGAAGTAATATTCTTTATTGCAAGGGTCCATGTTTACCAAATCGCAAACGCCATTAAACGATTGATTTTTCTTAGCTATATGGTTAGCAATCTTCGATTCTGTTTTGCTTCTACCGATTCCAACGCACACAGGTAATCCAAGCCATTTCCATATTTTTAAGCGCATATCTTGAGCGACCTTTTCTAGGTCAAAATTTTTTTCATAAGCTGAAAAATCAACAAAACACTCATCTATTGAATATTTCTCAACATCTTCGTCAGTTACATACGATGCAAGAATTTTATGAAATCTGCGCGACATTTCAGCGTAAAGTTCATAATTACTAGAGAGAACAATTACATTGTGCTTTTGTACGATTTCTCTGATTTGGAATAATGGCACACCCATTTTTATATTTAAGATTTTTGCTTCATTACTGCGCGCAACGGCGCAGCCGTCATTATTTGATAAAACGATGACCGGCTTATTGTTTAAGCTTGGATTAAAGACTCTTTCACATGAGACATACATGTTATTTACATCTATGAGAAAAAAGACTTTATCTTTGTGCCTCATGATTTTTTTCTTGCATTTTTTAGAATATAGGTAACCACGCCCCAAATTATTAGTTCTTGCCCGTCATGAAGATGAATATCATCATAATCTGGGTTTTCAGCTTTTAACCAACGCTCATTTTCATCAATCATTAAGCGTTTAACAGTAAAATCATTATCTATAAGTGCAACAACAATATCGTTGTGTTTAGCATCAAGACTACGATCAACAATCAACTCATCATCAATATCAATGCCAGCGTTAAGCATCGAAAGTGATGCCACTCTAACAATAAATGTTGCTTCTTCATTTTTAATTAGGTGCTCATTCATGTCGAGAGTTCGATCAACATAATCTTGAGCAGGAGAGGGAAAACCAGCTGAAACTTTTTCTATAGCTAAAGGTATTGAAAAAAAAGTAGTAGGTGAAACTAATTTTATGGATTCAACCTCACTCAATACCTTGCCAGCATTGAGATGTGGTTTAATTTCGATAATGGAATTGGGGATAATGCTCATAGTTACTCCTTGATTTCGTTACATAATCAAGATGATATGCTAGAGCTTGGTTTAAATTCAAATTAAAAAAATTGTGCATAAATAATGACTAGTCATTACTTGTCGCGTTAGTTAGTGCATTTGGTCGGAAATTCAACGGTGCTAATTTGCACTTTTTTTTGGTTTTGGGAAGTAGTCTGCAGTAAATTCACCTAAGGGCATTTCAAAGAAAAATTGATCAGCATCTTCTTTTTTGCAGTTCAACCAGTCTTCTCGATACTCTTCAGGAATTACGATGATAGATCTCTTTTCATCTTCTGGCTTATGAAACTGTGACATAAATGGGTGGTCGTCTGCATTGATAGTCAGCATAGACATTGATCTAACTTGCCGCCCATCAATGACAGTAGAATCGTAAATAGCAGCTACTGTAAAAGGTAAGCCATCCTCTCGAAAAATCCCCCATCTTTCCGCTTTACCATTCACATACCTAGGCTCATAAATTTTTTCTACAGGTATTAACGCGAATTGGCTTTTAGCCCAAGCATGTCGGAAACTCGGCTTTTTATCTACCGTCTCAGTTCTAGCGTTATATGTATACTTTGAGAATTTTAAGTCATGGTTCCAAGGCGGAATCATACCGAACTTTACTTGCCGCCATTCGATATGGCCATCTTTGGAAAATATAAGAGGGCAGTCGTAACCAGGATAAACATCGGCTTTATAGTCGAACGTAGGTTCGAAGAGATCTAGTAGATGTACTCGGTCTTTTGATATTGGTTCGTAATTAGCGCACATAGTATTTACTCACTATTTATGCTCTATTAATTTCACTAATCTTAGCGCTTAATTGCTTATAATAACTATCCATTAAATCGTAATATTCTTTGTATGTTTTACGTACAGATATCATTTCTCCTGATTCCTTATCCATTTCCATATTAATACCAGTATTATCATAATGATAATTAAAATTAGAATATTGGCTTTCAATTTGCCTTTTTTGTGGAGATCCTTCTGGAAAGATTATAGTAAAATTAGAGTCAACCCATCCGTTACCTAAAGGCTGCTCTTTTAATTGATAATAGATAAGAGAGTAGCAATCACTAATAATTTGCTTATTTATATATAGAAAATCATTTGCAATTCCATAATATTCATTAAAAAGTTTCTTTAACTCAGTATCTTCATTGTAATTTAGATACCTTTCCATGTGTAAATAAAAGTCATTAAGACATTCATCTGAAATTTTAAGGGGACGGCGGAATAAAGAGTGAGCAAGATAATATGTATGATCTTGACTACCTACCTCATGAATTTTTATTACTGCTTGACAAATTGGATAAATTTTATTTTTAAATCTAATTAAATTTTCCTCACAAGAGTTCAACAATGTTGAATCAGCTTCAAAGTTTTTTTGGTATCTCCATGAATTTAATAACAGGATTGCTATAATAGGTGCAATCAGTGTAGCGGACCAAACAAACATATTTGAAACAACACTAGGTATCTCTTTTTTATCTGTTTCACAAAACGTTGTAAGTGCTAAGCCAATACATAAAGCGAAGCAGACCAAGACTATATAGAAAATCAAACTAAGTGCAATTGTTTCAGCTAGTTCATTTGACGTAATTTTATTTTTTAAAAAGTTTAATATTTTCATTAAGCTAATTTCACTGTATAAAAATCAATTTGGTAAAAGCTAATATTTAAATCAGTTTGGCCCAACTATCTACATGATCTGCCCACCATTACATCATCTATTTTTAACTTTTAACTATACTCATTACTATATAATTATTCTGCAAGCCTAATGACCAGCCGATCTCTTTATAGAATGGCTCACCATATTTGATTGTGTGCTCTATGTAAAAATAGACCCAGTCTTTCATAACCTTACTTTACTCAATATTCCTGTTAAGAAGCCAAACTCAACCATGGACTGATAATAATTCATTTCTATCCTATTCAAAATGATAGAATTACTTAGGTTTGAAAGTTGGGTGTGTTTTGCTTAAAAAGCATGCAGTCTACAAATTTTTTTAAATTAATTGAAAAATAAATTTGTAGACTGATTTGTAGACTAATGAAATGCAAAATACAGCATTGTGGTACAAGCGGATGCAACTTTAATTATGTTTAACTATTTGAAAATGCAAGATAAAGCAACCGAATGCAACCATTAACAATTACAGCTAGACTGTCAGGATTCTACTTTTTTTACTATTCCATCGTTGGCACATTCATGCCGTATTGGAATTTATATCTTCAAGATCAAGGGTTTAATTATCAGCAGATAGGTATCTTATCATCTATTGCTATTGTAACGCGATTCTTTGCGCCTTTAGTTTGGGGTTGGATCGCAGATAAATCTGGTAAAAGAATGCTTTTGGTGAGGCTCGCAACTTGGATGGAAGCTTGTATATGGTTGGCTATCTTTATAGTTCCCAATACATTTCAATCTGTCGCTTTACTTATGCTTATTTTTAGCTTTTTCCAAAATGCAATTTTGGCTCAGTTTGAAGGGGTAACCTTATTTTGGTTGGGCGACCAAAGGGCAAAACTTTATGGAAAAATTCGAAAATGGGGATCGGTCGGTTTTATTGTAGGGGTGTTTACCATAGGTGCAATTTTAGAAATTATTCCAATCTCTATGTTGCCTATTTTATTACTCATAATAGCATCGCTTGCATTTATTTGGGCTTTTACGATTCGTGAACCAGAAGGGGCTCCTACTTCACAAAAGCATTTAGAACCTTTATTGCCTGTGTTAAAGCGTCCAGAAGTTGCTGCTTTTTTTACTATTGAATTTATTCTTCTTTTTTCACATGCCCCTTTTTATAGTTTTTATAGCAATTTTCTAAAATCTTTAAATTACAGTACCACTGAAATTGGCTTTTTATGGGCAATGGGAGTGATTGCTGAAATTGTGATGTTTGCATATGCCGCTACGTTTTTTAAATATTTTTCGTGGCGTAGTCTTGTTGCCATGTGCTTAGTTTTAACAAGCATACGCTGGTTGTTGGTGGCTCTCTTCTCTCATTATTTTATAGGTCAGTTATTTGCACAGTGCTTACATGCTTTTAGTTTTGGCTTGTTTCATCTTATTGCAATGCGTCTCATTTTTCAGAACTTTTCAATAGGGCAGCAAGGTCGAGGTCAGGCTTTTTATAGCACCATGTGGGGACTTGGGGTTGCCTTTGGAAGTATTCTGGCTGGTCATTATTGGAAAATTCTTACTGGTGAGCATATTTTTATGATTGCTGCATTAGTAGTGCTTCTAGGTTTGTGCTTTGTATTTTGGCTACCTAAACAGATTGAAAAGCCAGCTTCTTAAATCAAATGTTGCTAAAAATTGTTAGGGATGAGTAGTTAAAGATAAAAATTGTTTGATGAGAAGTATCGGTTCGTTACGGTTGAAAAATATTGTTTTTATATGGTTATGAAACAATGTTTTTCTAAAAAAATGTGCTAACTTAAACCCATGCGTTTAATGATTAATAAATCTATGAAAAATATTTATATTATGGGATTATTATTGGCTTGTTCTGGTTTTGCTATGGCTGAGACAGTGACTCAACAGCCAACGGAACAGCCCGTACGCACTGCTAGTAATCCTAACGCTATACGTATTGTTACGCGTCCTGAAATTATGGGATTGTGGGGAATGGAGATTCCAAATAATAAAAAATGTGTAGAGTACTATAATTTCCGTAGTAGTAATGATGTGGTGATTAAAAGCGGTGAAGAATGGTCATATGGTATTTATGAATATCAACCATCTGATGACCCTAAAGAGCAGTTATCAGCTCTAGTGATGCAGATTAAGTTTGATAATAATAAAGTTGATTGTTCTGGTCAGCAGCAAGATCAGACTGGTGATGTTTCCCAGTATTTTGTGCAATGGAAAAATGACCATACCATCAATTTCTGCTCAACTGCTAAAGGCGAGCAATGCTTTGCAACACTACGTCGCATGTTGCCATAAATTTGAATTAATAAAAAAGCCTCTTATGTAAGAGGCTTTTTTTATTATGCATATTATGCAGTTTCAGCTTTCTTTTCTTCTTCCACTTTTTTCAACAAGTGTTTTTCAAGGTAATGGATGTCCATTGCTTGTTCACAGAAGTTTTTATCCTGCAAAATAAGATCTTTATGTAAAGGAATATTGGTTTTAATTCCTGTAAGAATCATTTCGTCTAACGCTTGACGCATACGGGCAAGCGAAGTTTCACGATTTTTACCATGAGAGATCAATTTTGCAATCATTGAATCGTAATAAGGGGGAATGCTATATCCAGGATAGATATGAGAATCTAAACGAATACCTGCACCGCCTGGCGCATAGAAACTTTCAATTTTGCCTGGTGAAGGTAAGAAAGTGGTTGGATCTTCGGCATTGATACGACATTCAATGGCATGACCACGAACTTCAATATCTTCTTGTTGAAGCTCTAAGCCTAAACCAGCTGCAATACGTAATTGTTGTTCAATAATGTCAACACCAGTCACCATTTCAGTTACAGGGTGCTCAACCTGAACACGAGTGTTCATTTCAATAAAGAAGAACTCACCGTCTTCGAACAAGAATTCAAATGTACCAGCACCACGATATTGCATTAACTGACAGGCATTAACACAAGCTTGTAAAATATCAGCGCGTGCTTGTTCTGGTAGATTTGGAGCAGGAGCTTCTTCTAACACCTTTTGGTGACGACGTTGTAATGAGCAGTCGCGATCATATAAATGAATCGCATGGCCGTTACCATCACCTAAAACTTGAACTTCGACATGGCGAGGTTTTTGTAAGAAGCGTTCCATGTACACGGTATCATCGCCGAACCACATTTCTGCATCACGTTGAGCTGCTTGAACTGACTCAAGTAATGTATCTACGCGTTCAACAATACGCATACCACGACCACCACCACCAGCTGCCGCTTTAACAATAAGCGGGAAACCGATTTCTTTCGCTTCAGCTAAAGCATTGTGGATAGTTACTGCATGGTCACAACCAGGTACTGTCGGTACACCAGCTTTTTTCATTGCAACAATTGCAGAAACCTTGTTACCCATTAAACGAATATGTTCTGGGCGAGGGCCAATGAATGTGAAACCTGAGCTTTCTACAATTTCAGCAAACTCGGCATTTTCTGAAAGAAAGCCATAGCCTGGGTGAATTGCATCAGCACCAGTAATTTCTGCAGCAGTAATAATTGCCGGGATATTTAAATAGCTGTCACTACTTGCACCCGGACCAATACATACTGCTTCATCAACGAAACGTAAATGCATCAAATCTTTATCAGCATCTGAATAGATACCGACAGTTTTGATTCCTAATGTTTTGCAAGCCCGGGTAATTCGTAAAGCGATTTCACCACGGTTTGCAATTAAAACTTTTTGCAACATAGTTGTCCCCGAGGTATTACGCGCGATAACGGAATAAAGGTTGACCGAATTGGATCACTTCACCATTTTTCACTAAAATTTCTTCAATCACGCCGCTTTGAGTTGCTTCAATCGGGTTCATGATTTTCATTGCTTCGATAATACCCAAAGTCTCACCAGCAGATACTGTTTGACCTACTTTAACAAATGGTGCTTCGCCTGGGCTTGGAGCAGCATAGAACACACCAACCATAGGAGAAGTTTCAACTGCTCCACGTGGTGTTTTTGCAACAGGTGCTTCAGCAACAGGAGCTGCCGGAAGTGCTACACCAGCTGCAGCAACGACAGGATTGCGACGAGTTAAAGCGATCGATTGATCACCTTCTTTAACTTCAATCGCTTGCAAGTCAGACTCAATCATTAAATCGATGAGTTTCTTAATTTTGCGGATATCCATGGGCGACTATTCCTGAACTAGTTTGGGTTAGATGGTTGAATTTTTTCAATAGCGTAATCGAGAGCAAAGCTGTAACCTTTTGCGCCTAGACCACAAATCACGCCAATTGCTTTGTCTGATAAATAAGAATGATGTCTGAAAGCTTCACGTGCGTGAACATTTGATAGATGTACTTCTATAAAGGGAATAGCAACGCCCAGTAAGGCATCGCGTAAAGCAACTGAAGTATGAGTGAGGGCAGCAGGGTTAATAATAATTAGTTTTACGCCTTCTGTTTGTGCCTGATGAATACGGTCAACAATGGCACCTTCCCAGTTGCTTTGAAAAGTATCTAGTGTAATTGAGGCTTGTTCAGCTTGAGCAATAAGTTGTTGGTTGATATTGTCTAGGGTAAGATGACCATATACTTCTGGTTCGCGTTTTCCCAGCAAATTCAAATTCGGTCCATGAATTACCAAAATGGTCGAACTCATTCAGATTGCTCCAGCTCTAAAGTTGCAAATAATCTTTGCAAGATGTCTGCAAAGTTTGCTTATTATGGCATATGTTTCTACAAGTTTTTTATAATTTCTTTTAATTGTCGCAGAAAGGGTACACCAAATTCGGCTTATATATTGTAAATTTTGCGACGAATTAGCAATGTTAAAAAATGACAAAATTTCAAGTAATTTAACGGAGCTTATTTTAAACCGAATTGACAAAAACAGTTCATGTATTTTGTGTAACGAGGTCGTGAGCATCTTCAATCGTTAACATTTCATTCCAGCGAGTTAGGTAATTTTTTGAGCGATGGCATTGTTTCATTTGCCAAGATGGGTTACGTGAGTGATAGCCGACTTGTAAGTAATGACTACCAAAACGCTTACGGACTGTACCTAAAGTTTCCATCAATTGTTGTCTTTGATGAATAAGTTCTAAAGGCTGCCATAAATCATCAATATGTTGCTGACGTGCATGTAGACCACAAAATAACACGCCAATTTTTATGTAGCTTTTATTTTCTTTATATAAAACATCTATTTGCTGCATTGCGGCTTTTGTTAGTATACATAAATCATCTGTTGCATAGTGAAGACCGATAGCCTGAGAAATGGCTTTTTTATAAGGTGGCTTATCGATTTTTTCATAAAGCATGACCTGAATGCAGGAACAAAGTTGTTCCTGTTTCATTAAACGGCGATGTGCCCGGTTAAGATGAAAAATAAGTGCTTGTTTAATAATCTCAATACTGGATAAAGCTTGAGCAAAACTTCGTGATGCTAAAATCCGTTTAGTCGGAATGGCGGGATCGTCAAGTTGAATACAGGATTGGCCTTTTAGCTCACGAATGGTACGTGCCATGACCACAGAAAACGCTTTTGCCATATGGTGTTCATTGGCAAAAGTTAAGTCTAGGCAGGAGTACACTTCATAACTTTGTAGTTGTTTGACCAATTGATAGCCAATTCCCCACACTTCTTTGACTGATGTGTGCTGCATGAGATCTTCCATAATTAATGGATCTAAGGTGATAAAATTACAAATTCCCCTAAAACTTTTAATTTTCTTAGCATAGTGATTGGCAAGTTTTGCTTGTGTCTTTGAATATCCAATACCAATACAACAAGGTAAGCCTAACCATTTTAGGAGGGTGTTTCTCACCTCACTGCAGTAATCTGATATATCAATAGACTGAAGGTAAGGGGTGAGATGAATAAAGCATTCATCTATAGAGTAAGCTTCTAAGTCATCTGGAGAGAAAAAGTCACCGAGGACAGCAAAAAAGCGACGAGACATCTCGGCATATAAAGTGTAGTTGCTTGAATAAACTTGAACACCAGCTTTTAAAGCATCTTTTTCAATTTGAAACCAAGGTACTCCCATCTTGATACCTAAAAGTTTTGCTTCTTCGCTACGTGAAACAACACAGCCATCGTTGTTAGATAAAACAACTACAGGTTTATCATTGAGTTTAGGGTTGAAAAGTCGCTCACAGCTGACATAGCAATTGTTAATATCAACCAGTGCGTAAACTTCGCGGTGTGAGATTTCTCTCATCATTTCTTTGCCCCCCAATTTATTGATCCAAAATATATATTTTGAATTTGTAACATAATCAAGTTAACAAAATTACAGACTAATATCTAGGGGAGTTCAGGTTGTTCGTCGAAATTATAAAAAGGATGCAAGACTGCTGAATTGTCAGTTATTGATATGGAAATGTCTGAAAATGATAAGTTTTAGTTGGTTATGATCGGAAGTATAAGAACTATATTTAATGGATGAGTTGAGTCCTTTAAATATAGTAATGCGTAAAACGCATTTGTCTTATGGGTCTTTCAAGCTGTCTTTGTTAAAAAGACAGCTTTTTTTTATAATGATTTAAGTATTTCTTAGCTTAGCTTGATTGTAGCAATCGGGCTGAATGCATTGCGCACTCAGTTCTATGATTTGAGCAGGGGCTAATTGAAGTTTTTCCCATTTTTGCATTTGTTCAAATAACCAATAAAAGTCTTCTGGTTGCGGGGCAGCATTTTCTTTAACCAAATACTTAACAATATTTTGAATCATATAGTATTTATCGACATGTACTTCTTCCGAACAATGAAATCGGACAATCCCGAACTCGACCAATAACTTTAAGACAGGTGTAAAATCTTTTAAATTACTCAATTCTTTTTGGGCTTTCATAATTGCCGCCGTAAGTGCAACTAAGGTTTGAGGGTGTTGTTCGGCCCATTCTTGAGTTACTGCGAGAACTTTATCTGCCACATTGGGAATAATGTCCTGACTTGAGCAAACCATTTTACTTAAGCCTAAAAGTTCTCCTTGTGTATTCCACGGCTCTCCCACACAAAAACCATCAATCACATGGTTATCTAAAGCTTCGACCATATACGGTGGCGGAAGTGCCTTGAGTTTGAGCGTTTGAGCTATTTTAGAATCTGCCAACGCAAGCCATTCTCTTAAACAATAATGATGGATTGAATGTTTAAATACATGGGCTAAGGATAGAGCATTATCTTCTTTAATGTAGCTCGTCACTTTTTGGGCGGTAGCTTGTGCATTATCGTTTTCTTGAATAGCCAATTGATGAATTAATTTTTGGCTTAAGCTAATAAAGGCACGATTTTTACTTAAAATAAGAGGGGTCTGCAGTGCAATACCAATTTGGTCTGCACCCACAGTTGCAGCGGGTAGCATGGCAGATAAACAATGTGCAGCATCTAATAAACCAAAAGCTAAACGGTCGCGTAGACTTGCCCATGATGCTTCTTTGACTAGGGTAACATCTAAACCGACTTCTTCGAAGAAACCTTGTTGCTTTGCCCACAGTAAAGCGATGCAATCAAGTAAAGGAATATAGCCGAGTTGCAATTGAGTCTTTTCTAATTTGCTCATTTATTCATCCTTTAGTTGATCATTTAGTAATTTTTGAGCGTCAAGTAAACGCCGTGCCATTTCTCCAATCGTTATACGGTGGCTCATGGCATTTTTTCTGAGTAATTGAAAAGCCGTATCTTCAGGTAAGCCATGCAATTGCATGAGTAGCACTTTAGCCTTTTCAACATCCTTACGATCTGCCAGTTTGGTTTGAGCTTCTTTTAAGTCACCTTCGAGCTTTTTATGTTTTTTATATTGCTCAATTGAAATCTCTAAAATGGTATGTAGGCGGGCAGGGTCTATTCCGTCTACAATATAAGCCGTTACGCCTGCATCTATTGCTTGTTTGATGGTGTCTTTATCTGAATTTTTAGTGAATAGAACAGTTGGTAGGTCATAGCTACTCACACAACTTTCAATAATGTCACGATGAGGATGATCCATGTCGAGCAAGATGACATCGGCTTGTAAATCTTCAAGACGAAAAATATTTAAGTGGTCCAAAGTAAGGCAGGCCACCACTTCAAAGTTATTTTCAAGCAGACTGTTTTTTATATAATCGGCCCGTGCATGATCATCATCGATAAGAGCTATTTTGAGTTTTGGCATAAGTTCAGCAAATCAGGCTAAGAAAATGCGCCAATTCGACGCGTTTTTTGTTATTAAATTTTAAGCAAGATTAGTGCCATCCAAATTTAAACAAAAAATCAGGCATGAGTAGTCCTTTACTATGTTAAAGCATTGTTTTGATCGATATTGGTGCAAAAATACGATTCATTTTGTGGCAAAACTTATTTTTGTTTAAACCATATAGAGGAGCACCAATAGTGCAGAAAAAATTAAATATTCTTTATGGGTGAAAAGATGTTTTAGTTTAAATATTTGAAAATAATAATAAAAAATTATTAATATTAATCTTAAAAAGAATTGGCATGCAAAATGCTTAGTTAATTGCAGGTCGAAGACGACCATAAGTTTTAAAGACGGCCAACGATGTCCGTTCTGATCGAATTTGTGAGTGCAACTGCACACATAAAGAATTTACGTTCAGTCGGAGTGAAGGTTATGTCTTTATTTTTATTGCATAAAAAAGTTACATCTGAATTAACTCATTTTTCAGTTCCAGCGATGCGAGCCTTCTCTATGAGGGGGCTCGCTTTTTTTATTTGTTTTTATGACTTTGCTATGCATTGGGTGTCGTCAACGAGTGGAAAAAATGGATTCCAAGCAGCTATACGCTTTGTGATGTTGATACGTTTCTCGGTAGAGCACAAGGCAAAACAACAATGTCTATTTGAGAACGTAAGAACGCAGCTTAAAAGCAACGTGATTTGAGGAGAAACACTATGAAATTGCTAATGATTGGTCATGGTATGGTGGGCCACAAATTCATCGAAGCCATTTTAGAAAAAGCAGATGATGAACTGGAAATCACGATTCTTGCAGAAGAACCTCGTATCGCATATGACCGCGTACATTTGACTGAATACTTCTCAGGGAAATCGGCAAAAGATTTATCTTTAGCACGTTTTGATTTTGCCGATGCGTATGGCATCGACCTACGTTTAAATACTAAAGCAGTGGCGATTGATACAACTGCACAAACCGTAACAACCAATCATGGTGATGTGATTAGCTATGACAAGTTGGTGCTGGCGACTGGTTCATATGCATTTGTTCCGCCAATTCCGGGTAATGACCGTGAAAACTGTTTTGTTTACCGTACTATTGAAGACTTAGACGCGATTCGTGCAGCGAGTCTCAATGCAAAAACAGGTGTAGTAATTGGCGGTGGTTTACTTGGACTTGAGGCAGCCAAAGCTTTACGTGATTTAGATTTAGAAACGCACGTTGTTGAGTTTGCACCACGTTTGATGGCAGTTCAAATTGATGACTTAGGGGGCAAAGTTTTACGCCGTAAAATTGAAGATTTAGGTGTAAAAGTTCATACACAAAAAGCGACTCAGTCTATTGAGTCTGGTGTAAATACCACTCATGTGATGAAGTTTGCCGATGGTAGTGAACTCGAAACTGATGTGATTTTATTCTCTGCGGGAATCCGCCCACGTGATGAATTAGCGCGTAATAGCGGACTTGCGATTGGTGAGCGTGGCGGTATTGTAATTAATGATTATTGCCAAACATCAGATCAAAACATTTATGCGATTGGTGAATGTGCGCTTTGGCAAAACAAAATTTATGGCTTGGTTGCGCCGGGCTATGACATGGCGCGTATTGCAGCAAAACACATTTTAGATGAAGAGTGTCATTGCTTCGCTGGCGCAGACATGAGCACCAAGTTGAAGTTGATGGGCGTTGATGTTGCTTCTGTCGGTGATGCACATGCCATGACCCCAGGTGCATTAAGCTATTTCTATGCAGATGAACATGCACTGGTTTATAAAAAGATTGTTGTAAATGCCGACAAAACCAAATTGCTTGGCGCGGTTTTAGTGGGCGATGCCAAAGAATACAACGATCTTTTACAAATGATGTTGAATGGTCTGGCTTTACCGGAAGTGCCTGAAAGTTTAATCATGCCGGGTTTTGAGCAATCAGCAGCAAAATCTGGTGGTAGCGGAGTTGATTTGCTGCCAGACAGCGCGACTATTTGTTCATGTAACAACGTATCAAAAGCAGACATCTGCCAAGCAATTAGCGATGGTTCGACCTCTTTAGGTGCATTAAAGAAATGCACCAAAGCAGCAACAGCATGTGGTGGTTGTGCACCATTAGTGACACAAGTATTGAAGTCAGAGTTACAACGTCAAGGTGTGACTGTTAACAATCACATTTGCGAACACTTTCCGTACTCGCGTCAAGAGCTATATCACTTGGTTCGTGTCCATGAAATTAAGACATTTGATGATTTGATTCATCAACATGGTCATGGTTTAGGTTGTGATATTTGTAAACCGGCGGCAGCAAATATTTTGGCATCTTGCTGGAATGATTTCGTACTTAAGCCAAGTCATGCAGGTCTGCAAGACAGTAACGACTACTACCTTGGTAACATTCAAAAAGATGGCTCTTACTCAATTGTACCGCGTATGGCAGGCGGGGAAGTCACTCCGGATGGCTTAATTGCGATTGGCCAAATTGCGAAGAAATATAACTTGTACACCAAAATTACTGGTGGTCAACGTGTTGATATGTTTGGTGCCCAAGTTCATGAACTTCCATTTATTTGGGAAGAGTTAAATGCTGCGGGCTTCGAGTCTGGTCATGCCTACGGTAAGTCGTTACGTACAGTGAAATCTTGTGTGGGTAGCACTTGGTGCCGTTACGGGGTAGATAACTCGGTTGGTTTAGCGATTGAACTTGAAAACCGCTACAAAGGTTTGCGTTCACCTCATAAATTGAAAATGGCAGTGTCTGGCTGTACACGTGAGTGTGCAGAGGCGCAAGGTAAAGATGTAGGTGTAATTGCCACTGAAAAGGGTTGGAACCTTTATGTATGTGGTAACGGTGGTATGAAACCGCGTCATGCAGAATTACTCGCATCTGACCTCGATAAAGAAACACTGATTCGTTATATCGACCGTTTCTTTATGTTCTACATTCAAACGGCAGACCGTTTACAACGTACCAGTGTATGGCGTGACAACATGGAAGGCGGTCTAGACTATCTTAAATCTGTGATCGTTGATGACTCTCTTGGTTTAGCTGCCGAGCTTGAGCACCGTATGGAACACATTATTGGTACATATCAAGACGAATGGCGTACTGCGGTTGAAAATCCTGAAGTTCGTAAACGCTTCCAAACCTATATCAATGTAGGAGCGAATGAACAAGCTGATCCGCACATTCAATTTACAACTGAACGTGGTCAAATCCGTCCATTAACCGAAGCTGAACGTTCAGAAGACCGCATTCCAATGGTTGAAGCATAAAGGAGAACTTATATGAATATTGTACAAGACAAAAATATGCTTCCTGATGATCAATGGATTGACGTTTGTGCACTCGATGATTTAACTCCAAACACTGGTGCAGGAGCGCTAGTGGGCGGTCAAGCGGTTGCAATCTTCCGTGTGGGGCATGAAAAACGTGTTTATGTACTGAGCAATAAAGATCCGTTTAGCCAAGCGAATGTGATGAGCCGCGGGATTATTGGTGATTTACAAGGCGAACGCGTCGTTGCATCTCCAATCTATAAACAACATTTCAGTTTAGCTACGGGCCGTTGTTTAGAAGATAAAGACCAAAAATTGGCGGTTTATCCGAGCAAAATTGTTGATAGTCGTGTTTGGGTCAACGCGGTGCCGCAAAAAACTTATATTACCAATACAGGTGTATCACAAGACAAACTTAGACTGGTGCTGATCGGAAATGGTTTGGCAGGAATGCGTTGTCTGGAAGATTTACTTGATATGGCACCAGACCGTTATGAAGTTACGGTGATTGGTGAAGAGCCATGGGGTAACTATAACCGTATTATGCTATCTCCGGTTTTATCGGGTGAAAAAAACATTGAAGACATTATGTTGCATCCACCGAAGTGGTATGACGATAAAGGCATTAAATTTATTGCTGGTGATAAAGCCGTAAAAATTGATCGTCCGCGTAAAGTGGTTTATACCGAAAAAGGCCAGACAGTTGATTATGACCGTTTGATCTTGGCGACAGGTTCAACACCGTTTATTCCGCCAGTTCAAGGTGTTGACCTAAAAGGCGTGTTAACTTTCCGTGACATCTATGACGTTAACACCATGATTGAATACTGTGGTTCAAAAACTAATGCAGTCGTGATTGGTGGCGGTTTGCTGGGTTTAGAAGCGGCGTATGGGTTAAAACAACGCGGTATGAATGTCACGGTATTGCATTTGATGGACCGTATTATGGAACGCCAACTTGATGGGCGTGCAAGTCAGTTACTTCGTCATAGTATTGAGCAAAAAGGTATTCAAATCATTACCGAAGCCAATACCGAAGCGTTAATTGGTGATGAAAACGGTCATGTCAAACAAATCCGTTTAAAAGATGGCACAGTGTTAGATGCTGACCTTGTGGTGTTTGCTGTAGGTATCCGTCCGAATATTGCTTTGGCGCAAAGTGCAGGATTACGTTGTAATCGTGGTGTATTGGTGAATGACACCATGCAAACATTTGACCCAAGTATTTATGCCGTGGGTGAGTGTATCGAACACCGTGGTCAAACTTTCGGTTTAGTTGAGCCACTATGGGGCCAAGCTTTTATTTGCGCGACCCATTTAGCAGAGCACGGCAGCTTAACTTTTAAAGCACCAACTGTGCCGACTCAGTTAAAAGTCAGTGGTGTCGATGTATTCTCGGCAGGCAATTTTGAACCGAAAGATGATTATGAAGACATTATCCTGAACGATGAAAAACGCCAGATTTATAAACGTATCATCATTCAAAGCGATCGGGTAATCGGTGCAGTATTGTTTGGAGATACTGAAGATGGCATGTGGTATGCAGAGTTAATTGCAGATCAAACTCCTGTTTCTTCATTTAGAAATAAGCTGCTATTTGGTCGAGATTTTGCATTAAAAAATGCAGGCTAAATAGGGAAAGGAGCAGTTATGAATAGTATTCCAAGCGTTGAAATCGATAGCTCCGACCATGTTGCAAAAACAACTAAAACAACATGTCCATATTGCGGTGTAGGTTGTGGTGTTAGTGTAAACGTTCAACAAAAACCTCAAGGACCTGTGGTGCAAGTTGAGGGGGATGCTGAGCATCCTTCCAACTTTGGGCGCTTATGTATTAAAGGTAGCCGACTTGCGGATACTTTGGGGTTAGAAACACGTGTTTTACAACCAATGATGGGACGAAAAGCTGATCGGGAGGTAACGACATGGGATGCAGCAATCAATAAAATTGCCGATAAATTCCAGACTTGTATCGACAAATATGGTCGTGACAGCATTGCATTTTATGTTTCAGGTCAGCTTTTGACTGAAGACTATTATGTGGTGAACAAGTTTGTAAAAGGCTATTTGGGCACTGCAAATATCGACACCAACTCACGGCTTTGTATGTCATCTGCGGTGGCAGGTCATAAACGTAGCTTTGGTGAAGACCTTGTCCCTGCAAGTTATGAAGATTTTGAACATGCCGACATGGTGGTTTTGGTTGGTTCCAATACCGCATGGTGCCATCCTGTACTGTATCAACGGATTATGCAGGCTAAAAGCCACAATCCCGATATGTTTGTTGTGGTGATTGACCCACGTTTTACCAGTACTTGTGAACAAGCGGATTTACATTTACCGATTTTACCGGGCCAAGATGTCGCATTGTTTAACGGTCTATTCCAATATTTATATCAAAATGGTCATGCCGATCAGGCTTTTGTTAATGCCTATACTGAAGGTTTGCAAGAGGTTTTGGCAAGCAGCGAGCCAGAAGCTAATGTGGAATATATGGCAAAGCGTACAGGAATTGCACTCGATAAGATGCAACAGTTCTTTGAGAAATTTGCGCAGACTGAAAAGGTAATCACGCTATTTTCAATGGGTGTGAATCAATCAAGTCAGGGCGTGAATAAAGCCAACAGCATTATTAACTGTCACTTACTAACAGGTAAAATTGGAAAGCTCGGCGCTGCACCATTTTCAATGACAGGCCAGCCGAATGCTATGGGTGGCCGAGAAGTGGGTGGCTTAGCTAATATGCTGGCTGCCCATATGGATTTGGATAATCCCCTGCACCAAAAAGTAGTGCAAACCTTTTGGGACAGCCCATTTATTGCAACTCAAGCTGGTTTAAAAGCAGTTGATTTATTCCGTGCTGTTGAAGCTGGAAAAATTAAAGCCATCTGGATTATGGCAACCAATCCGGTAGTAAGTTTACCAGATGCTGATCAGGTGAAGCGTGCTTTAGAGAAATGCGAATTGGTCGTTGTGTCAGATATCTGTGCCGATACCGATACTACGGCTTACGCCGATGTGTTACTTCCAGCTTTAGGTTGGGGTGAAAAAGATGGAACCGTTACTAACTCTGAGCGTCGTATTTCACGTCAACGTGCTTTTTTACCTGCGCCGGGTGAAGCAAAAGCGGATTGGTGGTCAGTGAGTCAAGTTGCGAAAAAATTAGGCTTTAAAGGTTTTGACTTTACGAGTGCTGTTGATATTTTCAATGAACATGCAGCTTTGTCAGCACAAGATAATGTGGACATTGAAACACGTGAGCAAACTGATACGTTCCGTTATTTCAACTTAAAAGGTTTAATGAGCCTAAGTGCTGCTGAGTACGATGTTCTGCAACCAGTGCAATGGCCAGTATGGGATAAAAAACAAGACGCTAAAGCTGTTCAACAACTGTTTGGTAAGGGCCAGTTTAGTCACAAAAACACCAAGGCAAAACTAATTCCGACTGTTGCAATTAATCCGGTACATGCAATTTCAGAAGATTATCCGCTCATTTTGAACACGGGGCGTATTCGTGACCAATGGCACACCATGACCCGTACTGGTTTGTCGCCAAATTTAACCAGTCACCGTGCTGAACCATTCTGTGAGATTCATCCAAGTGATGCATTGAAGTTTGGTGTACGTGATCAAGGTTTGGTAGAAGTTCGGTCGAAATGGGGCAGTTGTGTACTACGCGCGACCTTCTCATCTGGTGTCCGTCGTGGGCAAATTTTTGCACCGATTCACTGGACTGAACAGGCCGCATCCGATGCCCGTATTGGTAAAGTCGTTAATCCAGAAGTTGATGCAATTTCAGGTGAGCCCGAGTTCAAACATACGCCTGTAACTATTCAACCGTTCTATACCACTTGGCAAGGTGTGCTCTATATTCGTGAAGGATACGATTCTCATATTCAAGAATCGCTACATCACTGTGCATGGTGGACCAAAGTCAAAATGGTGAAAACCAGCCGCTATGAACTTGCAGACCGCCAAACTTTTCATGATACTCAAAAGAATCTGAAAAGCTTTTTGCCATTTGCCGATGAAACCTTTGAATGGTTAAGCATAGAAGATATTTCTTCACAACTGAGCCATAGTATTATTTTGAAAGATGGCATTGTAATTGCAAGTCTATATATTGCACCGCCAGATTTATTGCCAGACCGTGACTGGGTAGCAAGTCTGTTTAAACGAGAACGTTTGAGCGCCTTGCACCGTAAAGCTTTACTAGCAGGTATGCCAATGTCGGCTACCAATAATGATGGGCCTTTAGTGTGTAGTTGTTTTAAAGTAGGTAAGAATAAAATTATCGATGTGATAAAAACACAAAACATTACCCATGAAAAACAGGTCACTGCATGTCTAAAAGCAGGTGGGAACTGTGGTTCATGTTTACCTGAAATTCGTGGCTTGATTAAAGCTTGCCAACAAGAGGTGGAAGTGTGAATAAGGAATATCCCGTAACTGATTTGGTCATTTTGGCGGGTGGACAAGCCCGCCGTATGAATGGTTTAAATAAGCTGTTGCAACAATTCGATGGCGATACGCAACTACTCAAAATTCATCAAAAATTAAAGTCATCTGTATCTGAAATTTGGGTAAATAGTCACCGTGATTATTCGATTTATCAAAGTATTGTGCCCGATATTAAATGTTTTCAAGATGATGCTTCCGGTTTTTTCGGCCCACTTATGGGAATGAAAAGTGCATGGTCACATGTAAAAGCAGATTATGTTTTGTTTATCCCTTGTGATGTGACCTACATACCTACGCAAGTCGTTGCGAAATTACACAGCGCACTTCGCAAAAATAAACAGGCCCAGGCAGCTTACGTTTCAATTAATGGAGATGCCTTATACCCATTTTGTTTGTTAAAACGTGAAAGTCTAGAGGTGTTAGAGCAGCAAATTGACAAGCAACAATTGAGTTTAAAAAATTGCTTTAAACTTTTACATGCACAAGTAGCCATTTTTCAAAAGCAAAACTTATTTTTCCATAGCATTAATTCTTTAGATGAACTTCAACAATACAAACAAATTAAAGCATTTAAAGAGATTTTTTCGACAAATTAGAACCTCAATCATATCGATTTAAAATTTACATTGATAATCTGAAATCATTTTTTAAATTTTGAGTTATTGACTGTTTAGAATTTAAGTTCTATTTTGGAACTTGTTATTTTCATTCTAGCCAGATGTATAAAAATAAACGGAGCCAGAAAAATGATGGACGCAGCTCAGCAAAGTAAAACAGATGTGACCGCATGTATTTTATGTTCAAGAAACTGCGGTTTGAGCGTAGAAATTAAAGATAACCAATTTGTCAAAATTAAAGGTAATCCTGAGCACCCATTTTCTCAAGGTTACATTTGCCAAAAAGCCGCAAGATTACAGCATTACCAGAAACATGCAGACCGTTTAACCGCACCTTTAAAACGACAACCAGATGGCTCATTTCAAGAAATTAGTTGGGATGTGGCGATACAAGAAATTGCTGATCAATTGGTTCAGATTAGAGATAAATTTGGCGGTACTGCTTTTGCTTCGGTTGGTGGTGGTGGTCAGGGTAACCACCTCGGTGCAGCTTATGGCCGACAACTTTTATTGGCTATGAAAAGTTATTATGCATATAACTCACTTGCCCAAGAAAAAACAGGTGATTTCTGGCTCAATGGACGTTTATTCGGTAGTCAGGCTTGCCATACGACAGAAGATGTTGAACATGCAGATTATGTACTTTTTATTGGAACAAATCCGTTTCAAGCACATGGTATTCCTAACGCACGAGACACGCTAAAACATATTAAAAAAGATCCGAACCGAACCATGGTGGTGTTCGACCCGCGTGTTACCGAAACGGCAAAACAAGCAGACATTCACATGCAGCTAAAACCGGGAACAGATGCTTTTTTAATGTCGGCCATGATTGCGATCATTATTAAAGAAAAGCTTTATGATGCAGCGTTTATTGAGCAGCATACACATGGGTTTGAAGAAGTAAAAGCTGCATTTAACCATGTCCCGATTGAAGACTATATTGCTAAAGCTGATGTACCTATTGATTTGATTTATCAGGTGGTTCGAGAGTTTGCCAAAGCAAAAAGAGGCTGTGTACGTATCGATTTAGGTATTCAACATACTTTGAATACAACATTAAATGGTTATTTAGAAAAGCTTTTATACTTGCTGACAGGGAACTTTGGAAAACAAGGTACCAATAATTTGCATACCATGTTTATTCCAATTTTGACCGATACGGATGAAAGAAAACCAAAATATCGACGTAGCGTTTACCATAAAATGTTCCCGATTTCCGGGTTTTTCCCGCCTAATATTTTACCCGATGAAATCTTAAAAGCAGGGGAAAAGCGAATTCGTGCTGTGTTTGTAGATAGTTGTAATCCACTATTAACTTACCCTGATACACCAGCTTTTGAGGAAGCCTTTAAAGCATTAGATTTGTTGGTTGTAGTCGATGTTGCGATGACAGAAACCGCGAGACTCGCCGACTATATTTTGCCTGCTCATACTCAGTTTGAAAAATGGGAATTTACCGGTTTTAACTTGGAATTTCCTAAAAATGGTTTTCATCTGCGTCATCCCGTTTTGGCTGCTCAAGCAAATACTTTACCGGAAGCCGAAATTTATACTCGATTACTGGAAGCTATGAATGCTATTCCGAAGAGTTTCCCAGTTTTAGAAAAAATAGCTGCGGTCGACTCGAAAAAAACCGCCTACTTACCATATTTGTCGGCGCTAGGACTTACCTTGGCACGGCATAAAAAATATATCCCTTTTGCTGCCTCCATTATTTATCGAACTCTTGGCAAACGACTTGGCAATTCTGCAGATTCAGTTGCTTTTTTATTGCCGCTATCTATTCAATATGCTGTTTTACATACCAAAGCGGTACGCCGTGCAGGTTATAAAGGTAATCCGTTAACACAAGGTGTCAAACTATTTGAGCAGATATTAAAGCAACGTTCAGGTATGGTTTTATCGCAACATGAATATGACGAAGTCTGGAAACTGGTGGCTTATAAAGATAAGAAAATACGTCTTGCAATTCCCGAGATGTTAAGTGAACTCGCAAGCTTGAAAAGCCATAACGTTAATGTTGAAGAGTTTCCTTTCATCCTTTTGTCAGGTGAACGCCGTAGTTACAACGCCAACCAAATTTACCGTGACCCTGCTTGGCGAAAAGTAGATGCAGAAGGTGCACTACGTATTCATCCCGAAGATGCAAGGCACTTAAATGTAGATACAGGAGGGCAGCTTAAATGTATCTCACAACATGGAGAAATTCAGGTGGCTATTGAGTTAGATGATGGGATGAGAAGAGGTGTTGTGTCACTGCCACACGGCTACGGTATGCGCTTTCAAAATGGAGCACCGATTGGGCCACAATTAAACTTACTTATTTCTGCTGAACATTGTGATCCATTGTCGAAAACGCCGTACCATAAATATGTACCCATCCGTCTAGAAAAGTGTTAGAAATAGAATCAAGTAAAACATAGATTTTGCCGTGCTAACTTGAGATTTATTTTTTAATTGTTCTTAAGGTAGTGCGGTGAAAAGTCTATAAAAAATTTAAATATTATGGAAAATAAGTAGAGCTGGAACAAATTTTGCTATTAAAGATCAAAGCACTATTAAGATGCAATTTTTTGTATTTGATTGTTCATAATCGGTGCTCGCAAGATTTGAAATGTTCTCGATATGAGTGCAAATGATGAAACAATATCACTCTGAAAATGCGCCAAGCCTTCTGCAAGATCAATATGGGCGTATCAAGCGTAAGTTACGAATTTCTGTAACTGATCGCTGTAATTTTAAATGTGTATATTGCATGCCTGAGCATCCAGAATGGTTAAATAAACAAGACTTGCTTAGTTTTGAAGCGCTCTTTCAATTTTGTCATTTTATGGTGCAGCAAGGTATCGAGAGTATTCGCATTACGGGGGGTGAACCATTAATGCGTCAAGGCATTGTTCATTTTATTCGTGATTTGCAGGCTTTAAAAGCATTAGGTTTAAAACGTATATCGATGACTACAAATGGTCATTACCTTGCTAAATACGCTAAACAACTAAAAGACGCTGGATTAGATGATTTAAACATTAGTTTAGATAGTCTTGATTCAATTCAATTTAAAGAGCTCACTAAGAAAAAGTTAGAACCGGTTCTTGAGGGTATTCAAGCTGCTAAAGATGCAGGACTGCCTTTTAAAATTAACTGCGTATTAATGAAAGATAAAAATGATAATCAAATCTTACCTATGGTGAAGTGGTCAATTTCTAATCATATTCCTTTACGTTTTATCGAGTTTATGCCGCTTGATGGTGATGCACTTTGGTCAAATAAAGATGTGGTAAGCGAGGCTGAAATTTTAAAGGTATTGCGACCGTATTATTCGGTACAAGTGATCGAGCAGCAACATGAGCCTGCGCGTCAATATCTAATTAATGGTAGCTACCATTTAGGAATTATTTCCACAATTACGCATTCATTTTGCCACCAATGTGACCGTATACGGCTTACCGCAAAAGGCGAATTATATAACTGTTTATTTGCGCCGCAAGGTTTAAATATTAAGCCTCAGCTTCAAGCACTGGTAAGCAAACAACATAGCCCAGAATACGGTATATATATCCAAAATTTAAAGAATTTGGTTCATCCTTATATCTGGCATAAAGCAAAAGGTTTCCATGCCTTACAACATCAACAAACCCGTAAAATCAGCATGCATATGCTTGGGGGATAAATGCAACAATCTATCCAAATTAAAGTCGAAGCATTTGGTGCAATTGAAAAATTGCTTCCTGAAAATCTTTTGTTAGTTTGTCCGAATCATAGCTTGGTTAAAGATGTATTAAATCAAATTGTTTTATTGCATCCGGAATCTACAAAAGCCATGGAAAAATGTGCATGTGCAATTGGTGAAAATGTCATAACTAGACAAACTGTCTTAAGTGAGCCATGCACTTTGGTTTTATTATCACCCGTTGCTGGAGGATGAATCATGAAAGAGTTCGCAAGAATACAAGAGCAGGCTTTAAGCCTAGATACTTTTGATCCGATTCAATCTTTTCCTGAGTGTGGCGGTATCGATATTTTTATGGGTACGGTTCGTAATCACCACGAAGGTAAAGCGGTAAAGGCGCTGAAATATACCTCGTATAAACCGCTTGCAGAAAAAATGATACGTGAAATTGAACTAGAAATTGAGAAAAAGTATCAGGTATCTTATGTGCGAGTGGTTCATCGAATTGGATATCTGGATGTTGGTGAAACAGCCATTATTGCGATTGCGTATGCAGCCCATCGCCGTGAAGCTTTTCAAGCATGTGAGGAAGCAGTCGAACGGGTAAAACATGAAGTGCCTGTCTTTAAAGAAGAGTTCTTTACAGATGGCACAAGTCATTATGTAGAGGGCTGTTGTATTCGTAAGGATGCACCGCACGACCACAAACATCACCATCATCATGCCGGCCATGAGCACTCACACTGAAATATGTAACACTAGGATAAATAATGAAAAACGTAGGAATGAAGCCGGAAAGTTATCGTGTTGCCGAAGCACAAGCGATTTTATATGCACCACCGCACTGTATTGAACTATTAAGACAAGGAAACACGGAAAAAGGTGATGCCCTAAAAACAGCACGTGTTGCAGGAATTTTGGCAGCCAAACGAACTGATGAGCTGATTCCACTATGTCATCCGCTACCGATTTATAGGGCAGATGTTGAATATGAATTGGAAAATGACTTTGTAAAAATTATTGCTGTTGTTGAAACTATTGGTCCAACTGGCGTAGAAATGGAAGCTTTAACGGCGGCAAGCCTTGCAGGCTTAACTATCTATGACATGTTAAAGCCTCATTGTGAACCAGAAGAACTCTGGATGGATCAATGTAAACTACTGAAGAAAAAAGGCGGAAAATCCCATTTTAAACGGGTATTGCGTCAGCCTGTTTCGGCTGCGGTTATTGTCTTGTCAGACACCGTAGCAGCGGGTAGAAAGCCGGATACTGCTGGAAAATCTGTGGTTGAAACTTTAACTGAAGCTGGCTTTGATCCGATCCATTACCAAATTTTGCCCGATGAAGCAGATGATCTCAAAGAATTGGTTTTAGAACTCACCAAATCGTATGCTTGTATTATGACCGTGGGTGGAACAGGAATTGGTAAGCGTGACATTACAGTTGATACGCTAGAGCCTCTTTTAGAACGTAAATTAGATGGCTTAATGGAAGCTGCTCGCTCATTTGGACAAAAACGCACGCCATATGCTGCTATGTCACGCGGAGTAGCAGGGTTTATTGATCGTTCGTTAGTAGTGACATTACCGGGAAGCCGTGGTGGCGCAAGCGAATCAATGGCCGCTATTTTACCCGCATTAGTCCATATTTTTGATGTTTGCCGTGATTTACCACATCCAGGAGGCTATGAATAATGTCAGGTTGTGGTGCTGAGCGTGGATTAATCAGTATAGATGAAGCGCTAGATTTAGTTATTAATAAGCCTAAAAACTTAAGCTCTATTCAAAAGACTCTAACAAATAGCCTAAGTAGTTATCTTGCGAAAGAGATTTACTCTGAAATTAATCTACCTAGCTTTTCTCAAAGTGCAGTAGACGGTTATGCACTTTGTAGCCATGCAGAAGATTTAAATAAACAAAAGTTCCAAGTTACAGGTGAGATTCGTGCTGGAAGCGAGAGTCACGACATACTGAGTGAAGGTCAGGCAATTCGTATATTTACAGGCGGCAAAATTCCTGAAGGGACAACGCATGTAGCACGGCAAGAAATTGTATCGGTCATTTCGGTTCAAGAAATTTGTTTAACGGAACATATACGCCCTCAAGCCGATATCCGCTTTACCGGAGAGGAAATCCAGAGAGGGCAGTTGCTTGCTCAAGCAGGACAGTTTCTAAATATTGGAAGTTTGGCTGCTTTAAGTATGGCGGGTGTGCAAATCGTTGAAGTCTATCGTACACCGAAAGTCGCTGTTTTGATCACGGGTGATGAAGTTGCCGAAACAGCAGAAGATCTAGCTGAAGGTAAAATTTTTGATGCAAATGGCCCATTACTAAAAGCTTGGTTTGAAGATTATGGTTTAGATATCGAGCTGATTCATGTAGCAGATGAAGCAGAGCAGGTCAGCCATTACTTTAATAAACTAAAAGACAGCCATGATGTTGTTATAACGACTGGCGGAGTGTCGGTAGGAGACTACGACTTTGTACGGCCCTGTGCTTTCGAAGTTGGGTTTGAACAAATCTTTTGGAAAGTTAAACAGAAACCGGGTAAACCCTTATTCTTTGCCGAATACCATAATTCACAAACCCAACATTCTTGCTATTTGTTAGGCTTACCGGGCAATCCAGCTGCGGTATATGTCGCAATGCAAATTTACGGAAAATCTTTGCTTGATGCATTGCAGGGCAATAGACAGGGACCAGAATGGTTTACCGCAATTTTAGAGCATAATTTAAAAGAAGATGCACGTGAGCGTTTTTTACGAATGTATGCTTATTTTGATGCAGGACAACTGAGGGTAAAAAGTTTGGCCAAGCAGCAGTCCCATATGCTGAGTAATCTTATGCAAGCCAATTGTCTAGTCCGTATTCCTGCGAATACAAAACTAGCATCAGGAACTGTGCTAAAGGGAATCTTTATTTCAAATTAACTTATAAATAAGCTGAATATAATTAATCCATACGGATGGATTAATTATATTTTATATCTATTTTTAGTGACTGTTATTTTAAAAAAATAAGCTTTATAAATATACTAAAAACTTATTTCTAAGCTCTATATTGCATATAACATATTAAGTGGTTTAGGGTATAAATAATAAGGCAAATAGGCCAGTTCTATATTGAGGAAAGCATAAAGATGAAATGGGATGACATCGGTGATCAGCCTTGTTCTGTTGCCCGCATGCTATCAGTGATTGGTGATCGATGGACGATGCTAATATTACGTAATGCTTTTATGGGAATTCGCCGTTTTGATGATTTTCAAAAATCATTAGGTGTCACTCGTCATGTCCTTTCTGATCGCTTAAAACGGTTGGTTGAATACGAAATTTTAGTCAAAGCTCCTTATTTTGACCGTCAGGAGCGTTTTGAATATCGTCTCACTGATAAAGGATTTGAACTTTATCCGATTATCTTATCTATGGCGAACTGGGCAGATAAATGGATGGATCAAGGTTTAGGCAAGCCTTTGGAATATCGCCACAAAACATGTGGACATAAGTTTGAACCTGTTATGGTCTGTTCAGTATGTCGTGAGCCATTACATGCAAAGCAAGTTCAGGTTTCGGCTGGGCCGGGTTATTTTGCTTATATGGAACAGAAGCAAAAACAGGCTTAAACTCGGTTCTCTAACGACTCTTGTAGAAGTGCTTCTGCAAGGGTCTTATAAATATAATCATGATTTGATTGAGTAATATTAAAACGGATAAATTGACCTGCCGATTGTGCTTGGCTAAAGGCATTACCCGGGGCGAGAATCACTTGCCGATTCAGACAAAACTGGGCAATCTTCGCTGCATCTACACCTTCTGGTAGACGACACCACACAAAAATTCCAGCCTTGGGTTCAATCCACGGTTCTATCCCAATCGATTTGAGCTTCGTGATTGTTTCTTGCATGGCTTGAGCTAAACGAACTTTTAATAAATCTAAATGCTTACGGTATGAACCATCGGTTAAAGCTGTGTGTAAAATCTTGGCTGAGAGTCCATTGTGAGAAAAACTGGTAGCAATTTTTAAATCGGTAATCTGATCAATCCATTCTGGTTTCGCAATAATGTAGCCGCAGCGAATAGAGGCAGAGAGCGTTTTAGAGAAACTTCCAATAAAAATCACGCGTGAAAGGTTGTCTAGGGCTGCAAGTCGTGGAGCTGGAGTATATTCAAAATCCGAGAATATATCGTCTTCAATCACAATTAAATTAGATTGATCAATCAACTTCAGTAATTGATGAGCTGTCGAGAGTGAAAGCGTTGCGCCAGTGGGGTTATGTATTCCTGAATTTGTAATATAAAGCCGAGGGTTATAGCTCTCAATCGCTTCTTTAAATGCCTCTAAGTCTGGGCCATTTGGAGTGTATGGAATACCAATAACTTTAACTTGATGAACTTTAAGTAGAGCATGAAAATTAAAGTAACATGGGTCATCAATTAGAACTACATCATCTGGTTTAAGTAAAAAACGACAAACCAGATCAATAGCTTGAGTGCCTGAATCGGTTAGAACAACTTGATTGAGATTTGCCTCTATACCTTTATTTTGTGCTCGCCTAGCCAGTAAATCTCTTAATACGGGCAGCCCTAACGGTGAAGAATAACCCATTAAACTATCATCTTCACTTCGTGTAATAGATCTTAATGCTTTGCGGATACTTTCAAGTGGCATCCAGTCATTAGGTAACCAACCACAACCGGGCTTAAACGCATCAGGTTCTGCCTCTAAAGACTGACGTGAAATCCATAACGGATCTATTGAGCGATCTAGTTTGGGTCCTAATTCACTTAAGTCTAAAGGAGCAAGTGGTGCCACGACATAAAAGCCCGATCCACTACGTGATTCAATTTTACCTAGGGCAATTAATCGCTCGTAAGCTTCGACAACCGTAGAAACTGAAAAACCTAAATCTTTGGCCAGCTTGCGCACAGAGGGGAGTCGAGTTCCCGGAGTCAAAGAGCGATTCTTAATTTGTTGTTCAATCTGTGAAATAACAAGTTCGATTTTTGTTTTTGTCTGGTTCACGTTAATCATCTCTACTGTACTGCTTATTTATACATAACAGTTTTTTAAAATTGTACTGCTTTGTATCTGGTTTTGACACCATATCACAGCTTAAATTCTTCGTATAGTTGCGGAGAATAATATGCAAAAGTTTATGAACGGTTGGGTAAATGGTTTTATTGGCGTTGCAATTTTTGCAGGCTCGTTACCCGCTACCCGTGTTGCGGTAACAGGTTTTGAGCCTGGTTTTCTAACAGCAGCACGAGCTGTCATTGCAGGAGTCTTGGGCTTAATTCTTATCTTTTTACTTAAGGAAAAAAAGCCTGCTAAACAAGACTGGTGGTCGCTGGCTATTGTGGCTTTAGGCGTTGTAGTTGGGTTTCCCTTATTTACTGCGCTTGCTCTACAGTATATGAACGCAGCCCACTCGATTGTCTTTGTTAGCCTTCTACCGCTCGCTACTGCCATATTTGCAGTAGTGAGAGGTGGAGAAAAACCAAATTTATTTTTTTGGATATTTGCAATTTTAGGCAGTCTGGTTGTTTTTACCTATATGTTCTTTTTGTCCGGTGAAGCATCTTTTGGCATTGGCGATTTATACATGCTTATTGCAATTATTTTGTGTGGATTTGGCTATGCAGAAGGTGGAGTGCTTTCGAAAAAAATAGGTGGATGGCAAGTGATTTGTTGGTCGCTTATTTTAGCTTTACCGATTATGCTGCTCGCTACTCTTTTTTATATGCCCGTTTCCTTTCAAGATGTATCTACATCGGCGGTAGCAGGACTGGTTTACGTATCTTTATTTAGTATGCTCATCGGGTTCTTTTTCTGGTACAAAGGTCTTGCTCAAGGCGGTATAGCTGCAATTAGCCAGCTACAACTTTTACAACCTTTAATGGGACTCGCGATTGCCGCACTTTTATTACATGAACATGTAAGTTGGTCGATGTTAATGGTAACGGCAGTAACAATTTTATGTGTCGCTGCCGCTAAAAAATTCGCATAAAAATTTATAAACAATTTGCCGGTTTAGGAATACCTGCCAAACGACTGAGATGGCGAGCAACTAAACCGGTATTAAATTTTTGCTGTAAAACAGCATTATTAATATCTGGACTGACGGTTTTCATTAAAAACTTAATCAGAGGGCGGGTTGCAGGAGAATGCCCAAATTGCTGATAAAATTGGCGAACCGCAGCTAAAACTTCAAAATGCCAATCTGTTAATTCAAGATCGAGAGATTTGGCGAGTTCCTGTGCTACTTCTGGATTCCAAATCGTATAGTCGACTAAATGACCATCTTGATCTAATTCTAAATTCATAAAAATGAGCCTAACTATATTATTTCAAAGAAATGCATCGATTAAATTGTAAAACCAGATCCGCAAACTGGTCATAGTTCAATACCTTAACGTGAGCTAAGGTTTCTGCATCAATTAAATCTTTTTCATGAGATAAACAAGAAACTGAGCCAAACTGCTGACAAATATTTACCGAAAGTTGAGCAGTTGAGTCACCCATAAAAATAAGTTGATCATCTTTATGGAACAGTTTTGCAAGTTCTTCAATAATGCGAGGAGTATGGTGATAAGAAGCTTGCACAAGATAAAGAGTTGATTGCGTCATTAAAATTACACCTTTATCTACCAATATAAGACATGATCGAAAGATTGGATGAGTTCAGTATCTAGCTGAACAAATTCTAGTTCCTGCTCACTTTTTTGAACAAAAGGATGCTGTTTATTTTTGTCTTCAATAAGAATTGGGCTTAAGTCATAAAACTCAAAGCTATCTACCATATTTGAAGCAATTTTAAATGCATGCTGCAATTGGTCAAAGTTACGTTCATTTTGTAAAAGACTAAGAGCCGCATCTTTTAATAATACTTTGACTGGTGAGCCAAAGGTTGCTAAAACCATAGTAGCGGCGAGGCTTTCATTGACTTGTAGGCTGGTTAAATTGGCTTGGGTCAAAATAACGAGTACAGTTTTCACACAATATACCTTTTAAAAGCAACAATCTAAGTTAATAAAGTAACTTAGAATTGAAGAAGACGAGAGGCTGACTGTACTGCATCAGCAAGTTCACCTAGTCCAACCAACTCAAAGTTGTTCGCTAGGTTGTGATGACTAAGTTGATGACGACTCGCATTTTCTGCATCGGTAATCCCACGTGCAAGAGCTGCGCTGACACAGACAGGAAGTCGGATCGCGAGCTTTTGCCATTCATGCGTTAAATTACGCTGGTCGTCAGGAACCCATTGAAAATCATTCGCAACTTGAACGCCATCTTGGTAAAAGAATACACGAAAGTCTTCATTTTTACTTTTGAGTGCCTGAGCAAGGCCTAGCGCATGCCAAGCATGGATCGAAGTAGGAGCAGAGGTTATTAGTAGTAATGTACTCATTGAGAATTCACTATGGTCATACGTCTAAATGGGCGTAGATACATTAAGAGAAAGGTAAGTATACAATGATTTTAGTGACAGGTGGTTTAGGCTTTATCGGTTCACACATTGCATTGAGTCTGCTGGCTCAAGGCCAAGAAGTGGTTATTGTCGATAATTTGGCTAACTCGACCTTGCAAACGCTTGAGCGGTTAGAATACATCTCTGGTATGTACGTTCCGTTTGTTAAACTTGATGTACGTAATACACCTGCATTGAACAAAGTATTTGAACAGTACTCAATCGATGCAGTTATTCACACAGCTGGTTTTAAATCTATTGAAGAGTCTAATTTAAAACCGCTCGAATATTACAATGACAATGTCAGTTGCATTATGAGCCTGTTACGTGCAATGCAGCGTACTGGTGTTCGTCATTTTATCCATTTATCTAGCTTGGCAGTCTATGGAAAATCTGGTTTGCAGTTAAGCGAAACGGAAGACTTCAACTATGCTTATCCTAATCCATATATTAAATCTCAACAGATGATTGAAGAAATCATTAGAGATACTCATAAAATTGATCATGAATGGAAAATTGCAATTCTACGCCTATCAAATATTGTAGGTGCTTTTGAGCATGGTGTATTAGGTGAATATGTTGCACAGCTCCCTAAAAATATTGTACCGCTTGCATTACAAGTTGCAGCGATGCAGCGTGATTTAATTGAATTACAAGATCAGGTTTCGACCGATGACCATACTGTAGAGCGTAGTTTTCTACATGTATTAGATGTATGCGAAGCCGTAAGCTCAACTTTACATTGGTTACGTGATCAAACCCATTGCTGTGAAGCTTTTAATATTGCTCATGATCAAGTGCACTCGATTCGTCAATTATTAGATGAAATTTCGCAGGTTACCCAAGCCGAAATTCAGACGCAATCGGCAATTTATAAGCATGAAGAGTTGGCCCAATTGGGTGCAAATATAGGAAAAGCAAAAACTTTATTACAATGGAATCCGAAACGAACTTTAAAGCAAATGATTGAAGATGAGTGGAGATTCTATCAAAATACATTAAATGGAAGATAGGATAATGATTCTTATTTACAATAATGGAATGCTTGAGTACGATATTAAAATTAACTAGCCAAAGCAAAAATTGCTTCAGCCCGTGAGTTCTTTAGCCACATAACCGAGGTTTCTATGCAAACACGAATTGAACATGACACTATGGGTGAGATTGAAGTTCCAAATGAAGCGCTATGGGGAGCACAAACCCAACGTAGCTTACAGAACTTCAAAATCGGGCAGGAGCGTTTACCCCGTGCCATGATTCGAGCGATGGGCTTGGTAAAAAAAGCTGCGGCAATAACCAATGCAGAGTTGGGCCAGTTACCACAAGATTTGAGTCAGTACATTGTAGGTGCTGCCGAAGAGGTGATTGCAGGGAAATGGGACTCACAGTTTCCACTCGTAGTTTGGCAAACAGGTTCTGGTACCCAAAGTAACATGAACTGTAATGAAGTGATTGCAAATATTGCCAATCAAAAGCTAGGCCAAGCGCTTGGAGCACAAAAGCCAGTACATCCAAATGATCATGTTAACCGTGCACAATCTACTAATGACTCATTTCCAACGGCTATTCATGTTGCAGCAAGTTTGCAAATTAATGAATTACTGATTCCAGCTGTAGAGCAGCTTAAAGCGACTTTGCAGAAGAAGTCAGATGAATTTCAAGAGATTGTCAAAATTGGCCGTACCCACTTACAAGATGCGACGCCACTAACACTGGGCCAAGAATTTAGCGGTTATGTTTCTCAGCTTGAGCATGGTTTAGTACGCTTACAACAAGCTTTAAGTGGTTTGTATGAGTTGCCATTGGGTGGTACAGCGGTAGGAACTGGTTTAAATGCTCATCCTGACTATGCTGTTAAAGCCGCAGCTCAGCTTGCAGCTTTAACAGGTTTGCCATTTGTTACTGCTCCTAATAAATTTGAAGCTCTTGCAGGACGCGATGCTGCTGTTTTTGCATCAGGTGCATTAAAAACTTTAGCAGTAAGTTTAAATAAAATTGCTAACGATATTCGTTGGTTAGCAAGCGGACCACGTTGTGGTTTTGGTGAAATTCGCATTCCTGAAAATGAGCCAGGCTCAAGCATTATGCCGGGTAAAGTGAACCCGACCCAAAGTGAAGCAATGACTATGGTGGTTGCACAAGTGCTTGGTAATGATACGACTATTAATGTCGCTGGTGCTTCGGGTAACTTCGAACTTAATGTATTTATGCCAGTAATCGCTTATAACTTACTGCAATCTATTCAGTTGCTTGGTGATGCATGTAATAGTTTTAATGACCACTGTGCAGTAGGAATTGAGCCTAATCGCGACAAAATTGATCACTTCTTGCATAACTCTCTCATGTTAGTTACTGCATTGAATCCGGTTATTGGTTATGAAAACTCTGCAAAAGTGGCGAAAACTGCTTATAAAGAGAATAAAACTTTAAAACAAGTGGCTGTTGAGCTTGGTTTAGTTACAGCAGAACAATTTGATGAGGTCGTTAAACCTGAAAAAATGGTTTCGCCAAATAGTAAATAAGCGATCTATATAGCCATCAGTCGTATAATTATGCACAGAATGTACAGTTAAACTACTGATGGCTATTATGTTTACACCTTAAATCTAGAACTTTAACTTATAGATTGAAAATAAAAGCTACATCAGAAGATCTTCTATATATTCCCAGCCATTTACTTTCATTTCTTCAAACTTTCTTTTTAGTTCTTCTTTTGTATATTCATGTGAGTCTTTAGCTAAAAGAATATGATAAGAATTAGAGGCTGGGTCTATAGTGACCTCACTAATTTCTACAGGTTCAATCACACCATTTTCGGTTAAACCAAGATCAGTAAAGCACATTCCTTTTACTGGTATAACGCTACATTCATATTCTTTCGAAATAAAGTAATGGTTTGAATAAGTTGAATAGGTACGTGAAGCGCGGATCTTCATTGATCTCTCCTTTATTTGTAGAGAAGATTTGTATAGTCTGGCGTCTTTTAGCAGTTAAAACTGTTTAATTTTTATTGCTTATTTACTATGGATCTTTGTTATTTAAAGTTTTTTTAACAATCTATATCAAAACTATTATAGAAGCCTTCCATCAGAAAGAAGGCTTCAGAAAATATAAAAGCTTATTTTAAAATTTTATAAACTTTCTCTTTGTATTCATCATTGGAAATGACTCCTTTATCGTATTGCTGTTTTAATGATCTATATTGTTGAATACGAATATCCCTTTTAAGGCTTATATCATCATGATTTCTAATATAGTAGAGACTTCGATCATGATCGCTCATGTTCACTGTCGGGTCAGCAAAATGCGAGTAGGTATTTTGTGATTTCTCATCTTGATATTGTTTGGCAATTTCAAAAAAATCTACTCTTTGCTTATTAGAATCGGAGTGAAAAGAATTGTGTTGTGATTCACTAAACTTATGACTTGAAGTGTTACTTACCTCAAGCATACTTCTATGGCGATTAGATTCTTGGTCATAAAATTCTTGTTTAATTGGAGAAGTAATCGTTTCAGAAAACACCGAAGAAGAAAAAGTACTAATACTTAAAAATAATAAAATTAATTTTGATCTATTCATTTCTTTGGAAGCCCAGATGAAATTGAGTAAATCAATGTATTATAACATTAAATTTAACAGTAGATTAAAAAATAATATATTTAAAAGATAGCATTTTTAAATTTTTGAAGTTGTATGAGATTTATTTGCAAGTTTCTAGATTGTAATTATTTCTTAATTAAGCTTTATCAAACCAACTTAGAGTTGAATAAGCTGCCATAATTGTTAAAATGCCCACCTTATCCTGTTTTTCTATTGTTTTTAATTTTTATTTATTTTGCGATATGGAAATTAAACACATAATAAACAGTTGTTTAGCTAAGGATTTTTGAATGCTCTCGATTTATTTAACAGATACCGAACAACATGTGCAGTTTAATGATTACCCGAGTGATCAGCCTGTTAAATTTCTGTTAAATCTTAAAAAGATTTTTCCAAGTACTGGTGATTTGCTGTTACCTGTTTTGCCTGAAGATAATAATCTGGAAAATGTAACTTGGGAATCAACGACGAAAGACTTTGAAATTTTCAAAAAATTGTTGGCCGGTTGGGGTGTTATTGAGCTTCGTTTAAATGCAATCACCACATACAAAGATAAAAATTTTGCAAATGAGTTAATTAAACAAGCTCAAGTGAAGCGAAAAAAAGTAGCGCAAAAAAATCATCAACTCTCTTTAGTTGCCTTAGATTACATTTTTATGCACGAAATTCATGCACTCATTGATGCTGAGTTGGTCACAATTGGTGAGAAGTTTTATTTACCAACCTTGAGAGAGCAGTGGAAAGGTCATGTTTCAGACCAAGTGCTTGAAGGAAAGCTTTAATAAATGGCAAAAGGTGAATTTAAATAATTCACCTTTTTTTAATTAAATCAAATACTTTTATATTTAATTGAATTGCTGTACAAAAGTTTACAAGAAAAGAATGCGTTTTTTTAAAAGTGGCAGATACATTGCTTATATAAATACAAAATTATTGCGGGAGAGAGGTTCTTAAGAACCCGCCGAAGGAGCAACAGGCCCGGAAACTCTCAGGCAAAAGGACTGTAATAATTAAAAAATCTGGAGAGCAGCTTAAGATTTATAAGCATGAAGAATAAAAACTTATAAGTCATAAACTCACCGAAGGGGAAGATCGAAATACTAAAAGGTAGTATTTAGGTCGAAACTCTCAGGTACAAATGACAGATGGGCTGTACTGATGAAATGTTTTTGCATTTCAGAGGAGTCTGTTATGCCACATGTTATTGTGATTGGTGCAGGAATCACAGGGGTTACTTCAGCCTATGAATTATCTCAATTAGGTTACCAAGTCACAGTGATTGATCGCCATCTTTATCCAGCTATGGAAACATCATTTGCAAATGGAGGGCAATTATCTGCTTGTAATGCAGAAGTCTGGAACCAGAAAGCGACCGTTATAAAAGGTTTTAAATGGATGAGGCAAAAAGATGCTCCTCTATTACTTAATCCTTCTTTTAGTTTGCACAAATATAGCTGGTTAGTTGAGTTTTTATCTCATATTAAAAATTATGAGGCTAATACGATAGAAACTGTTCGTTTAGCATTGCTTGCTCGTAAGCGCTTATTTGAAGTCGCTGAAAAAGAGCAGCTTCAATTTGATTTGGAGAAACGCGGTATTCTTCATATGTATCATACTAAGGATGACTATGATATTGCTAAGCGAGTTAATGATGTCTTGAATAAAGGAACTTTGGAGCGCTACTCAGTTTCACCTGAAGAAATGAAGTCAATCGAACCTTCTTTAACGGGTGAGTACTTTGGTGGTTATTACACACCAAGCGATGCAACTGGAGATATTCATAAATATTCAACCACTTTAGCTGAAAAGACTAAACAATATGGGGTGCAGTATAAGTTTGGCTTAGAAGTTACTGATATTAAGTGTCATATAGATAAAGTCGTACTGAATTGTCAGCCAAGTGCTGAGCATCCGCATCTTTCCCCAACAGATAGCTTTCAATTAGAAGGTGATGTTCTGGTGGTTTGTGGTGGTGTTGGAAGTTATCAATTGGCTGACATGATTGGTGAGCGTGTAAATGTTTATCCTGTAAAAGGCTATTCGATTACTGTCCAATTGAAAGATGAGAAAAGCATTAAAAATGCGCCGTGGGTAAGTTTGCTTGATGAGAGTGCCAAAATTGTAACCTCTCGTTTAGGACAAGACCGTTTACGTATAGCAGGTACAGCTGAGTTTAATGGTTACAATCGAGACATTCGTGCAGATCGTATTCAGCCTTTGGTTAATTGGGTGAACCGCAATTTTGACATTTCAACTGAGCATGTTGTGCCTTGGGCGGGTTTAAGGCCAATGATGCCTAATATGTTGCCTGTAGTGAAACAGTCTAAGCAATCACGGGTTTTTTATAATACCGGGCATGGCCATTTAGGTTGGACTTTGTCAGCAGCAACAGCTGTTTTGGTGAGTCAGGATATCCTGCAAAAATATCCAGCTTAAAAAGAAAAGCCAGTGTAGATGCACTGGCTTTTTACTTTATATCAATTAATCATATAGCCGATAAACGCCAGTAAATCGCTCACAGCCTTTTTGTTGAGTCTTTACAACAAGTAAGGCCTTTTGGAAATCAAATTTGTATTTGCAATTATGCTCGTTATCTAAAATTTCACTTTTTTGCTCAGGAGAGCTATAAGCCATTAATGAAATAGTTTGGGCTTCTTTTCGGTTATTCGGATTACGGTAAGCTAACCCTTCGATCTTGATTTTATCTTTAGCAAGTTGATGAATTTGTAAATGAACAGGTTGGGCTGCAATATGCCCATTTTCAAATTTAAGGTAATGCTGTGTTAGGGTTTGCTTAAGTGAAGCATAAAAATTTAAATCATCACCACGTACGTCAAACTGTTGTTGAATACATGAATTGGTTTTACATTGTTGCGTATGTTTAAACCACAATGTTTGAGTATCTTGTAGAAGCTGTAAAGGGGCATCTGTAACTAAGTATGCAGAAAGATATTTGTTGTTGAGTTGCTTTCGTGCTTCGCTAAAGTTTTTTGAACAGATTTTGAGCTCTGATTTTGAGTTGGAGCAGTCAATGGATTCTGCAAAAACAAGCGATGAGCATAAACAACTCAATGTCACGACAAAACTTAATCTTTTCAATTGATTCATATCAGTATTCGACGGCATGATCGCTTATACTTTCAGTCTACTTTGCTAAGTGTACTATAGCGAAACACAACGGTTGAATACAAGATTTCTTAAGCTTTTATAATAGAAGGAAAGAGTTTATATGGTTGCTCAAATTCGTATTGGTCAAGGAATGGATGTGCATGCCTTTGAAGAGGGTAACTTCGTAACTTTAGCTGGCATTCAGATTCCGCATACGCATGGCCTGAAAGCACATTCTGATGGTGATGTCGTGTTACATGCACTATGTGACGCTTTATTAGGTGCACTAGCGCTTGGAGATATTGGTCAGCATTTTCCAGATACCGATCCAGAGTTTAAGGGTGCAGATAGTCGTGTACTACTAAAACACGTTTATCAACTAATCTTAGACCGTGGTTATCGTTTAAATAATGCTGATATTACTGTAGCCTGCGAACGTCCTAAATTAGCGAAACATAATTTAGAGATGCGACAAAGCATTGCGGATGTTTTGAATGTGGATTTAAATCAAATTAGCATCAAAGCGACCACTACCGAAAAACTCGGGTTTACTGGTCGCCAAGAAGGAATTTTAGCAACAGCGACGGTATTAATCTCTAATTAGACTAAATTATCAGCTTGTTGCAAAGACTGCTGGAGTTCTAAAGTAGCCTTACGGCCTTGTAGCTGTAAGGTAATACTATGGATAAGACCTGTCCAAGTTTCATTTGGCTCCCAAATTTCGTGCAGTAAATCTTGGGAAGTAGGCATGTCCATATTCATATAAAATTGTCTGTAGACATACATAAGACAACTTACGCGTTTATTTTTGGCACAATGTAACCAAACAATTTCATTTTGAACCAAATGATCAATTAAATCTAAAACCAATAAGCATTGGTCAGAAGATGGTGTTTCCCAGTCAATTGGAATATGAATGTAATTTAAACCATGCTCAAGACAAACCCGATCTTCGTTTTCTATACAATCTGGTGAGTTTGTCAAAGCTAAATTGATAACGGTACTACAACCATACTCTTTAATAAGTTTAAGCTGTTCAATAGAAGGTTGTGCTGAACTAAACAAATGTTCATGAATAATTGAAAATGCAGGGATTTGAGATAGTGATTCTTCAAGGGTTGTCATAATCGCACTCTACAAGAGTAGGCTTGGCTTATTGTGTAGAATGTTATACACGATTCTAGAGTGTAGTTGAAATATAGTCTGTTTATATATTCAGCAACATCATGAAAAATTTTAAAAAAATAAACTAGAAAAATAAGTATTTTATAGAAATAAAAAAAAACAGCACCTTAAAGGTGCTGTTTTTATATCAAGATTAAGCTTTTTTCAAATTTTCATTCAATAAAAATTCCATTAAAGCTTTTTGTGCATGTAGACGATTTTCAGCTTCATCCCATACAACAGAGTTTTTATGATCAAGCATTGTTTCTGAAATTTCTTCACCGCGATGGGCTGGTAAACAATGCATAAATAAACAATCTGGGTGTGCAAGACTCATCAGTTTTTCATTTACCTGAAAAGCCGCAAATGCGTTCTTACGTAATTTTTGTTCTTCTTCTTGCCCCATGCTTGCCCAAACATCTGTAACGATAAGGTCAGCATTTACAGCTGCATCTTCAGCATTATCAAAAAGCTCAACGCAATGACCAAATTCTGCTAAAAATTCAGGTTTAGGTTCAAAACCTTTGGGTGAAGCAATTTTTAATTTAAAACCCATTAAATGTGCAGCTTCAATATATGAGTTACACATATTATTACCATCACCAATCCACGCTACGGTTTTACCTTCGATACTACCGCGATGTTCAATGTAAGTTTGTAAATCTGCGAGTAGCTGACAAGGGTGGTGGTCATCAGTTAGGCCATTAATCACAGGAACCTTTGAATAAGATGCAAAACGTTCAACAATGTCATGGCCAAACGTACGAATCATCACAATATCAAGCATACTTGAAATAACGCGTGCTGAATCTTCGATAGGTTCACCGCGACCTAGCTGTGTATCGCGAGGTGATAAAAAGATAGCGCTACCACCAAATTGATTAATACCGGCTTCAAAAGAAATACGCGTACGTGTACTCGATTTTTCAAAAATCATTCCCAATACTTTACCAACAAAAGGTTGATACACCTTATTGCTTTGTTGCATTTTTTTTAGTTCGCTTGCGCGCTGTAAAACGCGATGGAGTTCTAATGTAGATAGATCACGTAAAGTCAGGAAATGTCTTAAAGCCATGTAGCTACTCCATAATAATTGTCTTTGAAATACAACAATTATCTGTTGTTGGCTGGGTGGATGTGGGAAAAAAGAAGTCTACTATACTATAAGCATTTCAAAATGCAAAAGAATTAGACTTTATGGTGGCCTTTTAAGAAAATTTCTACACAATAATGAATATAATCAATTACTTCATATTCATTGGTTGGTAGTGGCATGCCCATAATCATACGCCACTCAATATCACGTAAAATTCCAAAATACATGAGAGATGAGTGATCGGGAGAGGTACAAGTAATTTCACCTGCTTGATGAGAAATAAGTAGTGCTTGAGCAATGGTATTTTGTACGTCTTGAGCACATTTTTCGTATAAATATTGGCTCAAAGTTGCATTACACTGGGTTTGTTCAATAACCAAACGTAAAAAAGCAATATGCTCAGGTTGAATAATGTGGTTATAAAAACGGATGAGAGTTTGAATTAAGTATTCTTTTAAAGAAGCCTGATCTGGTTGAAATGCAATACAAATATCTTTAAAGAACATCTCACGGCGGTAATCGCAAATTGCAGTAAATAAACCTTCTTTATTACCAAAGTATTTATAAATAGAAGCTTTTGAACCACCAGCATGATTGACGATGTCATCTAAAGAGACAGCATCATATCCTTTTTCCAAAAACAGTTCGGTTGCGCTTAGCAATAGTGCTAAACGACGTTCTACACCGCGACGTGTTTGAGGCTTGTCACATATAGGAGGATATGACTCAAGGACTGGATCATGCATAAAATTTAATAACGACAATTAATACTGCTTAACTAGTATAACAAAACTATCTTTAAGGGTGGTCATCGCTATATTTTTAGGTTGCTTGATAAACAGCAATATAAAATTTAATTTGAATAAATATTTTAAAATACAAGTATTTGTGAAATATTTTGAAGGTTTTTAATGATGTAACTGTATGTTCACATTTTAGTTTAACCATGTCTTTTCAATGTAAATCAAGATAAAGAAAAAGCGACTAATAGATTTAGTCGCTTTTTCTTTTACGAATGATTATTAAGCTTCAGACAAAGTTACTTTGTGTTCATCCTCATCATCGTCATCAGCAGAATCCATACCTAGTTCTTTTAACTTTCGGGTTAGAGTGTTACGGCCCCAACCTAATAGCTCAGCTGCATGACGTTTGCGCCCACGAGTTTGCTGTAGTGCAGCATTAATTAAAGTGCGCTCAAACATTGGTGTAGCAATATCCAAAATCTTCATTTCGCCATTTTTGAGTTTTTGAATTGCCCATTGACTTAGTAGCTCATCCCAATGATGTAAAGAAATACGCTCAAAAGATGGAGCAGGTTGGCTAGCTTCACTATTTTTTTGGAGTGGAACTTGTTTAAGTTCTGAAGGTAAATCTTCTGGATAAACCTCACGGCCAGTAATCATAACGGTTAACCAGCGGCAGGTATTTTCAAGCTGACGAACATTACCGGGCCATGGTAATTGCTGCATATAGTCAGTTGTCTCGGTACGTAAAATCTTTGGACTTACGCCTAACTCTTTACCAGCACGAGCCAAGAAATGTTGAGCTAACATCGGAATATCTTCACTTCGATGTGCAAGCTTAGGAATATGAATGCGAATTACATTTAGACGGTGGTATAAGTCTTCACGGAAGCGACCTTCATTTACCAATTTTTCTAAATCTTGGTGTGTTGCCGCTACGATCCGAACATCAACTTTAACAGGGATATGCCCGCCAACGCGGTAAAACTCACCATCTGCGAGTACACGTAGTAATCGCGTCTGTGTTTCAAATGGCATGTCACCAATTTCATCAAGGAAGAGAGTGCCACCATTGGCTTGTTCAAAGCGACCTTGGTGTTGAGTATTAGCGCCAGTAAAAGCACCTTTTTCATGGCCAAATAATTCCGTTTCAATTAAGTCTTTCGGAATTGCTGCCATGTTTAGAGCAATAAATGGTTTGGCTCTGCGTGGTGAATGCTTATGTAAAGCATGTGCAACTAATTCTTTACCTGTTCCTGACTCACCATTAATTAAAACGGTAATATGCGACTGAGATAAGCGACCAATTGCTCGGAAAACCTCTTGCATAGCCGGAGATTCACCAATAATTTCTGTCGATTGTAGCGGAGAAGCAGTTTTTGTAGCCTCTTGCTGCTGCAATTTATTGATATGTAAAATTGCTCGATTGACTAAAGCTAAAGCTTCATCAATATCAAACGGTTTTGGTAAATACTCAAATGCACCAGTTTGATAGCTAGATACAGCAGACTCTAAGTCCGAATGCGCTGTCATAATGATCACAGGCAAATCAGGATGAGAGTTTTTTACTTTAGATAAGAAAGTTAACCCATCAATGCCTGGCATACGGATGTCAGTTAAGATGACATCCGGTGCATCATGATGTAAACGTTCGAGTGCTGTTTGAGCTTCTTCAAAATTGGTGACGTCAAATCCTTCTTCTTTAAAGGTCTTTTCAAGTACCCATCGCATGGCGCGATCGTCATCAATAACCCATATTTTATTTCGCGACACGGTCTGACTCCCAAGGTAAATATAAGCTAAACATTGTTTTTCCAGGAACTGATTGGCATTCAATCATTCCGTTATGTTGATGCATGATGTTCTGTGCAATACTCAGGCCAAGGCCTGTGCCTTTTGCTCGTCCTGTAACCAAAGGATAAAACACAGACTCTAAAATGCTTTCGGGAATACCCGGCCCATTGTCCTCAATATCGACTCGTACCGCAGAGCGATTGAGTACACCATTAATAGTGACTAGACGTTGAATTCGGGTACGTAAAATTAATTCAGGTTCTTGATCTATAAAAAAAGATTTATTTTCTGTGATGGCTTGAATTGCATTAACGCTAATATTGAGCATGACTTGGATAAGTTGATCTCGATCGGCTTTTACATCCGGTAAAGATAAATCATAGTCACGCGTAATTTTGATTTTTTTCTTGGTTTGATTTGCGATTAAAGAGCGTACACGTTCCAAAGGTTCATGCACATTTACATTTTCATAACTCGGCAGTTGTCTTGAACCTAGCATAGTGTCTGCTAAATTGGTGAGACGGTCTACCTCATTAATAATGACATCTGTAAATTCAGCATAACTCTCGTCATTTAAACTACGAGCAAGTAACTGAGTTGCACCCCTGATACCAGCCAGAGGATTTTTAATCTCATGAGCCACACCTCTAACCAGTTGTCTAGCCACCTGATGTTGTTGAATTAGGTTTTCTTCTTTAGAAATTTTCAACATCCGATCAATTGGATTTAGTTCAATAAGTAAGAGCGGGTGGTAGCTTTTGCCTGCATTTAACTGTGAAACCGTATAATCAACATGTAAGTCTTTAAAGTTGACATTAATTACAGCTTCACGACGTGTATAAGGCTGTCCTGTTTTTAGAGTATTGAGTAACGCTTCATGTGTATTAAAAGTATCATCAGGGGCATGAAGTAAATTTAAAACCGGTTGTCCAGAAGCGCGAAGCAAACTAATGTCAAAAAGTGCTTCACAAGCAGAATTTAAATAAAAAATATTAAAGTTACTATCGATTAGTAAAATCGCAGTAGTTAAGTTGTCTACCAAAAGGCGATAGTCGATAGGTGTGTGTTGATCCATTAGCGAATCGTTCCTGTCTTAAAATGGCGCAATGGCATCTTCATTAGTTATCGGTTTTCACCGTTATAGAACATGCATGATGCAAAATGTACGCCAACTTTGTTTATGGATTATTTTAAGGTTTCAAGCGTAGTTAAAGCGCTCTAAAATCGTTCTTAATATCTTTTGGTCAAAAATATGGACGTATATACCAATAATATCATGATCCAACTTGGTGCAATATTGAGTTTTGGTGCAAATATTGGTTGTATTTTGGTGCATTACACAAAGAGTGGGGTTTCCACCTATGCTTGAGACGAGAAAAGACATACAATACGCGCATTCAAGTGGAGCGCAGATTCATGAAGACCCCCAAAGTCGGTTTTGTTTCTTTAGGTTGTCCTAAGGCATTGGTAGATTCTGAACGAATTTTAACTCAGTTAAAGACTGAAGGTTATCAAGTTGCATCAGATTATGATGGTGCTGATTTAGTTGTTGTTAATACCTGTGGTTTTATTGAATCTGCAGTACAAGAATCGTTAGATGCAATTGGCGAAGCCATGAGTGAAAATGGCCGAGTTATTGTTACAGGTTGTTTGGGTAAAGACGAAGATAAAATTCGTCAAATGCACCCTAATGTTTTAAAAGTCACTGGTGCAGCAGCTTACCAGGACGTTATGGAAGCTGTACATGAATATGTGCCAGCACCGCCTAAACATAATCCGTTTATTGATCTTGTTCCTGAGCAAGGTATTCGTTTAACACCTAAACATTATGCTTATTTGAAAATATCTGAAGGCTGTAACCATCGTTGTACCTTCTGTATCATCCCAAGCATGCGCGGTGATTTAGTATCACGTCCGGTTGGTAGCGTATTAGAAGAAGCTGCCGCATTAAAACGCGCAGGTGTGAAAGAAATTTTGGTTATTTCACAAGATACTTCAGCTTATGGTGTAGATACTAAATATAAGCTGGACTTCTGGAATGGCCAACCTGTAAAAACCAAATTCTTTGACATGTGTGAAGCACTTGGTCAGCTTGGAATCTGGGTCCGTCTACATTATGTATATCCATATCCACATGTTGATGCAGTAATCGATTTGATGGCTCAAGGTAAAATCTTGCCATACCTCGATATTCCTTTCCAACATGCAAGCCCACGTGTTCTTAAATTAATGAAACGTCCGGCGCATAGTGAAAATACTTTAGAAAAAATTAAATTATGGCGTGAAAAATGCCCTGATCTTGTAATCCGTTCTACTTTTGTGGTTGGTTTTCCAGGCGAAACTGAAGAAGACTTCCAGATTTTGCTCGATTGGTTGGTTGAAGCTCAACTTGATCGTGTAGGGTGCTTTACCTATTCACCAGTAGAAGGCGCTACGGCAAATGATTTACCAGATCATGTGCCAGAAGAAATTAAGCAAGAGCGTTACGAGCGCTTTATGCAAGTGCAGCAGCAAATATCTGCTGCCAAATTACAAAAACGTATTGGTCAAACGATGACTGTATTAGTCGATAGTTTGGAAGATGAATATCCTGTTGCTGTTGCACGTTCTTATGCCGATGCTCCGGAAATTGACGGTAATGTCTTTGTAGAAGATATCGATAAGAGCACGATTCAACCAGGCGATATGTTGGAAGTCGAAATTACCGATGCGGATGAATACGACTTATTTGCAAAGTTAATTAAAATTAAATCGGTCTAATCGAATCGCGATTCAAAAAGCATTCAGTTTAAGAGGTCTTGGAGCAAAATCATGGCGGAAACAATCAGCCCCCGTTATTCACGAATTTTATTAAAATTATCTGGTGAAGCTTTATCAGGTAATAAAGATATGGGTATTGATGCTCAAGTTTTAGATCAGATGTCACTTTCTATTGCGCATTTGGTAGGCTTGGGCGTGCAAGTAGGTATCGTTGTTGGTGGCGGTAACTTATATCGTGGAAGCCAGTTGCAAAAAGATGGTTTGGTTGGCCGTGTAACAGGTGACCAAATGGGTATGCTTGCGACTGTCATGAATGGTTTGGCAATGCGTGATGCATTGGTGCGTCGTAACATCAGAACTCGTCTTATGTCTGCACTACCAATTGGTACTGTTGTAGAGTCATACTCAAGTCGTGATGCAATCCGTCATTTAAGCCAAGGCGAGGTCTGTGTTTTCGTTGCGGGAACTGGAAATCCATTCTTTACAACTGATACAGCAGCATGTCTACGTGGTATTGAAATTGAAGCAAATTTAATTTTGAAAGCAACCAAAGTAGACGGTGTTTATAATAAAGATCCAAGCAAATATGAAGATGCAGTGAAATACGATCATTTAACATTTGATCAGGTGTTAGATGAGAAGTTAGGTGTTATGGATTTAACAGCAATTTGCTTATGCCGTGATCACAATGTGCCATTGCAAGTATTTGATATGAATAAATCTGGTGCGCTTTTATCAGTTGTAATGGGTGAAAAAGAGGGTACACGCGTTACTAAATAATGTACGTGTGCCGCAAAGCTCTTTATACTAGCGCTAAATTAAATTTGTTATATACATCCTTGAATAAATAAGTAAGGAAGATCATATGATTAACGATCTGAAAAAAGACAGCGAACAGCGTATGATGAAAACTCTTGAGTCTTTGGAACAAGGGTTTGCTAAAGTTCGTACCGGCCGTGCACACCCATCAATTTTAAATGGGGTAATGGTTCCTTACTATGGTTCTGATGTGCCTTTAAACCAAGTAGCGAACGTTGGTGTTGAAGATTCTCGTACGCTTATCGTTCAACCGTTTGAACGTACAATGGTATCTGCAATTGATAAAGCAATTCGTGAAAGTGATTTAGGTTTGAATCCAATTACTGCTGATTCAATCCGTGTACCTTTACCAGCTTTAACTGAAGAAACACGCCGTGATATGCAGAAAGTTGCACGCAGTGAAGCTGAAAATGCAAAAGTTGCTATTCGTAACATTCGTCGTGATGTTTTAGGTGATATCAAAGCATTATTGAAAGAGAAAGAAATCTCTGAAGATGATGAGCGTCGTGCAGGTGATGATATCCAAAAAATCACTGATAAATATGTTGCAGAAGTAGATAAGCGTCTTGCAGCGAAAGAAGCAGAATTGATGAAGGTCTAATTTTATGACCGAATCAGAAGAGTATCATCTTCCTAAGCATGTTGCCATCATTATGGATGGCAACAACCGCTTTGCAAAGAAAAATCAAATGCAAAAAGGTGATGGGCATCGAGAAGGTAAAAATATTCTTGATCCTATTGTTGAACATTGTATAAAAACTAGTGTCCGTGCTTTAACTGTTTTTGCATTTTCGAGTGAAAATTGGAATCGACCACAATATGAAGTCGATCTGCTTATGAAGCTTCTTGAAGAAACCATTCATGAGCAAATACCTCGCATGAAGAAATTCAATATTGCTTTGCGTTTTATAGGGGATCGTTCTAGATTACCTTCACATTTAGTTGCCTTAATGGAAGATGCAGAGCAACAAACAGTACATCATGACACCATGACATTAACCATTGCGATTAGCTATGGTGGTATGTGGGATATTGCAAATGCAGCTAAACAAGTTGCCCAAGCAGTTTCACGTGGTGAAATTGACGCTGATCAAATAAATGTTGATTTGTTCGAAAAATATGTCAGTCTAAACGATCTGCCAGCTGTGGACTTGTTGATCCGTACAGGTGGAGATTTCCGTATATCTAACTTCTTGTTATGGCAAGCAGCTTATGCGGAACTGTATTTTACGGATACTTTGTGGCCGGAATTTACAGTCGAGGAATTCGATCATGCACTGAATGTTTTTTCAGGGCGTGAACGTCGTTTCGGTAAAACATCTGAACAAATTCAGCAAGAGAAAATCGAGAAATTATAATGTTAGAGCGGATTGTTACCGCATTGGTACTTGTTGCAGTTGTTTTAAGCTGTATGTTTGCTACGCAATCACATTATCCAATGTTGGTACTTATGATTGTAGCAGCAGCGGTTGCGGGGTATGAATGGTATAAGTTGATGCCTCATGAAGCTGGCGCCGTAGTAAAACCTAAAGCATGGGGTTATGGTCTACTTGTTGCTTTTGTTTCGGGCGTTGCCTTGTTCTTTCACGACATTGCATTACTGCTATGGTCTGCTTCAATTTTAACTTGGCTCGTTAGTGTATATTGGGTTAAGTCCTTTCCTGAATTTGATGGGTGGTATAACGCGACCCTTTATGTCATTGGTTTAATTCTTATCTGTGCAGCAGTGACTGCAATTTTTGTAGTATGGCAAAGCTCACCATGGTGGTTGATGTATTTGTTCTTGCTTGTATGGGGTGCAGATAGTGGAGCTTACTTCGTAGGTCGTAAATTCGGTAAGAGAAAATTAGCACCTACGGTAAGCCCTAATAAATCAGTAGAAGGTTTATATGGTGGTATTCTCACTACAATTATTGTAATGCTTGTAGTGCAATATCAATATTTAAACTTAACTTGGGTTCAACAACTTTTATTCCTGATCTTATCTTTAGTCACAGTATTCGGTTCAGTATTAGGTGATCTATTTGAGTCGATGATTAAACGCCGTGCTGGTATTAAAGATTCTGGCCGTGTTTTGCCAGGTCATGGTGGTGTGTTGGATCGTATTGATTCTTTACTCGCAGCAGCCCCGATTTTTGCAACGGGAATGTATATATTAAAGCTTATTGGTGTAGATTTATAGATGACACAATCTGTTTGCATATTGGGTGTAACTGGTTCTATTGGGCAAAGTACATTAAAAATTTTAAGCCAACATCCAGATAAGTATTCAGTCTTTGCAGTTTCGGCACATAGTCGAATTTCTGAACTTGTTGAAATCTGCAAACAGTTCCGCCCTAAAGTGGTCGTTGTTCCTGAACAGAAAATAGTTGAACTAACCACCTTATTTGCTCAACAAAATATACAAGGTATTGATATTTTAATTGGGCAAGATGGTCTAGTTGAGATCGCATCACATACAGATGTTGATATTGTTATGGCAGCAATTGTCGGAGCAGCGGGACTGTTGCCTACTTTGGCAGCTGTTAAAGCTGGTAAACGAGTATTGCTTGCAAATAAAGAAGCATTGGTTATGTCTGGTGAAATCATGATGCAAGCTGCTCGTGATCATCAGGCATTATTATTACCAGTGGATTCAGAGCATAATGCCATTTTTCAGTCATTACCTCATAACTATTTACAAGTTGAGAGAACTGGACAACCACAACTAGGCGTATCTCAAATATTGCTAACCGCATCTGGTGGCCCATTCTTAAATCATTCTTTGGAACAGTTGGAACATGTAACACCCCAACAAGCATGTAAACATCCAAATTGGTCAATGGGGCAAAAAATTTCAGTTGACTCGGCTACTCTCATGAATAAAGGGTTGGAGTTAATTGAAGCGTGTCATTTATTTTCAATATCTGAACATTTTGTTACAGTTGTTGTTCATCCACAAAGTATTATTCACTCTATGGTGCAGTATGTTGATGGTTCAACATTAGCACAAATGGGTAATCCTGATATGTGTACGCCAATTGCACATGCATTAGCATGGCCGGAGCGTTTACAAACAAGTGTTCCTGCTTTAGATTTATTTGAGTATTCTCAACTTAATTTTCAGGCGCCCGATACCCAAAAATTTCCTGCATTAAATTTAGCAAGACAAGCAATGCGTGCAGGAGGTTTGGCACCTACCATTTTGAATGCGGCAAATGAAATTGCTGTTGAAGCATTCTTAAAGGAAAGGATTGGATTTACACATATTCCACAAGTGGTAGAGCATACTTTGCAAGAGTTAGAGAATGCCGCAGCTGAAAGCATTGAGTGCATTTTAGATAAAGATAAAGTGGCTCGATCTATAGCTCAGAAATATATATCAAGTATTGGAGGCTGAAATGAATGCGCTTTTTATGATTGCAGCAGCAGCTCTTTTACTTGGTCCTTTAATTGCAATTCATGAGTTTGGCCATTACTGGGTTGCACGCAAACTTGGGGTTAAAGTTTTAGTTTACTCAATTGGTTTTGGTCCAACTTTATTGAAATGGACCTCTAAAAAATCGGGTATCAAGTATCAGCTTTCTGCTTTACCTTTAGGTGGCTACGTCAAAATGTTGGACGAGCGTGAAGGTAATGTCGCAGAACAAGATCTACCGTATGCTTTTAATAGACAAAAACCATGGAAACGTATAGCTATTGTTGCTGCAGGGCCACTAATTAACTTAATTTTTGCTGTACTTCTCTTTTGGGTTTTGTTTTTACCAGCACAACAACAATTAAATACCAAAATTGGTAAAATTATTCCAAACTCTCCAGCTGCAGAGGCTCAATTGCATGTGGGGGACAAAATTATTGCTGTTGATGGAAAAGAGACTGCAACTTGGGAAAAACTAAACTTTGCTTTAATTGATCGTGTAGGCGAGACAGGTACTATAAATATCGATGTTGATCGTGCAGGTACAGAGAAAAATTTTGTCTTACCTATTAAAGATTTTTTAAAAAACCAGAATGAATCTGCATTGGATATATTAGGCTTCTTGCCTTATCGTCCTGTAATTCCTGCTGTGGTAACAGATTTAACAGAAGATGGTGCGGCTATTCGTCAAGGAATGAAAGTAGGTGATCGTATTGTTGCGATTGATGGCCAGCCTATGAAAGATTGGTTTGATGTTGTTGAAGTCGTACAGCGTTCTCCAGAAAAATTGCTTAATATTGATGTTTTACGCCATGCGCAATTAGTGCATTTACAAGTTATGCCGCAAGGAAAGCGGGATAATATGGGACAGGTCAATGGTGTACTTGGTGTAAAAAGTGATGCTGGAAAAATTACAATTCCTGACGAATATAAGCAAACAATTCAATATACTCCAATACAAGCTTTTGAAATGGCACTTGATAAAACTGGCCAAATCTCTAGCATGATTTTGAATTCAATAGTGAAAATGGTTAAAGGATTAATTGGATTAGAAAATCTTTCTGGCCCAATTACCATTGCAAAAGTTGCTGGACAAAGTGCAGAAATGGGATGGGAAACTTTTATCTCTTTTATGGCTTTAATGAGTGTAAGTCTTGGAATTTTAAACTTATTACCAATTCCAATGTTAGATGGTGGTCATCTAGTGTATTACATTATTGAAGCTATTCGAGGGAAACCTGTTTCTGAACAAATACAAATGTTTGGTCTAAAAATTGGTATGGTACTGCTCGGTAGTATGATGCTTTTAGCTTTATTTAATGACTTTATGCGTTTGTAAACGTATATGGATTTATAACTTACTGGAAAAAACTGGCATGCGGCACACACATTTTTTAATGCCTTTGGCACTTGTTAGCGCTATGGCAGCGGTACAACAAGCATATGCAGCTGATGATTTCGTTGTTAGAGATATTCGCGTAAACGGCTTAGTCCGTCTTACTCCTGCAAATGTTTATACCATGTTGCCAATCAACAGTGGCGATCGCGTTAATGAACCGATGATCGCCGAAGCAATTCGAACATTGTATGCCACGGGTCTTTTTGATGATATTAAAGCATCAAAAGATAACGATACTTTGGTCTTTAATGTTATTGAACGTCCTATTATTTCAAAACTTGAATTTAAGGGTAATAAACTTATTCCTAAAGAGGCATTAGAACAAGGCCTTAAAAAAATGGGTGTTGCAGAAGGTGAGGTTTTCAAGAAATCTGCTTTGCAAACCATTCAAACAGAACTAGAGCAGCAATACACCCAACAAGGTCGTTATGATGCTAGTGTTACTGTTGATACCGTTGCGCGACCAAATAACCGCGTTGAATTAAAACTTAATTTTAACGAAGGAACGCCAGCAAAAGTTTTTGATATCAATGTAATTGGTAATACTGTTTTTAAAGACAGTGAAATCAAACAGGCATTTGCTGTTAAAGAAAGTGGTTGGGCTTCAATCGTTACACGTAATGACCGTTATGCGCGTGAGAAAATGGCTGCAAGCCTTGAAGCATTGCGTGCTATGTACCTTAACAAGGGTTATATTAATTTTAATATTAATAATTCCCAGCTTAATATTAGTGAAGATAAAAAACATATCTTTATTGAAGTTGCTGTTGAGGAAGGTAACCAATTTAAATTTGGTCAAACTAAATTCTTAGGTGATGCGCTTTATAAGCCTGAAGAATTACAAGCACTAAAAATTTATAAAGATGGCGATACCTATTCACAAGAAAAGGTAAATGCAGTTAAGCAATTACTTCTACGAAAGTATGGTAACGCAGGTTATTACTTTGCTGATGTGAATATTGTTCCGCAAATTAATAATGAAACTGGTGTTGTTGACCTAAATTATTATGTAAACCCAGGTCAGCAAGTGACAGTGCGTCGTATTAACTTTACTGGTAATAGTAAAACTTCCGATGAAGTATTACGTCGTGAAATGCGTCAAATGGAAGGTGCATTAGCAAGTAATGAAAAAATTGACTTGTCTAAAGTTCGTTTAGAACGTACAGGCTTCTTTAAAACAGTTGATATTAAGCCAGCTCGTATTCCAAACTCTCCTGACCAAGTCGATTTGAACGTAAATGTTGAAGAACAACATTCAGGTACTACCACATTAGCTGTAGGTTATTCACAAAATGGTGGTATTACGTTCCAAGCTGGACTTAGCCAAACTAACTTTATGGGTACTGGTAACCGAGTTGCAATTGATTTGTCTCGTTCAGAAACTCAAGACTATTACAATCTAAGTGTTACTGACCCATACTTTACTATTGATGGGGTAAGTCGTGGTTATAATGTTTATTATCGTAAAACTAAGTTAAATGATAACTATAACGTTAACAACTACGTAACGGATAGTTTTGGTGGTAGTTTAAGCTTTGGTTATCCAATTGATGAAAACCAAAGCTTAAGTGCATCTCTAGGTATTGATAATACTAAAGTAACTACTGGTCCTTATGTTTCTACCTATGTGCGTGACTATTTATTAGCAAATGGTGGTAAAGCAACAAGTAAGGGTTCATATTGTCCAACTATAAATGGTGAGTCACAGTATGATACCGTGAAGGGAGAATGTAAGGTCCCAGAAGAACCATATGATAATGCTTTTGAAGGCGAGTTCTTTACTTATAACTTAAACTTGGGTTGGTCATATAACACTTTAAATAGACCGATTTTCCCAACATCAGGTATGTCTCACCGAGTAGGTCTTGAAATTGGTTTGCCAGGTAGTGATGTTGACTATCAAAAATTAACTTATGATACACAAGCATTCTTACCAATTGGTAAATCAGGCTTTGTGCTTCGTGGTTATGGTAAGCTGGGTTATGGTAACGATTTACCATTCTATAAAAACTTCTATGCGGGTGGTTACGGTTCTGTTCGAGGCTATGACAATAGTACTTTAGGACCTAAATATGCCAGTGTAAATTTACAAGAAACAAAACAGAATGATCCTTCACCTGAAAATGTGGGTGGTAATGCATTAGTTCAATTTGGTACTGAATTAGCATTACCTATGCCATTTAAAGGTGATTGGACGCGTCAAGTACGTCCTGTACTCTTTGCTGAAGGCGGTCAGGTCTTCGATACCAAGTGTAATATCGATAACACTGTGTATGGCACTAAAGGTATGAGGATTAATGGCCAGACAATTACAGACGTGAAGAAGTATTGTGAAGATAATTATGGCTTTGATTTAGGTAACTTACGTTATAGCGTGGGTGTGGGTGTAACCTGGATTACTATGATTGGACCATTATCACTTAGCTATGCATTCCCGTTAAATGATAAACCGGGTGATGAAACTAAAGAAATCCAGTTTGAAATTGGTCGTACTTTCTAAGTACGATCTTATTGTACAACGAAATAAGGAAAGAAATTTACATGAAAAAATTAAATACATTAATGTTAGGGTTAGGCTTGACGGTGGCTTCGGTAGCAGCTAATGCAGCGGGTTATGGGGTGATTGATCTTGCTAAAGTTGTTGAGAGCAGTACTTATTTGAAACAACAAAACGCAAGCTTAAATCAGTCTGTGAAACCAACAACAACTAAACTTGAGCAATTAGGTAAAGAGTTAGAAGGGCTTCAACGTCAAGCGCAGACCCAAGGTCAAAAAATGAAAGAAGATGAGATTAAAAAATTACAATCTCAGTATCAATCAAAGTTAAATGAATTTAATTCAACACAACAGGGCTTACAGTCTAGAGTTCAAACTAGCTTGCAAAGTATGAACACAACTTTTGAGTCTAGAGTTAAGCAAGCTGCTGAGCAATTACGAAAAGAAAATAATCTTGACTTTATTTTGAATAAAAATTCAACTGTTGCCTATGACGCTAAGTATGATTTAACTGATAAAATGATACAAAAGGTTAATTCAATGAAATAAATTAATGAAAGTGCAACAATTTCGTTTAGATGAATTAGCTCACCTTGTTAAAGGTGAGCTAATTGGTGAAGGTAGTCTTCAATTTTCGAACCTAGCAAGTTTAGAAAATGCAGAGGTTAATCATCTTACTTTCGTAAATGGTGATAAATATCTCGAACAAGCTAAAGCAAGTCGTGCAGGGGCTTTCATTGTTACTGCTGCTTTAAAAGAACATCTTCCTGAAAAAGATAATTTTATTATTGTTGATAATCCTTATCTTGCTTTTGCAATCCTTACTCATGTATTTGATAAAAAGCTTACTTCAAAAGGTATAGAAAGTACTGCTCAAATTCATCCTTCTGCTGTTATTTCAGAAGCTGCTTATATTGGTCACTATGTAGTCATTGGTGAGAATTGTGTAGTAGGTGATAACACAATCATTCAATCACATACCAAACTTGATGATGATGTAGAAGTTGGGAAAGACTGTTTTATTGACTCTCATGTCACCATTACCGGTAGTTCTAAATTGGGTGATCGGGTGCGTGTTCATTCAAATACTGTAATTGGTAGCGAAGGTTTTGGTTTTGCTCCCTATCAAGGTAAATGGCACCGTATTGCTCAGTTAGGATCAGTTCTAATTGGAAATGACGTTCGAATTGGATCAAATTGTAGTATTGATCGGGGTGCTCTTGATAATACAATTTTAGAAGATGGTGTAATTATTGATAACCTTGTGCAAATTGCACATAACGTTCATATTGGTTCAAATACTGCTATTGCAGCTACCTGTGGCATTGCGGGTAGTACAAAAATTGGCAAAAACTGTATTCTTGCAGGCGCATGTGGGGTAGCAGGTCACCTTTCAATTGCTGATAATGTGACTTTAACTGGAATGTCAATGGTCACAAAAAATATTTCTGAGGCTGGAACTTATTCTTCAGGAATTGGATTGTTCGAAAATAGTCAGTGGAAAAAGACGATTGTGCGCTTGAGACAATTAGCAGATGTGCCATTGACCCAAATCACTAAACGACTTGATCATATACAAGCTCAAATAGAGTCTCTTGAATCAACTTTTAATTTGCGTAAATAGAATATTATGACCGAGTCAACTACACCTAAATTTGCCATCCCTGAATTACCAATGCAGATTCAAACGATTCGTCAATATTTGCCGCATCGTTACCCATTCTTATTGGTTGATCGTGTGATTGAAGTTACTGACAATAGTATTGTTGGTTATAAAAATGTTTCTATCAATGAAGAGTTTCTACAAGGACATTTCCCAGAATATCCAATTATGCCTGGTGTTCTAATTGTTGAAGCACTAGCTCAAGTTTCAGGCGTTCTAGGTTTTATTATGAACAATGAAACGCCAAAACCAGGTTCTTTGTTCCTGTTTGCTGGTGCAGAAAGAGTTAGATTTAAAAAACAAGTAGTTGCAGGCGACCAACTTGTATTAAAATCCGAGTTGGTAATGCAGAAGCGCGGTATTTACAAATACAATTGTACAGCTAGCGTTGATGGCATTGTAGCAGCAACCGCTGAGATTATGATTTCACACCAAAAAACAGAGCAGGCATGAGCAATCACGATTTAATCCATTCTACCGCCATTATTGATCCATCTGCAGTGATTGCTTCAGATGTTCAAATCGGACCTTATTGTGTTATTGGTCCTCAAGTGACTATTGGTGCTGGTACTAAATTACATTCTCATGTGGTAGTAGGTGGTTTTACCAGAATTGGTCAAAATAATGAGATCTTTCAATTTGCAAGTGTTGGCGAAGTTTGTCAAGACCTCAAATATAAAGGTGAAGAAACTTGGCTTGAAATTGGTAACAATAATTTAATTCGCGAACATTGCAGCTTACATAGAGGCACTGTGCAAGATAATTCATTGACTAAGATAGGTAGTCATAACCTATTGATGGTAAATACTCATATTGCACATGACTGTATTGTAGGTGATCACAATATCTTTGCTAATAATGTTGGTGTTGCTGGACACGTACATATTGGTGATCATGTTATTGTCGGTGGTAATTCTGGAATTCATCAATTCTGTAAGATTGACTCTTATAGCATGATTGGTGGGGCCTCACTGATTCTTAAAGATGTACCAGCCTATGTTATGGCTTCTGGTAATCCTGCGCACGCCTTTGGTATAAATATTGAAGGTATGCGAAGAAAAGGTTGGTCTAAAAATACAATTCAGGGCTTAAGAGAAGCTTATAAATTGATATTTAAATCTGGTCTAACCTCTGTTCAAGCTGTTGAGCAAATTAAAAGTGAAATTTTGCCTTCTGTTCCAGAAGCTCAATTATTAATTGACTCTCTTGAGCAATCCGAGCGTGGAATTGTACGCTAATCAATAAGGCATAAAAAAAGACACTGTTTTAACAGTGTCTTTTTTTATGCCTAAATTATTTTTTAAAGAATTTAGCTTCTTCAGATTTAGGATATTGAGTAAGTAACTTATTTTTGTATTGATTAGCTGATACAGTATTCTTATCGACATCTTTGGCAATACTATATAGTTGATAGAGTGCTCGAGGTGCCTTGCTAGAGTTTGGATATTGGCTAGCGACAATATTGTAGTTTTTCTTTGCTTCATTGTAGTTCACTGGGTCTGTAGCTAAATGAAACTCGGCTAACCAGAAATAAGCATTGCCTGTATAAATACTGTTAGGATGGTTTTTAATAAAGTTTTGCATCGGAGCAATTGCTTTTTTTGCTCCACCTTGTTTATAAGCATCTAAAGCTACTGTATAAGCGGCTTTTTCTAATTCAAGTGGATTAGATTGGTTTTGAGCAGTAGTCGCTGGTTGAGTGTTGGTTACTGGTGTATTAGATTGTTGTTCAGACGTTTGAGATGGGGCGGCAACTACTTTATTGCCATCTGCAGGCTGAGATTGAGATACTGATGGACTAGCAGGTGTGGCGCTATTAGTATTGGTATTTGTACCGTCTTCTTGTGTAGCACTATCAGGGTCAACTTTTTGATGTAATAATTCTAAACGTTGATCTAAATCGGTATATCTATTCGCAAGGTCTTTTTTTAATTGATCAATATCATTCGCTTGTTCTTCTAACTGACCTCTTAAAGTGCGGATATCATTTTCTAGTTGTTGATTTTTTTGCATAAGTTCCCAGTTTAAGTTTGTAGGAACTGAAATATTGCTTGAAGAAGTATTAGATGCACTGCCATCATTTTGACTTAAACCACGAGATTCAATAGGAATGTTCGCGTATAGAGAAGTGGTACTCATTAAGGCAATAAATAATAAAGAATGCTTCTTCATTTGCATGTGTATAAATCCATAATTTTATATAAAAGCCACCTTGACACAGGAATATAAAAAACAATTCTCTAAATATCTAAGGTTTTTCATTGATCAATGCAATTAAAGCAGTTAACAGTTTAAATGCAAGGATAGTTTACAATCTTCAAGCATATTTTATGCAAAATAAGAAAAGAGCATAAGTTCAGAAAACTACATTTTTGGGGTTTTAAGCTATTTTTGCTGATGAATTAATCAATCGAAACAAAAACTTGCTGAAAAAGCCAGAGAAGGGTTGCAACTCTTTTAAAAATCTCTATACTTTGTTTTGCAATGGTAGCCCCGCTGGTGGCTTCGCAATTGTACTCTGTGAACCCCGCCAGGACCGGAAGGTAGCAACGGTAGCAGATCTATGATGTGCCGAAGTTTTGCTAGTGGGGTTGCCACCATTCCTTTAATCCAATTTTCTTTGGATCGCTTTTAAAATCACATATAAATCAAATCCTCTATATTGTAGAAATCTAATCTGCTTTGCTTTAAGTTTTGGGTCTTTCTCTATCTCTTCTCCAAACTTCTTAACTTTAAGTTGATAAGCTTGTTCTACCCAATCAATTTCGTGAATTTCGTCGGCAATTAAATCATTTTCGATCTGTTTAGTTTTTAAAGCTTGTTGAATGCGTTTCGGTCCTTTACCTTTACGAATCTGACTTGCAAGCATTTGCTCAGCAACACGCTGATCACTTTGGTAATTTTGTTCAGATAACTCTTCAACGAGTTGGTTCACTTCTTCTATATTTTGTGCATAACGGGCTAATTTCTCAATGAGTTCTGCTTTAGAGTAGTCTCGTCGAGTAAGTAATGCAAAAGCATATGAGCGTAAACGCTGGCCAGTGAGTGGTGGACGCTGTTGAGATTGTTCATTGTTTCTTTTGAACATATATATTTCCTTGTAAAAAACGCCCCGAAGGGCGTTTTTATGACTTAGGTGTAATTAAGATTCTAATAAAAGATCTGGTTCTTCTTCATCATCTTCAATTTGCACTGCACCATTTGTACCTGTAGTCAACAATTGCTCACGGATATTGCGTTCAATCTCTTCAGCAATATGTTTATTTTCTTCAAAATAGCGGATCACATTATTCTTACCTTGGCCAATTTTATTGCCTTGATATGAATACCATGCACCAGCTTTCTGAACGATATCTTGCTGTACTGCCAAATCTACAAGTTCACCTAATTGGTTAGTACCTTTACCGTATAGAATTTGGAAAATAGCTTCTCTAAAAGGAGGAGCCATTTTATTCTTAACGACTTTAACTTTAGTTTCTGAACCAACAATTTCATCGCCTTCTTTTACCTGACCAATACGACGAATATCTAGACGAACTGAAGCATAGAACTTAAGAGCGTTACCACCAGTCGTGGTTTCTGGGCTACCAAACATAACACCAATCTTCATACGGATTTGGTTAATAAAGATAACCATACAGTTTGAACGTTTAGCGTTACCAGTAATTTTACGAAGTGCTTGGCTCATAAGACGTGCTTGTAGACCCATATGAGAATCACCCATTTCGCCTTCAATCTCTGCTTTAGGTGTAAGAGCAGCTACTGAGTCCACAACGATTAAATCAATTGCACCTGAGCGAACAAGCATATCAGCGATTTCAAGCGCTTGCTCACCATTATCAGGTTGTGAAACGAGTAGGTTGTCAATATCTACACCAAGCTTACGTGCATATTGAGGATCTAGGGCATGCTCTGCATCGATGAAGGCACATGTACCACCAGACTTTTGACATTGAGCAATTGCTTGTAATGTCATTGTGGTTTTACCAGAAGATTCAGGACCATAAATTTCAATAATACGGCCTTTTGGTAAACCACCAATCCCCAATGCGATGTCTAAAGTTAAAGAACCTGTAGATACGGCTTCAACTGCTTGAACAGTGTTGTCACCGAGACGCATAACCGTATTTTTACCAAATTGTTTCTCAATTTGGCTCAAAGCGGCTTGTAATGCTTTGCTTTTATTCTCATCCATCTCAAAAACCTCAATACTCTATGTTCATCACGTTTAACCCAAGTGGATGCATTGAATCTCAACTTGTTTCACAGGGCTAATAGTGACAGATTTTTTCTCTAGCTTCTATATATTGTATATGTGAGTGCGACACAACTCGACGTTTTTATTCATCATTATATGACCAGTGGTCTTCATAATGTTGATCGTTCTCCTGTTTAAACCGATTGATTTGTCGCCGATCTTTCTTGCTTGGTCTATGGTCAGGTCGAGCTAGATTATGCAATTTTCGTTGCGAAGCAATCAACTCCCGTCTTGCAATACTTACTTCGGTTTCTTCATAAAGCTGTTGTGCAATAGGAGCCGGTCCTCTGGTATTGGAAAGTGCTTTAACAACAACTGTCTTTTTATCAAAACCTTGTTGAACAACAAGTTCCATTCCAACACGAATTTCTTTAGAAACTTTTACACGTTCATTATTGTGATGCACTTTTCCCCCTTCAATTGCAGCTTTAGCAATAGAACGGGTTTTAAAAAAACGTGCTGCCCATAACCATTTGTCGACACGCATGGTTTCTACAGCATCGTTTTCACGCAATTTTGACATCATTATCCTTTCTATCAGTTTGATTCAAAATAGACAGTAGCTCTGTAAGCTGATCTAGTGCTTTATACTCTAAATCTTGTAGCTGTCTTTTACTCTTAAGAGTTGAGGGCTGTAAGATAGTAAACAAGTGTCTTATACCAAATTTTTCTGCAGTTTTTAAAACTTGAATAGTATCGTCTAAAAAAATAGTGTTTTGGGGTTCAAAATAATGCAAGCCTTGTAATTCTTGCCAAAACTTAAGGTCTTCCTTCGCATAACCAATTTGTTCACTAGATACAATCACATCAAAAAAATCTTGAATATGGATGTTATCAAGTTTTAACTGTAAGCTTGCACAGTCTGCGTTGGTCACTAACCAGCATTGATAGCCTTGTTCTTTCAGAGTATTAAGTAACTCCATACATCCTGATCGTATTTTAATTTTGTGTTGAAATTCTTTTTGAAGATTTAAAACATCTACTCCTGTCGTTTTTGTCCAATACTGTGAAGAATACCAGGAAAGAGTATGTTTATTGCTACGATAAAACTGGTTTAATATTTCATGGCTTTGTGTTAAAGAGATTTGATGCGTCTGAGAATGTCGTTCAGGTAAGCATTCGTTCCAGATAAAATCATCAAAAGCCAAATCTAATAAAGTTCCGTCCATATCGAAAAGCACTATTTTATGCATGTTTTGAGAGCTCCAATTGAAACAGACACGGAAGTAAAGTAATTTAAGATTATAATCATTAAAGACGATAAAAACGGACTGATTTATGGTTATTTCATCATTTTATAATTTAAATAGTCTGTACTAGATAAACAGAGAGATAACAAGAGAGTTCTTAGACTTAGACTACTCAATAAGATCGCTGAAACAAATTTTTTTGAAAAATATTTATATAAAAGGAATAGGGCTGAGGATTAATAAAAATTTATTAAAAATATAGAGTTGTATTTATTAGGGGGTGATTTTTTGATAAGTATTTTTGCTTTTCTATGAACTCTATGGAATTATCATTATTTAAATATTATTAAAAGTTGGAATAAAAGTGGGCTTATATACAATTAGATATGGCTATCGTAATAATAGTTTTTTTATAGCTTCAAATGTTGCTGGACAATTCATTGTGATTGATGCATTAGGAGCAGATTTCCAAATAGGTCATCAAATTTCTTATGAAGGTACCAAAATAATAAATGAAACTTTAAATGATGAGACAGAAGCAAGAGTTCATCTGGAGAGTAATGAAAAAGAGGCTTATGAATATTTACGTGCCATGAAATAATGAATTCGTTATTTTGATTTACATAGGATACGTATTGGCAAACATTTTATAAATTGAACAGTACTTGTTTAAAGTTATATTAAAAATTATCCGAATAACAATTTAGAGCAGGCAATGAAAATTGGATTTATTGGCGGAGCCAATGATGGCATAGTGATCAATGCTGCTAATGGTATTGATACTTATAAGCTTGAATGGCATTACAAGGCTGAGAAGCATTGTGAAGAACAGCCATCATTGGGGCTAAATGGCCCCGAATATGACTATTACAATTTATTAATTTTGAGAAAAAACAAAGAGGCAAAACTTTTCTATGTTTTAACTACAATGGATAAGGAAGCTATTGCAGATAAAATTAATGAATATTGGGAGCATTCCACTTCGGTAGGTTATGACTTCGATGAATAACCTTTATTTTATATTCATTGGAGCAGTTGAAATATATCCATATTTTATTCCTTTATAACTCAAAATTAGGATTATTTATTTCATAAAGAACATGTTCTTGAAGGGCGTGTCCATCTGGAAGCTTGGGATGATTGAAGTGTTTAACTTTACGCATTCCTAGTCTTTCCATTACAGCTTGAGAAGGCTTATTCACTGTTGCTGTAAAAGAAACCACTTTATCTTTATTAAGCACATTGAAGGCATAGTCCAATGCTGCTTTTGCTCCTTCTGTGGCATAACCTTTTTTCCAGTGTTTTGTAGCAAGCCTCCAGCCAATTTCAATGCATGGAGAAAAATCAAATTGTTCTGGTTGGTCATGTAGGCCAATAAAACCGATAAATTCATGGTTTTCTTTTAATTCTAAAGCCCAAAATCCCCAACCTTTTTCATCAATAAGGGCCGATGCTCTTTGAATTAAATTTATACTTTCAGTAGCAGATAAAAGCTTTGGAAAAAAACGCATAACATCTTTATCTAATCCCATTTCGATAAAGGGGGCAGCATCAGTTTCCTTCCATTGTCTTAAGATTAAACGTTCGGTTTCGATCATAGTAAAAGCTCTTTAAATATAATTTTTAATTTAACCATATAGTCTACAGTGGCTTTTGTATAATTTTCTGTAAGATAATCTTAGAATTAATGCTTACCACTCCTTTAATTTTGTTGAGTGTATTAATAACAAAATGAGAAAAAGAATTTAGATCTTTAGTGGCGACATGCAGAACATAATTAGATTCGCCTGTAATGATATAAGCATTAATCACTTCATCAAAATTCTTGATCTGGCTTAAAAAAAACTGGTGATCATTTTCAGTGAGTTGAGCAAGTTTAATTTCAACTATGGCCTCAATTTTTATACCTAATTTTTCATAATTAACTTTCGCTTGATATTTTTCAATAATTCCGTTGGTTTCTAAAATCTTGACACGTCTGTGACAAGCAGAGGCTGAAAGATTAACGAGATCAGCAAGTTCTTGATTGCTTAAGCGGGCATTATCTTGTAAATACTTCAAAATTTTTAAATCAATTGCATCTACATTCATTTTCGAATTCCATCCATGTTTTTTAATTTTAATTAGAATTCTATACGAAATTATCTGTTTTTGATCAAATATTATCGAATAAATCGAAAGAATCACCATGATAAAATTCAAATACAAAGGAAATGTTGAAATAGGTGCAATACCAAATGATTACTCGTGAACAGTGTTTGTATTGGGATCAGGAAGACGAACTCAAAAAATTTAAAGATGAATTTGCATTGCCAGAAGGTGTCATTTATTTAGATGGTAACTCTTTAGGCGCTAGACCAAAGAAATCTTTGTCTGTCGCTCAGCATATTATTTCCCAAGAATGGGGAGAAGATCTGATCAATAGTTGGAATAAGGCTGATTGGTGGGGGCTACCTACTAGACTGGGCGATAAGGTAGCCACATTGATTGGTGCAGAACAGGGTGAAGTTGTTATTTCAGATTCAACTACATTGAACTTATTTAAAGTTTTATCAGCAGCGGTAAAAATTCAGGCTGAAAAATTTCCAGAACATAAAATAATTGTGGCGGAAAAGGATGCTTTCCCAACAGATATTTATATTATTGAAGGTTTTATTGATTTAATTCAAAAGGGCTATCAAGTTGAATTGATTGATGGAGTAGAAGACTTAGCTCGAGTTCTAGAAAAAGATGTTGCTGTAGTAGTTCTTTCTCATGTGAATTATCGTACTGGGTATTTCTACGATATGGCATCTATTAATAAACAGATTCACTCTCAAGATGCTCTGGTTATTTGGGATTTATGTCACTCAGTTGGTGCTGTGCCTATGCATCTTAATCAAGCTGATAGTGATTTCGCGATTGGTTGTACGTATAAATATTTAAATGGTGGACCTGGTTCTCCAGCATTGTTATGGGTCAATGAAAAACACCGTGATCAGTTTTGGCAACCATTATCCGGTTGGTGGAGTCATAAAAAGCCGTTTGATATGGCCCAGCATTATGAACCAGCGAATAGTATTCGTCGCTATCTATGTGGGACTCAGCCAATTATTTCTATGAGTCTGATTGAGTGCGGAGTAGATATTTTCCTGCATGCTGATATGCAAAAAATCCGTGAAAAATCGCTGAAATTAACTGATTTATTCATTCAGCTGGTACAGCAAGAATGTTCTGAATTTGGATTTGAGTTAATTACTCCTTTAGATCATAAATATCGTGGTAGTCATGTCAGTTATCGCCATGAGTTTGGTTATGAAATCATTCAGGCGCTTATCGCACGTGGCGTGATTGGTGATTATCGTGAACCTGCTGTCTTGAGATTCGGTATTACACCTTTGTATCTGGGCTTTGAAGATATCTGGAATGCAGTACAACATTTAAAAGAAACCATGCTGAATAGTGAGTGGAAAAACAAGCGTTATTTAGTTCGCGGTGAAGTGACCTGATTTAAGGAATCAAAATAAAACAAATGGCTAGGAGGGCCTATGAGTAGTTTTGATGAAATACAAAATAGAGAAGCTGGACTGCATAAAAAGTTATCTGCAAAACAGATGGGGATGATTGCGATTGGTGGAGCGATTGGAACCGGTTTATTTATGGGAAGCAAATTTGCAATTAGTTTTGCAGGTCCCGCCGTGATAGTTAGCTATGCCATTGGTGGTTTAATTGCATTTGCACTTATGGCTTGTTTGGCTGAAATGACAGTGCAGCATCCTACTTCGGGCTCATTTGGTGCATATGCAGAACATTATATGTCTCCACTCGCTGGCTTCTTAGTCCGCTATTGTTACTGGGCTTGTATTGTGTTGGCTGTAGGTACCGAAATTACCGCCGTTGCTGATTATATGAAGCTCTGGTTTCCGAATGTAGGCTCTTGGGTCTGGATTGGATTTTTTTCACTCACCTTACTTGTTGTAAATGCCTATAGTGTAAAAGCCTTCGGGTTAGTCGAGTACTGGTTTTCCACAATTAAAGTTTTTGCCATTATCGTATTTATTCTTTTATCTATTGGTATATTGACGCAGAGTAATCAGGGAATGAATCAAGTAGTTACTAATTTGAGAGGTCATGGGGGCTTTTTTCCAAATGGCTTTAGTGGAGTATGGATCGGAGTCATTATTTCTATATTTAGTTACTTAAGTATAGAAATGATTGCTGTCGCAGCTGGTGAAGCTAAAGACCCTGAAAAAGCAGTAAAAAAGGCATTTAAAAGCACAGCGCTACGACTCATTTTATTTTACTTATTATCCTTATTTCTAATCGTTACTTTGGTGCCGTGGACTGTTCTGATTGGAGCAGATGCAACTAGTCCTTTTGTTATGGTCATGAAGATTGTTGGTATCCCATATGCAGATAGTATTTTAAATTTTATTGTAATTGTAGCTGCCTTATCTGCGATGAATAGCATGCTTTATATTTCAACCCGTATGTTGTTTAGTTTGTCACGTGCAGGTGATGCTCCAAAAGTTTTTGGCCGAATCAGTAGTAATGGTGTGCCGGTAAATGCGCTGTTGCTATCTGCGGTAGGGATTGGTATTGCTAGTATTGTTTATACGATTAATCCGGTTTCTGCGTTTCCAATTATGATTGCGCTATCGATGTTTGGTGCATTGTTCACTTGGGGCAGTATCTTTGTGACACATATGTTTTTTAGAAAACACATGACACAGCAAAACATCGAGCTAAAATTTAAAATTCCCGCTAGTCGATTTATCTCGTTGTTTGGGTTTATTGCGATTTTAAGTATTACAGTAACTACCTGGTTTACCAATGAGTTTAAATCCACTTTACAGTTTGGCGTGCCTTTAGTTCTTGTTCTGATATTTTGCTTCTACTTAAAACGTTCAACTGTAAAGCTAAATCTCAATTCTGGTGAAGAAACGTTGAAGTGATCGCTATATGAGAAAATACGATAATGCTACAACGGTAGCAAATGAGGGGGAAATACTAGCAAGCTTTCAGTATAGAAGCTTGCTGAGTTATCAGACCTATCACCATATAAAAGATATAAAGTACGGTTCACAGAACCGATCAACGATGGATTTTTTTCCTTGTGAACACACCAATAAAACCGTGATTTTTATTCATGGAGGCTATTGGCAGTGGTGTGATAAATCGGATTTTGCTTTTATAGTGCCGTATATATTGGCAAAAGGAGCCCAGTGTGTACTTTTAGAATATGACTTGGCTCCTCAAAGTCATATTTCAGAAATGATTATGCAAATTCAGAAAGCTCTAGATTTTATTGCTAAACAAAATTGGAAAACGAATGAAGTTCAATTAGTGGGGCATTCAGCAGGTGCACATCTTGCAGCTGTATGTTTAAACCATCCTTTATTATCAGAATTGGCTTTATTAAGTGGTATTTATGATTTATCTCCTATAAAGGAGACTCATTTAAATCATGCATTAAACTTATCAGAAGAGGATATTTTGAAATATAGCCCTATTTATCAGAAAGAGAGGACTGATATACCTTGTAGGATTTTGTGTGGAGATTTGGAGCTAAGTGAAGTGCAGTGGCAAAGCCAAAATTATTTTGAGCACAGATGTAGTACTGGTCATGAGTTAGTTTCTTTCGAGACTATTTCTGGAGTTAATCATTATTCAATAGACCTCTTGCGAAAGTAAAAACCACCTCAATCTAAATTTCATGAGATATCAGAAATTAAATCGTTTTTCAGATTCTGAATTCCAGCGCTTGGTTGGTGTACCTCGACCAGTTTTTAGTGAAATGATCGAAGTTTTAAAAGAAGTAGAATCACTTAAAAAGAAATCTGGGCGTCCTCATACTTTAGCTATAGAGGATCAATTATTATTAACACTCAATTACTTACGGAATTACAGCACTCAATTGGAGTTGGCTGCAAATTACCATATCGCTGAAAGTAATGTGAATCGAACCATTAAAAAGGTTGAAGATGCATTGATGAAATCAAGACGGTTTACTCTGCCAAAACGAAGCATTACCACAGCAGACGAACAGTTTAACTGGGTCATTATTGATGCGACAGAATGTTCAATAGAACGTCCGAAAAAAAAATCAGAGTAAGTTCTACAGTGGTAAAAAGAAGAAACATACGCTAAAAGCACAAGTGATCTATCATCCGAACAGCAAACAAATCATAGGGCTAGATATATCGAATGGCAGTCAGCATGACATTAAATTGGCAAGAAGAACGGTTAAAAAATTCAAACATTGTAAATATGTTATGACCGATTTAGGGTACTACGGATTAGAGCAAGATGGCTTTAAATTATTGATGCCAATAAAGAAAAAGAAGAATTTACCCTTATTTGATGTTGAGAAAAAGTACAATAAAATGATTGGAAAAATACGAGTTGTGATCGAACATATTAATAGTCAATTGAAAACATTTAGAATATTAAGTGAACGCTATCGAAATAGACGGAAAAGATTCGGTTTACGCATTAACTTAATCGCTGCACTGGTAAATCGGATGAACTTGCAATAACGACTTTCGCAAGAGGTCTAATTTTAGACCACTATTTTAAATATATATTTAAATAGATATGGATGTAGGCGCTGAACTTTATAAGAATAGTTTAATTATATTTTACTATTTAAATCAATAGTTTGTTTTTGCTAAGAGATGCTGAATCAAATAATATGTTTTATTAAATTTGAAATAAATATATTCATTTTTGGTTATGTGTAAGTAAAAACGTAGAATAGATCACATTTAAGTGGCTTTTTATCACTATGTTTGATTTCAAGTTGACCTAAATTAATAACTCAATTAGATTAAAAGGATAGTGTTTTCTCTCTAATCGACAAACTGTTTAGCTGTTGCTTAGATGAGTTTTATAGTCCGTAGCTTCCCAAGATACGGACTTTTTTATTTTGCATCATCCTTTGCTAAAAAATATTTAGCCTACTAAAGCAGCAGTTAGTAGGAAGGATCAGGTCGAATTAAATGAAAATTTTAAAGAAGCATTGTAAATATATCTTTAAAGGTGTATATTTACTTATGCATATACTGCGTCTGTAAAGTTGTTTATTTTAATACCCTCATATTTTAGATATGAGGGTATTTTTTATTAAAAGATTTTTTCATAAAATTAATTTATTTAAATAAAATTATTAGAGCTAGATAGTTTAAATGGTAATTGGAGTAAATAAAATATCTATACATTTATTATACGTATGACTTATAGTTAAAAAAATTGTAAATTACTTGGAGTTGCATGAATTGATAAATTTTGAAATAATTTTACTAATTTATTAATTATCATATTGTTATGGATATTTTGAAGTTTTTGAAAAGTTTTAATACTGTTGGAACTTACTTATCACTAGCAACTATAGTATTGCTCATTATGATTATATTTTTTTATTTTATTTCTCCAAAATAATAAAATACATCTCACTATAAAAAAATAAAATATATAAATTTAAATTAGATTTCTATCACAATTTTTATTGAAAAAGTTGAAGCATATTGTGTGGAATAAAAAATTATGAAAATATGATTTAGGTTTAAAAACAGATAAAAATCTTTAAGATTTCCATCTTGGATTTAATCCTGAAATAAAAAATTTATTATTTATCATAAAAATACCTGAAATATAATATATGGAGATACACATGAAGATTCGAAAGGTTTCTGCTGTTTTTCTTTCAATGGCTGCGACTCATTTAGCTTATGCGGCACCTAATCTTTTAAATTCTGCAATAGTTTCTTCTCAAGCAAAAGGAATTATTAAAAATCAATATATTGTCATTTTGAATAAGGATATTGGGCCTGCGAAAGATTTTGCACAGAATATTGCAAAACAGCATGGTGGCAGAATTTTACAAAGCTACGACAGTGCTCTTAAAGGTTTTGCAATTTATTTACCTGATACCGCAGGAACAGCGTTCATTGAAGCGATGAAAAAGAACCCTCAAGTTCTTTCTGTAGAAAATGATACTGTAGTGAATATTGATGCAACGACACAAACTAATCCTGATTGGGGACTAGATCGTATTGATCAGAAAGCTTTACCATTAAATTCAACATATTCTTATTCGCAAACTGGTACCGGGACAACAGCTTATATTGTTGATACTGGTATATTATCTACTCATCAAGAATTTTCAGGTCGCGTATTAAGTGGATATACAGCAATATCTGATGGTAATGGTACGACTGATTGTAATGGGCACGGCACACATGTTGCTGGAACGGTAGGCGGTACCACTTATGGTGTTGCCAAGAATGTAAAACTTGTTCCTGTTCGGATTTTAGGATGTGATGGTTCCGGTGCTTCGAGTAATGTTATTGCTGGTTTAGATTGGATTTTGAAAAATGGAAGTAAACCAGCTGTTGTAAACATGTCCTTAGGTGGGGCGGCAAGCTCTTCTTTAGATAGTGCAGTAGAAAACTTATATAATAATGGCTATGTAATGGTTGTAGCTGCTGGTAACTCAAATACAGATGCATGTACTTCTTCTCCTGCGAGAACAAGTAACGCAATTACAGTTGCTGCAACTGACAATACTGATACTCGAGCAAGCTATTCTAACTACGGAAGCTGTGTTGATATTTTTGCGCCCGGAAGTCAAATTAACTCTTCTTGGATTGGGAGTAATACGGCCACTAAAGTATTAAATGGCACTTCCATGGCAACTCCACATGTTGCTGGAGTAGTTGCTGAACTTCTTCAAAGTACACCTACAGCTACACCTCAAACGATAACATCCAATCTGCTAAATCAAGCGACTAGTGATGTGGTGAAAAATCCATCTGGTAGCCCAAACCGTTTATTATATAAATCTCCTTAAAAATATAATTCTCTATGATTGAAAAGGTCCCGCAGGACCTTTTTTAAATTTTTGCATGTGTACCATACTTGTCAATCATGACTGAACTGGCTTCGTTTAAACCACGTACAGTAACTTGTATACCATTCTTTTGAAACTTTTCCACTGCTGAATCAAGCATTGCAACCGAAGTGATATCCCAAATATGTGAATGAGTCAGATCAATAATGACTTCTTTTACTTCTTCTTTAAAGTTAAAGCTTTGCATGAATTTATCTGAAGAACTAAAAAAGATTTGTCCTCTTAAATCATATAAACGATAGTTGCCTTCTAATGAGGTTATCACGTGTACATCATTTTCAAGTTTATTCGCTAAGAAAAGCGCGGAAAGTAGTACACCCGTCAATACGCCTAGTGCTAGGTTATGAGTAGCTACAACTACTACAACGGTTGCAATCATGACGATATTGCTACTTTTAGGATGAGTTTTAAATTGCGTAAGTGAATTCCACTCAAAAGTACTGATTGATACCATAATCATGACAGCAACAAGTGCAGCCATAGGAATAACTTTCAACCAATCACTTAAAAATACGACTAAAATCAGCAAGAATATTCCTGCACATAAAGTAGATAAGCGTGTACGGCCACCTGATTTAACATTAATCATTGATTGTCCAATCATTGCACATCCCGCCATCCCACCCATAAAACCCGAGGCAATATTGGCAATACCTTGACCTTTACATTCCTTAAATTTATTACTCGGGCTATCCGTCATTTCATCAACAATTGTGGCTGTCATCATCGACTCAAGTAAGCCAACTGCAGCTAACGCTAATGAATAAGGAAGAATGATAAGAAGGGTATCTAGATTAAGAGGAATATTTGGAATTAAAAAAATAGGTAGAGTATTTGGTAGTGCTCCCATATCGCCAACTGTTCGCACATCAATGCCTAAAAAGAGGGTAAGTAATGTGACTATAACAATACATATAAGGGGAGATGGAAAAAATTTTCCAAGCTTTGGTACATAGGGAAATAGATAAATAATTGCTAAACCAATAGCGACTAATAGATAGACGTACCAACTTACATTGATTAACTCTGGTAGTTGAGCCATAAAAATGAGTATGGCGAGAGCATTTACAAAACCAATTACAACCGATTTAGAGACAAAGCGCATGAGTTTAGCAAGCTTAAGATATCCCACTATAATTTGTATAACACCCGTCAAAATAGTAGCTGCGAATAAATACTGAAGACCATGTTCTTTCACTAGGGTCGTCATGACTAAGGCCATAGCACCTGTTGCTGCCGAAATCATGGCAGGGCGGCCACCTACAAAAGAAATAATAACCGCAATACAAAAAGATGCATATAAACCAATTTGGGGATCTACACCTGCAATAATTGAAAAGGCAATCGCCTCTGGAATTAAAGCCAGACCAACAACAAGCCCAGAAAGAATATCTGCACGGACATTAGAGAACCATTGTTCTCGAAGATTCGTTAACATGGAAATAGCCTAGAATTTTAAATTTTAGAAAGGCTAGTGATGTGATATACCAACACACAAGCGACTACACCACATCACTAGACAGTGATGAGTTATTTACAAAGGAGACGGGTAAATAAACTTAAGGTGGCGTAAGTGTCATGGATAATGAAAATTTGAAGTTTTAAAGAGGTGCGAAGGATAACATAAGTTATTAGGCGGAGCCATTTAAGCTTGCTACTTTCACTTATCAGGCATCTAACTATTTTATGATTTGTTCATCTCAGCTTTGGGCAAAGACGTAAATTCATTTAAGGGCATATCTAGGAAAAAGTCAGAGGCTTCATCATGCTTGCAATTTAACCAATCATTTCTAAGATCTTCAGGTATTACAATAATTGAACGTTTTTCATCATCTGGTTTATGGAACTGTTTCATAAAAGAATGTCGATCTGCATTGATTGTTAATAATGACATTGTTCTAACTTTCTGCTCATCAATTATGGTTTCTTCATAGATTGCTGCAAGTGTAAATGGCTTTCCATCTTGACGGAATATGCCATACCAATGAGCTTTACCATTGATATATTTAGGTTCATAAATAGCATCAACAGGTATAAGTGCGAATTGATCGTGTGACCACGCATGCTTAAAGGAACGTTTTTGTTCAACCGTTTCAGTCCTCGCATTATAAGTTGCGTATTTAAAAGTTATTTCTTTTGCATATGGAGGTAGCATACCAAATTTAACTTTTCTCCATTCCCATTCATTTTGTTGAGATAAGATCATTGGACAGTCATCGCTTGGATAGACATCCGAGTTGTAGTCAAAGGTAGGTTCAAATAAGCCTAATTGATGAGCATGAGCTTTCTTAAGGGGTCTAAAATTTGCACACATAACTAAACCTGATTTCTGCTTTAATGCTTTAGTCCTAGCTTGGAACTTTTGGCTTTGTGTTATGTATATTTTTATAGTTTGAATTGTTTGTTTCAGTATTAATTTTTACTTTTCAATTACTTTAACAAAGATTTTCTGCTGATTAGTCGTTTTAAAAAATAAATGAATTATTGGTAGGGGGAAACCATAGGGCGACTTCTAAGATATTCATTCGTTTTGAATAGCTACTTTTATACAACAGAGCCTTTCAGAAATTTGGATTTTAATAAATATGCTATTCATCATAATACAAAAGATATAGAGAACGCATACAAATCAAACGTTTTTAGTGTGGGTTAACTCTTTAAAAAATTTATAAGGTGGAATTATGAATAAACATTTATTAGCGAAGATCACTCTTTTAGGTGCTGCACAACTATTTACCTTTAATACGGCATTTGCGGATATTCCTCTTACCCCAGCACAATTTGCTAAAGCAAAAACACAAAATTTTGATAAAAAAGTTATTCTGTCTAACTTGAATAAACCTCATGCTTTGTTATGGGGACCAGACAATCAGATTTGGTTAACCGAGCGTGCGACTGGTAAAATTTTGAGAGTAAATCCTGAGTCTGGTAGCGCAAAAACCGTTTTTCAGGTTCCTGAAATTGTAAATGATGCTGATGGTCAAAATGGTTTATTAGGTTTTGCTTTTCATCCTGACTTTAAACATAACCCTTATATCTATATTTCGGGCACTTTTAAAAATCCAAAATCTACAGATAAAGAACTACCTAACCAAACGATTATCCGTAGATATACCTATAACAAAACAACAGATACATTTGAAAAACCTGTCGATTTGATTGCTGGTTTGCCATCATCGAAAGACCATCAGTCTGGTCGTCTCGTCATTGGTCCAGACCAAAAAATCTATTATACAATTGGTGACCAAGGCCGTAATCAGTTAGCTTATTTGTTCTTACCAAATCAGGCACAGCACACTCCAACCCAGCAAGAGCTCAATAGTAAAGACTATCATACATATATGGGTAAAGTATTACGCTTAAATCTGGACGGAAGTATTCCCAAAGATAACCCAAGCTTTAACGGAGTAGTGAGTCATATCTACACTTTAGGGCACCGTAACCCACAAGGTTTAGCGTTTGCTCCAAACGGAAAGCTTTTACAATCTGAGCAAGGACCAAATTCTGATGATGAAATTAATCTCATTTTAAAAGGTGGGAACTATGGTTGGCCAAATGTAGCGGGTTATAAAGATGATAGTGGTTATGCTTATGCTAACTATTCGGCTGCAACCAATAAATCACAAGTTAAGGATTTTGGACAAAACGGAATAAAAGTAGCTGAAGGGGTTCCGGTGACTAAAGAATCCGAATGGATTGGTAAAAACTTTGTAGCCCCTTTGAAAACGTTGTATACCGTTCAAGATACCTATAACTACAATGATCCAACTTGTGGTGATATGACTTATGTTTGTTGGCCAACAGTTGCGCCGTCATCGGCATATGTATATACGGGAGGCAAAAAAACGATTCCAGGATGGGAAAATACATTATTGGTACCATCTTTAAAACGTGGGGTAATTTTCCGTATTAAGCTAGACCCGACGTATAGTGTGACTTTAGATGATGCTGTCCCGATGTTTAAAAGCAATAACCGTTATCGTGATGTGATTGCAAGTCCGGAGGGTAATGTTCTATATGTACTGACAGATACGGCTGGTAATGTGCAAAAAGATGATGGTTCGGTAACAAATAATTTAGAGAATCCAGGTTCTCTCATTAAATTTACGTATAATGGAAAGTAATCTACGCAAAAAACCCAGCGCTATCGCTGGGTTTTTACACAACTTTAGATGTATTTATTCAGTTACGACCAACACTGGTACATGGATTTCTCCTAAGAGTGCTTGCGTTACACTTCCTAAGAAAAACTTTTTAAAACCTTTTCGCCCATGAGAACCGATTACTAATAAATCGGCTTTTAGCTCAGTTGCTGCTTTAATAATTTCTGTGTGAATTGTTTGACCCTCAACAATCTTTGTTTCAACAGAAATTCCGTGTTGATTAAATTGTTCTTTAGCTTGATCTAAGATGCCCTGAATCGAAGCTCTCGCTTTATTAAAGTAATCTTGCGCAATTTCTGTACTATCGATGATTTCAACTGAAATAAAAGGATCAATAGTAAGCGCATATACTAAAGTGACTTTACTGTTAAACGCTTTAGCAAGGCTTGCAGCATGGTTAACCGCAATAAGTGAAGTAGGAGAACCATCGACTGGAACTAAAATATGGTGATAACTCATATATTGCTCCTTATTGTCTTATGACAATATTTATTGTTGAAGAACCTAAGTTTGTTATCGTTATGGTTATATTATCGCCAATTTTATGATTTCTATTGTGTGTTTTTAGTGTGCAAAGTGAGCGACTACTTTTTAAAGGTAGAGATTAACTCATTGAATAATGGCTTTCTAAGTAAGCCTGACCTTGTTTGAGAATAGATACAACCTGATTGGCATCGATAGCTTGTTCGAATAAAAAGCCTTGTCCAATGTTATAGCCAAATTGAAGAAGTAATTCTTCTTGTTCTGGTGTTTCAATGCCTTCTGCAATTAGACCAAGTGAGAGATTTGGAGCAAGTAAGCCAATGGCTTGAACAATTGCATAAATTGATGGGTCATTTTGCATCTTTTGTATAAAGCTACAGTCGACTTTTAGACAGTCAATTGGGTAATCTCTTATATGTGTTAGAGAAGAGAATCCTGTTCCGAAATCATCTAAAGCAATGCGTACACCATGTTGTTTTAGTTTATTGAGTGCGCGAATAACATATTCCGAACCACGGTCCCCAAGCATATGCTCAGTAACTTCTACTTCAATTAAATGTGTAGGAATTTCAAGATGATTAATTTTTTTTAATAGCCGTTCTGCATAATTATCTCTTAAAAACTCAACTGGTGCAGCATTTAGAGATACTGGAAGGGGCTGAAAACCTAATTTTATCCATTTAGCCATATCATGCAAAACTTGATGCTGCATGATTTCACCAATTTTACTTGCTAAATCGTAATCTTTGAAAGCTTCAGCAATCTGAGAAGGTAAACCTGTCTGAGCCGACGTCGTGTGCCAACGGAGTAATGCTTCAAAGCCCACGACAGTATGTGTTTTTAAATCAACTTTAGGTTGATAATAAGGTTGGATGGTATGGTGACGAATAAGCTGCCGGGCAATGTTAAGTTGAGACGCGATTGCCTCGGTTAATTGCATCATACTCGGGTTATACATACGTATACCGCCACGACCTCGAGCTTTTAAGTCATGCAGTGCCATGTCTGCACAGCTTAATAAACTTGATTGATCAACAGCATCTTGAGGATAAATGGCACAGCCAATGCTCATCCCGCCGTTGAGTACATTCCCGGCATACGTAATAGGTTGATTAAGTTGCTGAAGCAATACTTCAGCAAGCTCGCGCACATCATTTTCATTTTTTAGATGGCTGACAATAACTGCAAACTCATCGCCACCTAATCTAGCGACAGAACATCGTTCATGGTCTACACATTGATTAAAACGTTTGGATAGAATTTTTAATAAGTGATCACCAGCACTATGGCCTATGGTGTCATTAATGTGTTTGAAATGATCTAAATCAATTAAAAGTAGTCCTACACTTGTTTGCGTTTCCCTTGAGTAGGCTAGAGTACGTTTTAGTTGAAGCTTAAATGAGCGTCTATTAAATAATCCAGTAAGTTCATCTCTTTCACTAATATCTCTTAATCGGTTTTCAGTAAGATATTGTTGAGTGACATTCCGGGAAACACACAATATTTGAATAATTTCGCCATTTGTATGCTGGATTGGGGTAAGCATGTTATCCCAATATTCAGGATCTTGATGAGGTAAACAACTCATGCCAGCGAATCGAGCTACTTTACCTTCTAAGGCTTTTTTTAAAGCAACTCTTCCACGCTTACGAATATGAGATGGTAAAAGGTCTAACCATCGCATGCCAAATTTTTTTTCATTTACAGGTACACCTAGAGCAAGGCATCCTGATTTATTCATATGAGACACTGTACCATCAGTATTTAAAACTTTAATACAATCCACACTAATATCGAGCATTTGGTTCTGTATATCGATATCTTTGCGTAAGCTTTGTTGTTCTTGAATATCTTGGTCAATATCTAGGAAACTAACAAACCATTCATTTTCCTGAGAAGATTCATGGTATTTCGACAATTGAATAGAAAGTTTACACCATCGATAGTGGTGACTCTTATGCAAAAGACGGCATTTAAACTCAACTCTTGATTGGAGCCGTATAGCATCTAACCATTTATTTTTAACTTCTTCTAAATCGGCAGGGTACACGAAATCTAACCATTGCTGAAACAATGGAGGAGAAGTATCGCGCCAGTACTTTGTACACTCCGTATTGCAGTATAAAATTAAGCCCTTTTCATCACTGACCCAAGTCGGTAGAGGAAACTGCTCAACAATAAAGTGCTTTTGGGTAGTGTTCGACATTGAAGTCATAACATGCCTAAAACTGCTGAAGAGTTAAACTATTTATAAACTGTATTGTAATAGTTGTGTCGTCCCCACAAAAGCTATAAAAACTGAATATTTGATGTTTTTTTAGACTTGAATAAATGTTTTTCTAAACTCGAACTGTTATTACTCATGTATGCATATGTTATTTATTAACTTTTAATTTTACGAAAATTATAAAAAATAGAGTTTTAACTTTAAAAAATTATGCTTATTTTTGTAAAAAACTTGTTAAAACAGGTGTTTATATAGCTGTAATAGAAGGCTTAACTGAGAAATTTATATCAAATAAAATATTTAAATAAGAAAAAAATGAATTACTTTGAATATTTTCTTTTAAAAAATTTATATAAAGAATCAGTTTAAGTTATTAAGCATTAATACAATAAGCACTATTAACTTTACAAAAGTAATATAAAATAAGGTCTTATGATATCGTAGAATTCTTTTTGTCAAAAAGGATATATAATTCCTTTTTGTGCATTTTATAGCCTACATTTTCCCCAAGATGTAGGTTTTTTTTATGCCAAAATTTTATTATCTCACTTGTTATTAACTTGTTAAATTATAAATAAAAAAAAGCCATAATGGCTTTTTTATTTATACGGCTTCTGGTTTTTTCAACTGTTGTTGAATATAGAGATTCATATAGTATTGCTCTATATAATCATCAGCATAATTATTAGCTAATGTTTTTGTAGCTACTTGTTCATGCTTAGCATAGCAGTTAGTTTCCAAGTCCTTTTCAAGTACCCACCATTGGCGATTAATACGACGTACCTGAAACTTATCACTTTTATATTTTCTTTTAGCCATTTTTCCTATCATTACAATGTAGAGAATAAAAAAGAGTTTCTACTGGAGTTGAAAGAACAAGTCAACAAGCAGAATGTTTAATTGATTACTTTATGAAATCCATGTTCTTTATTATAATTATCACGTATAAAAAAAGCCCTCATGAGAGAGCTTTAAATCTAATAAATTTTGCAAATTATGAAAAAATAACTAACGCGATAGATTTTTTAAAAGCATTTTTAAGCTTTCCATCATTTTTTCTAACTGTAGAGGGGTAATACCTTCAAATGATTGTTCAAGTACCACACTCGTAAGATCATTAATTTTACTGATCATTTCAATACCACGTTCAGTAAGATATACACGTGTAATTCGACCATCTGTTTGGCAAGAATATGTTTCAACTAAACCTTCATCTTTTAAGCGATAAACAATTTTAGTTGTCGTGGACATCTTTGAAATAATCATGTCAGATAGCTCAGATACGCTAGCATGAGGTTTGCTACTGAGTGCAAGCATAATACGTCTACGAGAATTATCGAGGCCATATTTTTTAAGGGCATTATCAATATTTTGAACATATTGAGCATGGACCTGAGTAATCCAATAATATGGAAAATCTTCAAGAGTGAAAGATTCTGTTGTAGGTAAAAAACGCGCATACTTCTTTGTCATTGACTTTTCCCCATACCTTGGTGGATCGCATTTTTATGAAACTAATCTTAATAGTTGAAAAATATAGTTTCACTAAGCAAGTTATATCAGGACTTTAAGTCTTGAGCAAAATTTATATTGTTTGAATTAACAAGGACAAACGATAAATTTTCCTATTCTGATAAAACTTTTTTCTTACCGTTTATTTGAACTTGGCTACTCGCTTGTTCGTAAAATGAACGATATCTGTTTGCATGAGAATCCTAGAAAAAAAAAATTGTTTTGAACGTGACATTTCTATAAAAATTTTTTGTCTATAAAGTCATAACGATAAAAAATCAATCCATTTAATAAAGAAATATTTAATTTAATCAATGGCTTGATTTGGTTTAAAATGATAAAAATTTACCATACATTTAACATGATTGATGAATAATCTATAAATTTTATTAAATATTTGTTTTTATGTTATTGATTTTTAAAAATTTACCTTAAATAGAATGATTCTTTTAAATTATAACTTAAATATGTAAATAGAGTTCTCGAAGCTCAAAACTTAAAAGATGAGACTAACCAAAAACCAACTCTTGCAGTGGTATTAGCCCAAGATCTTCCTGAACAAGTTATGGCGCGTGCGGTTCAAATTAATCAATAAAATTATTTAATAAAAAAAAGGGAGAATCAGTATTCTCCCTTTTTTTAAGATTATGTATTTGTTATTAGCTTTTCTTCTTGATTCTTTTTAAGGATGGCATAGCTTACACCTGTTACGATGCTTCCTGCTGCAATTGCTGCTAGGTATAGCCACGCATGATTGATTGCATTTGGAATCAGCAGTACAAATACGCCGCCGTGTGGAGTAACAAGTTCGCAGTGAAATAAGGCAACTAATGCACCAGTTACTGCACCACCTAGAATACAGGTTGGAATAACACGCATTGGATCTTTTGCCGCGAATGGAATTGCACCTTCTGAAATAAAACATAAACCAAGCACGAAAGCAGCTTTACCAGCATCTTTCTCACCTGTACTAAATTTATTTCTAGCAAGGAAGGTCGCAATTGCCATGCCTATAGCAGGTACCATTCCACCTGCCATCGTTGCAGCCATTGGCATATAGGTATTGGTTGTAAGTAAACCAACTGTAAAAGCATAAGCTGCTTTGTTGATTGGTCCCCCTAAATCAATACACATCATACTTGCCAGAATAATTCCCATTAATACGGCATTTGTCGTGCCCATGTTGTTGAGGAAATCTTTCATTAACTCAAAAATATGCGCTACAGGTTGACCAACCACATAGAACATAATGAGTCCAACAAATAACGTTCCTAATAATGGAATAATTAAAATAGGTTTAAGAGACTCTAAGCTAGTTGGAAGCTTAACTTTTTTAGCAATAAATAACGCGATATAACCTGCAAGGAAACCAGAAACAATACCGCCTAAAAAGCCCGCTTGTAGTTGTACTGCTAATAAACCCCCGATTAAACCGGGCGCCAGTCCAGGGCGGTCTGCAATGGAATATGCGATATAACCCGATAGCATGGGTACCATCAGTGTAAATGCTGCTGCACCAATCTGTTTTAATATGGCTGGTAGGCTGCCAGCTTGTTCAGCTGCATTCAGGCCAAAACATAAAGAAAGAGCAATTAATAAACCACCTGCAACAACCATAGGCAGCATATAAGAAACACCAGTTAATAAGTGTTTATACACACCAACTTTTTCAGTTTTATCTTTATTTTCCGTTGTTGCTTGCTGTTTACCTTGTTCTAAAACTTGTGCATTCGCAATTGCTTCGGCAAAGGCCTTATCAGTTTGTTTTAAGGCAAAGCCAGTACTGCATCGATAAACACGTTTACCTACAAAACGGTCTGTGTTGACTTCAATGTCAGTGGCAAGAATAACAATATCGGCGTCTGCAATCGATTCAGCAGATAAAATATTCTTTGCACCCACAGAACCCTGAGTTTCTACATCAATTTGGTATCCAAGTCTCTCTGCGCCTTGCTGTAAAGCTTCAGCTGCCATAAATGTATGGGCAACACCAGTTGGGCAAGCAGTAATCGCAACAAAATGAGTTGCTGTATTTGAAGCTTGCTTAGGTTTTTGATCCCACTCATTGGCTGGTTTTGAGTGTTCAAGTGCCGTTAAAAGCGCTTTGTCTGCATCATCTTTAATATCTTCAATAGAAACTAAAGTTAAAGCGTTTTGCCCAAAAATATTTAGATTTTTAGGTTGTTGTCCAATAATAATGACATGATCAAAATGATCGCTTGATTCAAACTCATCGAGTGAAATGACACTGTGTTTATAGCCGTGTTGAGTTGCGACTAAAGCAAGTTTACGAGCCAAGATTAAAGCATTGACTTGCTGTTGCGGACTATTAGTGACAAATAATAAATGTTTAGCAGTTTGCATCAGATTCACTCAATGAATTGATAATAGTTTGTGCTTTTAGTTGGTCTAGAATCTTAGGAGTAGGGATTCGAAAACCAATTTGTGTTACAGCATGGCTTGCAATGGCAGTCGCAGTTTTTAAGGTTTCTTCAGGAGGCAGTTGGTTAACAAGTCCATGGATCATGCCGGCTAAGAGTGAATCACCAGCGCCTACTGTACTTTTTACAATAACTTTTGGTGCTTGAGCATGTAAGGGGTGAGTGGCGTGTAACCAATTTACGCCATCTTCACCCATTGAGATAACCACATGCTCAATATTGGTTAAGCTATCAAAAAGTTCTCTTTGTTCAGCGTAGCTTGTTGCAGGGCGTTGATAACTTTCAACCAACTCATCTGTATTCGGTTTGATCATCCAAGGTTGACATTCAATTGCAGCAACCAGCGCTTTACCACTGGTATCTAGTGCGACTTTCTTATTATTTTTTTTGATCAGTTGAATAAGATGTTGTAACTCATCAATACTAAAACCTTGCGGGAGACTACCAGCTATTGCAACGACCTCGACTTGTGGTAAGAGAGCTTCAATCTTATTAAATAGGCTTTGTTTGTCTGTTTCAGAAACAAAGAAACCTTTGCCGTTTAAATCGGTCATCCGCCCAGAATGCTCAGCAATTTTTATATTTTGACGTGTTTCGCCATCAATATAAATAAACTCGGGTTGAAATTGAGCTTGTGCAAAATGTGTATCGAAAATTTGTCGATTATGCTCACCTAAAAAACCACTTACGATTACATCGTGACCTAAGTCTTTCAATACTTGAGCCACATTAAGGCCTTTACCAGCCGCATGAATTTCTACCGACTCTTGTCGGTTCACTTCTCCTACTAGTAACTCATTCAGTTGGATGGTTACATCAATTGCAGGGTTTAAAGTAACTGTTAAAATTTTAGCCATTACTATTCCCAATCTTATAAGTCTTGTTCAGATAGCTGGCGCACAGCAGGGGCGCTATCGCATAGTAAAGCTTGTTGCGCAAGCTTTTGAGCATGGCTATAGCTTAGTGTACGGATTTGAGCTTTTACTAAAGGAATGCTATTTGGAGACATACTCAGTTCATCTACGCCTAATCCCATGAGAATAGGTACAGCTTTCGGGTCTGCTGCAAGCTCACCACAGATTCCTACCCATTTGCCGTGTTTGTGGGCAGCTTTAACAGTTTGATCAATCAAGTTCAGAATACTTGGGTGTAACCCATCTGCTTCAGCTGAGAGTATTGGGTGGCCTCGGTCAATCGCTAAAGTATATTGAGTTAGGTCATTTGTTCCGATACTGAAAAAGTCGACTTCTTGTGCAAGAATTGGCGCAAGTAGAGCAGCAGACGGAACTTCAATCATAATGCCAACTTGTAAATTATCACATGGATGTTGAGCTCTTACTTCATCAAGAATCGCTTTTGCAGCGCGCCATTCTTCAACACGTCCAATCATTGGGAACATAATTCGTAGTGGGCGATTATCTGATGCTTTCAATAAAGCAGTTAATTGCTGCCTTAAAAGCTCAGGACGTCTTAAGGTTAAACGAATTCCTCTTAACCCTAGGAATGGATTTTCTTCCTCAGCAATTGGTAGATAAGGTAAGGGTTTGTCACCACCTACGTCTAATGTTCGTACAACAAGTGGGCGGCCAGCAAGTGCATCTAATACCACTCGGTAGTCAGCTTCTTGGACAATTTCATTAGGTGCACTGCTATGAGACATGAAAACAAGTTCGGTTCTAAGCAGACCAATCGCTTCTGCACCACATTCTACAGCTTGTGCTGTTGCTTGAACTTTACCTAAATTGGCAGCAATTTCGATTTGATGTTGATCTAAAGTAATAGCTGGCTCTTGGCTATGACGTTCGGCTTCTTCACGGATTTGACGCTGTTGTTCACGCTCTTGCTTAGCTTGTTCGATTTGAGCTGCATCTGGATTTAAAACGAAAGTACCTGTGTCACCATTAATAAGTAAAGTACTTTTTGGATCAATTTCTAAGACTTGTTCACCAGCACCAACAATAGCAGGGATGCCTAAGGCACGTGCCACAATTGCACTATGCGCACTTGCACCGCCTATAGCAGTTAAAATACCTGCAACGCGGTCTTTGTTAAGACGTGCGACATCGCTTGGTCCAACATCGTGCATGATTAGAATATATGGCTCTTTAGGCTCTTCAATAACCACTTCACCACATAACTGTGTTAAGACTCGGTCACCAATGTCACGTAAGTCTGTTGCACGTTCAGCAAGTAAACGGTCTGGTAGAGCTTCCTGTGCTTTAGCTGCAGCTTCAATATGCTCATGCCAAGCAGCTGGTGCTGATAAATTTTGGTTAATTTTTTGATATACACCATTAATCAGATCAGGATCATCAAGCATTTCTAAATGAGCTTGAAAGATTTGTTTAATTTCAGAAGCATCAGCTTTGGCAATAACTTGGTGAATATTATTTTTTACAGCATGTAATGCAATATCTAAATTTTCTTTCTCAGCTTTTACACTTAAACCCATACGTTCATATTGATAAACCTTTGGTTTAATCACATGTACTGGTCCAAAAGCTAAGCCACTTGATGCTGCAATTCCCGTATTGTTACCCAAGGTCGTAGCATTTGATATTGCAGTTTGAGCAGGAAGCTGGTCAGGTGTCTCACTGGTTACAGGTAGCGCTTCAACTTCTTCACCTAAGCCTTGCTGCACTGCCAAAATAACTTGATCTAAGGCATCTACGGCATCGGTTTCTGGTTCTGCGATAAAACGTAGAGTTTGGCCACGCTTACAACCTAAGGCTAAAAGACGAGTTAAACTTTTAGCAGAAACAAAACTACCATCGTCTACAGCAACTTGAATATCACCTTGGAAAGTTTTTGTAAGATTGACAAGGTGTGTAGCTGGTCGGGCATGTAAGCCGTGGGCATTTGCCAGTACAACTGAGCGTTGAGGCCAGTCCGGAACAACGTCAGCTCCAATAATTTTTGCAATTTCGTTTGGAGTTTGAGTCTTATCTAGCTCGGCAACTTGCTCAGGGTTAAATAAAATATCAATTAAACGATTAAATCTTTCATTATCGAGTTGGTCATTGGCTGCTATACAAACGAGGGTGTTCAGCTTTTTACCATTTAGTTCTAAAGCCTGTGATGGTTTAGTAATGCTAATAGCTGGTTGCTGAACAAAATGATTGCTAGAAATGGACCAGATTTGATCTTGCAGTTGAATGGCTTGTTCTGGATCAAGTGAACTTAGAAAACCACATTTTACAAAATTATGTTTTTTGAGTGTTTGAGACGCTGCCCAAAGTAAATCTTCGATATCTTGTGCATCGATTTCGGTTTGAATAAGATTTTCATGAAGTGCTAAAGATAATGGCTGAGCTTGCAGTAATTCAATAATCTGCTCAGGTTTAGAAGCATTTTTTACTTGTTCGCTGACGTCATGCATTAAGGCACGAGTAAGAATTTGCAAAACTTGCAAATGTTCATCAGATTTTGCTGCAATCACTACAGCTAAATAAATTTTATTTTCTCCATCCCAGATCACACCTTCGGGAAAATGGGCTAAGCGAATACCTGTTTTTAAAATATATTCACGTGATTGAGGAGTACCGTGGGGAATGGCAATGCCTTGGCCTAAATAAGTTGCGCTTTGTTGTTCACGATTGATGAGTCCAGTTATATATTCAGGCGTAACTAACCCATCTTTTTCTAATATATCTACTAGACACTTTAATGCATGTGTTTTATCAACAGCATGTTGATTCATATGAATATGTTGAGGCTCTAGTGCTAGCATAATTATCCTTGAACAATTTCTTTGGCTTTAGCTAAAACAGAAAAAAAGAAGCTGTTTGCATTAAACAAGTAAATATACCTGTTTTGACAACAGCTTCAGATGAATTACCTTAGCAGAACTTTAAATGTATATCGACGCATTTAAGTAAAAAGCTGCTCGTTTTTAATACAAAAAAACCTCTAAGCCGGATTACTGACTTAGAGGTGAAAATAAAAGCAGGGTTTAATGATTAATTTCTTGTTCTAAAATAGACCAAAGTTTTTGATGTGATTTTTTAAATAGCAGCATATGACCAATTGCTTTATAGCCGAAATCTTTTGGGCTAAGTTCAATCATTTTTTTATTTGCGTTTGGATATAAACTTAATAATTCTTGTACATTACTTTTAGTTGCAATCTCATCATCATCGGCCCAAATAGCCGTAATGGGACATTGAATATCTGAATGAAAATCATGAAAAATCGTCTTGCCTATGGCATTTTTCACATATCCAGGACGGCTACAAAACTCTCGCCATTGTTGAGCAACTTTTTTAGGTAGGTTTTCTCCCATACCAATAAATTGAGTTGCTCCATAACCTTTAACAAGACTAGAGATAGGAAAGATAATATTAAACATAACTGGTGCTAAAACCTTGGTTTTTCCTTTAAGGCCTTTAATATGTCCAGTTGAACCAGCAACCGTTATTACTTTTGCGACTTTATTATAATTAGGTACAACTCCTAGTAGTTGTCCACCAGCACTATGTCCAATAAGGATAACTTGATCTGCTTTCGTTTTTATTAATAAAGCATCAATTGCAGCAGGAATATCAAGTGTTCCCCAGTCGGTAATACTTGCGGTGCTTTGTTTTAAAGCGCCATGTAGGGACTCGCCAATACCACGAAAGTCAAAACTCAATACATCATAGCCTTCTTGGCTTAACCATGAGGCGAAAGAGTGATAAAAGTTTTTAGTTATACCTGTTGCTGGACAAATGAGAATAGGATATTCAGTTTTCTTTTTTTGAGCAGGATAAAATTGAGCTGCAAGCTGATAACCATCTTTACAGGTAATCCAAAAAGATTCAAAAGTCTTATCCATAGATTTAAAGTTAATTGGCTAATCATTTATCTTAATGTACATGAGTTCTGAAAAGGTACTTGATTAAATTGTGACTACAAAGTCAAGATTTATGATATATAACTCATCAAATTTTAATAAAACGAATAAAGGAAATGATGGATTTATCGAAAGCCGTACAGTTGGCTATTGTTTTTAGTGGTGTCTTTTTATGGATAGGAATGTTAACCGGGGTATGGAAATATTGGCAAATTCGCCGTTCTGAATTAAGCCGTGCACATTATTATGTAGATATTGCACATAGAAGCAGTTTGCTTTATGCAGCAGCTACGCTCATTCTAGCTGTATTGAGCTATTTCACGGTTTTAAATGAGGATATTGCTGTATGGTGTGTATTGGCAAATATACTGTTTTTTAGTTTCTCAATTTTAGTTTATATCATTCATGGTTTTTTGCAGGATACGACCAATCAGTTTAAACAACCGCATAGGTTAGGGCAGGTTAATTTGCCGACATGGCTGATGACATTTATGATGATTGCTTTAATTATTACTGAGCTGCTGGCAACTGCTATTTTGGTAATGGGAACGATTTTTCTATTTTTAAATAAATAAAAAATGGATGATTGCTCATCCATTTTTGAATTCTTATTTCTGTTGACTAAGTCGTCTTTTAGCTAATTTTCGCATTTTGTGGTCGACAAAGGCCCATACACAAAATACAAAAGAAACAACCATGGCATACATAAAGTATTCGGGTTTCAGATTCCCTTTAATCATACCTTGAAACAGTAGAGTCAGCATAAGAGCAAGTGTTGTTACTCCATAAACAACTGAATCTTTACTGTTCAGAGTGTTAATGAAGACTTGTTTGTTGAAATGTAATGATAACATCTCCATCCCTCCTTGTGGTTGCGCTAAAACCGAATGTTTTAGTCAAGAATAAGTTTAATGTTGTACTTGTATTTTTAGTTTAATTCAATAGTCAATTGAAAAATTTTTGAACAGTTTTATGAAAACCTCTATATTTATAAATAGTTAAGGTATAAGAAAGGTAAATATTAAATATTTTTGTATAAAATACTTAATATTTTAGAAAAGAGAAATTTTTAGGTGAAAAGTGTAATAATTTCTCTTTTCTCTCAATTTACTTTAATTGTTTTGTTTCTTTAAGAAGACATCAATAGCGTGTTGTGCAATTTCAGCATCTTCAAAAGATTGGACGCCAGAAACACCAATTGCGCCTAAAATCTGGCCTTCATAAATAATCGCTTTTCCACCTTCTAGCATACCTTTAGCACTTGGTAGACTTAAGAAACCAAGACGGCCATTTTGAAGAAGTTCTTCGTAAAATTTTGAAGGACGACCGCTCATTGATGAGCATTTAGCCTTTTCTAGGCATATATGTGTACTGAGAGGAGAAGCACCATCTAGGCGTTTCATAAGTAATAAAGAGCTTGTTTCATCAACAATAGCTATACTGACTTTGAAGTTGTGTTCGATTGCATATTTTTGAGCTTCTTCCATTAAAAACTCTGCATCTGCTAATGTTAGATAATATTTACTTTTCATTTATGCTCTTCTTTCCTGAGTAAGCTAAAAATTATTTTAATGTAATATTACAGCAAAAATTAATTATATCTATAGTTGAATTGTCATTAAATACTAGTGTTGGAAATAAAATGCTGGTTGGGTAAACGCAGCATTTTATTCAATATATAAAATCATGTTTGGGTAAAACTCGATTTCAAAAAAACACTAGGTTAAATGCTTTTATGTTTAACTTTGTCGATAAGGGTAGTTACCGCAAGAACAACTAGAGATGGGATCAACCATGCTAAATTTTGTTCATTTAATGGTAAATGTTGAAGGAACGTAGGAAGATTATCTCCAAAACCAGCAACCTTAAGCCCATCGATAATTCCGAAAATTAAAGCAATACTTGTTACTGAACCAACAATAAAAGATGGTTTATGCCAAAATTTCCAGAAGAAACTGAGCATAATAACCACAATAGCTGGTGGATAAATTGCACTTAAAACCGGTACTGATACAGCAATGAGTTTGGTCAATCCAAGATTAGAAATAATAAAAGAGAAACCAACTAAGATAAATACTAAAAGCTTATAAGGTAACTTGGTGAGTTGAGCAAAATATTCACCACACGCACAAGTTAAACCAATTGCAGTTACCATACACGCTAAGAAAATAAGTCCAGTTAGGAATAATGAACCCATATTTCCAAAAGCATGTTGAACATAGGCATGCAGAATTACAGCACCATTTGCGGCATTTGGAGCAACTTCGTGACTACCTAAACCTAATTTAAATAAGCTTAAGTACACTAAAGTAAGACCAACACCTGAAATAAGGCTAGCAATAATTGCATATTTGGTGACTAGCTTTTTATCTGTAACACCACGCGAATAAATTGCTTGAATAATAACGATACCAAATACTAAGGCACCTAAAGTGTCCATAGTAAGATAACCATTTACGAAACCTTCCGAAACAGGAGAGTTAACGTAATGATTAATTGGAGCAGGAACGTAGCCCGCAGGAATCATAACCGCTGCAATACCTAAAATTGCTAAAGCGATAATTTTTAGAGGTGCTAGAACATGTCCAACTGTATCTAAAAGCTTGTTTGGGTATAACGAAACTAAAGTAACAAATGTAAAATAGATTGCGCTATAAATTAAAAGACTACTGCTTGATGTTCCAAAATAAGAGGAAAAACCAATTTCATAAGAAACTGTTGCAGTTCGTGGTGTAGCAAATAAAGGACCAACTGATAAATAACAGACTACTGTTAAAATCAGACTTGCGATACGGCCTAAAGGTGAACTAATGATTTCAATGGAACCCTGCATGCGAGAGAGTGCCATAATCGTAATTACGGGTAAGCCAACAGCAGTAATCAAAAAGCCTATGGCCGCTAACCATACATGATCACCAGCTTGCTGTGCGACAATGGGAGGAAAGATAATATTACCTGCCCCAATAAAGAGGGCAAAGGTCATAAAACCTAAGGCAATAATATCTCCAGTACGAAGTTGTTGCATAAATTAAATTTAACAAAAAAGAAAGAATTTTAGAGTAAAAGAGAGCATGATCAAGCGCTATTTTATGTGAAAAAGAGATTTTTCAAGTTTTCTAAATCAGTCAGAGATATGAAAAATATCAACTGGTTAAGTTATCTATTTGAAAAACCTTTGAAAGAAATAGAGAAAATAGTTTTTAACTCTGATTTTTTAAAAAAATTATGTAAAAATAAAAATATAAAATACTATTATGAATGTTGAATATTTGGGCATTTAAAGCTTTCCGCCTATCATATATCCATTCTAAAATACTATAAATTAACTAACATTTTTGTAGGTGTGATCAAAACAGTGCCTACGAGGATAAAATTGAATGAGAGCTTCTACTGTTACAATTAAAACAGAACAAGATCTGGAAAAATTAAGAATTTCTGGGCGTTTGGCTGCACAAGTTTTAGAAATGATAGGGAAGTACGTTAAGCCAGGCGTAACAACTGAGTATTTAGACAATATTTGCAATGATTACATCGTAAATACTTTAAAGGTCATACCAGCCAATGTTGGTTATCACGGTTTCACAAAAACAATATGTACTTCAGTCAATGAAGTAGTGTGTCATGGTATTCCATCTCCAAATAAAGTTTTAAAAGATGGCGATATTATTAATATTGATGTAGCGATTATTAAAGATGGTTACTTTGGCGATACGAGCCGTATGTACTACGTTGGAAACGTAAATCCACATGCGAAAAAGTTGGTTGAAACAACTTATGAGGCAATGGTTGCTGGTATTCATGCAGTTAAACCTGGCACTACTTTAGGTGATATTGGTTACGCTATTCAATCGGTTGCTCATCGCGAGGGTTATAGCATTGTTCGAGAGTATTGTGGGCATGGCATTGGTAAAGTTTACCATGAGCAGCCTAATATTCTGCATTATGGACAACGTGGACAAGGTTTGGTTCTAAAGAAAGGTATGGTCTTTACAATTGAACCTATGGTGAATGCAGGCAAACCTCAAGTTAAAGAATTAAATGATGGTTGGACCGTCATTACTCAAGATCTTTCTTTATCTGCTCAATGGGAACATATGGTTGCAGTTACAGATACAGGTTTTGAGCTACTTACACCTTGGCCAGAAGGGGTAGGAAATTATCCAAAAATTTAATCGTTATAAAATAAAAAGTTCGATATATTATCGAACTTTTTTATGGAGCTTAATTTATTAATGCTCTGAGAGATGTTCCACAAGATAATCAATAAATACACGCACTGCTGGGAGTAATCCTCTACGAGATGGGTAAACAGCATGAAATATACCGTGAGCTGCTTTCCAGTCCGGTAAGATTTGTACAAGCTGACCCGATTTTACAAAATCTTCAGCTGCTGTTTCTGGCAATAAGGCAATACCACAATTCTGACTTGCAAGTTGGGCAAGCATATAAAGATTTGTTCCCATTACAGTGGGGCTAACTTTCACTTTTTTTAGTTGGCTATCTGGACCATGTAAAATAAATTGTTGATCTAAATGCTCTTCGGACAAACTTAAAATACGATGATCGCTTAACTCATCAGGTGACTTAATATTACCAAACTCATTTAAGTAAGCTTGGCTTGCAAATAAACTTTGTTCTATGAGCGCAAACTGTCTAAGTACTAGGCTAGGGTCATCATCTAATTTAGATCTGACACGTAGAGCTACATCAATACCTTCATTAATCACATCAACGCGACGGTTGCTTACAATAAGTTGTAAACGAATTTCGGGATATTTTTTTAAGAATGCTGGTAAAATTTTAGGTAGCTGGTTTTGTGCAATGTCTACAGGAACGCTTACTTTGACTACGCCTCTTGGTTGAATACTTAAGTGATCAACTAAATCATGGGCTGCTTGAGCAGCATTCATCATAACTTGTGCGTGTCTATAGATATCCATCCCGATATCGGTAACAGCAAAATGACGAGAACTGCGCTGAATTAAGCGAACCCCTAAATTTTCCTCTAAATTATAAACACGACGACTTAATTTTGATTTTGGAATGTCCGTAACACGTTCGGCAGCACTAAATCCACCATGCTCAACAACAAGGGCAAAACAATAAAAATCATCAAGATCTGTGAGCATTAAAATATCCTATTTATGCAACACTAAAGATTTTACATTATTAGTTTTGCAACGATAAAGTTTGATTTTAATTTTTTGTAAAAAGCCGATAAATACAAGAGAGTAAAGGGAATTAAATAATTTGAAATTATAATGTCATTACATTGAAATGTTTTTGTAATTTATTTTATGAAGCTTAAAACAAATATAGCGTTTACATATTATTTTTCATAAAATAGATTTTTCTCGGTTTTTTAAAAGTATGTCTTACCAGTTAGTTGAATTAGAAAATGCATCGGCCAATATCCTTTGCCCAATCTGTAAGCTTTCAGTTATTGATTGGACACAAGAGCAGTACGTCCAACCTTGTGAACATACATTGTTTATTGCAATGGATTTAGGCTTTGAATTTGTAGCCGATCGTTTTGAAGAAGTTATGAATCAAAATGTAGATGAGTTGCATGAAGATCCGAACATGAATATTTTTGAAGCGATAACTACCACACCGTATAAAAATTTAACTATTTTAAAAGCAGATCTTGGTGTTGATGGACTATTTCGTTATATCGGTATAAGTGATTGTTAAATTTATAAGTATAAAAAAGCCAATCTTTCGATTGGCTTTTTTATTATTAAGCTTCTGGAGCTGCGCTGTATTGTTCGATTAATGGTTTTAATTCGCCATTTTGGAACATTTCAAGCATGATATCGCTACCACCAATAAGCTCGCCGTTTACCCATAATTGTGGGAAAGTAGGCCAGTTTGCAATTTTTGGTAAAGTTGCACGAATATCAGGGTTTTCTAAGATGTTCACATATGCAAATGGACGACCAATTTGACTGAGCGCCTCTACTGCACGTGCAGAGAAACCACATTGTGGAAACTGTGGAGTGCCTTTCATGTAAAGTAAAACGGGATGCTTCGCAATTTGATCGCGAATTAACGCTTCAGTATCACGTGCTTGTTCAGTCATAAATAGATCCTCAACTAATCTTGCAGCATTATAGGGGGTGTTCACATCGCTTTGCAAACCGCCTTGTTGCTTAAAGTTGCACAGAATATTCAATATTTTATTGTATAAACCGAAGTGATAGTAAAAAGCAGACGAAATTTTAGATAAATGAAGGATGAGACTTTTCATCAGTGCAAGTTTTTGTTTATATAAACCCTTCTTAAAACCTCATACAGACAGAGTTCGTGATGACTGATATTACCCTAGCTCCAGTACAACCTGATCAACCAACACACTTAATGGCTACTTATGGTCGCCAAGCGATCAGTTTTGTCCGAGGCCGAGGGGCATATCTTTATACACAAGATGGTACAGAATATTTAGATGCACTTACTGGTATTGCTGTATGTGGACTAGGACATGCTCACCCAGCTATTGCCGAGGCAATTGCAGAACAAGCAGCTACTCTCGTGCATACGAGCAATTTATTTGAAATTCCTTGGCAAACTGCTGCGGCGCAAAAGCTTGCTGAGGTTTCAGGTATGGAAGAAATTTTCTTTTCAAACAGTGGTGCCGAGTCAAACGAAGGAGCGATTAAAATTGCTCGTAAATTTGGTACTCAACAAGGTATAAGCTTGCCAAAGATTATTGTGGCTGAACAATCATTTCATGGTCGTACTTTGGCGACACTTTCTGCAACTGGTAACAAGAAAGTACAAGACGGTTTTGCACCTTTGGTGGAAGGCTTTATTCGAGTCCCATTTGGTGACATTGAAGCCATTCAAGAGGCAGCCTTACAGCATCCAGATATCGTCGCTATTTTAATTGAACCAATACAAGGTGAAGGTGGTATTAATACTGCGCCTCAAGGATTTAGCTATTTAGAAGAAGTTCGCCAAATTTGTAATCAGCATAACTGGTTGATGATGCTAGATGAAATCCAAACTGGTAATGGCCGTACCGGTAAATACTTTGCGTATCAACATACAAATATTATTCCGGATGTTTTAACTACAGCAAAAGGATTGGGTAATGGTTTCCCTGTAGGTGCTGTAATGACTCAAGGTAAGGCTGTAGGTTTGTTAGGGCCAGGCAGTCATGGTTCTACTTATGGCGGTACAGTATTGGGTTCTCGTGTGGTTTATACGGTAATTGACACAATCCAGAAGGAAAACGCGGTAGAGAATGCAGCAGTAGTAGGTAATTATATTGTTGATCAATTACGTGCCCAATTGTCGGATAAGAATGTGCAAGTACGTGGTTTCGGTATGATGATCGGTATTCAACTACCTAAAGATTGTGCTGAACTTGTTGCGATTGCTCGTGATGAATACAAACTTATTATTAACGTTACGGCAGGTTCGGTGGTTCGTTTATTACCGCCAATCAACATGACACAAGCTCAAGCTGATATTTTGCTAGAGCGTTTAGTTGCTTTAATTACGAATTATCTTTAATTTTTAAAGACAATAAAAAATGGGCGTTAGTCGCCCATTTTTATTTTTGTATTTAGCCTGAAATATATTGCTTTAATTGTTCAATTAAAACTTTTTGGTCTTCCATGGCTGCTTTAACTAAGTCACCAATTGAAATAAAACCAACCAATTTTTCATTATCTAATACAGGTAAGTGTCGTAAATGACGATCAGTCATGAGCTGTAAACATTCTTCAACCGTATTATTTAAACCTACCGTAATTACTTTTGCCGTCATAATTTCAGCAACTGTAGTGCTATAAGACGAACGCTCCATAAGCGTTACTTTTCGTGTGTAATCACGTTCAGATAATATTCCAACAACTTTTTCACCTTCTGCTACAACTAAAGCACCAATACCTTTTTCTGCCATAATCGTAATTGCTTCGAGGACAGTTGCTTCGGGTGAAATTGTAAAAATGGCTTGTTCAGATTTGTTCTTAATTACTTGTGCAACGATAGTCATTTCTTCTGTCCTGTTGTTTTATCATTTTGATTTAAATTAGCTCGATTTTTGAAAAAAGCAAAGACTTACGAGTCATTCAAATATTAGTTTTACGCTTAAGCGCTCAAAAAGCACTCTAAATTTGGTAGCTTAAAAACTTTAAGCTACCTGCCATTTTGGATGATTAAAAAAGAAATGATGCATTTGTTGAGTAGATAACTTCAACTTACGATGAGATGAGTTAAATAATGCAGGGGTAACTTTTAACCGTGTTAAAGTAGGTAATAAAGATTCATGAAAGTCTTTTGGGGTAATTTTTCTTGGCTTGTAATTAGGCCAATGAGTTTTGGCATATCGATGTGCTTGCACTCCATTTAACCAAAAAGGAAAAATAAAATCTTCCTGATCTGATTTAATGGCCCAGCCTTCATCAAACAGTCCCCAAAGAACTCCACAATACATCATGGTTCTTAAAATATAAATCTTGATCATCAAGTCTTTAGAAACCGGTTGTAGATTACTTAAACTGTTCATTTTAAATTTAAAGGTTTTCAACTTGTCTTGCTTATTATAAGAAAACCACATGACATTTCAGTTTAAACAGGTGTCAAATCGTAAACAAATATTGATGACTTGAAATATCTATATAAATCAATACTAAAAAATAATGCTGTGTTATGACTAAGAATAGTAAAGTAGGGTTGCAGAAAAAATTAATAACTTTAGTTTTTTCAGATATAAAAAACGCCACCTGAGCAAGACAAAGCGACTAAAGCTTTGGCGAAGCGCAAGATGAACATAGTTATGGTTAATTTATATTGAACTTTTTACAGGTATAAAAAAACGCCACCTGAGCCACGTCTGAAGTGGCGAAATAAGGCTTTAGATAAATAGGTAATTTTGGTTTTATATAGGTATAAAAAAAACGCCACCTAAGTGACGTTTCTTTATGCTTGCATGGTGGCTAGTTTCTGCCAATATTGTGCTTTCATGGAATCACGTTCTACACGGAAACCTTGATAATATAGTTCTGCTAAGAACAGGGCAGCTTTGCCATGACCAGCACGCGCAACTTCTTCTAACTGCGCAACAGCATCTTGGAAATTCATTTGAGAGTGAATTGTGTTAACTGCAGTTGCGTATACATGTTCTAAATCATGATGAGAGATACGTTGAATCATATAAAACTCCTTATTTTAATTATGATTACTTTTTCTAAAGGCCACTGCCTTTGAACTAATGTAACTTAGAATTGTTAAACTAATATTACAAATTAATGGATTTGTCAACTATTGTTCAGCATTAGTTGGTTCACTATTAGGATACATGATTAAACATTATTCACAAATAATTTTGAGTAAAATCAATATGAGAATAAAAGACAAGGAGAATAACTATGACAAATACTATCGATGGCTTTGTTTTTGATACTCCTCCTAAAGAGGAGCAAATCATAGAGCTTGCTCATTACCATCGTAAATTATTAGACGAAGCAATTTTCCATCAAGAAATACATTTAGGTGATTATTGTTTGGCGCAACGTAAACGGGTTTTTGACTATGCTCGCCAATTGGACCCTAATCAAAAAGCTTGGTTCTATCAGGTTTATGATGGTGAACTTAGAAAAATTGCAGATGAAGATGAATTGCATCCAGCTGATGCTGAAGAAGGATTAAGTATTTTTGCTATGTTACTTGTGCTAGTAATTATTGCAGCAATCTTATACTTCTCTGTAATACGTTCTTTAATAAGCTAAAGTTTATCATCCAGTAAGGCTAAAGAATATTAGCCTTACTGGATTTTGACCTTGTGCTGAAGTGCATTGAACCCTACACTACATCAATTAGAGGTAGGTCATGCTCACATTCAAAGAAAATTTTCTTAAATTAAAGTCTGAGTTAAAGGCAGACCAATGTTTTAATCTGGTTGTGATTATTATTATTGGCTGTATTTTTATGCTGTCTTATTTAGCATTGCTTCGTCCTGTGAACTCGGAACAGTATCAACGAATTGTACAACTTTCTCGACAGGCTACATATCCTAGAACTCAAGATATGGCAGAGTTGATAATGACTCAATCAAAAATTCATAGGGCAGAGTATCTAAAGTTAATGTACGCTTATCAGTTTGAACATGATCACATCAAGGAATATCCTGCGTTAGCACAAGAAGATACTCAATAAGCATAGTCTTTATTTTAGAAAGGTTTTGCTCGCTATTGGAGCAGGCAAAAACTTGAATTTATGCTAAACTTTCTATTTTTTAACACGCTGCTTTTCAAGGAATCGGCATGCAACAACAATCGAATATGCAAAATAAATTCTTGATAGATGCTGAGATCGGGGATGACGATGTCACATTGCCTAATTTACCTGCTATCGATGTTCCTATCGTTGAGTCACCTGTTAAGCAAGAAGTAAAAGCACCAGAAGTTGTCGAGACAGCACCTTCAACTGAACCAGAGCAACCAAAATCTGGTTTCTTTGGGCGAATGAAAGAAGGTTTAAGCAAAACTCGCCGTAATTTCACCGATGGTATGGTAAATATCTTAATTGGTGGTAAAGAAATTGATGATGAGCTGCTTGAAGAAGTTGAAGAGCAATTATTAGTTGCAGATATTGGTGTAGATGCAACAAAAACGATTATTACCAATTTGACTGAACGTACTGCACGTGGCGATTTGATTTATTCACATTCGCTTTATAAAGCCTTACAAGAAGAGTTGGTTGCTTTACTGGCTCCACGTGTGAAGCCTTTGCATATTGACCCTAATAAATCACCTTATGTGATTTTAATGGTGGGCGTGAATGGTGTTGGAAAAACAACCACTATTGGTAAACTGGCTAAGCGTTTACAAGGCGAAGGCAAGAAAGTTATGTTAGCAGCAGGTGACACATTCCGTGCAGCTGCTACTGAACAATTGCAAATTTGGGGTGAGCGTAACGACATTGCTGTTGTCGCTCAAGGCCATGGTGCAGATAGTGCTTCGGTTATCTTCGATGCTTTTGAAAGTGCGCGTGCTAAAGGTATTGATGTGTTAATTGCAGATACCGCAGGTCGTTTACATAACAAAAGTAACTTAATGGAAGAGCTTAAGAAAGTTAAGCGTGTTATGCAAAAAATTGATGCTACGGCACCTCATGAAATTATGTTAGTAGTAGATGCAGGTACGGGGCAAAATGCAATTAACCAAGTACAAGAATTTGATCAAGCAGTAGGTTTAACTGGTATTACTATTACTAAGTTGGACGGCACTGCAAAAGGTGGTGTACTGTTTAATATTGCTAGTCGTACTCATGTACCAATTCGTTTTATTGGTGTGGGTGAAAAAATTGATGATTTAAGACCGTTCTCGGCAAAATCATTTGTAGCGGCATTATTTGAAACAGAAAAGTAATTTGCAGCTAAACTCTAAAAAACCTCATGAAATAGTGAGGTTTTTTTATATCCATATCTTTTTTTATTGTTGCGAAAATAAAACGAACTGTCATATTTTTAATGCTGATTATAAGAAATGAGTTTCATAGACTATATTCATTCCCAAACAACGGCCAATGGTCAAACAAATAGGTAGGAAATAAAAATGTCTACTTTCTTAGATAAAATTAAAAACCGTCGTACTATTTATGCAATTGGTAAAAATGTTGCATTAGATCGCACAAAAATTGAAGAAACAATTCGTGAAGCCGTTAAACATAGTCCTTCATCGTTTAATTCGCAATCTTCACGTGTAGTTACTCTATATGGTGAATCACATACTAAATTTTGGAATTTGGTTCGTGAGGCATTACGTAAAATTGTTCCTGCAGATGCTTTTGCTGGTACTAATGCAAAAATTGATAGTTTCGTTGCCGGTGTTGGTACAGTACTATTTTACGAAGATCAAGCTGTTATTAAAAACTTGCAAGAGCAATTTGAACTATATGCAGACAACTTTCCAGTTTGGTCTGAACATTCAACCGCAATTGCACAATTTGCAACTTGGACTGCGCTTTCAGAACTTGGTTTAGGTGCTTCTTTACAACACTATAACCCAATTGTTGATGCTGACGCTGCTGAAGCATTTGATATCCCATCAACTTGGAAATTACGTGCTCAATTAGTATTTGGTTCTGTTGAAGCACCAGCTGGTGAAAAAGCATTCATTAACGATGAAGATCGCTTCAAAACATTTAACTAATTTTAGTTAATCAAAAGAGTACCTCAATGGTACTCTTTTTTTTGTGTTCAAAATTAACATGAAAAATAGTTATTTATTATAATTCAATAATATATTTTAAAAGTTTTAAGTGTAGCTATGCTAAAACAGATAGTGTCATAAAATCGTCATAATCATATTGCATATTGCTCATGTTTTTACAAACTATTAAATATTATAGAGACGTGAACAGATGACTTTAAGATTAAGTGTTGCTGCAATTGGTTTATTACTAAGCGGTTCAGTATTTTCAGCAGTTACAATTACGGCACCTGAGGAAATTGTAATCCTTGCGGTGAACGGTCAAGAAGTCAATTCAGGATTATTCCGTTCCTCTAAAAATAACTACAAAGTTGATGCGGGTGAAACAAACCTAAGTGTGCGTTATCAAGAATACTTTGAACATCTAAATGGTGAACACGATATTGTTAAGTCTGGTGTTGTTACAATTCAAACTCCAACTTTAAAAGATGGTCAAACTTATAAGCTTGCTATGGTGGGTGTACCAAAAAAATATGAGCAAGCAAAGAAATATGCTGAGCAACCAACAGTCGCTTTATATAACTCAAATAACGAACTGGTTGTTCAGCAAACTGGTGCAAACAACGAAGCAAGACCTTGGTTCGCAACGGGTTTGTTGGGTAAGGTGGCTGACTTTACGACAAAACCTTCTAAACCACAGCCTGAACCTGTTTATGCTGCTTCCAAGCCATCTACTTCTCAAGTTACAACATCTATTGCCGCAACAGTACCTTCGGCAGGTGCTGCGCAAACAAATGATCAGCGTCTAGTCGAGCTTTGGCAAAAATCTTCTAAGGCTGAGCGTCAAAAATTTATGGCGTGGTTAGCTGAACAATCAAATTAAGCAATTGCTATTCAAGATAAAGCCGATTTAATATCGGCTTTATTTTTTTAATATTTAAAATAGCCTAAGCATATTTATGATGAATTTAAATTTCCGTTTAGCTGAACTAAGTGATATTCCATTACTTGTAGACTTGATTAATCATTCTTATAGAACACAACAAGGTAGAAGCTGGACAACTGAAGTTGAATTCGTAAAAGGCCAACGTATTAGTCAAGAACAATTGACACAGCAATTGAAATTGTCTAACTCAATATTATTGGTTGCAGAAATAGATTCTTCACAAATTGTTGCATGTATTGGTCTTATATTTCAAAACAATACTGTTGAGATAGGAACATTCTGTACAGATCCTAATCTACAGAATATGAAAGTAGGTCGTTCGGTTCTGGAGTATGCTGAACAGTTCGCTTTGCAAAAAACACCAGAATTGGACAGTGCACTCATGTATGTTTTAAATGTACGTTCGGAGCTAATTGCTTATTATGAGAGACGTGGTTATGCAAAAACAGGTCATGTAGAACCATATCCGACTGAAGCAGACGTTGGAATACCACTTATACCAATTAAACTAATTGAAATGAAAAAGGACCTCAAATGAGGTCCTTTTTTTAGGTTAAAAACCAGATGTAATAGCCTAGCAACATGAGAGGCCAAGCTACCCATGGGCTAAATAACCATTTCCATAACCAGAAGTGTGGTACAAAACCAACCCCGTAAATGAAGCCTCCGGAAATACCCACCATCACCAGCATAAGCTGGCTATGATTGTAGTGTCCGTTTGCATCTAACATGAGGGAAGGATGCACCAGTAAAATTACAGCAAGCGGCAATGCCAACAGAAATGAAATGGCCATTGCGAATGCTTGAGCTTTTCGTTGATTTGGTGCTGTCATTGCGTTTGCCATGATTTATTCCTCATCTAAATTTTGATGATGTTCGATATAAAGTGCACTGAGTACACCCGCAAAACATGCCATCAAAATTCCAAGAATCCATGCGAAATACCACATATGCTTCTCCTTATTAGTACAAGCTGTGCGAGTTTGACTCGATATGTTTGTTGGTAATCACGCCCCACATTTTGTAATACGACCAACTGGTGTAGAGCAAAATGATCGGAACGAATATGCATGCAGCAACAGTCATAACCCCTAAAGTACGATGGCTTGATACCGCATCCCACATTGTTAAGCTAGAGTTTGGATTAACACTTGATGGCAATAAAAATGGGAAGAGTGCAAAACCAGCAGTTAAGATCGCACCTACAATCATTAAGCTTGTGCCAGCAAAGCTTAAGCCTGCTTTTGCTTTTGATGCTGTAAAGAATGCAATAATTGCCCCTAAAATCGCGAGAACTGGAGCGATCTTGGTAATTGGATAATTAGTGTAATTGTTCATCCAACCTGGGTTGTTATTTGTGACTACCTGTTTAGCTAAAGGGTTAAGTGCAGCATTTGTATCAATTGCTGCAGCATAGCTATAACCAGGAACTTGACCGAAGTATAACCAAGCTCCAATAACAAGAAAGCAAACCAAGAATACTGCTGCCATAATTTGAGTGGCCTTAGCAGAACGCTGTTTTAAAGCGCCGTCTGTGCGAAGCATAAGCCAAGCACCGCCGTGCGCACACAACATAGATAAACTGACAATGCCGCAAACTAAAGCAAACGGGTTAAGAAGAGCAAAGAAGCTACCCGAATATTCAGAGCGCAATGTGCTATCTAAACTAAAAGGAATACCTAAGAATAAATTACCGAATGCTACACCGAAAACTAGAGCAGGCACGGCACCACCAATACAAAGGCCCCAGTCCCAAGAGTTGCGCCATTTTTTATTTTCGAGTTTAGAACGATAGTCAAAACCTACAGGGCGTAAGAACAGGGCAAATAGCACAAGTAATAAGGCCCAATACATTCCGGAGAATGCAACCGCGTAAACCATTGGCCACGCAGCAAATAAGGCGCCACCTGCTGTAATAAACCAGACCTGATTGCCATCCCAGTGTGGTGCTATGGTATTAATAGCAGCACGTCGTTCGTTATCAGTCTTGCCAACAAAAGGCATGAGTGCCATTGAGCCCATATCGAAGCCATCGGTTAAAGCAAACCCAATAAGCAACACCCCAACTAACACCCACCATATGATTTTCAGGAGTTCGTATTCAATCATGATAAAGCCTCCCCATTAACAGCTGCTTTTGGCTCTTGTTTTTCAAAATGGTATTTACCAGTGTGAAGTGAGCTTGGTCCTAAGCGAGCAAATTTAATCATTAAGTACATTTCAATAATTAAAAGGACGGTATAGAACGCTGCTAACGCGAGGATGGAACCCCACACATCGCCTGTACTTAAACTTGAAGCTGATAAGTGTGTTGGTAAAATCTCACCAATAGACCACGGCTGACGGCCGCCCTCAGCTACATACCAACCAGTTTGTGCAGCAATCCATGGAAGTGGTAAGGCAAATAATGCATATTTAAGTAGCCAAGGTTTATTCTCAGCATTTCTTTTCGCAACAGCCCAAGTCGCTAAAATGAAAAGAAGCAACATTAAGAAACCAGATGCAACCATTGCACGGAACGAGAAGAATAACGCTGTAACATTTGGAACAGTATCTTTCACAGCTGCTTGAATGTTTTGTTCGCTTGCATCTACAACATTTGGTGCATATTTTTTAAGAAGTAGGCCATAACCTAAATCTTTTTGATTTTTTTCAAATGAAGCTAACAACTCAGGTGAGCGATCACCAGCACGTAGTTTTTCAAGTTCAGCATAAGCAAGCATACCGTTACGAATACGCACTTCATGCTGTTGCATTAAGTCTTTTAAACCAGTGACTTCTTTAGTTGTTGAACGAGTTGCAATTAGACCTAATGCATATGGAATTTTAACTGCATAGTCTGTTCGCATTTCTTCATGGTTGGGTACACCAAATAATGTAAATGGGGCTGGAGCAGGGTGAGTATCCCATTCGGCTTCAATTGCAGCGAGTTTAGTTTTTTGCACATCACCTAGCTCATAACCAGATTCATCACCAAGCAAAATCACTGAAAGTGTAGAGGCAAGACCAAAAATGGCAGCAATTGCAAATGAACGGCGGGCGAAAGGAAGATCACGTTTTTTGAGTAGATAGTAGCTTGAAATGGCAAGTACGAAAATCGCACCTGTTACATATCCGGCAGAAACAGTATGTACAAATTTAACCTGTGCAACTGGGTTGAAAATAAGTGCACCGAAATCGACAAGCTCCATACGCATGGTTTCGAAGTTAAATGCTGCACCTACCGGGTTTTGCATCCAGCCATTCGCAACTAAAATCCAGAGCGCTGACATATTAGAGCCAAGAGCAACTAACCAAGTTACACCTAAATGTTGTACTTTGCTCAGGCGATCCCATCCGAAAAAGAATAAACCAATAAATGTTGACTCAAGGAAGAATGCCATTAAGCCTTCAATTGCTAATGGTGCACCGAAAATATCACCTACATAATGTGAGTAATATGCCCAGTTTGTCCCGAATTGGAACTCCATGGTTAAGCCTGTAGTTACACCTAAGGCAAAGTTAATACCAAATAATTTTCCCCAAAACTTAGTCATATCTTTGTAAATTTCTTTACCAGATATCACATAAGTTGTTTCCATAATAGCCAGAATAAATGCAAGGCCTAGGGTCAAAGGTACGAAAAGAAAGTGATACATTGCGGTCATGGCAAATTGGAACCGCGAAAGATCAACCACGCTTTCAGAAATCATCAACGTGTCTCCTTAATGTGGGAAGTGTTATCGCCTGCAATATGCTCAGCGACTTGATTGTCGAAATTTTTGGGGATAGTGGGAGCGTCAAACCAAATATGTTTGATTGTTAAGAGAAGCACGACTTTAATTATTAGAATAATCGTAATTTCTCTAACTAATTTGGCATTAATATCTGGATTTTTAAGGCTCATAAAATAAACCTCGATACATATTAATTTCATTATTAATCAAAATATATTAAAAATAAACAATAAATATATTTTAAATAAAAACTTAATTATCTTTTTTATATAAAACAGTATCTTATGTATTTAAATAATTTTAAATAAAATATCTTACTAAAATAGTTTGGATTGATTATTAAATCCAACTAAAACACTTGTAAATAAATATTTTAAGTTGATTAAAATGGTATGGTTAAATTTAATTCTGATTAAAATGGTTGGATATAATAAAGTTATTTTTATTTCTAACTAAAATAGTTGGATTAATTTTAATTAAAAAATAAAAAGATAGAAGGGAATAATAAAGTTATTAAACTGATAAAAGACAAAAATTATGGAAAATTAATCGGGTGCAAAAAGATCGTTTGATAAGGAGATTTTTTTGGCAACATAATGGCTCTTATGCACTTTAATAAGAATGACTTGTGAATATAATTCTAGCTCGCCATATTCTGGTTCAACTTGCACGTAGTGTAGTTGGCCGAACTCATCACGTACACGTGCTTGAGCTGAAAAACCGGGTCTGGCACTACCACTAGAGATAGTTGCTAGTCGCCCTAAAAGATTGTAATTGGTATGTGTATGCTTTGGTTTAATCACTTGATCAAGACAATGAATCATAAATACGGTAAAAAAGATTGCAATGACCAGTGCAGGGATGATTAAGTAAAACGGGGTGATAAAGTAATGCTGTATAGCAAAGAAAGACAGCTGTAAGAAGTAACCAGCAAAACTGAAATTAATGAGTAAAAAAACAAAAATTAGAGCTTTAGAAAACTTAACATTAAGTATAGGTGAGTTAGTAAGCCAGTCTGGTGCAATTTTTTTTAGGAGTTGACTTGGCCGTAACCCGATATACATACCAATAGTTTCTACCACACTGAGCAATATCAAAGCCACAACACTTAAATGAAATGGCATAAGATAATAATTAAAAAAGAAATCAGCCATGGTAGAAACTCTAATGTTGATGATCTCAGTCTACGATATAAATACCGCCATCTGAATGTACTTTAATCTCAACTTTATTTAAAAAATCACCTAAACAAGGACCTGAAATACATTCGCCAGTTTCCACGTTAAATAAAGCACCGTGAGTAGAGCATTGAATATATTCTTTGTCTTGGTCTAGAAATTGATTTTCTAAATACTCAAGTTCGGTTTGCAAATGCGGGCATAAATTCTGATAGGCATAGAATGAGCCATCACGCTGTGTAATGAAAATAGTCGTTCCTTGTAAAGTGTCAAAAGCTCTAGCTTCACGCTCAGGAACTTCTTCCGTCATACAGATCCTTTCCATTTCAAGCACATTCCTTCTGAAAATTTTCGAGAAGTTTAGCATAGTCATTAATGGCTAAACGAGGACCAAATTGAGACACAACTTCACTAGAAATTAAGATGGCTAACTGCGCCGCAGCAGTTAAATCTTCATGATGATTTAATGCATAGAGGAAGGCACCAGCAAAAGCATCACCAGCACCATTCGTATCTACAGCTTCTACGTGACGGCCAGGTACATGAAAATGTTGGGTTGAATTTGCAACTAAAGCACCTTTGGCACTTTGTGTAATCACAACAGTATGGTTTTTAAAACGCAATTGAGTGAGTGCATCCTCAATAGTAGAAGTATTGGTATACATTAAAGCTTCTTGTTCATTACAGAACAATAAATCTACACCATCATCCATAAGCTCTTCTAAGCCTTCACGTGCGTATTGAACCATTGCAGGGTCTGATAAAGATAATGCAATTTTAACGCCGTGAGCTTTAGCTATTTCTCGAGCTTGTTTTACTGCTTTACGTGCCGTTTCACTCGTAGAAAGGTAGCCTTCAATATAAAGCCATTTTGCTGTTTTTAATGGCTCAAAATCGATTTGGTCTTGAGAGAGTTCAGCTGTAATACCTAAATAGGTATGCATGGTACGCTCAGAATCTGGACTAATAAGTACCATACAGGTGCCTGTTACACCTTCACTGATTGACTTTGGCGTAGTCTGAATGCCTGCATCATTTAGACCTTGCAGATAAATTGAACCCAAATCATCGTTGCCAACGCGGCAACCATAAAAAGCAGTTCCACCTAATGCACTAAAAGCTACAGTTGTATTTGCAGCAGAACCACCACTTGCTTGGCCTTTGTAGTCTTGAGTTTGCTTTAATTTTTCATAAAGGGCAGATTGTGTTTCACCGTCAGACAACTGCATGGTGCCTTTTTGTAAGCCTTGCTGACTAAGAAAATCATCAGACACTTTAAATTCTTGGTCGATTAATGCATTACCAATTGCAAAAAGATCTACAGTTGCCATATGTGTTGTCACAGAATAAAAAATCAGACTGATAATTTTACACCATTGCTCACATTTGCTGTAGTTTATTGAATAAAATTCAGGTAATTCAGCAGTTAGTAGAGTTTTATTGTTTGCCTAAGCAATCGAAATATTCTTTTTAATAAATATTATCAATTAATAATGATTCTTGATAATATTTACAAATGTATAGTATTTCATTGAAACTTCGCCTGAAATTATTCATAGCGAACTTACATGAAACGTTCTATTTTATTTATTTCATCAGTTGGGGTTATAACAGGCCAAGTATATGCTGCAGAGACAGACTTACAGGCTGTAACCAACCTTCCAACGATTTCAGTAAAAGCTGAGAAGGAAAACAGTTTAAAACAAGAGGTAGGACAAGCATCAAGTGCCACTAAAGGACTTATGCAATTAAAAGATGTTCCTCAAATTGTAAATGTTGTACCGAAACAAATTCTAAGAGAGCAGACAGTGACTTCTATGCAAGGTGCTTTGCAAAACGTTGCTGGTTTGAGCTTTAGTGTGGGGGATGGGCAACGTGATCAGGTCATGATTCGCGGTTTCTCTGCAATCACAGATAATTATGTAGATGGTATTCGCGATGATGCTTTGTATTTTCGTGATATGTCGAATGTTGAACGAGTTGAGGTACTAAAAGGACCTGCTTCTGTATTATATGGACGTGGTTCGGCGGGAGGTTTAGTCAATAAAATTAATAAAAAACCAATGGATCAATCCTTGCGTGAAGTGAGCCTGATTGGCAGTACTACAGGGCAACGTCGTGCAGAAGTCGATGTAAATGAAAAAGTAGCCGAGAATGTTAAAGTTCGTTTAACTGGTGCAGTTGAAGACTCAGATGGTTATCGCGATCAGGCATTTTTAAAACGACAGGCGGTGGCTCCATCTGTACAGTGGGATATTACTGATAAAACCAAACTTTTACTTCAGGCCGACTACTTGCACGATGATCGTCTAGCTGATCAAGGTTTCCCGACAGATCCAATTACAGGTAAACCAGTTAAGACAAATCCTAAAACTTTTTATGGTGCATTAAACGGTAAAGAAGTTGGGGATGTCGATACTGAAATCTCAAGCCAGACTATCAGCTTGGATCATGAGTTTAATAATCAACTCAAATATCATGGTGCAGTTCGCCACTATAACTACTCGTTAGACCGTCAATATAGTGTAGCTTCTCATCAAGATTCTAAAAAAAATAAATTGCCAGCTGATCAAATTCAATTAAGTCAAAGTAAGCGGATACGTAATGAAGATGGCGTGTATATTCAGCAAGAACTGAGTACTTTATTTAATACAGGTTTTTTAAAGCACAATACATTAATTGGTGCTGAATATAGTAAGCAGCACAAAGATGAACTTGTGTGGAGCAAAGCTCGCCAAATTATCAATATATTCAACCCTGAGCTTGAAAATTGGGCTCCATTAGATACAAGTATTGCTGCGGAAACTAATAATAGTAATACTTTTGAAACCTATGGTATCTATTTACAAAATTTAATGACAGTTACAGATCAGCTGAAAGTTTTAGTTGGTTTACGTTACGACAATCTATCACAAGATCGTAATAATAAAGTGAAGTCTCAAATATTAAATAGAACGGATAACACTTACTCTCCACGAATCGGGTTGGTTTATCAGCCATTGAGCAATCTTTCACTTTACACTTCATATAACCGTTCTTTCCAGCCTTTAGCTGATTCATTTGTTTTATATACAAATAGTGCTGATTTAAGTCCTACAAAAACTGAAAATGTTGAAGTCGGTGCAAAATGGGATGTGAATGATCAATTGAACGTGACATTGGCTTTATTTGAAATGAGCCAAACCAATATTCAAAACCAAGATCCAGCTAATCCAAATCAAGCATTATTGGCAGGCGAGCAAAAAACAAAAGGTGTTGAACTTTCATTAACAGGTCAGTTGACTGATCAGTTGTCAGTGCTAGCTGGCTATTCTTATATGGATGGTAAGATTGAAAAGTCGACTGTTGGATTTACGGGTAATCACTCAGCGCTTACGCCAAACAACACAGCTAACCTGTGGTTAAAATATCAAATTAATGATCATTGGTATGCAGCTGTAGGTGGTCGTGGTGAATCATCACGCTTTAGTGCGCCAGACAACAAAAACGTTTTACCTGGATATGCGGTTGTAAATGCAGCTTTAGGTTATCAAAGTGAACGTTATGATGTGAACTTAAACCTAAATAATTTGTTTGATCGCGATTATTTTGTTTCAGGCCATAGTGGAGCAAATGATTCAAATATGATGGGTGACCCTTTAAATGCTCAAGTCGCACTTCGCTATCGTTTTTAATTGAAAAAGTCTAAAAAGCTCATCATCTTGGTGAGCTTTTTTATTTGTCGTGTAGCATATAGATAGTATTAAAAGGTTTTGTTCTGGTAGGATACAACTAAGCTGGCTATGTGCTTGATATCAAAGCTATGCCCATGAAAACTAATACTCAACAAAAACATAGTATTTTACTTGGCTTTTGTTCGCCAATCTCAAGCCGACTCAGGCTATAATGAGACTTATTCACTTATCCGATATGTTAGGAGATCACATGACTGTAGATGTCACTGAAACCATTTCTCAAACTGTTCACCCTGCGTTTCAGTTGCTACGTCAGCACCATGTTGAAGCATTAGATATTTTAGTGTCTGAATATAAGCATAAAGTCACAGGTGCGGTGCATTATCACTTGGCAACTGATTATGATGAAAATGTATTTCTTGTTGCGTTCAGAACACAACCTATGGACTCTAAAGGAACTGCACATATTTTAGAGCATACTGCTTTATGTGGCTCTGAAAAGTTTCCTGTTCGTGATCCATTCTTCTTAATGATTCGCCGTTCATTAAATACATTTATGAACGCGTTTACAGCAGCAGATTGGACAGCCTATCCATTTGCAACTCAAAATAAGAAAGATTTCCAAAACTTACTCTCTGTTTATCTTGATGCAGCTTTCTCGGCAAATTTGAATCCTCTTGATTTTGCTCAAGAAGGAATCCGTATTGAACTTGAAAACGGTCAGCCTGTATATAAAGGCGTAGTGTTCAATGAAATGAAAGGTGCGATGAGTGCGCCGTCTGACCAGCTTTATCATCAGTTAGCTCATCATCTATTCCCTGAAACTACATATCACTACAACTCAGGTGGTGATCCAAAAGACATTCCTGACTTAACCTATGAACAGTTAGTCGAATTTTATAAAACCCATTACCATCCAAGTAATGCGGTATTTATGACTTTCGGTAACCAAACGGCGTATGAGTTACAAGAGCAATTTGAAAAACTAGCTCTACATAAATTTACTGCGGGTACAACTTTATATTCAAAACCAGAAAAACGTTTAACAGCTCCTGTTGAAGTCACTGAAACCTATGCTGTTGATGGTGATGAGTTAAAAGACAAAACTTACCATGTGTTGTCTTGGTTGTTACCACAAGCAAGTGATATCAAACTACGTCTAGGTATGCGTTTGGTCGAAGGTGTTTTACTAGAAAACTCTGCTTCACCACTACGTCATTATTTAGAAACTTGTGGTTATGCTCAGTCGACTGGTCCTTTAATGGGAGTAGACGACAGTAATTTTGAAATGACATTCTATTGCGGCGTTCAAGGTTCAAATCCAGAGCATGCACAAAGCTTTAGAGATGGTGTCTTAAATGTTTTACGTGAAGTGGCTGCAAAACCAATTGACTCATCGTTAGTTGATGCAATTTTGCATCAAATCGAATTGCATCAACGTGAAATTAATGGTGATGGCACACCATATGGCTTAAGCCTGATCTTAAATGGTTTAAGTGGTGCTATTCACCATAACGACCCGATTCAAATTTGGGATGTTGACAGTGCTATTGCTCAGGTTAAAGAAGAACTTCAAGACCCAATGTGGTTATCTAATTTAATTCAAACACATTTGTTAGATAATCCGCACCGCGTACAAATGACTTTAGTACCTGATGCAACTAAGTCAGCGAAAGAGCAAGAAGCTGAAAAAGCACGTTTAGCTGCGATTGGTGAAAAGCTCACTGAAGAAGACAAAGCAGAGATCGTTGCTAAAACCAAAGCGTTACAAGAACGTCAAGATACGCCAGATAATCTTGAGCTATTACCAAAAGTAGGCCTAGAAGACGTTCCAGCTGACTTGCATATTGTACAAGGTCAATTGCGCGAAATTATCTGTAATCGAATGGATACGCCGTTGAATTTGTATCATGCAGGAACGAATGGTATTTACTATCAACAAGTTCTCATTCAGATTCCTGATGATGTTGTTAAATCGCCATACTTTAATTTGCTCTCTATCTTAATGGGTGAAGTTGGTGCAGGTGAGTATGATTATCTTGAACTACAAAACTTACAAACAGCTGTAAGTGGTGGTTTGGGAATGGGTGCTTCGTTGCGTAGCAAAGTTGACGATAAAGACAAAATTAGCGCTTGGTTAACATTAACGACTAAATCTCTAACGCAGAAGTTTGATGCAATTCATTTATTGAAATTAGCATTTGAACAACTCCGCTTTGATGAAAAAGAGCGAATTATTGAGTTGTTGCAACAACGTAAGACACGCTGGCAGTCTCGTTTATCTGGTGCTGGTCATAGCTACGCGATGCAGATCGCTTCTCGTAATATGAGTGCATTGGCTCAACGTGACTATCAAAACACAGGTTTAGGTGCGTTGAACTGGTTAGGCGAGCTTGTTACTAACATTACTCAAGACGATGCTGCTTATGATGCCCTGATTGCTGAATTGAAGCATATCCATACCAAACTATTGCAAGCGCCTAAACAGTTCTTGCTTGTATGTGAAGAGCATCAGTCAGAGCGTTTAGTTGAAGAAATTCAAAACGTTTGGGATAAATTAAACGTTGATACAGCAGCGGCTGAGTTAACCCAAGTCGAGCAAGAAAATGATAATGAACATGAAGCTTGGTTAATTCAAACCAATGTTCAGTTCTGTGCCTCTGCATATCAAGCAGTTGAAGTGTCTCATCCGGATGCGGCACCTTTAATGGTATTGGCAGCCTACTTGCGTAATGGCTTCTTGCACAGCGCTATCCGTGAAAAAGGTGGTGCTTATGGTGGTGGTGCTAGCTATGATGGAAATGCATGTTCATTCCGTTTCTTTAGTTACCGTGATCCTCGTTTAGCTGACACGTTTAAAGACTTTGAAGCGAGTGTGCAATGGTTGTTAAATACAGAGCAACAACCTCATCAGCTTGAAGAAGCAATTCTTGGTTTGGTGGCGAGTATGGATAAACCTGGTTCACCAGCAGGTGAGGCAATTACAGCGTGTTATGCACTGTTACATGCAAGAACTCCAACTTTCCGTCGTACCTTACGTGAAAGATTATTGCATGTAACTTTAGATGATTTACAACGTGTTGCACGTCAATATTTAATTGAACAAACACCTGTAAAAGCTGTGGTTGCACCTTTTGCAAAACGTGATGAATTGCAACAACTGGGCTTTACGATTAAACAAGTTAATTAAAATAAAAATTGGAGATGAACATGGCGTTCAGACAATTTGAACGCACATCTTTACAGCTAAGTATGGGGACCCTGCTTAGCTGTTTATGTGCGTCGGTGGCATATGCTGACACCTTAGCCCCTGTAAAACCTGCGACCGTAGATGCATGTGTTGCCCTCGCTTCAAATGCTGATCGCCTAGCTTGTTATGACTCTGTATTTAAGCCCTCAGCTTTACCCGCTGTTCAAGCTGCCGCAGTACCAGAGCCTGTTAAAAAAATTGATAAACCTGCTGTTCAGCCTGAAACATTTAAAGAGAAGGTTGTAGATACGGTTAGTAATATTAAAGTAATAGGGAAGGCTCCGAAAATTGAACCTACTACTTCTTTATTAGACCAACGTTGGGAGTTATCTGAAAAAAGTAAACTTGGTGTTTGGAACATTCGTGCTTATCAGCCTGTCTATTTGCTACCTGTATTTTGGACCAGCGATAAAAATGAATTTCCAACTAGCCCAAATCCCAATAACACAGTTAAAGAAGCTCAAGATTTGAAATCTACCGAAACTAAATTTCAAATTTCTTTGAAAACTAAAGCTTGGGAAAATATTTTTGGTAACAATGGTGATTTGTGGGTAGGTTATACCCAATCTTCACGTTGGCAGACCTTTAACTCTAAAGAATCTCGGCCTTTCCGTGAAACAAACTATGAGCCTGAAGCTAGCTTAATGTTTAGAACAAACTATGAGTTACTCGGTTTAGATGGTCGCTTGCTTGGTGTCACTTTAAATCACCAATCGAATGGTCGTTCAGATCCGTTATCTCGTAGTTGGAACCGTGTTATCTTTAATGTCGGCTTAGAGCGTGGCAATTTTGCTGTAATGCTTCGTCCTTGGATACGTATTAATGAAGCTGCCAAAGATGATAACAACCCCGATATTGAGGATTATATTGGACGAGGCGATTTGACCGCTTTTTATAAGTGGAAAGATAACGACTTCTCCCTAATGTTACGTCACTCTTTAAAAGGTGGAGATGACTCTCATGGAGCTGTTCAGTTTGACTGGGCATTCCCAATTAGTGGTAAGTTACGTGGTCACTTCCAGCTATTTAATGGATATGGTGAAAGCTTAATTGACTATAACCACCGTGCAACTTATGCAGGTTTGGGTGTTTCACTCATGAACTGGTACTAAGTTCGAACCCATAAAAATGCCGCTTTAACAGCGGCTTTTTTATTAACCAATTTGAATGTTGGCTTGAGGATGCTTGAGACGACTCTTTTTAGGAGTAGCAATTAAATACGCCAGTGTTAAAGGTCCAAGTCTCCCAGCAAACATAAGTAAACTTAATATAAACAGGCTATCGTTATGTAAATCTGGCGTGATACCACGAGAAAGGCCTACCGTACAGGCGGCTGAAACGACTTCAAATAGTAAGTTCATAAAGTCGGCTTTTGGTTCTAAAAGCAAAAGTATAAAGAACCCAATAAATATAAGAATGCTGGTAATCGCAGTAACAGCCAAGGCCTTATAAGTAGTTTCGTGAGAAACAGAATGATTAAAAACCCTGATTTCATCAGTACGTCTTAAAAAGGACAGGACACTTAAAACCAATATGACAAAAGTACCTACTTTTATACCGCCAGCAGTACTTAATGAACCACCGCCAATAAACATAAGTAGCATCATAAGCAAAGAACTACTATTAGTCATTGCACCTGTGTCAATGGTGTTAAACCCTGAAGATCTTGGAACAGTCGCTTGGAACCAAGCATGTAAAGCTTGATCACCTACGCTTAGCATTCCTAGCGTATGAGGATTTTGTGCTTCCATTGCCCAAATTAAAATAAAGGCCACTAAATTAATAATGGCAATAGTCGTTAAGATCAGTTTGCTATTTGGGCTAAGTTTTTTCCATTTTTTATTTTGTTTAATATCCATGAGAACTAAAAAGCCAAGTCCACCTATTGTATAAAGCAAACTTACCGTAAGGCAGATCACGTAGTTGTTTTGAAAACCTATTAAACTATTATTAAATAATGAAAAACCGGCATTATTAAACGAAGAGATACTATAAAAAATTGCATAATACAAACCACGAGCGAAGCCAAAAGCGGGTGTAAATGCACAGGTGAGAATGACTATGCCGATCAGTTCAAATAGGAGAGTATAAGTCACTACTCCTTTCGCTACGAAGGTCACTTTTGATAGGCTCGTTTGACCTAGGCTGTCCTGAGCCATCATTTGCTGCTTAAGGCCAATTTTAGGCGAAAGGCTTAGTGCGGCCAAAATAGCAAAAGTCATGAAGCCTAAACCACCTGACTGAATCAACAATAAAATAATGACTTGCCCAAAGAGTGTAAAAGATTCATGAATATTTAGAACGGATAAACCTGTAATCGTGACTGCCGAAGTTGCTGTAAATAGTGCATCCATCCAGCTGACATGTCCGTTATTGGCAATGGGAAGTTTAAGTAATAATGTGCCAAAGACAATAAAGCCTAGAAAACCCAGCGCTAAAAGAGAAGGTGGGCTTAGGTTTAATGTCTTATGTGGTTTAGGCTTAAGAGACATATTTTTAGGTTCGTTCTTATAGGAAACAATTAGAGAGCTTTTTAAGTTGCTGTAAATGACCTTCTAAAATAAGAATATCATGCGTTTGTAGGGTAAAAGTCTCTTCAGTTTCAAATAAAATTTGCTGCTGTCGTTTTACAAGTAAAGTTTTAACTTGCGGTGCTTGTTGCATAATCCCATACAAATTAATGCCATTTAATTTCTCGGGAATATCGATTTTCACAATATAGTGATCATCATCTAAAGACATGTAACGACTTACCATTGGATAATTAAGTGCTTGCGCAACACGTACACCCATGTCTTCTTCAGGATGAATGATTTTATTGATATTGAGGTGAGACAAAATTGTGTGATGGGCCTTTGTCTTTGCTTTTACCCAAATTTTATCAATACCAAGATTTTTTAAGTTCAGCACACATAAAATACTGGCCTCAATATCTTCACCAATTGCAACAACAACCGCATCACAATTTTGAATGTTTAATTCATCCAGTACATGTTCATCAGTAGCATCAGCAATGACAGCATGAGTTAAAACATCGGCAAGATTTTCAACATTCTTTTTGACTGTATCAATGCCAATAACATCATGATTTAATTTTGTGAGTTCTTGAGCAACTGTTGCTCCAAAACTTCCCAAGCCGATGACCGCGAACTGTGCCATAAATAACCTTTTATACTTAATTAGGGCTTTATTTTTAATGATATTTTCTTTGAGATAAAGAGAAGCAATGTAAATATAGAAAATATTGGGCTCAAATAATAAAAAAGCCGACAAATTTGTCAGCTTTTTTATAAAACAAAGATTATTTCAAGAAACGTTTATAGCCCACATTGTCAGTAATTTCTGCGTATGGATAGCTAATTTGTTCTAGGGTTTCAATTAAACCATCTGGATTTTGTTTGGCATCTGTTGCTTGTAAGCCAACCAATACACGGCCTTCTGCAGCACCATGGTTACGGTAATGGAACAGTGTAATATTGTGGGTTGGACCTAAACGAGTTAAGAAGGTGAGTAATGCACCCGGACGTTCAGGGAATTCAACACGGAACAATCTTTCATCATCTAGATTAGCATGACCGCCAATTAAATAACGAATATGCAATTTAGCAACTTCATCATCAGATAAATCATCTACAACATAATTTTGCTGTTTAAGTTGTTCTAAAATTTCATGACGTTCAGCGTCACCACCTTTTAAGCTAATACCCACAAAAACTTGTGCTTCTTCTGTGTTATTTGCACGGTAGTTAAACTCGGTAATATTACGGCCCTGTAGAGCACGGCAGAAACCTAAGAATGCGCCTTTTTCTTCAGAAAGTGTCACTGCGTAAATTGCTTCACGTTGTTCACCGAGCTCAGTACGCTCTGCAATGTAACGTAAGCGGTCAAAGTTCATGTTGGCACCGCAAACAATCGATACCATGTTTTTACCGCTAATTTTATGCTCCGCTACATATTTTTTGATACCAGCTAGGGCCATTGCACCTGATGGTTCAACAATGCTACGGTTTTCATCAAAAGTATCTTTAATTGCGGCACAGATTTCATCTGTATTAACAGTAACAATGTCTGGATCAACAATTGGGCCAGAGTTATCTGATTTACGAAGACGAACAATATCAAATGGTAAAGCACCAATTTGTGCAACAGCAGTACCATCTGCAAATAAACCTACATGTGGCAAGATTACACGTTCATTGGCTTCAAGTGCTGCTTTTAAACATGCAGACTCTTCATATTCAACACCAATGACTTTTACATGTGGTGCAACTTCACCTAAGTAAGCTGCTACACCCGCAATTAAACCGCCACCACCTACAGCAACGAACACGTATTCCACATCGCGCCATTGGCGCAATATTTCATTTGCAATAGTACCTTGACCAGCAATAACCAATTCATCGTCATAAGGAGGAATAAAAACTAATCCTTCTGCTTCGGCACGCTGCTGAGCGTATTTATTTGCAATATCAAAGCTATCACCATGTAATACAACTTGCCCACCTAAACGCTTAACTGCCTGAACCTTAATATCAGGAGTAGTACTTGGCATAACAATAATTGCAGGAATTCCTAAACGTTGACCAGACAATGCTACGCCTTGTGCATGGTTGCCAGCAGAGGCGCAAATTACACCGCGTTCAAGCTGTTCTTTCGGTAATTGGCTAATACGGTTATAAGCACCGCGTAATTTAAAAGAAAAAACCGGTTGTAAATCTTCACGCTTAAAACGAATTGTATTATTTAATTTTTGACTAATTCGTGGAGCTGCTTCGAGAGGTGTTTCAATTGCAACATCATAAACCGTTGCTTGTAAAATTTGTCGTACCACACGAGACAGCATGTTCATCTTCCCTATAACAGTTTAAAATAGGAAATTATTGTAGCAAACCCTTGTGCATTTGCGCCGTTTATTGGCGCATAAATGTCAAAAAATAGTTGAGTGATGTAATGAGCCTATATGCAACCCAAGATGAAAAGAAACAAGCTGCTGCGAAAGCTGCTTTAAAACACTTACCCAAAGGTGGCATTTTGGGAGTAGGAACCGGTAGTACTGTAAATTTTCTAATTGACTTATTGCCTGAACTACAATTAGAAGCAGCAGTAGCAAGTTCTCAAGCAACAGCAGACCGTCTTAAAAAATTAGGTATCGAAGTGGTTGATATGAACCATGTAGGTAACCTTGATGCTTATGTTGATGGTGCAGATGAGATTGATCGTCACATGCATATGATCAAAGGCGGCGGCGCAGCATTAACTCGTGAAAAAATTGTAGCTTCAATTGCTAAAAAGTTTGTATGTATCGTTGATGATTCAAAATGGGTTGATCAACTTGGTCGTGATTTCCCATTACCAGTAGAAGTTATCCCAATGGCGCGCTCTGCTGTAGCTCGTAAATTGGTTAGCTTAGGTGGTGATCCGGTTTATCGTGAAGGTGTGGTAACTGATAACGGAAACGTTATTTTAGATGTATTTAATTTGAACATCTTAAATGCAATTGATTTGGAAAAGACAATCAACAATATTCCGGGTGTTGTGACTAACGGTATTTTTGCGTTAAATCCAGCAACGATTGCAATTGTTGCAACAAATAATGGTATTGAAGAGCGTACTGCACAGTAATGTCTGTGGAAATGCCAGAAATTAAAATTGTTCGTCACGTAAGGGCAAGAAAATTGCGCTTACGTGTTGAGCCTGCGTCTATACGACTTACTGTCCCGCTATTTTGTAGTAAGAAACAAATTCAGCAGTTTTTGGCTCAGTCTGAACAATGGTTGATCGAGACATGGAATAAACAGCACCACGCTCAATCTACCTCGTTTGCGATTCCTTCAGAAATTTCTTTTTTTAATAGAGAGCAGCCTTTTCAAATTGTTGTACAGAAGCAACATCGCATTTTTCAATTTGATTGGGAAAATAATCGTTTATTTATTAAAGACCAGCAAACCTATCAAGCTTTACAAAGCGCCGTTATTGCTTATGCCAAACAAGAGTTACCAGCACTTTTGTCAGAGCTTAGCCAAAAAACTCGGTTGAGTTATGCAGAGTGTGCTATCCGACGTCCTAAAACTCGTTGGGGCAGTTGCAGTAGTCAACATAATATTATGCTGCATGCAGGTCTGGTTCTTATGCCTGCTCAAATTACTCGTTATGTTTGCATTCATGAATTAGCTCACACCAAACACTTCGACCATAGTCCTGCATTTTGGGCCGAAGTTGCAAAGTTCGACCCAAACTATATGCAGCATCGCAGACAATTAAAAGGTAACCCATTGCCTGCGTGGTGGTATGTGACAGCTTAGCTAAAGCTACATTCTAATTGTGTTGTTTGTAAGACATCTGGTGCCTTACGGCTATCAAGACCAGCTTGAGCACTGACAATCTTATTCGCTTTAATATGTAGCTGTATAAAATTATATTGCTGTGTTGAATTGTTAGGTTCGGATGAACTTGAGTTAAGTAAGTAGCTATAACTTGCAGCGTCAGTTTGCAGTAAATTATCTGTACTATCTGCGCTTAAGGCTGAGCGATAACTTAGTGAACCTTGAATTAACTCAATTTGGCCATTAGCACGGAAATTAAGTTGGCAACCCGATGCGCTGTTTTCATAGTGACCAACTAAATAGTCCGTAGCAGGCAGTTTAGGGTCAGATATATTGATGCTAGTTAAGCCTTGTTTACATGGATAAGCCGAACCATTACAACTTGTGGTAATACCACTAAATCCTACGGCACGTCGGTAGTCACCAGCACCATCTATACGGAAAAAGTCAGTTGTATTTCCAGAGGGCACAACTCCAGAATAGAGTTTTTTCTGCAAAAGAACATATCCTGTTTGATCTAAACTGGACTGACTTTGTGCATCTGCTAGTTGCAATGTGGCAGCTTTTAAATTGGTAGCAAAATAATCGCGAGTCGCTTTTTGATTGGCTGCTATGTCCAAAAGCGTATTTTTTACAGGGTCAATATTATCTGGCGATGGACTAAAAATAGGTGTCATGGTTGTATTGTCACCATTAAGCTTTTTGCCGTCTAAATATCCATCTTTTAAATCGGTGGCAAGACTATTTGTAAGTTCTTGATATGCATTGGTACTACCATGAATCGTATTCCAATATTGTAAATATCCAAAACTCAGATAGCTATCTACATAAGTACTAGGCTGTTTAGTTGAATACTGTAATAAATTTAGTACAGTCAGCGGGCTAGCTGGGCTTAAGCTTGGAATGGCAGCATCTTTAAACGCACTAATAAGAGCGGTGTAAACATCTTGAGAAGCCAAATCAACATGTGATTGTTCAATACGGGTCGGGTCTATCGTTTCTTGTGGAAGTTGGCCTGAACGAATTACGGCACGCTGATAAATCGCCTCTGAACTTGGGCTAATCGGCTGCGTTTTATTGCTTATTGAACTTGGAGTAATAAAAGCGTGATAGACGCCAGAAATGTTCTCATATTTAGAATTAATTGGATCAAATACCTGAGATGAGGCTTGAGTTGTGACTTCTACTCGATAAAGCCGATTCAACTTGGTACTTGGAAGTTTAATATTATAATTTGTTAAACTGGCAACTTGGGTATCAATCAAAATACTATTGTCGGTATTGTCATAGACTTTGAGTTGCACATTGCGCATTTCGACAGGGGTTTTAAGTGTAAAATCTGTCGTGACTTCAGGAGTTGGCACAGTTGGTGTCGGAGTGCTAGATGAACCTCCACTACTACTGCCACCACCACATCCAACAAGGGCTGCGCTTAAAATTAAAGTACTAAGGCCGAGATAAGTGCACAACTTTGTTTGTTTTGATTGATTAAGCATGCTAGCTCTCCACAAATGAATCTGGTATTTATTTACTGATATTTGTTTGGTTCTGACAGACCAGCAAGTGCTATGTAATTAACGCTAAAAAATAAAAAAATTAAAATTACCAAGCATGAAATGGTTTTGTAAGCCTGGACATCCTGTCATACTACCGCAAGTATAGATTCAATATTTGAGGTAATGCACGTGATTTCTGTCGGAATTGTTGGTGGAACTGGTTATACAGGCGTTGAACTATTACGTATTTTATTACGACATCCAAAAGCGCAGGTTCGAGTTCTTACTTCACGTACAGAAGCAGGCAAACCAGTTGCTGATATGTTCCCAAACTTACGTGGACATACAGATCTTCAATTTTCAGATTTAAATATTGATGCATTAAAAGAATGTGATGTTGTATTTTTTGCAACTCCACATGGTGTTGCAATGCAGCACGCAAAAGATTTGATCGAAGCTGGAACTAAAGTTATTGATTTGGCAGCAGACTTTCGTTTACAAAATCTTGAACAGTTTGAAAAATGGTATGGTATGGAACATGCGTGCCCAGACGTGCTAAAAGATTCTGTTTATGGTTTAACCGAGTTAAATCGTGAAAAAATTAAGCAAGCTCAAGTCATTGGTAATCCGGGTTGTTACCCAACTACTGTTCAACTGGGCTTGGCTCCACTTTTAAAATCAGCACAAGCATTAATTGAAACAAAGAATATTATTATTGATGCAAAATCTGGTGTTTCTGGTGCTGGTCGTAAAGCAAGTTTGGGCATGATTTACAGTGAAAATGCGGATAACTTTAAAGCTTATGGTGTTGCGGGACATCGCCATCATCCTGAGATTGTAGAAGCTTTGGAAAATATTGCAGGCGAAAAAGATGTTTTTGAAGGTCTTTTGTTTGTTCCACACTTAGTACCGATGATTCGCGGTATGTTGAGTACAATTTATGTGGACTTGACAGAGGCAGGGAAACAAACAGATATACAAGCTTTGTATGAAAACTTCTATGCAAATGAAAAATTTGTAGATGTCATGCCTGCCAATAGTTCACCTGAAACACGTAGTGTACGTGGGGCAAATGAATTACGCATTGCTTTGTATAAACCACAACCAAATAAACTCATTATTTTGGCCGCTCAAGATAACCTTGTAAAAGGAGCATCTGGACAAGCTGTACAAAATATGAACCTTATGTTTGGCTTTAATGAAGATGAAGGCTTACAAGGGATTGGTTTATTACCATAAAAAACTCTTTTTTGCTTCACACACATTTAAATTTCGATTTAAATGTGTGTCTTGACTCTGATCTTAAACACTGAGATGACGATGCAAAACTCGGAACAGACGACTTCTGTAGAAAGTTCGTTGCAAAAGAAAAAATTTTTAAACACCAATAAGCCTTTGTTTATTGGTGCTGCTATTTTAATGAGTGGTTGTTTTGCGCTCGGCTATACAATTGGGCACCGTCAAGGTTTAACTGTTGTAGGTTACGATGCAGATGCAGAGCAATTGGTTGAAGTAGTGCAAAAACAAAAAACAGCGTTAGATGCAGTTAACAAAAGCCTGAATGCTGCTGTGCAAGAGCGTGATGTTGCTGTTACAAATGCAAATGACTTGTTTACAGCACTTAATCAAGCCAATGCTGATAAAACGCAACAAGAAGGTATGAGTAATATCTACCGTGAAATTTTAAGACAACGTGGTGGATTAAGCTTAACCATTCAGGATTTGGCAATTAAACCGTTACCAGAAAACGCTTATGAATATCAGCTTGATTTGGTGCAGGTGAGTCCAAATAAACGCCGTGCTTCAGGTTCAGTTGAAATAAGACTGATTAAAGATACTGAAGTCTTGGTTGTGCCACTTGAAGATAAGAACTTTAACTTCACTGATTTTGAGCGTTTGACTGGCCGATGGACAATGCCTAAGGGCTTCACACCTCAGTATATTGAAGTACGTTTAATAGGTGGTTCTGAAACACCAGTGATTAAACGTTTTAGTTGGCAGCGCGGTAAACCTGTCGAAACACCTTCTGCTTTTGTTGCAGAAATTCCTCAAGCTGAAGCAAATTCACAATAGTAACATCATATGCGAACAAATAAGCGTCAAACAAATTTAAAAGATATTAAGGCTTCTTTTCAGCAGTCTGGCTATGTCGATTGGCACTTCAATCCACGCTTAAGTGATTCGCAAAACGAAGATCATGACGGAGAGGTTGTTGTTCAAACAGCACCTCCCGAACTCAAGCGTCCTCCTTTATATGCGGTAGTATTATTGAACGACGATTACACGCCAATGGACTTTGTAATTGAAATTTTACAACAATACTTTGCAATGAATCTTGACCAAGCAACTCAAGTAATGCTAACAGTACACTATGAAGGTAAAGGTACTGCCGGGGTATATCCAAGAGACATCGCGGAAACCAAGGCAAACCTTGTTAATAATTACGCTCGATCGCAAGGTCATCCATTACTTTGCCAGATTGAGCCTAAAGCATAAGGGGGTCACATGCTCAGTCGTCAATTAGAAGTATCATTACGTTTGGCTGTTAGCATGGCTCGTCAAAAGAGACATGAGTTTCTTACAGTTGAACACTTACTATTAGCCTTACTCGATAACGATTCGGCTGTGAATGCATTAAAAGCATGCGGCGCTGATATTGTTTCTTTACGTAAAGAATTAGAAGAATATGTAGAACAACATACTCCTAAGCTTGGCGAAAATAGCGAGCAAGCTCCACATCCAACAGAAAGTTTTGACCGCATTTTGCAACGTGCAATTTTCCATGTACAATCAAGTGGTGGTGATCGTACTGTTGAAGGTGCGGATGTTTTGGTCGCAATGTACTCAGAGCGTGATTCTTTTGCTGTTTATTTACTTAAACGTCATCAAATTAATCGACTTACTTTGACTCAATATTTGTCTCATGGGACACGTAAAGACGAAGTGCAGGTTGAAGAAGAAGTTGAAGACATTGAGGGTGAAAGCAACTCAGGCAATGCTGGGCCATTAGAACTTTATACGCTTAATTTAAATGTTGAAGCGCAAAAGGGTAAAACTGACCCACTCATTGGTCGTGAAAAAGAAATTGAGCGTACAGCACAAATTCTTTGCCGCCGACGCAAAAACAACCCATTACTAGTCGGTGATCCAGGGGTAGGTAAAACTTCAATTGCAGAAGGCCTTGCATGGCTCATTGTAAATGGTAAAGCACCAAAACCACTTAGCAACGCAGAGATTTATAGCCTAGATATAGGCGCATTGGTTGCTGGTACAAAATACCGTGGTGACTTTGAAAAACGTTTAAAACAACTGTTAAATGCTTTGAAGAAAAATCCAAATGCGATTTTATTCATTGATGAAATTCATATGATCATTGGTGCAGGCTCAAGTATGGGCAGCACAATGGATGCATCGAATCTTATTAAACCAGCATTGGCAAATGGTACTTTACGTTGTATCGGTTCAACGACTTTCCAAGAATATCGTCAGGTATTTGAAAAGGATCATGCGTTATCTCGTCGTTTCCAAAAAATTGACGTAAATGAACCAAGCATTTCTGAAACTATTGATATTTTACGTGGCTTGAAAACGAAGTTTGAGGATTTCCACCACGTACAGTATGACGACAAAGCTTTAGTTTCTGCGGTTGAGCTTTCTGCGAAATTTATTAATGATCGTTTCTTGCCGGATAAAGCGATTGATGTCATTGATGAAGCAGGTGCACAACGCCGCTTAAAAGCAGAAAGTGAAGACAGCTTAATTACTGTAGAAAATATCGAAGACATCGTTTCTAAAATTGCGCGTATTCCGCCTAAGACAGTGTCTAAAGATGATAAATCAGTACTTGAAAATCTTGAGCGTGACCTAAAACGTGTTGTATTTGGTCAAGATGAGGCAATTACTGCATTGGCTTCTGCAATCAAGTTATCACGTGCTGGTTTGAAATCACCAGACAAGCCTGTTGGTAGCTTCGTCTTTGCTGGTCCAACGGGTGTTGGTAAAACGGAAGTCACTAAGCAATTAGCAAAACTTTTAGGTGTAGAGCTTGTCCGTTTCGATATGTCTGAATATATGGAACGTCATGCTGTTTCACGCTTAATTGGTGCTCCTCCAGGCTATGTTGGTTATGACCAAGGTGGTTTGCTCACAGATGCGATTCATAAAAATCCGCATTGTGTTTTATTGCTCGATGAAATTGAGAAAGCACATCCAGATGTGTTTAACCTGTTGTTGCAAATCATGGACCATGGTGCGTTAACTGACAATAATGGTCGTAAGTCAGACTTCAGAAATGTCATTATTGTATTGACGACAAACATTGGTGCAGAAAGCATTTCTCGTGCAAGCATTGGATTTACTGAGCAAGACCATAGCTCGGATAACCAAGAAGCTATGAAGCGTGCATTCTCTCCAGAGTTCCGTAACCGTCTAGACAGTGTTATTCAGTTTAAAGCTTTACCAACCACAGTGATTGAATCTGTAGTTGATAAATTCTTAACAGAATTACAAGCACAGTTAGATGAAAAACGTGTAGTTCTAGATGTAGATCAAAGTGCGCGTGACTGGTTAGCAACCAATGGTTATGACCGTTTAATGGGTGCTCGCCCAATGCAACGTCTCATTCAAGAACACTTGAAGAAACCATTAGCTGAAATGATTCTGTTTGGTGAACTTGCAGATCATGGTGGTAATGTGGCGGTATCAGTGAAGAAAGAAGATGGCAAGGCAGTTGGTCTAAAACTTGAAGTTTTTGAAGATCACCATACGGCAGAACCAGCTTAATTTATGTTAATTGATAGTCTTTCTATAACCCGAATACTTAGTGTGTTCGGGTTATTTATTATTACTGCGATCGCTGAGATTTTAGGCTGTTACTTTCCTTATCTTATTTTAAAAGAAGGGAAGTCTGCTTGGTTGTGGATCCCTACAGCCTTAAGCTTAGCGATCTTTGTTTGGTTACTTACATTACATCCAGCTGCTTCTGGGCGCATTTATGCGGCTTATGGCGGTATTTATATTTTTACTGCACTCATGTGGCTTCGTTTTGTCGATCAGGTCGCTTTAACGAGATGGGATGTTTTAGGTGGTTTTATAGTGCTTTGTGGTGCAAGTTTGATTATTTTGCAGCCGCAAGGATTAATTCGCTAATAATGAAGTGAGCAATTAAATTTTAACTAAAAAATAAGAAATTTTTTCGCAAAAAATACTTGTCAAATTCATCAACAATGCGTATTTTAGATTTAAGGAACATTTTTTAATATTTGAGATAAAGATGTTAAATCAATCTGTGAATTCTAACGCTTACTTTTATTTCTGGCAATTTAGATAGTTGCCTGAGCGTATTCGGGCATGAAAGTTGCCCATCACAGTTAATACCTGATCGGCAACCCCGATCAGGTTTTTTTATGCTTTATCTTTTTCAAATCGAGGAACTCAAAATGAACAACATGACTTATTCATACTTTAGCAACTTTTATTGGTTTTACTTTTGCCTACCTTTGCCAACGAATAGATCCAAAACGCTCAAATAAATGATCGGACTGATTCGGTTTCAGTCCAAAGGAAAAGACCAATGAATGCTTTAAATACTTTACTAACTCAAAGTAATACAAAAGAAACACCAGTTAGTTTACCTCTTCAGTTAAAAGCTAAATATCCGCTTGTGCAGACCTTCGCACGTCAAATTGCAGAACACCGTCAAATTATTCAAAATATTCTTGCTGGTAAAGATCAGCGTTTAAAGGTTATTACAGGACCATGTTCAATTCATGACCCAGTTGCGGTTCTTGAATACGCAGAAAAACTGCAAAAATTACAAGAAAAAGTTAAAGATCAAATATTCATTGTGATGCGTGCTTATATTGAAAAGCCGCGTACAACTGTAGGTTGGAAGGGGTACATGTATGACCCAAACCTTGATGGTTCATCTAATCTACAATTAGGTTTAGAAAAATCACGCGAGCTTTATTTGCAAATTATTGAAAAGGGTTTGCCGATTGCGAGCGAAATTTTAAGTCCAATGGCAACTGGTTATTTTGATGATTTGTTGGCTTGGGGCGCAATTGGTGCACGTACCAGCGAGTCTCAAATTCACCGTGAAATCTCAAGTCATATGCCATACAGTATTGGTTTCAAAAATGGTACAGATGGTTCGATTCAAATTGCTTTAGATGCTATTCAGTCGGCACAAAATGAGCATCAATTTCTAGGAATGAATCAGCAAGGTTTACCTTCTGTTATTCAGAGTGCCGGCAACCCATTACCACACTTAATTTTGCGTGGAGCGAATCATGGCCCTAATTATGATTTAGCTTCAATTCAGGCAATACGTGAAAAACATAAGCAAAATCTTCCTCCTTTAGTCATTGACTGTAGTCATGGCAATAGTGGTAAAGACCCTTTACGTCAGCCAGAGGTTTTGCAGCAAATCGTTGCTGAACGCTTAAAAACTCAGGTAAAGGGTGTCATGATTGAAAGTCATTTAGTTGATGGTAATCAGAAAATTTCGTGTGAAATGACTTATGGTCAGTCTGTGACAGATGGTTGTTTAGGATGGGATAAAACTGAACAACTTTTGTTAAATGTTGCTGAACAGTTAAAAGTAAATGAGTTAGCTCATTCAGCTTAATGATTTATGGTTTAAAAAAGGGATCTGTTTTTGCAGATCTCTTTTTTTATGAAGCATGTTTGAGTTCGGATAAGAATGTAGTGATTTCATGACCGAATTTTTTCGGTTCGGTTAATAATGGCGTGTGGCCAGAACGCTCGAAATAAATTGTTTTTGCATGTTCGACACTATGTGCAATCAGTGTCTGACCAGTTTCTGGATAGAGTGTTGAATTACGGCCAATAAAGAAAGTTGTTGGGCACTGTAATTGTTGCAATGCCTCACGATAGTCTTCATTGTGAAAAAGATAATTTTCGACGTACCAAAATAAGTAGTCTAAGCGTTGAATCGGTAATAAGTATTTCTGTAAAAATGGCTGTTTTAACGCAGTTTTAAAAACGAATGGACTAAAAGGATTGCTACTTTGCAATTCAATAAAATCTACCCACAAACGTACCAATTTTTGACGGTCTGGAAGTGATAACTCATAAAGATATTTAGCATTTTTATGTTTTGATAATAATTGATAAATATCATTGAGTAATTGTTTAAATTGGGCATGTAATGGTCCGAATAAACCATATTGCCATGTCGCATCTACAGATATTTTAGGCGTTTGATCAATATGTAAATAAGCTTTTAACTGCTGAGCAAGATGAGCATGCTTCATACCATGCATTGCAGTGGTAGCACCCATTGAATAGCCCATTAAAATAAAGTTATCAAGTTTTAGTTGTTCAATTAAATGAGCAACATCTTGCCAGTGGCTTGATATGGCATCTTGCTCGGGAATAGCACAGTTTTTTGAACCGCCAAAACCACGCCAGTCAGGAATAATGAACTCATATTCTTTACGATTTGCGTAGATAAACGGTAGCCATTGCCAACTTTGCATACCTAGACCGGATAATACTAATACTGGTTCACCACGACCAACACGGCGTACAAATAATTTTTCCTGATCGGGCATGGTGTAATAAGGCATGGTTATTCTCCAGATGCGTTATCTTGAGCAAAAAGTTTTAATTGTGGGATGACCTGTTCTAACCATTTGATCCACTCAGTTTCCATAGTGATACCGAGTTCCAAGATCATTTTGTGGATATATAACACTCGATTATTCAAGTCATCACTATCTTTAAAATCTTTATCGTAAATATTTTGGTAAAGCTTAAGCTTTTCTTGGTGTAAGCCAAGATGTCGTAACAGTTCGGGTAATATTTGATTATTGCCCAATTGTGCCTCGGCACGCAATCTTACCATTAAGTCATCTCTAAGCTGAGCGGGTTCACTTTGCTGTGTCATCCATGAAGCAAGTTCTATACGCCCAAGTTGTTCGACTTGATAAGTTTTTTTTCGGCCGCTATCCATCTCATTTTCTAAAGTAGAAACCCAGCCTTTTTTTAGCATGTTATTGAGTTCACGATAAATTTGCTGATGTGTGGCATTCCAGAAAAAGCCCATAGAGCGGTCAAAACGGCGAGCGAGTTCAAAGCCAGTGCTTGGACGTTCTAGTAAGCTGGTTAGTAAAACATGGGGAAGTGACATGGCAATCCGTTTGTAAGCAAAAGTAAAGTGTGACTCATAAGATTATGCAACATGTTGCATAAAAGTCAAAATTTGATTATAAATTTGTGCAACAAGTTGCATTAAGCAAGCAGATTAGCAAGCCAAGGAGTTGTTATGTCGTTATATCCACATTTATTAAAACCATTAGATTTAGGTTTTACGACATTAAAAAATCGCGTATTGATGGGGTCTATGCACGTTGGTCTAGAAGAAGCGCCAGGTGGTTATGAGCGCATGGCGGCTTTTTATGCGGAACGTGCTAAAGGAGAGGTTGGTCTTATTGTTACTGGCGGTATTGCACCTAATCAGGCAGGTTTAACCTTTGCTCATGCTTCTAAGCTAGATAGCACAGAAGAAGCCGAAAAACATAAAGTCATTACCGAAGCTGTACATGCTGCTGGCGGAAAGATTGCTTTACAGATATTACATACGGGTCGATATTCTTATCAGCCAGAGATTGTTGCACCTTCGGCAATTCAAGCACCGATTAATCCAATTAAACCTAAAGCAATGACTTCTGCAGAGGTTCAACAAACGATTGATGATTTTGCAAACTGTGCGAAGCTTGCTCAATACGCTGGATATGACGGCGTTGAGATTATGGGTTCTGAAGGTTATTTAATTAATGAGTTTATAGCAGCAAGAACAAACCATCGTGATGATGAATGGGGTGGTAGCTATGAAAACCGTATTCGTTTTCCTATCGAGATTGTAAAACGTACACGTGAAATAGTGGGTGAAAACTTTATTATTATTTACCGTTTATCTATGCTTGATTTAGTTGAAGGCGGATCTACTTTAGAAGAAGTGATTCAACTTGCTAAAGCGATTGAAAAAGCTGGCGCTACGATTATTAATACGGGTATTGGCTGGCATGAAGCTCGTATACCAACAATTGCCACTAAAGTTCCAAGAGCTGCATTTACTTGGGTCACTGAAAAATTAAAAGGTGAAGTTTCCGTTCCATTAATTACCTCAAACCGTATTAATACCCCAGAAATGGCTGAACATGTATTGGCATCGGGTCATGCAGATATGGTTTCAATGGCACGTCCAATGCTTGCAGATCCCGAGTTTGTTTTAAAAGCCAGTGAAGGCCGTAGTGATGAAATCAATACGTGTATTGGTTGTAACCAAGCCTGTCTCGACCATATTTTCTCTATGAAAATCGCAACATGTCTAGTTAACCCTCGTGCATGTTATGAAACTGAACTGATTTTTAAAGAAACTCAAAATCAGAAGAATATCGCTGTCATTGGTGCAGGACCAGCAGGTTTAAGTTTTGCTGTATATGCGGCAGATCGTGGACACCAAGTTAAAATCTTTGAAGCAAGTCATCAAATTGGTGGACAGTTTAATATTGCTAAAACTGTGCCTGGTAAAGAAGAGTTCTACGAAACACTACGTTATTTTAATCGTCAAATTGAATTACGCCCAAACATTGAGCTCGTATTAAATCATAAAGCAACTTATGAAGAGTTAAGCCAATCAGGCTTCGATGAAATTGTAGTTGCAACTGGTGTAACGCCTCGTCAATTGCAATTTGAAGGTATCGATCATCCAAAAGTACTGAGCTACTTACAAGTACTTAAAGAGCGTGTACCTGTAGGTCAGCGTGTTGCCATTATTGGTGCAGGAGGTATTGGTTTTGATACAGCTGAGTACCTAACCCATGAAGGTGAAAGTGGCAGTTTAAATCCTGAAAAGTTCTATGAAGAATGGGGGATTGATACTCACTATGAGCACGTTGGTGGTTTAAAGCAGCCGAAAGTTGAAGCTTCTGAACGAGAAATCTATTTGTTACAGCGTAAAGCTTCTTCAGTCGGTGCGGGACTAGGTAAAACAACAGGTTGGATTCACCGTACAGGGCTTAAGAACAGAAATGTGAAAATGTTGGCAGGTGTACAGTACGACAAAGTAGATGATCAAGGACTTCATATTACTGTTGATGGAAAACCAACAGTGCTTGAAGTTGATAACGTAGTGATTTGCGCAGGCCAAGAATCATTTACTGCAATGTATGACCAATTAAAAGCAGATGGTAAGAATGTTCATTTGATTGGTGGTGCTAAAGAAGCAGGTGAACTAGATGCTAAACGTGCTATTCGTCAAGGTGCTGAACTAGCAGCGGTTCTTTAATGATTTCAATGAGCACTGTCTTGGGTAAGAGAGTGCTCATGACTAAAAACTATTCGAAGGAAAAATAAAAAATGACACTCGAAACAACTAAACAGTCATTAGAAAAATGGCATCACATGGTTAAATCAAATGACTTATCGAACTTAAATGATTTGCTGGCAGATGAAGTCGTTTTCCGTTCACCAGTCGCTTATAAACCTTATGAGGGAAGACAAGTTGTTTTCTTTATTCTTACTAATGTGATTCAAGTATTCCAAAATTTTACCTATCACAGAGAGTTTTACACAGAAGATGGTGAAAATGTAGTACTGGAGTTTAGTGCGAATGTAGGTGATAAATCATTAAAAGGGATTGACATGATTCGTTTTAATGAACAGGGTAAAATTATTGATTTTGAAGTAATGATTCGTCCAATGAGTGGTTTAGCTGCATTAGCTGAGCAAATGGGTATAAGAATAGCTCAATTTAAACCTCAATAATTTTGTTAAATAGCCTAAGAGTATTGAGATATATAAAATGTGGTTAAAACTTTCAACATTGCTTTTATTGCCCATATTATTTGTACAAGGTAGTAAAGTTCGAAAGAACACGCCACGTTTAGCAGAAGCCAAAGGTGAACGAGAAGGTTGTATTGGTCAAGGCAAGCCTTTATCCATGCTTATTTTGGGAGATTCTGCTGCAGCAGGTGTTGGTGTAGAAAATCAGAAAGATGCCTTGTCTGGTGCTATTATTCAAGAACTGCAAAATGAATTTGCCCTGCAATGGAAACTTCATGCTAAAACTGGTGATACAACTCGACAAGTTTTTAATGCTTTACAGCATTTAGACGAGCAGAAGTATGATGTGATTGTGACATCTATTGGTGTAAACGATGTTACGAAACTTACTTCTGCTAAATCATGGATTAAACAACAGAAGCAATTATTTGAGCACATACAGAAACGTTTTCAGCCAAAGTTGATTATCGTTTCCGGTGTGCCTCCAATGCAACATTTCCCTGCTTTACCCAATCCACTAGCTTGGTTATTTGGGCAATATGCAGAGCAAATGAATCAAAAATTACAACAATGGTTAGCACCGCAGAGCCAGTTTAAGTTTCTTCAATACGATATTGAAACTTTTCAAGCCATGAATTTGACAATGGCAAGTGATGGTTTTCATCCAAGTAAAGAAGTTTACGCAATTTGGGGAAGGCAGGTTGCTGCTTTAGTGCGGCAATCATTTAACTCATAGTCAGAGGTAGTCATTGGACATGGGCATATCTGTTTTTAGTAAAATTAAAGATTTCGGTTCAGAGCTGTTTGATTTAGTGTTAGGTGCTGAGCATCCAAAAGTTTATTATGATCCTCAAGGGCAAATAAAAGATGTGTTGGAGAAGCTTCCTCAACTCAAACAGAAATATCGACCTACGCCTTGGTTAACCAACAGTCATGTCCATTTACTCTATTTTGATCTTATTAGAAAACAATCAATAAAATTAGAGTATGACCGCATTGATCAACTAACCATGAGTGATGGTGGGATTACTGCTATAGCTTGGTATGGATATGACTTACCGGCAGATACTCCAACAATTGTAATTATGCATACTATTACAGGTACGCCTGAAAGTATGCGTGAGTTAGTACGTGATTTGAATCAATATACAGGCTGGCGCATTGCACTATGCCTGCGCCGTGGGCACGCAGGTTTGCCAATGCCTGTGCCGCAAATTTCTCTTTTTGGATCTACCAGTGATTTAAAAGAACAGCTTAACTATATTCAAAGTTTATTTCCGACATCAGATTTATATGCAGTAGGTTCTTCAGCAGGTACTGGCTTGCTTGTTCGTTATTTAGGTGAACAAGGCGAAGATACACCTTTTAAAGCTGCTTTTGCGATGTGCCCGGGTTATAACACGGAAATTGGTTTTAAAAATGTTCATCCTTTTTACAGTAAAATGATGACGAAAAAACTCTTCAAGTATTTTATTTATCCGTATCAAAATACGTGGAGCAAAATAGCATCTTTAGAAAAAGTCTTATCGACGACCAATTTAGAAGAATTTGAAAAAGAATACTTTGAAATGGCAGGTTTTCAAGATTACGAGACTTACTGTAAATCTATTAACCCGATTTATGTGTTTGAAAATATCAAAATTCCATTAATGATTCTTAATGCAGAAGATGACCCTGTTTGCTCTATTAAAAATTTAGAACCTTATAAAGAGCCAATTCAGCAAATGAGTACTGTTGCTGTAGTCACAACTAAAAAGGGAAGTCATTGTGCATTTTATGAAGGATGGCGCAGTACGTCATGGGCAGCACGTCTTATGTCTGATTATTTTCTAATTGAACGTAATAAATAGATAATTATTGAATATATATAAGTGAAGCTCAAATTTTGGGCTTTATTTTTATATCTTAAAATAAGAGCGGTATTGCTTCATTTTTCCAAGTGTTTAAATTGAAATTTAAATGAATTTAATCTGTTTTTATTATGAATTTTGTATAAATGCCCAAATCAAAAAATTAATTTGGGCATTTATAAAACAGAAGCTTAGTTTTTAAGTGCTGGTGTTGCAGCAGCAATTGCAGCAGCAACTGCGTCATCTTCTGTCTTCGCAGGCTCAGTTGCCTTAGCTGGTTTAGACTGAGCCTTTTCAGGTTTAGGTTCTGCTTTAAGCTCAGGTTTTTTTTCAGGTTTAGGTTCTACCTTTGGTGTCTCAGATTTAGGTTGTTCAGCAACTTGTGTCTGTGAAGATTCAGCAGAATGCGCAGGACGGGTTTCTCGGCGAATTTCAGTTGTAGTATTAGTTGTTTCTTCACGTTCAACTTCAACTTGTGGTTGCGCTGGAACTTGAGCTTCTTGATGAGTATCTACACTCTCTAAAGATTCAAATTTTGCAGGCTTCTCTGGTTGAGGTTCTGAAACAGCAGTTTCAACCTTGTCTTGCTCTTCTTCTTTCGGTGTCTCTTTTTTAACGCATGCGGTTAACAATAGTCCAGCCGCAATTGCAGCACAGATTAAAAGTTTTTTATTTGCCATTGCCCTAAACAACATTTAATTGAGGAATTGGCATTATAACAGTAAATAGCAATGAAAAAATCATGTCAGATTGAGCTAATTTTTTATTAAAAATGCTGATAGAATAACCAGTTGTTTATTGTTCTTTGAATTGATGCGGTTTGACTTTGCTTTATAGGGGCAGAGTACAGTAAAATTGCCAAACATTGTAGGCCGATTTCGGCTTGATTGTACGAGAAACTTAATGACCCATTTTATTTTTGTCACTGGTGGTGTGGTTTCATCGCTAGGTAAAGGTATTTCTGCTGCTTCTGTTGCTGCACTTTTGGAAGCTCGTGGCTTAAAAGTCACAATGGTTAAAATGGATCCTTATATTAATGTCGATCCAGGGACAATGAGCCCATTCCAGCATGGTGAAGTTTTTGTTACCGAAGATGGTGCAGAAACCGATCTGGATCTGGGTTATTACGAACGTTTCTTACGTCGCGCGAAAATGACCAAACTAAATAACTTCACTAGTGGTCGTGTATATCAAGACGTTTTAAATAAAGAACGTCGTGGTGATTACTTAGGTGGTACAGTTCAGGTTATTCCTCATATTACCGATAATATTAAAGAACGTGTTCTTCGCGCAGGTGAGGGCTACGATGTTGCTATCGTAGAGATTGGTGGAACCGTAGGTGATATCGAATCTTTACCGTTCATGGAATCGGTTCGTCAGTTAATGGTTGAGCTTGGTCATAAACGTACCATGCTTATGCATTTAACTTTATTGCCATATATTAAGTCGGCAGCAGAGTTAAAAACTAAACCAACTCAGCATTCTGTAAAAGAGTTACTTTCAATCGGTATTCAGCCAGACATTCTTATCTGCCGTACTGAATATGATGTGGATGTTGATACTAAACGCAAAATTGCATTATTCACTAACGTGGAAGCACGTGCTGTAGTGGTATGTAAAGATGCAAAAACGATTTATCAAATTCCACGTACCTTCTATGAACAAAACGTTGATGATCTAATTTGTGAGCGTTTTGGATTTAATGATCTTCCAGAAGCAAATCTAGAAGATTGGGACAATGTAGTCGAAGCATTACTGAACCCTGAATACACTTTACGTGTAGCTATGGTTGGTAAATATGTTGAGTTACCAGATGCTTATAAATCTGTAAACGAAGCATTGTTACATGCGGGTATTAAAAATCGTGTAAAAGTACAAATTGATTATGTCAACGCTGAAGAGCTTGAAAGCCAAGACGTATCTATTTTAAGTACAGCTGACGCAATTTTAGTACCAGGTGGTTTTGGTGAACGTGGTACTGAAGGCAAAATGAAAGCTATTCAATACGCACGTGAAAATCGTATTCCTTTCTTGGGAATCTGTTTAGGTATGCAATTGGCAGTTATTGAATATGCTCGCCATGTTGCAGGTATGCCAGAAGCATCTTCTACAGAATTTAACCGTTCTACAAAATATCCACTCATTGGTTTAATTACTGAATGGTTAGATGAGCGTGGTGAATTACAACAGCGTAGCCTTGAGTCTGACTTAGGCGGAACAATGCGTTTAGGTGCACAAAAATCAGAATTGGTTGAAGGCACAAAAACACGTGAAGTCTACGGAAAAGCTGAAATTACTGAGCGTCATCGTCACCGTTATGAAATGAATAATCGTTTCATTGAGGCGATTGAAAAAGCGGGCATGAAGATTTCTGGTTATTCTTCAGCACAACATTTGGTTGAAACTGTAGAAATTCCTGACCATCCTTGGTTTATTGCTGTACAATTCCACCCGGAATTTACAAGTTCACCACGTGATGGACATCCATTATTTGCTAGTTTTATTGACGCTGCAAAAACACAGCATCAAAAAAGTAAGTAATGCGATTTTAAATAAACTGGGAAAGTTTAAATGTCACAATTAAAACCACAAGAAGTTGTACGTTTAGGCGATATACAAATGGCAAATCATTTGCCATTTGTATTATTTGGCGGAATGAACGTACTTGAGTCAAAAGATTTAGCTTTTGAAATTGCTGAAACTTATATTGATATTTGTAAACGCCTAGATATTCCTTATGTATTTAAGGCGAGCTTTGATAAAGCAAACCGTTCTAGTTTGCATTCATTCCGTGGTCCTGGACTTGAAAAGGGTATTGAATGGTTAGGTGACATTAAAAAGCATTTTAATGTTCCAATTATTACCGACGTTCACGAACCATATCAGGCAGCACCAGTTGCCGAAGTCGCTGATATTATCCAGCTTCCAGCTTTCTTAAGTCGTCAAACTGATCTTGTTGAAGCAATGGCTAAAACTCAAGCTATTATCAACATTAAAAAAGCACAGTTTTTAGCTCCTCATGAAATGCGTCATATTTTGCATAAATGTTTGGAAGCTGGAAATGACAAACTTATTCTTTGTGAGCGTGGCTCAGCATTTGGCTATAACAATTTAGTTGTAGATATGCTTGGCTTTGACATCATGAAAGAAATGAATGTACCAGTATTCTTTGACGTGACTCATGCTTTACAAACTCCAGGTGGTCGTTCTGACTCAGCTGGCGGTCGCCGTGCTCAAATTACAACTTTGGCGCGTGCAGGTATGGCAACAGGTTTAGCGGGATTATTCCTAGAGTCTCATCCAGATCCAGACAAAGCAAAATGTGATGGACCATCTGCATTGCGCCTGTCGCAGCTTGAGCCATTCTTGGCACAACTAAAAGAATTGGATACTTTAGTTAAAGGATTCAAAAAGTTAGATACTCATTGATGCAGGAACTTGCATCGCGTTATTCATTCAACTGAGGAATTGTTCATGAGCCAAATCGTTGACATTCGTGCACGTGAAATTTTGGACTCTCGTGGTAACCCAACCATCGAAGCAGACGTCATCTTAGAATCTGGGGTGGTTGGTCGTGCATGTGCACCATCTGGTGCTTCAACTGGTTCTCGTGAAGCTTTAGAACTTCGTGACGGTGACAAATCACGTTACTTGGGTAAAGGCGTTCGTACTGCTGTTCAGAATGTAAATAGCTCAATTCATGAATTGCTTGTTGGTCAGAGTGTTTTTGATCAAAAAGCACTTGATGAAAAAATGATTGCATTTGACGGTACTGAAAACAAATCTAAATTAGGTGCGAATGCAACTTTGGCAGTATCTTTGGCAGCAGCTCACGCAGCAGCAGCTGAACAAAAACTTCCATTGTTCCAATATATTGCTAACTTACGTGGTCAAACTACTTTGACTATGCCTGTACCAATGATGAACATTTTGAACGGTGGTGCTCACGCAGACAACACTGTTGATATTCAAGAGTTCATGATTGAGCCAGTTGGTTTTACTTCATTTGCTGAAGCATTACGTGCTGGTGCAGAAGTATTCCATTCTTTGAAATCAGTTCTTAAAAAACAAGGTTTGAATACAGCTGTAGGTGATGAAGGTGGTTTTGCACCTAACCTTCGTTCAAACGAAGAAGCAATTACTGTAATTCTTCAAGCAATTGAACAAACGGGTTATAAAGCTGGTTCAGATATGATGCTTGCACTTGACTGTGCATCTTCAGAATTCTACAAGAATGGTCAATATATTCTTGAAGGTGAAGGCAACAAGTCTTTTACAAGCAATCAATTTGCTGATTACTTAGCTGGTCTTGTTAAGCAATATCCAATTATCTCTATTGAAGATGGTTTAGATGAGTCTGATTGGGAAGGCTGGAGCTATTTAACTTCAATTCTTGGTGATAAAATCCAATTGGTTGGTGACGATTTATTCGTAACTAATCCTAAGATTTTACAACGTGGTATTGATGAGAAAGTAGGTAACTCAATTCTGATCAAATATAACCAGATTGGTACATTGACTGAAACTTTAGATGCAATCTACCTTGCTAAAGCAAATGGTTACACGACTGTTATTTCTCACCGTTCTGGTGAAACAGAAGATTCAACTATTGCTGATTTAGCAGTTGGTACAGCAGCAGGTCAAATCAAGACTGGTTCACTTTGCCGTTCTGACCGTGTTTCTAAATATAACCAATTACTTCGTATTGAAGAGTTGACTAAAGCGGTTTACCGCGGTAAAGCTGAGTTCAAAGGTTTAAACTAATCTTTTGAATAATACTTTGCTGATTTAAATATTGATGACAAATTAATATTTAAAATATAAGTGCTATTTCTTTTTTGGGAATAGCACTTTTTTATTTATCCTAAACGTCGAGTTTTTAAAGATTCAGCCCAACTATGATGATGACAGCGAGAACATTCTTGGTCGAGTTTGTTTAAAATTTTTGTTTCACCGCATTTCATACAAGAATAAAAAGTATTAATTTTAAGTACATCAGCTTTGCGGTAAGCATCTGGAAATAAAGGAAGTCCCCATTTAACATCTTCATCTTCATAATAAAGCAAACTCAAAATACCATCAGATTCAAGTAAGGCTGTTCGGACTTGACCTAAATGCTCTACATTTTGTTGGCGCATTTCCGAGAAAAACTCGTCATGAGAATATGTTTGTTTCTGGAAATCTTTATAAACTAAGAGACCGTCCTTAACGACACAGAGCGCTCGTCCTTCTAATAAATTTTCAATTTTTTTATTTTTTACCATACCCCAAGTAACGAGGCGGTATAAAGAAATAATAGCTACAAAAGCAACAAATGCATGAGCAATAGGTAAGTCTTTAGTAAACATAGGGTCGCCAGCAGCAGATCCTAAACATAAAATAATAGCCAGTTCGAATAAGGAAAGTTGTCGAATACCACGTTTACCAGATAGTCTTAAAAAAGTAATAATGATAATAAACATCACAGTACATCGGATTAAAATTTCTAAAACAAAGGTCCACGTTGTGTCACCTATAAAAATGTTAGAAAGATCCATCTTCTTCTCACTTATTAAAATATGTATCAAAAATACATTTAAAATTCTTATCAAAATGGAAAGCAAAAAAGTATACTTTTTAGGTAGTTATTGGTTAAAAATATAAGAAATATGTGATTTTATATAGCTTCAAATAAAAATTTAATAAGTTTTATAGGGCTAATTGGATAAGTAATTAAGTATTTTAAAATGCAAATTTTAAATACTAAAACAGAACAGAGCTATAGTACCATTTTAAAACCTAGACTATTGTAGACTCTTAAGAATAATTATTTTGGTTAGGCCTATGATCTATGTAGCACTTGCTGTTATTGGGGTTCTATCAGGACTGATTAGTGGGGTAGTAGGGACTGGGTCATCTATTATTTTGTTGCCTATACTTTCTTATATTTTTGGGGCGAAGCTTGCAGTACCTATTATGGCAATTGCCGCAATCATGGGGAATATTTCACGTGTAGTGATGTGGCGTAAAGAGCTTAATATTAAAGCATTTATGTTGTTTACGAGTCTGGGCATACCCGCAACGATACTGGGAGCCAATACTTTATGGGTTATGTCACCGATATTATCCAACTTATGTATAGGTTTCTTTTTCTTTTGCTTAATACCGATTAGGCATTATGCCAAACGCCATAATTTTAAATTTAATTCATGGCAAATGATAGTCGCAGGTGGAGTGCTTGGCTATATCACTGGTGTAGTATTCTCCACAGGTCCATTATTACTTCCGGTTTTTAATGGTTTTGGTTTAACTAAGGGAGCTCTCTTGGCAACAGAGGCGGCAGCTTCATTTGGAATTTACGTAACAAAAAGCTTAACTTTTGGTGTGCTAGGTGTTTTACAGAAAAATATTTTAATTGCGGGAGTTGCGGTTGGTTTTTCTTTAATCATTGGTAATTATATTGGTAAAACATTTGTAATAAAGATGTCTGAGGAAACTTTTAATTTATTGCTAGATTGTATGTTAGCGGTTGCTGGTTTTTCTATGATATTTGCAGTTTTTACTCATTCTTAAGAGTAACTTTTATATGCATAGATTGATTTATAAACAGTTGTGTTTATAAACATTATTTTCCTTTCCAATTGAGTTTAATTTTGACAAAATGAAACATGTAACGATGGTCAATTTAAAGTAATATGATCATTCATCGTTTTGCAGGAATTTTGCAGGAATTTTGCATGTCGCTTGTAAATTGTCATACAATACAAAAACTTAATAAAAGTTTTTAATTAAAGCTCTTAATGCTATGTTAGAAGTATTTCGATCCACTTCAAGCAAACTTATATTGCTACTGGTTATTGTTTTAGTAGCTATATTGCAATATCAGTTCTGGTTAGGTGAGGGTGGTTATTTTCCTCATCAAGCGCTTATGCAACAGATCCAACAGCAAGCCGAAGTAAATGATGAGCTTAAAGAGCGAAACCGCATTTTGGCAGCTGAGGTTTTTGACCTAAAAAACGGTACAGAAGCAATAGAAGAGCATGCTCGTCTTGATCTTGGTTTAGTTAAGCCTCATGAAACATTTGTTCAAATGAGTACAATTAGTACCAATTATAAGCCTATTTATATTGACCCGAACGCTAAAGTAGATTTGGAAACTAATGAGACACCTCCATCGCCAGACATCCCAGACTAAATTATGGGCAGTTATCCCTGCTGCTGGTTCGGGAAGTCGGTTCTCCAAAACTGAATTAAAGCAATATCAATACATTCAAGACGCTACTGTTTTAGAACATACGGTTAAACGTTTAAGTCAACTTCCATTAAGTGGCTATGTTTTAGCAATTGGTGCACAGGATAATTTTGCCTCGACTTTAGCTTTTCAGGATAAATATAAGGCTCATTTTTGTAATGGTGGTGCTGAACGTGTGCACTCAGTATTAAACGCTCTAAATTATCTATTGCAGATAGCGGATGAGAATGACTGGGTATTAGTACATGATGCTGCACGACCTTGTGTGACTTTTGAATGTCTTAGTGCTCTTGTTAAAACCGCAGTTGAAACAAACCAGAGTGCTATTTTGGCAATTCCTGTACGCGATACGCTAAAACAAGTAACTAAACAATACCAAATTAATAAAACTGTGAGTCGGGAACTTTTGTGGCAGGCACAAACTCCCCAAATTGCTAAAATTGGCACGCTTAAAAAAGCAATAGAAACAGCATTAAAAAATAATTTGACCATTACCGATGAGGCGAGTGCACTTGAATCTGTGGGCGAAAGTGTACAAGTGGTCATGGGGCGCTCTGATAATATAAAAATTACTTATCCTGATGATTTGGAACTTGCTCGTTTAATTTTACAATCACAGTCTTAAGGTTTTATATACAGTGCTGATGGTTATTTTATTTATGAAATAGCCTAAGCAAATATGTTGTTTTATACATATCTATCCAAAATTATTGGTATTTCTTTACAACTTGAGTTTATAAGATAGATTAAGTAATTTACTGAGATAATGTTCGATAGTCGAACAAAAAAATCCTAAATCGAACAAAACTATATATAGCTTACTAGATCAAAATACGAAAATTATCAAAAATGATTAAAAGGGAAATCTAAGGGAAACACTCGGGATTGAGTGAAATATTTATCTATTCTTCTCGCCTCAGTGTGCCTAACTCTCTTACCTATCTCTTCTTCAATGAGCACAATGGAGTTGTCTAATGATTGACAAAAGTAAGTCCTCACTAAGCGAGGTTTTATCGCAGATTAAAGATGGTGCAACCATTCTGATTGGTGGTTTTGGTACCGCAGGACA
>NZ_KB849239.1:942926-983697 GCF_000368085.1 Acinetobacter nosocomialis NIPH 2119
GTAGACACCATGCCCCAGACTGCCGAAAACGTGGCTGAACAGTTCAACGTTAATCGTGCAGATCAGGACCAGTTTGCCTTGGTGAGCCAACAACGCACCGCAAGCGCGCAAGCCAAAGGCTTTTTTTCTAAAGAAATCGTGGCAGTTGAAATCCCTCAGCGTAAGGGAGATGCTGTTGTGATTGATACCGATGAACATCCACGTGCATCCACCACACTTGAAGGTTTAAGCAAACTTAAACCAGTTGTAAAAGCAGAGGGTACAGTTACTGCGGGCAATGCTTCAGGTATTAATGATGGCGCAGCAGCATTGCTGATTGCTTCTGATGAGGCAGTTCAAGCTTATAACCTCAAACCACGTGCCAAGATCATTGCTTCAACAGCGGTGGGTGTAGAACCACGCATTATGGGTTTTGCTCCAGCACCAGCCATTAAAAAATTACTTAAACAAACCAACCTGACTTTAGAGCAAATGGATGTAATTGAGCTGAATGAAGCCTTTGCTGCACAGGCTTTGGCAGTGACTCGTGATTTAGATTTACCAGACAACTCTGACAAGGTAAATCCAAACGGTGGCGCCATTGCTTTGGGTCATCCGCTTGGTGCATCAGGTGCACGCCTCGTAACCACTGCCTTAAACCAGCTTGAGCAAACAGGCGGCCGTTATGCCTTGTGTTCGATGTGTATTGGTGTGGGACAAGGCATTGCTTTGATTATTGAGAGAGTCTAATCATGAGCCAGTTATATGCCAGCTTGTTTTACCAAAAAGACGTCACAGACATCTTTAGTGATTCATCTTTAATCGCATACATGATTCAGGTTGAAGTTGCGTTAGCCCAAGCTCAGGCACAAGTTGGCGTGATTCCTCAAAATGCAGCAAATACTATTGCTCAAGTAGGTGAGCAGGCGCTAGAAAAGTTTGATTTTTCGGCTTTGGCTGTCGCAACTGGCTTAGCTGGAAATATCGCAATTCCGTTTGTAAAGCAGCTTACGGCAATTGTTAAAGATATTGATGAAGATGCTTCCCGCTATGTACATTGGGGTGCAACCAGTCAGGATATTTTAGACACAGCTTGTATTTTGCAATGCCGTGATGCGTTGAGTGTTGTGGAAGCACACCTTCAACAGTGCTACACCACAGCATTACAACAAGCTAAACAATATCGCCATCAAGTCATGATTGGGCGTACATGGTTACAGCAAGCTTTACCTATTACTTTAGGGCATAAGCTTACTCGTTGGGCTTCTGCATTTAAACGTGATTTAGACCGTATACAAGCAATGAAATCACGTGTGCTCACTGCTCAGTTAGGCGGTGCTGTGGGTTCATTAGCTTCTTTGCAAGACCAAGGTTCGCTTGTGGTCAGCGCATTTGCGAAACAACTTAATCTGACTGTACCAACAAGTACATGGCATGGTGAGCGTGACCGTATTGTAGAAATTGCAAGTGTGCTTGGCATGATTGTCGGGAATACGGGCAAGATGGCACGCGACTGGTCACTCATGATGCAAACTGAAATTGCAGAGTTGTTTGAGCCAACTGCGAAGGGTCGTGGTGGTTCATCGACCATGCCGCATAAGCGTAATCCAGTTGCGGCAGCATCCGTATTAGCCGCGGCGAACCGTGTACCAGCGCTGATGTCTAGCATTTATCAAAGCATGGTACAGGAACATGAACGGAGTTTAGGTGCATGGCATGCAGAATGGTTAGCAGTTCCAGAAATCTTTCAGCTTTGTGCTGGAGCATTAAGCCGTACTAGTGAAGTTCTACAAGGTTTTGAAGTTAATGCTGAACATATGCAACAGAACCTTGAGTGTACCAACGGATTAATTATGGCAGAAGCTGTGATGATGGCACTTGCTCCCAAGATTGGCCGTTTAAATGCTCATCATTTAGTTGAAGCTGCATGTAAAACAGCGATAGCACAAAACCAGCATTTGTTTGATGTTGTTAGCCAACTAGATGAAGTAAAAGGACAGTTTAACCAGCAAGAAATACGAGATATTTTCAAACCAGAAAATTATTTAGGCAATATTCAGCAACAGATTGATGCGGTTTTGCAAGAAGCACAAGGAGAGTCAAAGTGAAACAGACTATTCGTAATCGTCAAGGAAAACAGTTAGCAGTTTATATAGATGGTCTAAAAGATGCGCCTGTGCTTGTGTTTTCTAATTCATTAGGAACAGACCACGGTATGTGGCAACCTCAGCTGAATGAATTAAAAAGTCATTTTAATGTCATTACATACGACACACGTGGTCATGGTGAAAGTGATGTAATTAGTGACACTACATTGCAAAACTTAGCTGAAGATGTTGTTGATATTTTAGATGCCTTGAATATTGAAAAAGCTCATTTTTGTGGCATTTCAATGGGTGGTATTACAGGACTGTGGTTAGGTATTCATCATCCAAATCGTTTTAATAGTATTACGGTTGCAAACTCGGCAGCCAAAATTGGTCAGACTGAAGCTTGGTTAAGTCGTGCTGAATCGGTAGAACAAAATGGTTTAGCTGAGCTGGTTAAAACCACACATACCCGCTGGTTCAGTGAAAAATTCGACTATCAACATAATATTGTTGCACAGACGACGATTCAAAGTCTGGCAAACACACCAGCACAAGGTTATGCCAATGCATGTCGTGCTTTAGCGTATGCCGATTTAAGAGATGAAATTGCACAAATTCAAATTCCAGTACTGCTGATTGCAGGAACAGAAGATCCGGTAACTACAGTAGCAGATGCCGAATTTATGCAGAAGGCAATTAAGAACAGTCAGTTAGCAAAACTCGAAGCATCACATCTTTCTAATATTGAGCAACCACAGAGATTTACTCAGGAATTGACTAGGTTTATTCAGCAAATCTAATCGCTTAGTAATTTAAAAGGAATTGGCCTTAAGGAGGCAAATATGGCGTCTCAGGATTACGCTACACCAAACAAAAGCATCGATGCTCAAGCACTGATTAATGATGTTCCACTTAGTAAATATCAATGGATGATCGCAATCATCTGTTTCTTAATTATTTTTACTGATGGTATTGATACAGCTGCGATGGGCTTTATTGCACCAGCATTGGCACAAGACTGGGGAATTGATCGTTCTCAGTTAGGACCGGTGATGAGTGCAGCACTTGGTGGAATGATTATTGGCGCTTTAGTTTCTGGTCCGACAGCGGACCGTTTCGGTCGAAAAGTTGTTTTAGCTGTGGCAATGCTTGTGTTCGGTGGTTTTACTTTGGCATCTGCTTATGCAACCAACTTGGATAGCCTTGTCGTTTTACGTTTTTTAACCGGTATTGGCCTTGGTGCAGCAATGCCAAATGCCACCACTTTATTTTCTGAGTACTGTCCAACCCGCATTCGCTCATTACTCGTGACATGTATGTTCTGTGGCTACAACTTGGGTATGGCTACTGGCGGTTTTATTAGCAGTTGGCTTATCCCTACCTACGGTTGGCATAGTTTATTTTTGCTCGGCGGCTGGTCACCTTTAATTTTAATGATTTTAGTGATTTTAGTGCTACCTGAGTCTTACCGCTTCTTAATCGTGAAAGGTAAGAATCCAGAAAAAGTTCGCAAAATTTTAAATCATATCGCGCCAACACAAATTCAGAATGCGACTGCATTTCACGTTCCTGAAGAAAAAACTGAAACAGCTCAAAAGAAAAATGTCTTTGGAATTATGTTTTCTAAGCCATATGCCAAAGGAACAATTTTACTTTGGGTAACTTACTTCATGGGACTCGTGGTTGTGTACTTGCTGACAAGCTGGTTACCAACACTTATGCGTGAAACAGGTGCTTCGATGGAGCGTGCTGCATTTATTGGAGGTTTGTTCCAGTTCGGCGGTGTGGTAAGCGCATTGTTCATTGGCTGGGCAATGGACAAATTCAACCCAAACCGAGTCATCGCCATTTTCTACTTTGCCGCAGGTCTATTTGCAATTGCGGTCGGTCAAAGCTTAGGCAACTCAACCTTACTTGCAGTATTAGTGCTTTGTGCGGGTATCGCCATTAATGGTGCGCAATCTTCGATGCCTGCGTTAAGTGCACGCTTCTATCCAACTCAGTGCCGTGCAACGGGTGTTTCTTGGATGACTGGTATTGGACGTTTTGGTGCGGTATTTGGTGCATGGATTGGTGCGGTGCTACTCGGTAATGATTGGTCATTCACCGCTATTCTCAGTTTATTACTAATTCCAGCGACTGCTGCGGCTGTTGCTGTATTTGTTAAATCACTTGTTGCGCATACCGATGCAACTTAATAGAGGTCTATCACAATGAATGATGAACAACGCTATAAACAAGGCATTGAAGTGCGGACTGAAGTTTTAGGTGAAAAGCATGTTGGTCGGTCTTTGCAAAACCTAAATGACTTTAACCAAGATTTTCAAAATTTTATTAGCCGTTACGCATGGGGTGAGGTGTGGTCGCGTCCGGGCTTGCCACGTCATACACGTAGTTTAGTGACTATCGCAATTTTATTGGCACTGGGCCGTGAAGATGAACTACGCATGCATTTACGTGCTTGTTTTAACAATGGTGTAACCAAAGAAGATTTAAAAGAGCTGATCTTACACAGTTCACTCTATGCAGGTTTACCTGCTGCAAACGCTGCAATGCACATGGCTGAAGAAGTCTTTAAAGAGTTGGGAATAGAAGTAAACCCAATTGCAGCGAAAGAACAGGATTAAGGAGATAAAGATGTCACAACATAGCTGGGGTGCCTACGCCCAACGTAATACAGATGATCATCCACCAGCATATACGCCAGGTTATAAAACAAGTGTATTGCGTTCGCCAAAAAATGCATTGATCTCTATTAACGAGACTTTAACTGAAGTTACTGCACCGCATTTTTCTTCAAATCTGTTTGGTCCAAAAGATAACGATTTGATTTTGAACTATGCCAAAGATGGTTTGCCAATTGGTGAGCGTGTCATTGTTCATGGCTATGTTCGTGATCAGTTTGGTCGTCCTGTAAAAAATGCACTTCTAGAAGTATGGCAAGCCAATGCTTCTGGTCGTTATCGTCATCCAAATGACAAGTTTATTGGTGCAATGGACCCTAACTTTGGTGGTTGTGGTCGTACCTTAACAGATGAAAACGGTTTTTATATTTTCCGTACCATTAAACCGGGTCCGTACCCATGGCGTAACCGTATTAATGAATGGCGTCCTGCCCATATTCATTTCTCATTAATTGCTGATGGTTGGGCGCAGCGTTTGATTTCGCAATTTTATTTTGAAGGCGACACGCTCATCGACACTTGCCCGATCTTAAAAACAATTCCTTCTGAAGATCAACGTCGTGCATTGATTGCACTAGAAGATAAAAACAACTTTATCGAAGCCGATAGCCGTTGTTACCGTTTCGACATCACTTTGCGTGGTCGTCGAGCGACTTACTTCGAAAATGAATTGACTTAATCGGGAGCACGAGCATGAATAACTGGAATTTTCAGGAATTAAAAGAAACTCCATCTCAAACAGGTGGTCCTTACGTTCATATTGGATTATTGCCACAACAAGCAAATATCGAAGTGTTTGAAAACAACTTTAATAACCAATTAGTACAAGACCAGACTCAAGGTGAACGTATTCGTCTTGAAGGTCAAGTGTTTGACGGGTTAGGTCTACCTTTACGTGATGTGCTTATCGAGATTTGGCAGGCCGATGCAAATGGTATCTACCCAAGTCATGCCGATACACGGGAGCAAAAAGCTGATCCTGCATTTCACGGCTGGGGTCGTACAGGTGCAGACTTTGAAACAGGCGTTTGGAGTTTCAATACGATTAAACCGGGCGCGACAGCAGGCCGTAAAGGCTCAACTCAGGCACCACATATTGCATTAGTCATTTTCGCTCGCGGTATTAACTTAGGTCTTCATACACGTGTTTATTTTGACGATGAAGCTGAGGCAAATGCTAACGACCCAATTCTAAATAGTATTGAATGGGCACCACGTCGCCAAACACTTATTGCGAAACGTTTTGAAGAAAATGGTGAGGTTGTTTACCGCTTCGATATTCGCATTCAAGGCGATGACGAAACTGTATTTTTTGATATTTAAGAAACACCTAAGGCTACACCTGATTATTCAAGGATGTGTGTAGCCTTTTTAAGGATGAACTCTATGAACATGAAAACATTATTAAGCCTAAGTTTGCTTGCAGTCCCGTTTTTTACAGCACAGGCAAATGCTGAACCTGTCGTTTTGGCTGCTCAAACACAACCTGCATCTACAGCTGTTAAAACGATTGTTCCGATTACTGCAAAAACCAAAGAACAAGCTCTGGCACAGGCTCAAGTGATTGCAAATACAGCAGATGCTGATTTGGCAGAGTTCCGTATCGATTTATTAAGCTTTGCAAGCGATACAAAACAAGTCATTGCCTTAGGTCATGAGTTGAAAAAGATTTTAGGCAACAAGCCATTGATTGCCACCATTCGTACGAAAAACGAAGGAGGTCAGCTTGAAATTAGTGATGCGGATTATGGTAAGACCTATCAAGCTTACTTAAAAAATCCGTTCATGGACTGGTTAGATGTTGAAATGTTCCGTGATCAAAAAGTAGTTTCAGAAATAGTTCAAAAAGCACATCAAAAGAAAGTGCTCGTTGTGATGTCTAATCACGACTTTCAAAAAACGCCAAGCGAAGATGAAATTGAAAAACGCTTGTTAAAACAAGATCAAATGGGTGCAGATATTCTCAAAATTGCTGTAATGCCTAAATCTAAACAAGACGTTTTCACTTTAATGAATGCAACTTTAAAAGTAAGTCAGCAAACCACTAAACCATTATTGACGATGTCGATGGGCCAATTAGGTACGATTTCTCGTGTTGCAACTGCCAATATGGGCGGAAGTTATAGCTTTGGCATGATTGGTCAAGCTTCTGCACCGGGTCAAATTGATGTGACTAAGCTCAAACAGATTTTACAAACCGTTCAACCAACAAACCCATAAATCATAAGGATATGATGAAATGACTACATTACGTTTAACTACTCTTGCATTAGGTTTGATGGTTTCAGGCATAGTTACGGCTCAAACTTATGTGGTTGACCGTTATCAAGACGATAGCAATAAAGGCTCTTTACGCTGGGCAATTGAACAAGCCAATACGAACCCAAGCGAAGCTAGCGATATCTTGATTCAAGCAGTAGGCAAAGCACCTTATGCAATTAAATTAAACAGCCCGCTTCCTGAAATTAAAGCACCTATCAAAATTATTGGAACCCAGTGGGATAAAACTGGTGAATACATTGCAATTGATGGTTCAAATTATATTAAAGGTGAAGGTGCAAAAGCTTGCCCGGGAGCAAATCCTGAGCAGTATGGCACCAATGTACGTACTATGACTTTACCGGGTTTTGTACTACGTGATGTCAATAACGTGACTTTAAAAGGTCTAGATATCCACCGGTTCTGCATTGGCGTATTGGTTAACCGTTCAAGCAATAACCTCATTCAACACAACCGTATTAGTAATAACTATGGTGGAGCTGGGGTCATGATCACGGGCGATGATGGTAAAGGCAATCCAACTGCAACCACGACTAATAACAACAAAGTTTTAGATAACATTTTCCAAGACAATGGTGATGGTTTAGAACTAACACGTGGTGCAGCATTTAACCTGATTGCAAATAACCATTTTGTTTCTACCAAAGTAAATCCAGAGCCATCACAAGGTATTGAAATCTTGTGGGGCAATGACAATGCTGTAGTTGGAAACAAGTTTGAAAATTATTCGGATGGCTTACAGATTAACTGGGGTAAGCGTAACTATATTGCCTACAACGAAATGACCAATAACTCGATTGGTTTTAACATGACGGGTGATGGCAATATTCTTGATAGCAATAAAGTGCATGGCAATCGTATTGGTGTTGCCATTCGCTCAGAAAAAGATGCAAATGCAAGAATTACACTGACTAAAAACCTAATTTGGGACAACGGTAAAGATATTAAACGCTGCGAAGCAGGTGGTTCATGTGTACCAAATCAGCGTTTAGGTGCAATTGTATTTGGAGTTCCTGCGCTTGAGCATGAAGGATTTGTTGGTTCTCGTGGTGGTGGTGTGGTGATTGAGCCATCTAAACTACAAAAAACATGTACTCAGCCAAATGAACAAGGTTGTAATGCTCAGCCGAATCAGGGTATTAAAGCACCTAAGTTAACAGCAAATAAAGGTTCAGTTAATATAGAGGTAAATGGTTTACCAAACCAACGTTACCAAGTTGAGTTTTTTGGCAACCAGAGTGCGACATCAAAAGAAGCTGAGCAGTATTTAGGGACTATAACAGTTGCGACAGACGCACAAGGCAACGCAAAAGCCAATTGGAAGCCAACAGTCAAAGTTGCCTCAATTACAGCAAATGTAACGGATCACTTTGGTGCAACTTCTGAGCTTGGGTTTGTGCAAGTTAAATAACAAAAAATAAAGCGCCTCAAAACAGGGGGCGCATTTTAGAAAAGATAAAAGGGACTTGAAATGCCAAACGTAATGAAACTGAGTGTATTAACAATTGCTGTATTAGGTAGCCAATTTGCACTTGCGAATGAGCCGTGGTCACAAGACCGCCAATGGTTATTGGGTGACTGGAATGGTGAGCGTCAACAATTAGAGCAACAGGGTTATAAATTTACAGCTTCTATCATGAGCCAAGCTGCCACAAATTTAGATGGTGGGTATAACGACAGCAATACTTTTGAGAATGCTGCGCAGCTTTCTTTGGGTGCAACTTTCGATTTAGACAAAATTGCTGGATGGAAAGATACAACCGCAAGCTTAGTTGTGACTAAACGTGACGGTAATGCGCTTACTTTAGAGCGTATTAAAGACCCACGCTCTAGCCAACTTGGTAACGCACAAGAGATTTATGGTCGTGGCAAAATCTGGCGTTTATCTCAAGCATGGATAAAAAAAGGCTTTGCTGATAATACCGTACAAGTCAAAGTTGGTCGTATGGGAATGTCAGAGGACTTTAATAGTTCTCAATGTGAGTTTCAGAACTTATTGCTTTGTGGTGGGCAGTTAGGAAAATCAATTGGTTCAATTTGGTATAACTCACCAGTTGGTGTTTGGGCTGCAAATGTTAAATATCAGTTTGCACCTGAGTGGACTTTAGGTGTTGGCGTGTATGAGGTCAATCCAGACAATATTAAAACCGAATCAAACAGTGATGGTTTTAATCTGGATATGAATAACGTCAAGGGCGCTACTATACCGGTTGAACTTGCATGGAAACCAAAACTTGCTGCTTTCAATGGTTTACCGGGTGAATATAAAGTAGGTGCACTTTACTCAACCGCAGAAGCAAATGATATTAAAACTGCAGGTAAAGTTCATGACGGAAAACAAAGCTTCTGGATTAATGCGCAGCAACAACTTAGCCATGCCGGCCAAGATCCGAAACGCGGTTTATATGTAAGTTTTAATGGCGTTGTAAATGATAAAGCAACGACCTTTGTACAAAGTACACAACAACTTGCACTTTGGTATAAGGGCCCATTTGACAGCCGACCAAATGATTCAATTGGTTTTGGTATTGCCAATTATGTCGTTAATGACCGTGCTAAAGATAAGCAGATCGCGACAAATGAAAGCCGTGGATATTATAGCTATGATCCGATCGCATCTAACTATATTCCAATTCAGGACGACGAACTAAACGTTGAATTGAACTATACCTATCAATGGTCTCCGGCCGTCATGCTGCGACCAAATATTCAATATATCCATCAACCTGCTGGTGTAAAAGAAGTTGATGATGCTTGGGTGGCGGGCCTGAGTGTAAAAGTTAATTTTTAACAATATTGATGGCTGGTTAGACATAGTTTAACTGGCCCAAATGCTTGAACTATTTGTGTTCAGTATATGTGGAGTAGGATCTATGTCTGAGTCAGATTCTAAGTTTCATATCTTATTCAAAATATGGTGTTTTATTTTAGGTCTAGTTTTATTGGCTACCGGTGTTTTTTACATTGTAGGTGGTGGAAAACTAGTATCACTCGGCGGTTCTTGGTATTTCCTTATCTCAGGACTGTTTATAACCATTTCGGCAATTAGTATCTTCCGTAAAAAAGCACTTGGTGTCTGGATTTTTGCAGTTGTTTTTATCGGTACGGTAATTTGGTCACTGATTGACGCTGGATGGGAATTTTGGCCGTTATTCTCGCGCTTAATGTTTCCTGCTGGTCTTTTTGCTGCGTTGTTATTTACCTTACCTTCAATTCGACGTTACCAATTTCAAAATGGTTCAGCATCTTCAGCATATGCTGTTGGTGGACTAGTTGTTGTTGGTATGTTGATTGCGCTTTACCAAATGTTTCAACCGCACCCGACAGTAGCAAGCTCAGGTCAAAAGCTACCTTTAGTGCCAGTTGACCCTGCTAAAAAACAGGTGAATTGGGAAAATTATGGTAATGATTCTGGCGGTAGTCGTTTCGTTGCTCTCGATCAAATTAATCGAGATAACGTTCATAAGTTAAAAGAAGCATGGCGCTTTAGAACAGGTGATTTTACAACGGGTAGCGGTAATGGTGCTGAAGACCAAATGACCCCACTACAAGTTGGAAATAAAGTCTTTTTATGTACGCCGCATAACAATATTTTTGCAATAGATGCTGATTCGGGTAAACAGCTTTGGAAAGCTGAGGTGAACTCTAAAGCCGATGCTTGGGAGCGTTGCCGTGGTGTTGCATACTTTGATTCAACAAAAACGCTTGTACAACCAACTTTAGCTGGTGCAACTCCGGTCACTACTGTTGCGGCCAACACAGCATGTCCACGCCGTGTATATACCAATACTCCCGATGCTCGTTTAATTGCAGTCAATGCAGATACTGGTGAACGTTGTGCTGACTTTGGTGTGAATGGAACAGTTAACCTGCTCGAAGGCTTAGGGGATGGAACAAAAGCTCCACGTTTTGAAGTGACTTCTGCACCAACGATAGCAGGTACTACTATTGTAGTCGGCAGCCGTATCGCAGATAACGTGGCAGCAGATATGCCGGGTGGCGTAATCCGTGGTTATGATGTGATTACAGGTAAACTCCGCTGGGCATTTGACCCACGTAACCCTGATCCTAACCATGTTCTAAAACCAGGTGAAACGTATAAACGTAGTTCGGCAAACTCTTGGGCCGCTATGTCGTATGACCCACAAATGAATACAGTGTTCTTACCTATGGGGAGTTCATCTGTTGATATTTGGGGTGGTAACCGTAACCCTTTAGATCACAAATACAATACTTCTGTGTTGGCACTCGATGCGACAACGGGTAAAGAAAAGTGGGTATATCAAACTGTTCATAATGACTTATGGGACTTTGATTTACCAATGCAACCAAGTCTAGTCGACTTTCCATTAAAAGATGGTACGACTAAGCCAGCTGTTGTGATTGGAACTAAATCAGGCCAATTCTTTGTTCTTGACCGTGTAACTGGTAAACCACTTACTAAAGTGATTGAACAGCCAGTGAAAGCTGCGAATATTCCGGGTGAGCAATATAGTTTAACTCAACCACGTTCAGTTGAAATGCCTCAAATTGGTAATCAGACTTTAACTGAGTCAGATATGTGGGGTGCTACACCGTTTGATCAGCTCATGTGCCGTATTAACTTTAAGTCAATGCGTTACGAAGGTTTATTTACTGCACCGGGTACTGATGTTTCATTAAGTTTTCCTGGTTCTTTAGGTGGCATGAACTGGGGAAGTATTGCTTTTGACCCGACTCATCGTTACATGTTCGTAAACGACATGCGTCTTGGTTTATGGGTTCAACTCATTAAACAAACCCCTGAAGATATTAAGATTCAGGCGAGTGGCGGTGAAAAAGTAAATACAGGTATGGGGGCTGTACCAATGAAAGGTACACCATATAAAGTAAATAAAAACCGCTTTATGTCTGCTTTAAGTATTCCATGTCAAAAACCACCATTTGGTACCATGACTGCAATTGATATGAAAACTCGTCAGGTTGCATGGCAAGTACCACTTGGCACAGTTGAAGACACTGGACCTTTAGGTATTAAGATGGGCTTAAAAGCACCGATCGGTATGCCGACTATTGGTGGACCGATGGCAACTCAAGGTGGTTTAGTCTTCTTTGCTGCAACTCAAGATTACTACTTGCGTGCTTTTGATTCATCTACAGGTAAAGAGCTGTGGAAGTCACGTATGCCAGTAGGTAGCCAAGGTACACCAATCAGCTATGTCTCACCTAAAACAGGTAAACAGTATGTAGTGGTTACCGCGGGTGGTGCACGTCAGTCTCCAGACCATGGTGATTATGTGATCGCATATAGTTTAGAGAAGTAATTAAAGAGGGCAAAAGGATAAATTTTCTTTTGCCCTTATTTTTTTTAATATCTTTTTTCTATTAGAGTGTTTGCGGAAATTCTATAATTTTAGTGAGATAGCTTTACCAAATAGTAAAAAAGTGCTTGAAGTTATTGCTAAACTTAAAATATACCTATAAATGTTTTATTCTGAACGCTAGAGATAGCCGAACTATTAAGCATTTTTTATAATGTTTTACCTATAAATAAGATTAATAAGTTTATTAAGTTTTGTTTAACTTAAGATTGTGAATTTTAATTAAAAATAAACATTATTAGCTTTTTAGGCTTGAAAAACATGTTTTTTTTGTTGGAAAAACAAGCGTAAATATATACTTATATTATATTTAAATAATGTATTGCATTACTATAGAATGGTTGGCGCAGGTTATTACTACCCAGTAATAATTTGTATTTCAGGAATTTAAGCTTTAATTGGCTTAAGGCTCATCGAAAGATGGGCCTTTTTTTATGTGCTTTGTATTACAATTTCTTTATAAAATTAAAAATAGCCTAAGTCTTATTAAATAAAGATATGAAAAATGAGTCTTTAATGACAATTTGGATCTGATTTGTTAGATTAAAGCCACTTGATAATAATAGGTGATGTAATGAGATTTTTAGTTCTTGCAACTTTATCCGGTTTGGCTTTAATGGGTTGTGCTTCTGTTCAGCAAGCACCTAATACACAAGAAACCATTCGTTATGCTTCTAGTCCATGTTTCGGTGCATGTCCAATTTATTCAGTAGAAGTGGCGCCTACAGGCTTAATTCGTTTTGAAGGTAAACAATATACAAAAACACTTGGTGTTAAAGAAATCCAAGGTAGCGTAAAAGATTATCAAAAACTTGCTGATGAATTAAAAACTTATCGTCCACAAACAGGAACTCAATCTAAAACTGCGGGTTGCCAGCAAACTGCAACTGACATGTCTAGCTATTACATTACTTGGATTCAACCAAATGGTACAGAAACAAAATTAAGCCATTACACAGGTTGTATCTCTCCAGCAAATAATAGATTAAATAAAGTTATGGAAAAGTTACCTGAACAATTAGGCATTAAAGATCTAATTTAATGATAAAAGCCCCAAAATCTTGGGGCTTTTTCTTGTTAAGAAGAATTATAGACTTAAAAGTTTTATATTAAGTATTTCTAAAAGAATCAGCGTATAATACAGATTACAAAAACATATATTGTTAAGAGTAGCTATATGTCAAATATTGTCTATGCTTTTTTTGGTGGTTTATTACTCGGCATCGCAACAGTTGGATATTTATATATAAATGGTCGTATAGCCGGAATTAGTGGTTTGATGGCACAACTTATTAGACCAACTAAAGATACTTTTAAAAGTTCTGCATTCTGGTTTATTGCAGGACTCGTAATTACGCCTTTCATATACAGTTATTTTTATCAGCCCGACATTGAAATTAAAGCCAATTCATTTGCACTTATTCTGGCAGGGTTACTTGTTGGTTTTGGAACACGGCTAGGCTCTGGATGTACAAGTGGTCATGGTATTTGTGGTATGAGTCGGCTCTCAAAACGCTCAATAATAGCGACAGCAGTTTTTATGTTTGCTGGCATGTTAACCGTTTATATCATTCGCCATGTGTTGGGGTAATCTTATGAAAAATGTCTTTGCTTTTATATTTGGTGGTTTGTTTTCATTGGGGTTAATGATTTCTGGTATGTCTAACCCTGCAAAGGTTTTAGGGTTTCTAGATATTTTTGGGCAATGGGATATTAGCTTAATGTTTGTGATGCTAGGTGCAATTGCTGTGGCATTTATTCCGTTTCAAAGGGCTATTAAAAAACCAAAAACGATTTTTAATGAACAAATTCAATTACCAACGAATACACAGATTGACCAAAGGTTAATTGTAGGCGCTTTTATTTTCGGTATAGGCTGGGGAATAGCAGGTATATGTCCAGCGCCTGCCTTAACTCTTGTTGGATTAGGACATTTTGAAGCACTTTATTTTATTGTCGCGATGTTAGTAGGAATGTTTATTTTCCGAATTTTAAATAAAGGAAATTAAAGATATGCAACAACCTCTAGTAAAAGATTTTTTTGATGAAAATACCAATACTTTTAGCTATGTTGTTGCGGATTTAGCGACTCGTCAATGCGCCATTATTGATAGTGTGCTTGACTATGATCCCGCGTCGGCCACTACAAAAACGACTAATGCTGATTTAATTATTGATTATGTCTTGGCGCAAAACTTCAAAGTACAATGGATTTTAGAAACCCATGTACATGCCGACCATATGACTGCGGCTCAATATTTAAAATCTAAATTGGGTGGTACAGTTGCGATTAGTCAAAAAATCTCAGTTGTACAAGAAACATTTTCGGCTATTTATAATTTTGATTTTAAGAAATTTAATGAAAATCAGCCCTTTGACTATTTATTTGAAGATTATGAACATTTCAAAATAGGGGAGATAGAAGCCTATAACATTCCTACACCAGGGCATACACCCGCTTGCTTAAGCTATGTGATCAGTGATGCTGTTTTTGTAGGTGATACTTTATTCATGCCTGATTATGGTTCGGCCAGATGCGACTTTCCTAAAGGAAGTGCTGCTGCACTTTATGATTCGGTACAAAAACTTTACACACTTCCCGACGATATGCGTATGTTTTTATGTCATGACTATAAGCCCGAAGGTCGTGATGAATATGTCTGTCAAACTGATATAAAAACTCAAAAACAAAGCAATATCCATTTAAATCGACGAGTTTCCAAAGATTCATTCATAAAAATGCGTCAGGAAAGAGATGCGACTTTGGCAATGCCAAAATTAATTCTGCCTTCAATTCAAATTAATATGAACGGTGGAAATTTTCCGGAACCTGAAGCAAATGGTATCCGCTATTTAAAAATCCCATTTAATTACTTTTAGAAATAGCCTAAGCATTCATTCCGATCATTTTAAGTTTACAAATAGCCTAAGCAAATAAGATTAATTTTATGAAAATAGCCTAAGTAAGATTTAAAGGACTTGTCTTAAATCCCGCGCAGTCTCTTGCAATAGCGGCAGAATATGTTGAATTAAATATTCTTCAGTTGTTCTCATGGTTGGAGAGACAATATTTAAAGCAGCCACCACTTTAAAGTCTTGTCCATAAATCGGTACGGCGAGCGCATGAACACCTAATTCGTGTTCTTCACGTGAATAACACCAATCTTGTTCTCGGATTTCTTTTAGTAACTCTAAAAATTTATCATTTTCGACATGCGTATATTTAGTTAAACGCTGAAGTGGATATTTTTGGAGCCAGTCCAATTGTTCTTCTTGGCTTAAATGTGCCAGTAAAATTTTACCCGCCGAGGTTGCATGAGCAGGTAAGCGGTTACCCAAGTGCAAACCATATGGATTTACACGGTCAGTTTGTTGGTGAGCAGCACTACGGGCAATAGTAATGGCTTCATAACCATCAAGTACCATCACCGAATAAATGAGAGAGGTTTGGTTAGTTAGAAGATTTAATAAAGGTTGAGATACTTTTGGAAGCTGAGCTGCACCTAAATAAGCTCCTGAAAATTTAAGTACTTTTGGAGTTAAATAGTAATAGTGGCCATCTGACTCAAGATACCCTAAATATTCTAAAGTTAATAAGTGACGTCTTGCTGCTGCTCGGGTGAGTCCGGTTTTTTCAGCCGCCATAGAAATATTTAAACGATGTTGATTACTACTAAAGCTATCTAAAATCGCCATGCCTTTACCAATGCCAGCAATGTAATCTTCATGACGAATCGTTTTTTTGTTGTCCTGATTCTGGATTATCCGTTCATCTTTACTCATTACTGGTCCTTGTACGATAGAAGCTTAGTAGATCAATTTGCTTTACTGAAAAAGTTTAATAATTTCATGTCGCAAAAATTGATGCCTTAAATTATCCCTCAAATCTTCATGCCAAAACATACCCATTTTAATATTGGTCATCTCAAAAGGCAGAGAATGTAGGTGAATATCAGGGCTATAAGATAAATGCTGCAAAATCATACGAGGCATAGTGAGTATTGCGTCGGCTTGAGTTCCTAGAACTTGTAACGCCGTTGAATAATTTTGACAGCGCATAAATACATTTCTAGAGATTTTTTGGTATTGGTTTAAATAAATATCTTCAAGTAAAGCACCTGTACGGCGTGATGAAACACCAATGTGTCTACCACTAATGTAGCTAGATAAATCGACTTCTTTAAGTTGACTACAAATGATGAATTCATCTGTGACCAGAAGATCAAAGGTAATTTTTGGAGACAAGTATTGTTCTAGGTCAATCACGAAATCGAGCTGTTGTGTAGCCAAGTCCGCCATAATATGTTTTCGATCTAGTTTCATACTGACAAACTGCAAATCTAAATTAAGATTTTGAAAATGTTGAGCCAATCTTGGAAGAATAATTGGCTCAATTTCGTCATGCACGGCGATTTTTAAGTTTTTTAAGCTTGTTGGATCAAAGACATGTTTTTGCTGGCTAATATTTTGAATCGTTAAAAGTGCTTGCTTCACAGTTGGATAAATTTGTTCTGCAAAAGGCGTTGCAGACATTTTATTACCTACACGTATAAATACATCATCTTCAAGTTGCTGGCGTAAACGCTGCAAAGCATGACTTGCTGCCGATTGTGTAATATTGAGACTACTGGCCGCATTTGAAATACTTTTTTGCTCATAAATCGCGATAAAAAGCGGATATAAATTGATATCAATTCGGTGAAAAAAACTTAAGTCTAGACCATGTAGGTTATGAATATTATTCATGAGACATTATTTAATAAAATCATTTCATTCATATTAAGTTTCAAGTTATGTTGATGTAAAGACCAGATAATGATGTAAAGGAAAAAGAATGTTTGAACTCTCAAAAAAAGCTCAGGATTTTGCTGAGCGAACTAAAAAATTTATGCAAGAAGAAATAGAACCTGTCGAAGCAAAATTTTGGGAAGAAGTTCATGAGTTAAATCCAGATGGAAACTGGAAAAAATGGCAGTGGCCCGAGCTTTTAGAAACTCTAAAATCTAAAGCCAAACAAGCTGGTCTTTGGAATATGTTTTTACCCGATGAAAAGCTAGGTGCTGGGTTAACTGTTCAAGAATATGCACATATTGCTGAATTGACTGGCCGCAGTTTATTGGCACCAACCGTTTTTAACTGTAATGCACCAGATACGGGAAATATGGAGGTGTTATGGCGCTATGGCAGTGAACAGCAAAAACAACAATGGTTACAGCCTTTATTGGACGGAAAAATTCGCTCTGTTTTTTGTATGACTGAACCAGATGTTGCGTCAAGTGATGCAACCAATATGCAAGCGACTGCACTCATCGAAGGAAATGAAATTGTTTTAAATGGCAAAAAATGGTGGTCGTCTGGTTTAGGTGATCCAAATGCCAAAGTCATTATTTTTATGGCGCATACCCCAGATGAAACCAAAGATCGCCATCACCAACATTCTATGGTTTTAGTACCGATTGATACGGCGGGTGTTGAAATTCAGCGTATGTTACCTGTGTTTGGTGACTATGATGCACCACATGGACATGGTGAGGTTCACTTTAACAATGTTCGAGTACCTCTTGAAAACTTTATTGGTGGTGCAGGCCAAGGTTTTGAAATTGCACAAGGTCGCTTAGGCCCAGGACGTATTCACCATTGCATGCGCTGTATCGGAGCTGCTGAAAAAGCACTAGAACTTATGATTGATAGAGGTATGTCTAGAACGGCGTTTGGCAAAGAAATTTTAAAACTCGGCGGAAACCTCGAACGTGTAGCCGATGCGCGAGTAGCCATAGATCAAGCCAGACTTTTAACCTTGTATGCTGCTTATAAAATGGATACTTTAGGAAACATGGCCGCTTTAACAGAAATATCTGCAATTAAAGTTGTGGCTCCGAGCGTATTAGAAAAAGTAGTCGACATGGCAATTCAGCTACATGGCGGTGCAGGCGTTTCACGAGATACACCTTTAACAGGTTTCTTTGCTCAAGCACGCAGTTTACGTTTAGCTGATGGCCCGGATGAAGTGCATAAAGGCATGATTGCCAAATTAGAGTTGGCCAAACGTGGTTATGGTCGTCATAAGAAAGTATAAGTTTAAAGGAAGAGAATATGTCGGTAATTGATGTAGGCGGTGAAGTACGTGAAGGTGAAGAACTTGATATTGGGGCAGTTGAAAACTGGTTAAAGAACCAGGGTGTTGAGTTAGTTGGTCCCGCAGTCGTTACTCAATATACGGGCGGCGCGTCGAATTGGACTTATCGTTTAAAGTATGAAAATACGGATTTAATTTTACGACGTCCACCAAAAGGAACAAAAGCCAAGTCAGCCCACGATATGGCCCGTGAATATATGGTGCAGAAAAACCTTGCCCCTTATTATCCAGTTCTTCCTAAAATGGTAGCGCTTTGTCAGAATGAAACCGTTATTGGCTGTGATTTTTATGTCATGGAACGCATTGAAGGAATTATTCCTCGTGCAAAATTACCGCCTGAGCTTGGCTTTACTGAAGAAGATGTTCATGAGCTTTGTGTAAACGTTATTGATAAACTCATTGAGCTACATCAAGTTCCTTATGAGAACACACCTTTAGCTGAACTTGGCAAAGGTACAGGATATTGCCGTAGACAAGTTGAGGGTTGGGATAAACGTTATGAAAAAGTCCGCACAATCAACGTACCATCATTTAAATATGTCCGAAAATGGCTAAACGATAATATTCCTCAAGACTCTACAACTTGCATTATTCACAATGATTGGCGTTTTGATAATGTAATTTTAAATCCGGAACATCCAACAGAAGTGATTGGGGTGCTGGATTGGGAAATGGCAACTTTGGGTGATCCATTAATGGATTTAGGTAGTGCTTTAGCTTATTGGGTTGAGCCTACGGATAATATGATCTTCAGGTCAACACGCCGTCAGCCTACCCATTTAAAGGGAATGTTCTCTCGCAAAGAAGTCGTTGACTATTATTTGCAAAAAACTGGTCTGGAACCTCAAAACTGGACTTTTTATGAAGTCTTCGGTGTATTCCGTTTAGCAGTGATCGCTCAGCAAATCTATTACCGTTATTACCATAAACAGACCCGAAACCCTGCATTTAAAGATTTCTGGATCGTGATTCATGCACTACATATCAGAGCTTTAAAACTTATCGCGCAGCAAAAATTGCAAGAATCGGAATTTGCTCAGCAATCTCTACAAAAAATACAGGGTATTTTAAGAAGATGACCACAATTTATCTGGTAAGACATGGACAGGCATCATTTGGTAAAAGTAACTATGATGAGTTGTCTAAAAATGGTGAAGCTCAAGCGACTTTATTAGGCCAATATTTTAAGAAAATATTGAAAGAACAACCTTATATAGTTGCAGGAACTATGCAGCGCCATGAACAAACTGCACAGCTCGCACTAAAAGAATGTTTTCCAGATGCGGTAATCCATCATAATAATTTATGGAATGAGTTTAACCATCAACAGGTTTTTGCCCGTTATGAGCCACGTTTTGAACAGCCTGAACTGTTAAAAGCCGATATCGCAAAAGAGCATAACCCTCGCGCGTATCTTGCAAAAATATTTGAAGGTGCGATTGAACGATGGACCGACGGTGATTTTCATCATGAATATGATGAGTCTTGGCCGCATTTTAAAAGCAGAGTTGAAACAGCGCTACAGCAACTTTGTGATGAGTTGGCAAAAACCAAACCTCGTTATGCAGTCGTTTTTACCTCTGGTGGGGTGATTTCCGTAGCAATTGGCAAGCTGCTTGAACTGAGCGCCAATCGAACTTTTGCTTTGAATTGGGCAATTACCAATACAAGCCTCACCACTTTACGTTTAGTTGGCAACGAAGCTCAGGTTTTAAGTTTAAATGAACATCATTTTATAAAAGCTGAGCGTCCAGATTTACTGACATGGATTTAAAAATAAGGATAAAGCATGGCAAAGACAATTTTAATTACAGGTGCAAGTTCTGGTTTAGGTGCAGGTATGGCGCATGAATTTGCAGCCAAAGGTGGTTATAACTTGGCGATTTGTGCACGCCGTTTAGACCGACTAGAGTCCTTAAAAACCGAACTTGAAAATGAGTACGGTATTAAGGTAATTGCGAAAAGTCTGGACGTTACCAATTATGATCAGGTTTTTGAAGTTTTTCGTGCCTTTAAACAAGAGTTTGGCTATTTAGACCGAATTATTGTAAATGCCGGAGTCGGAAATGGCCGCCGTATTGGTAAAGGTAATTTTGAAATTAACAGAGCCACGGCTGAAACAAACTTTATCTCTGCTTTAGCGCAGTGTGAGGCAGCGATTGAAATTTTTAGAGCGCAAAATGCAGGTCATTTGGTGGTGATATCATCCATGAGTGCGATGCGTGGGTTACCAAAACACTTATCGACTTATGCAGCAAGCAAAGCTGCAGTTGCTCACTTGGCCGAAGGTATTCGCGCTGAGTTACTGGATACTCCAATTAAAGTCTCAACCATTTTTCCGGGTTACATTCGTACTGAATTGAACGAAGGTGCAAAACATTTACCTTTTGAAGTCGATGCCAAAACAGGGTGTAAAGCTTTAGTCAAAGCGATTGAAAAACAACCTGTCAAAGCGTATGTACCACAATGGCCATGGCTACCAATGAGTATTGCCATGAAAGTTTTGCCGTTAAAGTTGGTTAATAAATTAGGATAAAAAATACCCCCAAAATTTAGGGGGTAATTTTTATTTAGAATTTTTTGGTGTAATTGACAAATAAACGGTCTTCGCCAAAGTCATTGCCGTGTTTAACGTTGTAGTCAATACGAATATATTGCAGGGCAAAGCCTTTTAAGAAAGGCTGTTGAAATGCATAGTTCAAAATGATGTTTGATTCGATTTCATGGTTTTTCTCACCATTGGCTGCTTTAAAATCATGACCGTAAACATATTTCACCATCGCGTTTAAGCCGGGTACATAATCTTTAAAGTCATAGCCGTACATGACATGGTAAGACTTTTCATCTTCTTTGAAAAAGCCTGTGGCATTCCAGTTAATGAAATAGGTTTCTGGTAAGAAACCATCTGGTAGCGGGTAAGCCGACTCTCCAATAATTTGTTGGTAACCCAAACCAAAAGTATGATTTTTTACTTTAACAGTTTCAAGTAAGCCTATATTCTGGGCATCAATATTAAAAGTATTGCCGTCATCTTTCGCATTGAAGTATTTAAACTTAGAAGTGAGGGCAAAGTTAGGCTGTTTCCATGTATGTTCAAGCCCTACATAGTGTTTGTTATACAGATCTTCTAAATTACCAAAGTAATATTCACCTTTTAAAGACGGCGTGAATTGATAGCGCAAGTCAATATAATTTAAGCCATCAGATTCTTTAGTAATTCCATTGGATGTGAAAGAAAACTTTTTAAAGCCTTCTTCATTTCGTGGCGAGACTTTTTCAACTCGACCAATTTCGGCATAAAGTTGTTCTGAAAGTTGTGACTTAAGATTGGTTCCCCAATACGAAGTGAGTAACTGACGGCTAGCATCGACTGCTGTTACAGGTAAATCTAGCCAGAGTTCACCAACACTCAAAAGTGTTTTGTCATAACCTAGTTTTAAGGTCGCACCGTATTTTAGATAGTCAGATGCTTGAGATTGCGTTTCTTTATTAAAAGGCAAAACAGTATCTGCGACATGTTTGTCAGAACTTAAACGCACGGCGTATTGAACGGAAGCATCGGCCCCAATCGTAATCGGTTTATCTGCTATGACTAGCGGAGTGTCATGCATTTTCGATTTATAAAATAAAGATGCTGCCTGAGACCAACTACCGGTATCTTTAAGGGCGTCATTATCAAAATCGCGGTTGATATAGGCATTTTTTAAAGTGAATTTCCATTCATCTTCAGGTTGCTGATTTGGATTTGCAGCCCATGAGCTGCTATACATAAGTATTAAAGTGGCAACAGCTAAAGTATGTGGTTGAAAGCGGTGAAATAATTCCATAATCCATTTCCAAGATATATGCCAGTCCTCGGCATTACGTATTGTGAAATATTGGTGTGGTGTTCCCTAAATTGTTTAAAGGGAACTCCTGTTTTTAGGGGCTGTTGCTTCAATTAATGTAATTTTTCAAGCTTCATGCTTTCACTAAAGGATTTGCAGCCTTTAAAAAGTAGAGCCAAAGCCAGTACACAGGACAAACCACCCACAATAGATAAAGAAGAACCCACCATTAATGGATTGCCAAAAACCTTATCTGTAATAATTGCCACTAATGTTGTACCAACACCTAGTCCAATTAAGTTACTCACCAAAAGGAATAGGGCAGAAAGGCGTGCTCTAAATTGGTTGGGTGCTAACATTTGCAATGCTGTTGCAGAAATCACAAGCGGGAAGGAGGCAAAGAACATTGCAGGAATGAGCAAAGTTACTGAAAGCCAGAGTCGATCTGTTTGGGTGAAAAATGCAATTGGAATAATCAGGCCAACAATACCAATCACCCCCGTGAACATCGGTGCATCTTGGCGTCCTTTTTTAATAAACCAGTCGTTTAGCCATCCTGCACAAAACACGCCTAAAGTATTTGCAACCAACAATATAGTGCCGAGCATATAGCCTGTTTCAGTCGGTGCGAGTTGAAACTTACGAATGTAAAATGCTGGTGTCCAACTAGTCAGACTGTAGAGTGCCATTGCATAAAAGGTAAAACCTAAATAATGACAAGCAAAAGTTTTTGCATGTTTTTTAATAAACTGAAGGCACTGTGTGAATTTAACTTGGTCAACTTGTCCGCTTTGGTTGAGTTGCTGGCCTTTACGTGCAGGGTCTTTAACTGTCAAAATAAATAACAAACCAATAATAATGCCGGGTAACCCCACCACTAAAAAGGCAATTTGCCATGCTTTAAGTGCACCTAATAAAGGAACTTCAATGAGTGTCACGCCTTTAAGCAGGTTAATCACATAACCGCCAACTAAAAAGGCGATACCTCCACCTAAGAAAGCACCAATTGAATAGATCCCGACCGCGCGGCCTAGTTTGTCTTTACTAAACATGTCACTAAACATTGAATAGGCCGCTGGAGATAAAGCTGCTTCACCAACGCCCACAGCCATACGACTTAGGAATAGTTGAATAAAGTTTTTACTTAAACCGCAAGTTGCTGTTGCCAAGCTCCAGACAATAATTCCGATTGAAATCAGTTTTGGTCGGGAAAAACGGTCGGCAATATAGGCTAATGGTAAGCCCATCACAGCATAGAATAGTGAAAAGGCAAGGCCATGTAACAAGCTAAATTGAGTATCTGAAAGTTGAAGGTCTGCTTTGATGGGTTCAATCATCAACGCCAGAATTTGACGGTCAATAAATGAAAATATATAGGCCAACATACAAAGTATGACCACATACCATGCATATGCATTGGTTTTCTTTTGTGTCCTTTCAACAGCGATATTACTTTGGTTCATACACTTAATCCTTATGTATAAAACGCTTTAAAGAAATTGATCTCTAGCTTCTATTCATCCTCAAAATTTTTGATACGTCCCCATTTGAAATGAATAATGGAACGGCTAGAAATGATTGAATTTGGTTTGGTAAGGGACCTTGAAGACGGTGACTTAACACAAACGGAAATAGTAAGATTGGGTAGATTGTTGAATAATTATTTTCTTTTTATATGTAAAATTCCATTACTTATTGAGTATGTTTAGATACCTAAAAAGTATGTTAAGTGGGCTATTGGAAGAATTTAATTAAATAACAATATGATTTTACTGTTTTTTATTTTTGGTATTAGACTTTTTATAGTAAGCAGCTAAAGAATGACTAGCTTTAACTGCTCTAGAGCCAAGTTAATTTAGTGTCGATGGAAATAATTAACTTGATGGCATGAGATCAAATAATTTTTTTAACTGAGAATTTAAATTGTGTAGCTCGTCTTCTGAAAAAGCATTGAGGATCCCAGCTAAGGTAACCACACTAATTTGATTAATCTGTTCAACCAGCTCAACTCCTTTGGCTGTTAATTTCACCATCGAGATGCGTTCATCAGTGGTAGAGGAGTAGACTTCCACAATTCCATCTTCTACCAATCGATATACAGCCTTTGTGGCTGTTGTGAGTTTTAAAGTAGAAAGATTGGCAATGTCAGTGATACTGGCTTCCCCAAGTGCATTGGTACTTAAAATAATTTTACGGCGAGTATTATCAATGCCAAGTTTCTTTATAGATTTTTCAATAAGTTGTGAATATTTACCATTAACTTGGGAAACCCAGAAAAAGGGGAAGTTTTGAATACTCGACGGTTCTTTATTGGGAAGAAATTGTTCTAAATGATCAAGCATAGCTAAGCAATAACTTAGTAAAAAAAGGGTAATCCTATTATAAACAAAATTTTGCATATTTCCCTGAACACACATTAGAAAAATTACTTGACAATTCCATTAAATTTTCTGATATTTTAATTAATGGATAAAAATACATGGAAAAGTGAATGAATATTATTAGCCAAAGTGTGCAAAAAGGAAGCGGCAAACTTAAGGTAATGGTGAAAGACACTATAGATATTCAAGGTCTAAAAACCATTGCTGGTAGTAAAGCTTTATTAGAAGTTGAACCTGCGCACGATGATGCAGAGGTGGTTAAAAACATCTTAAAAGCTGATTGCGAAATTATTGGCAAGACAAATTTGCACGAATTGGCTTTTGGCATTACAGGTATTAACCACGCTTTTGGTACACCTATCAATCCTAAATATCCTGAACTTATTCCGGGTGGATCTTCGAGTGGTTCAGCCGCGGCAGTTGCAGCAAAACAAGCTGACTTTACTTTAGGGACAGACACAGGCGGCTCAATTCGTATGCCCGCTGCGTGTTGTGGAGTTTATGGTTTAAAACCGACTTTCGGTCGGGTAAGTCGCAAAGGCGTATACCCGCCGTCAAATTCTTTAGATTGCGTTGGTCCTTTTGCAAATTCAGTCGAGATGATTGAAAAAGCCATGCAAATTATTGATCCAACTTTTAAGCCAGCTGAATATACGCATACACCAAAACTTGCGCTGCTCGATGTCAAAGCAGATGAGATTGTTTGGAACTGTATATATCAAGCACTTCAAAAAGCAAATTTAGAGAGCGTTTTAGAAAAAGTTGAACATTTTGAAGCAGCTTATGATGCAGGTATGCAGATTATTAACTATGAAAACTGGCAAGCTTTTGGTGAGTTAACCCAAACAGGTTTAATTGGTTCTGATGTAAATAGTCGTTTATTAAAAGCAGCCCACACCACTTTAGAGCAAGTAAAGCAAGCAGAAGTTGTAAAAGCGCAGCTGACAGAGGAACTCGATGCTTTATTAGATAAATATGATGCATTGGTTCTGCCGACACTTCCACAAATTCCACCAAAAGTTTCTGAAGCTGAAAATACGGTCGCTTTTTTGAACCTAACCGGTTTAGTTCGACCATTTAATTTATCAGGACATCCAGCTATTTCAGTGCCACTTGAAACCAGTGAAGGTTTGCCTGTGGGCTTACAGATCGTATCAAAGCATCAAAAAGATGAGCAATTATGCGCAATAGCCAAATTTTGTGTTAATGCAATAAATTACAAGGAGTTAGATGATGAATAAGTTGTCTAAAATGGAGTTTGCTTCTCAAGGCCAAGCAGTTGACTTAGATGCTTTGTGCCAAGAAATTCGTGAGCGTGCCTGTGCAGGTGAATTTGATAATCAGGCCTATGTGAGCCAAGACATTATCGAAAAACTTAAAAAAATTGGTGTTTACCGTGCCTTAGTGCCTAAACGTTTTGGTGGTGAAGAATGGTCACCGCGGCAGTTTTGTGAGTTGATCGAAACTTTATCTAAAGCTGATGGTTCAGTGGGTTGGGTGGCAAGTTTCGGTATGAGCCCTGCGTATTTAGGAAGTTTGCCGGAAGAAACGCTGAAAGAGTTGTACCAAAATGGGCCGGATGTCGTGTTTGCCGGAGGTATTTTCCCACCTCAGCCTGCCGAAATTACCGATGAAGGTGTAGTGGTACGTGGACGTTGGAAATTTTCCAGCGGCTGTATGGGCGCTGACATTGTTGGTGTGGGGATTTCACCTCTTAAAAACAATGAAATGCAAGGTTTACCACGTATGGCCGTGATGCCTGCCAACAAAGCCAAAATCGAAATGACATGGGACACTGTTGGCCTAAAAGGTACCGGAAGCCATGATTTAGTGGTTGAAGATGTATTGGTCGAAAAGAAATGGACCTTTGTACGTGGTGAACCTTCAAAACTCAGCGAGCCATTTTTTAAATATCCATCATTGTCTTTAGCCACTCAAGTCTTAACCGTGGTGGGTATCGGGGTTGCAGCTGCTGCATTAGAAGAATTTGAAAAATTAGCACCGGGTAAAGCATCTATTACGGGTGGTTCAGAAATTGCCAACCGCCCAGTGACTCAATATGAGTTTGCTCAAGCTGATGCAGAGTTTCAGGCGGCAAAGTCTTGGTTTTATCAAACCATGGATATTGTCTGGAATGAAATTATTGCTGGTCGTGAAGCAACTGCTGAACAGATTAGCGATATGCGTCTGGCATGTACGCATGCAGCTCGCGTTTGCGCCAAAGTGACCCGAAAAATGCAAATGCTCGCGGGTATGACAGCGATTTATACCAACAATCCATTTAGCCGTTTTGTAAATGACACCAACGTGGTGACCCAGCATGCCTTTATGGGAGATGCAACTTTACAAAATGCAGGTTTGGTCAGTTTCGGGTTAAAGCCAACCCCAGGTTATCTATAAGTTTAAATTTTTAAAAAGGAATATTGAGATGGAAGCTAAAAAACCATTACGCGTGTTGTTTTGCATGGGTATTAACCAGAACTTTTTTGATGCAGAACCTGCTGAAGCAAAAGCGGTTTGGGCAGCATTTGGTGAAATGTGGAATGGCATTCATGACTTACCTGGCGTGCATGTTTTTGGAAATCTTGATGATGACCAAAGCATGGTGGGTGCAAGTACGGGCTGGCCTTGGACCACTTATTTGCTTGCAGATGTTCCGGATATTGAGACAGTACATGCAGCTTGTAACTTGTTTAGAACGACTGTGGTGGGTGAAGGGCCATACAAACTTTGGAAATATTGCAAAGTTGAAGCTCGTGTTGGGCGTGAATTGATTATTCAACGTTAAGGCGAGCGCAATGACTGACAAAGTGAATATTGCAGAAATTATAGAACGGCTAGAACAGTTGGAAGCACATAATGCCATTCGTAACTGCATAAACCGTTATATGGAAATCTGCGACGAGCTCAATGCAAATACAGATCTTTATGAGTTGATGAATCTTTTTGATCAAGACTGTATTTGGGAAGGTATTGGTGACAAATATGCCAAATCCTTTGGTCGCTATGATTCTTGGCAGTCGATTTATGACATGTTCAAACGCTATACACAAAAAGAATCTCACTTTGTCATGAATGCACATTTTGTAAATTCAGAACAAATTTATGTAAATCAAAATAATGCAAATGCTTCATGGCTGATGTTGCAAACTTCAACTTTTCAAGATGGCCGTAGTCATCTAAATGCGGCAAAGCTCAAGGTGAAGTTTAAAAAGCAAGCAGATGGAACATGGAAAATTAAACATTTCCAAACACAGAATATTTTCAGTCGTCCGGTATCGCATTGGCACAGTGAAGCCGAGTTGCCGGTACCTTCCCAGGAATGACCCAGAACATATTTAAAAGGACTATTGATATGAACAGTATTATCCCAACGCATAACATTGGCATTGATTACGATGCTTTAGTTAAAAGTGACCGTGCCCATACTTCTCTTTATAAAGATGAACGCATTTTTGATGAAGAGATGGAAAAAATCTTTTATAGCACTTGGGTGTGGGTTGCGCATGCCAGCGAAATTCCGGAAGGCGGAAGCTATAAAACCATTAACATTGGTAAACAGCCTGTGGTTGTGGTGCGTGACCGTAAAAAGAAAGTCCATGTACTTTTAAACCGTTGCCGTCACCGTGCAGCAACCGTATGCGAACATAAAAAAGGAAAAACCAACAGTTTTGTATGCCCATATCACGGTTGGAGTTATGCACTTGATGGCAGTTTACGTGGTGTGCCATCTCCGGAAAGTTACGGCGATTGTTTAGATAAGTCAGAATTACCGCTGGTGAGTCTACGGGTAGAAGAATATAACGGCATGATCTTCGCTTCATTTAAAGAAGACATTCAACCGCTTGAAGAGTTCCTTGGGCCTGCGAAAAAATGGATTGACCTGTTTATGAAACAAGGTGCGGGTTATCCAATTAAAGTGTTGGGTGAACACCGCTTCCGTTTTCCGGGTAACTGGAAAATCCAGCTTGAAAATACCACCGATGCTTATCACTTCCCGTTGGTACACAAATCATTCTTAAGTTCTGTAGATGAAAAAACCGAAGAACTCTTTAACTTCGAAAACCAGCCGGGCTTTGTTGAAGACTTAGGTAATGGTCACAGTGTCATGGTGATGATTCCTGAACTGGTCGATTTAGAAGAAGACTTAATGGAGCGACCAATTCAAGAGCGTTTCGAAGACTTGGCTCAAGCTTTGCGTGACGAAGGCCATGAAGAGTTAGAAGTACGCCGTATTGTTCGAGCAGTTGGTGGTTCTGGCTTTAACTTAAATTTATTCCCAAATATTGCATGCTCAATGGCGTTCTTCCGTGTGTTACAGCCAATTTCAGTCGCTGAAACAGAGATTCATCACTCGGTGATTACGATGGATGGCGGTCCACAAATTGCCAATCAATATCGCTTACGTTTGCATGAACATTTCCAAGGCCCATTTGGTTTTGGTACGCCAGATGACTCTGAGGCTTGGGAACGCGTACAACATGGTGCCAACGCCGGTAATGATTTATGGATCATGCTCAACCGCGGTTTACCGGGCGAAGTCAAAACTGAAGATGGCTTAAAAAGTGATGTCAGTGCTGAAACAGGTATGCGTGCAGCATATCAGCAGTGGAAAAAGATGATGACAGCTTAAGGAGAGAGCAATGAATATGAATCTGCAATTATTAAATGAAGTCACTGCTTTCATCTGGGCCGAAGCAGATATGTTAGACCATAGCGAGTACCGTGAATGGCTCAATTTATGGAATGAAAAGGGTGTTTATATCATTCCGATTGACCCAAACCTCACAGACTACGAAAACAACTTAAATTATGCCTATGACGATAATCATATGCGTAAGTTACGTGTAGAACGACTCGAAAATGGTGAGGCAATTTCTACGGCACCGAAAGCGAATACGGTACGCAGCATTTCGCGAGTACGAGTGATTCAAGATCAAGATGATGAAATCGTTTTACGCTGTGCTCAAAATTTACGTGAATTCCGTAAAGAAAACCTCAAGCATTACACGGCCGATATTACGTACCATCTAACCCGTGATGCCGATACTGGTTTTAAGATTAACCGTAAAATCATTAACTTGGTTAACTCAACCGATACCTTAGCTGGTATTAGCTACATTCTTTAGGAGCGGTAACATGAAACAGGTTGTTTTAGTGACAGGTGCTGCTTCTGGACTCGGTAATGTGATTGCTGAATATTTTGCGAGCCAAGGCCATCAAGTGATTTTGTCAGCAAGCACGCTTGAAAAAGCCGAAAATGCCAAGGCACAAAGTCAATATGCCCAAAATATGTTTCCTTTAAAGCTGGATATTTCGGTCGAGGCAGATTTTCATGCAGCGGTGCAATGGATTGAAGAGAAATTTTCTAAACTTGATGTGTTAATTAACAATGCTACCGTCACTAAAGCAACACCCGTATTAGAAATTACCGCAGCCGATTTTGATTGGGTGACCCAAGTTAACCAACGCGGCACCTTTCAAGCTTGTCAAATTATTGGCCAATATATGGCCAAAAAAGCTTATGGACGCATCATTAATATGGCGTCTTTAGCGGGACAAAACGGTGGTACTGCAACGGGTGCACACTACGCGGCAACCAAAGGGGCCATTGTGACATTAACCAAAATTTTTGCCAAAGAGTTTGCGGCAAAAGGCGTTACGGTCAATGCGATTGCACCGGGACCAATGGAGTCACCAATCGTTCATAGTGTGGTGCCAGACGAAAAAATGGAACAGTTCATCCAGAATATTCCGGTTAAAGCCTTAGGAAGTATGCACTTTATTGCTGAAACTTGTGGGTTGCTTGCGAGTCCAAATGCAAGTTTTGTGACTGGTGCAACATGGGATATTAACGGTGGTTTATTCATGCGTTAAGCCACAAGCTTAGGCATGAAAAGGGAGTTGAATCATGACTACACTTTATGATGTTGTCGTTAAAAATCGCCATGTGGAAGGTGGAAATATTGCAGTTATGGAGTTTGAATCTGCAACTTCTGCTGCATTACCAAAGGTTGAACCCGGTGCACATATTGATGTGCACTTACCGAATGGTATGGTGCGCCAATATTCGCTTTGCCAAAATCCAAATGACGAAGGAAAGTTCCGCCTTGGGATCTTACGTGACCCTGAATCACGTGGCGGCTCGATTTCTGCATTTGATGAAATTAAAGATGGCATGCAAATTCAGGTCAGTGAGCCGAAAAATTTATTCCCACTTTTAAAAGCCAAGCACAGTGTGTTAATTGGCGGTGGAATCGGGATTACGCCGTTAATTACGATGGCATATCAACTTGCACATGAAGGTGCATCATTTGAGCTTCACTACTGTGGTGCTAGCCCTGAAAAATGTGCTTTTGTTGATGAAATTAAAAATGGTGAGTTAGCAAAATACACAACGTTCCATTTTAAATCTGAAGGGGCAAGCCACAGAGCATTTTTTGAATCTGCCATTAAAGATATTGACCCTGAAAGTCATATTTATACCTGTGGTCCAGTCGGTTTTATGGACTGGGTGATTAATCTCGCCACAACTCACGATTTTCCTGAGCAGCAAATTCACAAAGAGTATTTCCAAGTCGAAACTGACACGTCAGGAGATTCATTTGAGGTGGTGGCTGAACGTAGCGGAAAAATCATTATGGTCGAAGCTGGCGAAACCATTTTGCAAGCTTTGGCTAAAGAAGGCATCGAGATCGAAATGTCTTGCGAGCAAGGTGTATGTGGAACCTGCATGTGCGATGTGATTGAAGGCGAACCCGATCATCGAGATGTTTACTTTACTGACGAAGAAAAGGCCAGCAATGAACAAATATTGGTTTGCTGTTCACGCTCTAAAACACCGAGATTAGTTTTAGATATCTAATGCTCTCGCGATTTATATGGATGTAAGAGAAGGTTTAGGAGAAAGATGATGAATGTATTACAACAAATAGATGAGTTTACGGTCGATCCACTACAGTTCCGACGGGCATTAGGAAATTTTGCGACAGGCGTTACCATTGTTACTGCACAAAATGCACAAGGTGAGAAAGTTGGTGTAACTGCAAATAGTTTTAACTCGGTGTCACTCGATCCACCACTTATTTTGTGGAGTATTGATAAAAAATCGTCAAGTTTTTCAGTATTTGAAGAAGCAACACATTTTGCAGTCAATATTTTATCAGGCACGCAAATTGAGCTGTCTAATAAGTTTTCGAGACGCAATATTGATAAATTTGCCAACACAAACTTTCAACTTGGCGCAGGATGCGCACCCATTTTAGAAAATTGTTCTGCAGTGTTTGAGTGCGAACGTTATCAAGTGATTGAAGGTGGTGACCACTGGATTATTATTGGTAAAGTGGTTCGTTTCCATGATCAAGGCCGAAGCCCGCTGGTTTACCATCAAGGTGCATATTCTTGTGTAATGCCGCATCCAAGCCTTCAAGTTAAACAAACAGAAAAGAGCGGTGTAGACCAAACACATTATGGGCATTTATATAATAATGTATGTTATTTAATGAGCCGTGCTTTTAAAGCTTATCAAACCGACTATATACCTAAGCAAATGGCTTCAGGGTTCCGTACCAGTGAATCACGTCTCTTGCTTGTTTTGGCCAGTGGTACTGCTTCTAGTAAAGAAGATTTACCACGAGATATTGCTATGCCAATGCAAGAAGTGGAAAGATCGGCTGAAATTTTAAAATTTGAAGGGTTACTGGTCGATCACGATAATTTGTATGCACTAACCGAGAAAGGTAAACAAACGGCGCAGTATTTGTTTGATATTGCCGACAGCCACCAAAATGAAGTGTTTAAAAAATATTCTGATGAGCAAAAGGATATTTTTATTACCATGCTGCGAGACTTTGCGGGAGTAGCATAAGCCCCATTAAGCTGATAAATTGAATTGATTTATCAGCTTGTTTACATCTAGCTGACTATCATCAAAACAATTCCAAGGATAAGGAATTTTTGGCACACAATTTGTTTATCAATAAAACAAGATTGCAAATAAGCCAAGACAGTGCACCACCACAGAAGCAAAAGCTTGTCCGGTGACACATGTATAGAGAGGTAAGGGATGAACCAGTATGTAAGCGATGCATTACTCACATGGACGCACCATATTAAAAGTGTGTGCGGCAATTTTGAAACCGATTTTGACGGAACCCGTAATTTATTCATCGGTGAGGTCCAATGCTTTTTACTAGGCGATACCGAAATTGCTTTTATTAAAAACAATGCCAATAAAATTGTCCGAAAAGCCGATGAAATCGATCGGGTGAATAATCGTTTTTGTTTTTTGATTTTGCAGTATTCGGGAAAAATGCTGCTCGAGTATAAAAATGAGACTCTAAGTCTGAATGAAGGCGATATTGTTTTGGTCGACCCAGTCGAAACTATTTCGATGTATCCGCAAGGCTTAGTCAGCCAGATTTCAGTCCATCTGTCGCGTGAAAAATTACTGAAAGAAAATATTAGTACCGAATATTTTGGAAAACTGATTACTCAAAATATGAGTGGTTTTTTACTTAAAAATATTTTGAAAAATATGTCTGCTGAAAACATCAAACTTTGGTACGCAACCGAAGACGGTAATGCTTTTGAAGATGCGTTAATTGCTTTAATCAAACCCACAATCAATTATAAAAATATTAATAGCTCCAATAACCTGATGGAAAAAGCCGAACGCTATATTATAGAAAACTTAGCAAAACCAGATTTAACACCTAAATTAATTGCAGAGCATATTGGGGTATCGCTGCGTCATCTTTACCGTTTATTCCTTCAAGAAAATTTATCGATTAACAAATATATACAGCTCAAACGCTTAGAAAAAGTCAAAGCAGATTTGCTTGATAAAAGAAATAAACAAAGCTCAATTACCCAAGTTGCCTTGAAATGGGGTTTTTGGGACGGTGCTCATTTTTCAAAAATCTTTAAAAAGACTTATGGTATCTCTCCTAAAGAATTTAGAGAGGGTATGTCGGTTTAATTCTTTCATCTCTCAATGTCATTTTTAGACAAATCCGACGTCATTCTTGAACAAGCTAGCCCTATGTAACTGTGTTGAAATTAAATTCATTAGAGCAGGTTAGATAAGCTTAATAACCATAAAACTATTAAGTTGGTCTAATGAATTTCACTCACAGGAAAGTGCATTTTAACTGTCTGATTCAGATAGTTCAGGGATAGATGAAAAGGATGAAACCAATGCGTAAACAACGATTATTGAATGACATACAAAAAATACTGGCACTTAACTTATCAATCGCTGCAAGCTTTTGGGGACTCAATACTCAAGCGTTTGCTCATGGTGGACATGCCGAAATGGTCTCACTTTATCAAAACATGAGTGAGCAAGGCGCTAAAGTTGTTAAAGATGACTTTACCAATACCTATACAATCACCAAAGGTTCTATGGTAGTTCGGGCCAAACCCAATTCGGATCAGGTTTTGGTGAATGGCAAACCTTTCAAACTCAGTGTGCCTTTATTAATTAAAGATGGTAAACCTGTTATTGGAAAAGATTTTTTTAATGAAGTCTTCCAGTCGGGGTTAGATCAAACTTTCAAAATTGAAAATACGTTTCACCCGCTCAATAGCTTAAATTCTGACGAAATCAAAAAGACCTTTGATGTGATTAACCGCTCGAAATACGCCTATAAAAATATGCGTTTTGCCGAGTTAAAGCTTAAAGAACCTGAAAAAGCCAAAGTATGGGATTACTTCATTAATCACAAAGAATTTAAAGAAGATCGTATTGCTTCATTTATTTTATTAAAGGGCAATCAAGCGATTGAAGGTGAAGTTAATCTTAATACTCAACAAGTCACAAAATGGAATGTACTTAAAGATACTCATGGTATGGTGCTGCTAGATAATTTTGAAGCCGTGCAGCGTGTAATTGAGACAAGTAAAGAATATCAAGATGCGTTACGCAAACGTGGCATTACTGATGTGAAGAAAGTGATTGCTACTCCGCTAACTATTGGATATTTTGGCGGTAAAGATGGTCTGGATAAACAACTCAATATATTAAAAGTCGTCGCTTACCTCGATGTAGGAGATGGTAACTACTGGGCACATCCTATTGAAAATTTAGTTGCTGTAGTCGATTTAGATAAAGAAAAAATTATTAAGATTGAAGAAGGTGCGATCATTCCTGTGCCAATGGCAAATCGACCATATATGTCGAATAAGCCCGTAGCAAGTAAGCTAAAACCACTCAATATTACTGAACCTGAGGGTAAAAACTTTAGCATTACTGGTCAAACCATACATTGGGGGAACTGGTGTTTGCATGTGGCGTTAGATTCTCGTGTTGGCTTACAGCTTTCAACCGTGACCTACAAAGATAAAGGTGTGAAGCGTAAAGTCATGTATGAAGGTAACTTGGGTGGAATGGTGGTTCCATATGGTGACCCTGATATTGGCTGGTACTTCAAATCTTATTTGGACTCTGGCGAATATGGTATGGGAACACTCACATCATCTATTCTTCCTGGAACAGATGCACCCGACAACGCTGTTTTACTTGATGCCGTGATTGCAGACTACAAAGGCCAGCCTCAAGTAATTCCAAATGCCATTGCTGTGTTTGAACGTTATGCCGGACCTGAATATAAACATCACGAAATTTTTGGCAATCAAGATGCCAGTGAAGCACGCCGTGAACTTGTCGTGCGCTGGATTAGTACGGTTGGAAACTACGATTACATGTTTGACTGGGTATTTTCCCAAAATGGTGTAATTGGAATTAATGCGGGTGCAACGGGTATTGAGGCGGTTAAAGGCGTTAAATCACGCACCATGCATGACAGTACTGCCAAAGAAGATACCAAATATGGAACTTTAATTGACCATAATATTGTGGGTACAACGCATCAGCACATCTATAACTTCCGTTTAGACATGGATGTCGATGGTGAAAATAACAGCTTTATGCATATGGACCCTGTGGTGAAAGCCAATAACAAAGGTGGTGTTCGTACAAGCTCAATGCAAATTGACAGTAAAGTCATTACCAATGAGCAAAATGCCGCTGAAAAATTTGATCCATCCACTATTCGCTTACTCACGAATTTCAACAAGGAAAATAAATTAGGCAATCCGGTTTCTTACCAACTCATTCCTTTTGCAGGTGGAACACATCCTGTTGCGAAGGGTGCCAATTTTTCTAAAGATGAATGGTTATTTAAACGTTTGAACTTTATGGATAAGCAAATTTGGGTGACTCAGTACAATCCGGATGAACGTTATCCTGAAGGGAAATATTCAAACCGTTCAACTCATGATACAGGCTTAGGACAGTTCATTGGTAACAACGAAAATATCGAAAATAAAGACCTTGTGGTCTGGATGACAACAGGCACAACCCATGTGGCACGTGCTGAAGAATGGCCAATTATGCCGACAGAATGGGTTTATACCCTAATCAAACCTTGGAACTTCTTTGACAACACCCCGACTTTAAACTTGGGTGAAGACGAGCAAAGCACGCAGCACGACCATCATTAAACAGGTGCATGATCTAGGGTGGGTAACGAATCGGTTACCCACACCTGAGCACGGTTAGGCCGTTCGCAAAAAAGGAATTTCTCAATGAAAAATTTATTTTCTCAGGTTGTGAGAGGGACTCTCTTTGTCTCATTTTTTTCAACTGTGCATGCTGGTGAGCTTGAAATTAAACCGACTTTTGAAGCAACTTTTGGGGCCTTTAGTAGCGGTAAAAGCTATAACGGCGAAAACCTAGAGGATGAAAGAATCAATTGGCAAGAAGGTCATCTTAAATATGGTGCTAAAGGACAATACACCTTTAAAAACAATCAGCTCTATGCAAGCTTAAGTGGCATTAGCTCGGCAACATTTGGTGATGGCGACGCAGGCCAAAATAGTAATGGCAAAGAACGTAAAACAGATGTGAATGAATGGATCATTGGTTTTAAAGACGGTACCAACAAAGATGAGTTAACGACCTATGATTTAAGTATCGGTCGGCAAAATATCATGATTGGTGATGGGTTTTTTATTGCGGGTGATGCGTTAAACCTCGGTAAAGCACCCGCGGATGGCACCCTTGATCGGGGCGGTGCATATTATCTAGCAGCTCGTCGAAGCTTTGATTTTACCAGTTTGCTTCAATACAAACTGCAAGAGAATACAACGCTAAAGTTGGCTTATTTAAAATCAAACAACAAAGCACAATTTTCCCCAGAACTGTTTGTAACTGATTTGATGTATCAACTTAAAGATAAGGGCGTTGGGTTCACTTACTTAAACGTATTAGACCTTAAAGATGCTGAACACGTTTCAGGGCGCGAAGATCTTAAAAATTATGCTTTACGTTTGAATTATCAGCCTTTACCAGAGCTACAAGTTAAAACTGAGTTTGTGGTTCAAGACAAAAAAGATAGCCAAGAAAATGGTGGCTATTTAGCACTGAACTATAACTTTTTATCTTCAAAATATACGCCTTCATTAGGTTACCGTTTTAGTCATTTTTCAGACCAATATGACCCTATGTTTTATGGAAATACGGTCGGGTTCGGTACGTGGTTTCAGGGGGAGGTTGCCGGAAACTATGCTGGTCCATTCAATAAAAATGCAGATATTCATCAAGTTTCTTACATGATGAATTTGAAAGAAAATTTTATGTTGGGTGCTTTGGCTTATAAGTTCAAAACAGTAAATAAGTCTTTAACCAATGTGGATGGACATGAGCTGGATGTATTCTCGGTTTGGTCGGTCAATAAAAAATTCAACGTTATTCCTTTAGTGGGACTCTATAAGCCGAAACACGATATTCATAGTAGTGGTACACAAAACTACGATGACAAAACCAATGTCTATGCGCAGTTAATTTTGCAATACATCTATTAATAAATCCTTTTAAATGAATTGAGAGAAATAAAAATGAGTGAAGTTCAGATTTTACAAAGCGTGCAGCAATTTATGGCACGTCAACATGGACATTTTATTGATGGAAAATTAGTTGCTGCCGAGCATTTAGATAAAGTGGATATTGTAAATCCATCGACTGAACAAGTGGTTGCTCAAATTAGTATTGGTAGTCAACAAGATGTCGCAAGCGCCGTCAAAAGTGCTGAACATGCTTTTCAAAATGCTTGGGCCGAAACTACACCGTATGAACGTGGCGTTAAATTAAATAAGTTGGCAGATTTAATTGAGCAACATGGTGAAGAACTTGCTCAGCTTGAGACGTTATCCACCGGAAAGCTTATCAATATTTCCCGTCATCTTGAAGTCGCACAATCTGTTATTTTCTTAAGATATTTTGCTGGTTGGGCAACCAAAATTAATGGTCAAACCATGCAACCTTCTATTCCTTCTATGCAAGGTGAAAAATATACGGCCTTTACTTTAAGACAACCAGTGGGTGTGGTTGCAGGTATTGTGCCTTGGAATTTCTCACTGATGATTGGAGTTTGGAAAATAGGTTCAGCTTTGACAACTGGTTGTACCATTGTGCTTAAACCAAGTGAGTTTGCCAGCTTATCTTTATTACGTTTAGCTGAACTTGCCATTGAGGCAGGTATTCCGGCAGGTGTGATTAATGTGGTTACAGGTAAGGGCGATACAGGGCAATATTTAATTGAGTCGCCACTCGTTAAGAAAGTTTCATTTACAGGTTCGGTACCAACAGGTATTGCCATCGGTAAACTTGCGATGAGTAGTGATTTAACCCGTGTAAGTCTGGAGCTGGGCGGTAAAAATGCGATTGCTGTTTTAGCCGATGCAAATATTGATGAGATTTTACCAACTTTGTTGCAAGCAACTTTTGTACATCAAGGTCAAGTTTGTGCATCCCCAGAACGTTTTTTTGTACACCGTACAAAATATGATGAACTTGTTGAGAAACTCTCTAAAGCACTTTCTAGTTTAAAAATTGGATCGGCTATGGATGAAGGAAGTATGTTTGGTCCACTCTCTAATCAGCCACATTTTAATAAAGTAAAACATTATTTAGATATGGCTAAAGCCAACAACCAGATTATTGCTGGTGGTGAGGCTCTAGATCGATCAGGATATTTTGTACAGCCGACTTTAATTTCCTTTAAAAATACCGATGATCCTTTATTTTCAGAGGAAACATTTGGTCCAGTGGTCGGGGTAATGCCATTCGATACTGATGAAGAACTTATTCAACTTATGAATCAGTCGCGCTTTGGTTTAACTGCAAGTATCTGGACAAATGACTTATCAAAAGCTTTGCGTTTAATTCCTAAAATTGAAGCAGGCACCTTATGGGTCAATATGCATACGTTCTTAGATCCATCAGTTCCATTTGGTGGCGTTAAAGCTTCAGGAATTGGCAGAGAGTTTTCAGATGCATTTATTGAAGATTACACCGAATTAAAATCGGTCATGATTCGGTACTAAGTTTCTACGAGATATAAAAAATGGCCTCTATAGGCCATTTTTTGAATCATTAAAATTAACCTAATAAAAAATCTTTTAAAATTTTATTAAAAGCTTCGGGCTGTTCTACATTGGAAATATGAGAAGCGTCTATCTCTGCAAGTTGTGATTGTGGAATGCGTTGCTGCATAAACTCACCATCTGCAACAGTCGTTACAGGGTCTTGAGTTCCAGCAATCACCAATATAGGAATTTTAATGTCTTTTAACTGCTCACGGACATCCGCTTTAGCCAAAGCCTCACAACAATTAGCATAACCCATTGCGCTGCCAGCACTTAAGTCGTTACACAGGTTGTTGACAATTGAAGCATGACTTTGGATAAAGGGATCTGTAAACCATCGCGAAGCTGCTGTAGCTGCGATTGGCTGTAAACCTTGCTCACGTACTAATTTTGCACGGTCAAGCCATGCTTGTTCTTGTCCGATTTTAGCGGCAGTATTTGCAACAATGACATGACTAAAACGGTTAGGGTAGTGAATCGCAAGCCATTGACCGGTTAACCCCCCCATAGAAATACCACAAAAAGCAGCTTTGCTAATATTCAGATGATCGAGTAAATGGACAACATCTTCACCTAATTGCTCTACAGTATATGGGCCGTCAGGCGTAGATGATGAACCGTGGCCACGTGTGTCATAACAGATCACAAAAAATTGATCTTTTAACTCATTGAACTGTTTTTGCCACATACCATAATTGGTGCCTAAAGAATTGGAAAACACCAGAGCAGGGGAAGACGGTTCGCCAAAGGTTTGATAGTTGATTTGTGCATCGGCAGATTGAAAAGATGGCATTTGTTTCTCCTTAAAGTGCTTCAACACGTTCAATAATGAGTGCAATCCCTTGTCCCACACCAATACACATCGAACACAAGGCATAACGATCACCTGTTCGTTCAAGCTGGTTTAAGGCGGTAGTGACTAAGCGTGCACCTGAAGCACCAAGTGGATGACCTAAAGCAATGGCACCACCGTTTGGATTTACCTTGTCAGAATCATCTGGCAAACCTAAATCACGGGTTACTGCCAAAGCTTGTGCAGCAAAGGCTTCATTTAGCTCAATTACATCCATCTGCTCTAAAGTCAGGTTGGCTTGTTTAAGTAATTTTTTAATCGCTGGTGCCGGAGCAAAACCCATAATGCGTGGTTCTACACCCACCGCTGTTGAAGCAATGATCTTGGCACGTGGTTTGAGGTTGTAAGCCTGAACTGCTTCATCAGAAGCAATCAGTAGAGCTGCTGCGCCATCGTTGATGCCTGAAGCATTGCCCGCAGTAACTGTACCCTCTGCTTTTACAACTGGTTTAAGTTTGCTTAAACCTTCAAGTGTGGTGGATGCACGTGGATGTTCATCGGTATCAATCACAACAGCCTCACCCTTACGCTGAGGGATTTCAACTGGCACGATTTCTTTAGAAAAAAAGCCTTTGGCTTGCGCGCTTGCGGTGCGTTGTTGGCTCACCAAGGCAAACTGGTCCTGATCTGCACGATTAACGTTGAACTGTTCAGCCACGTTTTCGGCAGTCTGGGGCATGGTGTCTACACCATACAATTCTTTAAGTTTCGGGTTAATGAAGCGCCAACCCATAGTGGTGTCTTCAATCTT
>NZ_KB849239.1:984577-1019933 GCF_000368085.1 Acinetobacter nosocomialis NIPH 2119
CGGATGGCATCGATGATATAAGCGTTTTTCATTCTTACATTTCCATTTTGAAATCTGTTGCTGTCATTGCTACATCGTGAAACTTTTTAGCATTTGCTGGTGCTGATCATGGTTACTAAGTTCGAAGTAGTCATGACGGAGTCTTATCGTGTTGAGTCAAATGCCAGTAGTTAATTCATGTCACTTTTTTAAAAAAGTAACCAAAAACCTTTGTTGAACAGAGGAGGCTTCCATGCCTCCCTGTCCAACGGGCGACATCCATGTCGCCTGTCACAATAGCGAATTACGGTAAAATCCAAATTAATAAACAAGAACCGCGTATTCAAAGAGTTCCATCCAGTGTTTCGCGTTGGCGACATGGATGTCGCCTCGTTACTCAGCACAACAGGGATGTTGTGTCTGAGTGACAAAGGATTTTTGTTACTTTTTATCCTTAAAAAGTAAGGTACTGCCTATACAAAGGGCTTTCGAAGACCACTATCATTTACAGGCAATGACAGTAGTAGCATTGGCTATGCTGTGTAAACTTTACCCTTGAGTTGCATCAATCAAAGTCGCACCCGTTAAAGCCTGTAACTCATCAAAGCTAAGACCTTCAACTTTCTCAATTACTTTTAAATCGTCTTTGGTCACATCAATCACACACAGGTCGGTGTAAATACGATCCACACAGTGTTTACCCGTTACCGGATAAGTCAGCTCAGCCACAATCTTTGGTTCACCTTGTTTGGTGACGTGGTCTGTAGTGATAAATACTTTCTTGGCACCAACTGCCAAATCCATCGCACCACCTACGGCAGGAATCGCATCCGGTGCACCGGTGTGCCAGTTCGCCAAGTCACCATTGGCTGCAACCTGAAAGGCACCAAGTACGGCAATATCAAGATGACCACCACGCATCATCGCAAATGAGTCACCATGGTGGAAAAAGCTGCCGCCTTCAAGCATGGTCACAAACTCTTTACCCGCATTAATCAGTTCAGGGTCTTCTTCACCTGCCGCTGGTGGTGGGCCAAATGCCAATAGGCCATTTTCAGAATGAAGGAAAATATCTTTATCGTTAGGTAAGTAGCTGGCAATTTTAGTTGGTAAGCCAATGCCCAAGTTCACATAGGCGCCATCTGGAATATCTTGTGCCACACGTTGTGCAATCTGGTCACGGCTGAGTTTCTGGTAGCTCATGTTATTTCTCCTTATTGCTTACTGTGCTGGCGCTACTTGTACAACATGCTGTACAAAGATACCCGGGGTGATGATGTGTTCAGGGTCTAATCCACCCAGCTCCACCACTTCAGAAACCTGAGCAATGGTGACATCCGCAGCCATGGCCATGATCGGGCCAAAGTTACGTGCAGATTTACGGTAAACCAGATTACCCCAGCGGTCGCCCTTATAAGCTTTAATCAGGGCGAAGTCAGCCTTGATCGGATATTCAAGTACGTAATCTTTCCCATCAATATGACGGGTTTCTTTGCCTTCAGCCAAAAGTGTTCCAAAGCCTGTTGGTGTAAACACTGCTCCAAGTCCCATACCCGCTGCCTGAATACGACAAGCCAGATTACCTTGCGGTACAACCTCAAGTTCCACCTTTCCGGCACGGTATAGTTCATCAAACACATAAGAATCTGACTGACGTGGGAAAGAGCAAATGACTTTTTTTACTGAACCGGCTTTAAGCAGTTTAGCCAGACCATAGTCACCATTACCGGCATTGTTGCTCACAATGGTTAATCCTTTAACACCGAGTTCAATCAGACCGTCAATGAGTTCAGCGGGTTGTCCTGCGGTACCAAAACCACCAATCAGAATGGTTGCACCATCTTTAATCTGCGATAAAACCTCGCTTAGTGAGGACTTACTTTTGTCAATCATGTGAGAAACCTTAGAGCATGAGGTAACGTGATGTATTACTACCGCTAAAAATTTATTGAAATTCTTAATGGTAGTAATAAATGGAGTAAATTTTGTGAGTCAAAAGCGAACTTTTAACTCACATACACTTTCAATTAAGCACTAGCGCGACGACGTTCAACTTCAGTTGAAGGAGCAGCAGCGGCTTCTTTAACCAATTCAATGTTAAATGTGATGTGTTTGAAAGCGTGATCTAAACCACGGCGTTGAATTTCAGCAGGGTCTGTTACATCTACTGCTGTTGCCACTAAACCGTCACGAGTAGCGAAGGCAAAGTCATCCCATAAGTACTCATCACCTTCAATGTTGAATTGAGTAGTTAGCTTGCGGTAACCCGGTGCAGAAACGAAGTAGTGAACGTGAGATGGACGGTTACCATGACGGCCTAACTTGTTAAGAAGAGCCTGTGTTGTACCTTCAGGAGGGCATCCATAACCAACTGGCATAGTGGTTAACGCTACATATTTACCATCTGTATCAGTGAAAATGGTACGGCGTAAGTTAAAGTCAGATTGAGACTTATCAAAGAATGAATAGTTACCTAAACTGTTGGCATGCCATACTTCAACTTTAGCATTTTCAATAATATTGCCATCCGTGTCAGTTACTTTACCTTCAATAATTAAGGTATCGATTTTGCCAGTTTCAGTTCCATCATCCATACGTGCAAAACCAACTGATTCAGGCGCGCCAGCTACATAAAGTGGACCTTCAATAGTACGTGGTGTGCCGCCAGTAACACCAGCTTTGGCATCTGCTTCATCTGCACGTAAGTCAAGATAATGTTCTAAACCTAAGCCAGCAGCCAAAAGACCAAGTTCATTTGCTTGACCTGCATCGGTAAAATATTCCAAACCTTTCCAAACTTCAGAAGGCTGGATGTCTAAATCTTCGATGGCTTGAAATAAATCCCCAAGAAGGCGCACTACAATTTGTTGAACACGTGCATCGACTTCACCTTTTGCTGTGTCGACATTCATTTGTTTTACAAGCGCATCAATTTGTTGACGGTTCATACTAAAACTCCTTAAGTATGCAATACGGTTTTGGGTGGCAGCGCTGCGGGCATTTTGTTTTGCTAGCGAATAAGTGCCGCCACGTTCCTTGTTACCTTCTGAATAATCTGCTTGGTTTATAAATGGACTTCAGAGATCACATTTAAAACATTCTTTGGATTTACGAATCATCATCACGAACAGAAGATGGGTGACGGTTCATTGCCATCACTTCAATGTCCATGTATGGATAGAGAGGTAAACCCTGTAAAATGTTGTGCAATTCTTCATTGCTCTCGACATCAAAAATGCTGATGTTCGAGTACTGGCCTGTAATTCGCCAGATATGACGCCATTTACCTTGGCGTTGTAATTCTTGCGAATAAGCTTTTTCAACGGCCTTAATTTCATTTGCTTTGTCGGCTGGCATATCAAGTGGAATATGCACATCCATACGTACATGAAATAACATGGGAAACTCCTTATCCTGTTGCCTTAACGACGTAATTTCTCAATCTTATCTTCATCAATTTCAATGCCTAAGCCCGGAGCTGTTGGCAAATGCAATTCAAAGTTTTCGTAACGTAGCGGCTCTTTTAAAATTTCTTCGGTCAGTAATAACGGACCAAATAATTCAGTACCGAACGCTAATGTTTCAAAAGTTGCAAATACATGGGCCGATGCAATACTTCCTACAGGACCTTCAAGCATGGTGCCGCCATATAGGTCGATACCAGCCAAACCAGCAATTTTGCCAACTTCACACGCTTCGATCAGGCCACCAGATTGTTCAATTTTTACGGCAAATACATCTGCACCATGATTTTTTGCAATACGGAATGCACTGTCAGGTCCAGTTAAAGCTTCATCAGCCATAATGGCTACATCAAAACGATGGGTGAGGCGAGCAAGTGCTTCGGTATTTTGAATTGCACATGGTTGTTCGATTAAATCGATTCCACCATCTTGGAGCTGTTGAATACCATGAATACATTCAAGTTCTGACCATGCACGGTTTACATCTACACGTACACTAACATCAGCGCCTAATGCTTTTTTAATCGCAATCACATGGTCAACATCTTGCTGTAAAGGACGTGCACCAATTTTAAGTTTGAACGTGTTATGGCGCTTTAGCTCAATCATTTTACGAGCTTCAGCAATATCTTTTTCCGTGTCACCAGACGCAAGCGTCCAAAGCACAGATAAACTATTACGCAGACGTCCACCTAAAACTTCGCTTAATGGCACACCTAAACGTTTGGCCTGAATATCAAGTAGGGCAGTCTGAATGGCACACTTGGCAAAGCGGTTACCATTAATATTTTTACGAATCAGTTTGAGTGTTTGTGCAACATTTAAATCTTTAACTGATGTCAGTAATGGTGCAAAGTAGGTATCAATATTGGCTTTGACACTCTCAGGACTTTCTTCACCATAGTTCAGCCCACCAATGGTGGTGGCTTCACCCCAACCGACAATACCATCCGTGGTCGTAATTTTAACGAGTACCAAAGTCTGGGTACGCATAGTAGTCACAGACAACTGGTGAGGACGGATAGTTGGAATATCCACAAGTATGGTTTCTATGGTTCTATACATGAAGTTTCAACTATTACGAACTTGTTTGTATACCATAGAAGAATGTAATAGCCTAAAATAGATATAGAACGGTATTTTAAGATACTAAAAAGGTATATTAATGGAATTAAGACATCTACGTTATTTTGTTACCGTTGTTGAAGAACAGAGTCTGACGAAAGCCGCAGAAAAGCTTTTTATTGCTCAGCCACCTTTAACACGCCAAATCAAAAAACTAGAAGAAGAATTAGGGATCGATTTATTCGAAAAAGGCTCTCGTCCATTAAAAGTAACGGAAGCAGGGCTGTTTTTTTATCAGCATGCGGTGCAAATTTTGACGCACACCGCTCAAGCTGCTTCGATGGCTAAAAAAATGAAGCTGGTCGAGAACGTTGTTAAAGTGGGTTATGTGAGTTCGCTTCTTTATGGGCGATTACCACAGGTCATTTATCTATTTAGACAAAAAAATCCTGACATTCATGTCGAGCTTATTGAATGTGGAACTAGAGATCAGGTCGAAGCCTTAAAGTTAGGAAAAATCGATTTAGGTTTTGGGCGCTTGCCAATTAGTGACCCAGCAATTAAACGGCTTTTACTTCGCAAAGAAAAATTAAAACTTGCGATTCATAAAAAACACCCATTAAGTGATTTCCAAGAGTCAGGAATTTATTTATCTCAAATTATCAATGAGACGATTTTTTCTTATCCAACCACACCTAAACCAAATTTTTCGACCACTATTCAAGCTTTATTTACCAAATTAGGTCTTGTTCCAGCCAAGCTGACTGAAGTAAGAGAAATTCATATGGCACTTGGCTTAGTGGCATCCGGTGAGGGTATTTGTATTATTCCGGAAAGTGCCTGTGATATTGGTATGAAAAATCTAACTTATTTAAATATTTTAGATTTAGAAGCTTATAGTCCCATCTCTCTATCCATGCGCAATATGGACCAAAGTTCCTATATTCCTAAAATTTTAGATTGCATTGAAGAGATCTATAGCGAAGAAGAAGTATCCAGAAATTTAAATTTATAACTTTTTAATACGTTTTAAATTGAATTATCATGTTATTTTAAAACTTTAAACCTATAGGTAATATGTAAAAGGAATTATTGAATGAGAAAAATTTTAGGTTTAGCTTCACTTATTATGTCTACTAGCGTTGTACATGCGGAACAATTAAAAGAACAAGAAAAAACTTCTCCTTATAGCGCGAATGTGACTTTTGCTAGTCAATATATTTCACGTGGTTTCCGACAAACTTGGGGTAAACCAGCCTTACAAGGTGGACTGGATTATGCTAACCCGAATGGTTTTTTTGTAGGAACTTGGGCATCAAGTGTCAGCTCTAACTATCTGCGAGATGCTTCAGTTGAATGGGATTTTTATACAGGTTATTTAAAAACAATCGATAAATTCTCGATTGGTATGTCTATTTTTTATTATTACTATCCAGGCGCTAAAAGTACACCAGAAACGGGAAGTACGAGTTATAACTATGGTGAAATTGTACCTCAAATTGGCTATGGTCCTTTAAGCCTTAAATACTTTGTGACTTACACGCCAGATTATGCTGGTTATAACTCTAAAACCATGGGTGGACCTGCTGGTAAAAGGTCAAGAGGATCAAGTTATTTAGATGTTAACTTTACTCAGCCGATCAGTGAAACTTGGACTTTTGGTGCCCACTATGGCTATGAAAAAATCAAAAACTTTTCAGAGTCGAACTTTCAAGATGTTAAAGCCGAAGTAATTAAAGATTTAGGTGATGGTTGGAGTACAGGATTAGCCTATACCAAGGCATGGGATAAAAATGCTTATTATAAAAAGTATAGCAATGGTGAGCCGGGTGCACCTATTTCAAATCCAATTGATTCAACTTTTACAGTCTCTGTAAAAAAAGTTTTCTAATTTATAAATAAAAAAGCCTGATCACTTTTTGTTATCAGGCTTTAAAAAATTTCATATAAAAAATTATTTTTTAATTAAATCATACGCCATCTTAGTGTCATCTAGCTGAACGAGTGAAGCATGGCGAGCAGAGAGCGGATCTTTATTTTCAATTGCTGTCAAAATTGCTTTATGTCTTGGTAGCGAATGGCCTTGCAAATTTGGACGTAGGCTTGTCACTTGAATTGATTGCTGCAAAGGTAAAACCAACATTTTTGACATATAAGCCAATAAATCATTATGCGTTGCTTTAGCAATTGCTAAGTGAAACTGAATATCGGGTTCTATAAACTCTTCAACTGTTGTCGCTTTTTCCATGCCTTCATAGGCTTGTTTAATGCGCTCAATATCCTCTTCATTTGCTGTACTTGCCGCGATATAAGCAAGCTCTGGTTCTAAAACTCGTCGTACAGTAGAAAGGGTTTTAAAAAATTCATGTTCAGGTGTCGTTTGAATCAACCAAAACAATACATCCGGATCGAGTAAATGCCATTCTTCTTTCGGTCTAACCACAGTCCCGATTTTAGGTCTTGAGTAAGTTAAACCTTTAGCATTTAAAACACGGATGGCTTCGCGAAAGACAGGGCGGCTGACTTTATATTCTTCACATAAATCAACTTCACTTGGGAGTTTTTCATTTTCTGAGATTTCTCCAGAAACGATTTTTAATCCCAATTGTTGAACAATTAATGCATGTTGGCTTTTGCTTGGAATAGGATTTTTATAGTCAGCTTTACTCATATTTCACTATTACGACATGTTGAATATCCTATGGTATAGATGACCTTGTGTTTTAACAAGATCATCTTTTTTCAAGAATAAATATTAATGAGAATGACGTGGAACTTCCGAGCCACGGCAACCTACCAAGAAATCAAAATCACAGCCTTCATCGGCTTGTAAAACATGTTCTACATAGAGCTTACGGTAACCGCCAATAAAACTTGGTGGAGCTGGAGGCGCTAAATTTTCAAGACGTTGCTGAAGTTCTTCATCACTCACTTCTAGGTGAAGTTTTCCAGCATAGGCATCAAGTTCAATAAAGTCACCATTTTGAACTACAGCCAAAGGCCCACCTGCCATGGCTTCTGGAGCAACATGCAAAACTACAGTGCCATAAGCTGTTCCACTCATACGTGCGTCGGAAATACGGACCATGTCGGTAATGCCTTTGGCTAAAATTTTTGGTGGCAGCCCCATATTTCCTACCTCGGCCATGCCCGGATAGCCTTTAGGGCCGGCATTTTTCATCACAAGAATACAAGTTTCATCGACATCTAGATCTGGGTCATTAATACGGGCTTTATAATCATCGAAGTTTTCAAATACGACTGCACGGCCACGGTGTTTCATCAGTTCCGGTGTAGCAGCAGACGGTTTAAGCACCGCACCTTTAGGCGCTAAATTTCCGCGTAAAATACACATGCCGCCATCTAGTCGAATTGGGTTATCTATTTTCCGAATCACTTCATCGTTATAAATAGGTGATTGCTGACAATTTTCCCAAATAGTTTGTCCGTTTACGGTTAAAGCTTGAGGATGTGGTAAGAGATTGGCTTCACCCATGCGATGAATTACGGCTGGCAAGCCGCCGCTATAATAGAACTCTTCCATTAAAAAACGGCCCGATGGCAGTAAGTCGACAATGGTTGGCATGCTGCGGCCAACACGGTTCCAGTCATCGAGTTGTAAATCAACCCCAATGCGTCCAGCAATTGCTTTTAAGTGAATTACGGCATTGGTTGAACCACCAATAGCTGCATTGACTTTAATGGCATTTTCGAAGGCTTCTTTAGTTAAAATTTTAGAAAGGCGTAAATCTTCATGGACCATATCAACAATACGCATACCAGAAAGATGAGCCAACACATAACGGCGAGAATCTACCGCTGGAATGGCCGCATTGTGGGGTAAGGAAGTACCTAAGGCTTCAGCCATACATGCCATGGTAGATGCGGTGCCCATGGTGTTACATGTACCAGCTGAGCGAGACATACCAGACTCGGCAGATAAAAATTCATTTAAATCAATTTTGCCTGCTTTGAGTTCTTCATGCATTTGCCAAACGATAGTACCTGCACCAATGTCTTTACCTTTATGCTTACCATTCAGCATTGGACCACCAGTCACTACAATGGCTGGAATATCACAACTTGCAGCTCCCATTAATAATGCAGGTGTGGTTTTGTCACAACCTGTCAGTAACACCACACCGTCAATAGGGTTACCACGAATCGCTTCTTCGACATCCATACTGGCTAAGTTACGGGTAAACATGGCGGTAGGACGTAAATTCGACTCACCATTTGAAAATACAGGAAACTCAACAGGGTAGCCGCCCGCTTCTAAAATCCCTTTTTTTACGTGTTCGGCAATTTTTCGAAAATGCGCATTACATGGGGTGAGTTCAGACCATGTATTACAAATCCCAATAATAGGCTTGCCTTGAAACTCATGATCTGGAATTCCTTGGTTCTTCATCCAGCTACGATACATAAAGCCATTTTTATCCGTTGTACCAAACCAGGCAGCCGAACGAAGAACTTGTTTGTTATTCATACAAATTTCCCTATATAGTATTACTATTAGAATTAATTGAATTAAAAATACACTATAAATTTTATTTTTAAAAGGTTTGAAATTTAAATAGTATTACTATATTTTAAATTGAAAGGATAATTCACGAGCAAGATGCTCTATAAGTAAATAATAGGAAATGGAGTCGAACATGGATTTCGAAAAGGATGTAATACGGACGGTCACGTTTAAGCTGATACCTGCATTAGTCATACTATATCTGGTGGCATACATTGATCGGGCCGCTGTCGGATTTGCCCATTTGCATATGGGTGCCGATGTAGGAATTGGTGATGCTGCCTATGGTATAGGAGCTGGCTTATTTTTTATTGGATATTTTCTTTTTGAAGTTCCAAGTAATTTGCTTTTAGACAAATTTGGTGCTCGTAAATGGTTTACCCGCATTTTATTAACATGGGGCCTCATCACCATGGCCATGGCGCTTATTCAAGGCCCTAAAAGTTTTTATCTCTTAAGGTTTTTACTCGGTGTAGCAGAGGCAGGTTTTTTCCCTGGTGTTTTATACCTAATTACACAGTGGTATCCGGTGCGACATCGCGGAAAAATTATGGGAATGTTTGTGCTTTCACAACCGATTGCCATGATGATTGCAGGGCCTTTAGCGGGTCTATTACTTGGAATGGATGGCATTGCAAATTTACACGGCTGGCAATGGTTGTTCGTTGCAGTTGGCCTGCCTGCGGTTTTATTGGCTTTACCGACATTTCTGTGGCTACCCGATAACATTGATAAAGTGAAATGGTTAAGCATTGAACAAAAACAATGGCTTAAAAATGAACTCGTTAAAGATGAAGCTGAATATGACCAAACCCGACATGCTAATCCATTACATGCCTTAAAAGACAAACGCGTACTTTTATTAGCACTCTACTATTTACCAGTAACTTTAAGTATTTATGGTTTAAATCTCTGGCTTCCTACCATTATTAAGCAATTTGGCGGAGGTAGTGATATTCAAATTGGGTTCTTATCTAGCATTCCCTATATTTTTGGAATTATTGGACTTCTCATTATTCCACGTAGTACTGACCGCCTGAACGATCGTTACGGACACTTAAGTTTTCTATATGCACTAGGTGCTTGTGCAATGTTTTTAAGTGGTTGGCTAAATTCTCCGGTTATGCAGTTAGTAGCTTTGGCTGTAGTTGCGTTCTGTCTATTTTCATCAACTGCCGTGTTTTGGACATTACCGGGTCGTTTCTTAACAGGTGCAAGTGCAGCGGCTGGTATTGCCTTAATTAACTCTGTTGGAAATTTAGGTGGCTATGTCGGGCCATTTGGTATCGGACTGTTAAAAGAATACACGGGAAATATGGCTGCTGGTTTGTATTTCTTATCTATTGTCATGCTTTTTGGCTTGATTTTAACCTACATCGTCTATGCCAAGCTCGAACGTCAAAAAACACAAACAGTGAATATTCAAAAGCCTTTGTAAGGAATAAAACATGCAAATTATTCAATTTGAGAATCGTGCAAATCAACGTGCCGTCGCCAAAGTAGAAGGCAACATGGCATATCCGGTTAAAGATATTCAATCGGTTCGTGATTTAGCACTTTTAGCAAGCCGCAATAAAGTTTCACTGGAACAACAAGTTGAGGCGTTAGGGTTTGAGTCCGAAACTTATGATTATTCATCGTTATTAGCAGACTTAAAGGTATTGCCGCCTTTAGATCATCCAGATCCAACACATTGTTTAATTTCCGGTACAGGCTTAACCCATTTAGGTTCTGCATCTGCACGCGACAAAATGCATCAACAAAATTTAAGTGATGACAGCTCGGTGACCGACACCATGCGAATATTTCAATGGGGGCTACAAAAGGGGCGTCCAGCAGAAGGTCAGATCGGGGCACAGCCAGAATGGTTTTATAAAGGCGATGGTTCAATTGTGGTAAGACCGGGAGCTGAATTACCTTTACCACCATTTGCCGAAGACGGCGGCGAAGAACCTGAAATCGCAGGCCTCTATGTTATTGGAGAAGACCTAAAGCCTTACCGAATCGGGTTTGCGCTGGGTAATGAATATTCTGACCATGTAATGGAGCGTCGTAATTATTTATATCTGGCCCATTCAAAATTGCGTTTTTGTAGTTTTGGTCCAGCTTTACGGACAGGCGAATTACCAAAACATTTAGTCGGAACCAGCCGTTTGCGCCGTGATGGACAAATCATTTGGGAAAAAGAGTTTTTGTCAGGTGAAGACAATATGTGTCATAGCTTGGCAAATCTCGAATATCACCACTTTAAGTATCAACAATTCTTAAAAGCAGGCGATGTTCATATCCATTATTTCGGTACAGCGACTCTATCTTTTGCCGATGGTATTCAAGCACAAGTTAATGATGAGTTTGAAATAGAAATGAAAGAGTTTGGTTATCCACTCAAAAACAAACTTGCTCATATGCAACCCGAGTTACCGATCGGTTCAGTTATTACTCTCTAAGGAATATAAAAATGGTCATTGGACACAACTTTATTGGCGGTTCACGTAGCGCACAAAGTACAAGCTTATTGAAAAGTGTAAATGCAACAACGGGCGAAACTTTGCCTTATGAGTTTCACCATGCAACCGAGCAAGAGGTTAATCAGGCCTGTGAAGCAGCCAGTCAAGCGTTTAAGACTTACCGCCATACGTCTCCTGAACAGCGTGGTATTTTTCTAGAAAATATTGCCGATGAACTCGATGCATTAGGTACAGATTTTCTTGAAATCGTTTCACAGGAAACCGCTTTGCCACTTGCTCGCTTGCAAGGTGAACGTGCCCGTACCAGTGGACAAATGCGTTTATTTGCCAAAGTGCTGCGCCGTGGTGACTTTTTAGGGGCCCGTATTGATACTGCTTTACCAGAGCGTCAGCCTTTACCACGCCCAGATCTACGCCAGATTAAAATCGGTGTTGGCCCTGTTGCAGTCTTTGGGGCAAGTAACTTTCCTTTAGCATTCTCAACTGCGGGTGGTGACACTGCTTCGGCACTAGCGGCTGGATGTTCGGTAGTAGTAAAAGCCCATAGTGGACATATGGCCACAGCAGACTTTGTAGCGCAGGCAATTGAACGTGCTGTAGAAAAATCGAATATGCCTAAAGGTGTGTTTAACATGATCTACGGTAATGGTGTAGGTGAACCACTGGTTAAGCATCCTTTAATTCAGGCTGTAGGTTTTACGGGTTCATTGCGAGGTGGTCGTGCTTTATGTGACATGGCCGCAGCCCGTCCACAACCGATTCCTGTATTTGCTGAAATGAGCAGCATTAACCCAATGCTGATGTTGCCAGAAGCCTTAAAAAACCGCGGTGAAAAAATTGCACAGGACTTGGCTGATTCGGTGGTTTTAGGCTGTGGTCAGTTCTGTACCAATCCGGGTTTAATCTTGGGTATTAAATCAGCTGAATTTACCCAACTCATTAGCAACCTAACCGACATTATGGGGGCTAAACCTGCGCAGACTATGCTCAATGCCGGCACTTTAAAAAGTTATACCGCTGGTCTTGAGCACTTAACCGAGCATCAAGGTATTAAGCATTTGACAGGTCAAACTCAACAAGGCAATCAGGCTCAGCCGCAATTATTTAAAGCTGATGTTGAGTTGTTACTGGCAGGTGACCAGCTTCTGCAAGAAGAAATCTTTGGGCCAACCACAGTCATTATTGAAGTTGAAGATAAGGCCCAACTCATTCAGGCGCTACAAAGCATGAATGGTCAACTGACTGCGACTTTAATTGCCGATGAAACTGACTTAACCGAGTTTGCAGATGTAGTTCCTGTACTAGAAGAAAAAGCCGGTCGATTACTTATAAATGGCTACCCAACGGGTGTTGAGGTTTGTGATGCGATGGTACACGGCGGGCCATACCCAGCCACTTCAGATGCAAGAGGCACCTCAGTTGGAACCTTGGCCATTGACCGTTACTTAAGACCTGTGTGTTACCAGAACTATCCGCAAAGTTTATTGCCAGAAGCCTTAAAAGACAGCAACCCGTTGCAGATTTTAAGACTGGTGAATGGTGAGATGACTAGAGAAGCAATCTAAAAAAATAAAAGAGACCACGTGATGGTCTCTTTTTTATATTTCAAATAATAAATCTATAGCGGAGTAGGCAAATGAAGAACGACTTGCGCATCTTCTATAACATCTAAACGCAAAATTTTTGAAGCACCTAGTTCATTTAATAGCTTTGTTAAAGGGCCTTCATTTTTCACTAATCTTACTTTCTTTGGAAAAAGCTTTTGCGCGAAAGAAAGAATGTTGGATTGAACCTCTGTCTGGTGCCATTTGCCATCAACAACATGTAGCATGGTTGCTTTATTGATATGTGTTTCAGAGTCAACATGTTTTAAAGTGGGGACAGCAGTCTCTAAACTTAAATCTAACTTACCATTAAGATCAAAAATATTGGCTTGAACGCTTTTTGAGTTAATGTTCACGTCAATTTTAGTCAGCCATTTTGGTAACTGGTAACCATATACACCACGTACTCTGGCAATTTCTGTATCGACAGGTAACGCCAAAACATGTGCATAAAAATGACGTTGACGTATCGATTTGATTAGTTCTGCAATATGTGGTCCGCGAGCGTTAGGCTTGCGTACCACAATCGCAATCGACACTTCGTTATAAGGGTCATTGTCACAAACCGAATAGGTAAAGAACGTAACAGCGACCAACCCATAACCCGGGAAGGGCTGTAATGGTGTTAAGTCAGCAGGAAGTTTTGCTTTAATCTGTTTAATAGGCGCAAGCATCAGCAGTTGCACATTTGCGCTACGATAATAAAAGTTGGGTGCCCAAACAGGACCTACACGGGACTCCACAATTTTTTTAGGAATATGACGGAAAAAGTCGATATTACCAGCAGCAGGGTCTTGAGCGACTTCATCTAAATCGGGATTCATTCTAAAACGGTCATAATAACCACCTTTAGGTACTTTGATTTTTTGTTGTCCAAATTCAACCTCAGTAAATTGTTGTTTTATATCCATGAAAATTCACCTTTACATTAATTGACCGAGTATCTAATGCTTGTCCATATGAAGACGTGTTAATTTAGAACCACTACAGAAACTATAAGTTTAAAGTTCACTTTAAAGTCAAGATTTTAATTTTGATGGCTAAAGGCTTTGACATTTAAATGAAATAAAAAAGGGGAAAGATGAGAAGAGTTTAAGGCCGTGCTTTCATATAAATTTTATTTTAAAAATACAATTAAAGTAATTGACCTTAAAGTTAACTTTAAGCTTAGTATCAATATTCAAATTTTATAACCAATCTATAAGTAGTTTTTTAGCAGGAGAACAAAGATGGGATATGTAACGACAAAAGACGGTGTAGAGATTTTTTATAAAGATTGGGGACCACGTGATGCCCAAGTTCTATTTTTTCATCATGGTTGGCCTTTGAGTTCAGACGATTGGGATACACAATTGCTTTTTTTCCTTAAAGAAGGTTTTCGTGTAGTTGCTCATGACCGCCGTGGACATGGGCGTTCGAGTCAGGTATGGGATGGTCACGATATGGACCATTATGCAGATGATGTGGCAGAAGTGGTTAAACATCTGAACATTAAAAATGCAATTCATATTGGCCATTCAACAGGTGGTGGTGAAGTGGCTCACTATATTGCACGTCATGGTCAAGAAAACGTTAAGAAAGCTGTTCTTGTCAGTGCAGTACCACCGCTTATGGTTAAAACTGAAAATAATCCTGAAGGTTTACCAAAAGAAGTTTTTGATGACCTTCAAAATCAGGTTCTCACCAACCGTGCACAATTTTTCCGAGACCTTCCATCTGGCCCATTCTATGGTTTTAACCGACCAGATGCGAAACCATCTGAAGGTATTATTGCTAACTGGTGGCGTCAGGGTATGACAGGCAGTGCAAAAGCACATTACGATGGTATTGTGGCATTCTCACAAACTGACTTTACCGAAGATTTAAAGAAAATCACTATTCCTGTTTTGGTATTACATGGTGACGACGACCAGATCGTGCCTTATAAGACGTCTGGTGTGAAATCTGCTGAGTTACTTCAAAATAGCCAACTCAAAATCTACCCAGGTTTTTCTCACGGTATGTTAACCGTAAATCATGAAGTGATTAATGCGGACTTATTGGCATTTATTCGTGAATAATTTAAAGCCATAAACTTAAAAAAGAGGCCATTAAGTGCCTCTTTTTTATTTATAAACAATTGAAATTAAAAATAATAAATAGAGAAATAATAAAAGGTATTGACATTAAAGTTAGCTTTAATCTTAAAGTAAAGCCATACTGAATGAGGTCATTCCAATGAAAGTGTTCGAAAAATTAGTATTCCCAAATGGCTCATATGTTCCTAACCGTATTGCTAAAGCGGCAATGGAAGAAAATATGGCTGATTTAAACCATGCACCATCAGAAGAATTAATGCGTTTATATCAGGCTTGGGCAAATGGTGGCGTAGGTCTAATCATTACAGGAAATGTGATGGTAGACCGCCGAGCGATGACTGGACCGGGCGGCGTCGTGCTTGAAGATGAAAAGCATCTAGATACTTTCAAAAAATGGGCACAAATTAGCCGTTCCAAAGGTGCTCAGGTTTGGCTTCAAATTAACCATCCGGGTCGACAAATGCAAGCTAACCTAGGTCAGCAGACTTGGGCGCCATCAGCTATTTCACTAGATCTTGGCAAAATGTCAAATCGCTTTAACACACCAATTGAAATGACTGAATCCATGATTGCAGAAGTGATTCAGCGTTTTGCAAACACGGCACGTTTAGGTGAAAAAGCAGGATTTACTGGTGTGGAAATTCATGCAGCACATGGGTATTTATTAAGCCAGTTTCTTTCTCCACTGAGCAATAAACGCCAAGATCGTTGGGGCGGTTCTTTAGAAAACCGCGCTCGTATTTTAATTGAGATTGTGGAAGCGGTTCGTAAAGTGGTTTCGCCACAGTTTACGGTTGCAGTGAAACTAAATTCAGCCGATTTTCAGCGTGGCGGTTTTAGCGCTGAAGATGCTCAGCAAGTGGTTAAAATGTTAAATGAGCATGCAGTCGATTTGGTTGAACTTTCAGGTGGTAGCTATGAAGCGCCTGCAATGCAAGGTCAGGCACGTGATGGTCGTACACTTGCCCGTGAAGCTTACTTTTTAGAATTTGCACAAGAAATTCGTAAAGTTGCCAAAATGCCTGTTATGGTGACAGGTGGCATACGCCGTAAACAAGTGGCAGAAAAAGTAATTGAAAGTGGTGTAGATATGGTCGGTATTGCCACAGCTTTAGCCATTGAACTTAATTTGCCAAATGCTTGGAAACAAGGCCAAAATATTTCACCTGAACTCAAACCAATTACATGGGAAAATAAAACATTGGCTTCACTTGCCAATATGGCTGTGGTCAAATTCCAGTTACGTAATTTAAGTGCTGGTAAAAAAACAAAACCAAATGTTTCACCAGCTTGGGCTTTAATTTTGCAACAATCAGCGATGTCATGCCGTACTCGCCAGTATAAAAAAGGCATGCGTGATTATTCATTTGCTTTTTAAAAAGTGAGTTGTGTTATGACAAATCTTAACGATTCAAACTGGTTAATTTATGGAGCAAATGGCTACACGGGCGAATTAATCGCTCGTGAAGCTGTACGCCAAGGTCTAAAACCGACTTTGGCTGGCCGTAACAAAGCTAAGGTTGAAGCACTTGCTCAAGAGTTGGGGCTTGACTATAAAGCTTTTGGGCTTGATAACGTAGATGCAATAAGTGAGCAACTCCAAGGTTTTAAACTGGTTATGCACTGTGCAGGGCCATTTTCAGCAACATCAAAACCCATGATGGAAGCTTGTATAAAAGCTGGTGCTCACTATTTAGATATTACTGGTGAAATTGCTGTATTTGAATTGGCACAGTCACTGAACAGCCAAGCCGAAAAAGCCGATATTGTGCTTTGTCCGGGTGTGGGTTTCGATGTCATTCCAACAGACTGTGTTGCTGCTGCCTTGAAAGAAGCACTGCCAGATGCGACCCATTTAGCGCTTGGTTTTGACTCTAGAACTGGGTTTTCACCGGGTACAGCCAAAACAAGTACAGAAGGCATGGCCGAAGGTGGAAAAATTCGTAAAAACGGAAAAATTATCACTGTTCCATTAGCACATTATGTCCGGACTATTGATTTTGGTGACGGTAAAAAAAGTGCCATGAGTGTTCCTTGGGGGGACGTATCTACAGCGTTCTATACAACCGGCATTCCAAACATTGAGGTGTTTGTACCTGCATTTCCTAAAATGATTTTTGGCGCGAAAATGCTGAACTATGTACGCCCAGTATTAAAAATCAATGCTGTGCAGAAGTTTATTAAATCACGTATTGAAAAAACGGTTGTGGGACCAAATGAGGAGCTTCGAGCGAAAGTACCTACCTATGTTTGGGGTGAAGCAAGAAATGCGCGTGGGGAAATCAAAACTGCCCGTATTCAAACGGAAAACGCCTATAGTCTTACCGTAAATGGCTCACTGACTGTGGTGAATTATTTACTCAGAAATACCGTTAAAGGCGGTACATATACACCCGCAAAACTGATGGGCTATAAGCTAGTGACCGAGTTGCCGGGTTCTGGCCCGCTAGTCATTACGTAACCAAGCCTTTATTAAAACAGTACGTTTATAGATAACCCGAATAAGGAGCCATTCTTGTTCGGGTCATTTATATAATTTATAAATATTTCATGAAGATATAGAGCTACATACATACAAGAAAAATCAGAAAACAAAACACTCCATAAGAAATCATTTAAATTGAATATACTAAAAAACGATAAATCTTTTTCATAACAAAGGAATGAGAATAATGAGAAAACTCATACTGTTTCTACATGCATCGCTTGATAGTTTTGTCGAAGGACCAAATGGGGCAATGGACATAGGTTGGATTGCTTATGATGCCGATTTGGCAAATCATGCAAAAGAAATCTTGAGTACTGCGGATACAGTGATTTGGGGACGTGCGACTTACCAGATGATGCATAATTATTGGCCAACTATGCTTTCAAACCCCGAAGCTTCGGAGCATGAACGAAATCATGCTGAGTGGATTGAAAAGACAGAAAAAATCGTTTTTTCAACCACCTTAGATACAGTTGAATGGAATAATTCCAGACTAGTCAAAGACCATGTTGAAGAAGAAATTAATAAGCTCAAGCAGCAACCGGGCAAGGATATGGTGATTTTGGGGAGTCCACGGTTTGCACACTATCTCATGCAACTTGGTTTAATTGATGAATATAAAATTACGGTTTCGCCCGTTTTAATTGGTAGTGGCTTGCCACTATTCCAAGGTATTCAGCAAAAGACCAATCTTAAACTTATTGAAAATAAAACTTTTGCTTCTGGTGCGATAGCTCTTCACTATCAAAAGGTTGGTTAGTTTTTTCTATAATATTTATATGAAAAAGACGGATTACAAGGCTAGTCTGTAATTCGTCTTTTTAGATTTATTTCATACTGCTTAAACGTTTAACTACTGCTTCGGCAATTTCTTTACTCGACTGTGGGTTTTGTCCAGTAATAATTCTGCCATCTGAAACCACATATGAGGTAAACGGAATAAAAGCTTGTTTATATTTTGCACCACGTTCAATGAGCCCATTTTGTAAAGAAAATGGAACTTGAGACTTAATACCAGAAAGAGTTTCTTCTATATTTGCAAAACCCGTGACAGTTCTACCTGCAATTAACGGTTTGCCATTTTCATCCTGCAAAGGTAATAAACCACCTACGCCGTGACAGACTGCTGAAACGACTCCACCTTGGCGATAGATCTGTTCGCTAATGTTTTGCAAAGCTTTATTATTTGGGAAATCCCACATGGTGCCGTGCCCACCCGTATAGTAAATGGCTTTGTACTGGGTAGGATTAATCGCGTTCGGAGTTAATGTTGTTTTTAACCGTTGCATAAATGCTGGGTCGGCTAAATGCTGACGAGCGGATTTGTCTAAGTAAATAGACTTTAAGCTACGTTCATCTAGAGGCACTTCACCACCTAAAGGACTTACAAAGTCCATTTCATAGCCGGCAGCTAATGCAACATCATAAAAATGGGTGAGTTCGGTTAGCCAAAGTCCTGTTTTATCTGAACGAGAAGGGTAAGCCGAATGATTAGTCATGACGACTAAAATTTTTCCATTTGTTTTTGCAAGGCTTTGAGCTTTATCTGAACCTGCGGCATAAACCACATTTGTAGATAAAAGAATGGCAAAAATAATACTTAACCAACGTTGAAAATTCCACACTTTAAACATCACAGGTTCCTCATTTATCACCTGTGATCCATCGTATGTTTAAAGTGTACTTTAAGGTCAATAGAATTCTATAGGTTTACGGCGTTTTTGATTTATCGTAATAGAGATTCATAAGGCGTTCGGCATTTTCTTCACAGGTAATTTCATCGGGTTTGTTATTAATTGCTTCAATCATGGTGAGTAAATTTTGCTTACTGACTTTAAGCTTTTGTTCTAAAAGTTCGATTTCTTGAATTTTAGATTCAAGTGTTTGGATGAGTGCGTCATGGTTCCAAGAAGACACCTTGGACGGTAAAAATGATTTAATTTCTGCTAAAGAAAAACCAACTTGCTGGGCCTGTTGAATTAAAGAAAGTTGCTTTAAATCGTTATCCGTATATTCACGATAACCATTCGACTTTCTTTTTGCTTTAGGCAAGAGTTTGATTTGCTCGTAATAACGAATTGTAGGGGTGCTTAAACCACTTAGCTTTGATAACTCGCTAATATTCATAGCCACATACTCTATTGACATTCAAGTTAACTTTAGACTTATAGTCACTTAAAAGCAAGGTTCATAACTTTACCAAGCACACACTTTCAGTAACAGCTTTCTATGCTTTGATAGATGAAAGAATAGAATTATAAGTATGAAAAAAGAGGTGAGAAAATGTCTAAACGCATATTACACGTCGTGACCAATATTTCACGCTATAAGGATGTAGATGAGCCGACAGGACTGTGGTTGGGCGAGCTCACCCATGCTTATGATGAGTTTGAAAAGCAAGGTTATGTGCAAGATATTGTCAGCCCAAATGGCGGAAAAACCCCGATCGAGCCTAAATCACTTGCGCCTTTGGTTGCAGATAAATCTGTTAAAGCCAGAGAAAAAGACCAAGCTTTTATTACCCTGTTAGCAAATACTTTTAAGCCTTCCGATATTCATTGGCAAGATTATGACGTGATCTATTACACGGGTGGTCACGGTGTGATGTGGGATTTTTTAGATAACCCTGAACTGCAAGAAATCACCAAAAATATTTATGAAAAAGGCGGGATTGTTTCGAGTGTATGCCACGGTTATTGCGGTTTGCTTAACGTCAGACTTTCAAATGGCAAACGTCTAATAGAAGGTAAAAAGTTAACTGGCTTTGCATGGAGTGAAGAGGTTCTGGCAGGGGTAGCGAAAAAAGTGCCATACAATGCCGAAGAGTTAGCGAAAGAATATGGCGCTCGTTATGAAAAGGCTTTTATTCCTTTTGCGCCGTATGTGGTTCAAGATGGCAACTTGATTACTGGTCAAAACCCGTTTTCAGCTAAGAAGACGGCTTTAGCGATTATAGAAACGCTTGAAAAGAGTGCTTCGTGAAAATTATTCAAAGTTATAAATAAGATAAGCCGAATACTGCAAATGGAGCATTCGGCTTATTTTTATCAAACTATGAACGCCACCAATAATTTTCAACATTCGGCTCGTTTAAGTTCAAGAGTTGTCCCATTTGCGGTGTGCTAATGGCTAAATTATTTTCATGAGCCAAAGCCACGATACGTTCAAACGGGTCGTCCCAAGCATGAAGCGCCAAGTCAAAAGTACCATTATGTACAGGCAACAAATGACGACCTTTTAAGTCTAAATGTGCTTGTAAAGTTTGCTCTGGTTGCATATGAACATCGGGCCATTCAGGATCATACGCACCAGTTTCTAACATGGTCAAATCAAATGGACCATAACGATGTCCAATCTCTTTAAACCCATCAAAATATCCCGTGTCACCGCTAAAAAACACACGTAAGTCATTATCGATAATCACCCACGAAGCCCATAGCGTTGCATTGCTATCGCCCATACCACGGCCTGAAAAATGATGGGCAGGGGTAGCGACCAGTTCAAGTCCATCTATATGCGTGGTGTCCCACCAGTCGAGTTGTTGAACTTTCTCTGCTGGAATTCCCCATTTAATAAGGGTATCGCCTACACCAAGCGGCGTTAAGAAATGTTCAACTTTATCGTTAAGCTGCATAACCGCATGGTAGTCGAGGTGGTCGTAGTGGTTATGCGACAGAATCACACCTTTAATGGGTGGTAAGTCTGCAATGCTAATCGGTGGCTGGTGAAAACGTTTTGGACCAATCCATTGAAAAGGTGAAGCACGTTCAGAAAAAACAGGGTCGGTTAACCAAAACTCATTTTGCAGTTTTAACAAAATGGTTGAGTGGCCCAAACGAAATAGAGAGCGGTCAGGCGCACTTAAAAGCTGTTCTTTGGTTAAGCTTAAAACAGGAATTTCTTTGTTGGGTACTGTGTCTTTTGGCTTGTTAAATAGAAACTTCCACATGAGTTGGAGAGTTTTGCCAAAAGAAGGCTTGTGTTGGTTCGGACGCGTATTTCTAAATTTGCCATTGTGCTGTTGAGATGGCATTAGGGGAGAAGGCAAGTTTGTTGTGTTTGAAATCGTCATCTTGTTTTTCCTTATTGGAACAAACCTATATGTACAAATAAGAACTTGGGCTAAGTACTTATTTTGATTTACTTAAATGAGTATTTACTCACTCATTAATTGGTTTAAAAATAAGGACGCCGTGCATCCTTACTCTTTTATCTATATTGAAACGGCATGCCAAAACGCTTCAAAACCAGATTTGCGATAACGCTCGGTTTGAGAAGGGTCTTGGGCAATAAAATTAAGTGTAACCTCGGCAAGCGCACCTAAAATTGAAGCAATAAATAACGGTGGATAATCTCTTAACTTGCCATCGTTAATACGTTCTTGAATGTTTTGAGTAAAATCACAAAAGGTTTGCATACCAATTTGTTTACTTTGCTCAGTAATTTGTTCCGATGTTGAAAGCTGCGCCATGACTTTACGTTTAAGGGGAGCTTCTAAACTCCAGTCCAAATAGCTTTGCCAGATATGCGACATTTGTGTTTGTAAGTCTGAGTTGGTAGGGTAACCAAGCATCATGACCTGACGTAGCTCAGACTTGAGCGAAAGATATAACTGATTAAGCAATTCTTCTTTATTACTAAAATAGGTAAATAAAGTGCCTTCTGCCACGCCAGCAACTTTTGCAATTTTTGAGGTAGACGCACGTTCGCCAAGCTCTGCTAATGTTTCGATAGCAGCACTTAAAATTGCATTACGTTTATCTTCACTACGAGGACGAGCCATATACAAACAGATTAATTGAGTGATTACTCAATCATAAACAAAAATAGAAAAAATGCAAGCTAAACAAAAATACCAACTTAAAACGATAGCTAACCGTTATGATCTTATGCTTGGCTGTTGGGGAATGAAATTAAATGAAAATTTTTGCTGTTGACCAAAATAGTGCTTTAACACGCTATGCAGGACAAAGTCTGGTTATTAAATTTGATGACGGAAAAATACTAGAGATCAATGACAGCCAAGAACCTTTAGCCGCGTTCCCTGAAGGCATTCTTATATGGAGTGGTCGAGCTCCCAATCAAGATGCTATAACTGATTTGCAGTTTTCACAACTGAGCATCACGCCAGTCGCTAGTAATGGAATTATTATCGCGCCATACCAAGAACAAATAGCGACAGCTATAAGCCTGACCATGTTCGTTACCGATGAAAATGCGCAATTACTCCCAATTAAAGAAAAAAATGTTGTGATTGAGCTTAAAAATGGAAAAACCATAGAAGTACTCGAAGACTACGCTAAAAAAGGCTTGTTGGTCTGGGGCGGGCGTGAACCCATTTCAGGGCTTTCTATAGAACAATTAAAGGAAAGAACCGAAAGCCTAGGGATTTATCCTATGGCTAGTAATGTCATTTACGTATTTCCATTTAAGTTGGCATAAAAGGTTCAAAGAGGGCGAAAAGAATTGATAATTTGGGCAGTACTTAAGTAGGGACAGGAGTAGATCGTTTTGTTTTATGCATTTTATAAATAAAAATTTAACAATAAATTTTAACTATTTATCCTTACTTTTTAATGATCTATTTTAAAGCAAATGTCATTTTGTATGCTTGACTGTAAGTGAGTTGGATACTATCCTTTGCGGGCTGGCCTACATTGCCAGCCGGTTTTGACGGACCGCTATTTGAACCACATCAGGATTATTTCTTCTGAGGAGTAGTCTTGTGTGCACACCCCGTTCCCTCCCGTAGCGGTAGGACGGGAGTGGGACACCTTTGGGTGTGCTGGAGTTCAAACCAGTCCGTCAACCTGCTTCCGTTCTGCCACCATAATTTATAATGTTTCGGCAGAACTCCCAAAAGAAGGAGTTGGCTATGCACATTCATAAATTATTGGCAGTCACTGTCAAAAACTATCTCGACACAACTTAAATCAATTTAAAGCAGTTTGATGAGCTATAGGCTTTTCAGGCTTTAAATCATTACGTCTAAAACTCAGCAACAATAAAACTTGAGATGTGCCAAGCACAGTCTTTACGGCTTTGCTGTGCCTTTTTTTCTCCCAGAAAAGGCACAGCTTTTTAATCTCATTTAGAAACAACAAGAATTTATAACGGCAAAACTATGTCAAATTTAGAAATATCTTCGAAAAAACTACATGTTATTCAAACTGCTATACACCTATTTACAACTTACGGGTTTCACACAGCGGGCGTAGACCTGATTGCTAAAGAAGCCCAAATTACCAAATCCACCTTTTATAAATATTTTGGTTCAAAAGAAGGCCTGATCGAAATGTGCATTGCCTTTCAAAAAAGCTTGCTCAGAGAAGAAGTGCTTGCCATTATTTACTCAGGCCATTACCGCACTTCAAAAGATAAACTCAAAGAAATTATTGTTTTACATGCCAACTTTAATAGCCTGTACTACCTTTTACTAAAAGCCTTTTTTGAAATTAAAGCCGCTTATCCACAGGCTTACCGTATGGCAATAGAGTATAGAAAATGGTTGCTTCATGAGATTTTTGACCTGATTTTTAGTTTAGAAACTCATGCATTCAAACCCGATGCCAATTTGGTTTTAAACCTAATAGATGGCTTGATGTTCCAGATTTTAAGCTCAAATAGTTTGGATGAAAGGGATATGGTGGTGGAGAGGTTTTTTAAATAGGAATTAATATTTTTTCAATTTAAATGAAGCAATAAATTTAATTTTTAATAATTGATTACCTTTTTAACTTACTTAAACTTTTATTATTACGTCTGATAATTAATAAGTTAAATCTGAAAATTAATTATTTCTTATAATAAAATTTTAACTTATTATGCTTAACCGCATTTTATACCACTCAATAAAAAAGAGTAAATTTTATGACACTTAATAAAGCTATTTTCCTTTTTCTACTTTCAGGTCTTATGGTCGGCTGTGGTGGCGGGACTGGAAGTAGTGATACAGTTACAACAACAAAAGATGAAATTCTTAGTAGCGAGTTTGATAATACTACTTCTTACAAATGGGCATCTATTCAGTTTGATAATACATTTGTTGAGATTACTAGAAATTCAAGAAACGGAAATATTTGGTATGCAGATTATCCTAAATTAGATAAAAGCACTCAACCAGATATTGGTCGCCTAATGTTAAGCACAGATGGTCTTTACAGACCAGATGAGACGAAGTATCCATTAGGTTATAGACGATATATTTTAAGATCTACTTCACAAGATGGAACTACTCTTCGAAAAACCCCTTATAACAAAGATGGCCTTAAGAATATTGTCGTAGAAGAGAAAGGGCGCTGGATTGATTTAAAGAATGTCAGAATAAGTGACAGAACCGCCGTATATTGGAATCTGCTTGCAGAGAAAATTCCTACAAGCGTATTTTTTCATCGAGAATCTATTGGTGATCAATTTAAAAATTTTTTAGCTTTAACTAAAAAAAATACATTTCCTGCAGGAGCTAAGTGTTTTCAGGTTGAAAGAACAAATTATTCAGTCCCTTACTATGTAATTACTAATACAGAAAGTTTAGCTTCTGTTAATGGTGTTAGCGTTAATAACTTTTCAGACTATGTTTCTTTAGCTGGAAGTAATGCTGTTACTGGAAAATGGGGTAATGTACAGTGGGCTTATTTAAATACAGAGGCAAACGATCCAAAGTATTATACAGTTTCGGTGTATATGAATATAGACAATAAACTAGCTTCAGGTTATTGGCAAAAGAATCCTAACACTTCAATTGATAGTATTGTTGCAGGTTATAAAAAATCACTTGATTCATTTAATAATTACGAGGATGTAATTTCTTTCCAAAGTGCAATTGAAGAAGCAAAGAATGAATGTACTTACTATAATTCTGTTGCTTCTCAAAAAATTGAATCATTGATTAATCAGACTTTAATCAACTAGATTCAGATTATTTAATTTTGATCAAGGCTAGTAATTTTTTGAATTATGGTGATCATTATTCATCAGTAGAAAACTCCTAAGGATAAAGCTTACTCGAAAGAGTAAGCTTTTTTAAATTATCGAAATTTTATTGTTTTTTCTTAAAAAATTTTTTTGAAGATCAAATTAATAAGTATTCGAGAAATATTAGAATTAATGATTTTTATGATCCCAGAGGCACAATGACATGAATTTGTATCCAATACCTGCTGATTTTATTAATGAAAAGGTGACACTTTCATGGTGCGATATCAAATGGGGCTATGAAAATAATCTGATTACTTGTGAACTACCAATCAAAAAAGCCGAAAATATTGTGTTAACGGAGATCTATACTAAGGCTGAACTTGAACTATCATTCCTTATACCGAGTGAATCAGATGATATCGTTCCCTTTTTGAATGAATTATGTTCAGAGACTAATGAAGATTCGATGATTAGGGAAAAATGGCTTTATATACTTCTTAGCTGGCTTTGGATTAATCGAGAAAGTTTTGAAGATCCTTTAGATGAAGTAGAAAGTATTTATACAGATTTTGATTATCCTGCTGAAATAGAAAGTTTTATCAAATATATACCCCCTACGGATAGATACGATCCCTCATTGTATTCGTATGCAGAAAATATTAATCGCTTAATGAAGAATTGGGAAATTTACTTACAAAAGGGTGCTGATATATTCAAATAAACCCGAGGCTATCCCTAGCATTAATAAAATTAGTTAAAGTTCTTTAAGTATTAGATTAAATATTAAAATAATATATTGAAATTTGATAGAATATTTTTCCCTAAATATTTTTAGAAATATATGTACATAGAATTTAAAGATCTAATGAAAAAAAGAAATATCGCTTTGATCACTATATTTATTCTTATTATTGGAAGTGGCTACTTATTTATTAATAATAAAGAAAATACACAAAGGGTTAAATCAGTGGTATATACAGATAAAACCATAAGACAGAAATTTGGAAAAATTAAAGACTACAGTATTAAGCAGTATGGATCTGATTTTTATACTGATGCTGAACGGCCACTTTACTCTTATAAAGTTGAAATAAATGGACAGAAGCAAGATGGAGTGGTTGATATAGAAATGAGGAAAGATTTTAATAAAATTAAATACTTATATACTATTAAAGTCAAAGAAGAAGGGCATTCTATGGGATTTCGTATAAGATTTGGAAAACATTAATTTATCTAAATTATGGGCGTTAAAGAAGGCTCTCAAAGTTGTAGGCTTATTTATTACACATTGCTTAAAAAATATACAGAAACCTCTCTAAAACGAATTGGAACGCTACAAACGCGGATGTTAAGTTGAAGTCCACTCTTCCCAATAAGTGAGGTGAGCAATGAAATTGTTAGCTTTGATTAGCATGGGAGTTGCAGCAAGTTATTGGTATATAACTATAAAAGATAGCAAGCCAACTCTTCTGAAACCAAATTTTGATGAAATAGTAAAAAACTTTGTAATAGCAGAATTTAAAGCCTAATACATATTATGAAATTTAGTTAAATAAAAAGCTCATCGGAAGATGGGCTTTTTTATTATAGTAAAGACAGACAAACTCATAGTTTTCATATAAAAATAAGAAAATATTGATCCATCTTAGCATCTATATATTTGTTATAAATCAAAAGAGACCATCAATGGGTCTCTTTTTATTAAATCTGTCATTTCTAAAACCTAAACTGCTTTTTGAACCTTTTGCGCTTTTGGCAATGTCGGTTTTCTTCCCAAATACAATGTAATCACGGCACCAATAAAGGTAAGAATGCAGAGTGGTAAAAGTGACACAGGGAAACTACCCGAATAATCTTTGACTATACCCATAATAGAGTTCATAAGCCCAGTACCGATATGCGCAATAGTATTCACTGCTGCAATACCTACAGCCACTAAAGTAGGCGGTAAGCGCTCAGAAACCAACGCCCAGAAAGGACCTTTAATGGCATAGTTACCCATCAAAACAAGTGAGAATAAAAGTAAGCTCAAGGTTAAAGATGAGGTAAAAATAGTAAGGAGCAAACCAAAACTCGTCACAAACAATGGAATAGCTGTGTTGAGACTCTTATTACCACTTTTATCGGCATGTACGCCCCAAACAATCATGAAAGCGGCAGCTAAACCAAACGGAATCATATTTAAAAGACCAGTCTGCATAGCAGTTAGATGGAAGGCTTTTAAAATCTGAGGCATCCATAACGATAAAATATTGCTGGTTGCAGAGCTTCCTGCATAAATAATTGCGAAGAACCATAAATATTTATTGGTAATCAGCAGCTTGAACTTACTCTTTTTCTGTTCGGCACTGTCTTGTTTTTCAGTATTTAACTGTTGGTTTTTTTCAAAAGTTAAGGTACTCGATAGCCATTCTTTTTCCTCAGAACTTAACCATTTAACATGATTCGGTTTATTTGGAAGCCAAACTAAACATAATATGCCAAGAAGAATTGCAGGCAATGCTTCAAAAATTAAAAGCACTTGCCATCCACTTAAGCCAACTAAACCATGCAAGCCTAATAATAAAGCAGATAAAGGTGAACCAATAAAATTAGATAAAGGAATGGCAACCATAAATACGGCAACAATTCGAGCCATATATCGTTTAGGGAACCATAGTGTTAAATACAGTAATACACCCGGGAAAAATCCTGCTTCGGCAGCACCAAGTAAAAACCGTGAAATTGCATATGAAATAGGGCCGGTAATGAAGGCGGTACAGCAACCGACAATTCCCCAAGTAATCATGATTCTGGCAATCCAGATACGTGCACCTAGCTTTTCCATGGCCATATTACTTGGAATTTCAAATATGACATATGCAATAAAAAATAATGTCGCACCAAAACCAAAGGCAGTCGCGGTTAAACCAATTTCTTGATTCATGGTTAAAGCGGCAAAACCAATATTTACTCGGTCAATATATGAGATGAAATAACAAAGAATGAGGAAAGGAAGAATACGAAAAGAAAGTTTACGGATCGTTGACTTTTCTACTTCCGATATAGATATATCATTTTTCATACATACTCCTTATGTACGTGAGAAACCAAACAGCTCGGTAGGGTTCTGATTTAAAATTAAACATTGCTCGTGTTTATCAAACACAATCTGTTTAAAAGCTCTAAATGCATTTTCATAAGTAATTAAAGATTCATGTTGGGTATGCGGCCAATCACTTCCCCAAATGAGTTTGTGTAAAAAGCCTTTTTCTTTAAAAATGTTATAGGCCAGTCGTGCCGTATTTATGTTGTTTGGAGCGGCACCCAAACGGTAGAAACCGGACACTTTAATCCAGTGCTGTTTTACGTTAAGTAAGCTTAAAAATTTCTGATAATCCGGATCTTCAATCCCTTTAACAGGGTCAACTCGGCCAAAATGGTCAATTACGACATCAAAGCTGTATTCATCTAATTGTGGTAAAAGCTGAACCAGATATTTCGGCGGTGCATGTAATTCAACTTGCCAGTTGAGGCTTTCCACATTACGTAAAAATTTTTGCCAGTCAGGCGTATTTAGCGCAGGAGGGTTAAGACCGAATAAATTTAAGCGAACACCAACGATGCCTTGTGCCTTGAGATTTACTAGCTCATCAAAAGTCATCGTATGTTGAACAACGGCGATCCCTTTTAAACGCTCAGGGTATTGCTGAATTGCATTTAACATCGCTTGGTTATTGGTACCCAAAAAGCTGGGTTGAACCAAAACACCATGCGTGAAATTGTGTTCATCAAGATGAGAGATAAAACTTTGTACAGTTGCATCATAATCAGGTGCATAACGTGCTGTTTCGATACTGTGGTCCTGAGTCGAAAAAACATGTGCATGTGTATCTATACAGTTCATTTTCATCTCACATTACAAATTTTAAAGCGAAAATAGCGATTAAAGCGGCAATGACTCCTACAGGAATTGCTTTAAATAACAATTGATTAAAGAATTTGGTTTTGTCGATGTCTGCTGGTGCTGAAGCCATAATGAGACTACCGCCAGAGGAGAAAGGGGAAATAGCTGTAGATTGAGCGCCAACCACAATACAAATGAACAGCACAAGTGGATTTAGGCCAGAGGTAAGTGCAAGCGCCGGAACAATTGGGAATAAGGTAGGTGCAACTACACCTAGAGTGCTTGAAAATACAGACATAATGGCACTGATCAGACATAACAGTACTGGAATAACCCACACAGGAACATTGTTTGCTAACCATTCAGATAGGGTCGTAATAATGCCAAGCTTCACACCTAATGCGATGAGCATACCGACACCGCAAATCATGATCAGTGTTCCCCACGGCACAAGTGCAATGACCTTTTTCTCATCGGCAAGTTTCATAAGTAGACTTATGAGCGAGAAGGTAATGGCAAGGAAGGCAATATCAATTTTGGAGTTTAAAAAGCTAATCGTTTTTACATCGGGGAAAACAAGGTGCAAGATTGGAAAAACTAAAACAATCGACATCATTAAAACAATAAGGAAGATGGATTGTTTCTGTTTTTTGTCAAATGGTTTAGGCTTTTGATCTTCAATCACAATTGAATTACTTTTTCTATTCCAGAGGGTATAAATGCCCAACACCGCAATTGGAATAATTAAAGTTAAGACAAAAATGCCACCGCTATATGAAAAAGCGGTTTGTGAGCTAATGCCAGTATTTTCCATTAAGCTTCGGAAAATAATGCCACTTTGCGATGTCATAAAATTTGCGCCAGCTAGAGCGCCGTAATTTGCAGCCATCCCGCCAATAACCATATTCATATTAGTTTTTTTACACAGCAGCAGTGTAATGGGTGCCATAAAGGCAAGTACCGTATAAAAACCAGCACCTAGGCCTGCAATAATGGTTGCTGCGAAAAAAATCGCTAAAGGTAAAAACTGAGGAAACTTACGGCATTTATATAAAAGATGGCTGGCAAGCTTCTCTAGTGCGCCATTTGCCAAAGCAAAGTTATAAAACAGAGTGACAGATAAAATAATAAAGAAAATTTTGACAGGCCATAATTCAATAACTTCGGAAGGTTTAAGACCCATGCCAAAGCAACCAATCAGGTAAGCAAACGCTATCGTAAAAAATCCGATATTGATTTTTGTTTTATAACCTAAGCCTATAGATACAGCTAAAGCTATCAGCATCAATGCGGTCATATTATCTTCCTTGATAAACATATAAACATATAAACATATAAACATATATATGTTTGCTTTTTTGTATTACACAGAACTATGCTAATATTGTCAAATCGATTTCATAATGTTTAACGCAAATGCTTGATGAGACTGCATTTAAAAATTTTAAATTGCCAAGATATGAAAAGGTCCGTTGGGAACTTCAAAAACTACTGATTCAGTCAAAATGGACAGTTGAAGAGCCTATTCCAAGTGAACAAGAACTTGCGCAAATGTATAGCGTATCGGTAGGAACCGTTAGAAAGGCGGTTGAAGGACTGGTTGAAGATGGCTTATTGGTCAAACAGCAAGGAAAAGGAACTTTCCTAAAACAACCTAACTTTGAAAACTCGCTCATTCGTTTTTTTAGATTACGTAATAAAAAAGGCGATTTTATTCAGCCACAAGGACAAATCAAAAAAGTAGAAGTGTGTGATGCAATTCCGGAAGTAAACGCCGAGTTAGGGCTTGGGCACACCGAAAAGTTGCTTTATATCGAGCGTGTCCGTAAGCATGAAGACGTCGTTGTGTTAAGCGAAAGAATCTGGCTGCCTGAACGCTTATTTAAAAATCTGGAAGAAATTCCAATCGCTGAGTTTGGGAATTTACTTTATCCTTTTTATTATCAGCACTGTGGTCAATTTATTTCTTCTGCAACAGAACGGTTAACTTTTGAGAAAAATATCAAAGATAGCCATTTAAATAATCACCTTGAAGACCCTTTAGTGAAGGTATGCCGTATCGCAAAAAATCTTGAAGGCGTAGCAGTCGAATACCGTGAGTCTTATGGTTTGGCCGATAATTTTCATTATGAGATAGCAATTAATTAGTATCTAACGGTGATCCCTGATTTCAGAGTTTATTTGATTGCTGCAATCAGGTGTTTTTGTCTTTACAAATGATGATTAAAAGAAAAATTTAATTCTGCCAATACGGTGTGTCTCCATAGATTTCTGCGAAATAATCTATCACTGCTCTAATGTTTAGCGGTGGATGACGGACATTGGGATAAATGGCTGCGATATGCTGGGGTTGTGATTTAATCGCGACTTCATATTCAGGTAAAAGCTTTATTAAATCACCTTGTTTTAAAGCTTCGCCAATTAGCCAATCAGGAAATAAAACACTCCCCATGCCATGAAGCGCGGCTGTCATTAAACTCTCGGCATTGTTTGAAGACAGCAATGGAGTAATTGGATAATGTACCCATTCTTCATTGGGCTTTCTTACTAACCACCGGTTAGGACCTTCAAAACCTTTATAGACTAGGCATTTGTGCTGATTAAGTTCTGTCGGATGATCAAGCGTACCGTATTTGGCAACATACTGAGGAGATGCTGCCAAATGATATTTTTGTGTACCAAAAATACGGGCATGAAATGATGAATCAGTCAGTGCTCCAATACGAAATATTAAATCTGTGCTTTCGCGCAATGGGTCTATAAATTCATCGGTTTGAATTAGTTCTATTAGAAGCCTTGGATAACGCTCTGATAAACCCGCCAACCATGGCGCAATATGCCGTTGACCAAAAAACACAGGGGCATTAATGCGGACGAGTCCCGATGGCTCTATGGTTTTATCTTGTAAAGCCTTTTGAGCTTCATCAAATTGTTCGGTAATTTTTTTCGCGTACTCAAAAAATAATTTGCCCGATTCGGTCGGTGTGATTGCTCGCGTATTTCGGTAGAAAAGTTGTTGTCCCAACGCATCTTCAAGTTGTTGGATGGTGCGAGAAATCATGGAAGCAGACACATCTTCTTTACGTGCTACATTTGAGAAGTTTTGAGCATTGTAAACACTAATAAAGAAGCGAAGCGTGCGGATATCAATCGAATTTGTTAAATCCATTTGTGCAATTTCTGCAAAAGTGATTCATGAATTATGCTGTTTTTCTGATGAATTGGCTACCTTACTATTCGTTGCTTAGATACAGATGAGACAATGTAGATGCAAATTCTATTACTACTCCTAACCATTTTAGGGGGTATGGGGCTATCGGTCGAAGCAGGGCTTTTAGGGCCGTTAGGAAAAGAAGTGGGTGAGCTGTGGGCCACGTTTAGTATTTTTGGTGTGGGTGCAGCACTTACTTTTCTACTCATGCTGTTTTTTAGCCCACGGAATAGTCCTTCATTTTTTACACTTCCATCTTGGCAATTACTCGGTGGTGTTCTTGGTCCTGCTTACGTCATTATTTTGACCATTACGACTCCAATTATTGGTATTGCAATGACCATGATTGGCATTTTAGCGGGTCAGGTGTCTAAAAGTCTGATTATCGACCACTATGGTTTACTGGGAACTCCACATCGAAAAGTAGACCGTAAACGGGTAGTGGCACTCATCTTTATTGTTGTCGCACTTATACTTGTGGCAAAAGCATAGGAGACCCGCATGACAATTTTAATGATTATTCTCGCCGTCATTGGTGGTGCTTTGCTGAGTGTACAGGCCGCAATTAATGGTCAACTTGGAGCGAAAGTTGGTGTTTTTCGTAGTGCTTTTCTGACTTTTTCGGTCGGTGCTCTAATTACGGCTCTCCTTATTTTTTACTTTGAACCTAGACAAACTTTAACGTTACTAGATGTTCCTAAATGGCAGTTATTAGGTGCTATGTGTGGCGTACCTTATATTGTCATTATGGTACTGGCTGTACAAAGAATTGGGGCTGCGGTTGCTACTGTTGCTGTGATTTTTGGGCAACTTTTGATGAGTATCTTGATTGATAACTTTGGCTGGTTCGGTAATGAAATGCTTCCTTTTTCACTGTATCGATTAGGAGCGCTAATTTGCTTAGGGATTGCTTTATATTTTATTTATTCAAGTAGTAAGGATAAAAAGATAGAAGGGTAAAATACGAGCCAAATTTAGTATTGAATTTAATGAGCCCACATTAGGAGTAAGACTAACAATGAGGCTCATTTAAAATTTTTAAGTGCTCAGTTGATTCCGTTTATTTAGTGGTATCCACAGAAACCACAAAGTATAATGAGATAAAATATTGAGACAAAATAATTATATAGTGAATAAATAAATTTTATAATTTTAAAAGCATCATATAATTTAATTATAAATAGTAAATTGGTTTTACTAATTTAGAAAAAATCTTTAATTATTTTTTAATTTCTCAATCTTTTGACCTTGTTAAGTTAAGAAAAAGGTTTTTATTTTTTAATAAATATCTTATATGTTAAATTTATACCTCCACAATGCTCCAATAAAATTATTATATTGAAATGTTACTATTTTTTATTTTTTGTGGTAAATTTTTTACGTTATAAATAGGTTTTATAAAAATGCAAAATATACTTACTTTTATTAAAAATGGTCAAAAATTTATTTTAGATACTTCTTCAGTTCAAAGTATCAAAGATATAGGAAATGGTTTTGAAATTACTCTTAAAAGTGGTGAGGTAATTCAAGCTGAATCATATAGTGTTACTCCAAATAATCATTCTTTAGAACAAGTTTCTAGTCCGCAAGTAGAAAATAATTCTGGAGCTGATGAGGAATTTGAAAAGGAAGAAGCTTTAAAAGAAAAGAGTTTATTGGATTCACAAGCAATGTTATGGGGCGGTGCTGCGATTGCACTTGGTGGTATTGCAGTAGCGTCATCAAGTGGTGGTAGTGATAGTTCAGCACCTTCTGATCAGACTCCTCCAGTAAGTTTAACTAAAATATTGTCTGAAGATGGTAAAACGGTAAGTGGTTTAACAGAAGCTGAAGCAACTGTTATAGTTGAAAATTCAGCTGGAAAAGTAATCGGTTCTGCTAAAGCTGGAGCAGATGGGACATACTTAATTAATTTGGATAAAGCTTATACTAATGGTGAAGTAATAAAAGTTTCTGCTCAAGATGCTGCCGGTAATAGTACAATTAAACAAGAGCTTATCGCTTCTGATATTACGGCTCCTACTTTAACACACGCTATTTCTTCTAACGGTAAAACTATTATGGGTTTGACAGAGGCTAATTCAACTGTCACCGTTAAAGATTCATCTGGAAAAATCATTGGAACTGCAAAGTCTGATAATGATGGAAAATATACAGTCATACTGGATAAAGCTTATTTAAATGGTGAAAACCTTACTATTTCTGCCGAAGATTTAGCTGGTAATAAATCAACAATTCAAACAATTTTGGCTGACGATAAAACTGCGCCAATAGGTTTAACAGCGATTATTAATTATACGGGTAATGTGGTTACAGGTATAACTGAAGCCAATGCAACAGTAATAATAAAAAATACAGCGGGAACCGTAGTCGGTACAGCTACAGCTGATGCCATAGGTAAATATTCAATTACACTGGATAAGGCTTACTTAAATGGTGAAAGCTTAACTGCTACTGCAACAGACTTAGCTGGTAATGCTACAGCACCAGAAACAATTATTGCACCGGATACCACAGCCCCATCAAGCTTAACTGTAACAATTGACACGACCGGTAAAGTGGTTACAGGTTTAACGGAAGCAAATGTTGTGGTGACTGTTAAGAATGCTGCTGGAATCATAATTGGTACTAGCACAGCAGATGCGACAGGGAAATATTCAATTACGCTGGA
>NZ_KB849239.1:1020268-1452183 GCF_000368085.1 Acinetobacter nosocomialis NIPH 2119
ATTCAATTACGCTGGATAAGGCTTACTTAAATGGTGAAAGCTTAACTGCTACTGCAACAGACTTAGCTGGTAATGCTACAGCACCAGAAACAATTGTTGCACCGGATACCATAGCCCCATCAAGCTTAACTGTAACAATTGATACGACGGGTAAAGTGGTTGCAGGAAAGACTGAAGCGGGTGCAAAAGTAGCGGTAGAACAGGTAATTGCGGTTTATAAAGAAGTAACTATATTAGAAAAGCAATCTGTTTTGAGTGAATCGGTTCAGTCAAATTATTTATCGAAGACATATTACTTTGAAGTTACAGGTACTAATGCACACGTTTCTCTAAATCTGAGTTCATCGAATAATTTTCTTTATGGTAGTTATAGTTCAACTCTTTCTGGTTCTAGCTTAAATTCAAAGCTAGCAGGTAATGTTTCTCAAGCAGGGAATAGTGATTACAGCATTGATTTAGCAAAAGGTTTAGTATTAACACCTGGAACCTATAGTTTGACGGTACATTATTCTAGTTCAATGGCTCCGGTTATAAATGTAAATGTAACCCAAGAAGTGCCCACAACTATTTTAGACGTAGATCATTACGAAACAAAAGTTGTAGGTATAGCTAATGCAGATGAAAGTGGAAATTATTCAATTACTCTAGATAAAGCTTATTTAGATGGCGAAAGTTTAAGCGTAATAGCAACAGATCAATCGGGTAATAAAACTGAGGCAAAAAAAGTTATTGCTCCAGATATTACGCCACCGATTCTACATCAACCAACTATTCAAGGTGGATGGACTGAGGGGCAAGTCGTACAAGGTACAACAGAAGCAAACGTCACTATAACTATTAAAAACCCTGCAGGTGATGTGATCGGTTCAGCTATAGCTGATGCATCAGGGCATTACACCGTAATTTTGAATACTGTTTATGAGAATGGTGAGTCATTAAAAGTAATTGCTACAGATAGTAAAGGGAATGAAAGTTTGCTTCAATTAAACGCCCCTGATACTACAGCACCTATATTAGCTAATTTGTTTAGTTATGATTTGAGTACAGATAAAATTATTTTTGAAGCGCCAAGCGATAGTTACTTTGTTGAACAAAAAATTGGTAGTGCTTGGGTCCAAGTAAATGTTGATGAAAAATTTGATTGGTTGAATACAGAATTCCGAGTAACTGCTATAGATCAAGCAGGAAATAGCTCTCAACCATTGACAACTGTAATTAATGTTGTATCTGGAACTTATAAGCCAAATGATCCTACATTTCTTCAAATTATTAAGGGATCTACTGGAGATGACTACCTATATGGTGGTAGTGGAGATGACACATTAATATCGAATACAGGTTCTGATCATTTATATGGTGGTTCTGGTAATGATACACTGATTTATGGTGGTAACTCTCCGAATGTATATACAGGATTAATTGGCGAAGCCGGTAATGACACATATATTGTGGATAAGAAATTACTAGGTTCAAATAGTTACGTTCATATCTTAGATAATACAAATGAACAAAATACACTTTATTTAAAATCAGTTTCAGCTGATGAAATTATTTTAAAACAGGCTAGCGCGGATAGAGTTATTACGTTCAATGATTCAAGTGCCACCATACATTTTGGTGAGGGACAATTATCATCTATTGTATTTGATGATGGAACAGTCTGGGATAAGACACAAATTGAAGCCAATATTATCGGTAGATTATTAGGTACAGGTGGAGATGATCATTTACAGGCAGATGCTAATTATTCTGTAATTTATGGTCTAGATGGTAATGATACGATACAAGGTGGTTTACAGAATGATTATCTATATGGTGGCAATGGAGATGACACGTTAATTTCTAATGGAGGTTCAGATAGTTTATACGGTGGATCCGGGAATGATACACTGATTTATGGTGGTAATTCCTCGAATGTATATACAGGATTAATTGGCGAAGCAGGGAATGACACCTATATTGTAGATAAAGCATTACTCGGTTCAAATAGTTACGTTCATATCTTAGATAATACAAATGAACAAAATACACTTTATTTAAAATCAGTTTCAGCTGATGAAATTATTTTAAAACAGGCTAGCGCGGATAGAGTTATTACGTTTAATGATTCAACTGCCACGATTCATTTTGGAGAGGGGCAATTATCATCGATTGTATTTGATGATGGAACTACTTGGGATAAAGTGCAAATTGAAGCCAATATCGCCAGTAAATTATTAGGAACCAAAGGAGAAGATCATTTACAGGCAGATGCTAATTATTCTGTAATTTATGGTCTAGATGGTAATGATACGATTCAAGGTGGAATCCAAGATGACTACTTGTATGGTGGTAGTGGAGACGACACATTAATATCGAATACAGGTTCTGATCATTTATATGGTGGATCCGGGAATGATACGCTGATTTATGGTGGTAACTCTCCGAATGTATACACTGGCTTAATTGGTGAAGCCGGTAATGATACATATATTGTGGATAAGAAGTTACTAGGGTCACTAAGTTATATTCATATCCTAGATAATACAAATGAACAAAATACACTTTACCTAAAATCAGTTTCACCGGATGAAATTATATTAAAGCAAGCTAGTGACGATAGAATTATTTCATTTAATGATTCAACTGCCACCATTCATTTTGGCGAAGGGCAATTATCATCGATTGTATTTGATGATGGAACTACTTGGGGTAAAGTGCAAATAGAACAACATATTGCTAAAACAGTAGTGGGTACGATTGGTAATGATGTAATTGAGACAGCTACAGCCAACCAAATATATTCATATACTTTAGATACAGGTGCAGACACTTTAATTTTCAAAGTTCTTGATGACATTGATAATTTAGGTGGTAATAGTAATGGAGAGTGGACAGATTTTAATCTTTCAGAGAATGATAAACTTGATTTGTCAAAATTGCTTATAAATAACAATGGAAACCTTCAAGAATTTATAACGGTAAAAGATACGCAGGCTGGAGTAGTTGTATCTGTAGATAGAGATGGCTTTAATCAATCCACTTATCATTCACAAGAATTAATTCTACTTACTGGTAAGCACTATACATTAGAGGATTTAATGGCTTCAAATGCATTTATTCATTAAATACTTGTGAACTAACATGTAGAAACTAAAAAAGAGACCATTTAATGGTCTCTTTTTTAATTACATCATAATCTCAAATTTACTTTTTAGTCGTATCCACAGAAACCACAACAGATAGACCAGGACGCAACAACTTAATATCCGGCTGGTTCTCAAGGAGTTTGATGCGTAAAGGTAAACGCTGAACAATTTTAGTAAAGTTACCCGTCGCATTGGTTGCTGAAATTGGCGAGAAAAACGCACCAGTCGATGGTGAAAAACTGTCTACCACACCTTTTAACTCAACATTGTAAGCGTCGACATAAACAGTGACAGGCTGGCCGATTTTAATTTGTTTTAGCTCAATTTCACGGAAGTTTGCTTCTACATATACTTGATCTAAAGGCACAACCACCATGAGTGGATTACCTGCGCCAACAAAGTTGCCCACATTTGCAGACTTTTGCCCAATCATGCCATCAATAGGCGCTCGAATTTCTGTATAACTCAGATTCAGTTTTGCTTTATCAAGCGCAGCTTGGGCTTGTTTTAAAGCGGCTTGTTTGGCTTGAACCTGAATTTTATATTGGTTGAGCTGATACTGTGCATTGGTAACTTTTTCTTTACTGCTGTCTAAGTCAGCATATTGCTCAGTCAATGTGGTTTTTGACTGTTGCGTAATCAATCTAGACTCAGCACCAAGCGCCTGTAGTTGCTCATAACGTGCTGTATTATCTTTGGTGAGTTTAATACCGGCTTCTACTTTTCTAAGCTGGGCTTCTGTTTCTCGAATAACAGTGGGTTGTCTTTCTACTGCCAGCTTTGCTTCATTTAAGTCAGCTTGTGCTTTAGCATAATTAGATTCTGCTTCAGCTAAAGCCGCCTGATAATCTCGTGCATCAATCCGTGCCAAAAGTTGGCCTTTTTTTACGGTCTGGTGATCTTTAATATAAATTTCTTCAATATTGCCTGACACTTTAGGAGCAATGGTTGAGTACTCGACATCTACCCGTGCATCGTCAGTTTTAACCACTGAAGAAGGTAAAAATATAACTTTTAAAATCCATAAAATGGAAACTAGAACGATAATAAATGCAATAACCATAACCCAGTGTTTCTTAAGATATTGCATCTTTGTTAACTTGGGTGACTCGGTCATGGAGTGATCTTGGGCTTCGAGAGTACTCATAAAGATTTTCCTGAGTTATGACTATTCATTAACTTAATGAGAGCAATGCGTGGTGGATAAGTTCTAACTGGCAAAATCAGCATAACGATAAATAAAATTGCAGTAAGTCCCGCTAAAATCAGATATTGATCGCTAATGACTAACACTGATTGCTGTGCCTGAATCGCAGAATTTAAGGCAGATAAACCACCGGAAACACGTTCGGTACCATCTGCACTTAGCACAGGCGGGGTAAGAGGATTAATAACAGGGCCTTGAATATTTTGAAAAACATGTTGTGCGGTATTTTCAATCAGCCGTGTTGAATGGTATTCACCACGTACTCGATTGACCCAGTCCAAAAGGCACACACCGAGTACGCCGCTAATAGCACGCGGGGTATTAATCATAGGCGAAGCATAGATTGCCATAGTTGGGTGGACACTATTTGTCCCCATCATGAGGAGCGAAAGCACTACACAGGTTTGTCCTAAACATGAGATTGCATGCCAAAAATAGAATTGGTCTTGGTTCCAAGTGGTATCAAGTTGACTTGCACCTAAGCAGCCAGCCATCACCAAAAGTAAACCAAACCCATGTACATATCGGCTATCAACCCAAGCTTGGTTTAAAACCTTAATGACAATTGGAATATAGATAAACTGTAATGCGGCAATTTGTAAGCCAATCCACATGGTTTGAGTGGGCTTATAACCATGCACAGCGCTTAAGTAATTAAGGGGTAATGTACTAGTTGACATACCAATAATCACAAAGCAAAACAGTGCAATAACAGCATAGCCAAAATTTCGTATTTCGAGCATTTGCGGTTTAATTAATGGTGTTGGATAGCGCCATTCATGTATTAAAAATAAAGGTAGGGTAATGGCACTCACTAAAGCCAAAACACAAATCAATTTTGAATTAAACCAGTCCAAATGATTGCCATGCAAAAGCATGGTACTTAAGCTTGCCAAGCCAATAATAGCTAGAATCGCACCAGTCCAATCATAAGTTTTTATTCTGGAGTAATTTAAAGGATCTTGGGGAATACCGAAGTAAACCAGAGCAGCACTTAAAGCACAAAAAGGAATGGTTTGGAAAAATATCATCTTCCAACCAATCACATCTAAATAAAAGGCAGCAAGTGCAGCACTTAAGTTGGGGAAAAAAGTTGCTGTTAATGCATAGCAGGCCAAACCCCATAGACGAATTTCAGGTCCTAGGAATCTAAGGGCACAGGCCATAAGTAAAGGAATGGTTAAACCATTAGCGAGTCCTTGCAAGCCCCGTAATAAATAAAATATTTCGATATTTGGGCTAAAAGGAATTAAAACGCTAGAGAAGAGGCAAAGTCCTATCGCAAAAAGAAGAACCCGACGCATGGAAAAAATAACGGCCCAACTGGTGGACAGGATCATGCCAATAATCATGGCACTGGCATAAATACTACTGACCCAATAACCAGCGTCGACACTAATGCCCATTGCACCGCGAATATCGACCAAGGTAATGCTGCTAATTCGGTTATTAAATTCGACAGTCATGGCTGCAAAAATTGCACCTGCCAAACCGATGAGTGGTCGTATATTCATCTTTTACCTTAAATTTTAAAATGAGCTTATTGCACCGAACAGGGCAAATCTTAAGCTCAACTGTACCGATCGGTACTCTACTATCTTATTAAAATTACGTCAATTCTCGATTTTGAACTTTTCGATGAGGTACACTAAGAATGAAATTGCTAAATATGTTTGTAGGTTCGTATGTCAGATTGCACTAAAACCAAAGAGAAAGATCAAAAAATTCTAGATGCAGCAACAAAGTTTTTTCTGATCCACGGATTTAGTGGCACAACCACAGATATGATTCAAAAAGAAGCAGGTGTTTCAAAAGCCACCATGTATGGTTGTTTTAAAAATAAAGAAGCAATGTTTGCTGCCGTCATTGAGCGCAAATGTGCCAATATGCAAGAGCAAATTATATTGGTTGAGACAAAGGCCAAAAACTTACGTTCAGCTTTAACTGAAATTGGGAAAACTTATTTGTGTTTTATTTTATCGCATTCGGGTTTGGCATTCTTTAGAGTCTGTATTGCAGAAGCCGTAAGATTCCCGGAATTATCGGAAAAGTTCTTTGAAGTGGGGCCACAACGTCTGGCAAATATTATTGCGGGTTATCTTGAAAAGTCGGTTAAACAAGGAGAAATTGAATTAACTTCTTCTTCGGAAGTCGCAGCAAATATATTTTTATCACTGTTAAGAAGTGATGCTCATCTAAAATGTTTGACTCATCCTGATTATTTAATATCAACCGATGAAATTAGTGCTTGGGTTGATTACGCTGTTGATTTATTTTTAAAAAATATCAATTACAAAACAAGTTAATTTGGCAATTTATATTATATACGTAAGATTTGAATATCGATAAAAAAGAGACCATCATCTGGTCTCTTTTTATTTTTTAGATCGCGTCTCTAGTCATCTCACCATTCACCAGTCTTAAAATCTGCAATGGGTTGCTGTCTTTTAAGGCTTCTGGCAATAAACTTTGCGGATAGTTCTGGTAACACACAGGTCTTAAGTAACGGTCAATGGCCAAGGTTCCAACTGAAGTGCCTCGTGCATCTGAAGTGGCTGGATATGGCCCGCCGTGTACCATCGCATCACAGACCTCAACACCCGTTGGGTAGCCATTTATAAGTAATCGACCGGCTTTTTCCTCTAAAACTGGCACTACATCTGCAAACTCGGTTAAGTCAGTTTCATCGGCAATTAAAGTCGCAGTCAGTTGACCATTCATGCTTTGTAGCGCCTGAATGAGTTGGGCCTTATCTTCAACTTCAATAATGACTGTGGTTGGCCCAAAGATTTCTTCCTGTAAAAGCTGGTCACCGGCCAGTAAAAGCTCAACATCAGCTTTAAACAGTTGCGGCTGAGCCTGATTGCCTTGTTGAGTTTGACCTGCCAAATGCTTGATGCCTTGATGCTGGGTTAAGTGCTCAAGACCAGCGGTATAACTTTTTAAGGTGCCGGCATTGAGCATAGTTTGTGCAGGTTTAGCACCCATAATGTCGGTTAGGTTGCTAATGAGCTGGCTAAATTCGACCGATTTAATACCCAAGATTAAACCCGGATTGGTACAGAACTGACCACAGCCTAAAACCACCGAATCAGCCAAGTCCTGTGCAATTTTTTCACCACGGTTTTTTAAGGCTTCAGGCAACATCAACATCGGGTTAATGCTGCTCATTTCAGCAAACACAGGAATCGGTCGTGGACGGGCTGCGGCCATGTCACATAAAGCGCGACCACCACGCAATGAACCCGTAAAACCCACAGCCTGAATTAAAGGATGCTTAACCAGTGGTTCACCTACGCCATTACCGTAGATCATGTTAAATACACCTTTTGGCATATTTGATTTTTCGACCGCACACTCAATTGCCTGCGCTACGAAATCTGCTGTCGCCATATGTCCACTATGGGCTTTTACTACCACCGAACATCCAGCCGCCAGTGCCGAAGCAGTGTCACCACCTGCAGTTGAGAATGCTAAAGGAAAGTTACTTGCCCCAAAGACTGCCACCGGACCAACACCGATTTTAATCTGGCGTAGATCCGGGCGCGGTAAAGGCTGACGCTCAGGCAAAGCAGTATCAATACGAGCACCTAAAAAGTCACCACGGCGCAGCACTTTAGCAAATAAACGCATTTGTCCACTGGTACGGGCACGTTCACCTTGTAGGCGTGCAAGTGGCAGAGCAGTTTCCTGTGAGACAATTTCAAGAAAATCTGTACCCAATGCATCGAGTTCATCGGCAATATTTTCTAGAAAAACAGCACGCTGTTCAGGAGACGTATGGCGGTAAGTCTTAAACGCTTGACTGGCAGCTTCACAGGCCTGATTAACCTCTTGCTCGGTTGCATGGTGAAACTCATAAGGCAAAGTTTCGCCCGTTGTCGCATTTACACTTTTTAATAAGCTTGTACCTTGTGCGCTGCGTGAACCGCCAATAAAGTTGTGTCCGATAATGGTCATAACAAATATCCTGAAATTAATGAGAGTGTCTTGGAAGGTTGTCTTGGTTTACGACTCGCATATATAAAGTTGCAGGTTCCAAACAACCACCAGTCGATAATTGACCTACCATGTTGCGATACATTTCTTGCCAAGGTGTTTGAGAGGCAGAGACCGTCGGTTTCCATTCACGGCGGCGTTGTTCTAACTCTTCGTCAGAAATGAGCACGTTGACAGAACGTTTATTTAAATCAATACGTAAACGGTCATTGGTTTTAAGTAAGGCAATTCCACCGCCTACAGCCGCTTCGGGTGACATATTGAGAATAGATGGGCTGGCAGAAGTTCCACTTTGGCGGCCATCTCCTAAGCAAGGCAGTGAATCAATCCCTTTTTTAATTAACTCCGCTGGTGGAGCCATATTGACGACTTCAGCACTGCCCGGATAACCCACTGTACCTGCGCCACGAATGACTAAAATACAATGTTCATCAATGTTTAAGGCAGGGTCATTGATACGTGCGTGATAGTCTTCGGGACCTTCAAAAACAATCGCTCTTGCTTCGAAGCTATTTTCATTGTTTGGATCTGATAAATAGGTTTTTTTAAATGCTTCGCTCACCACAGACATTTTCATAATGGCACTGTCAAAGAAGTTGCCACTAAGCACAATGAAACCGGCACCATGTTTAAGAGGTTGCTCATAAGGAAAAATGACATCTGCATTTGAAGTTTTTGCATTTTTGGCAATTTCCCCAATTGTTTTACCGCTAACCGATGCACAATCTTCATGTAATACACCAGCTTTTTGTAATTCGTGTAGAACGGCAGGGACACCACCCGCACGGTGGAAACCTTCACCCAAATATTTACCCGCCGGCATACAGTTCACAATAAGCGGAATATTTTCCCCAACACGTTGCCAGTCTTCTAAACTCAGCTCAATCCCCATATGACGGGCAATTGCAATGAGGTGAGGAGGGCAGTTACTCGATGCACCTAAAGCTGAGGCTACAGCAATTGCATTTTCAAAAGATTGTTTGGTCATAATTTTAGAAGGACGTAAGTCTTCTAAAACCATTTCACATATTCTTTTGCCAGTCATATAGGCCATTTGCCCACGTTCGCGATACGGCGCCGGAATACTTGCACATGTTGGTAAAGACATCCCCAACGCTTCTGCCAAAGCATTCATGGAAAGTGCTGTACCCATAGTGTTGCAATGTCCGACCGAAGGTGAAGCAGAAGTGGTCATTTCCATGAACCCTTCATAGTCAATCTCACCGGTCGCGAGTAAGTTTCTTGCATGCCAAAGCACAGTGCCGGAACCAATTAACTCACCTTTAAAATGTCCATCTAGCATTGGCCCACCAGACAATACAATTGCAGGTATATCTGTTGTGGCTGCTGCCATTAAACATGCAGGAGTAGTTTTGTCACAACCAGTGGTCAGTACCACACCATCAAGCGGGTAACCATGCAAGATTTCGACCAAGCCTAAATAGGCCAAGTTGCGGTCAAGTGCTGCAGTTGGACGACGGGTTTGTTCTGCAATCGGGTGGACAGGAAATTCCATTGGAATACCGCCTGCGTCTCGAATACCCGCTTTAACGCGTTCAGCAAGTTCTTTGTGATGACGGTTACATGGGGTCAAATCACTACCGGTTTGTGCAATTCCAATAATTGGGCGACCTGATTGTAACTCGGCACGGGTCAAGCCATAATTCATGTAACGCTCAACATATAAAGCGGTCATGTCGGCATGTTCAGGATCATCAAACCATTCTTGGCTACGTAAAAAAATCCGTTTATTTTGATCATTCATTTTTTGATCCTTTCACTCATACTTTTTGAAATTAGTTTATTTACCAGATGAATCTTGCAATTCAATCGATCGATAATACGTGAAAATTATAGTAATTCACGCTGCTTCAAATTACGCATCAAAGCATTTATTCCAAAATTCCACGGTGTTGCTTTATCACTGGTCATAACCGTGTTGTACAAAGTACCAAGTTTAGGTGAATGAATACGGACAACATCTCCTACTTTATGGGTAAAGCCAGCCCCAGCTTGTTCTCGATCTTGAGTAGGTGCAAATAAAGTACCCAAGAACAAAACAAAACCGTCTGGATATTGATGGTTTTCATTAAGAGTTTGTTGAATTAAATCTTCAGGATCTCGGCTAATTTGCGACATAGAACTCACCCCATTTAACACAAAGTTATCGGTGCCTTGAATTTGCAGTTCAACATCACAAGTACGAATATCATTTAAAGTAAAAGTATGGTCAAAAAGGCGAATAAATGGACCAATCGCACAAGATGCGTTGTTATCTTTCGCTTTACTCAACAGTAAGGCGCTACGACCTTCAAAGTCCCGTAAATTCACATCGTTACCTAAAGTCGCGCCTAAAATTTTACCTTGGCTGTTGGCAACTAATACGACTTCCGGCTCTGGATTATTCCACTCAGACTTTGGGTGAATACCAATATTTTGTCCCGTGCCTACAGCAGCTAAAACAGGGGCTTTAGTAAAAATCTCGGCATCTGTACCAATACCTACCTCAAGATATTGAGACCACATTTTTTGTTCGATTAAATATTCTTTGAGTTGTAGCGCTTTTTCAGAACCGGGTTCGATAGTTTTTAAATTATCACCGATTACGCCTTGTACAACTTCACGAATCGATTGAGCTTTTTGTGCATCGCCACCGGCTTGTTCTTCAATCACTCGTTCTAACATGCTTGCAGCAAAGGTAACACCTGCTGCTTTAATTACTTGTAAATCAATTGGGGCTAAAAAGTATGCCTTGTTGGTATCTGGCTCGGCGACAGTATTGGCAAATAACTCATCAATTGAACCAACTTGTCTTCCTTCAATTTCAGATAAAGCTTTTAAAGGATCAGCGTTTTCAAGTAATTCGGAAATGGTATGAAATTTTTCCGAAATATCAAAAACTTGATTGCCTCTTAAAATAATAGGTGATGGACCCGAGATTTGACTTGGAATCCACGCACGGCCAATTAAGCATCCTTGAGTTGCATCATCTGGTAATGAGTTTTGGGAATTTAACGTAAAGTTCATTTAAAGCTTCCTTCTTTTATTTGAAATCATGATATGTTTCTTATTTAATAAACACCAATCGTAATAATTTAATTATTAATAACCAGTGGTTATCAAAAAGGAATTTTAAAAATGGCAGATTTGACTTACTCAAGTTTAAATAACTGGCTTAAATTCAAGCATTTGGTTTTGTTGGAGACATTAGCTCGAACCAATAACATGCATTTGGCTGCTGAGCAGATGAATTTAAGTCAACCTGCCGTAAGTAAAATGCTAAAGGAAATTGAGGGCCTTCTTGGGTTTCAGGTTTTTGAGCGTCTGCCCCGAAATATGCCCGTAACGGCATTGGGTGAACATGTCATTCGTTATGCCCAGCGGGTTTTGAATGACGCAAAACATTTTGTTGAAGACATCGAGATTTTACGGTTGGGTGGACATGGGTTTTTAAAAGTAGGGGGAATATTTGCAGCAACCGCCGTGGTAATTCCAAACTCAATTATCGAAATTAAGAAACAATGGCCGCTACTTTCTATCGATGTTGTTGAACAGACCAGTGATCATTTAATGGAAATGTTGAGTGAACATACTCTAGATTTAGCCATAGGCCGTTTTACCGATGTTACGCAAAGTCAGTTTTTCGATTTCCAGCCCTTAGGTCCAGAGCCGTTCTGTATTGTTGTCAATAATGCGCACCCATGTGCCCAGAAAAAGTTTTGTACATTAGAAGAATTATTAAAATGGCCGTGGGTACTTTATCCTAAAGGCACACCCATTCGGGAGCGTATGGAAGGTGCATTCGCCCGAGCTAAAGTCAAAATTCCTTTAAATACGGTAAATACCATGTCGATGCAGACCTTTTTACAGATCTTAAAAGGGGCGCCTATGGTAGGCATGTTGCCAGAAGCAATGGTGATTGATCAGGTGAAAGAAGGACAGCTACAGATTTTAGAAACAGACCTGATTTTAGATGCTCAAGATTATGGAATTTTGACACGTAAAGATGAACCAGTGTCTGATATAGCCGCAGCATTTATTAATATTTTACTTAAAAATGCAAAACGTAAGTAAAGTCCTCAGCCTCAAGACATAGAAGACTTGGGGCTTTTAAATTAAAAGAAAGCTTACTTAATTTAGTTAATGTTTAACCATGAAACTGATATTAAAAAGTTATCAATATTTAGAAATTATTCATTGGAAATTATTGCAGGGACTCCTTATCGTTTAATTCATGATGATTAAAAATCTTTAAGTGAATAAGAATTAGGAAAGGATCCCTGTATGAATGTGTTAATTACTGGTGGCACGGGTTTTATTGGAAAGCAAATTGCCAAAGAGATTTTAAAAACCGGAAGCCTAACTTTAGACGGTAATCAAGCTAAGCCTATCGATAAAATTATTTTGTTTGATGCATTTGCTGGTGATGATTTACCGCAAGACCCTAAGATTGAGGTGATTGTAGGGGATATTACCGACAAAACCACAGTCGCAAACATCACAGAAAATATTGATGTTGTTTGGCACTTGGCTGCTGTGGTGAGTTCGGCAGCAGAGGCTGATTTTGACTTGGGAATGGATGTAAACCTTTATGGCCTTTTAAATTTATTAGAAGAATTAAGAAAAAAACAAACAATGCCTCGAGTCATTTTTGCGAGTGGCTGCGCTGTATTTGGTGGTCAATTACCAGAAGTTGTAACAGATGATACGGTGGTTACACCAAAGTCCTCTTACGGTATGCAAAAAGCAGTAGGAGAATTGCTCGTTTCAGATTATTCACGTAAAGGCTTTATTGATGGCCGTGTTTTAAGATTACCGACGATTGTGGTTCGTCCGGGTAAGCCTAATAAAGCCGCCTCTACATTTTTTAGCTCAATTATCCGAGAGCCTTTAAAAGGGGAAACGGCTGTTTGTCCAGTCCCGCCAGATACTCCGGTTTTCATTACTTCACCAAGACGCTGTGTTGAGTCAATGATTAAGGCTGCGTCAATTTCTTCAGAGACACTCCAAGATAACCGAATTATTCCCTTACCGGGATTGACCGTTACCGTTAAGCAAATGCTTGAGGCTCTTGAAAAAGTTGCCGGTAAACAAGCAACTGATTTAGTGCAGTGGCAGGAAGATAAAACGATTCAAAGGATTGTTCAAAGCTGGCCGGTTCAAGTGAAAGCCGAATATGCCGAATCTTTAGGTTTCCAAGCAGATGAGAATTTTGAAAGCATCATTCAGGCACATATAGAAGATACCCAAAATTAATGGCAGTGATCGCCAATTCATGTGAGAGTTATTATGGAAGATATCAAAAATGTCACTGCTCTCGAAGAGCAGACAATTAAGCGTATTTCGAGTCGAATTATCCCGTTTCTTATTATTTTATTCATTATGGCCTTTCTAGATAGAACCAATATTGGTTTTGCTGCGCTACATATGAATGATGCAATTGGAATTACCCAAACTATTTTTGGCTTAGGTGCGGGTGTATTTTTCTTGGGTTACTTTATTGCAGAAGTACCGAGTAATGTTTTACTTCATCGGTTTGGTGCACGGATCTGGATTGCCCGAATCATGATTACTTGGGGAATTATTGCCGGACTTATGGGATTTATCCATAGTGGGACTCAATTTATTATTTTACGGTTTTTACTGGGTATTGCAGAAGCGGGTTTCTTTCCGGGGGTTATTTTTTATTTAACCTTATGGTTTCCTGCTAAATATCGTGCCCGTGTCTTCGCTACCTTCTATTTAGGGTTACCAATTGCTCAAATTATCGGAGCACCAATTTCGGTCGGTCTTATGCAATGGGGTAATACCATTGGCTATGAAGGCTGGCGTTTGATGTATATTTTAGAAGGGATTCCTTCCATTATTTTAGGACTGGTTTGCCTAAAATATTTAACCAATAACCCAAAAGAAGCACAGTGGTTAACAGGTGAGCAGCGTCAATGGCTCATGAATACGCTAGAGCGTGAAGAACGAGAAAAACAGCAATCTGCCGATGCTGCTTTAACAAAAGGTGAACTCATTAAACAAGTGTTTAAAAATCCTTTAGTGTGGATTATGGCTATTGTTTATTTTGGAATTACGTCTGGTTCAAATGCGATGTTCTTCTTCTTACCAAGTGTTTTAGAGTCGTTCCGTAATACCTTTGGTATGCAAATCAGCCTTATCCAAAATGGCTTACTCACCGCTATTCCATATGCATTTGCGGCGGTTGGAATGGTTTTATGGAGCCGCCGTTCTGACCGTAAACAAGAACGTTATAAACATGGTGCTTGTGCTGCACTCATGGCGGCTTTCGCAATTGCGATTGCTTTGATTGTGAATCAACCGTGGGCAATTATTGTGGGCTTTATTCTGCTCGCAATCGGTGTATTTAGTGCGATTAATATCTTCTGGACTATCCCTGGGCAGACTCTAACAGGAGTGGGCGCTGCAGCCGGTATTGGCTTAATTAACTCTGTAGGTAATTTAAGTGGTTTTACTGGTCCATATTTAACAGGCTATTTATATACCACCACGGGCACCTATACAGTAGCGTTCCTTGCCATTGCCGGATTTGTCGCCATGGGCGGTTTGGGGTTACTGCTTTTGGCAAAGTTAAAGTCTGATAGCCTAAAAGTAGAACAACAGCGACTTAAAGTGCGGACTGCTACGGAGATGAAATAATGGCTCAAATTGGTTTTGTTGGAACTGGCATTATGGGAATGCCAATGGCCATGAATTTATTAAAAGCTGATCATCAAGTTAAGGTCTGGAATCGAACTTCATCTAAAGCAGAAAGTTTAAAAGAAGCGGGTGCACATGTTTGTAGTGAACTTGCACAAGTCGGAAAAGATGTAGAGTTTCTGATTTGTATGCTCAGTGATGGAAAAACCTGTGATGAAATTTTATTTCAAGAAGGTGGTGCAATTTCACAGCTAAAACCTGAAAGCACGGTCATTGTAATGAGTTCAATACCGGTTGAAGTTGCAAAAAACCAAAGTGAAAAATGTAAAGAAAACGGACTTAGATATTTGGATGCACCTGTTTCTGGCGGTGAAAAAGGTGCTCAAAATGCAAGTCTGGCAATTATGGTAGGTGGCGATGCTCAAACATTTTCACATGCTGAACACGTTCTATCTGCCATGGGGCGGCCAATTTTAGTTGGAGATGCCGGCTGTGGAATGTTGGCAAAACTCGTTAATCAAATGATAGTCGCATCTACCATTGCAACCGTGAGTGAGGGTTTATTGCTTGCCAGTAAAGCAGGAGCTGACCCGATAAAACTAAAACAAGCACTAACAGGTGGTTTTGCAGATTCACCGATTTTGCAACAGCATGGCGAACGCATGTTAAATCGAGATTTTAAACCGGGAGGTACAGCTCGAAACCAGCATAAAGACATTCATACAGCTGTTAGCTATGCTAAATCGCTTGAGTTGAATTTACCTATTGCGCAAAAAGTCAGCCAATTGTTCGAAAATATGCTTGCTGCCGGAGACGGTGAGCTTGATCATTCTGGCTTAATTCGTGAATTAGAACGCATGAATCATGTGTAATTATTGCTTTACTTAAGATCGGTAGATTTTAATTTATTTATAAAAAAGCAGCAGATTCGTTCTGCTGCATATTTAAACTCATTTGTAGTGCTGGCATTTTTATTGCTTAATCATAATTATCTTCTTCACAATATTTGATTTGCTAACGTATTAATGATCATTCAAATAGTCTTGCTCACTTATGGTGTTTTTTTCACATGAAAAATGCACCAAATAAACACATCTTTTTATTCTGCACTGTGTTTGTGCATTCGGGGCCATCATGAGGTTGTTGGCTCCCATACTCACATTGTTGATTCTGTGCGGATGCTCTTCATCTGAGCAAAATAGAAAAACTCAAGAAAACTCAACTTCCCATTCAATATGTGTTTTAGATAGTACAAATACTAAAGTCTGTGTAGCTAAAACAGCGCAAAGAATCGTTTCTCTGTTTGAGTCGGGTTTAGATGGCCTCTATATGCTAGGGCAAGGTCATAAAGTGGTTGGTATACCGGCCGAAGTATACATTCAACCTTTATTATTTAATGCCTACTCAAAAATAGATCAACGCATTGCCAATAAGCAGCTTGCAGCACCTTCACAAGGAGCCAATGCAACCAATATTGAAAGTCTCGTGTTGTTAAAACCAGATTTGGTCATTTTGGGAAGTGGGCAAACCCAAACGATTGAACTATTACGGCAATTTGGTATTGCTGTATATGTAATGGAGTCAGACACCTACAAACAAGTGAAAGAAGAGCTATCTGAAATTGCCGTTCTTAGTGGTGCCCAAAAGCGTGCTCAAGAAATTTTAAGTTTTTCGGATGAAATTGTGGCGGAAGTCGCAGCCAAAACTGCACGTCAGCCAAATAAACAATCGATTTACTATGCATGGTCAGGAGGGCGAATTTTTTCTACTTCAGGACGGGAGTCGATTACCAATGATTTTATTGAGCTGGCTGGTGCTTACAACATTGTTCAGACTGCTGCTAACCAGCCCAACGTCAACCCCGAGACTTTAATTGAATGGAACCCTGACAATATTGTGCTTTGGAATACCAATCCTAAACTGATTTATGAACGAAAAGAATTACAAGGTTTAAGCGCCGTACAAAACCGAAAGGTATTTAATTTGAGTCCTGCATTTATATATAACCCACACACCATCAAAATTATTATTACGGCGATTTATCTAAATCACAGTATTTATCCTGAACAGTCCGACTTACCAGTAAGTGCTTTACAACAGCGTATTTTAACCAAGTTGTATGGTGAGCAACTTGCCAAAGCGTTGGTGTCATGAATATGGAAAAGCTGAAATATTATTGGTTTTACCCGTTACCTTTCTTCATGATTTTTATCTCGCTGCTTATTGGGCCAACGCAAACATTGAGTGCATGGGATTATTTGTTTTGGGGTGTACAAGCGGTCTTTGGTACACCATATTTTGATGCAGAACAATTTAGATTGATGCAAAACATTTTAGTAAATGTCAGGCTGCCTAGAATTTTACTGACCTTTATGGTGGGAGCTGCCTTAGCAACCGCGGGTAATGGCTTGCAAGCATTGTTTCGTAATCCCTTGGTCGATTCTTATGTACTCGGTATTTCATCTGGTGCCGCGTTCGGTGCAGCTTTAGCGCTTTCATTAAGTTGGCTTTCGCCAAATCTATCAGCCTTTATCTTTGGTGTATGCGCTGTTGGCTTAACCTATTTATTTGCACATCAGAAACATGAGAGTCAGACGTCTTTAGTCATGGTAATTTTATCAGGCATGATTGTTTCTGGACTGTTCTTGGCAGGACTTACCGTTATTCAATACTTAAGTGATCCATTTAAACTGCAAGCGATTGTGCAATGGACCATGGGAAACTTACATCAGGCGTCTTGGCAAAAAGTTCAATACGCTGTGTTACCAATCTGTATTGGCCTTGCTGGATTATTTGCAATGCGTTGGCGATTAAACTTAATGGCACTTGGTGCTGAAGAAGCGCAGGCAGTTGGTGTTAATCCGCGTTGGGAACAGCTTCTTTTAATTGCTTTGGTGACTGTATGTACTTCCACATCTGTGGCTGCGGCGGGCATTATTAGTTTATATGGGCTATTTATGCCACATATTGTCAGAATGTTGGTTGGACCAGATCACCGCTACAGTATTCCTGCCAATATGGTGCTGGGCGGCAGTTTTCTACTGTTGATTGATAACTTTTCTCGGGTTTTACTGACGTTTGAAATACCGATTGGCATTTTTACTATGTTACTCGGCGCACCATTTTTCTTATTATTAATGAAAACACAGAGGACTCATTGGGCATGATTCAAATTGATCAGTTAAATTATGCCTATGGGCACAAACAGGTTCTTAAAAATATTCATCTGGAGTTTCCCGAAAATCAGTTTTCAGTGATTTTAGGGCGTAATGGTTGTGGAAAATCGACACTTTTTAAATTGATGGCGGGTCTAGAACCCGTAAAAGATGGCTTGATTCGTTACTCTGGAAAACCATTATCGGACTTTAAAGGGAAAGATCGGGCTGCGTTGCTTGGTTTTTTACCGCAGTTTCATAAAACCGTATTTCCATTTTTGGTTAAAGATGTGGTGATTACAGGGCGTGCTGCTTTTAGCAGATATAGACCTTCAAAATCAGACTGGGAACGTGTAGACCAAGCTTTGCTTGATTTAGACATTGAGCATTTACGCGATCGTCCTTATACCGAGTTGTCGGGTGGTGAACGGCAACTGGTTATGATTGCCCGTATTTTAGTGCAAGCTCCAAAAGTTATTTTGCTCGATGAGCCAACCAATCATCTCGATGTTTATTACCAGTCTTATTTAATGAAAAAGTTGCGTCAGTTGTCGCGGCAAAATTTTACGGTGATTGCAATTATGCATGATCCCAATTTGGCCTTTTTATTTGCAGATCATCTATTTTTTATGCGCCAACATGAGGTGGTTAAGCCTGAGTCAAAAACTCGAATCACCGATCCGAAGTTTTTAAAAAGTGTCTACGATGTTGAGTTTCATGAAGCCATGATTCAAGACAAAACCATTGTGATTCCTGATCATTCTTGGCTATGAATATATTGAATTATCAGGTGGTTGGCAAAACAGATTATGAGCCTGCGGTAGAGTTTGCACTTTATACAAGACAGCTGCTATTTCCAGAAATTTATCATGGGCAAATTCCTAAAGATTTACAAAATTTTGAGCAGTCCTATGTTAAAGACTCATTGGGCTGCTTTATTACAGTAAAAGATCAAAACCGTATTATTGGCACCATTGCATATCGGGCGTATGACCATCGTTTTGATTTAAATTTGCCGACCAATACGGTAGAAGTCATTAAGTTGTTTGTATTGCCTGAATACCGCCGTAAGGGCATCGCGACACAGCTATGCAACATGTTGTTTAGTCATGCAAAAAACAGTGCAATTACGACTTTGTATTTGCATACCCATCCATTTTTACCTGCGGCTGAAGAGTTTTGGCGGCTCCAAGGCTTTGAGGTTATTCAACGCGAATGGATCGATACCTATGACACCATTCACATGAGTAAATCTTTATAGTGCTTTATCATGTGTATGAAATCTTTTTTGAAAATGGGTAGGCGGATAACCCATAATTTTACTGAACATTGCTGTAAAAGCTGCCGGGTGTTCATAGCCCAAACTAAAAGCAATTTCCGTAATTGAGATATTCTCTTTTAAGGCATTTAAAGCATAGATGATGCAGACTCGATTACGCCAAGCCTGAAAGGACATCCCCGTTTCTGACTTAAACCAGCGGTGAAATGTTCGCTCACTTTTATTGTGGTCATGTGCCCAATCTTTAGGGCTGCTATGAATATCGGGATGCTCCATAAACTCAGCACACTGTTTTGATAGTAATGTGTTGTGAGGCAATGGAATAAACAGAGGCAGGGCTGGTGCAGCTTCTAACTCATATAACAATAAATCGATAAGAGCACCGTCACGGCCTGAACGTTGGTAGTCAACAGGCAGTTGATTTGCTTGAATCAGTAACTGATGCATTAACGGTGAAACTTGCACGACCTCGCAATAGTTTGCCTGTCTTGGGGCATTATTCACTTCTATATACAAACTATAAGTACTGACTTTAGATAGCCATACCTGATGTGCTTTACCTGCAGGTATCCATACACCACTGTACGGTAACACGAGCCATTGTCCATCTTCAGTTTCAACTTTCATGAGGCCTTCGGGTGCATATAAGAACTGGGCACGGCGATGGCTATGCGTATCTAACAAAGTATCAGCAGGATAATCTGATCCTAACGCTAGAACTGCTTGCGGTAGATGGTCTACCTCGTTAATTGAAATATTACGCATATATTCTTGGCTGAAAAAAATAAAAAGATGGCTTTTTTACGTTAGTTTGCCATAGAGCTATTTTATATCATGCCTCTATAAATGTGAGGAAGATAACGATGCTATATGAGCTATTTTTATTTGGACTACTTTCAGGAGTCACCACTTGGTTATTTGGTTTTGGTGGCGGATTTGTTGCTGTGCCTTTGCTTTATACAGTCATTATTCAAAAGTGGGGCAATCAAAGCATGGTGGGGGTACATGCCATGCAAATCGCCATTGCTACATCTGCTTTTGTCATGCTCTGCTCGGCAAGTTTTGCAACCTTTCGACACTATCGGTCTGGACACATAGATTGGCAAAAGATCAATTTTTTATGGGGTGGTATTGCACTTGGTGGAATTGTCGGTGCGGTCATGGCTTCATTATTTAATGGAAATTGGCTTCGCTGGATATTTATGGGCTATGTGTTCATAACCATTCTAGATTGTTATTACCGACCAGGGTTTATAGTGACCTCAAGGCAAAAGCAACACTATGGTCAAAACAGTGACCTCATTAAAGGGGGCATTATTGGTTGGGTTGCAGCACTTTTAGGTATTGGAGGAAGTGTAATGACGGTTCCTTTATTACGGCGGCGGGGTAGTTCTATGGCAGAGGCCGCGGCTATTGCAAATATTCTCACACTGCCTCTGTCTTTAACTGCAACGTTTACTTACTGTGTATTGTCAATTTGGCAATCTACATGGGCACCTAGTGGATTTATCGGTTTGATCTGGTTTGAAGCCGCTTTATTCTTGGTTGCAGGGACATGGATCGGGCTATATTTTTCAGAAAAATTTATTTCAAAACTACCTGATTTATTGCGTGCAAAGTTCTATCCGCTACTTTTAATAATAGTTCTAATAGTCATGCTTTTTGTAAATTAATTTTTTATTTCAATTGTTTGAAGAATAATTTTTCTTAAATAACAAATCTCTAAATGCTCTAAAACTGCAAAATTTATGTCTTAAAGGGCTTTGAAAAAAGTTTGAAAAATAGACTTGAAATATATAGTGGCTTTATGCCACTATATATTTATCGAAGGTCATCAGACAAAAAGAGGATGATATGGCTATCCAGCTTTTAGATGCGGCAAGAAATGAAATTCCAGTGAAATTCACGCAGTTTTCTGGTGGCGAGCGTCATGTTCAAATTGATGAGACAACCTTAGGTTCACTATCTGGCAAGGTATTGGTCCGTGCAAAGATGGCCTCAAGTCACGATCTGATGGACTATTTACTACTTGAAAATATATTGCTGACTCAAGGTTTAACCATTGACCTAGAAGTTCCGTATTTTCCATATGCACGTCAGGACCGTATTTGTGCAGTAGGCCAAGCGTTCTCGCTTGATGTGATGACTAAGTTACTCAACATTAATGCAGACAAAAAAGCAGGCAAACAAGGCAAAGTGACTGTTTGGGACTGCCATAGTGAAGTCACTACAGCCTTACTTGCTGCCAATACTTCTTTTAGTGAAGTTGTAAATATCAGTTCAGTCGACATCATCGAAAAGAGTGAAGCGCTAAGTACATTATTAAAAGATGAAAAAACAGTACTGATTTGCCCAGACAAAGGCGCGAAAGCACGTACACAAATGGTTGCAGATGCTTTTAATTCTGAGCGCAAACAATCTATCACTATTGTTCAGTGTGATAAAAAACGTGATCCAGTGACTGGCAAAATTTTGGGTACACATGTACATGCGACTGACTTATCAGGCCTAACAGCGGTCATTACCGATGACATTTGTGACGGCGGTGCAACCTTTATTGGTATTGCCAAAGAACTCCGTCGCCTCAATTGCCATAAGGTCGTTCTATATGTGACACACGGTATTTTTAGTAAAGGAATAGAGGTTTTTGATGGATTGCTTGACCAACTGTTTACCTCAGACAGCTTTCCTCAACAACCATCAGACAAAATTTCAGTAATTGCTTTTGCAGCAAAATAAAGAGAATAAAGATGACTATTAAACTTAATCCATTAAACGCTATCGATTTTTATAAAGCTGATCACAGACGTCAGTATCCAGCAGGTACAGAGTATGTATACGCCAACTTTACGCCGCGTTCATCTCGACTTGCTAAAATGTTGCCTGACTTCGATGATAAAGTTGTGTTCTTTGGACTTCAGGGTTTTATCAAACACTTTTTAATCGATACATGGAATGAAGGCTTTTTCAAACAACCTAAAGACAAAGTCGTGGCTGCTTATAAACGCCGTATGGATAGTTCATTAGGTGAAGGTGCTGTACCAGTCGATCACATTGAAGCATTACACGACTTGGGCTATTTACCTTTACGCATTAAAGCCTTGTCGGAAGGTAGTCGTGTCAATATGCGTGTACCTGTGCTTACCGTCATTAATACCGACCCGCGTTTCTTTTGGTTAACTAACTATATTGAAACGGTTTTAAGTGCTGAGCTTTGGAAAAGCTGCACTACAGCAACGATTGCCTACGAGTACAAACGTTTATTAACGCAATATGCCGTAAAAACTGGCGCACCACTCGATTTTGTACCTGTGCAAGGACACGATTTTAGTAGCCGTGGCATGAGTGGAATTTATGATGCGGCACAATCGGGTGTGGGACACTTAACCAGTTTTATTGGAACAGATTCGGTTGCTTCAATTGACTATGCAGAAGAATATTACAATGCAACAGGTGTGATTGGGGTTTCTGTACCAGCGACCGAACACAGTGTGATGTGTATGGGTACAGAAAACAGTGAGCTAGACACATTTAAGCGTTTAATTTGCGAGCTTTATCCGTCGGGTGTTGTCAGTATTGTGTCTGATACTTGGGATTTTTGGCGAGTGATTACAGAATTTACGGTGGCTTTAAAATCTGAAATTCTGGCAAGACAACCCAATGCTTTAGGTTTGGCGAAATTGGTTTTCCGTCCAGACTCTGGTGACCCAGTTAAAATTATTTGTGGTGACCCAGACGCCGAAGTCGGCAGCCCAGCATATAAAGGCGCGGTAGAATGTTTATGGGAAGTGTTTGGTGGTACAACAACTGACCAAGGCTATAAAGTACTCAATGAACGTGTCGGTTTAATTTATGGTGACTCAATTACCCTAGACCGTGCACAGCGTATTTTAGAAGGGCTTGAAGCCAAAGGTTTTGCTTCAAACAATTTGGTGTTTGGGATCGGTAGCTTTACCTATAACTACTTAACTCGCGATACCTTTGGGTTTGCTGTGAAAGCAACTTGGGGGCAAGTAAATGGTGTAGGACGCGAACTATTCAAAGACCCGATTACTGACTCAGGTGTAAAAAAATCTGCGAAAGGTCTGTTACGCATTGAAGAAAGCGAAAATGGCTTTACTTTATTTGATGAGCAAACAGCCGAACAAGAACAAGGCGGAGCACTAAAAACTGTCTTTGAAAATGGTAAACTTCAATATGAGTGTACTTTGGATCAAATACGTGAGCGTTTATCCATCGCATAACTGAGTTTAGATGAGCCGTTGCATGTGTATCGGCTCATCGTTTTTATCGAGAGGTTGAACGTGACTATTCAAACTGAACAAGAATTCCTTGCCAGTTATGATCGCCGAGATTATGACGCACCTTTACTCACGGTCGATATGGCTATTTTCTCGGTATTTAATGGTCAGTTACAGGTATTACTCATTAAGCGACCCAACTTTCCAGCCAAAGACCAATGGGCTTTACCGGGTGGTTTTGCCGATTTAAAGCACGATCAAGATTTGATGGCCACCGCATATCGTAAGCTGGTTGAAAAAACAGGGATTGCTTCACCTTACTTGGAACAAGTTGCTTCTGTGGGTAATGCCAAACGTGACCCGCGTGGCTGGGCAGTGACGATTTTGTATTTTGCTTTAATTGATTTTAATGCTTACGAACACCAAGCTTTGGCTGAGTACAGCGAATGGGTGCCAGTGACAAAAGCACAAGATTTAGTATTGGCGTTTGATCATAATGAATTGCTCAGATTAGCTTTAGAGCGTTTAACCAATAAAACCCGCTATACCGCATTGCCAGCCAGTCTCATGCCCGAGTTATTTACACTGACCGAGCTACAAACCATTTATGAAATTATTCTTGGGCAATCCTTAGATAAAAAAGCGTTTAGACGCCGTATGATAGAAGCAGGTGCAGTTGAAGAAACCAACCACAGTAAAATTGTGGGCAAACGGCCAGCTCAGCTTTACCGCTACGCACTCGATTCTTTTGATTTTATATTTCCTCGCTCACTCGAATTACCTCGAAATAAAGAGGGTGAAGACAAGCAAAACAATGAGCTTTCTGACTAGCGCATCTTGATGCGCTTTGATTTATAATGCCGCGCTTATGATTGATTTCATGTTTTGATCAGCGCTTTGCCTATGTCACACGTTTCTCCCTGCTTCCAGCAAAACCAGTTTTTTGTGTTGGTGGAGTACCTCACTTCACTGCATGAAATTTATCCTGTGAAACATGAGTTTGCAGGATATCCGGCTGCAATGACATTGGCAGATCGCGTACATTCAGATCATGATATTGCGCCGCTTGAAGCCAGCAAAAGCTACCCTGACTCAATAGAGAAAGTTTTACACTTTTCAGGTAAGGCCCGAGACATACAAGACTTTGAGCATTTTTTAGAGCAAGCTCAAACAGCCAATATTCAAAACTTGTTATTGCTTACAGGCGACAAACTTAAAGAGCATCATAATGGTCGAGATGGACAGCCTCGTAGCCGATACCTAGAGTCAGTAAACGCCGTAATGGCTGCCAAGCAACATGGCGGGTTTCGTATTGGGGTGGCTTTTAACCCATTTAAATATGTTGAAGCTGAGCGTGATGCACAGTATTTAAAACTACATAAGAAAATTAAAGCAGGCGCTGACTTTATCATTACCCAATTGGGCTATGACATTGAAGCTTTAAAACAAGCCAAAGCATTTTTAATCAAGAACAATTATTCGCAGCAAATACTGGCTTGTGTAATGCCACTGACTTTGGGCCGTGCTAATTTTATGGTGAAGCATAAGGTTGCGGGTATTGTAATTACTCCACACATTCTAAAAGTCTTGGCAGAAGAAAAACAGGCAGGGCACACTGACCGTGTTTATTTACGTTGTGCTTTGCAAATTTTAATATGTAAACACTTGGGGTTTGCAGGAATTCACTTATCTGCCTGCCATAAACCAGAAGAGCAAATGCTGCTTGAAAGCTACATCGAGCAATACAGACATCTTAACCTTAAGGCCTTAAAAGAGCTTTGGAATTCACTTTGGCAAGTCACGACAGGCAAAGAGTTTTCGCCTGAAATTTCTCATTTTTCGCGTCAGCCATCATCTAAACAATTAATTAAATATCGCCAGCTACATGTTATGCATGAAGCAATGTTTGGATCAAAAATTGCCAAGGGGCTTGGACGTTTTATTTTTAAAGCATCTTTTTGGGAAAATTCCTTAGTTGCTAAGGTATTAATTAAAACCGAAGTGCTCAGTAAACATAGCTTAGTGGGCTGTGAAAGCTGTGGTCAGTGTCGCCTAAGCGATACTTTATATATTTGCCCTGAAACATGTCCAAAAGGTTTAGCCAACGGGCCTTGCGGCGGAACAACTTTAGACCGCTGCGAATTTGGTGACCGTGAGTGTATTCATTCAGTTAAAGCAAGGCTTGCTAAAGCAGTTGCACAAACTGAAATACTAAAAGAGAAATTAATTCCAACTGTGCCTATTGAAACTAGGGGAACCAGTTCTTGGAAAAATTGGTATTTAGGGACTGAGGTTTAAGTTTTGTATTCCACTTTAAGCACAGCGATAGTTCAAATTTAAAAAGCGGTGGATAAATTAATTAGATATATATTTTACTGTTAGCTGTAAATTATATCTTATAGGATAATTTCACTTATTAAGCATGAAACTTTTTTTATTAAGCCAATTGCTAAAAGCAATTGAAAAATCTAGAAAAGTAAAGGGTGTGGAAATTAAAGAACTTAATTTCGTTCAGGCTCAATAAAGTCATTTTTATTAAATTTTTTATGTTAAAGTCCAGTCAACCTAAAAACTGGTAATTAAAATGAATATCTGTGTAGGCGGTGAATTAGATGGGCAAGTGATTGAAAAAGAAGGCAGATTACTAAAAGCTTCTGATATTGATCCATCATTCAAAACAGAGTACTACAAACAGATTTACAACCGTAATAACCTCATTTACCAATTTTGGTTACCAGTCGGTTCAGATCTACACGATATGTCAAAATTAGTATTGGATATCTTAAGAGTACCGAAAAACTAGTTTTATCATTTGTCGGACGTATTACGGCACAGGAAGCCCCGTTAAATATCGATTATTGGCGGGGCTTTTCCATTTTGGCAATAAAATATTAATACTGATTAATGAACGTCGTGCTAAGGTATGTGAACACCTCCAAAAATAAGGTTTATATATGTCAGACAACACAACGAAATGGCTGTGTGTAGGTGGTGTTCTAAGTGGAGAATGGAGAGAGCAGCAATTAGATGCTTTTGATGTTGATCCTCATGATTTAAATACTCATAGTTATCAAGCTATGAAACTTATTAACCCTGCTACCAAGTCAGCACAGTATTTCTATGTATATACTGAACTACAAGAACATGCGTACGACCGGGCAATAAATTTTGCCTTATATAAAAATCAATAAAGATGAGAGAGCACTTAGGTGCTCTTTTTTATAGGGGTAAGTACAGGTTAAGTGGATACACAATTAAAAAAGCCCCTCATATCTGAGAGACTAGTCATATCAATTTTCTGGAATGGATGGCTACAATTTCTTAAATAACTAAACAAATTAAATTGATAAAAGTAATTAATAGTATAATAAATCAGTGCACTAATTTATTTTTTGATAGTAGCAAGGCCTTAAAAGCAACTTAACGCACTGCTAATAAGAAATTATTTGTTATTAGGATCAGGTTGATCATTATTCTCAGGCAGATCTTTTACAGTGCCAGGAACTTGCGGTGGTTGAGTTTCAGTAGGCGGCGTTACTGCCGAATGCTTGTTCATTTGAGCTTTAATGATATTAGCTTGGTTAGTTGTATTTTGAGAAAAACTTTTAAAACCTGACATTTTTATCTTCTTATCTTCAATAGGGAAAGTTCATAGTACGCTTTAAACACCTTTACATTGCGGTAGTTTTGAGACTTATATGTGTTGATATGTCCTACAAATGAGCTTTATTTCGACGATATGTTTCATAAATAAAATCAATTATATATAACCTGTTGAGTTCTATCCTTTAAAACCCGGAATTATCCAATCTAAGTTTTAAGTGGGGGTACATAAAACACACATATATAAATTTTCACCATGTACTAGATGATTAAATTTAAAAAATTAATCTAAAATATTTACCTACAAAATATTGATAGTATAAAAATTTCGTTAAGCATACTATGTGTGATTAAATTGGAGCATATTAATGCTAAAAGACATTACAATTATTGATTACCAAGGAAAAGAAATAAGAGCACAGGCAAACTATACAGAGGTAAATACTAATAGAATCAATCACTCATCTAGATTACAGAGAGCCAAGGTTGAATATATTTTGTTAAAAGGTGAATTGATTTATCCTACCTTAAATATGGTTTTCAACAGCTCCGATGGCAACAGCTACTATATAGATTACAAATGACCCACTTCGGTGGGTTTTTTAATGGGAAAGATTTGTGAAAAATGAAATAGGGAAAGATATGGTTGATTTTGCATCATCTATTTTACCAATAAGGAAGCTAAACAAAGGTTTTTTAGAATATTGCTAAATACAGTAGGAAAAATTACCGCACAGATAAAATTAAGTTGAAAGTAAATATTTCCTTTACTATCAATTTAACCGTAAATTTTACGGATAAGTTATCAAAACCATAGTTTTTTTAAGGGTATTTATAGTGTGCCTTACTAAACCAACACAATATTAACGTTCAAAACAAATTTTGTTTCTTTTCTTAACTCTAAATTTATCATAATTCCATAAAGAGCAGCTTTTTCATAAGTTGGCTCAATAATTGTATAATTATAAGGAGAGATACGAATGCCTAGGTATTTAGCTATCGCAGATACGGTATATAAAAAAATAAAAAATGAGAACTTATTTACGGAAGACACGATTGAAAACTTGAACTGTCTTATTGGGTTGATACGTCAAGCTATCAAAGGAACTGAATTTCAACTAATACATAATTATATTAATTTTGAAGAGTGTCTTACAAAGCCACTAGCAGATTGTACCGTTAAAATAGATTTATCCCTTATGCCTAATTATAAAAATGGGGATGAGTTTATATTATGGTTAGCAGGATTTATTGAAAAAATTACGACAGGCGGAAAACCTAAACTTCCACCTATTTCTCAAATGATTCCTAAAGACTATGCATTTACAAAGGAAATTATTCCAGTATCTCCAACACCTGAAAAAGAAGAAAATGTAGAAATGATAATAAATTATTTTAAATCAGAAGATTACCTTAAAAAAACAAAAATATCTTCGTGAGAAGAATATAGAAGTATGCGTGAAGCTAACTTCTATATACTGCTGATATTCTAGCGACCGCCTATTGGGGCGGTTTTTTAGTTTATCTACGAGCCATCTTTCTTTTTAAATTTACTAAAAGTTTTCTTTAGAAAATTTAAATGTATTAAAATGTATTTTTAGTAATGTCAAGTTTATATATAACAAACACTTAAGTATAATTTTTGGTAAATTAAACTATACGATATTTACATAAGGTTGGGTCCACTTAACGCAATTAAACACTTTTCTGCAGATAATTTAAAAAAAAGGAAATTTAAAGTGATGAATGAAAATGCAGAACTTATAAAGTACGTAGATGTCGCAGAAAGTGTATATGAACAGGTATACGAAAAAAATCAAATTTCTAATAATTTGGTTGTTAACTTAAACCGTTTAATGACTGAAATTACGAAACAAGCTGAAGAAAAAAAATTAAAGTTAAAATATTCTTCCATTGATTTTGAATATTGTTTGAGTATGCCTTTAGCAGATAGAGACGTAAAAGTAGATTTAAGTTTGATTCCTCATTTTGAGCATCGTGATGAATGTATTTTATGGTTAACGAACTTTATTGGAAAAATAAGTGTACCTCAAAAAATGAACCGCCAAAAATTAAACTCTCGTTAAAATTTCTTATAAATTATATGATTGCTAATCGAGTAGTAATTTAAATGGCGACCTGCCCTGAAGAGATATGTGTAAAAATGATCACAATAAGAAGCAGGTCATTAAGCAGATCTACAATGTAGTAGTTGGGTTGCCAGTTAGCCCATTCATGCTTTTAAACGAGAAACCCTAACTGGCAATATGACCTTATAACACTATATTCAAGTCCGAACTACTTAATTACTTTAACGATGAGTAACACGAAACTTTTAGTAATACTTTCCATTTTGCTATCAGGATGCAAGCACACACGATTAAAAATAATATTCGAGTAAGTATCTGCGTACAGTGTGCTGTAAATTAGCATTAGATCAAAGGCTTGGCCATATATCAGTGCAGTTAGATATACATTCATTTGAAGCATTTTACACTTGCCCCTATCTTCTATTGGGTGGATTTCAGGGAGTAACTTTTGCATTCGTTTTTAAAAATGTCTGGTCTTGCAGGCGAATATCGTTAGTAAAATATGCTTGTATCTAATTTTTAGACAGCATATCAAATTATATAGCTATAAATTTTTAATCTCCTACGTCGTAAAAATATTTATTTTGATAATTAGATCACAGAATTTGGTTAATTTATCACCACTTATCAGTAAGTAAATTTTAATGTTTGATAAAAATATATTTATGGTTATATTCAGAAAACTATTGCAAATCAGCAATAGGTATTTCTAGGATGGAATAAAAATGAAAAAAAAGGTAATAAAAACAGCTGTAGCTATTTCATTAGGATTAACAACAAGCATGAGTTATGCAGAGGAGTTTAAAAGATTCTCTGTATCTGCTGGTTGGCTACATGTCATGCCACAAGGTAACGCAAATCCATTTAACATTAATACAAGCGTTAAAAATGGTACTGTTGCTAAAGTAGGAACTATTTCGACAACTAGTTTTTTAAACTCAATTGATCCGAATGCCACTATGACTGATATGGGAGGAGAGGTTTGGAATTTAAAAGAAACTCTTACTGAGTTTTTAGCCCAACCCGATATCCAAAATCAACTTACAGACGGTAAGGGAAATGTTTTATCTGAAGTTGCTGGTACAGCTCGAATTGAGGGATTAAGTAGCTGGCAGCAGCAAGATGCGGGACTAGAAGTTGATGATGTAGACACATTAGGTTTAACATTTAACTATTATTTGAATGATAACGTGTCCTTACAATTTATTGGCGGAATTCCACCCAAAGTTGATATTAAAGGAAAAGGAGAAATCTTAGCGCCGTTAAGCGGAGTTGCAATGTCTCCTAACGACTTAGTGAAATATCTTTTCCCTGACGGTTTTACCTTAGGTCAAGCAATTCCAATTACTAACCTAGGAAATAAATCTAAAGCTGCAACTATTCGGGCATGGACGCCAACTATAGAAGCACAATACCAGTTTGGAAAAAGTGGGGTAAATAAGTTTAGACCTTATATTGGAGCAGGCATAATGTATGCCCATTTTAATGATATTAAACTCAACGATGGAATTCGTTCTGATTTAGTCTCCGCAGGTCATATGATCCAGAATGTTTTAGATGGCAAAGCAGGAGCAGCTTTAGACCGAAAAGAATCTAGTGGCAATATAGTGGTGAATGTTGATACGGATGATGCAATAGCCCCAATTTTTACGGCTGGTTTTACCTATGATTTTAATGATTCATGGTATACAGTTGCTTCAGTCTCATATGCAAAGTTGAATAATAAAGCCGAAATTGATGTAGTCAATCAAACTACAGGAAATCGACTGATACACGCTACAACAAAAGTTGATATTGATCCGCTTATTACTTATTTAGGGATAGGGTATCGGTTCTAATTTTTTTTGAAAAATCATTAAAGGCTACTTAAAAAGCCCTCTAATGAGGGCTTTTTAATGCTATAAACAACTACAACACTTGAAAATCAATATTTTTATACTTTTGTAATTCTTATCAAACACCAGTACAAAAATGACCCCAACAAATGTAATGTCTAGATGACTATTTACATGAAAATTACAACATCTCATACTTATCAAATCAAAAAATAGATGTGTTATAGAAAAGAATGAGATTGGTACTAAGCTCAAAGGAAGCGCTTAACCGATCTTCTTAAAATTCGATGGATTTCGTTATATAGGTAAACGATGACCGCACTTTTAGAAAAGGATTTCAGTCCATCTGAGTTTACATTGTTTTCTGAAATATTATGGAAACTTGGCTCAGGGAAAGGGCACTACAATTTACGTGAAAATATCCTTGCTGATATTGCCATCTTATTACGGGCTGATTTCGCGGCATCTTACATTTGGGATTCAACCAATAACTTATCGAGAGAAGGCGTAATATGGAAAATCGACCCAAAAGCGATGGAGGATTATGAGAGCATTTGGCAATTTGATGATCCGATTACGGCACAGCTTCGCAAACGTCAGAAACCAACATTTGTAAATGAAGTTATGCCTCTTGCTAACCTTAAAAAAACACCATATTACAATGAGTTTTTGAGAGCCTATGGCTTATATCACGGCATAAATATTTATTTTGTCCGAAATGGTATGGATATTGGTGATTTACGCATTTGGCGTGCGAAAGACGCCGATATGTTTAGTGAACGTGAAAAAAGAATATTAAACTTACTTGAACCTTATTTTACCCAAGCTTTACCAGCAGATTTATCAACCCAATACGGTTTAACTTCGCGTGAGCAAGAAGTGGTTCATTTAGTCTCTAAAGGTTTAAGTGATAAACTCGTGGCAAATTTACTGGAAATTAGCTTTACTACATTAAGGACTCATCTGAACAATTCTATGAGAAAAATCGGCTGCAATAATCGCACTGAAATGGCCTTGCTCATTCGGCATTAAAGTTTAAGCAATCCTCAATTTTGAGGATGCGAATGAATGAGCAATTTATACTAAGTTCCTAAAATTACAACTTAAATGGATTCTAAGTTACTATGTTAAATACAAATGAAAAAAATAATTGGATCGAATCACAGGGTTTATCAAACGCTTCAGTAGATATCATTACTAAACTCATTCATGAAAGAAAAGTATCTTGTGAAGAGCTTGTGCATCATTACTTCGATACGATTGAAAAACAGCAATCCTTAAATGCTTTTATTAGCACAGATAAAGCTTCAGCAATTCAGCAAGCTCAATATTGGGATGAATACCTACTGAGTGGAAAACCATGTCCAGCTTTGATGGGTATTTTAATTGCGGTTAAAGATAATATTCATGTTGCAGGTTTTCCAAATAGTGCAGGTACGCCAGCTTTGGCTCAATTTAGACCTCAAACTTCTGCGCCCGTTATTCAAAAACTCATTGATCAAGGTGCAATCATTGTTGGTAAAGTCAATATGCACGAATTAGCCTTTGGGGTAACCGGTTATAATACTGCCATGCATATAGAGAGCGTTGTGGGTACACGAAATGCTGTAAACCCGTCACATATTGCTGGTGGGTCTTCTTCGGGTAGTGCGGTAGCTGTTGCAGCGGGCATGGTTCCGATTGCTATGGGTACAGACACAGGCGCTTCTATTCGTCTGCCAAGTGCCTTAAATGGCTGTGTCGGCTTTCGTCCTACGGTAGGACGATATTCACAAGAAGGTATTACCCCGATTTCACATACTCGAGATACCGCTGGACCTATTGCACATACCGTATCTGACATTATCTTAGTTGATGAACTCATCACTCAAGAGCCAAAGAAAGAACCATTAGAGCCTCATCAAATTCGACTCGGTATCAATTCATATTTTTGGAATCATTTAGATGAAGACGTTCATAAACAGGCTCATATTGCGCTTGAGCTTTTAAAAAGTGCAGGAGTCGAAATTATTCCAGTCGATATGCCAAATTTAGAACAACTCAATCAAGCTATTTCATTTCCTGTGGCTATCTATGAAGGCAAGTATGACCTGATTCAATATTTGAAAGATCATCATGTAAATTTGACCATAGAGGCTGTAGTCGATCAGATCTCAAGCCCAGATGTACAGGCAATTTTTAGACTGAATATTCTTCCTGAGTTAACTTTAGATCAGACTGGTCAATTTGTTCCTGTTTTACCTTTGTATGAAAAAGCGATTAGTGAAGCTCGTCCACAATTGCTTGAACTCTACCAAAACACATTTAAAGCGCATAATTTACATGCTTTATTATTTCCGACATCACCGATTGTTGCACCACTAGCAAACGAAGAAGTCTATTCAATTGAAACTTTCCAGACACTCATGCGAAATACAGACCCCGGCAGTAATATTGGAATACCGGGCCTGAGTTTACCTATTGGAAAGGGCGCGAAATCAAAACTGCCAATCGGATTTGAAATAGATGGCTTAGCTCATCAAGATAGTGAATTGCTTGCGATTGGAATAACTTTAGAAGAAATTTTTAAGGTTTTAAATCAATAGACAAAACCTCTTAAATCACTATTTTTAAAGCTTTGTTTGTCTTTTAATAATAGGTCTAAATTTATTTTAAGACTGTTTTTTATCCAAAAAATTATAAGCCATTTTACTTGTTATAATGGCTTATTTATTAAGCAATCATTGCTTGTTAGATTTAATATTTTGTCAGTTTGTTGTTGTTAATTTTATAAAATATAATATTTATAAATCATATATATTCTATTTTTATAAGTATAACAATTTTTATTGTTAACTCATTTTTAAATTACATATTATTTTAATTAATAATACTTAAATATTACATAATAAAATTTATTCTTAATATTTCTGCAATATATTGCTTTTATTAAAGGAGTTTTATTGAAGCTTAAATAAAAATTAAAGGGTTTATTAACAATAGCTTGTATTGAATTTTTAGATGGATTTATTACGAGAAATCTACACTAGTTCGAATTACATAATTTTTAAACATAGTTTATATAATATGCTTTATTGACATAAATAGAAAAAATATATGGCAAAGAAGTCAATGATATTTAATTAACTTCAGAACCATAATTTGCACCAAACTTTACGCTGTCACGATTCATTGAATAAAACCAAGTGAAAAGTTACGTAAAAAAGAAACCAATAATTTTATTGGCTTAAATAAAAAATCGAATATTACAAATAAGCGGAATGAATATGGATAACGTAGCTCAGCTAGAAACTGATACTAATTTCCAAAGTCGAAAGAAAATAACTTGGGGTGTTTTTAGTGTCCTGCTGTTATTTTTAGTTGCCGGTATCGTATATTATTTTTTGGTATACCGATTCTATCAATCTACTGATAATGCTTATGTGCAAGCCGATGTGACTTGGGTCATGCCAAAAATTTCAGGCGAAGTGATGGAGTTATTAATTAACGATAATCAGGTGGTAAAAAAAGGGGAAACTTTAGCGGTATTAGACCATCGTGACTATCAAGCTCGTTATGACCAAGCCCGTTCTGTGGTCAGCTTAAAAGAAGCCGCACTGGGCGTACAACAACAAAATGAAAAGTCTGCCAAGTCGTCAATTACTGAAGCAAATAGTGGTGTAGTGGCAGCACAAGCCGACCTATCTCGTTTGAAAAAAGAATATGAGCGCTATCAAGATTTATTAAAAGATGGCGTGATTACCCGACAAAATTTTGAAGGGATCCAGTCTCAATATTTAACAGCTCAAGCACAGCTCAGCAAAGCACAAGCCGCCGTAAATGCAGCAGAAGCTCAGTTGGGGAGCTTACAAGCCAGTCGAGCGCAGCTTTTGGCAGATATTCAAAGTGCCAATGCGAATTTAAACCTGTATCAGGTTGATTTAGCTTCATCAAAAGTGGTCAGTCCTGTTTCGGGTAAGATCGGTAGCCTTGCAATTCAAAAAGGTTCACGCGTTTCTCCACAAACCCGCTTAATGGCGATCATTCCTGAAAATAGTTTGTATGTACAAGCGAACTTCAAAGAAACCCAAATTGAAAAAATGCATATCGGTCAAAAAGTGAAGTTAAAAATTGATGCCTATCCGAGCCTTACCTATACCGGAAAAATTGAGAGTTTTTCACCAGCTTCAGGCGCAACTTTTTCACTCATGCCACCAGATAATGCAACGGGTAACTTTAACAAGGTTGTACAGCGTATTCCTGTACGTATTGCCATAGATTCAAGCCCACATATTGATTTGATTAAACCTGGAATGTCGGTGAGTGCCACCGTTGACCTAAGAACTTAATAAAAAAATTTTAGGTAATAAGAAAATGAATAAGCATGTTGAAGCCGAGTGGAGGTTTCCTGCAAAAACTGCATGGGCAATTTTTGCTGCCATGATTTTTGGCAACTTCATGGCAATTCTTGATATTCAGATTGTGGCGAGTTCTCTAAACGAAGTTCAAGCTGGTATGAGTGCAAGTCGTTATGAAGTCACTTGGGTACAAACGGTTTATTTAATTGCCGAAATTATTGCAATTCCAATGTCGAGTATTGTCTCGCGGGTGCTTTCAACACGGGTGTATTACACCATGTGTGCAATTGGGTTTACGGTGAGTTCTTTACTTTGTGCTTTGTCATGGAACTTGGAAAGTTTACTGGTGTTCCGTGGTATTCAAGGCTTTATGGGCGGCGGCATGATTCCGACTTCCATGACGGCGTTGTATTTACTGTTTCCAGAACCAAAACGTTCATTGCCTTTGGTCATGTTTGGCATGATCAGTACATTAGGCCCAGCAATTGGCCCCACCATTGGTGGTTGGCTTACCAATAATTTCTCATGGCACTGGATGTTCCTGATCAATATTATTCCAGGCATTATCATTGCCACAGTTATTTACTCAGGTCCAAATATCGACCGTGCCAATTATTCACTCATCAAAAGCATGGACTGGCTCAGTCTGGTGGGTATGGCGATGTTTTTGGGTGGGCTTGAATATTTCCTCGATGAAGGCGCACGACATGACTGGCTTGCCGACACAGGCGTTCGTATTGCTTTTATGGTCTGCCTAATAGGCGGCATGATTTTCTTCTCTAGAAGTTTTACCCAGCCTAAGCCTTTGCTCGATTTATCGGTATTTAAAAATAAAAACTTTACTTTGAGTGCTATTACAACGTTTGTGATTGGCATGGCGCTGTATGGCTTGGGTTACATGATTCCTGTGTTTCTTGGGCAAGTCCGTGAAATGAATAGTAGCCAGATTGGTCACGTCATGATGGTGACAGGCATTGTCATGTTCTGCTTTGCACCGTTTCTTGCGTGGCTTATTCCTAACTTCGATACCCGCAAAACCGTATTTGTTGGAATGGTTCTGGCTGGTTTTGGTGTATGGCTCAATTCGCACCTCAGCATTCATAGCGATTATGACTTTATGTTTTGGCCGCAAATTTACCGCGGTATTGGTCTTATGATTTGCCTGATTGTGGTGTCACATTTGGCTATGAGCACCTTGCCACTCAGCAAAGTGGCCGATGCCAGCGGTATTTATAACCTCATGCGCAATATTGGCGGCGCGGTTGGACTGGCACTTATCAACTCATCCTTAGACTGGCTAACAGCCATGCACGTCACTCAGATTAATCAGTCGATGACACCGCAAAACTGGATATTTACAGAAAGGCTTAACCAGCTCACGGCGCAATATCAGGAAGTCGGTGCAAATGCTCAGCAAATCGCGATAAGTGTGATTTACCGCGACATTCACTTTCAAGCACTGACATCTAGCTTCAATGATTTATTACGCATGCTCGCAATCATCATGTTTGTGACCGCCTTTTTAACCATCTTTATGGATAGGGGGAAGAAAATGAATATGTAAGGTTTTAGCAGTAGAGGGCAGCTTTTAAAGAATGAAAAACAATAGGGCATATCAAAACGTATCCCTTCATAGAAAAAGAACATTTATACGAGTTTCTAATATCGCCGTATGAGCGAGTGGAACTCACAGATCTGAATGTGGGAGATTAAAGTATTATGATTAATACAACATATAAACTGATTTCAAAATTGAACCTGAAAAATGCAACTTATGGGCAATATTTTGAAAAAGAGCAAATTGATACTGATCGACTAAAAGTGATGTATTCCATTTACGAACAGTATTATGAAAATACCAGATTTTCTATTTTTGTAGATGATTTTGAAAATAAAAGCGGTGCGATTTTAATTTTTGACTCTGAAACAGACGAAATAGTCGGTTTCTCGACGGTTGTTGTGCAGCACTTTTATTTAAACGGTAAAGACTACACCGTACTCTTTAGCGGTGATACTGTTATTTTGAAGAAGTTCTGGGGCACGCGTAGCTTACAAAGCACCATGCTTAAACTCATGATTAAACTTCGCATTAAATATCCTTTTAACGAACTTTATTGGCTCCTCATTTCTAAAGGCTATAAGACCTATCTATTACTTGCCAATAACTATTATGTGTATTACCCAAACATTAAAGATGAAAACCAACACCTTTCGGAAGTGGTTGAGCACTACTGTGAAAAATTCTTTGGTGAATATTACGACCGTGAAGCAGGCTTACTCAACTTTGGTGATGACTATCAACCACTAAAAGGCGAAGTCGCACCGATTACTGCCGAAATGAGAGAAAAGAACCCAAATATTCATTTCTTTGAACAGAAAAATCCAACTTGGAAAGCCGGTACAGAACTGCCGTGTATTGGTCGTCTTGGCTGGAAAGATATTGCCCGTTTCCCCGTAAAGCTGATGACTAAGCCGACCAGTAAAGGAAAGTTTGAAGCCCGTGTAACTCATAAAACAAAACGTAGAGAGGCTATCCAATGAAATCTAATGAATGGCTGACTCTCGGCTCGCATCTTATTTTAAAAAAATGGTGTGATGCATCTGACCGTAATTTCCAAAAGCAGTTTAATGCCCTAGAGACCACACAACGTCAAATTTTGCATTCGATATTACAGACCTCGACCTTTGCCAAAGATAAAAAGGTTCAAAATTATGAGCAGTTTGTAAAAGCATTTCCTGCCACTCGCTATAGCGCTTGGCGAGAAGACATTCAGCGTTACCGTGAACAAAAGCTTTCACTCTCGAGTAGTAAACTGGTTCGCTTTCAGCCGACCAGTGGTTCGAGCGAACAAATTAAGTTTATTCCATACACCAAGCTGTTTTTAGATGAACTTGACCATGCGATTGCGCCGTGGATGGCAAGTTTATACCGTAAATGCCCACAGTTGAGTTCGGGTACACATTACTGGTCGGTGTCATGGTTGCCTGAAAGTCAGCGTGAAGTTTTAAAAGATAAAAACTTAAATGATGACAGTGCGCTACTTGGTGTAGGTAAACGTATATTGTCCAAGTTTACCCAAGCGGTTCCAAGTAACGTTGCCTTTGCAGCCAACGCGGACGATGCACTGTTTGCCACCATTTGTTATTTGGTCGCAAACCGTAACTTAGCCATGATTTCGGTATGGAGCCCAACGTTTGCGCTGCAATTACTTGAACGTTTAGAGGCATTGCAAAAAGATGTGGTTGAAGTTTTACAAAGTGGTAAATGGGGCAACCGTCAGGCTTCATTAAAAGAAGTGACTGCACCGCATAGCCCTGAAAGTGCTCAAGCTTTAATTGCAAGTTCAAGTGGCGCACAGATCGACTTTAAAAAGCTCTGGCCAAAGTTAAGTCTGGTTTCGAGTTGGGATACCGCAGGTTCAAAAGCTTGGGCCGAAAAATTAAAAGAGAAACTGCCCAGTGTTCAGTTTGAAGGCAAAGGGTTATGGGCAACCGAAGGTGTAGTGACCATTCCCTATAACGACCAATACCCACTCGCATACCAAAGCCACTTCTATGAATTTGAATATTTAGAAGGTGAAAAACAAGGTCAAATCGTTCCTTCATGGCAGCTTAAACAAGGTGATGTGGTTAGCCCACTGATTACTTCGGGTAATGGCTTACTGCGTTACTGTCTGGATGATTGCTTAAAAGTGACTGGCTTTTTAGAGCAAATTCCGTGTTTTGAGTTCCAAGGCCGCCGTTTTGGGGTAGATCTGGTCGGTGAAAAGTTAGCACCTGAAACCGCCCAACAGTTGTTGTCTCAGTTAAATGAAACCGAGTCGAAAGCGATTTCCTTACTGGCGATTGATACGGAGCAACAGGTTAAACCATTTTATTGCGTGCTTTTTGAAGGCGAAATTCATCACAGCATTAACAATGAATATATCGACAGTATTTTACGTCAAAACTTCCATTATGAACTTGCACGAAACTTAGGACAGCTTGATGAGCCGCAAATTCGCCAAGCTAATAATGGCTGGAATGCCTATAAGCAACTGGTCATGTTTGATGGCATTATCGAAGGCAATATCAAACCTGAACCACTTAAGAAAGTCACCCTCAATAGTTTGGAACAACTATGAAAGGGATGAAGCACTTTAATACTCGTTTTTTAACACTTCGACACGCCTTGTATTTAGGCGTGTTGGTTGTGTCGAATACATATGCTATGACTTTAGACGAGGCGTTGTCTGCCAGTTTAAGACATGAAAGCCAGCTTGAAGTCAGCCGTTTAAGTGTAAACCAGTCTACCGCTATGCTTGAGCAGGCCAAACAGCGTGATGGACTCAAAGTCAATTTAGTCGGGCAACTTGACTATGAAAGAATAGATACACCGCCAAAAGTCATGTTTCCAACTGAAGGAAACCGTAAAGGACGAAGTTTGCAGTTACAGGCAGATTATCCGATTTATACCTCTGGGCGGCATCGCTTGGGTGTAGATATTGCCGAAAGTCAGCTTTCTGCCCAACACCAAGGCTTGTCAGATCAACGGTCGGAAACCATTTTAAATACCGTGATGGTCTATACCGACGTATTAAAAAAGAAAGCCATTTTAGAACTTAGACAAAAGACCATGGCAAATCTGCAACGGTCTTTATATGAGTCAAAGCGCCGTTTTGATGTTGGTATGATTACCCGTGCAGACTTGGCTCAGGTTTTGGCGCAAGTCGCCCAAGGCCAAGCCGATATTACACAGGCGCAGTCTAACCTGACTGTAAGTGAAGCACAGTTTTACCAAGTGACAGGTACAACACCAGACAACCTTGTTGCAATAAAACAATTACCAGCTATACCGAATGGACTAGATGAGATTTTGGCGCAAACCAAGAACCATCCCGCTTTAATGCGCGCTAAATATGAAATGCAAGCCGCAGAGAAACAATATGCCTTAACTAAACGGGAGCTTTGGCCCACGGTTATGCTGACCAGCCGTGCCGGAAAGCAAGATGAAGCGAGTTATATTGGTTCTGAAAGTAATAACTATATGGTTGGGGTGCAGCTCAATGTACCGCTCTATGACGATGGTTTAAATCGGGCCAATGTTAAAAAAGCGCAGGCCGATATCGATTTGGCTCATCAGAAAATACGAAGTCTTGAACTGGACTTAAATAAACGTACCCGTACCACCTATGCGCAGCTTCAAACTATTCGACAAAATAAAGACGCACTGGCAAATGCCATAGAGGCAGCGTCTACCGCCTTTGTTTATACACGTAAAGAGTTTGATGTGGGCACCAAAACCACTTTTGATTTGCTCAATACCGAGCAAAAGCTACTCGATGCCCAAACCCAAAAAACCGTAAATGACCAAGACGAAGTAGTGTTTGTTTATCAGCTACTCGACCAAATGGGACGTTTAAACAGTTTGGTTCCTATGCAGACCGCACAACAGGTGAATAATGAATAAAACAAATACACCACTTGCGAATAACACTCTCATTACCCGTGAAGCGACTTTGGCAGATGACGAAGCTTTGCGAGAGTTAATTGCGGTGCCCATGACCACCAAAGGTATACAAATTAGCTTTCAGCGTGAACCGAGTTATTTTAAGGCGTCCGACATTGTCTATCGGCATAAACTTCATGTTGTGATTGAAGATACCGAAAGCCAAAAGAAAGTGGCTTGTTATAGCAATGGCTATCGTCCTTGTTATGTCGACCGAAACATACAAAACTTACGCTACGCGGGCGACTTACGGGTAGACCATAGCTATCGGGGTAAATCACTGGTGAAGGTATTAGGTAAGCATGTGAAAGATACCATGCACGCACCTAACTTTAGCCAAATGATTATTTTTGATGATAACCATGCCGCACGCGCCGCTATACAAACGGGCAAAACGGGAATGCCCGATTATTATGATGAAGGACTCATCGAGACACTCAGTCTAACGAGCACTGGCGCAAAAAGAAAAATCACGGCTTTTTTAAAGCAGACTGCTAAACAGAGTCATCTTCAAGAGATCCACACTTGTATTGCCGAAGCTAAACATGTGGAAGCCATGAACCAGTTTATTCACGACATGGCAGAGTTTTACAACTTTATACCTGCCTATAACTTTGAAGAGCTTGCCCAAGGTCATCAGTATTTTTCAGGGATAAAACTCTCGGACTTTTCACTTTACTTTAAGGGTGAAAAACTGGTGGGTATGTTTGGCTTGTGGGATCAGCATAGTATTAAGCAAACTAAAATTCTAAATTACAGCTCGGCCATAGCTGTGCTTAGACCCGTTTATAACTTTTTGACGCCAATAACTAAGGGCATGCGTTTGCCTAAGCTGGGTGATTCTATTCAATACCACGTGCTACATACGCTTATGTGCCATCCCGAAGATTTGGCTTTGCATCATAAAATGCTTGAAGATGCCTATAACAAGTCAAAACAGCAGGGTGTTGGCGTGGTGAGTTTTACGCTTTCCCATAAAGACCCGCGTTATCAGTTAAACCAGTTTTATAAAGGTGAGCGTTTAACGGGTATGCATGGCTTTATTAGTTTTGAAGGCGACCCACGACCAAATTTTGATAAAAACCTAATTCCATACTTAGAAGTTGGGCGTATTTAATTTAAAGCCTGAGGTGATACTTTTAATGAAGCCCACGAAAGTGGGTTTTGTCATTCTTAACATGAACAATGAGGCTGATAATTAGTTGATAAAAAGAAATATAGCAATAACTTATAATATAATTATTTAATTTTTAATGGAAAAATATTTGGATTTTTACGAGTGCTTAGTCACTAAACCTACATATAGCCCAACTACTATACAAATCAAAATTTAAGAACATGGTAGTTAAGTGATGAAAAAAAGTTTATTGGGCGGCCTTATTCTGTCTTTGTGTACGACTCAAGCTTTTGCATTAAATATTTTATTGGTTAATGATGACGGTCTAACCAGCAATATCAAAGCACTCTATGATGAATTAAAAGCAAATGGTCATAACGTGCTTGTGTCTGTACCATGTTCACCACAAAGTGGTCGTGGTGGTGCAATTGTCATGTACAGTTCAACAACGATTAACGCAGATAATGATAAGCAAATTACGGCTGAAAACGGTTGTCACAATGGTGCAGCACCGATTGGCGCACCTGCGGCTGGAACCTTTACCAAAGCGGGCTATACCAATGGCGACTGGAATTACACGCATGGTACGCCAGTCATGGCAACCGTTTATGGACTAGACGTGGTTGCACCAAAGCATTGGGGTAAAGCACCAGACTTAGTTTTATCTGGCCCAAATGAAGGCCAAAATGTCGGAAAAGTCGTTGTACACTCTGGCACGATTGGCAATGTACAGTTTTCAGCAGGTCGTGGCATTCCATCTATCGCATTAAGTGCCGATACCAACACGGTAGATGACAAAACTTTAAATAACCCTAACTCTGCGATTGTGGCAAAGCAAACCGTAGTGTTATTAAAAGAATTACAAGCTAAGGCAGGCAAGGGCCAGTTGTTGCCAAAAGGCATTACCCTCAATGTGAATTTCCCTAAAAATTTAACAACCAGTACGCCGTTTGCATTTTCAAAAATTGGGACGTATGACTTATATAAATTGAAGTTCCAAGTGACCAAAGATAGTAAAGGCAACAACCAATTTGGTTTAGGAATAGACGCGGCACCATCGGCACCAACTGCCGCTCAAATGTCGGATGAAAGTGCTGTAATGCAAAGCAAAATTGCTGTGACTGCCATGCAAGTTGCTTATGACCAACGACCAGCAGGTCAAGAATGGCTTAAAATCCGTTTAAAAAGCTTATTTAATAAGTAAGGAGAAAGACCATGAAACGTTGTTTATTGGTTTTACTCCTTGGGCTTGGATTGGCCGCTTGTAATGACAATGATCATGATGACCAAGTCTCGACTGAAAAACCTGCCTTAGCGCCGAGTTTAGACGTCGGCACTTATATTATTAGTACCGAAACTGATGAAGAGTTACCTATGGCGGGTAAATACTATTCTGGCGCAGATGGAACTAAATTATTGGTTTTAGATGATGACGAAAACCGTGCCAAGATTGTGATGAGCTATGATGCAAAAGCAAAAGCTTGGCGAAGCAACCAATCTAATCAAGCAATGACAGTTGAATTAGCACATTATGAAAAAATTGCTGATCAAAAACTTTTGCTTAATCAATTGGTCGGCACCTACGATTTATCGTTTCCAGATGGAACGACGGTAAATGCCGAGGTGAATGCACAAGGCAAAATTGTCTCGAAAGATCTAAATTGTGTGTTTACGGGTGTGATTACTGAAAGTGCATTAGCCAATACCGCAAACTATCAACTTACCGATAATAAGTGTGATGCACTAAAAAATAACTCGAAAGGTTATGTTGTGGTAGATGAAGACTTAGGGCCTATGAGTTTTAGACTGGTATCTGACAAGGTTGCATCAAAAGATATTTGGGCATTTGCACAATCTTAAAAATAAAAAAGACAACGGATTCATTTCGTTGTCTTTTTTATTCCAACCTATCTTGCGCCGTTGAAACAGTTAACATGGTTTGAAGGTAATAATCTACACGTGACTGATTATTTTCTTTATGTGAGTTATGCGCATTAAAGGCTGCATCATGAAGTTTCACGACTCGAGCGATCGGATTCAAACCACAACGGAGTAAATATTCTTCGCGTGTTTCACTTTCCCGTTTAGTTAATGCATCTACTGCATCACGAACTTCTTTTCCAAATAAGCTTTCGATTTTGTCTAGGGTAAGAGGCGTGTCTTCAACGCTATCGTGGAGAAGAGCGGTAATAATATAGACCTCTGAAAATTGGTGCTCGATTAATGAATTGACCACACCTTTAATATGGTAATCAAAGTAATCATGAGGACCATACTTTTGACCTTGATGCGATTCTTTTGATAATTTCTCTGCTAATTCAACTTTATTTTGAGTCATTTTTTGCTCTTATTACTTTAAAGATATAACGCAGCCTAATGGTTGAGATGGGGTGCTTAAGTCATAATTTTATACTGAATACTTAAGTTAGGCATAAGAGTTACTGCTCATTTTTGTTTATTCATTTTTGTTTGATAAGAACAAAACCTGACCTTAAATTTTTGCAACTTTAAAATTTAACTTAATGATATAAAAGCAGATTGTAAATATTACTTAAGAATATCCTTAATTATGTAATTAAATGAAAAATAATAATTATTTAAATATTTTCTAGCCAATTTCACATTGACACTTCAAATATTGGAGATTACCATTTGCGGGCTGGCCTACATTGCCAGTCGGTTTTAGCAGACCGTTTTTTTGGACTACATCAGGATTATTTCTTCTGAGGAATAGTTTTGCATGTAAATCTCGTCCCCTCCCGTAGCGGTAGGACGGGAGAGGGACACCCTCGGGTGTGCTGGAGTCCAAACCAGTCTGCTAACCCTCTTTCGTTCTGCCACCATAAATTTTATGCTCTGGCAGAACTCCATATATAAGGAGTTAGCTTTGCGCATCCATCATTTCTTGGCACCTATTGCCAAAAGCTATAACAACACAGCTTAAAACATTTAACGCAGCTTGATCGCCGTAAGGCTTTTTCAGGCTTTAGCTCGTTATTACTTAAAACTTTCATCAACAACTAAAACTTGAGATGTGCTAGGCACAGTCTTTACGGCTTTGCTACGCCTTTTTTTCACCCTTAGAAAAGTGTAAGGCTTTTATATCTCATTTATATACAACAAAAAATTTAATTTATAACGGTAAAAATATGCCAAATTTAGTTCTCCCAACACGTGCATTAAAAGTCGTCAATAAATCAATTGAACTGTTCAATTACAACGGGTTTCATATCGTGGGTGTCGACAGACTTGTGAAAGAGTCTGAAATACCAAAAATGACGTTTTATAACTACTTTCAATCTAAAGAACGCTTTATTGAAATCTGCCTGATGGTGCAAAAAGAGCGACTTCAAGAAAAAGTAGTTACTATGCTCGAATACGACCACGACACAAGCGCAGCCGATAAACTCAAAAAGCTCTATGACTTACACGCAGACATAGACGGGCTGTATTACCTGTTATTTAAAGCCATTTTTGAAACGAAAAATAACTACCCAAACGCCTATACAACCGCCGTGAGATATAGAACATGGCTCACCAACGAAATATATAGCCAGCTTAGAGCACTTAACTCCGATGCTTCTTTTACCGATGCCAAACTATTTTTATATATGATCGAAGGCGCCGTCATTCAGCGTTTAAGCTCAGATGAAGTTGATGAAAGAGTATTGGAGGTGTTTTTGAGGGGGATGGGGTGAATTCTTTAACTTATAATCGTCTAATTGAAAGCAACAATGGTTTAAACTATTTTTAATATTACATCCACTTAGTATAAAAAATGTATTACCTATATTTTCTTTTATTGTATAGTTTGGAAATGAAATAAGATGAAAAAGTTTAACTTTTACTTAATAAAATATTAACTGAAATAGGGTATGACTAGGTGAAAATCTCAAGTGTTAGTTTAAAAGGTTTTCGTAATTTTAAAGATAGTACTATCAAATTTAATGGTGATACATTAATCATTGGAGCAAATGATGTTGGTAAAAGCAATTTACTTCATGCTTTAAGAATTTTGTTAGATAAAACTTTATCTGATTCAGACATTGAACCAACAGAGTTAGACTTTTATATCTCACCTTGTGAGGCTATGAATATTCTAGAAATAACAATTTGCTTTGAAGATATACAAGAAGATGCTGTTTTATCTATTTTAAAAGGAAATGTTAGTAGTGAAGCTAAAACTTTCTTACGATATCAGGCTGTTAAAAATAATTTAAGTTATCAAATTTTAATAGGTCCTTCTTTAGAAAATCTTGAGCTAATAAACAGCCGTTTTTATTTGAAATATGTCAATTTAAAATATATTCAATCCCAAAGGGACTTACAGCGATTTATTCAAAAAGAAAAACGTAAGTTACTTAAACTATCTCAATCAAATTTAACCGAAAGTCAAAGAGAAGAAGACACGGACTTGTTAAATGAAATTGGTTTTGACTTAAAAGAAATAAATGAAAAAATAACCCAATTATATTATGTAGATCATGCAACTAAAGAAGTAAATGAAGAACTGAAGAAATTAGCATATCATCATTCGGAATATTCAGTTCAATTGGATTCTGGTGCTATTCAAGTTAGTGACTTTATAGACAATCTTCAATTGGGGGCAAATGTACATGGTTCAAATATTCTTCTAGGAGGAGATGGTAGAAATAATCAAATTTTATTAGCTTTATGGAAAGCAAAAAGTATTGCAGAACATGATATCGATCACGAAGTTGTTTTTTATGCTGTAGAAGAACCAGAAGCCCATTTACATCCTCATCAGCAACGTAAATTAGCTAACTATTTAATAGAAGAGTTGCCGGGTCAAGCTATAATTTCCTCACATTCACCTCAAATAGCATCACATTTTTTACCAGATTCAATTATTCGTTTATTAGTAAAAAATTATAGTACAGTGGCTGCTAGTGGAGGATGCTCAAACTGTATTTCTGAATATTGGGATGACATGGGATACCGTATAAGCATAATTCCAGCAGAAAGTTTTTTCTCTAATGGTGTTTTCTTAGTTGAAGGTCCTTCAGAAGTTCTTTTGTATACTGCTTTAGCCAAAGCTTTAGAAATAGATTTAGATTACTATAATATTTCTATCTTATCTGTTGATGGTATTGCTTTTGAAGTATATACAAATATTCTAAATGCTTTAGAAATTCCTTGGGTAATGCGAACTGATAATGATGTGTCTAAAGTACCAAGAAAGAGCGAATGGCAATATGCAGGGGTTAATCGCTGTTTAAGAGCAATAGGATTGGCAGAATGGCCAAACAGTACAACTGATATTAATCACATAGATGTTACAAATGATAAGAGATGGAATTCTTTTTATGCTTCAATAAGAGATAAAGGAGTATTTATTTCAAATGTTGATTTGGAAACAGATTTAATAAATTCATTAGAAGCGACCATACTTCCTATTTTAGATAAAGAGAATAAGCAAGATGCAATAAAATTTATGCAACAAAAGAAAGCAATACGGATGTCTTATCTTTTAAAACAAATTAAAGGAAAGTTAATTGACCTTGAGAATAATGAATTAGCAGAGCCTTTAAAATACTTAAAATCTTTAATAACTGGATAATAGTATGAAGACTCTAAATTTAACACAAGAGCAAATAGAGGCAATCGAATATTCTTCTAATTTAGTTATTTTAGCATGTCCTGGTAGTGGAAAAACTACCGTGATGAAAGAGAAAATAAGAAAAAGTATTCCTACCTTGTTATCTCATCAAGGTGTTATTGCTATGACTTTTACGAAGAAAGCTAGTGCAGAGTTAAAAAAAAGATGTAAAAGTAATGGCTTTATTACAAAGCAAAGTTTTTTTGGGACTATTGATAGTTTCTGTTTAGAAGAAGTTATTTACCCTTTCTTATCTCATTTGTGGAGTGGTTATCCTAATAAATGTAAAATTATTACTGAACTAACAGGTCTTCAGAAAAATTTTTTTAAACAGCCTTATATAGCGCCTACTTTGAAGAATATTATAAATGATGAAATAGGCTTCCTTACTCTATATAAACACAATTTTTTGTGGATTGATTCTTTGGCAGGTTTAGCACTATATATTTTAGAAAACTGCACGGCAGCTGTCCGGTATATTAAGGCTAAATATAAATCTATTTTTATTGATGAATATCAAGACTCTTCAAGGGCGCAACATGAACTTTTTATGAAATTCATTGAGATAGGCTTGATAGGCACGGCGGTGGGTGACATTGATCAATCCATATATCAATTCAGAGGAAGTGATCCTAAATGTATAGAAGAACTAAAAGCTAATCCATTATTTAAATTTTTATCTATTAGTCAAAATCATCGTTCACATGTATCAATTGTAAATTATGCATCAAGATTATTAAATCCTTCATATCCTATAAAGCCTTGTAAAGAAATTAGAATCTTCAGAGGACTTTTTACAGGAAATCCAACTCAAGCTGCAAAGAAAATTTCCGAGTTAATTAAAAGAATTACTTCATCTCATGAGTCTGTCAATTATTCTGATATTGCAATCTTGGCATATAGAACTAGTTCATTAAACTATATAGCTAGAGGACTGGAGCTTGATTATCGTTTATATACAGATACACCCCTTGAAAAAATTGAAACACCCGAGGCAGCATTAATTAGAGATATATTGGCATTCCGTTTTGGTAAAATAACTACTATGCAGGAAATCTTTGATCTGCACTTTGCATATTCAAATTTATCAAAAGGGAATTTATTAAAAATTAGAAAAATCCTTCTAGAACTTAAGAATTTAGAATTAAGTCAAGTAAGAAACAAGAGTATTGAAATTTTAGCTTTGTCAGGTGTTGAGTCTGATTGTCACTCAGAGCTTGAGGCTCTAACCTCGACATTAGGTAGTGAAAATTATATTAAAAATTTTATGCCTATTCTAACAAATGAAGTTCAGCTAATGACTTTACATAAATCAAAAGGGTTAGAATTTCATACTGTTTTTCATATTGATTTAGATGATTGGTCATTTCCATATAGAGAATATACAGGAAGTTGGGATGACCCTCCTTTATACCCTCAATACAAGCAAGATTTAAATTTACATTACGTTGGTATTACACGTGCTAAGGAATATTGTTTACTAGTTCAAACTACTAAACGGTTTAACAAACAAGGAGTAGAGAAAAATACTCAACCATCAAATTTTTTGACGCTTCCTCATCTTGAAACTTTATATAAGGACTTTTTAAGTAGCTGATATTTAATCTACTACTAATTCTAAGAGGAAATATGAAAAATATAGAAATTTTAGAGATCAATGAAATTGGTGAGTATGAAAAAGGCTTATCGCTACTGTTAGAAGATTCTATCAATAACGGAGCTTCAATAGGTTTCTTAGCTCCCATAGAAAAGAACGAAGTCGTGAATTATTGGCGAGAGGTCAATCATAAGTTAGTACAAGGTAATAGTCATCTATGGATTGCCATTCAACAAGGAAAGATTATAGGTAGTGTCCAATTGTCTTTGGTAAGTAAAAAGAACGGCGTTCATAGAGCCGAAGTTGAAAAACTCATGGTACTTACAACAGCAAGAAAACAAGGAATAGCAACATTTCTAATGAATGAACTCGAAAACTTTGCACGAGAAAAAGGTCTGCGCTTACTTTTCTTAGATACACGTGAAGGCGATGTGTCCGAACTTCTATATAGCAAAATTGGATTTGTTCGTGTGGGTGTCATCCCAAGTTTTGCCTTAAGCTCAAACGGGAACTATGACGGTACAGCAATTTATTATAAACAGCTTGTTTAGTTGCTATAAGTATCTATAGAGCAACTCATTGATCACTTAATTCTTATATTCAAAGTCTTTTCAAATAAATATTCAGTTAAAAATTTCTAGCTGAGAGGGCCATTATCTTTAATCTTTTGCGCTGATTTTAGAAAGGAAACAACTCTCAACTAGAAAATTTAGTCAGAAACTATCTGAGCTCATAGGGTGCTCATATCAATCACAAAACGATACCGCACGTCAGAACGTTCTAGGCGCTCAAATGCCTCATTAATTTGATCCATACGAATCATTTCACAGTCAGGTAAAATATTTTGACGGGCGCAGAAATTCAACATTTCCTGAGTTTCAGCAATCCCGCCAATCATAGAGCCTGCAATTCGACGGCGGCCCATAATCATTGGAACAGTAAACGGCTCTTCAAGTAACCCTAATTGTCCAACCACCACAAAAGTTCCATCAATATCTAATAATGGAATATAAGGGTTAATGTCATGTTTTACTGGCACTGTGTCCAAAATCACATCAAAGCCATTCAATGCTTGCTGCATAGCAGCCTCATCTGAAGTATCTAACAAATGATGTGCACCCAATTGTAAAGCATCCGCTTCTTTATTTTTTGAACGGCTAAGTACTGTGACATCTGCGCCTAAGCCTACAGCAAGTTTTACTGCCATATGACCCAAACCACCAAGCCCGATAATACCTACACGAGTACCGGGGCCAACATTCCAAGTACGTAGAGGGGAATAAGTAGTAATGCCTGCACATAGTAAAGGTGCTGCACGCGAAATATCTAAACGATCCGGAATGCTTAGAACAAAATGTTCCTTCACGACAATATGCTTGGCGTATCCACCATAGGTATTTTCACCTGTGACACGATCCTGACCATTGTAGGTTTCGGTCAGGATTTCACGGCACATGTGCTCTTCACCTTTTTGACATTGATCGCAAGCCATACAACTATCAATAAAAGTTCCCACGGCGACATGATCACCAATTTTAAACTTGGTCACTTCTCGACCAATGGCAATTACTTTGCCAACAATTTCATGACCGGGAACCAACGGGTAGACCGTGCGTCCCCAGTCGTTTTTTGCCATATGTAAATCTGAGTGGCAGACGCCTGAATATAAAATCTCGATTGTCACATCATCGCCATTTGATTCGCGACGTTCAAATGTGAATGGCACAAGGGACGTGCCTTGCTCTACAGCAGCATAGCCATAAGTTTTCATCTTTAAATCTCAACTTTTGAATTTATGAGCCAAGAACTACTCGAGGGTAAATAAGATCTTTGAGATCGAAGCCATTTTGCTCATTGACAATGCCAACCACTTTGTCGCTTTGATACAGTTGGTAGGCATAATCCGCTAATTGCTCGGCGCTAATAAATGCTTCTGGACTAAATAGGTGGTCGCCATCTATGCCACCATTAACAGAAGCTTGGCCTACAAATTCGGTTGCCGTTGCACCCGGTGCCAAGACTTTAACTCGCATTTTTTTGCCTTGAGACTGCATAGCTAAAGCTAGACCTTCGGTAAACGAGGCAACATAAAACTTGGTGGCGCAATAGGTGACTGCAATATCAAATTGGGCGTATCCACCAATGGAAGCGGTATTGATTAAGGTTGAATCTTTGTCTGCATAATCTTTTACATACAGTAAAGATAAATCCGTCAAAGCCTTAATATTCAGGTTAATCATATCGTTGGCTTTCTCAAGGTTAACATCCCATGGAAAGCCATAATCACCAAAGCCTGCATTGTTAATGAGGACATCAATCTGGAAAGAATTTAACTTTTCATAAAGTTGTTTTGCACTGCCATCTTTACTTAAGTCGGCAGTTTCAACATAAACTTTAATGGCAGGATATTTCGATTCAATGTCTTGTTTGATTTGCTCAAGTGCCTCAATGCGGCGGGCAACAATAATTAAATTAAAACCTTCAGCCGCAAATTTATAGCTCAGCGCTTTACCAATACCTGAGCTGGCACCAGTGATAAGAACAGTTTTCATAGATATATTCAGCTTATAAAGAGAGGGTGAAACACGAGGTGAAGGGAGAGGAAAGTTTCCCTGATTGAGAAACTTTCCAATTTATGAATTAAAGATGTTTTTGAAAAAATGGAATAATTTTTTCTAAGGCTTGAGCAACAGGTTCAGGTTGATCATATAAGTCATAGTGGCTTGCATCTTTAACCACAAAGAGGTTTTTATCTTTAGAAGCCGCTTTGCTATATAGCTCATAACCATCACGATATGAACCGAAGCCTCCCGGAACTCCACCAATCACAATTTGTAAGGGTTGAGTGAGTAGGTGATCTGCCAAATGAAACGCATCAAACCCAACAGCAGCCGCTAAACCTGAAAAGCGAAGTTTATTTGGTGAACCTTCTGCCTGACCGCGCGGGGTTTTGTAGTAATCTACAGCTTCTTTAATATCAATATCATGAATGCCAGCTTGCTCACGCTCTTGTTGTGAGTTTGGAATGTACTGGGTAATAAATGGTTCGGCACCACGAGCTTCCGCAGTACGCTGTGCTGCAATGGCTTCTAAAGTTTTAATGGCAGCTTCAGGTGTTTGGTCGCCTTCACGCATTAAACGACCATAGTTTGCTGCAACCACAGTTGCGACTGCTTTAAAACGGCGTTCAGTCATAGCAGCATTAACAGCATAACCACCGCCACCACATACGCCTAATACACCAATACGGTTTTCATCAACATAAGCAAGCGTTGTTAAATAGTCGGCTGCACAGCGGAAATCTTCTACACGTGTTGCAGGGTCTTCAAGAAAACGAGGTTCACCACCGCTAGCACCTTGATACGATGCATCAAATGCTAAAGTAATAAACCCAGCTTCAGTGAGTTTTTCACCATAGATTGCGCCGGCAGTTTGTTCTTTACAGCTACTAATTGGATGGGCGCATACAATCACTGCATATTTTTTATTTTCATCAAAATCTTTTGGAAAACGTATAGTTGCAGATACATCAATATCTTTATTTTTAAAAGTTACAGTTTTCATCATTTTTCTCCAAGAGAAGAACTATCTCGATGAAACCAATATACCCCTAGTGATTCATTATGATAATCCACTATAATGAGATAGCACTTATATTGAATACTTATAAATAATGAAAGAAAATCTGAATGATTTGCATACATTTATTGTGGTTGCACAGGAGCGAAGCTTCACTCGTGCGGCTGCAAAACTTAGAACTTCACAATCAGCGATTAGCCAAACACTCCGTAATTTAGAGGATCGAATTGGTATAAAGCTATTATCAAGAACTACGAGAAGTGTCGCACCGACAGAAGCAGGTGAATATCTGCTCAGCTTGATTCAACCTGCCATCGAAGAAATAGAACATGGCATGAATCAGCTTAGTGCTTTAAAAAACGATCCGGCAGGAACATTACGTATTAGTGCCGATGAATATGGAATCCAAACTGTTTTATGGCCCGCCGTTGAAAAAGTTATACAACAATTTCCAAAAATCTCAGTCGAAATTACCTCTGATTATGGTCTGGTCGATATTGTAGATGGTCGTTTTGATGCAGGGCTTCGAAGAGGCGGTTTGGTTTCTAAGGATATGATCGCTTTACAAATTAGTGATCCTATACAAATGCTGACAGTGGCTACCAAACAATATTTAGAACGTTACGGCCATCCTAAGCAGCCAAAAGATTTAGTTGAACATCAATGTATCAATTTAAGGTTACCCACACATGGCGAACTTTATCGTTGGCAATTTACCAAAGGAAATAAAACGCAGAGTGTTAACGTTAACGCTAAAATTGTTTTTACAACCTTATCTCCCGTGCTTCAAGCAGTAAGAAGTGGAGTAGGAATCGCTTATCTACCTATTGATATGGTTCAGCCTTATATTGAAAGTGGTGAACTGGAAGAAACGCTAAAGGACTGGCGGCATAGCTATGAACCGTATCACCTGTATTATCCGCATAGACGTGAGCAAGCGCCTTTATTAAATATCTTAATCAATGCATTAAAAGAAAATTTTAATAAGGCATAGCGCTTAATCAGATTGATCTTCTTAAGCGCACTCATTGGAAATAATAAGTATTAGTTCATTACCGTGGTAATCACGGACATTCCCGGACTTAAGCGATTTAAATCTTTTTGATTTGAATCAATCGCAATTCGCACCGCAATACGCTGTACCACCTTGGTAAAGTTTCCTGTGGCATTATCCGGTTTAATGACACTAAATTCAGAGCCAGCAGCAGGTGAAATTTCTTCTACATGACCTGTGAATTTTTGATGGCCCAACGCATCGACTGTAAAAGTAGCTTTTTGGCCAATACGCATGTTTTTCATTTGGGTTTCTTTAAAATTGGCAATCACCCAAGTTTTTTGGGGAATTAAAAAAAGCAATTGAGAACCCACTGATACATATTGTCCAACACGTGGATTGACTTCACCCAACTGTCCATCCATAGGTGCATAAATCACACTATAATTTTTAGTTGTTTTTGCTTGATCCAGTTGAGCTTGGGCATTATTAACCTCAGCCTGTAAACCGACTTTAGCCACTTGCGCCGTTTTTAAAGCCTCCTTTGCAACCGACAAATTTGCTAAAGCTTGTTTAAGAAGTGCCAAATTATTTCTTTCATTGGCAAAAGCTTTATCTTGTTCGGATTGTGAGGCAGCACCAGAGCTTCCTAATTGTGAATAACGTTTTGACTCAGCTACAGAAAGTTCATATTCAGCTTGAATCTGATCTACTTTTGCTTGCGCTGAGGCAATATCGGCTTGACGCTGTGCAATGGCTTGTTGTTGATTGGCCAAATTATTTTTTGCTTGTTCAACCATTGATTGTGCCTGAACTACTTTTTGATCATAGGTTTGAGCATCAATAATCAGGAGTGGTTGACCTTTTTTGACATGATCAAAATCTTTCACTAAAACACGTTTTACATAACCATTGATTTGTGAAGATAAAATCGTGGTTTGACCTTTAATATAGCTGTTATCGGTTTGTTCACTGTTTAGAGCAAATGGCGGTAAGTGCCAAGCCCTGAAAATAAACAGTACTCCGACCAATAGTACAATTGCCATAATAATAAGGGTCGATTTCTTCGGTTTAATTAATTTGGAACTAAACTGAGCTGAAGAACCCAGTGTTTGTGCTTGTTCAGCCATTTTAATTACTCACTCATGCTTGTTTGCGTGCGCTATAACGCGTCCATAACAATGAACTCACGCCAAAGATAAATACGAGGGTTGCCAGTAGCGCATTGATTTTGATTACGTCATTAAATGCGAGAACTTGAGCTTCACGGGTAACAACTTGATTTAAAGATTTTTGTGCATAATTCTGCTGAAAATTGGGATCGGTACTGTTTTGTCGAGCCTGACTGCTATATAGCTGAAGTCGAGATTCTACCGTAGCATTGGTTGTATCTAGATTTGTGTAGATTGCATTTTGATGTAGACGAGTTTGATATTGTTGATAGGTTGAAAAGAAAGACGTACCGATTAACCCACCTAAGTTTTGGGTAACTCCCAATAACACAGCAAAAGTCACTACACTCCATTGGCTGTGTTGTAGTACACGGAAGTAACCAATCAATACGAGTGGTCCCATAAAAATACCGCCTGCGCAGCCAATCAAAAACTGCGAAAGGTAGAGATTATGAGGTCGAATATCATGCGTGAGACCAAGATCTAAACCGCAACCGATCAGAATAAGCAGTTCTGCAACCAGCAATTGCTGCATTAATAGGTGTTGTTTAAACGTTAAAATACTTGCAACGCTTCCGACGAGAACACCCAGCCCAATCATGCCGTAGAGTCCTACTAATTGTTCGGGTAATAAGCCCATTGCTTGTAAAAAATGTCCGACCGCATAGTTTTGCTCTGACATGAGAATGCGGATTGAAAAGGCACCGATCATAAACGTGAGCGTCGATTTCATGACAAGCCATTGGGTCACGATGAGCGGATGTTGACGATGATGTTCAATCACAAGACCAATGACTAATAGGACAAAGCCCAAAGAAAGGGCATAAGCAATCCAAGTGTTGTTAAACCACCAAACAATAGGGCCTTGAACAAGTACTGCACTGAATAAGGCTATGGCAGGAAAGATAAAAAGAAGTGGAAAAATATCGGCTTTTTCTAATACGGCAGCTCGGATACTACGCGGTAATTTGAGGCTGACCACCATTGCTAAACAGCATAGATAAAGACCAAGTTCAAAATAGGCTAAATCTGTCCATCCTTCACCGTGGGTAATACCGGGTGAAATCATCCATGCCAAAGGTAAACCAAACTGTTGTAAACCTAAAATGACATAAATACCTTTCAGTGCTGACGGTTTTTTAAAGGACTGGATAACATAATGTGCGCTCATCGAAGTCAGAGGAGCTGCGACAATACCTGCGAAAAATCGAACCGCTAAAGCCATTTCATAGCTATTTACAAGTAAATGTAAACCAATACAGATACAGCATAAAACTAAACTGATTTCAGCAAATAAACGAAGTCCGAACTGTTGCCTAATTTTAATGACATATAAATTTGCAGCAGTATTTCCAATAACGAAAGCTGCAGGAAGCCAAGCTGCTTCACTTGGGGTAAGGCCAAATTCACCTTGAAAGAGCAAAGCATTGGAAATAATTAAACCATTTCCTAGACTTGCCGAGAGTGCGATAAATACACCAATAAACAAGTAAGCCACTCTCAGGTGATTCGGATGCTCAATTGAGGCAGGTGAGCCAATCAATGCCGGACGTTCTGTTTCCGTCCAGTTAGGCATAGGCTCTAAATATTTTGGCGTTCTTTGCATAACTGAAGCCTCTGCTTCACAAATTTAAGGCGTAAAAATCTATCGACGCATTTAAAATGCAATCGTTTAGATAAGTGAGAACGTAAAAAAGAACGAGAGCTGAGTACGCTTCGTTCTTAAGAAATGAGCATATTTCTAGGCTTATTCGAGCTTATGAAAATTTGTATGAAATAGCGCATATAAATTTGTACGGAAAAGATTATTGATATTGATTGTCTCAATATTTTGTAGCATGCCGTTATATAAGACACCCATCCATGTGGGTGCAATGAGTAATAGTGAAAACTCTTTTGTATTTACAGGCGCAATTTCTTTACGATCTATAGCAATTTGGATTAATTTTTCAAATTCAACCAAATACGGAGAAAGGATGCGTCGAAAGTAAATTTCCTTAATATTTGGAAAATTTTCACCTTCTTTTAAGACCAATCGTGAAATGCCATCTCGACCAGATTTTTCAACAGTACCCACAATTTTATCTAGATGTTCTAGCAAAAAAGAATAAACAGTTTGATTTTCCTGTAAATCTGTAGCCCGAATTAAACGAAGATCTTGTTGTAGGATGTCTTCAATCACACCTTCAAATAGTTCTTCTTTGGTTTTGAAATAAGAATAAATCGTACCATTGGCAATGTTTGCTTTCTTTGCAATATCGCTAACTTTGGCTTTAGCAAAACCTACCTCTGCAAAATGGATACGTGCAGCTTGAAGAATAGCTTCTTTTGTTGCTTGTGTTTTTTCAAGGCTAGGGCTGCGTTTACGTTTTACAAGTTGAGGCTCGGTCATAGTTAATAAAAATGATTATTTATTCATTTTTATTGTATTTAAAAATGAATATTAAGTCAATTTTATAAATTTATAGCGCTGAATAGTGTTTGGCTTATGCAAGCCGAAGTTTTTCAAACTACTACAGAACACAAAACCTCTTACTTAATAAAGAAAAAAATGTATAACATTAAATATTAGAAGACTTATTACACATCACATCTATGAAGAAAAATACAAAACTTGATCAAGATAAGTTGTTTATTAAATTATTATTTAAGTCCTCATCGGAAGTAACCAAAGATGAGGTTGAATACTATCGAAAATATCCCGATCAGATTGATCAAGTCACAGCGCCTATAAACATTCATAAAGTATTTTTGTGGACGGGTGCTTTTTTAGGGATTGTTGTGGTCGCTATAGCGAAATTCCTCAAATTTTCTGGCACATTGGATTTTTTGTCTGAAGGAGTGCTCGAGTTTGTGATAGATATTATTTATGAAACCGGCATTGCCTTAATTGGGGCAGCCGTCACCGCTTATGTGTTAGGTGTACTCTTAAACAAACAACAGGAAAATGCCACAAAGTGGCGAGAAGAAATTCGTAGAAAAATAAATGAGAGTGAAGAGTTGTAACGCTAAGGTTTTTCTCGCTAACCCATAGAAATTTTTATGGTAAAAATACTTTTTGGCCCCTGACTACTGTATTCAATAGTACCTTTCATTGCCACAATAATTGCATGTACAACAGCAAGTCCTAAACCTGTACCGCCAAACTCTTTATTTCTTGATTCTTCTAATCTAAAGAAAGGCTTAAACAAATCATCTCGGAATTCGGTTGCAATTCCGGGGCCTTCATCTTCAATTTTCAATGTCCAGTTTTGTGAATCAACTACTGATGAAATTTTAAGATTACCTGCATTTGAATAACGAATAGCATTGTCAATTAAAGCAATTAAAACTTGCTCTATACGACGGCGGTCACTAAAAACAGGAGTCGTTGTCAGATCTAGTTCTGGTACTAGCTTCGCTTGTTGCAAGCGATCTTCAAATGCATTGAGAACCTTTTCAAGTACCGACTTAAAGTCAAACAATTCATAATTTAATCTGAGTTGCTGGTTTTCGACCAAACTTAAAGTCCGTAGGTCTTCGACTAAGTGTGATAATCCTTCAACTTGGTTTAAAAGGCTTTTAAAAAGAACTTCATCAGGTTTAAAAACACCATCAATAATTCCCTGTAATCGACCTTGTAAAATGGTTATGGGGGTTCTTAGCTCATGGGCTATGGCAGCATTCCAAACTTGCGCATTTTTAACAGAAACTTCTAGCTTTTGAGCCATATTATTAAAGTTATATAAAAGTTCCGACATTTCGGCAGAGTGAACTCGATTGTCATAAGCTCTAGCAGAGAGATCGCCTTGACTAATTTTTTTGGCTGCTTCTGCTAAGAAATTAATCGGTATAATGAAACGCTTAGCAAGATGCATACCGATCACTAAGGAAATCATACTGCCACAGAAGATTACAGTACATAACCAGATCCAATCTACAAGGTGGAAGCTTGTCCAGTCTTCTTGAATTGAGCTTAAAGTAATCCAGCCTTTTTCAAGCGCATAATTATAAACCAGATACCCCATTAAAATAGAAAATAGGGTAACACTTAAGTTAACGATACTTAGTGCGATAAAAAGCTGTTTGCTAATTCCTAACTTATATTTCATAACATATTCTCTAGCTATATTTTTATATTATTTAGACATCATCTTTCACAGCTAGTGGATTATCCAGTCTATATCCCACGCCACGTACATTAATGAACATTTGAAGGATTCCTTGTTCTTCTAATTTTTTTCTAAGTTTACTGACGTGGCTATCTACAGTTCGTTCTAGGGCATCGCTATCATTCATACAATGATTCATGAGTTCACCACGTGTAAAGACTTTATGTGGTTGGTCAATCATAAATGAAATAATTTTATATTCGGTCAGCGTTAAATTAAGCAAGATTTTCTTATTCTCAGAGTGTATATAAACACTATGAGTATCGGCATCAATTTCAATATTTTTATAGATCTTGTTTTTATTCGTTGCCTTGTTTGCAAATTGAGTTCTTCTTAATACGGCCTGAACTCTAGCGACCACTTCATTTGGGTTAAAAGGCTTAACCACAAAGTCATCTGCACCTATGCGTAGTGCCATTACCTTATCAATATCTTGATCGAGCGCCGTTAGCATAATCACGGGGGTTTGAGCTTTTTGGCGTATTTTATTTAGTACTTCCCAGCCGTTTAGCTCGGGTAATTTAATATCAAGTAAAATTAAATCGATAGGTTGGCTAGCGTGCAATTCAATGGCCTGTTTTCCATTCATGGCACGAATCACGCTCATTCCTTCACGTTTTAAATAATTTTCAATAATGTCGCCAATATCGTAGTCGTCTTCTACCACAAGAATAACTTTATCTTGGCAATCAAAAGAAAAAGAATGATCGAACATAGAAAATCTATCTATTAAAGCGCTTCAATCCATCATACGCTAAATTATCCGTATTTCTCCACACTTCCTCCACACTTTAGCGATTATCCCTACACACTCATCAAAAATAATACGACCATCAAAAAACTCCCTAGGTTCGGACAGTATGCAAAAGCATCTTTTACTTCCTTTATTTTTATCTATTGGGCTTATATTACAGGGGTGTGATTCAAAAGAAGCAACTCAACCTGAGCCACCGCCGGCTAAAGTCAGTGTATTAAGTATTCAACCGCAATCGGTAAACTTTAGTGAAAATCTTCCTGCACGGGTCCATGCGTTCCGTACGGCTGAGATCCGTCCACAAGTGGGAGGCATCATTGAAAAGGTTTTATTTAAACAGGGTAGTGAAGTTAGAGCAGGGCAAGCTTTATATAAAATTAATTCAGAAACTTTTGAGGCAGATGTAAATAGTAATCGGGCTTCGCTAAATAAGGCTGAAGCAGAGGTTGCGAGGCTCAAAGTTCAGCTAGAACGTTATGAGCAGCTGTTACCAAGTAATGCAATTAGTAAGCAAGAAGTAAGTAATGCCCAAGCTCAATATCGCCAAGCTTTAGCTGATGTCGCTCAGATGAAAGCAGCATTGACTCGACAAAACTTGAACCTGCAATATGCAACAGTTCGAGCGCCTATTTCCGGTCGAATTGGACAATCATTTGTTACTGAAGGCGCATTGGTTGGTCAAGGTGATACCAATACCATGGCAACCATCCAGCAAATTGATAAAGTCTATGTTGATGTAAAGCAATCAATTAGTGAATATGAGCGTTTACAAGCTGCTTTGCAAAGCGGTGAGCTATCAGCAAATAGTGATAAAACCGTTCGTATTACTAACAGTCATGGACAGCCTTATAACGTAACAGCAAAGATATTATTTGAAGATATTAATGTTGATCCTGAAACTGGCGATGTTACGTTCCGTATAGAGGTAAATAATACTGAACGAAAATTACTTCCTGGCATGTATGTGCGTGTCAATATTGATCGTGCTTCTATTCCTCAAGCGTTATTGGTCCCGGCACAAGCGATCCAACGTAATATTAATGGTGAGCCGCAGGTATATGTTATTAACGCTAAAGGCACAGCGGAAATTCGTCCTATCGAAATTGGACAACAATATGAGCAATATTACATTGCCAACAAAGGCTTGAAAATTGGCGATAAAGTTGTTGTTGAAGGCATTGAACGCATTAAGCCAAATCAAAAATTGGCAATGGCTGTATGGAAAGCCCCAGCCGTTGTAAATAACGCTCTAAGTATAGAAAAGAAAGCTTCTACAACTGAAGGAGCTCAATCATGATGTCACAATTTTTTATTCGTCGTCCTGTTTTTGCATGGGTCATCGCGATCTTTATTATTATATTTGGATTATTAAGTATTCCTAAATTACCAATCGCGCGCTTTCCAAGTGTAGCTCCGCCACAAGTAAATATTAGTGCGGTTTATCCGGGTGCTACAGCTAAAACTATTAACGATAGTGTCGTCACCTTAATTGAGCGTGAATTATCGGGTGTAAAAAATCTACTCTACTATAGTGCGACGACAGATACCTCCGGTACAGCAGAGATTACTGCTACGTTTAAACCGGGCACAGATGTCGAGATGGCTCAGGTCGACGTTCAAAATAAAATCAAGGCTGTAGAAGCTCGTTTACCGCAGATTGTGCGTCAGCAAGGTTTACAGGTGGAAGCTTCATCGTCCGGATTTTTAATGCTGGTCGGGATTAACTCTCCAAATAATCAATATTCAGAAGTTGATTTAAGTGATTACCTTGTTCGTAATGTTGTAGAAGAGCTAAAACGTGTCGAAGGTGTAGGGAAGGTTCAATCTTTTGGTGCCGAGAAAGCTATGCGTATTTGGGTCGATCCGAATAAGCTGGTTTCTTATGGTTTATCGATTAGTGATGTGAATAATGCAATTCGAGAAAACAACGTCGAAATTGCACCCGGTCGACTTGGTGATTTACCCGCTGAGAAAGGGCAACTCATTACTATTCCACTGTCTGCACAAGGGCAATTGTCTAGTGTCGAGCAATTTAAAAATATCAGTTTAAAAAGTAAAACTAACGGTAGCGTTATCAAGTTATCTGATGTTGCAAATGTTGAAATCGGTTCCCAAGCCTACAACTTTGCCATTTTGGAAAATGGTAAACCTGCGACTGCTGCAGCAATTCAGTTAAGCCCCGGTGCGAATGCCGTGAAAACTGCCGAAGGTGTTCGAGCAAAAATTGAAGAGTTAAAGTTAAATTTACCAGAAGGCATGGAGTTTAGTATTCCTTACGACACCGCGCCGTTTGTTAAAATTTCAATTGAAAAGGTAATTCATACATTACTTGAAGCCATGGTTCTGGTTTTCATTGTAATGTACCTATTTTTGCACAATGTCCGCTATACGCTTATTCCAGCGATTGTGGCGCCTATTGCCTTACTCGGTACTTTTACCGTAATGCTACTTGCCGGTTTTTCAATTAACGTACTCACCATGTTCGGTATGGTGCTTGCCATCGGGATTATTGTCGACGATGCGATTGTTGTGGTTGAAAACGTAGAAAGGATTATGGCGACTGAGGGATTAAATCCTAAAGAAGCAACATCTAAAGCAATGAAAGAGATTACCAGCCCCATTATTGGTATTACGCTGGTATTGGCAGCAGTATTTTTACCTATGGCATTTGCTAGTGGTTCTGTAGGGGTTATCTATAAACAGTTTACCTTGACCATGTCGGTGTCTATTTTATTTTCAGCGCTATTGGCACTCATTTTAACACCGGCACTTTGCGCTACGATTCTAAAGCCAATTGATGGGCATCATCAGAAGAAAGGCTTCTTTGCATGGTTTGACCGCAGCTTCGATAAAGTCACTAAAAAGTATGAATTGATGCTGCTTAAAATCATCAAACATACTGTGCCAATGATGGTGATCTTTTTAGTGATTACAGGTATCACCTTTGCTGGAATGAAATATTGGCCAACTGCATTTATGCCAGAAGAAGATCAGGGCTGGTTCATGACTTCATTTCAATTACCTTCAGATGCAACTACTGAACGTACCCGAAATGTAGTCAATCAATTTGAACATAATTTGAAAGATAACCCCGATGTAAAAAGTAATACCACTATTTTAGGTTGGGGCTTTAGTGGTGCAGGACAAAACGTAGCGGTGGCTTTTACTACCCTCAAAGACTTCAAAGAACGAACTGGTACGGCATCTGAAATGACGAACGCCGTGAATACCTCAATGGCAAATAGTACGGAAGGTGAGACCATGGCCGTATTACCACCCGCTATTGATGAGTTAGGTACTTTTTCAGGTTTCAGTTTACGTTTACAAGACCGTGCTAACTTAGGTATGCCTGCTTTATTGGCTGCTCAAGATGAACTTATGGCAATGGCAGCCAAGAATAAAAAGTTCTATATGGTTTGGAATGAAGGGTTGCCACAAGGTGACAATATTTCTTTAAAAATTGACCGTGAAAAGCTGAGTGCACTTGGTGTTAAGTTTTCTGATGTTTCAGACATCATTTCTACATCAATGGGTTCAATGTATATCAATGATTTCCCTAATCAAGGGCGTATGCAACAAGTCATTGTACAAGTTGAGGCCAAATCACGTATGCAATTGAAAGATATATTGAATCTGAAAGTCATGGGTTCAAGCGGTCAATTAGTATCTTTATCTGAAGTCGTGACGCCACAATGGAATAAAGCACCGCAACAATATAACCGTTACAACGGACGACCATCTTTAAGTATTGCCGGTATTCCGAACTTCGATACTTCATCGGGTGAAGCAATGCGTGAAATGGAACAATTGATTGCGAAATTACCGAAAGGTATTGGTTATGAATGGACGGGTATTTCTTTACAGGAAAAACAGTCTGAATCTCAAATGGCCTTTTTACTTGGCTTATCCATGTTAGTTGTTTTCCTTGTATTGGCTGCACTCTATGAGAGCTGGGCAATTCCACTTTCTGTGATGCTGGTTGTGCCACTTGGTATTTTCGGTGCAATTATTGCCATTATGTCTAGAGGCTTAATGAATGATGTGTTCTTCAAAATCGGACTCATTACCATTATTGGTCTATCTGCAAAGAATGCAATTTTGATTGTTGAATTTGCGAAAATGCTGAAAGAAGAAGGTATGAGTTTGATTGAAGCCACTGTTGCCGCAGCCAAACTTCGCTTACGGCCAATTCTGATGACTTCTCTTGCGTTTACCTGTGGCGTAATTCCTTTGGTGATTGCTTCTGGTGCAAGTTCAGAAACTCAACATGCTTTGGGTACAGGAGTTTTTGGTGGCATGATTTCAGCAACCATTCTGGCTATTTTCTTTGTTCCCGTATTCTTTATCTTCATTCTGGGTGCAGTAGAAAAGCTATTTTCCTCTAAGAAAAAAATCTCTTCCTAAGTTCAATGCATCAGAGGGAATACTAAATTTCCTCTGATGCTACACAGCTACTCAACTCATTTTGTTATTTGGAGAATACTATGTCGAAATCGGCAACTGTATCTCGTGGACTCGTTATTTCTACACTTTCAATTGCACTCGTTGCATGTGTCAATATGCAAGCTCCACAACCTGCAATTACATCTCATATTCCACACAATTTTTCTCAAAATACTTCTGGTAAAACGATTGCTGAACAAAGTTATAAAGAGTTTATTTCTGATCCGAAATTAGCACAGGTTATTGAAATAACTTTAAATAACAACCGTGATTTACGTACTGCCACACTCAATATTGAACGTGTACAGCAAGAATACCAAATCACAAAAAATAGCCAGTTACCCACCATTGGTGTAATAGGAAGTGCAGTAAGACAAGTTGATCCGTCTATTAATCCTAATAACCCTGTTTCTACATTTCAGGTTGGTTTGGGAATGACCGCATATGAACTAGACTTTTGGGGACGTGTGCAAAATTTAAAAGATGCGGCATTAAATAATTATCTAGCAACACAAAGCGCTAAAGAAGCAGTTCAAATTAGTTTAATCAGCAATGTCACACAAGCTTGGTTAAACTATGCTTTTGCTCAAGCTAATTTAAATCTTGCCGAGCAGACTCTAAAAACACAACTCGATTCTTATCATCTTAATAAAAAGCGTTTTGAAGTTGGTATTGATAGTGAAGTTCCGTTAAAACAGGCACAAATTTCGGTTGAAACTGCACGAAATGATGTTGCAACGTATAAAATCCAGATTCAACAAGCAAAAAATTTACTGGATTTGCTAGCAGGTCATCCTGTTCCGCAAAATTTACTTCCTGATCATACAATTCAAAATATTACCTTTGAGAAAACCTTTGCAGCCGGTTTACCAAGTGATTTATTAAATCATCGTCCAGATCTTAAAGCTGCCGAATATGAGTTACGTGCTGCCGGAGCGAATATTGGTGCTGCCAAGGCACGCATGTTCCCGACCATCAGCCTGACAGGTTCGACGGGTTATGCATCGTCTGAACTGAAAGATTTATTTAAAACAGGCAATTTTGCATGGTCGATTGGACCTAGTGTTGATCTACCAATTTTTGATTGGGGAACACGAAAAGCTAATATTAAAATTGCAGAAACTGACCAGAAAATTGCATTGGCTAAATATGAAAAAGCTATTCAATCGGCATTCCGTGAAGTCAATGATGCTTTGGCTACGCATGCACATATCGGAGAAAGGTTAGATGCACAACGTCGCTTAGTCTCTGCGACTGATGCAACCTATAAACTCTCCATGGCACGTTATAGAGCAGGCGTTGATAGCTATTTTACGGTTTTAGATGCGCAGCGTTCTGCCTATGCAGCACAACAAGGCTTACTTGCGCTTGAACAGATGAAATTCAATAACCAAATCGAAATATATAAAGCTTTAGGAGGAGGAATATCTAAAAGATAACTAGTTGTGGTCTAAAAAATAAGCTGATATAGAGATTCCTGATCAGCTTATTTTTACTTTAGATGATTAAATTTTGCTATGACATCATATATTCAGCGCTTAAGTTCATATGAACTATTAGGTTAAATTTAAGCAATAGCTGTACACACGTACTATATCAGTTTTTCCAGGCGTGTAAAGAGATTTTTAAAAATTTATTATTAAATTTCAATGTAGTACAAAGATTTAGTATTTTAAGCTTTAGCGTGGGCAGGCTAAGAATTTTGAGACTAAAAGGTGATTTAGAAAAAGAAATTTGTATAGCAGCCAGTAGCCATAATACGGCTCGTAAATTTAGAATTTAGTAAGGTAGCTCGGCTCACTAGGGTAAATATAAAAGTGTAATTACATTTTGTAGAAAGCTGTCAGAACTATTTTGGTTAAGATTAGAAATAGGGTTAGCTAGTTTAAGTCTTTAAGAGTGCCACGGCTTGGTAGGTTGCTTGAGCAACAGATACCAAGTTAAAAATTTACTGTAGTAAAGAATAAACGGCGTAGCAGTAATGTAGAGTAGCCAGAGTCATATATCTGGTAGGTTTTAGATATCCTATTTAACATAATATACATTATACGAACTGTTATTGTAAGCCCAAAATAGAAATGTCCGGTTTCTCCAAAGTAAAAATGTCCGCTTTTAGAATATGCACTTTTGCAATTTCCTTAGCGGACGGTTTGATATGTTGGTGTCTATGTCGGATAAAGAACTTAAACGATTGTCGGTCTTGCAGGAAATCTGTGATCAACGCATAACCCAGTCCCAAGCTGCTCAGCTACTTCATATTTCAGAGCGTCAGATCAGGCGTTTATTGCAAAAATACAAAGCTCAAGGCCCAGCTGCATTAGCCCATGCCGGTCGTGGTCAAATCAGCAATTCCAGGCTTCCTGAAGAGCTCAGACTCAAGTGCCTCAATATTGTTTCTGATCAACTGCATGGTTTCGGACCCACTTTAGCGCATGAAAAGCTCACCACCGTTCATGGCTTTGATATTTCAGTGGAAACACTGCGTTCCTGGATGATTGCAGCCGATTTATGGACTCCTCGTGCCAAGCGTCTGAAACGCCCGTATCAGCCTCGTTATAACCGGGACTGTTATGGTGAACTGATCCAAATCGATGGCTCACACCATGACTGGTTTGAAGGTCGAGCCCCTAAATGCTGTCTGCTGGTATTTATCGATGATGCCACAGGCAAATTACAGCATTTACGCTTCTGTAAGTCAGAATCAACCTTTGACTATATGATTTCAACACGTTTGTATGTTGAGCAGCATGGTAAGCCTTTAGCCTTCTACAGCGATAAACATTCAGTCTTCAGGGTGAATCAAAGCAGTAAGAAAGACACCAAGATTACCCAGTTTGGGCGCGTACTCAGCACCCTGAATATCGATATTATCTTCGCTAATTCACCACAGGCCAAAGGCCGTGTAGAACGAGCCAATAGAACGCTTCAGGACCGTCTGATCAAAGAAATGCGTCTGGAAGGCATCAGTTCGATTGCCGAAGCCAATGCCTGGCTACCCTGCTTCATTGAGCAGTTCAATCAGAAGTTTGCCAAGATGGCCTTTAATCCCAAGGATCTACACCGGACTGTCACTGAAACAGCCGAAGAATTAGATGATATTTTTACCTGGCGTGAACCCCGCAGAGTCACGAATAGCCTGACGATCACTTATGATAAGTGCGTATATCTCTTGGAAAACACGGAAGAAAACCAAAGATTGATTGGCAAGTATCTTGAGTTTCTGGAATACCCGAATAGTACAGTCGCGATTGAATATCAGGGAAGAAAAATCAATTACAGCATCTTCGATAAATTAAGTCAGCTCAACCAGCGAGAGATTGTTGAAAATAAACGTTTGGGTTCTGTATTAGCCCATATTCAACAGCAGCATGAAGAACTAGAACAACAAAATAAACGCAATCGTTCTCAAAAGATGCCAAGCAGACGTGCACAGAAAACAGTAATCAAAGAACGAAATCTGAATCCTGTGCTTGACTTGGAAATGTCGGTATAGGACATTTCTATTTGGTTTTAAGGTAGGACATTTCTACTTAGGAATAACAGTTATGTAACTTACACCTAGGCCTTTAATCCTCCTTATTCTTATACACTGGTACTGTGCTTTGCTTAGCCAACAATGAAATTTTTGGCTAAAGTCTGATAAAAATATTATGTCTTATCTTTCACGCTCCATTTTAGCTATTGCACTACATCCTAGAAAGCATGGCATTTTTATAAATTATTTCTTTACTTTTTTAAGCTTCATTGTGCATTAACGCCAAAACTGCGATTTAACTAAAAATTCAAAATTTGAATTAAATTACAGATATGAAACTTAATTGTTAATTGAATAACCAAATTTAGGCAGCTTTCTTCTCTACAACTATAAAATAATTTTCTTATATCTAAATGCTACTTATTTAAAATTAAATTACCTAGATTTCAGCAAAGTTATAACTTGCCTCATACAATGAGAGTTTATTTAATTATGCTAAACAACTCTACTTACTGTTTAAAATGTATTCAATATTGTTCTTATTTACTTAAAGCTTTTATATTTTAATTTATATAAATTACCACAAATTAGAGTTAAGGCTCTAATTACATAACTATTTTTAGTAAAATATATTATTTTATTAAATAATATAAATTTTTAAATCATCGAGTTTTTTTAATTTTTTTAAAAAAATAAGAATATTTTAAATTAAAGCATTCATTATCAGTAATTTAATTTTATACAAACTAAGATTCATTATTTATTTAAAATGTGATTTTATTATCATTTTTAGCAAAATAGCTATAAAGCAATAACTATTTATATAAATAAAATAATTAGTGAGATATACGTCACATGTTATTTATTATTTTTTTATTAAAATGAATTTTCATATTGTTTTTAAATAAAAATTATTGTATCTCTTATATTAACTATTTAATAAATAGGTATATATAAAATGAAAAATAATATATTTAAAATTGTAGTTTTGGCGGTACTTTCCACTTCCCCACTATTTTGTTATGCGAATAACACAATAATGATTAAAGGAAATATTGTTGAAGATACTTGTTCTACAATAAATATTGAAAAAGAATGCGCTCAAATCAATTCTTTGAATACAACTATTGATACTCAATATTTAAACAAAGATAATGTGTTCAACTTAGCGCGACATACTGAAAAAATGGATACGAGTATTGAAACTATAAGTGCTAATAAAAAAGTAGTGCTTGTTAACTATCATTGAAATGAACGAGCTTTCAACATCAACTCAGTCTTAACTCTTTACGGTTACTTGAGTATGAATGGCCTTATAAGAGTGAATTTTTGACTTTATAGTGCAATACTTAGCTAGAGTTAACAATTCGCTCTTATTTGCTTAATAAATGATAAATTTTTCACGTTTTTTCATGCATAAAGATAAATTGTTCTATATAATTACTTCATTAAATTTTTCTTAAAATAATTTTCTTTAATTGTATTTTTCTTTTGCAATTATTCTTAATAGAACTTCTATCAAATATTTCATATTTAAAAACAAAATCTTAACTCAAAAAGAGCATTTGTCATGTTTACTCTAATTTCATGGTATTTTTTCTTATTCTTTAAAAAATATGTGATCTAGTTTGCATTTTGTTTAAAAAATGTTAGTATCGCCGCATTACTTTTCAAGATGTCAACCTCTGGAAAAGTAACAGATTAAACTTTTATCCAGACTTTTTGAGAAAACACTATGAAAAAACTTGCTTTGATCGCTGCTCTTTCAGTTGTAGGGATTGCGAACGCTCAAGCTGCTGATGGTACAATTACAATTAATGGTTTAGTTACAGACAAAACTTGTGACATCGTTACACCTGCTGGTAAAGATTTCACAGTTACTCTTCCAACTGTTTCTAAACAAACTTTAGCAGCTGCTGGTAACGTTGCTGGTCGTACTCCTTTCCAGATCAAATTAGCTAACTGTTCAGAAGGTAAAGTTGCGACTTACTTCGAACCAGGTGCAACGGTTGACTTCAATACTGGTCGTTTACTTAACCAAGACGCTACTGGTGCTAAAAACGTTAACGTTCAACTTTTAGGTAGCAACAACCAAGTAATTCCAGTTCTTGCTGCTGGTGCAAATGGCGCTCAAGCAAACTCTCAATGGGTTGACGTTGCAGCAGCTGGTAGTGCAGACCTTAACTACTATGCTGAATACTATGCAACTGGCGCTTCTACTGCTGGTAAAGTGAACACTTCTGTTCAATACACAATTATCTATCAATAATTGATGGATGATAGGGTTTCTATATCCGTATAGAAGCCCTATTTTGTGTAACGCTTTCCCGAACTTCCTTGGCTGAGAATCCTGAAATGAAATTGAACAGTTATAATTTTTTGTTAGGTTTGGCATTTGCTTCAGCGGTAGCCGCACCTGCCTCTCATGCAGAAATTGTAATTCATGGCACTCGTGTAATTTATCCATCAGATGCCCGAGAAGTTACGCTACAAGTTAGCAATAACGGTTCAAAACCAGCACTTGTCCAAGCTTGGATTGATGAAGGCGACCCAAAAAGTACTCCGGATCAATCAAAAGTTCCTTTTATGATTGCTCCTCCAATTTCTCGTGTTGAAGCAACAAAAAGTCAGACTTTTCGTATTACTGCTCTACCCACTGCTTCTCAGTTAAATCAGAAGCAAGAAACTGTCTTATGGTTAAATGTTTTGGATATTCCTCCAAGACCTACCTCAAAGGGCTCAGATGCGACACCTGATAATTTTCTGCAATTAGCAATTCGTTCACGTATTAAATTCTTCTATCGTCCAGCTTCGATTAAAGATGATGCGAACTTAGCGGCAGATAAGCTTCAATGGGTTAAATCTGGTCAAAACTTAACGGTAAAAAATCCAACACCTTTTCATATCACCATGACTTCTGTTTATCAGAAAGTCGGCGATAAAAAAGTAGATTTATTACCTGAAGGGCTAATGGTTAAGCCTTTTTCTGATGCATCCATTCAGCTTAAGAATGGCAATCTTCGGGATATGAGTTTTATTAATGTGAATGACTACGGTGGCCGAGTCGAACACTCAATAAAACTTCAATAATCAGATTTATATTTTTTAATAAATTTTAAGCACCTATTATGTGAGTAGGCGGACTTAGCTATGCCAAAAAAACGGCAAGAATCTTATAAATTATTAAAACGCCATATTTGTTATTACTTGGCTTCCGGTGTTGTTACCATGACAATGCCTGTATTCGTGCACGCTGAAGAAACAGCTGCGAGTGCTCCTGTCGAAGCTGAGTTTGATTCTGCTTTCTTAATTGGCGATGCAAAAAAAGTTGATATTTCTCGATTTAAATATGGCAACCCTGTTTTACCTGGCGAATATAACGTTGACGTATATGTAAATGGTCAATGGTTTGGTAAACGTCGTATGGTGTTTAAGGCGGTAGACCCAACACAAAATGCGGTCACTTGCTTTACAGGAATGAATCTTCTTGAATACGGCGTAAAACAAGAGGTTTTGTCTAAGCATGCTCCCCTTCAAAAAGAAAATAATAGTTGTTACAAAATAGAAGAATGGGTTGAAAATGCATTTTACGAGTTTGATAACTCTCGTTTACGTGTCGATATTTCAATCCCTCAAGTCGCATTACAAAAAAATGCGCAAGGTTATGTCGATCCGAGCGTATGGGATCGCGGTATTAATGCAGGCTTTTTATCTTATAACGGTAGTGCTTATAAGACGTTCACTCAATCAAATGATAGAAGTGAAACCGCAAATGCGTTTATGGGTATCACAGCCGGACTAAATTTAGGTGGTTGGCAGCTACGTCACAATGGTCAGTGGCAATGGCAAGATACACCTGCTGAAAATCAATCTAAGTCAAGTTACGAAGAAACAAGTACTTATTTACAGCGAGCATTCCCGAAATATCGTGGTGTTTTAACACTTGGTGATAGTTTTACAAACGGCGAAGTATTTGACTCTTATGGCTATCGTGGTATTGATTTCTCAAGTGACGATCGAATGCTGCCGAATAGTATGCTTGGTTATGCCCCACGTATTCGTGGTAATGCTAAAACTAATGCAAAAATTGAAGTACGTCAGCAAGGCCAACTTATCTATCAAACAACGGTAGCACCGGGTAACTTCGAAATTAATGACCTGTACCCTACCGGATTTGGTGGCGAGATTGAAGTTACAGTTATTGAGGCGAATGGGGAAATACAAAAATTTTCTGTGCCTTATGCATCTGTTGTTCAGATGTTACGTCCGGGTGTAAACCGTTACTCACTCACTGTAGGTCAATTCCGTGATCGTGATATTGATCTTAATCCTTGGGTGGTTCAGGGTAAATATCAACAAGGTATTAATAACTATTTAACGGGTTATACTGGAATTCAGGCTTCTGAAAATTATACAGCTTTATTGCTGGGTGCTGCTTTTGCAACACCTATTGGTGCTGTTGCATTTGACGTTACGCATTCTGAGGCGGACTTTGAAAAACAAGCTTCGCAGTCTGGTCAAAGTTTCCGTTTAAGCTACAGTAAATTAATTTCACCAACCAATACGAACTTAACACTTGCAGCTTATCGTTATTCAACAGAAAACTTCTATAAATTGCGTGATGCCCTTCTTATTCGTGATTTAGAAGAAAAAGGTATCAATACTTACGCTGCGGGTCGCCAACGTAGTGAATTCCAGATTACCTTGAACCAAGGACTCCCTGAGGGTTGGGGTAACTTCTATATGGTAGGTTCATGGGTCGATTATTGGAACCGTAGTGAAACAACTAAACAGTATCAGATTGGTTATAGCAATAATTACCATGGTTTAACTTATGGTTTGTCTGCGATCAATCGTAAAGTTGAATACGGCGCAAGTAACCAATCACGTGATACTGAATACTTAATGACATTGTCTTTCCCAATGAACTTCAAGAAGAACTCAGTTAATGTCAACATTACTGCATCTGAAGATAGTCGTACAGTGGGTGCAAGTGGAATGGTGGGTGATCGCTTTAGTTATGGTGCTTCGATGTCTCATCAAGACTATGCAAACCCAACATTTAACGTAAATGGTCGTTATCGTACTAACTATACAACTGTTGGCGGTTCTTATAGTGTGGCTGATTCTTATCAACAAGCTATGGTGAGCTTAAGCGGTAGTATCGTTGCTCACTCAAAAGGTGTGTTATTTGGACCTGAACAAGGTCAAACAATGGTACTTGTACATGCACCTGATGCAGCTGGCGCAAAAGTAAGTAATACCGTTGGTCTAAGCATCAATAAAGCAGGTTATGCCGTAGTTCCATATGTTACTCCATACCGTCTTAATGACATTACCCTTGACCCTCAAGAAATGTCTAGCAAAGTAGAACTTGAAGAAACAAGTCAACGTATTGCACCGTTTGCTGGTGCAATTGCTAAAGTAGATTTTGCGACTAAGACAGGTTATGCAGTTTATATTAATAGTAAGACTGCAGATGGCAACAGCTTACCTTTTGCAGCACAAGTCTTTAATCAAAAAGACGAAGCTGTAGGTATTGTTGCACAAGGTAGTATGATTTACTTACGTACCCCACTTGCTCAAGATCGTCTGTATGTAAAATGGGGAGACGAAAGCAATGAGCGTTGTTCGGTTGAGTACAATGTTGGTAATCAGTTGCAAAACAAGCAACAAAGCGTGGTAATGACGGAGGCTGTCTGCAAATGAAAAGAATATTATTAACGGGTGCTCTACTTACCGCGGGCTTTGGTGTGTACGGTGAGGCAAATGCTTCATGTATTATAGTTAATTATCAACCAAATGATGTTCGCATGGCAGTAGGCCGTGTTGTTGTACGTCCTAGTGATCCAGTGGGTGCTGTTTTAAGGAAAGCAACTTTCCCTATCAGTAGTAGCGGTACGCAAGCGATGTATTGTGATAGTAGAGATACTGTAGTTGCTCAATTAACACAAGCTTATCCATTAAGTTCCTTAGGCAATAGTATTTATACAACCAATATTCCTGGCATTGGTATTCGTTTATATCGTGAAGCAGAGAATAGCAGTAATTTTTCTGGTTATTACCCGTATGAACGTGGCGGTATTTCTGGTACTCGTTATTTGGCATCAGGTTATTTTGTAGTAGAAATTATTAAGATAGCTACACAAACAGGTTCTGGGACCTTAGTACCAGGCAGATATAGTAGCTATTATGTCCGCGGTTTTCCGGATAAACCGTTTTTAACAAGTACTGTTGATGCTAACGCCATCACAATTGCGTCTTCTTCATGTGAAATTCAAGGTAATATCAATAAAGTTGTACAACTACCAACAGTTACTAAAGCTGGCTTTAAAGGTGTTGGTTCAACTCAAGGTGAACAAACTTTTGATATGAACATCCTATGTAATGGTGGTATTAACCCTACTGGCTATGAAGAGAAAAATCTTATTAGTTTGACCTATGACTTTACTCAAGATGGTACAAACAATCAGGTATTAGCCAATACAGCTGCAGCTTCTGAAAAAGCAAACGGTGTAGGCGTTCAGTTACTTTGGAATTATCAAAATAAAAATCAGGTTATCAAAAAAGGTGACAAGCTGGCTTTAGGTACATTGTCTTCTAACCAGACACTTCAATATAACGTACCGATGACTGCCCGCTACTATCAAACAGCAACGAATGTTACACCGGGTAAAGTTCGTGCTATGGCAACTGTAACTATTGAATATGATTAATCATATTCAATAGTTTTTAAATTTAACAATATCAAATATTTAAGAATTAATAATAACTTTTTCTTTATCCATACTTTCTAAGAACTTACTTAACTTTATAGGAATATCTATGAAAAAAATAGGCATAGTTGCTGTTAGTGCAATTACCTTATGCTGGGCCATGTATGAGGTATCATCTGATAATACCAATACAGCATTACGTAATGAATCTAACCAAAAAGTCGCATCTAAAAGAATTTCATCAACTACAAAGAATGAAAAATTGGCATCTCAACCCCTTTTGACTCAAATGAATTCCCCTAATTCTTCTACCCCAGTCTGCCAATATCATTTTGATGCAACTCAAGAAGATTATGACCTATGGAATAATGAACATCCTGATTATTTTCCTATGAAAATATTTCCAATAATAAGTGGGCAAAAATTTAGCCTTAAAGTAGATCCTATACTAGAAAATGAATATGGCAATATAGATTATATAGCGAGAAGTAAAGCAGGCCTCAACTCGACTAATGATATTGGCGATTTCTCTATACCTAATAAGGGCATTATTGCCTTTGAAATGGAACTAAAAATTCCAACTGTAGCCGTTGGTAACTCTTCTTATATCTCTAATATTGATTTTACTGGCGTAACAAATAATGGATATACCGTTAGATCAAACTACGGGTTTCATACAGGGACTTATGACCCAGATTTTGGCGAGAATCCTCCAACTTTAAATTACTCTTTAGCATATCGAGTTAGTGATAATAGTGGACCTGATCATCCTTACTTCAGAAGTCAAAATATGACAAATAATATGAATGGATATCAACGCTTGGGTATATATATTAATCAGAACACGAAGCAAGTAGGCTTTATTTTAAATGGGGTTGATCAGGGGTATCAATCTAATTTGCCAGCTCCGCTTGCGAATATACGTTTTTCTATTATGAATGGCATAGCAATATATTCTGAACAATTATTTGGACAAGAGTTGTCGAGTGAACTGATTACAGATCGTAATGCTCTACAGTTTAGCTATCCTCAGGGTACCACTGACATGTGTGGTAATACCATTTAAAATATAAAACTATTAAGCATAAAAAAAGGGCTGTAATTCAGCCCTTTTTACTTCATTTAAAAATGAATGACAGTACGAATTGATTTACCTTCATGCATTAAATCAAAAGCAGTATTAATGTCTTGTAAAGGCATTGTATGCGTTACAAAAGGTTCAAGTTGAATATCACCTTTCATAGCATCTTCGACCATTTTAGGAAGTTGTGAGCGCCCTTTCACACCACCAAATGCTGTACCCAACCATTTACGGCCAGTAACTAACTGGAACGGACGGGTTGAAATTTCTTGGCCTGCACCGGCTACACCAATAATGACAGATTGCCCCCAACCGCGATGTGCGCACTCTAGAGCTGAGCGCATAACATTGACGTTTCCAATACATTCAAATGAATGATCTACGCCCCAGCCTGTCATTTCTACAATGACTTGCTGAATAGGTTGGTCATAATCTTTAGGATTTAAGAAATCTGTAGCGCCAAACTGTTTTGCCAGCTCAAATTTATCTGGATTTGTATCTACGACAATAATGCGCCCTGCTTTTGCTTGACGTGCTCCTTGTACAACGGCTAAACCGATACCACCTAAGCCAAATACAGCAACAGAGTCGCCCTCTTGTACTTTCGCTGTGTTATGCACGGCACCAATACCTGTAGTTACCCCACAACCTAATAAACATACTTGCTCGTGATTCGCCTCAGGATTAATCTTAGCTAAAGATACTTCGGCTACTACCGTATATTCACTAAAGGTTGAACAGCCCATGTAGTGGTAAATTGGTTCGCCATTATATGAAAAACGTGTAGTACCATCTGGCATAACGCCTTTACCTTGAGTTGCACGTACAGCAACACAAAGATTGGTTTTTCCAGATTTACAAAATAAGCATTCTTTACATTCTGCCGTATAAAGCGGAATAACATGATCACCCGGCTGAACGCTTGTTACCCCCTCACCAACTTCAACTACTACCCCCGCGCCTTCATGACCTAAGATTGCTGGGAAAACACCTTCCGGATCATCACCAGATAAGGTAAATGCATCGGTGTGACATACTCCAGTATGGGTAATCTTGATTAAAACCTCTCCCGCTTTGGGTGGTGCAACATCAATTTCAACAATTTCTAAAGGTTTTCCTGGAGCAAAGGCGACAGCTGCACGAGATTTCATCTTTGGGTTTCCTTTATATCATTCGGTATTTATAGTCGAGCAAAATAGATAATGTAATGCTAATACAAGAGCTTAATTTTGCTTAAATTAAAATTGGCTTTCATAGCAATCCACTACAGCATAGCCAGTCACATACGTCTAAGCAAGCCTACATTTAAAAAACGAGAAAACCCCTTACTTGAAGAGGTTTCTTATCAAATCATTATCTTGTAACCAGCTTATTTTTACTTATAGGTAAATATCCGGTGGGTATGGCGTGTTATCACTAATAGGTGTATAGAGCGTATTTTCAACAAAGAAGCCATTTGGAGCTTGAGTAGTATCGATTGTAATCGAGTCAAACATAACTTGTGGATATGCCCAGATAAATTGCTTCATAAGCCCTAGAGATACATTATTTTGCATATCTCCAAAAATACGTTGCCAGATAGGTGTTCGATATGGTTTGTTTTTGTCGAATCCATAGATATAAGCAATAGATGCATCTGGTACAAACCCTGATAAATAAGCAACTTTACTGGCAGGATAGCCTAAATCTTGAGTTGGTATTTGTGAAACAGCTTGATGGGCTAAATCTAATTTCGCTTCTAAAAGCCAATCATAGGCTTCAGTCATAATGTAATCAAAATGAGGATATGAATAATGCTCACTTGGATAATTAATATAAGTTGCTAAGGTTTGTATTGGAGAGCGAATAGATGGGAAAAAGATTAATGGGCATACTTGGGCATTTGCATATTTTGCTTTAATTGCTGTTCGAATATCTTGGCAGGTCTGCCCTAACTTATTTCTTAACCATGTTTTAAATTCATCATACGGCGTTCCTGTTTTATTCATCGCCTCATAAATTGTTCCTAAGTCTGGTGCATATAAACCTGTATCTGCATTAAAAGCTAACTTGGTTGGATAGTCATAGACACATGGTAAGTTGGTATCTGTGTTATACCACCACCAAGGCTCACCAATTTGCATGTTGACATCACACCCACCCGTCACCATGGTATCTGCAAACTCAATAAAAACTTTATGTAAATATGCCAAAGCATTTTGATCACTTAAACTGAAGAAATAACTTGGTGGCTGGTAGCCTGTTTTACCCAAATTACTATTCCAGTCTCGCTGTGCCCAAAATTCATTTGCGCCTAGCGAGTACATTTCAAAACTTACCCCAAAAACGGGTTGCATATTTGCATTATGCAGAGCTTGGGCATATTTCTCATGCCATTTACGGGTACATGGGTTAATAACATCCTGTCCTGTAACGAGTGTGTCAAGAATCTGGAATCTATTAATATCACTTCTCCAGATTATTTCAGGATAATGTGACATACCACAGTAATGATTAATGAAACCGTGATAACCCAAAGCAGCCATGTTATCTACTATACGCTGCGGGTTCAGGTCGTAATGATCGTCATAGCTGGTACATAAGCCATAGTTATGCTGTGGTACAACCACTCGGCTTAGATTTAATTTTGCATTTGCACCTGTCACGACTGAATTAGTAATGCGAATATAACCATCTTCAGCCTGACTTAAGGGCAATGATGAGTGTGGGTTATAACTACTTGTAAAAGCCGAAAATGTGATTTGCTGAATATTGGTAACTGGAAAACTGTCTGTAGCTGAAAAACCCGCTTTGACTGTATCCCAGTTGATATGAATATGGGCAGATCTTGAAGATGGAGTATTTGCATAGTTGAACAAGACAATATACGCAATTTTATCTACTCCATTGTCGTTATAATAAACCGTTAAAGTTGGAGTTAGCGACTCATTATTTAGAACTGGCATAGATGGTGATAGTTCAATATCAAAGTCCCATACCACACCTGAATAGCTATATTTAGTTTCATAAGCTAAAAATTTATGGTCTTTAGAGTCGTAAGAGTCCCAACTAATACCAGCCAAGTCTGTAGTCATGCGTGAGCGGAAAGACGCCTCAAAACCGTTGCCATAATTGGTAATCGCAAAAGACATGGTTTGTGGACCATCTATTCTCCAATAAGTTGGGTTGAACCGATCAATAAGTATATTTTGAGTAATGGGTTGAGGTGAAACAGTCGAATTATTTTGTACATTTTCTGAATTATTTATCATGTCATATTGCTCTTAATGGTTTTAAGAAGCTTTATATTAAATAATAATTTTATTTATATTGTTCAGATAAGTAACAATTTAGTCTAATCTATTAACAGTAGATAATGGTTGGAATCATTAAAATAATGTAAAGCTAACATATTATTTTAATTCTAAAGTGGACTTTGCAATAAGGAGCAATGAATGCCAAACTTTTCTCATTTAAGCCACTTTAGACTACTCGTTATTTTTACTCCAGTTCTTTCATTATTAAGTGGCTGTAGTGATCCAATATTTTATAAAAATACTAAAGCTTCTGCTATTTCTACTCCTACCTATACAACTAATTATCCAATACCTGATGAATATTTAAATGAAAAGCTCCAACCAAATGAAAAAAAACTGGCTCAAGAAATCTCTACCGTTATTGAAGAATCAATACGTAAAGAGTATGCACCTGGTAAAGCCTTAAGAGATGCACATCCTAAAGCACATGGCTGTGTTCGTGCCGAGTTCCATGTACTTAAAAATATTCCAAATCAACTTGCAAAAGGTATATTTGTTCCTGATAAGAGCTATCAAGCCTGGATTCGATTTTCGAATGCATCTAACGATGCATCTCAAGCAGACATTGAAAAAGATGCTCGCGGCATAGCCATAAAAGTCTTAGGCGTACCAGGTCAGAAAATTTTAGAAAGTGAAAAAGAAGCGACAACTCAAGATTTTATTATGATCAATCATCCTGTCTTTTTCGTAAATGATGGGCAAAGATATCTTTCTTTTATGCAGGACGTTAATAACAAAAGTACTCTCAGAAAGCTTCATATTCCGTTTGCTTTAGGGCTTAAAGGAACAATCAATGCTTTAGGAGCGCGTAATTCTAAAATTTCTAATCCATTATATGCACGTTACTGGTCTATGGTGCCCTATCAATTAGGATTAGATAATGACCGTCAAGCTGTTAAGTACTCCGTAAGAAATTGTTCTACGGTGTCTACATCTCTACCTGACCATCCAAGCCATAATTTTTTAAGAGCTGCACTACAAGATACGCTGCAAAAACAAGACGCTTGTATGGAGTTTCTTATACAGCCAAGAACTTCAACTCAAATGCAAGTTGAAGATGCAATGACAGAATGGAAAGAAGCAGAAGCACCTTTTTATCAGGTTGCAACTATTCGTATTCCAAAGCAAAGCTTTGATACACCGGAACAGAATCAATTTTGTGAAAATCTCTCCTTTACGCCGTGGCATGCTTTACCTGAGCACAAACCTTTAGGTGCAATAAACAGATTACGTAAAATTATTTATGAAAATATAAGTAAAGTGAGACACGATATGAACTCTGCTCCTCGGCAAGAGCCTTAAAAGTGAGTTCATCATACTTTACATATAAAAGAACTACCGATAAACAAGGTAGTTCTATATCAATGGACCATTTAAAAAAATGGCTATACTAAGATACTAAGCTAAAGCCTATAGATCAATTTTCTCAACAATAGAGTGTAGGATGGCTAACTTCTTTTTTATTGAATAATCTCCTTTACTTGTGTCGATAGTGATTCGATCAATGAAATCTGCTAACCAAAAAATAAAGTCTTCTTCACTTTTATAGATGGGAATCAAGCTAATATCTAACTTGAAAGGTAACTCATCCTGAAGATTAAGAAATGTGCCTCCGAAATCAAAAAAATTATATAAAAACTTTAATTCTGTACCATTAATTGCTTTTTTGATTTCCATAATTAAATTATGTAGGTTTTTTAGATGATTATTGGTATGTTCTTTTTTTATATTTTTTGAAATTTTTTCTGCTAATAGTAAGTATTTTGGCATTTCTATCTCCTTATTAATTTCTTATAAAATATGAGTATAAGATTAAAGTTATAAATTTAAGTTTTTAGTTTTTATTGAAGTGTTATTTATTTTTTAAATTTAATATAAAATTATGTAAATTGAAACCTTTTATAATTTAAAAATGTGATCTAATTTGAATTATATTCTGAGTAAATTAATAGGTTTTTATTATTCATAGATAAGCCCAATACTTTTTAAATTATTGGGCTTATTTTTTAATATGCTTAAAATCACTTTCTTTAATCTTAAGTCATTTTATGGGAACTCTTCACTTTATGAATTTTCCCACATTTTCTACATTCTCTTACCTCATCATGAGAAATATTAAAATCATATTCCCAGATGTGCATGCAGAAAAATTGTCTAAAATTATGGAGCATAGACACCTCCTTTAAAAAACTAACAAACATGAAAGTTCTTTATAGATTCAGAATACATCTAGACTAAATTGTCTACAAGGAAGCAATTTAACTCTCTTTTAAAATTTCTATATCTCCTTAAATCATGAAGATAATAAAAAGCTAACATTGATTTCTGTATCTATTTTTATAGCGAACAAGTGAGTTATGTTCATAGTGAAAACTTATGTGAAGACATCAACATAACAAGGAATTTTGCTAATTCCATAAAAAAACCGCCCCAGAAGGCGGTCGCTGAATTTTGACAGCGATATAGAAGTGTGGTGGAAACACTTCTATTCTTTAAATTATTTTTCTTCTTTTATAATTTTCATGAAGGCCTCTGATTTAAAGTAATTAATGATAAGTTCTCCCTCATCATGTCTCTGTACTTCTACTGGCTGAGTATGACCACTATCAAATTCACAGTTAAATTTAAAGTCTGGTGGAATAAATTTTGAAATAGGAGGAAGATGAGTCTCCCCACCTGTCGTCATTCTTTCTATAAATCCCGCTAACCATAAAATATATTCGTCTTTATTTTTATGGCTTGGCATTAGGCTAATATCAATCTTAACGGCGCATTCATCCAGTGGCTTTGTTAAACATTCTTCAAAATCAATAAAGTTATATTTAAGCTTAAATTTTGTACCTTTAATCTCTTTACGGATTACGCCTATCAAGTTATTCAAATGTTCAGTCGGAGTATCAGAAAAAAGATTATTTTCTTCAATTTTTTTATATACCTTTTCAGCAATCATTAAATATTGTGGCATTTCCTATCTCCTTCCTTCTACCTTCCATTGTTTGGTAGGTTGCTTATGCAGCTTTTTAAGGAAGTATGATAGAAATCATGTGTTTTAATGTAGTAGTTAGTGTCCTCATTGTAAGTAATGTGAACTTGTGAAATTAGGGCGTATGTTAAAACACAACTTATAAAAATAAGGAGTAATATGTCACAGTTTTATAAGTGAAATTCATAAATTATCGAAATAATTTCTTGCAGTAAAATACAGCTCACACAATCAAAATGATTATTTAACACGTCGCTAGTAAAATTTAATATCTACTAATACGTTGTTTTCATTATATTTTAATTTTATAGTTTTTTAGAGTACAACAAAATCATACAGTTATTGAGGTTTTTGACATATAAATTGAATATAAGAATGCTCTGATAGATCTAACTTGGATGCAAATTAAATGCTTACATGATCAATCAGCTATATGAGCAGTATAGTACTATGGCCTTAAGTGCTTGGGGTTTTACTGATTTACCTTCTTATACAGATACATACGATCCTAATGAGAAAGATATAGTGATAAAGACAAATAATTGGTTGAATGATGAGACAGCAGAAGAAAAAACACGTCAGGGTCTTACCGCTTTTGTAGCCCTCGATGATGCATTTATGAGTATCGCTTCACGTATTTATTTAATTAGAAATGCCAAAGAAACCATAGATCTACAATATTACATTTGGACTAATGATTTTGTGGGTAATCTGATCTTGCATGAATTACTGAAGGCGGCAGATCGAGGCATAAAAGTCAGACTGTTAATTGATGATCAAAACGGTATAAAACTTGATGGCATATTAAGAAGCCTTTTACAGCATTCCAATTTTGAAATTAGGCTATTTAATCCTTATAAATTTAGATATTTAAGAATATTCGACTATATTTTTCGCTTCAAAAAAGTGAATCACCGTATGCATAATAAGCTCATTATTGCAGATGCTTCAATTGCAGTAACCGGTGGTAGAAATATCAGTAGTGAATATTTTGAAGCAAGCAGTAAGTTTCAATTTACAGATTTAGATATTTTGTTTTATGGAGATGCTGTACGGCATGCCCAAGCTGTATTTGCTGACTTTTGGGAAAGTACCTTAAGTGTAGACGCGACTAAAGTGATTGGTACTTGTGCTGAGCATCATTTAAAAGCTCTAAGAGAGCATTACGAACAATTACACCATGAAAACCATAGTCTGACCGAAGATAAACTTTATGATGCCCAGACTTATCTAAAAGAGCTTTTAGAGCACAACCCTATTCAATGGTCTAAAGCACACTTTGTAGCAGACTCTCCCAAGAAAATTTTAGGTACCGCAGCTGAACATGAAATGCTGTATGGGCAAGTCATGTCTATTATGGGTAAACCCAAGCAGCACTTAGAATTAGCTTCTGCTTATTTTGTACCCACTCAACAAGGTACGTATTATTTGAAACAACTGCGAGTTGAAGGAATTAAAGTTCGTGCTTTAACTAACTCTTTTGCTGCGAATGATGTTGCGATCGTACATGCTTTTTATAGTCAATACCGTGTAGAAATGCTTAAAAATGGTATTGAACTTTATGAGTTTAAACCTGTTTTAGAACGGCGACGTAGAACTTGGTACGAAATCGTAACGGGTAGCGTTATACCGGCAAAGGGTAAAAATAAATCAAGTTTGCATGCGAAATTTTTTGATGTAGATGGCAAAGTATTTATTGGTTCTTTTAACTTTGACCCCCGCTCTACTTATTTAAATACCGAAGTAGGTTTAGTGATTGAATCTAGCCAATTACAAACTCAGATTTCCGTTATGTTAGATCAACATTTACCTCAAGTGGCCTATCAGTTAAAACTAAATAGCCAAGGTGAAATTACTTGGCTAGATTACCAGTCGAATGGGCAAGTCATTGAATACGATAAAGACCCGGGAACCAGCCGTTTTCAACGAACAATGATTAAAGCCGTTTCTTACCTGCCTATTGAGTGGATGATGTAAGTTTGAATATTACAAGAAACCTATTTCTTTAAAGAATTTTTGATAGGCTTCTGCTTTCTTCTCAAGCGCTAGTGGATATGCTCTAGAAGATGACGGTAACCGATATAAATGAATATCGCGGTCGGCAAAATAAGTTGTTGTCGATGTTCCAATTAAAGGTTTTTCAGTGTTCTCAGGTAAAACTGAAATTAAGGTATCAGTTGCTTTGTCACCTGTAGTCATAATAGTTTGGCATAAAGGGATTTTTTGAAGCAAAGCCGCCAAGTCCGTTGGTGTAACGATTTCCAGAAACTTATCTGAAGCATTACCTTTGAGGCGTTTAATTTGATAAGCCGTATCGAAAATGGCAATACCTGTTTCAGTTAAGAAGTTTCGGATACGTTCTTCATTAAATGTTTTCTGATTTTCGCTTAAAAAATAGGTCTTGTTTTGGAAAAAGATTAAGCCAAAAATTCTCCACATGTCATTTTGAAAGTTTGGATAGTAAAAGTCCATCTTCCATTTATTACGAGGAGGTGGAAAACTCCCTAGCATTAATAAACGGGCATTTTCAGGTAAAAATGGTTGTAGTGGATGGGTTTCTATCTCAATTATCATAAAAAATCAGTATTTACTTCAAAAATTATAAGTAACTTAACGCATTTTCAGGTTAATCACGAGTCAAGAAATGCAAATTCACTTAATTAAATGCATTGAGGCGAAACCTTTTGTTGTTTCGCCTCAATCATTTCGTTTATATGCATGTTAGTAACCAAACTGTTTAGGAGTTTAAAATTTTAAAGACTTTACCTGTTCTTGGATGGGCAAAGGTGTTGTCTTGATCTAAATTGATAACTTTGTCTGAAATGACAATCTTCGAAAGTGGTAACCAGTTTTGCTCTACTTCGGTTGAAGCTAAATTTTTTTCCAACGCATTTTCAAAAATTTGCTCTACCACAATTTCCATACCACACATACTTTTTGCATTAACTTCTTTTAAAATATGACGTTTAGACATTTTAGTCTCCATTTTTTATTCTTAACGTTAAAGATAATAAAGGGAGTTTTGCTACAACATGTAAAATTTAGCATTTGAAGTGTTTTTTTTGTTTTAAACATATTTATTTAATAATTAAATGAATAGTGAAATAATTATTTAAAATAAAAGTTAATATTAGATGAACTTGTCAAAAAGCTTATTATTTTAAATAAATCTAATTTATAGAAAATAATATTTAAAGGGTCCACGTATGAACCCCTTTATTTACTTTTAAACTTGTACAGCATTATCTAGAGAACTATCATCTTTGTTTTTATTATTATCTTTACTAATCAATGAGTCAGTATCGCTATCGGCACTAAAGCTCTTACTATTTTTTTGCTTCTTCTTGTATACGCACATGCCAATGGCAATACCTGTTCCTAGTACTAAAATTGATTTTAACATTTTGCACCTCTTCAGTTGACGGAGAAACTTTTGAGAAATCAACTTAAATTAATAGCACATTATTTGTTATTTAAGGGCTTTGATTTGAGTCGCTTTTGTAAGGTATTTAATTTTTATGTTAATTGAAGAGTATAGTAGTTTCAAAAATAAATTTTGATACAAAGCAAAAAGCCTATTCTAAAAATGGAATAGGCTTTTTACTGTATTTCAGGATTAAGCAGTATTATTAATTGCTTTAAGCAATCTTATTTATCTTTAAATACAGTTCCAATGTATTTAATGCTGAACTTTTAGTCAAGATGGGAAAGGGACCATTTGCAATTAATTGGTCATTCTTGTGATGAAATTCTCATTTTTAAAATAAGCAATAAAAAACGCCCATTTCTACTTCTCAAAAAGAAATGGGCGCATGTGAAAACCACTAAAGACCTGAAATACCAAATGTTCTTACATTCAGTAATATTGATTCTAATTAATTTACCGAATGGTTGACAATTAAACCATTTGTACTTTTTTTAGTCATTTCGGCCAATAAAAAATGCAAAATAATTCGCTATTTTCAATATGTTTAGCAATAAATTATTTAATTAGAATGCGATTGAGTACAGTTAACCAGTTTGAAAAACAAATTTTTTCTATAGTTTCATTTGAATAATGTCGCTTTTGCATTGCTTCAATAAGTAAGTGTAGTCCCCTTACATCTTCAATTTCATCGCTAATAAGTGCTCCATCAAAGTCGGAACCAAAACCGACATAATCTTTTCCCATTTGATCTATTAAATATTCAAGATGCTCTAAAAGTACATCAATAGATGTGTTGGCATCGCGCTGCCCGTCTTTACGTAAAAATGCAACGTCAAAATTTACCCCGACTATGCCTTTAGAGTCCCTGATCGCCCTAAGTTGGTCATCTGTTAGATTTCTAGCTTGTGGACATAAGGCATGTACATTCGAATGGGTCGCGACTATGGGCTGTTGAAGAATGTTAGCGGTATCCCAAAAAGCTCGTTCATTCATATGGGAAACATCAATCACCATTTTTTTATCAGCACAGCGTTTTATAAATGCTTTCCCCTCGTGTGTAAGGCCGGCTCCCGTATCGGGTGAATGGGGAAACTTAGCATTTAAACCATGTCCAAAGCGACTGGGTCTATTCCAAAGCGGTCCAATGCTACGAAGCCCTGCATCATAAAATACATCAAGTAAATCTGGATTGAATTGTAGTGCTTCGGCGCCTTCCATATGCAATACAATGGCTAACTTTTGTTTTGCTAAACAGTGCTGAATATGCTGAACAGTTGTGCAAATTTGAATATCGTTAGAATACTCGGCAAGTTGTTTTGCTAAATCGAGTTGTGCCAGACAAATTTGCTCAATTTGCTGTTGGGTAAAGTCAGACGCGTTTTGGTCAAATAGTTTGTTGGCATGATGCTGCTTAACATAATGAAAAGGCGGCAAGAAAATAGCAAACATCCCACCGACAAAACCCGCTTTTTGACAGCGTTTTAAATCGAGATGCCCTGCTAAACGTTCCTGAATAAAAGCCTGAGCAGGATTGCTATGATCACTTAACCACAAACGGGTTAATACATCGTTATGGCCATCAAAAACAGGAAATGTGCCATGATTCATATCGGTTTTCTCACAGCTAATCATCTACAATATTTTGAACAGGAATGTTTTGTTGAACCGTAAATTGCTTTGAATTTCGGCTATTACGGAACACCAGTTTTTCCAGTGAAGAATCAATTTTGCTCTCGGCACGTGCCTGTTCAATCAGCTGATGATATGGCGATTTACCACAAACAGGGTCTGCATTGCTTGCATCGCCTGTTAACATATAGGCTTGGCAACGACAGCCACCAAAGTCGCGGTCTTTATCTGGGCAACTACGGCAACCTTCTGGCATCCATGCATCGCCACGGAAGTGATTAAAACCGGTAGATTTATACCAAATTTTTGATAGGCTTTGTTCACGAACATTTGGGAAAGAAATAGGCAATTGTCTTGCTGCGTGACATGGCAAGGCCATACCATCTGGAGCAACTGTAAAGAAAATTTTTCCCCAACCATTCATACAGGCTTTTGGCCGTTCTTCGTAATAATCAGGTACCACAAAAATAAGTTTGCAAGGATGGTTCTGCGCTTTTAACTTGTCGCGATATTCATTGGTAATACGTTCAGCACGTATGAGTTGTTCTTGTGTCGGTAATAAACCTTGACGGTTTAAAAATGCCCAACCATAAAACTGACAAATTGCTAGCTCGACTGTATCGGCATTGAGTTCAAGGCAAAGCTCGATAATTTTATCAATTTGGTCAATGTTATGCCGATGGATCACAAAATTAAGGACCATCGGATAATCATATTTCTTAACAAGTCGGCACATTTCATACTTTTGTTCAAAAGCATGTTTTGATCCTGCCAAAGCATCATTAACAACTGGGTCACTTGCTTGAAAGCTAATTTGAATATGGTCTAGGCCAGCTTGTTTTAAATGGGAAATACGCTGTTCAGTAAGGCCCATGCCTGAGGTAATGAGATTGGTATAAAATCCGAGTTGGTGTGCGTGTGCCACAAGCTGTTCCAGATCTTGACGTACTAAAGGTTCACCACCTGAAAACCCTAGCTGTACAGCACCCATTTGCCGAGCTTGATCGAAAACGTCAAACCACTCTTGAGTAGTCAGTTCATTTTTGTGCTGTGCGTAGTCTAAAGGGTTCGAGCAATATGGACATTGTAGCGGGCAACGATATGTTAGCTCCGCTAGTAGCCATAGGGGTAAACCAACACCATTGGTCATATAAAATCAATCCAGTGCTGTTGCTGGGCAACTAACATGTAATCAATAACATCGTTGTCAATTTCGGCTATATCACCAAATTGTTGCTTGAGCTGGGCAATAATGGCAGAGACATTATTTTTCCCATCAATATACTGTCCAATGGCCCCTGCACTTTCATTTAATTTAATCATGCCTTCAGGATATAAAATGACAAAGCTATTTTGAGCAGGCTCAAATTGAAAGCGATAACCTTGTCGCCATGTAGGCACAAGATTTACATCAAATTGTTCTTTATTCATTTAAATAGTCCTTTGTGCCATACCCGTTCTTGAGTCACGCTATGATATGGTGCTTCATTGTGTACGTATGCCAGTGTTAAGGCATCTAAAATGCTCCATAAAATATCCAGTTTAAACTGCAATATTTCCAGCATTCTTTGTTGTTGCTCATGAGTGGTAAATGAATCAAGCGTAATTGTTAAACCATGTTCAACATCACGGCGTGCTTGACTTAAACGAGAACGAAAATACTCGTAGCCTTTGTCATCAATCCAAGGGTAATGTTGTGGCCATGATTCAAGGCGAGATTGATGAATCTGTGGGGCAAAAAGTTCAGTTAAAGAGCTGCTTGCTGCCTCACGCCATGATGCACGGCGTGCAAAATTTACATAGGCATCTACAGCAAAGCGAACACCCGGTAAAACCAATTCTTCGGAAATCACTTGCTCACGACTCAAGCCTACAGCTTCTGCTAACCGTAACCATGCTTCTCGTCCACCGCCGTCAGGATATTCGCCATCTTGGTCAATCATGCGTTGAATCCATTCCTGACGTACACGTTGGTCTGGGCAATTTGCCATGATCGCGGCATCTTTGAGTGGAATATTGATTTGATAATAATAACGATTTGCAACCCAAGCCTGAATTTGTTGTTGAGTGGCTTTACCTTCATACATCATCACATGAAATGGATGATAGATATGATAATACTGACCTTTATCAATAATGGCCTGTTTAAATTGTTCGGTTGTTAAAGCTTCAGGTGTTTGAGTCATGTTTCACCTTAGAGTTCGATCTGCATGCCATCATAGGCAACTTCTACACCATGTGCTTTTAGTTCAGCAAATTGAGCAGAGTCTTCATTTAAAATCGGATTGGTATTGTTAATATGAATCAGCACTTTTTTGGGTGTATTGAGTTGGTTCAAATAAGACAGTGAACCGCCTTCCCCACTAATATATAAATGCCCCATTTCACGGCCAGTTTTTTTACCTACACCCGTTTGCTGCATTTCATCATCGGTCCAGAGTGTGCCATCAATCATGACGCAGTCAGAATTTTGCATAATCTGCATAATTTGATCATCAATCTTTCCAAGCCCTGGTGCATAAAACAACTGTTTTTGTGTTTTACGATCTTTGATGATTAAGGCAATATTGTCGCCCTCATGCGGGTCATGGCGATGTGGTGAATATGGCGGTGCCGCACTTTGAATAATTAAAGGTAAAAATTCTAAATTTTCGAAACCATCAATTTTAAAAGCTTGTTTAGGATTAATTTCATTGTATTGAAGACCGTCATTCCAGTGCTTCAACATATTAAAGACTGGAAAACCTGTGGTCAGGTCTTGATAGACCATTTCTGTACACCACACATTCATTGGGCAGCCTTCACGTAAAGTTAACAGTCCAGTGGTATGGTCAAGCTGGCTATCCATCAAAATAACGTTGGTAATGCCCGTGTCACGTAATTTACGTGCAGGTTGAGCTGCTTTAAAGTCAAATAATTGTTGACGGATATCTGGTGATGCGTTTAATAAAATCCAGTCTACGCCGTTTTCTGAAACCGCAATTGAAGATTGAGTTCGTACTTTGGCATTAATTTTACCTGTACGAATACCATGACAATTAGGACAATTACAGTTCCACTGAGGGAAGCCGCCTCCAGCCGCTGAACCTAAAATATAAATATACATAAAATTAATATCTTATTAGAAAGACATAAGCCCTAGAACAAAACTAGGGCTTATGTCAGATTTGAATAGAAATAATTAACGTGCTTCAAAGTACATTGTTACTTCAAAACCAATACGTAAATCAGTGAAAGCTGGTTTTGTCCATTGCATAAATTTTTCTCCAGTCAGGATTAATCTTGCGAAATGAATCACTTGATTAAATCTTATAAAGCAATTAAAAATTTATTCTAATTAAAAATGCCACGTTTGTAGATAAGGTTGATACAAGATATTGTTCGATAATTGTGTTTTTTGTCCAAATTTTAATAACTCCTTATCAATCAAAGGCGATTAAAAGGTCATAACAGACAAATATTCTGCTATGACCGAACTTTTACACGGCTAAGTTCATTAAGTATTGCTGTGCAATATAAAGATCTTGCTCTGGTTTAGGCTGGCATTGCACCCAAGTTCCATCAGCTTGTAGTTCCCATGCTTGACGATTATCTTTTAGGTAATTGTTTAGGCCATCTTCAATAACTTGTTTCTTTAATTTTTTACTTTCGATTGGAAAACACGTTTCGATACGAGAGAACAAATTTCGTTCCATCCAGTCTGCACTAGCGCAAAATACTTTTGTATCGCCATCATTATAAAAATAGTAAACCCGTGTATGTTCTAAATAACGCCCAACAATTGAACGTACCCGAATATTATCGGACAACCCTGCAACTTGTGGTCTTAAACAGCAAATTGAACGAATAATTAAATCAATTTGTACACCCGCTTGAGAAGCTTTATAAAGCGCACTGATGAGCTGTGGTTCAGTAAGTGCATTCACTTTAATAATGATATGTGCTTTCTTGCCAGCCAGACTGTTTTTAATTTCCTGTTCAATAAGCTCTAGTAATTGTGAATGCAAGGTAAAAGGTGCATGAAAAAGTTTCTTAAGCTTTGCCATTTTGCCCATACCGGTCAGTTCTTGGAAAATTTTATGCACGTCTTCACAAATTTCAGCATCACTCGTAAGTAGGCCAAAATCGGTATAAATTTTGGCATTCACCGCATGATAGTTGCCTGTACCTAAGTGAACATATCTTTTAATTTTGTCTTGTTCACGGCGAACAACTAAAATCATTTTAGCGTGAGTTTTATAGCCAACAATGCCATAAACGACAACTGCGCCTGCTTCTTGCAATACGTTAGCTACTTCAATATTGGACTCTTCGTCAAAACGTGCTCTTAACTCAATAACAGCAGTGACCTCTTTACCGTTACGCGCCGCTTCTGCAAGAAGTTGAACGATTTCCGAGTTGGCACCACTACGGTATAAGGTTTGTTTAATGGCCAAGACATTTGGGTCTTGAGCAGCTTCCCGAAGAAACTTAATGACGGGTGCAAAAGAGTCAAATGGATGATGAAGTAAAACATCCCCTGCTTTTAACACATCAAAAATTGGCTTTTTGCTATAGAGAAGTTTTGGTAAAACTTGTTGATACGGTTTATAGCGCAACTCTGGCAAATCAAAGTTGGAAATAAAACGGGCTAAATTGACAGGACCATCGACGTAATAAAGATGTTCTGCATCTAAATCAAATTGCTCTAATAAATAGTTCGCAATTTCTTCAGGACATTTTTTTGCTACTTCCAAACGAACTGCTTGACCAAAACGGCGTGAAGATAATTCACCTTTTAAAGCTGCCGCCAAGTCTTCTACATCTTCAGAAACGGTTAAATCAGCATTTCGGGTCACACGAAATTGATGACAGCCTGTGGCTTTCATGCCCGGAAATAAATCCGAAATATGCTGGTGAATAATGGCAGAGAGCAGAATGTAATGTTCTGCACCACCGGAAATATGCTCCGGAATTTTAACAAGTCTTGGTAAAGAACGCGGTGCCGGCACAATAGCTAAATCAATCTGACGTCCGAAAGCATCTTTGCCTTCCAAAGTCACAATGAAGTTAAGACTTTTATTAACTAACCGTGGAAATGGATGTGCAGGATCAAGACTAATTGGTGTAACTACAGGTTGTACTTCTTTAAAAAAGTACTCTTTAATCCATTCTTTATGTTTTTCTAATATATCGCCGTGCTGAATAAAGTGGACGCCATAGCCTTGCAACTGTGGCAACAACGTATAATTTAAAATCTTATATTGCTCTTCAACGGCTTCATGAGCATTTTTCGAAATTTGCTTTAATACTTCTGGTAATGGCAGACCTTCTGGTCCAGTCGCTTGTGTCATTAGACTAATTTTCTGGATTAAACTTGCCACACGAATTTCAAAAAATTCATCCAGATTACGTGAAAAAATAATTAAAAAATTTAAACGTTCAAGTAATGGGTGTTCAATATCTTTGGCCTGAGCGAGCACACGCTTATGAAACTCTAATAAAGAGAGTTCTCTATTGATATATGTTTCTAAATTATGCTGGTTTGAGCTAGATAATGTAGGTAATGATGTCATTCTTGACTCTTATAATGGATAAAAAGTGAACATGAATAAAAAAGATTAATTTAAAAATATATAACCGATTTTATTCACTGAACATTTTGTAACTGTTTTATTGCAAATTCATGAATTTTTTATGAAAAACTTAAAATCTATTTATGTGTCTTAAGTATTTCCTTTTATTAGTTTATCTCTAATATTATCTTAGCATTAATTTTTTAAAGATCATCTGATTTTGATTAAGATTTAGTTTTCATCAAATATTCACACAGTATGCGTATTTTTTATGCATCTTAATTCACCAATTGATAAAAAATGACAACTTTAAATATATTATTTAAGACAACATCTTTATGTCTGGCGATGGCTTTATTAGCCGGTTGTAATGATAACAATGACAGTGATTCAAATACATCTGCGCCGCGAAGTAACCAGATTGTCGATATTTTAGCTTTTAATGACTTTCACGGAAATCTAGAGCCACCTAAACGCTACGTTGATGCCGCTAACCCTAATGACGCGTCTCAAACAGTTCGTATTCCAGTTGGTGGTGTGAGTTACCTTGCAGACGCAATTAAAAAACTTAGAGCTCAAAATCCAAATAATGCTGTTGTTTCAGCGGGTGATTTAATTAGTGCTTCCCCACTCACTTCTTCATTATTTTTAGATGAGCCAACCATTGACGTCATGAATGATATTCAAATTGACTTTAATGCAGTCGGTAACCATGAGTTTGACCGAGGTACAGATGAGTTACGCCGTTTGCAAAATGGTGGATGTCAACAATATACAAGTACAGCACCCTGCCAAATTAATAAAAACTTTAGTGGGGCGAAATTTAATTTCCTTGCAGCTAACGTCGCAATGAAAAACGATGCAAGTAAAACTATTTTTCCAGCTTATAAAGTCAAAATGTATGGTGGAATTCCAGTAGCATTTATTGGTTTAACGCTTAAAGCGACTCCAAGTATTGTTTCTGCAGCCGGCATTAAAGATGTTGAATTTCGTGATGAAGCGGATACAGTTAATGCGCTAATTCCTGAACTACAAAAACAAGGAATTCAGGCAATTGTTGTGGTTGTTCACGAAGGTGCTGCACCAAGTACTAAACTTAATGAAAAAACTTGTGATGGCTTAAGTGGACCTATTTTAGGTATTTTAGATCGCTTAAATCCGGCAGTTGATATTGTTGTTTCAGGGCATACGCATCAATCTTATATTTGTGACTATGCAACTAAAAATCCAGCTAAGCCATTCTTACTTACTTCAGCTGGCCAATACGGCACACTTATTACCGATATTAAGATTGAGCTAGACGGTAAAACTGGCGATATCATTAAAAAAGATGCTAAACAAATTCCGATTCAAAGTGAGGCCTATACTTCAGGCACAACGACCGTAAGCCTTACAGATCTTTATCAAAAATTTAGTAAGACACCAAGTATTGAGGCGATTTTAGATAAATACCGTCAAGCGGTAACAACCATTTCTGGACGCGTAGTTGGAACTTCTACTGCTGTTGTGAGCCGTACTCAAGTCGAAAGTGGTGAAAGTCCGTTAGGCGATATGATTGCCGACGCACAACAAGCCTCTGCTCTTAAAGCAAGCGACCAAGGTTCAGACTTTACACTCATGAACCCAGGTGGTGTACGTGCCGACCTCTTAATTAATAACAATAACCAAATTACTTTTGGTGATATTTTTGCGGTTCAGCCTTTTGGTAACTCTATTGTGACATTGAGTTTAACCGGTAAACAAATTCGAGATGTGCTTGAGCAACAATGGTCTGGTGGAAATGCTAGCTCTCCTAAAATTTTACAGCCGTCTAAAGAGTTAAGTTATCAATATGCAGCAAACACAACCGTTTCACCACGAGCAAGCAATATCATGGTTGCTGGTTCTCCATTGGTTGATACGAAGGTGTACCGTGTAACGGTAAATAGTTTCTTAGCAGATGGTGGTGACAACTTCACTGTATTAAAAGATGGCCAGAACCGCGTTGGTGGTGGTCAAGATATTGATGCCTTTGAAAGCTATGTTGCTAAAAATTCACCACTCATTATTCCGTCTACAACTCGAATTAAAGTCATCAAATAATTTCATTTAATGAAGTATAAAGGACAGTACGAAGCTGTCCTTTATTTTTATATGAAAATTTAAACGAAATTTTTATTCAGTATAGAGGTTAAGTTCTACACTGCTGATGTCTGTTCCAGTATTTGCAAAAATAATATCCATAACTTCGTATAATAGTTCATTCACTTTTTCATGCTCAAAGCTTGAAGTTTCAGCAGTTTTTAGAGAAATCAGGTTACAGCTCATTTTATCTTTTCTGAGTTTATAAATACTTTTACTTTTTCCCAAGAACACTCTTTTAACAAGTTTTCGATTTTCAAACTCAGATAAAATTCGGTAAATGGTCCCTAGCGTTATTTTATGTTCATTTTTAATTTGTGCATAAATACTATCTGCACTTAAGCCGTGTGGGTTCTGATTTAAAATTTCAAAAACCTGTATTCTCGATTTTTTTATCGGTAGTCCATTTAATAATGATTTTGATATTGTCGTCATGTTAATTAACCTGAATGTTTAGAAATATAGGAATTTTTAAAAATTATTTTGTCTATATTTACTTGAAATCATGGGTGTTTTACTAAAAAACTCAAAGCCTATTCCCCTATGAATAAGCTTTGAGACTAGATTTAGCTTAGAAACTATAAGTCGCTTTTAAGAAGTAATTGCGGCCATAAAGTTTGGTATTAAAGGTTTTGTTTTTATCCTCCAAATCAACATCTGTCAGGTTTTTTACACCATAGTCCAGTGTTAAACGTGGCGTAATAGGTGAAGTAAATGTCACGTCATAGGTGGTATAAGCTGGCAACTCTTTAGTCGCTGAGTACATTTGTTTACCTACATAACTCACGCCTGCATTGACACGAAAGTCTTGAACTGGCGCCCAGGAAATAGAGCCATTGGCAAGCCATTCTGGACGTTCGGTTAAGTCTTTACCTGTGGTTTTATTTTTTGCGTCGAGATAAGTTGCGTTTGCCTTAACACCTAAATTGTCAGTGAAATCATATCCACCTGTAAGCTCAACACCTTTGAGTTCTGCGCGGCTCACATTGGTCCAGATTTTTCTAAAATCACCTACTAAACGCGGGTCACCATCACTCAAGGTAATTGCTTCAATCAAGTTCTTCACATCGTTTTGGAAAACTGTAACGCCAGCATTCCAGTTTGGACGGGTCACAATTAAGGATGCTTCATAGTTTGTACTTTCTTCGGGTGCTAGGTTTGGATTACCTCGAATGTGGCAACTACCTCCACATGAAATCATTGAGTAGTTAATGTCTAACTGAGCAGGAGCCGGAACTTTATAAGCTTGTCCCACGCCACCTTTAAGTATGACTCCTTCAGCGAGTTGATATGCTAAATAAGCTTTACCTGTGGTTTTACCATCAAAGTCATCAAAATCATCATAACGACCACCTAATGTTAAGGTAAGTGCGTCATTAATATGGGTATCGTTTTGAACAAATATACCGTAGCTCTTTTGCTGATTCTTTCCAGTGCCGATATAACTTACGACATCTGTAATTTTCTGATCTTTATAGTCAAAACCACTGGTCGTATTATTCATGAGCCAGTCAAAGTTGGCAAAAGCACGGCCAATTAAATTTTCTTGTTTATAATTAAGGCTTTGAGGCGCATCGTATTCACTGTCATAGTCATAAATTTTGGCGGTTTCTTTACCGATATAAGCTTCTGTTTTACCCCAAGCCCATTTACCACGGTGAGCAATCCCCACATTGGTACGTTTCATTTCTGATTCTTGAATGGAGGTAGCTGCATCTTGAGTTAGCGGGCGTTTATCGTTGTTATAGCCCAAATCTAGATCTAAGGTTTGCTGGTCATTAATATTCCAGCTTAAAGTACCATTTACGTTTTTGGTGTCTTTTTCTACAAAATATGCACCATCTGGATCTGGCTGGCCCTTTCTATACCATGCATCACGGTTATAAGCATCACCTGCCAGAGTGAAACTTAAATTATCGGTTAAACCACCGTATAGGTTAAAGCCGTAACGGTACTGGTTTTTACCATCACCACGGTCTGCTCGATTATATTGACCAAAAATAGAACCGTGTAATTGTCCATCTTCTGCTTTTTTTGTAATGATGTTAATGACACCGCCCATCGCATCTGCACCATAGAGAGATGACATTGGCCCACGAATCACCTCAACACGCTCAATACTATTTAAAGGAATCGCACTCCAGTCAAAGTCATTGCCTCGCCACATGGCACCATTAGATGACATGCGTTTACCGTTTAAAAGAATTAAGGTGTAGTTCCCTGAGGTATTCAGCATTCCCCGTATAACGATTTTATCTTGACCACTGTTATAGTTATAAACCCCAGCTTGTTTTTGTAAAACATCGGCAAGGCTGAGTGCCGCGCTACGTTCAATATCTTCACTTGTGATTACACTAATCGATGCAGGTGCTTTATCTACATCTTGTTCTTTTAAAGCAGCCGAAACCACAATAGTTTTAAGTTTTTGAATAGGTTCATTTGTGTCCTGTTGGTCAATATCGGTATTTGCTTGGACTGCAAATGGAAGCAGTGTTGAGAGGGCGACCACCAGCGCCTTTTTTGTTAACGTCATTTCTCGGTCCTTATATTTTATAACGATTACCATATGATAATTGTTATCATTTATGATGTGCCGAGCATGATAGCCCCATGACTTTTATTGTTCAAGATAAAAGTAATTATTATTTATATAATGATAATCATTATTGTTTGTTCGGTTTAAAAAAGTTAATATTGCAATTTGGTGTGCCTAAAAACCTATTGAAAACAAGCTTAAAGTAGACATAACAATGCTCTCTCGATTTTTTATTTATCACCCTATTTTTGTATCTGTCATTGCCATCACTATTCTTATTTTTGGTTTTTTTTCTATTCGTGCAATGCCGGTTGAGCGTTATCCAAACCTAGCTCCTCCAAGTGTCACAGTGATTGCTAATTACCGAGGTGCGTCTGCTGAAACTGTTGAAGAAAGCGTAACTCAGGTTTTAGAACAACAAATTAAAGGACTAGATAACTTACTTTATTTCACATCAAATAGTGAATCGTCAGGAACGGCCAGTATTGATATTCATTTTAAAATTGGTACAGATATCGATAAGGCACAATTACAAGTACAAAATCGCATTAACAGTGTATTAAACCGTCTACCTGAACAGGTCCAACGACAAGGGGTAAATATTTGGAAAACCACAGGTGATATGCTGTTAATTGTGGGGCTATACGATGAAACAGGAAAAGCCAGCAATATCGAATTATCGGACTATATGGTTAATCACTTTGAACAACCACTCTCACAATTGCAAGGAATTGGTGAAGTGGATGTGTTTGGTTCAAGTTATGCGATGCGTATTTGGCTAAATCCAAATCAACTTAGAAATTATCAACTTATGCCGAGTGATGTTGAACAGGCACTTGAAGATTACAATACTCAAATAGCTGCTGGCTCAATTGGTGCTATGCCTTCTGCTTCTGATCAGAATATTTATGCCAAAGTTACTGCTGGTTCTCGATTAAAAACAGTCGATGATTTTAAATCGGTTGTCGTTAAAGCTAATGTAGATGGCAGTCTGGTTTATTTAAAAGATGTGGCGAGAGTTGAATTAGGCGCCGAAAACTATGAAAGTATCAATACGCTAAACGGCTACCCTTCCGCTGGTTTAGGTATTTCACTCAGTCCTGATGCGAACGCGATTGAAACCTCTGGTCTAATTAAAGCAAAAATTGAACAGCTCAAGCAGCATCTACCTACTGGATATAAAATTGTTTATCCACGTGACAATACACCATTTATTGAAGAGTCCATTAAACAAGTCATCATTACTCTGCTTGAAGCTGTGGTGTTGGTCGTCATTGTCATGTATCTCTTTTTACAAAATTGGCGCGCTACACTTATTCCAACTATTACTGTACCTATTGTGATTTGCGGTACCTTTGTTGTGTTGTATTTGTCTGGAATGAGCATTAATACCCTTACCCTGTTTGCACTGGTTTTAGCGATTGGATTATTAGTTGATGACACGATTGTAGTGGTTGAAAATGTTGAACGGCTTATGCATGAACAACATTTAAGTGTTCGGGATGCATGTTTAGCATCGATGCAGGAAATTACTGGTGCATTGATTGGCATTACCTTGGTACTAACCGCCGTATTTATCCCGATGGCTTTTTTTAGTGGTTCAACGGGTATGATTTACCGCCAGTTTTCAATCACCCTAGCGGCTGCGATGTTGTTATCTTTATTGGTAGCCATGTTTATTACGCCAGCTTTGTGTGCTGTCTTATTAAAAAAACAAACTCAAAAACCTAAATGGGGACAAAAACTTGAGACTTTGCTTGAAAAAGTTAAAGTTGGTTTTAGTTTTTTAGCAACAAGTTTAATCAAATTTAAAGCACTTTCATGTCTTGTAGTGTTAGCTTTAGTTGCTGTTTTAATTGTGATTTATCGTAGTTTGCCGACGAGCTTTATTCCAAATGAAGATCAAGGTTTGTTGGCTGTGCCTTATAGTTTGCATAACAGTGCTTCTATGAGCCAAACACAAGAAGTAGGTAAACTGGTCAATAACTATTTCTTTGAACATGAAGCTAAAAATATTAATACCGTACTAGTAGTTAATGGACAAAACTTTTCAGGAAGCGGTCCAAATTTAGGCATGGCGTTTGTTTCCTTAAAGCATTGGAATGAACGTAAAGGTGAAGCTAATACTGCAAGTGCTATTCGTGAACGTGCGCAAAATTACTTGCAAAAAAACTTACCCGCTAAAGTTATGGTGGGTATGCCTGCAAGTGTTTCTGGTTTGGGCCAATCTGATGCCCTAGAACTTTGGCTCAGAGATGTAAATGGTCAAGGACGCAATGAACTCATTAAACAATATAAAGCTTTAGAAAAAGAATCTCACAATTATCCTGCTTTTGAAAATTTAAGTCCGCTTGTAAGTGAGAATAAGGCTGAGGTTTTCATTCAGCTCGATCAGAATAAAGCCAAAATATTAGGGATTGATCAACAAGCGATTCGCTCAACGCTATCAACTGCTTGGGGTGGAAACTATGTGGGTGATTTTGTTGAAAGAGGCAAAATTAAACGAATTATTATGCAAGGTGATGCTGAGTTTCGTTCTAAACCTGAAGATTTAGCTTATTGGCACGTCCGTAATAATACAGGTGGAATGCTTTCTCTTGCGCATTTTGGTCGAAGCGAATGGATTGGTGGCCCAGAAACCTTAACGCGTTTTATGGGGCTTGCTGCCATACAACTTGAAGCAAATGTCAGTTCTGGCTTTAGTTCAGGTCAGGCAATGCAACAGTTAAGTGATATGGTGAGCAAACAATCTGGTGTAGATGTCGCATGGAGTGGCCTCTCTTTACAAGAGCAGCAATCGAGCCAGCAAGCCTTATTTTTATACATTATCTCTATTTTATTTATTTTCTTATGTTTAGCCGCTTTATATGAAAGCTGGAAAGTACCTCTTATTATTTTACTAGGACTTCCACTAGGAATTACTGGAACTATTGTATTTGCTCAAATCTTTAACTTACCAAACGATGTGTATTTCCAAATCGCGTTACTAACGGGTATTGGTTTGTCTTGTAAAAACGCGATTTTAATTGTGGAGTTCGCAACTAAAGCCATAAAACAAGGTAAAGGCTATGTTACTGCTGCGTGTGAGGCTTTAGCTTTACGCTTACGTCCAATTTTAATGACGTCTTTAGCTTTTGGTGCAGGTGTTATTCCCCTTGTCGTTGCTACAGGTGCTGGTGCCGTGAGTCGCCATGAAATTGGTATGAGTGTATTTGGCAGTGTAGTTATAGGAACTTTACTGGTGCCTGTATTTACGGTCTTTTTCTTTGTTTTGGTACATAGTTTACCGGTTTTAAAATGGTCGCTTGGCCGTGTATTTAGATATAGAAAAGACCATTCATCTTTATAAAATAAAAAAAGCAGATCAATGATCTGCTTTTTTTATCATTTGAATTTAAGCGACTAGTTTCTCAATCCATACTTCTAATATAGGTTGTTCTGCCAAATCTTCAAAGCTTACCTGAGCACCATAAGCCTGCCATTTACCCACTAAAGTCATTAAGCGAACTGAATCAAGCCCAAGCATGAGTAAATCATCATTTAACTGAATGTCTGAAGCTGGAATTTGTAATTGTTCACTTACCGCGAGAACAATTCCTTCTGGCGTTAAGGGCGAGGCTGCTTGTTCAAGTTCCCAAGCACGAGTCACTTGTTGAGTTGTCATCACTTGAGCACAACGTGTACTCGCATATTTTAATGCCATATCGTGCTCTTCGCGACTAAAGTCAGCGAGTGCATCTCCACATAAAAATGGTTGTATGTTTAGCATAAATGCTTCTGCGGCACTCATGAGACAGCCAATATGGGCATAAACACCACAAATAATAAGCTGATCACGGCCCGACTCACGCATGAGTTGTTCAAGTGGGGAAAACTTAAATGCGCTATAACGCCATTTTGTTAAAACAGTATCATTTTTCTGAGGCGAGATTTCCGGCAAAATCTGAGTAATATACGGATCATCTTTTAACCCGGTTCCCCAAAAATCGGTCAATAGTTGGCGATGTTCAGGTGTCTGATTACCGGGCTGTGCAGTATAAACCACTGGAATATTAAACTTACGCGCAGTTTCAATCAGTTCTTTGGTATTTTTAATGAGCTCGGGAATAGGTGCTTGAGTTTGGTCATAAAAATCTAAAAAATACTGCTGCATGTCATGGACCAGTAACACGGCGCGATTGGTATGTAACTGCCAATGGGTTTTATTGGGCGTAAACTCATAGGCTTGAGGCATACTGTAGCTAGCAATTTTGGGAATACTCATTAAATTTTCCTTTTTTATCTTTAGGCAAGAACATTGGTTTTAGTTTCAAGTTGTTGACGTAATCTTTTTTTGTCGATTTTTCCAAAAGCTGTATATGGAAACTGCTCGATAAATTCGACACGATCAGGAATTTTGTAGGTAGCAAGCCCATAGTCTTTCAGATGTTGTCGAACTGACATCGCAAGGCGAATTGGACTTGAATCATCGGGTTGTGATTGCCATGCCACAAAAGCACAACTTTTTTCACCCATAACCTCATCGGGCATAGCAACCAGCGCTGCCAAGCGGATTTGTGGATGAGTTAATAACGCTTGTTCCACTTCTTCAGTCGCAATTTTTTCACCAGCACGATTAATTTGTTCTTTTGAACGCCCTTCCACAACAATGCAGCCATCTTCACGGATACGGACTAAATCGCCTGTGCGATAAAAACCGTCTGGTGTAAAAGAACGAGCATTATGCTCCGGTGCTTGGTAATAGCCGCGAATGGTATAGGGGCCACGAGTGAGCAAATGCCCTACCTGTCCAGCTTCTACGGGTTGGTCATGATCATCTAGTACTAAAATTTCGTCATCTGGCGAGATTTTTAAACCTTGGGTATGAATAATTTGTTCTTTTGACATGCTAAAACGGGTGTAGTTCACAAGCCCTTCAGCCATTCCAAAGACTTGTTGCAAACTAACCTTAAACTCATCAATTAAACGTAAGGCAACAGCATCGGGTAAGCGTGCTCCACCGACTTGTAAGCAGCGTAGAGTTGATAATATTGGATCTTGATCTTTGGCTGCTTTGTCCATCCACGGTCGAACCAATGCAGGAACTAAACAAGCATCTGTCACACCGTGTTTTTTAATAAGTGGAAATGCAGTTTCCGGACTTGGATCTGTACCTAAAACCACTGCGCCACCAGCATAAAAAATGCCTAAAGAACCAGCCGAGCTCATTGAAAAGTTATGTGCTGCAGGTAAAACCATCAGTAACCGTGATGACTGATTAAGTTCGCAAATTTTGGCACTTTCACGCACACTGTATAGATAATCATCATGAGTACGTGGAATCAGTTTTGGAACACCTGTGCTGCCCCCCGAAAGCTGTAAAAAAGCCACTTGATCTGCTGTAGTTGGCGAGATTGCTTCCGCTAGAATTTCTGTTTCTTTTAATAGATTTTCGATAGCGACAAAATTACCAGCATCTCTAAGTATAAATACATACTCTAAGCAAGCTGCTGTTTGCTGAAGCTTTCCGGCAAGCTCTCGGTAGTCAAATTTTTGTGCACCAAAATCTGCACAGAAATAAGCTTTTGCTTGCGTTTGTTTAAAAAAGCTACTGAGTTCAGCATATCGATGGGCAGGCAATGACATGATAGGTAAAGCACCTAATCGAATCAGGGCGAAAAATAGAACATAGAACTGATAGTGGTTTGGCATTTGTACGACGGCTTTATCACCCGCACGTAAGCCATATTGATATAAATGGCTTGCACAACAGTCAACTAAGTTGTCAAATTTTTCATAGCTAACAGCTTTATCACCATCATAAATTGCAATATTTTTCGCATACTTTTGAGCACTTTCCCGTAAAAAATCACTCAGATTTTGCCCAATCCAATAGCCTTTTTTACGGTAAACCATGGCAAATTCTTCTGGATATGGCACAGCGCCCTCTAAATACTTTATTGTTGTCATCTGTATATTCCTTATCGTGGTAATTGGTCTGGTGAAATGTGCAGGCCATCAAGTACAGTACGGAACTTTGCAGCAGTTTCAGCATGTTCAGCTTGTGGACGTGAGGCTTCCACAATTCCTGCACCGGCAAATAAACGGGCAATATTTTGATAAATACGAGCACAGCGCACGGTCACGGACCATTCACCATTACCTTCGGCGTCGGCCCAACCCATGGTTCCAGCGAATAGTTCACGATTAAATGGTTCAAGTTGCTGAATTAAATTTTTTGCTACGGAGCTTGGCTCACCACAAATTGCAGGTGTTGGATGTAGACGTTCAATTAAGTCAAAAACATGAGTATCGGCTTGCTTAAGCTCGCCCGTAATGTGTGAGGCCAAGTGCCAAAGACGTTTGGTGCGAATAAGTGAAGGTTGTTTGGGCACATGTAGTTGCTTGCAGAAAGGTGTAAGTTCATCGGCAATCATTTCGATGACAAGAGCATGCTCATGTTGATCTTTTTGTGAAGCCAGTAAAGCTCTTGCATTATTTTGGTCAACAATTGGGTCATCATCGCGCGCTAATGTGCCCGCAACAGGTTTACTCCAGATTTTATTATTTTGCTTTGCAATTAATAGTTCAGGACTTGCACCAACAAACCAACCTTCGCTTTGAGGGTGTCTTGCGACTGCATAGTTATATCCTTCAGGATTATGCTTGGCCAAGTTATAAAATACATCTGAGACTGGAAGATTCTCTTCAAATTCAAGTTGTAAAATACGAGCAAGTACTGCTTTATCTAGCTTTTGTGCCCGCATTTGTTGTACTAAATATTCAACCTGCTGTTGATAGTGTTCACCTGAAGGTAAATAATCGGCCTGCTTTAAGATTAAGTCATCAAGATTAATATCAGTTTGTGAAAATAAAGCTTTCTGGTAAACCTTGGCATCTTGCATTAGCATTAAATTGACATCTGCCGATGAACTAAATGGCAACCCACCCATAACCTTGGCATCGCTATAACCATCTGCAATTGCTTGTTGTAATTGTAGACGGGCTTCGTTTAGCCACTCTTTTAGCTGAGTGTCTTTTGTAACCTCAATATCTTTAAGTTTTTGATGACTCGATATGATGTATTCAGGAGTCGTAAATATAAAACCAGCGTTATCAGTGCAATTTAAAACTTCTTTTGCGAGTGTAATTCTGCTTTCAGTAAAATTTTCTCGTTGGATAAAATACGGATGCTGTACCGACATCTCGCAACTCCTTATAAAATTATTTTGTTGTGATGAATTAATATTTAAACGCCTAATGTGGCTCCCCCATCGACCACAATTTCTTGCATAGTAATTTGTGCTGCTTGGTCTGAAAGTAAAAAGCTAACGGTATTAGCGATATCTTCAGGCTGGGCAAGTTTTCTAAGTGGAATGCCAGTACGGTACTGGTTTAAGTCGCCATCAATAACAGCAGGTGGAGGCGAATTGTCTGTCCAAAGCTGTTGTTGCATTTGCGTTAAAGTAGAACCTGGCGAAACGATATTGAGTCTGACTTGATGAGGTGCGATTTCAAGTGCAAGATTACGGCAGTAATGACTCAGTGCCGCTTTACTCGTTGCATACATGCCGAGCTGCATACGTGGCATACGTGCACTATTTGAGCTAATAGTGACAATACTTCCCTGTTTTTTTTCACAAAAGTGCTTGGCAAGTTGTTGACTAATTGCGATGGGTGCCATGACATTTACCGCAAAAAGTGTTTGCCAATCTTCCGGTTTTGCTTCAAGCATAGAACGCATAATTAATACGCCCGCTGCATTTACTAAGCCTGTAATGTTGTGCTTTTCCAAAAGCTCTGCAATCAAATTTTGAGTAGTTTGTTGCTGTGTAATGTCTTGTGAAATTCCTTGCCAACGTGATATTTCACGGTTTTCTAGCTTTTGAATGATTTCCCATTGTTCTGGGTTTTCCTGTTGATCAATACCAATCACTTGATGCCCTTGCTGCAATAATTTTTTTGCAATAGCAGCTCCAATACCTCTTGCAGCACCTGTGACCACGATGGTAGAGCTCATATTTAACTCCTGTTTGAAGCGATATTAAATTGCGCAACATAATTGCAAATAATTATCATTATTATCAAGTGCAATAAATATCAAACATATGATTACAATCTAAATCCAGCTATTTATTAACCATAATTTTAAATTAAGTTATTGTTTTTAATTAATATTATAAAAATAAGCATTTCTTTATTGATTATAATGATAATTGTTTTCATTTACTAATGAGAATCATTTTGATAATTTGACCGCGCTTTCTTGTCGAGATGGACTCAAAATGAAGCCATTTTCTCATCCTTTACATCCCCTATTTCAACAACTCAATGTTGGGAGTGAAGTCTGGTGGAATATCATTAAAAAAGTAGGTAGCCCACTCGTTAACCTACAAAAAAATAAAGCGCTATGTACCTTTGTTTGGCGTAGTGCTGAGTCTAAAGAAAGTATTGGTGTTTACATCGATATTTATTCACAGAGCCCTTCTATCTATGAAAAGTGGAATCGTTTTAGCCATATAGCTGGAACGGATGTGTACTTTTTTGAAATAGAACTTCCTCTAGACTGGTCTGGGAGTTACGTTCTAGTTGTCACGAAAGATGAAGCTCCAAACTCAACCTGTACTACTACTCGACGTCAGTGGTGGCAAACACAACTAAAGGAAAACGCTCAAATTGATCCTTTAAGCCACCAAGCAGTTTATACAGGACATTTAGCGCGTTATATCAATCAGATTCAACTCAAAAACACAAAATCTTTAATAGACGATTGCCGAATTACTAAGACATTTAAATGGTCAAGTCGCTTATGCCAACAAGATTACTTGGTTGATATTTTTATTAGCGGTGAATTAGCAGAAGAAAATCTGCCATTAATTATTTTGCTTGATGGCCAAATCTGGAGTCGAGAGCTTTCTCTTCTTCCTGAAATTCAACATTTAACTGTTTCATATAAGATTCGACCAGCAGTTTATGTTTTTGTTCATAGTTTAAATAGCCAACAACGTCAGCGAGATTACGGATGTCATGATCTGTTTTGTCAGGCACTTTTAAATGAGTTAATTGAACAACTTATTCAAAAATACACCTTTATTTCACATCAAAACATCACATTGTGTGGGCAAAGCCTAGGCGGGTTATGTGCACTTTATAGCGCTCTGCTTTATCCAGATATTTTTCAGCGGCTAATTTTGCAATCCGGATCTTATTGGTGGTCGGATTTTTCAAAAAGTGCTTTAGCCAAAGAACACATAGGTAACCTTTTAGAATTCGTTAAAAAATCTCCAAATGCTTTATCTCAAAAAGCACAGATTTATATCAGTGCAGGCATCTATGAAACCGATATGCAAGAAGATGCACTTCAACTTTACCAACAATTGCAAGCATTTAATGATGTGAGTTTCCACTGTTTTGCAGGAGGCCATGATCCTGTGAACTGGCGCCCAGACTTACTTAAAGCATTGCAAGTTTTTCTTTCACTATAACCATTTGTTTCATCAAGGATAACAATACTATGAGTAACTTACAGGAAAATTATATCAATCCATTTGATAACGAAAGTTTGTCTTTTCAAGTTCTAAAAAATCAGCAAGGTGAATTTAGTTTATGGCCTGCGCAGCATCCCGTTCCGTCTGGATGGGATGTGCAGTATGGTCCTGACACACGGTCTTCATGCATTGCTTATGTAGAAAAGCATTGGTTAACCATTAATCCTTTTCAGCAAGCGTAATGGAGAGCAGCTATGAATCAAGCACTACATAATGAGTTTACCCAAGATATTTCTGGTCCAACACGTGTTGAGCTGGCTTCTACACAATTGGGTATATTTCTAGCCGACCATTTAAGTTCTATTAACGATCTATATACCATTGCACACTGTCTTGAACTGCCTAAATCAGTTGATCTTTCATTATTTAAACAAGCCATTCAAATCGGTTTAAATGAGGCTGATACGGTTATTGCTTCATATTCATCTGACCCGTCAAAACCTTTTATTGAGCTTAATCATCAGGTCCAAATACAAATAGAGGAGTTTGATTTTTGTCATTTAACACCTAAAAAAGCTCAGCAACGCTTATGGGATTGGATGCCAACCGATCGGTTATGCGCAAAATCACTCAAAGAAACCGATAATCACTTATATCGTCAGGTGTTATTTATTACTCATAATAAAGTGTATTGGTATCAGCGTTATCACCACATCATGCTGGATGGTTTTAGTATGATTAACCTGACAAAACGTATTGTTGATTTGTACCAGCAATTGCAAGCAGGAAAAGCTCTTAACCCTTCGCCTTTTATTGATGTTCAACAGGTTATTCAAGAACGTCAAGCTTATGAAAATAGTCATCAATTTAAGCAAGATCAAAATTTCTGGAAGACATATTGCCAAGATTTACCAAGTCCTGTCACTTTAAGTACGCATCATTTAGCATCAAAAACTACTGCACAATTTGTTAAACATCATCTTCGTTTTTCTTCAGGAATTTTAGCCCTGATACAACAGATTGCTTCAAATCTCAAAGTTGGTTTGAATGACATGATGATGTCATTGTCATTACAATATATTTACAAAATGACCGATAAAGCAGAATTGGTTGTCGGTATTCCATTTATGCGCCGTTTAGGTTCAAAAGCAATTCGCTCGACTTTACCCGCGGTAAATGTCTTACCGGTAAAGTTCAGTGTGAGTGAAAAAGACAGTTGGGCGAGCTTAGCGCTGCATGTGCAGGCACAACTGCAACAGATACGTCCACATCAAAAATATGATGCTGAACAGATTTTAAGAGATTTAAATAGTATCGACATTCATGAACGAATGTATGGCCCTATTTTAAACTATAAAGCTTTTGACCAAGATCTAGTGTTGGATGGTGAGAAAGTTAAAACACACCATATTTCTACAGGTCCAATTGATGATTTTGAGTTTTCTTTTATTGTTCAAGATCAAGAACTCATTATAGAACTGCGTGCAGATGCAGAGCGCTATACACAAGATGAGCTCTTTATGCATGGGCAACGTTTAACTCTATTGCTTGAACAAGCGCTGATTCGACCAGAACAACAATGGAATAGTTTTAATATTACCCCACAGCAGGAACTTGCTGCCCTGACCCAAAGTGGTATTGGTCCGCGTGTTAGTCATCCTGAACAATATAATAATGTTCTAGATATTTTTTATGAGCAAGTTAAAAAGTATCCCGAACGTACGGCAATCGTGAGTGGCGAACGTCCAAATCTTGAGCATCTTAGTTTTGCTGAGCTTGCAGTACGCGTAAATCAATTGACTCGTTTTTTACAAGAAAATGGCGCTAAAAAGCAAAAGGTCATTGCTGGGGCTATTCCTCGTTCGATTGACTCAGTTGTGGTGATGTTATCTGTACTAAACTCTGGTGCGAGTTTCTTGCCTCTAGATTTAGATTATCCAATCGATCGTATGCAAATGATGTGTGAAGATGCCAACCCATTATTTGTATTAACTACTCAAGAACTTGCACAAAAGCTACCGCAAAATATTTCGCAGTTATATCTTGATCATAAAGATGTTCAAATACAAATCCGAAAGCAAGATGCGAGTGATATTCCTGCCGAAAATCGTAAATTTAATTTCCAAGACGTCGCTTATGTAATTTTTACCTCGGGAAGTACGGGCCGTCCTAAAGGTGTAATGAATACACATGGTTCTTTACTTAACCTTATATTGTCACATAAACCAACTATTTATTGGCCTGTATTAGAAGCTGTAAATCAGCGTTTCCCTAACCGTCCACTACGTGCAGCGCATACACACTCTTTCTCGTTTGACTCATCTTGGTTGCAAGTTTTCTGGATGTTATGGGGCCAAGAGCTACATATTTTTGATGAAAATATGCGGCGTGATGCATTTGGTTTAGTGCAAGAGATTCAGCAACGACAAATCGATACACTTGATTTACCGCCATCTTTTTGTGCGCAAATGATGACGAATGGTTTATTTACTGAAAACCAGCATCAACCAACGCTTATTTTAATTGGTGGTGAAGCTGCACCGTTAGCTTTATGGCAACAACTTAATGCTCAGCCTGAACTTTTTGCTCATAACTTATATGGCCCAACGGAATATACGGTTGATACTTTCCGAGCAGAATTAAAACAGACAGCTCGTCCTGTTATCGGTAACCCTATTGGTAATACACAAGCCTATGTACTCGATCGTCATTTACAACGATGCCCGACTGGCGTTATTGGTGAGCTTTATATTTCTGGCTATGGGATTGCCAACGGTTATTTAGGTCGCGCGGACTTAAGTGCTGCCCGCTTTGTAGCAAATCCATTTGAACATGGACAGCGTATGTACCGTACAGGTGATTTAGTTCGCTGGAATAGCGTGGGTAAACTTGAATTTATGGGACGCTGTGATGATCAGATTAAAATTCGTGGTTATCGTGTGGAGATTGGTGAAGTTGAAAATGCGCTTTCGATTTTAGCCAATGTTGAAAGTGCTGTCGTGATTGCAGAACCAATTAATAATAGTCATCGTTTACTCGGTTATTGTGTAGTCAAAAACATTGAACTTGATGAAAAAACCAGTGAGCAATTAAGTCAGCAATATCTAAGTCAGTTACGTCAAAACTTACCTGAGTACATGGTGCCTTCTGCCCTAACGGTTATGTCCGAATTTCCACGAAATGTAAGCGGCAAAGTCGATAAAAAGGCGCTACCACGTCCTCAAATTCGTACCCACAGCCGAATGCCCGAAACACCTGAACAGCAACTTCTATGTCAAATTATTGCATCTGTTCTTAAGCTTGATGCTATTGGAATTGATGACGACTTCTTTATGACAGGTGGCGATAGTATTTCTGCGATTATGCTTTGTACTCAATTGCGCCAACGTGGGTACGGCTTAAGACCAAGTGATGTATTCCAATTTAAAACAGTCGCTGCTATAGCACAGCAACTCACCCGACTAGATGAGCAACAAGCAGCCATCTCAAAACCGTTATTTTCAGCTGACCTAGAACAAAAGGTTCAAGAAAAATATGGTAAAAACAGCACTATTTTACCATTGCTTCCTTTGCAAAAAGGCATGCTGTTCTTGTCTCAAGTTGAAAAACAATCGAATTATAATGCTTTTACTCGTCTTAGCTTAAATGGAGACATTGATCCGGTACGTTTGCAGCAAGCATTAATTACTGTATTAAAACGTCATCCTCAACTAGGTGGACATTTTGATAGCGAATTAGCTGAAGAACCTGTTTTTATTTATTCATTACACCCTACTCAAGCTTGGCCAGTTCAGTTTTGTTCAGTCACTCCCGATCTGCTTGAGCAAAGCATTCAAGAAGTCTTACAGCAGCCGATTCACCTTGACCAACCTTATGGCCTGATTCGGGCGACTTTAATTCAACATGCTCCTGAACAGTCAGAACTATTGATTATGGTGCATCATCTGTTAACAGATGGCTGGTCAACTCCACTATTTTTACATGATTTTATTAAGGCCTATCAGCAAGTTAACCAGCCATTACCTGCACTTGAACATAGTTATGAAAAGGTCATTAAAGCCTTATCTGCACGTGACCATGAAATATCAAAAGTGATATGGAAACGTGATTTAACTGATTTGCAACCACTTATTTTATTTAATCAACCACAGAAAGCTGTACAGGAAACTTCATATCGTTTAAGTGCTGAGTTGGGTGCAAAACTTCAGCACAAATTACGCCAGCAAGGCATCACGCTTAATGTCTTCATGCAAATGATTTGGGCAATAACCTTAAATATTTATGCTCATCGTGAAGATATTGTATTTGGTACACCTGTTTCTGGGCGTTCAGCACCTATTAATGGTTTAGAACAGCAAATCGGATTGTTTTTAAATACAATTCCAGTGCGTGTGAAGCTCAACATGCAGCAATCACTTTGGGAGCAATTACCTCATTTACAGCAATTGCATGTTGAACATTTAGAACATGATGGTTTAGGCCTACACGGTATTCAACAATTAATAGCTCAAGGCAATCTTTTTGATAGTTTGCTAGTTGTAGAAAACTACCCAGATAGCCAATATTTACAGCAAAAACTTGGTAATGCTGCAATTTCAAAGCTCACAAATCGCGGTTATAGTCACTATCCACTTGCGTTACTGGTCATCCCGGATCATCAAATTGAGCTGTTGCTCGAACAGCGTGGTGTAATTGATCAGCCTGAGCATTTCCTTGAGCGAATGGTTCAATTAATTGAAATCGCATTAAATGAACCGGAGACTTGTCTAGGTCACTATTGCTTACAACTTGCTGGGGAGCGCGGTTTAATCCAGAAAGTTAATCAAACTCAACATGAAGTTCCTCCAACAACCTTACAGCAATTACTCAGAGAACAAGCTCGAAATACTCCCGACAAAACAGCGTTATGTGATGAATATCATCAGCTCAATTTTAGTGACGTACGTTTTCAAATTTGTGCTTTAGCTCAGCAATTGCAAAAAATGGGCGTGCAGGCTGGAGACATAGTTGCCGTTGCCATGCCAAGATCAATCAAACTCAGTATTGCTATTTTAGCGGTGATCGAAGCAGGTGCAGCTTATTTACCTATTGATTTACAACATCCGTCTGAGCGCATCAAATTTATGTTGCAGGATGCCAAATCTAAACTTGTGATTGGTGAACAAAAAGATCTAGCTGGCATTGCCCATCCATCAATAGCTACCTTTGCTTTTAATGAATTGTTTGATGACACAAAGGTTAATTTAAGTAGTTATAAAACGACAGTTATTACCCCACAACATCCGGCATATTTAATTTATACATCGGGTACAACAGGCCAACCAAAAGGTGTCATGGTTTCTCACCACGCCATTGTGAACCGTATTTTATGGATGCAATCAGAATATCCACTGTCAGCCAACGATACGATTTTGCAAAAAACGCCATGCACTTTTGATGTCTCTGTATGGGAATTTTTCTGGTCGTACTTAGTAGGTGCACGATTGGTTATGGCACCTGTAGATGCACACCGTGATCCATTGGCATTATTAAGCCTTATTCAAAAATATCAGATAACGACATTACATTTTGTACCTTCAATGCTGGCTGTTTTTGAAAATGCTGCCACCGAAATTTTGTCATCTGCTCAGCTCCAAAGTTTGCCAATCCGCCGAGTATTCTGTAGTGGTGAGGCATTACCAGCGGCTTTAGCAAAATCATTTACCGAGCACTTTAGCTGTGAGTTGCATAACTTATATGGCCCAACAGAAGCTGCGGTAGATGTGAGTTATATGGATGCAACACTGGGATTACACCCAGAAGAAAGTAGCGTTGCAATTGGCTATCCAGTCTGGAATACCCAGCTTTATATCTTGGATCAATACTTACGCCCTGTTCCTGTTGGAGTAGATGGTGAGCTTTATTTAGCAGGTCATCAATTGGCTATGGGTTATTTACATCGAGCAGACTTAACATCAACACGTTTTGTGGCAAACCCATTTGCAGCAGGTCAACGCATGTACCGCACTGGTGATATTGCCCGTTGGCATGCAGACGGCAGTATTCAATATGTGGGCCGTGCTGACGACCAATTAAAAATACGTGGACAACGTATCGAACTGGGTGAAATTGAACAGCAATTATGCTTAATCAGTAGCCTTGATGTAGTTGTACATCCTATTTCTTCTGAACAAAATAAAGCTGATGTCCAGTTGGTTGCTTACTTGCAAACAACAGCACCTGTGGATATTGAGAAGTTAAAGAAACAATTAGCGAAACAGCTTCCAGCTTATATGGTGCCTACACACTATGTGCTAGTTGAGAAATTCCCATTAAGTCATAATGGGAAGCTAGATCGTAAAGCACTGCCGCAACCGCAACTTAATCCTTCAAATGCAGAAAAACAGTATGCCACCACTGCTTTTGAACACGAACTGACACGTATTTTCCAGCAAGTTTTAAATACGGATCAAACTATTGGTGTGGATGAAGATTTCTTTGCCCTTGGTGGACATTCTATTTTAGTAATGAAGCTTGCGATTGAAATCCGAAAGGTATTCAAGCGGACCATTCCAATAGGTCAGTTGATGAGTCATGTCACAATTCAACGTTTAGCGGCTTTACTTCTTACACAAGAACGTTTGGCAGAAGTCGAACAAACTGGCATGCAGCCCATTTTACTGATCCGTGCTGGCTCTGGGCATCCATTGTTCTGTTTTTACCCAGGTTCTGGTTCCGCATGGCAATATACGGTATTGAACCGTTATCTACATCCTGATTTGCCAATTATTGGGTTGCAGTCACCTCGCCCAGATGGCTTATTGGCAAATAGTACAGATATGGATGAGCTAGTTGAAAAACAACTTGAGATTATTCGCAAGCAACAACCAACAGGCCCTTATACTTTATTAGGTTATTCACTTGGCGGTACAGTGGCTTATGCGGTTGCAGCGAAGCTCACCGAACAAGGTGAAAAAGTTGATTTTCTTGGTTTATTAGACACTTACCCTGCCGAAATTCATCAATGGTTAGATCTATCTGTAGAGGAAATGAATGCTGAAGCTGAACAAGAACAGCTCCAATTCTTCAATGATATTCTAGCCGATGCAGATACGGCATTAAGTGAAGAAACACGGCGTTTACAAGAGGATATTTTTGCGAACTACCGTGATGCCGTACGTTTATTAAAACCTTATAAAATGCCGCATTTTGACGGTGATCTACACTTAGTAGTCGCTGAAAAAGATTTGCTTCCGTATATACAACCAGAACAACAATGGTCACCTTTGGTTAAAAAACTCAATATTGTTCGTTTAAGCGAAGCAGACCATACCACTGTGTTGTCACCTGAACAACTTCAAATACTTGGACCAATGTTAAACAGCATGATTTGTCAGGCACGCGGTTTAGAGGAGCGTATGCCATGAGCTTTAAATCTATATTGACCGATTTTAGTCTTTTAAAACGTAATGCTCATTTCCGACATGTATTTATTGCCCGCACATTGTCATTGTTAACGATTGGCATGTTGGTCGTAGCTATTCCAAAACAAGTCTATGACATTACGGGGAACTCGCTTAACGTTGCTGTTGCAATGGCTTTTGAAGGCATTGCCATGTTTATTGGCTTGTTACTTGGTGGTTTGCTGTCAGATCGCAAAGACCGAAAATGGATGATTCTATTAGCACGTGGTGTGTGTGGTTTAGGCTTTGCAGGCCTCGCCATTAACGCCATGTTTGAGCACCCTTCACTCTATGCTATTTATTTTTTATCGGCATGGGATGGTTTCTTTGGTGCACTGGGTGTAACAGCAATGATGGCGATTATGCCTGTGATTGTAGGGCGTGAAAATATCGTACAAGCCCGTGCGATCAGTATGGTATCCGTACGTCTTGCAACTGTTATTTCACCAGCAATCGGCGGTATTTTAATTGCTGCTAGTGGTGTCGCAACTGTGTATTGGGTCTCAACGGTTGGTACTTTACTTACTGTGTTTTTATTGATGGGATTGCCAGCACTTAAACCGCAACATACATCAAATGGTGAAAGTCCTCTTCGACAATTAGCTCAAGGGTTCAAGTTTGTTTTTAAAAATAAAGTGGTCGGTAGCACCATTTTAATTGGAACATTGCTTAGTTTTAGCAGTGCTATTCGAATTATTTTTCCACAAATGGCAGATGAAATTTTCCACGGCGGTGCATTTGAACTCGGACTTATGTATTCAGCTGTTCCTTTAGGTTCAACCTTGGGTGCCTTACTCAGTGGATGGACAACACGTTTACTCAGACCCGGCTTAGTCATGCTCTATACCTGCTTAGGTGTTTTTGGTTGTATGATTATGATTGGGCTCTCTCCTTGGTTACTGGTGACCTTGCCCATTTTATGTTTGTTCGGATATTTGATGTCGATTGCTAACTTGCTTCAATACAGCATTGTGCAAGGACATACACCTGATGAATATTTAGGACGCATTAATGCTATCTGGCTTGCACAAGATGCTTTAGGTGATTCAATTGCTACAACAACTTTAGGCCTTTTAACTCGGTTTTTACCAATATCAGGAAGTATTCTCTTCTTTGGAATAGTAAGTTTTGCGGTAGGATTTATGTTCTTATTCCATTCTCAAGATATGCGTGAAACCGGATTTCAAGATCCTAAACTACAAGAAAATTAAAATCTAAATAAAAAAGAAGGCAATGCGTTGCCTTCTTTTGCTTTAAACAGAATAGCTTGCTTGATAAACCCAAGTCATAACACAGCCTTGTTCTACAACCCATCCCCCTTGATATTGTTCTAAAAGTTGATAACGCTGTTGAGTTTCTAATGTAAAAGCTAACGTTAATGTTTGATTGTCAAAATTAATATCAACAATAGATGCTTCTAAGAAATCAATATATTGCTTTGCTGTGGAATAAACTGCTTTATATAGGCTTTCTTTTACAGAGAAAATTAAGCTTACGTATCGGGCAAAATCAAAAAACTTAGCCGCCTTACAGCTCCATAAATCAAGCTCAGATGGCGTTAAAATAAGGTGTGCACTTTCTTTTGCAAATTCTGAAGTTACCCAGTGCTCGATATCAATTCCCAAATAAAGCGCGTTATTTGATAGCCCAACAATTAACTTATTTTGTGAATGACTAATACTACCCAAAATATGAGATGGCCAAATGGGCAAATGTTCATACATAGAAGTTATTGGCTGATTCAAACTGAAATGATGATTTAAAACAGCCTGTGCTAAGACCCTACCACATAAGTACTCATTTTTACGCTCGATACGCGCTTGAGCAATTTTTAGGGGATGCTCTAACTGTTGATCTATATGCAAATGCTGTGTTTTTGATAAGTCTACCCCATAACAGAATAGCCCCGATGTGAAAAAAATAGAGCTCGAAATTTCATAAATTGATTTGCTGAGTTGTTCAGGAATATATAGATAATGACTCACTGTATTTGGCTTCAAAATAAATACTTTTAATATGTTCTCTCTTATCTTAACTTACGAGCCGCAATTTAATAAATAATTATACTTATCATTTGATAATAATTATTATTTACTTATACTGTTGGGTAAATTTTGACTTTAATTTACTTATAAACATCGATTATGAAACTTATAGGACTTTTTTTGACCCTGTTAGGAGCGGTCAGTATCTATTGTAGTCATAGCAATCAAAATCTGTTGTCTCACCATCTTCCAGCTCTATTTAAGTATTTGGGTATAGTACTGTTGAGTGTTGGATTGATTGCACTCTTTGCGAGCTTACCAAAAGTTGTTGCTGCTTTCTGCTGGTTCATGCTCATCATTTTTGCATGGTCGTTTCTTCCCTTTATAGCGCTTTTTAAACGGAAATTGGTTTCATGAAAGCTAAAATTCAGTCTCCTATCCAGCCAGACTGGTGGAGTAAAACTTGTGCTGGCGGGGTTTTAGGACTAAGCCTTTCTATCGCGATTGGCAATTTAGTAGTTCTATTAGGTCGTCCTTATGTTGCCATGGATTTATTAGTGCAATTGGGAATGTGGAGTGTGCCTTGGGTTTGGATGCCTATTATGTTTGCCAGTTATTTTTTTACGACCGGACAAAAAGCACTGATCTATTTATCCATTGCGAATGCCCTAGCGTATAGCTGTATTTTCGTATTGCGGGGTTAAACATGAAAGTACGTTCAGACATTATGAAATTAGCAAAAAGCATGCATACTTGGGTGGGTGTATGTGCAGGGATTTTGCTTTTTATCTGTTTCTTTGCTGGTGGGCTTAGCATGTTTCAGCACCACATTAGTAAGTGGGCTACGCCAACGCAGCAAGTTTTACCTAAAGTTTCACCTAACCAATATAATGAGCTTATTCAAAAAGTTCAGGCTACCTATCCTGCTGCACAAAAGAACTTCACACTAAACTTAGCGTCCAATGAATTTCACTACGCACCTATTACGTGGAGTGAGCATGAACGTGGAGATGGCTTTAATGCTGCTCAGTCTACGTGGATGGCAAGCTTAGACAATAAAGGTCAGTTAATCGTTGCTCAGGAAAACTTATCTAAAGCAGGTTGGCTAATCGAACAGTTGCATGAAACAGCAGGCATACCCGGCATGGCAGGTCATCACGGATTAGGACTTTACGTGATGGGCGTGGTTTCTATTTTATATTTTCTTGCTTTACTTTCAGGAGTGATTATTCTTTTACCAACTTTGGTAAAGGATTACTTTGTCATCCGTCCTGGTAAAAATAAAAAGCGTTTTTGGTTAGATGCGCATAACGTGATTGGAATTACGAGCTTACCTTTTCACATCATTATTAGCATTAGCGTTATTGTCTTTGCTTTTCATGACTTTTTTTACGATGCGATTGGTCAGCTTGCACTCAAAGGACAGCCTGTTTTTCAGCGTTCTCCCCCAGCACTTATTCAACCAAAACAAACACAAATTGATGTGCAGCAAATATTAGCTCAAACAAAAAAAGTAGCACCTGAATATTCAGTTGACTATATCCAGTTCAGTAACCTCGATAAACCTGAAAAAGCCAATGCACGTATAGCCTTGTATAGCCCCGATCAGATGTTACGTGGCGCAAATCAAGACTTTATGCGTATGAACCCCTATGCCGTTGAGCACTTTAACCATAAAGGTATTAATACTCAGACTGATGGAGGTAATAAGTTAATCAATGCCATGTTTAGCCTACATTTTGGAAGTTTTGGGGGTACGGGCGTACGTTGGATTTATTTTGTGTTAGGTGTCGGTGGCGCTTTCCTATTTTACACAGGGAACATTCTTTGGGTTGAAACTCGTGCACGTAAACAAAAGCGTGCTGAAGATTCTGTTCCTGTCCAACGTAAAGATGTGGTGTTCCTCGCGAACTTAACTATAGGTGCATGTTTAGGGTGTGTTCTAGCTATCGTAGGCACAATGTTAGCTAGTCGTTGGCTTTTCGCTACACTCAACATTGAAAGTATAAATCACGTCTTCATGTATGGTTATTATGCGATTTTCCTACTGACTTTGATTTATACCTTTGTGATTGGCTACGCAAAAGCTTTACCACAACTGCTCTTAACCTTGGTTTTTGTGTTATTTGCGATTCCACTTACATCTCTTTTAGCTTACTTCATTCCCCAAAGTGGCTTATGGGTACATGGCGGAGAAATCTTAGTAGTTGATTTATTAGCTGTCATTTTTGCTTTCGCTTTCTGGCGTTTTTATCAACAAGCCCAAGATCGCCGAAAATCTGCTCCAACAGGTAGTTTATGGGCTAGTTAACACTATAAATCAATGACTGAAATAATGTGTGAAATATGAAAAATTATAAAACCCACATTGTTTCGGTCAGTTGTTTAATTTCTTGAATATCATGACTTACATAAATCATCGGAATTTTTATTTCCTCTTTTACCTTCTGAAAAAAAGGAATAATTTCAGCTTTATGATTCGCATCTAATGCTGATAACGGCTCATCTAGTAGTAACAGCTTAGGTGAATATAACAATGCTCGACCCAGTGCCACGCGCTGCTTTTCCCCACCTGAGAGTTTGATAGGCATACGTTGTAATAAGTGCCCTAACTTTAATAATTCAATAATGTAATCTGCTTCAAAGTGACGTTCTTGTTGGGAAAGATGCTTAAGACCAAATAATAAATTTTGCTTTACCGTTTTATGCGGAAAAAGCTGAGCATCTTGAAAAACCAATCCAACATGCCGCTTTTGCGTGCTCAAGTTAATTTTTTGATCTGAATCAAACCATGTTTGGTCCTGTATTTTAATGACTCCACTACGCGGAGTGTTCAGCCCTGCAATAGCATGTAAAATGGACGTTTTACCTGAACCGGATGCACCAAATAGCCCAATAACAGAAGCATCGGACTTGAAACTAGGCTCAATATGAAATTGCCCCATGTGTAGCTCAAAACGGCAATCAATCAACATAATCTTACCGCCCTAAGCGCTTCTTTTGATAACGATGAAACCACTGTGCAAACCATAGTGCTAAAAAAGCCACGCTTAACGATAAAACAATAAGTCGTTGAATAGCGGCCTCGGTATCGGGTTGTTGCATTAAGCTATACATGGCTAGAGGCAAAGTCCGTGTTTCATTTGAAATATTACCAACAAAAGTAATAGTGGCTCCAAACTCACCTAGACTCCGGCAAAAGCACAAAATGGCACCAATTAAAATACCACTGCTGGCAAGTGGCAATGTGACATGGAAAAATGCCCCTAAAGATGAGGCACCTAATGTCTTTGCTGCCATTTCTAAACGCTGATCGACCAGCTCAATTGCTAGTCGAATCGATTGTACCAACAGCGGAAAACCCATTACTGCGGAAGCAAGAACGGCGCCTTTCCAGTTAAATGCAAAATCAATTCCGAGTGGAGCTAAATATTGCCCAATAATCCCGCGGCTCCCAAAAACTTGTAAAAGCAAATAACCAGGCACCACTGGCGGTAATACCAAAGGTAAAAACACCAATGTTTCAATGAATGACTTACCCCAAAAGTCTTTACGTGCTAGAAACCATCCCACACAAATTGCAGGAATAATACTGACAACAAGACAACTTGCTGCAACCTTACAAGAAAGTTGCAGCACGCTGAGTTCTTCTGGGGTTAAAGAGAACATCATGGTTTAACTGGAGCTAGCACACTAAAGCCATATTTTTTAAAGACAGCTTTGGCTTGGTTGCTTTGTAAAAATTGATAGAACTTTGTTGAATTTGGAGTCTTTTTAACTATCCCTATAGGGTAAGTAATTGGCGAATGTGTATTTTCTGGAAATACGCCAGCTACAGTCACATCTTTGCTAATCGCTGCATCGGTTGCATAGACAATCCCAACCTGACATTCACCACGCGCAACAAAATTTAATGCAGCTCGAACATCTTCTGTTTCAACTAACTTCGGCTCAATACGACTCCACCAACCTAAATTGATAAAAGCTTGTTTAGCGTATTTGCCTACAGGCACACTTTTGGTATCTCCTGTACAAATCTTTCCAGTAAAGACTTTATTGGGATCAGTGGTTTTATCTAATTTTATATTTAATGGTCTTCCTTTAGGTGTAATTAAAACCAAACGGTTACCTAATAAATTTATACGGCCATTTGCTGCAACTTGTTTTTTGTTTTGTAGATAATCCATCCACTGTGTATCTGCTGAAATAAAAATATCTGCGGGCGCACCTGCTTCAATTTGCTTAGCTAAGGTCGATGAGCCTGCATATGAAGTTTTAACTTCTACTTTATTCTGTTTTTCGTAAATTTTTTCTAAATCGTTAATTGCATTCGTTAAGCTTGCTGCTGCATAAACAGTAACTGATTCAGCCTTGGCTGAGATATTAAAAACCAATCCAATGCTGAGGACTGAACAGGCTAAAGCCAAATTTTTTATCTTCGTATCACTTACCATTATTGTTACCTTTTTTGTGTTTTTTGCAGCGATATATACTCAAGAATATAGCGCTACATAAAGATTATGAAAAGCATAATTCGTTAACTATTGATGACTGGAATGTATTAGTGCTTTTGCAGCATGCACGTGATATTAAGCAAAAGCTATACCAAATTAAAAGATTTCATCGTTATGCAATCTTTTATCTTAACCTTTTAAATAATTACTCATGATTTGATAATCACGCTCTAAGGCTTGTCGAGCATTGATTTCCATTTGGCGGTAATGCTTTAAGACTTTGTGGCCCAAAGCTGTGACGGCTGCCCCACCACCATGTGTTCCACCCGTTTGTGTTTCCACTAAAGCTGTTTCAAAGCATTGATTCATGGTGTCGACCAACTGCCATGCACGGCGGTAGCTCATATTCATAGATTTTGCTGCCTGTGAGATTGAACCCGTTCTCTCAATTGCTTCAAGTAAGTCTGCCTTACCCGGACCAAATGCAATATTTTGCTCTAAAAGAATTCTAATTTGTAATTTTAAGTTTTGTTCTTTCATAGACTTAGTTCACAAAGTTTCATTTTTATGCTGCTTAACATTATAGGGAACTTTAATAGGTTAAAACACATACAAATTTAAATCTCTACTTTTTCTTCAAAAGAATTCGATTAAAAAATCAAAACTGCACAAAGTGGATAAAGATCTGGAAAAAACGGATAGAGAGGAATGCTTAATCGCGGTTCAATCAGTTAAAAGCTGATTGATTGGAGGATTGAGTAAATGACCTCATCTAATTTAAAACAATGGAATGATTTTATAGATGGATGTATCGACTTCCGTCCTAACGATGGTGTGTTTCGTATTGCACGTGACATGTTTACCGAGCCAGAACTATTTGACTTGGAAATGGAACTTATTTTTGAAAAAGTTTGGATTTACGCATGTCATGAAAGTGAAATTCCAAACAATCATGATTTCCTAACCGTTCAAATTGGCCGCCAACCGATTATTGTAAGCCGTGATGGTAAAGGCGAACTACATGCCATGGTTAATGCTTGTGAACACCGCGGTGCGACCTTAACACGCGTTGCTAAAGGCAATCAATCTACATTTACCTGCCCATTCCATGCTTGGTGTTATAAGTCAGATGGTCGCTTGGTTAAGGTAAAAGCGCCTAGTGAGTACTGTGAAGATTTTGATAAATCAAGCCGTGGTTTAAAACAAGGCCGTATTGCCAGCTATCGTGGATTTGTATTTGTCAGTCTTGATACTCAAGCAACAGATTCGCTAGAGGACTTTTTAGGCGATGCAAAACTGTTCCTTGATTTAATGGTTAACCAGTCGCCAACAGGTGAACTCGAAGTATTACAAGGTAAGTCATCTTATACCTTTGCAGGTAACTGGAAGCTACAAAATGAAAATGGTTTAGATGGCTACCATGTCAGCACTGTTCACTATAACTATGTCTCTACAGTCCAACACCGCCAGCAAGTCAATGCCTCAAAAGGTGAAGAACTCGATACACTTGACTATAGCAAGTTAGGTGCCGGTGACTCAGAAACTGACGATGGGTGGTTTAGTTTCAAAAATGGTCATAGTGTTTTATTTAGTGACATGCCAAACCCAACAGTTCGTCCGGGCTACAGCACGGTTATGCCATATATGGTCGAAAAATATGGCGAAAAATATGCTGAATGGGCAATGCATCGTTTAAGAAACTTGAACTTGTACCCTAGCCTATTTTTTATGGACCAGATTAGCTCACAACTTCGTATTGTTCGTCCTGTGGCATGGAATAAAACCGAAGTCATTAGTCAGTGTATTGGCGTTAAAGGTGAATCTGCTGAAGCACGCCGTAACCGTATTCGCCAGTTTGAAGATTTCTTTAATGTGTCGGGCCTTGGTACACCAGATGATTTAGTTGAATTCCGTGAGCAACAAAAAGGTTTTCAGGCACGACTTGAACGTTGGAGCGATATCTCTCGTGGCTGTCAGTCTTGGGAATATGGCGCGACCAAAAATTCCCAAGATTTAGGCATTCAACCCGTTATTACTGGCCGTGAATTTACCCATGAAGGACTCTATGTAAATCAACATGGACACTGGCAACGCCTAATGCTCGACGGCTTAAACAAAAAAGCGCTGAAAATGCAGGATATTACTTTTGAAAATAATGCCGTAATGGATGAGGTGTAACCATGTCACAAGAACTACATTTTGCTGTATCTCAGTTTTTGTACAAAAAAGCAGAACTTTGTGACGCTTATGACTGGGATGCCTACCTAGAGCTTTACGATGAAGATAGTGAATATCATATTCCACAGTGGATTGATGACCATAACTATGTTCAAGATCCAAATCAGGGCTTGTCTTATATCTATTATGCGGACCGTACAGGCCTTGAAGACCGTGTATTCCGTATTCGTACCGGAAAAGCAGCATCTGCAACACCGTTACCACGTACTTTGCACAGCATAAACAATATTCGAGTTAAAACACTGGAAGATGGTCTTATCGAAGCAAAAGTTGCATGGCAAACGCTTTATAACCGTCAAGGTTTAGAAGGCTGTTTTTACGGACATGCCACTTATCTTTTACGTCAAACCGCTGATAGTTTCCGTATTCGTCGTCAGCACAGCATTTTGCTGAATGACAAAATTGATTCCGTTTTAGACTTTTATCACGTTTAAGGGGAATGAAAATGGGACATTCAGTTGCACTTAACTTTGCCGATGGCAAAACCTTTTTTATTTCGGTAAATAAAGACGAATTGTTGCTTGATGCAGCAGTTCGTCAGGGAATTAACCTGCCGTTAGACTGCCGTGAAGGTGTTTGTGGTACCTGTCAGGGACAGTGTGAAACTGGTATTTATGAACAAGAATATGTCGATGAAGATGCATTAAGTGAACGTGATTTGGCCGAACGAAAAATGTTAGCTTGCCAGACCCGTGTAAAATCAGATGCAGCTTTTTATTTCGATCATGATTCTGCTATTTGCAATGCTGGCGATACATTAAAAATTGAAACCAAAGTGACTGCGGTTGAGCTGGTTTCAGAAACAACAGCAATTTTACATCTTGATGCGAGCAGTCATGCTGAACAACTTCAGTTTTTACCTGGTCAATATGCTCGTTTGCAAATACCGAATACAGAAGACTGGCGCTCTTATTCTTTTGCAAATAGACCAAACGCAACCAATCAATTGCAATTTCTCATTCGCCTCTTGCCAGACGGTGTGATGAGTAATTACCTACGTGACCGTTGTCAGGTTGGACAAAGCTTACTTATTGAAGCACCGCTTGGTAGTTTCTATTTACGTGAAGTAGAGCGACCACTGGTTTTTGTGGCGGGTGGAACAGGCTTATCGGCTTTCTTGGGAATGCTTGATAACTTGGTTGAGCAGCCTAACTCACCTGCCGTTCAGTTGTACTACGGCGTAAATAGTGAAACCGACTTGTGTGAACAACAGCGTTTACATGCCTATGCTGAACAGCTACCAAACTTTAGTTATCACCCGATTGTGACTAAGGCAACAGAAACTTGGCAAGGTAAAGCAGGCTATATCCATGAGCACCTAAATAAAGATCAACTGGCCGAGCAGGCTTTTGATATGTATTTATGTGGCCCACCACCAATGATTGAAGCCGTAAAAAATTGGTTAGATGAGCAATCTTTGCAAAACTACCGTATTTACAGCGAGAAATTTTTACAGAGCAATACATCACGTTAAAGTATAAATAGCTTAAAAATCACTAAACCTGAAATGATTCAATATACTCTTATAATGGGTATATTGAATTTTTGCAATTAAATTAAAAGTTTTTATATATCAATAATATAAATCAATAGATTCCGACAAAATAAATTGACCAGTTCGCTCGGATTTGCTATAAATTTTGATAGATCTTAAGGAATAAGATCATGATGAGATTAAGTTAAAGTACCTTTTATATCCCCCTATTCTATTTCTCGAATGTATTAAATTGATGGATAAAATCCGACTTAAAAATTTGAGAAAATCATATTAATTAGCGGTTAAATTGGTCTGTATTTTGCTTATATCTCATTGTATTTTACGCGTAACTTAATTTTTTTAAGTGCCGTATTTACTTGATGTACAGCGAAGTTTTAAAGCTTTTGTAACACAGGTAAATACAGGAGTGAGCCAAAAGGGATATATATGAACCAAGCCAACTCCCACGGACTCAATGGACGTCATTTTCAAAATGAGTCTATCTTTACTGATCATAATTTGGTGTTCGATCACCACGATTTAAGCGAAACCTGCCGAAATGTAGGCCAAATTTTTAAACCGCATGATCTTAAAATCTCTCATCAGAAGCGAGATTTCAGTGCAACTATGCACCATGTTAAAACAGGTGCGCTATCTATTAGTCGCTTAGAATATGGCGCAGATGTCATTATTGAACCAGATCATCTGGATAACTTTTACTTAATTCAAATTCCAACTCAAGGCTATGCAGAAATCGAGTTTGGTTCGCAAAAGTTTATTTCTTATTCTCAAGTTGCTTCTCTTATTTCACCTAAGCAATATTTACGTATGCGCTGGCACGCGAACTCACCGCAGCTCATTCTAAAAGTTTCAAAGGATGATTTTACATATCATTGCCGTCAACATATTGCTGATCCAGAAAATAACTTACTCGTTTTTGACCCAAAATTAGATTTTTCTACCCAAGGTGGAGCCTATTTTTTGCAGCTTGTTAGAACCTTAATGGATGCTTTAGCTTGTGAGCAGCACCCTCTCCATCATCCTTTAGCCTTTAAACAGTTTGAGTCAAATTTATTTAATGCACTCATTTATGGTCAGCCCAACAATGCATTACATAAGCTTGATCATTATAAAGAAAAAACCGTTTCTCCTTATTTTGTGAAGCGTACAGAAGCCTACATAAAAGAACATTTACATGAGCCGCTTAACGTCGAAATTCTGGCCGAGCATGCAGGCGTGAGCGTAAGAACCCTATTTACTGGTTTTAAAAATTATTTGGGGACCACCCCAATGTCTTATTTAAAAGAATTACGCTTTGAACAAGCTCATTTAGAGCTGATGCATAATGAACATCTATCGGTCACTGACGTTGCATTTAAATGGGGATTTACTCACTTAGGTCGTTTTTCTCAAGAATATAAACGCCGTTATGGTGAGTTACCTTCGTCTACTCGCCGATCTGGTCACAGTGAAGGCTTAATTACTTCAACTTTTTCTTAAACTAAAATAGATAAAAGCCTTTTATATTTGTTGATATAAAAGGCTTTTTTTTATGATTTAAAAATGATGGACATAACGAACTTGTAGTCGCGTACCTTCTGGTCGGTTTTCAGCATCTTGCTCAAAATATGCATTTGCAACCAAGTGATCATTTTTAGAAAAACTATACATCGCACCGGGACCAATTGCCCAAACTTGTTCACGTCGACCTTTGACTTTTTCACCATCGACTTCGGTATCTGTAACTTGTTTTAGCCAATAGCCATTGAGCCCTAAACGGAACTGTTCGGTAATAGCATAGTCCGTTGCAAAGTTTGCGTGAATTGCTTGCCCTGCCTGTATATCATTTGCTCCAGCAAACGCATAGCTTGGGTCATCATTCTTAAAGTTATAGAGATAATGGATACGTGTTGAAGCTGTCCATTTTGGATTAAACCAATATGTGGCAGCCCAATACGGGTCAAATGAAACGGCGTTATTACCTGGGTTAATATCTTTTTGCTGGTCGTATTCGCCAGTAGGTAAATTCACCTGAAACTCAAAACGATGTACAAACTTCGGTCCTTGTGCGCCCATGACTGGATCGAACTGAATAAAAGGCCCAATCATAATGTCCCCAAAGCCACTTTGGGCTTTAATTGCCGCATTATTCAAGCCATCATCCATGTCCATTTTACTGACAAAAGGAATTAAAAAATTCATACCTAGACTGGCTTTATCTTTTACTCGGATATTCGATAAATAACTAATCTGTTCAACCAGTACTTGATAATTTAGATCTGTTTTAGGTAAACCGAGTTTTTGTCCATTAACATCGACCAGTTTATTACTATCGTAATTTTGAAAATAGGTTTGAGCATACCAACCGGGCCCTGCGGGTAATCCACCATCGAGAAAGCTGGTCATACCTAAGTTTACGGTCGGTAAATCATAGGCATGTGCAACCAAAGGCACACCCAACAATGTCCCTGCTAAAAAGCCATGTTTAATTAAAGTGCTTTTCATCTTCTTATTTCCTATAAAAAAAATCACGACCGGATTGATCGTGATTGTGGTGAATTAATGTGCTAATTCTGGATGCTCAGCGGCAATCCGATACTTTCCTGCGTGGAATACCAATGGTTCACCTTGGCGTTGTTGGTACTGTTCAATTTGACCAATAAAAATCAGGTGATCTCCGCCTTCATACTGATTTACATTACGACAAACCAAGGTTGCGAGTGCATCCGTCAAAATTGGAACGCCTGCATTGCATTGTTGATGGGCAATGCCTGCAAATTTGTCTTCAGCACCTCGAGCAAAATGCCCCGAAAGCTGATGATGCTCTTGTGCCAACATGTGAATGGCAAAATATTCAGCTTCTACAAAATCAGGCAAACTTGGCGCCGTTTTTGAAAGGCTCCACAAAATTAATGGCGGATCTAACGACAGAGATGAAAATGAATTGGCTGTCATACCTATTTTCCGGCCATCTTTACCACGAGTGGTAATCACGGTAACGCCAGTTGCAAACTGACCAAGCAAATTACGAATTTCTCTTGGATTTTCGGCATTAATCGCTTGTAAAGCTAAAGTGTCAATTGTGTCCATTTTTAAATCTCCCTTTGATATTTTGACCTTAGGCCACTTTTGCTGTGTTTTTTGAAGCTAAGAATGCTTGAGCCTGATTTGCATCAAACCACCACGGAGCAAAGGCGCGCGGGTCATCAAAGTTATTGGCCATAATTGAAGCAATGCTCTGGTTTTGGCTTGCAGCTGCTAATAGCTCAACAACATGCGGTTGTGGCGGTACGAGCAAGCTATTGGTCCAAGCCACGACTTTTTCTGCATAAGCCCAATAGCGTTCAAAAGTTTGAACCATCCATTGTTCGCTAAAGCTTTGATTATCATTGGCTAAAATGGCATCAAAATAGATCTTGCTACACTTAGCCGCATTGTTTGAGCCTTGACCAGTAATTGGATCATTGACCACTAAGGCATCTGCCATACCAAAAATTTTCTTGCCAGACGGTAAGGTTAAAACGGGTTTGCGTACGGTCGGTGGAAAACGCCCTGCCAAATAACCGCCAGCATCGGTTATCTCAACATTTGCGCAGCGTTCATATTCCCAAGGCACAAATTTCTTGAGTAAGTCCAGACTACATTGCAGGTGCTGTTCTGGTGTTTTGACATCTTGCCAGCAGTCCATTGGCCCATTTGGAATTCCTTCAAATACCATAATGTCGCAAGGGCCATTCACGGTAAGTGCCGGAAAAGAAAAGTACTCACCGACTTCTGGAATAATGTTAAAAGTCACACGTGAATAAGGTGAAATTGGCTTCATGTTTTTGACGTAGGTCAATGCCAAAGCGCGCTGCGGTTTATCGAAAACACTTCGTGCATCATCACGCTCAAACTGTTTAACAACTTCACCTTTACCAGCCGCGAGTAATACAAGCTCGTAGTCGTTTGCGAGTTGTTCTAACTCTTCTATTCCAACATCTTGTATCACCAATCGACCGCCACGGCGTTCAAATTCTTCCATCCAATATGGCATTTTGACGCGTTGATCGACCGATTGAGCGTAGCGCTCAAGACGAGCACTCCATTCAAATGCTTTGCCACCATTTTCAGGATTGACTAAAGCCAGCCCAATACCTTCTACTGCTGGACATTGTTCTTCCCAAAAATTTAAACCTAAGTCACGTTCAGTTTGTAAAGCGGTATGAAACATACACTGGCTTGACATAACTTTACCTTGACGGATTTCGTCGGCAGTTCGGTTGGTAATCATGGTTACCTCGTAACCTGTATCTAATAACCCCAAACCAAGCTGTAAACCAGACTGTCCTGCTCCAACAATTGCAATACGGCGCATAATCTTCTCCATAATTTTCTAAATGTGCTTTTAAAACGCTGTGCTATTCGGCTAAACGTGGAATAGCGGGCTGTGATCCTTCAGGGCCCATTACTGAATAGCCACCGTCGACTGCGTAATCTGCTCCGGTGACAAAACTCGCAGCGGGTGACAATAAAAACAAAACAACATTGGCGACTTCTTCGGGATGACCCAATCGGCCTAGCAAGTGATAATCGGCTGCCACGCTATCGGCTTTTTCACGGTTATTGCCGCTGACTTCTGCAATGACTCGTGACCATGTCCAACCCGGTGAAACAGAATTGACGCGAATACCATCGGCAGCAAAATCCATTGCCATACTTTGTGTGAGTTGACGTATCGCGGCTTTAGAAACTGGATATAACCAGCGTCCTGTTTGTGCCACTTTGGCCGAGATAGAAGTAAAATTGACAATTGAACCTTGCTGCTTTTTTAAGTCATTGTATAAAGCACGGCTCAGCTCAACGGTAGAGACCAAATTAAGATCGAGTGCTTGTAACCAGTCCTGACGTGAAGATTTAAAACCGTCATCTAAATATGTACATGCCAGATTGACCAAGTAACTCACTTCACCTAAATGTTGACGAATATCTGCCACAGCTTGTTGAATAGCGGCATCACTGGTTAAATCGGTTTGAATAAACATCACGTCATGGTTAAAGCTTTCGGCAATTGCCTTGCCTTTGGTATCAATATCTAAGATAGCGACATGAGCACCTGCACTGACTAAGGCTTGTACAACAGCTTTACCAATCAGTGTTGCACCGCCGCTCACCACAGCGACTTTTCCTTTTAAATTTATATTCATTGCAAATACTCCTTAACTAACTGGCTTGCCTTCACTACTTGACCAAGATGGCATCAAAGTATTGGAAGGAAGATCTTCATCAAGAAGTTTTCGCGCGGTCTCAACACCTGCAACGGGTAAGCCTGTTGGGTCTAATAAACCAATTTGAACGAGTACCGACGCTTGGTCCCAGTAAATATGCTCATGGCACAGCTTTGAACCTCTGAACTGAATTACACCTAACATTGGAATTTCGACATATTTACCAGTCGGTTTTACACCCGGTAATAACCAGTCAATTTCTGCGTCGTGGGTAAAGCTCATAATAAACTCGTCTACCACTTGCGTTGAGCCAACCGTACGAGAGATCGAAGTGATCTTCATATCTTTTGGGTTTTGATGAACAAAGTGATATTGATAAAAACGAGCAAGCTGGCTTTGGCCTACACCACCAGTCAAAGTTGGAATATGGTTGACATAAGGCTCCGCGACCATTGTTGCCATGGTTGCTGGTACGTCACGCGTATCGAACTCATGACGAATATGCTCTTCCCATAGTGCGACCAGGTCATATTTCGGCCCAATCGTTTCATGTAGAGCTGTTACTGTACGCTCGTGAGCAAAGCGTGCTGAAGGTTTGTGGTAATGGTTGCTTTTTGGTCGTGCAAAGGCATGATCAACACCTTCATAAACATAGGCTTTTACATTTAAATATTGGTTGGCTGCATCGACAATCGCTTGTCTCGCATCTGGCGGTGTAAATTGGTCCAGTTCAGCAATATGTAAAACCAAGCGCCCTTTTACGTTAGCTAAGTCATCTAACGCTTTTTCAATGCCTACACCGTAATAACCTATGGCACATGCCACTTCCGAAAGTCTGCAGCCTGCCAAATAAGCTAGCTTTCCACCTAAACAATAGCCAACCACGCCGAGACCTGTAGAGGTATCACATTCTGGTCGTGTCTTTAAAAAAGCTAAGCTGTCTTGAATATCTTCAACACCGAGGTTTTCGTCATATTGCTGATAAAGTTCAAAAGCTTTTTGAAAATCTTCTGGTGTGTAACCCAGTTCAATATTAGGTGCTACACGCCAAAATAAATCAGGAACCAAAACGGTATAGCCTTCTTCTGCAAGAAAATCTGCCTTTTCCCGCATTGCTGCATTCACCCCAAAGATTTCCTGACAAAGCACCACACCGGGTCCTTTTCCTGTTTCTGGTGTCGCTAGATATGCACCGAACTGCTTTCCAGATGCAGTTTGAATTTGAATGGTTTGACCAGCCATAGTGTCAACTCCTGACATTGTTATGGCTTTATCTTCTATCTGAAAATTTTTTTAGACTGTCCAAAAGCTGCAAGCACTATCCAATCTCTGCGCAATTATCAAAATCAATCAAACTGGATGGAAAAATTAAAAATAAGAAACACCTATATTTCAAACGATTAAATTAAAAAATGAAATGAATGTTTTTTATCTCATTTGGAAAAAATGGATGAATATTCGGACTTATTGGATAGTGAATATTGGTTAAAAATAGTTCAATTAAAGACACAGGTTTTGTAACTAATACATTGAATTACTCAGGGAATTAAATAATTTTAAGAAGGAATACATATGAAAACGATAGATGCAAACACGATTATCAATCGCGAAAAACTGTCTCCACTACAGTGGATAGTTTTTATCCTAGGCTTTTTTGTCTTTTTCTGTGATGGTCTAGATACAGGAATTATTGGTTTTGTTGCACCGGCATTATTGGATGATTGGGGAATTACCAAGCCTCAACTTGCTCCCGTTTTAAGTGCTGCTTTAGTCGGTATGTCAATTGGTGCAATCATTTCGGGCCCCTTAGCCGATAAATTTGGCCGTAAAGGTGTTATTGTTTTTACAAGCCTTTTGTTCTCAATATTTACGATTTTGTGTGGCTTTGCTAATTCAACTCAAGACTTAATGATTTATCGCTTTATTACTGGCGTAGGTTTAGGCGCAGCTATGCCAAACATTAGTACCATTGTCTCAGAATATATGCCTGTAAAACGTAAAGCATTTCTCACAGGTCTTGCTGGCTGTGGATTTATGCTGGGTATTTCTTGTGGCGGTGTGTTATCAGCTTATCTGTTAGAAAGCTATGGCTGGGCCAAAGTGATTATTATTGGCGGAAGTATTCCCCTCATTTTAGTGGTTGCTTTATTACTTAAATTACCTGAATCAACTCAATACTTAATTACATGTCATCAACAAGATAAAGCGCAGCGTATTTTAGAAAATATTCAAGGCCATTCCTTCCAAGAACCGGTAAAACTTATTTTAGCTCAAGCAGAAAATCCTTCAGATGAAAATCCAGTTAAAGTGGTTTTAGGAAAATATCTGTGGGGTTCAAGCATGCTTTGGATCTGCTGTTTTACCAGTCTTTTGGTGTTCTATCTTTTAACAAGCTGGATGCCAACGATTTTAAAAACAGCAGGTTTTAGTACCCAACAGTTTAGTTTAATTGCTGCGATTTTCCCTTTTGGCGGTGTAATTGGCGCAACCATTATGGGATGGTACATGGATAAACTAAACCCAACTACAGTGATTAAATATTCATATTTCATCGCTTTCAGCCTATTTATTGTTGCTGGTCTAGTGAGCTCAAATATTTTCTTATTAGGCCTTACTATCTTCTTAATTGGTGCATTACTGGCTGGTGCACAGTCTTCATTACTGCCACTTGCAGCTATGTTCTACCCAGCGGTATGCCGCGCGGTTGGTGTTTCATGGATGCATGGTATTGGTCGTATTGGTGCAATTTTAGGTGCATTCTTTGGCTCACTCATTTTCACCTTTAACTTAAGTTTAAGCGGTATTTTCTTTATTCTCGCTTTACCAACTTTCATCTCATTTATTGCACTTAGCCTGAAAGTGATTTATGAAAAATCTAAACACAAACAAGTGTTAAAACTTGAAGAAAGTCTATAAATATTAAGCAATAAATAAAAAACTGATTTAATTACTTAAATCAGTTTTTTATTGCGAAAGTTAAATATCAGAAAATTTTACCTTTAGTCTCACTTGGGTTTTCTCCAAATTCTTCACGATATTCTTGAGAAAAACGGCTTAAATGGTTAAAGCCCCAGTCATATGCAAGCTTTGAAATAGAAATCTTTTTATCTGCTCCTGTGGTACTCAAGATTTTATAAATTTGTTGGAGTCGATATTTTTTCAAATACGACATTGGGCTGGTGCCGTAGTATTGTTGAAATTCGTCATACAATTTTGATTTTGAAACCCCAGCCAGACGCTGCAAGTCTTCTGCACAGATTTCTTCATGAGCATGTTCAATAATAAAATTACGAACCTTACGGATATAAGCTGGCTCATCTTGATGTGAAAGTGACTTTAAAGCTTCAGAGTAGTTGTTTTCTTGAGATAATAGTAAGGCTTTAATTACAAAATTTTCATAGTCTTCAGATAACATCTGTAAACCATAAAAATTGCTATATTGCGATTTTAGCTGTAAAAAATTCTGAATATTCTTCCACCACGCTCCAATCAGTTGCTCAGAGTCTAAGTGCATTTCAGGATTAAAAATGATAGGCGTTTCTATAGGTTTATTGAGTAGATCCGCAAGGACAATCTGCATACTCCGCTCAGGAATAACCACCTGAAATTTTCTACAGTCTTTATCGATAATCAGATCTTGCTGGTCGTTATTTGAAACAATAAGGCCTCTGTTTTCATCAGATTGATAATGTGCACCACGAATGTTGAGAGCTTGTCGCCCCTGTATAGGTAAACTAATGCTATACGCTTTTAAATTTGAGATGTTAATAGCAACGTTAGCACCATAACTAATTGTGCCGATTGCCATTTTTTTATTAGGCAAACGCATTCCGTCATAGTGGAAATCGAGATTGTCTTTGTAAATCGTGTCTAGACGGTGTTCACCACAAATTGTGGACATCAGATTCTGCGCAAATTCAGCTTTGCGTGAATAATGATTGAGTTCCATCTGTTGGCTGAGTGATATCATATCCTTTTCACCTAGCTAAAACTTATTGCTAAAAAAGCAACTTGTATGCCAATTAATACCCTTTAATTGACGAGTTTTCCTGAAAGTATTTAATCAGGACATGCGTAAATATTACTTTCTCATACTCTATTAAATTTTAAAAATGGAAATAAGTTAAATACCTTTAAAGTATAAATTTATACCTTAACGAACTTATTTTATTGGTTTTTTTATAACGAGTTATAGTAGAGATAAAGCATTATTTTGAACAGTAGATGATCGTAAATTTTTAATGAATAAAAAACCGCTTATATAAAATAAGCGGTTTTTATAAAACAATTAAATTATTGGGCCGTATAACCGCCATCCATCACGACAGCTTGACCTGTTACCCCACCTGCTTTTTCACTTGCGAGGAAAATTGCATAGTCAGCGATTTCTTCAACAGATAGCAAACGCTTTTGAGGAACCATTGCCAAAATTATATCTTCAAGTGCACTGTCTAAACTTACATTACGGGTTTTAGCCAAATCTGCAATTTGCCCACGAACCAATGGTGTATCTACATACCCCGGACATAAAGCATTTACTGTAATACCGTCACGTGCACATTCTAATGCGGCAACTTTTGTTAGACCAATTACGCCGTGTTTAGCACTGTTATAGCCTGCCTTTCCAGCGAAACCAATCAAGCCATTAATTGAAGCCATATTAATAATACGACCATATTTTTGAGCTTTCATGATTGGGAAAACATGTTTAATACCAATAAATGCCCCTGTTAACATAACCTGAACTAACTTTTGAAAAACGGCCGTTGGAAACTCTTCAATAGGCGCAACATGTTGGAAACCAGCATTATTAATTAAGATATCAACCGTACCAAAGGTCTTTTGAGTCAGCTCAATTGCTTGTTTATAAGCGTCTTCATCAGTTACATCACATGGTGCAGATAAGGCATCAAAACCTTGCTCTTTAAGTGAGTTCGCCGTTTCTTGGCATTTTTCGGCATTCATATCAGAAATGACAACTTTGGCACCTTCTTGAGCAAATTTCTTAGCAATCTCTAGACCGATACCACTTGCAGAACCTGTAATAAAAGCAACTTTACCGTCTAAAAGTTTAGTCATCTATTTACTCCTTAATACTTATAACGTGCTGATTTAAACAATACCCGTTACGGTAAAGACCGTAATCACCACAAATACTGCTAATGTTTTAATTACCGTAACTGCAAATATATCTTTATACGATTGTTTATGGGTTAAACCTGTAACAGCGAGTAAAGTAATGACAGCACCATTGTGCGGTAAGGTATCCATACCACCTGACGCCATCGCAACTACACGGTGCATAACTTCTGGTGGAATACCCACAGCTAAAATCGCGGCGTTATAATGTTCAGCCATCGCACTTAAAGCGATACTCATACCACCAGAAGCTGAACCGGTAATACCTGCTAAAACAGTTGTCGTCACCGCCCCATTTACTAAAGGATTTGTAAAAGTACTACTCATTGCATGACTAATCATCGCAAAACCCGGTAATGACGCAATAATGGCACCGAAACCGTACTCAGAAGCCGTATTCATTACGGCTAAAAGTGAGCCACCAATACTCGCATTAATACCTTCTTTAAAGTTGGTTACTACACGTTGGTAATCAAACAAAATTGCAGTAATAATCCCGACAATCAGCGCAAGTCCAACCGCCCATATCGCACCAGTTTTCGCAACATCTACGGTGTAATCAGCTAGACCAACTGAGGCAAAATCAAAGCCATTTGGATACCATTCTTTGATTGCTTTAGATAAATATTTGTTCATTACTGCAACAAGAATGAGCGGTACAAATGCTAGAAACTGACGAGCCGAACTTCCATTATTTTGCAAGTTCATATCAGCTTCAACTTCTTGAGACGGTGTATTGTCTATACCAAAACTAGAGAATCCTTCGCCAGCTTTTGCAGCAGCGCGGCGACGCCATTCTAAGTAACTTAAACCCATGCATAGAACAAAAATAGCACCAATAATTCCTAAGAAAGGTGCGGCATAAATATTGGTACCAAAAAAAGTGGTAGGAATTACGTTCTGGATTTGTGGTGTACCTGGCAATGCATCCATAGTGAATGTAAATGCACCAAGCGCGATGGTTCCCGGAATTAAACGTTTTGGAATATTAGCTTGTCTAAATAGCTGGTTGGCAAACGGATAAATGGCAAATACAGCAACAAATAAACTAACACCGCTGTAGGTTAAAATTGCACCTAGTAATACAACCGTTAAAATTGCTTTTTTTGCGCCAATCCATCTCACAATGGTTCGAGCGATAGACTCAGCAATCCCTGACATTTCAACGACTTTACCAAAAATTGCCCCGAGCAAAAACACAAGAAAGTAATCTTTAATAAAGTTCACCATTTTGGGCATAAAGACACCCGAATAAAACGGTAAAACATTGGCTGGATTAATGAGTAAAACTGCAAGTAAGGCACAAATTGGTGCCATGAGAATGACAGAAAAACCCTTGTAAGCTGTATACATTAACAGCCCAAGCGAAAGTAGAATTACAAATAATTCCCACATATATTCTTTCTCCCTAAAGAATAGATATTAGGTTCAATAAAATTACCAAAAGATATTTAGGTTATCCCAAACCTAAAATGATAAAAATCACAATATCTACGATTGGTAATAGATAAATGAGCTTAAAAATAAAATATCACTAAAATATTTAAAAACAATGTAATTTATTTAAATTTTAAAATATCAATAAAATACAGGTATTTATATAAATTTTCTAGTAAAACAAATTATTTAAAAGCCATTATTAATTTATAAAACTTATTAATTATTGAGTAAATCAAATTAATAATTTCATATTATTTAGTAAAGACAATTAAATAATATATTTTTTAAAATAATTTAGTAGATATTCATAATTTAATCTTAAGGAAATAATGAGGAAGCTGTATCCTAAACATCAGATCGCTATCCTCTCTACATTAAAAATTAGTCTTTACTAATTTATTAATTTGAGTTTTTTGAGATCTATTTATAGATTGAGCTAAAGGCTTTTTAAAGAGACGGGTTCTGAAATGACTTATCAGTAAGAATGAAAAACAAACATAAACACATAAAAATTTAATGAATGGTCATATTTTTTTATGAATAAATTAGGGTCTAATTATAGCAAAGGCGTTAAAATATAAAACTTTAATTACTGCGACCAACCTACGAGTCCAATAAAGATGAAGAAAAAGATATTGTTTACAGGAAGTATATTGCTGACTTCTCTATCTGCCTCAGCTACACCATTAAAGTTACCTGATGACTGGACGCAAAATACTCAGCCATTCCAAATTACTGAAAATATATACTATGTAGGTACTCACGGTCTTGGAACCTATTTATTGACCTCTGATCATCAAGCTTTATTGATAGATACAGGTCTTCCGGAAAATACAGAGCAAATAGAGCAGAATATTAAAAAATTGGGTTTTAAGTTATCAGATGTAAAAATTATGGTTACAAGCCATGCTCATTGGGACCATGTAGGTGCACTTGCCCGCATTAAACAAGACACTGGCGCCAAATTAATTGCTATGCAGCAGGATGTTCGAGCTTTAGAAATAGGAAAACCAATAGGTGAAAACACCTTCCAAAGTATTCCTTTTACTCCAGTTAAAGTTGATAAAGTCATTCACGATGGAGAAGTAGTTAAACTAGGGAAATTAAAACTAAAAGCTACTCTTACCCCAGGCCATACTCCGGGTTGTACAACTTGGTCAACTGAAGTTAAATCTAATGGTAAGAACCTAAATGTTGTTTTCCCTTGCAGTCTCTCTGTTGCTGGCAATGTTTTACAAAATAATCATCAATATCCAAATATTGTAGAAGATTATCGTCAGAGTTTTAAGCGTTTAAAAAATATGAAAGCAGACATTGTGCTTACTAGCCATCCAGAAGTTGCAGATGTTATGGGAAATAAAGCGCGCAAAGATGCAGGTCAAGTTAATGCATTTATTCAACCAGAAAAACTTTCTGCTATTGTAAAAGATGCAGAAATGGCATTTGAAAAATCATTAGTTAGTAGTAAGCCATAAATGTAAAATAGTACTATTTATATTTAATATAAATTTAAAAGCCCTGATTGTGCAGGGCTTTTTTAGAAACTTTAATATCATCACCCTTCAACATTTTCTTTTTGGATATATATCCAATCAAAAAATATATTTTTGGTTAAACTTGATATTGATCCGCTTTCAAATTGGGTTGATCTACAAGTAATTCAATAAAAGATGGGATTGAATTAGTATTAAGTAAATACGGATTAAACTCATCAACATGATGATGAAAAAAGAAATCTTTTATTTTGGTATTTATAGGCGCAAATTTCATACTCCAATGTTTAAATAACCGCTGTTCGGACGGTTCCAAAAAGATGATTTCGCAGTTTTGATGTCTCGAATCTTTCAAAATTGATTTATAAAATAGCGTCTCAACTTGTTCTTTCTCCCCTTCTAAGTATTGTAAGAAGTATCCATTACCATAGTAAAGCACACCAGTAATGTCATTTTGAGAGTTGAATTTGACTGCTTCTGTGAGGATATCAATTAAATCTTGTTTTATTTGACTATGTTCACTATTGGTTTTACTTGCATACATAAAGCCTATTAAACTCATAGCGATAACTCGAAGATAAATGTCAACGTGCATTCTGACACTTAGATATAAGCCTTACAATGCAACCTACTTAAAACCTTGTATTTCAAGAGTAAAGATTATTATCATTTTGAAAATGACAAACTTTAACAAGCAGAAATGTTTTGTAAATGAATGCCAACCTAATCAATTAACCAGAAAATCTTATTTCAAGTACACTTAAAACCTGTTTTTTAATTTGTGGCGGTCTAATGGAGAACCATGAAATTATTCTTCAAGACGAACACCATAAACAGCTTAAGATTGTCAAAGTTCAAGATGTTCGTTTTGATACTCATACACTGAACCATAGCTACCAATGGTTATGGGTATTTGATCATAGCTCAGAATTTTTTCCATTTGAGCTGTGGGATCAACTCGACAGTGCAACCGTCCATCAAAAAATAAAGCTGAATAATCAGGTCTTTAAGATTATTAAGATTTTGACAAAGAAAACCAAATTAAGATATTCATGATCAAAACTTTCTTTAACTAATTTTAATTAATAGAGTAGCTCCCGAAAGTGAGCTTTTCAAAACTTTGTCTAGTGTAAAATTATTAATTTAGCGTACGTAATTATGGTGTAACCATTAAGCCAGTGAGAGCTCCTTCTGGACTTAAAAAACCATTAACTGATTGTCCCCACAGAACACAGCTGCTTGATCAGACGATAAAGAAAATTTTATTTATAGGAATTTTCACCAAAAATATTCCGTAGATAACGGACTGGAGTAGTACCTGTATGTTGGCGGAAAAAAACGATAAATGTACTCTCACTGACAAATTCTAATTGCTGCGCTACCTCACTTATTTGTCTTCCTTTTGCTAGCATTTTCATCGCTCTTAATAATCTCCATTGCTGTCTCCAGTTTTGATAATTCATTCCTGTATCACGAATGAATATTCGGCTAATAGTGCGCTCACAAGCACCTACTATCTGAGCTAGTTGGCCTAACCGTGGAGGTAGTTCACCAAAACGGACATGCTCTAACCACGATTCTAGACGAGCATCTGATGGATATATTAATTGCCAATTTTCACTTCGTTTGGCTGGACAGGATTATTATTAGCAATCTCATCTCTTATGGGTAGTTTATTAAATCGAAAACTACTTGCCTCAAATATTGAACCAGAAATATTGGTAAGACATGCTTGTCACATCGCAATGTTATCAAGCATGATTGCTTGGATATTACAAACAACCGTATGGATCTTGATTCCGATGGCCGGAGTCGTTCTAGCCTACGGTATTGCCATCCCAAACATACTTAGTCAGGCACTCTGTCATTATCGAGAACAAGCAGGTAAAGCTAGTGCGTTATTCGGCTTAACGTATTATTTATTGTTGGGTTGTATGCTTGGACTGGCTGGGCTAGTACAACAATTGGGCCTTGTTCTTACAGTCTGTGCATCGTTAGCGTTATTTCTGCAGTCAAAAGTCGAGTTAATTGAAATATTTGACTAGATATAATCATTTATTTTTTAGATCTAAAGTATATCTATTGAAAGCATTCTTGTATGGACTCTAATATGAGTAATATAAGTTTAAAACACTATGAAAGCATTGAGCGTACTTATTTCAAATTCTGTATAGCTTAAATTTTTTAAATTCAACTTTTGGTTTACAAGCTATGAAATCTTTGGATCTTACTCGCTTTGATCTTAATCTTCTGGTTGTACTTGAAGCTTTATGGAATGAAAGACACGTTGGTCGTGCGGCAGAAAGCTTGCATATAACACAATCTGCAACTAGCCATGCTTTATCAAGGCTACGTAATACTCTAGAGGACCCTTTATTCATTCGTAACCCTAAAGGAATAGAGCCTACTCCACTAACAGTTGAATTAATGCCACAAGTAAAAACAGCTCTTGAATTAATAAGACAAGTTGCTACTCCTAGAGGGCAATTCGATCCCATGAACTTAAAGAGGCCCCTTGTACTGGCAGTTACTGACCATGCAATATTAACAGTTATCAATCCTGCATTTGCTCAGCTTCAGAAGGCTGCTCCTGATATAGTTTTGAAGTTAAAACAAGCTAATACTGAATCAGCTTTAAGCATGTTAGATAATGGAGATATTGATATTGTAATTGGCTCAGGATCTTTTTTTCAAATCCCCCAGCGTTTAGATTGCCAATTTGTCCATCAAGAAAGATTTGTAGGGATTGCTCGTAAAAATCACCCAGCTTTAATCAAACGCGACAATAAAAAGTACATAGATATCAATAACTTTGTCAAGTTTTCGCATATCTTAGTCTCACCAAATGGAGATATACGAGGAATTGTAGATGAAGTACTAAAAACTCATAACCTTACACGCAAAATTAGCGTAATTTGCCCTAGTTTTTTGGCTGTACCATTCTTAGTTGGTAGTTCAGATTCAATAGCAGTAATAGCTGAGCGAGTAGCATTAAAATTACAAGAGACTGCTCAATTGAGCATTTTTGAGCTACCTTTGGTATTACCAACTTGGGAGGTTTATATTATTCGATCGAGAGATAGGATTAATGAACCTATGATCGAATGGATTACAAACACACTAATATCAGCACAATCAGCCATTTAAAAAATTCTTTTTTTAGTTATTAATTTTATGCATGCATTCAATGAATGAATGCCATTAGAGATCATAATTTCAGCTGATTAGAATCACTCTAATACGATTATATAAATTATTGGAGTAATTCATGAATAACCAGCCAACCCTAGTCATGATTCCATGCTTCTCAGGAGCAGCATGGCAACTTAATCAACTTACTGAATTAAAAAATTATAATATGCGCACTTTTTGTTTACCGAATGATATTAATAAAATAGAAGAATTAGCTGATTTCATTATGGACCAAGTAATAGATCTAGATAATTACGTTTTAGTTGGTGATTCTTATGGTGCTATAGCAGCAATTGCTGTTGCAATACGTCAACCAAAAGGTTTAACAGGTTTGGTCATTTCTGGCGGTTTTGCTAAAAGTCCGATTACTTCTCCACTACTCAAATTTTTATCAATGCTTGCCCCTTTCTTTTCAGGTCCATTTTATCGACAACTAACACTTCGATTTCATTCTGCACAGCTCGCTTCATCTTTTGATAAAGAGGGAGAAATACCCTGGTCAACAAATCTAAGTAGAGATTTATTTATTAAATCCACGCCTCACAAAGCGTATATCAATCGTATTCAATCAATTGAAGAAATCAACTATATACCTCTCTTAGGAAACATTTTAGTACCCACATTAATTCTTACACCTGATGAAGACAAACTGATTGGAGAAGAAGCTTCTAAAACTCTTTTAAAGAATATTAAAAACTCAGAAGAAGTCATTATCAAGCGTACGGGTCATATGTTTCGATTTTCACATCCTTTCAAATACTCTCTTGAAATAAAAAAATTCTTGAAAAAATATCAAATGTAAATATTTAAAAGAAAGCCCTTCAAAGGGCTTCGACACATAAATCTTGCATACTTAGTATTAATAATATTAGTGGTATATCTTAATGAGCATATACAGAAAGCTAAAATCCTCGTTAGAAAATTAGCTTTAATATCTGTTCTTTACCATCCTACAATTTGTTCTCTATCAAGTAAGTACGTGATTTTTATTTTTCATAATTTTTTGTCAAAAAACATCATATTAGGCAAATTTTCGTATAAATTACTCTTCTAGGTAAGTTGAGTAATTTAAAGGAAAGAAATGACGCTTAAACAACTAAAAGCTTTTTTAGCCCTTGCACGTACACTCAACTATGCCAATGCTTCTTTAGAGTTACATTTAAGCCAATCAGCTTTAAGTCTCACCATCAAAAGTTTAGAAGAAGAGTTAGGCGGTAAACTGTTTAACCGTAATACACGCCGTGTTGAGCTTACCCAAGAAGGCAAATCTCTCATTCCCTATGCAAAAAAATTACTCGCCAATTGGGATGAAATGGAAAATGATGTCAAACAACGCTTTAAGCTTAATCGGGGAACTTTAAGTATTGCATCTATGCCCTTTGTGACTCACGCAATTTTGCCTGAAGTAATTCACCAGTTTTTAGCTGTTCACCCCAATCTTAATTTTTCAATTCACGATATTCCAAATGAGACCATTATAGAAAAAGTTCAGGATGGTATTTTTGAGCTTGGTATTTGTTTTGAACCAGATCTCACCGAAGGCTTAGAGTTCAAGCCTCTGTTTGAAGAAGATTTCTTGGCTCTATTGCCAAAGACTCATCCACTCGCTCAATCATCTTCTATTACATGGCATGAGCTTTGTTCAAACCCATTTGTGACCTTACAGAAACCTTCAATTGTTCGATATTTAGTTGAGCAAAATTGTTTGCGAAATAATATAACGCTCGATTTAAAAGTGGAATGTCATCAAATTTCATCTCTTTCAAGTTTTGTTGCTTATGGAATTGGAGTAAGTGCAATTCCAAGACATTTTGCCAAACACATTGATAAAGAACATAACGTACTGATAGATTTAAAAGATGAAGCCATTCATAAAACAGTAGGAATTGTTTATAAAAAGAACTTTGAAATTTCAAATATTTCTGCTCAATTTATTGAAGCACTGGTTCAATATAAATTTTAAAAAATTAAATACTGTATTTTAGGATGAGTTTCGCTCATGTTTAATATAAATTAATTAATAATGATACTTTTCAATAAATTAAAATTATTTTTTAAAGTTTTTTACATAGTCCGAAAATGATCTTTTGTTATAAATTTGATACCATTCATTGATTATACTTATTAATCCTTTAAAAAAATTAACTTCTATAACGCAAATTGTGATGCTAAAACTAAACTACTAAGGGATATAGGAAAACAACAGAATGAATAAAGTTTATGACAATGCAGAGGCAGCACTGAAAGATGTTATTGCAGATAATCAAACACTTGCTGTAGGCGGTTTTGGTTTATGCGGAATTCCTGAAAAACTGATTATTGCAGTTAAGCAAAGTGGCGTGACTGGTCTCACATGTATTTCTAATAATGCAGGTGTAGATGATTTTGGTTTAGGTATTTTGCTTCAAACCAAACAGATCAAAAAAATGATCTCTTCTTATGTGGGTGAAAATAAAGAATTCGAGCGCCAATATTTAAATGGTGAACTAGAAGTTGAACTAACTCCACAAGGTACCTTAGCTGAAAAGTTACGTGCAGGAGGCGCTGGAATTCCTGCGTTTTACACACAAACTGGCGTAGGTACCCTCATTGCGGAAGGTAAAGAAGAACGTACTTTTCATGGCAAAAACTACATTCTAGAAGAATCGTTAACAGCAGATGTGGCTCTTGTTAAAGCATATAAAGCTGACAAAGCAGGTAATTTAGTTTTTCGTAAAACTGCTCAGAATTTTAACCCTGAATGTGCAATGGCTGGAAAAATTACAATTGCGGAAGTTGAACAGGTGGTTGAAATTGGTGAATTGGATCCGGATGAAATCCACTTGCCGGGTATCTATGTAAACCGCATCGTATTAAATGCATCACCTGAAAAACGCATTGAGCATAAAACTTTAAGCACGGAGGCAGTATAAAATGGCTTGGTCACGTAATGAAATGGCACAACGTGCTGCAAAAGAACTTGAAGATGGTTTTTATGTCAATTTAGGTATTGGCTTACCTACCCTTGTTGCCAATTATATTCCTGAAAATATTAATGTTTGGCTTCAATCTGAAAATGGCTTATTAGGTATTGGTGAGTTTCCAACCGAAGAAACTGTTGATGCCGATTTAATTAACGCCGGGAAACAAACGGTTACTGCCCGCCCTGGTGCAGCATTTTTCTCAAGCTCAGAATCTTTTGCCATGATTCGTGGTGGCCATGTCAACATTGCAATTTTAGGTGCAATGGAAGTTTCTGAAAAAGGTGACTTAGCGAACTGGATGATTCCGGGTAAGAAAGTCAAAGGTATGGGCGGTGCAATGGACTTGGTTGTTGGTGTCCAAAAAGTTGTGGTTCTAATGGAACACTGTGCAAAAGACGGTACACCAAAAATCGTGAAAAGCTGTAGTTTGCCTTTAACAGGTAAAGGTGTTGTTCATCGCGTGATTACAGACTTAGGTGTAATGGATATTACGCCACAAGGTGTAGAGCTCATTGAACTAGCTAAAGATGTTACGCTCGAACAAATTCAAGCTGCTACAGGTGTTGAGTTTTATAAAAACTTAGTTGCGTAAATTCTAAGATTTAGTTAGCTGTACAAGACTCAAGTTAGTAAGTGAGCTTGGGTCTTAACCCTTTTAAGCACCGGATGTGCTGTTTATAAATAAGAACGAGAAGGATTTTTCAGTTATGGAAAAACAGCAAGGAATTTTTGAAAGATTTGCGCTTCGGATTAGTGACTGGTCTGAAAAATGGTTTCCTGATTCATATATTTTTGCTCTGCTTGGCGTCATTATTGTCTCTGTCGCTGCTTTAGCTATTGGCGCCCCAATCCACGATGTGGCCACTTCATTTGGTAATGGCTTCTGGAGTCTTATTCCCTTTACCCTGCAAATGACAATGCTCATTATTGTAGGTTATGTCGTTTCTGTATCTAAGCCCGTTAAATACCTCATCCAAAAAATGGCACGTATTCCAAATTCTGGACGTGGTGCTATTGTCTTAGTTGCAACTGTAAGCTTATTAATTTCTCTGATGAATTGGGCTGTTAGTACAATTCTTACTGCACTTTTAGTAATTGCATTAGCAAAACGTAAAGAGCTGAATATGGATTATCGTGCTGCTGCGGCAGCCGCAATCATTGGTATGGGAGCAACTTGGGCGCTTGGAATTAGTTCATCAGCAGCACAGCTTCAGGCAAATAAAACCAGTTTACCTGAATCAATTTATAACCTAACTGGTGTTATTCCATTTACCGAAACTATTTTCCTTTGGCAATCAATTGCGATGACGATTATTTTGGTGATTGTTTCAATCGCCATTGCGTATTGGTCAGCGCCCAAAGGCAATAACGTTAAAACAATTGATAGTTTTGATGTGCAGTTTGAAGAAGACAAACCACATGAGGAGAAATCAACGCGCCCAGGCGACTGGTTAGAAAACTCACCTATTTTAACGATTATTGTGGTGGCTTTAGGCTTAATCTGGATGTTTTTTGAGTTTTCAAAAAGTAATCCAATCATTGCCATTTCAAGTCTCAACACCTACAACTTCGTGTTTTTAATGCTTGGGTTAGCTTTACATGGTACACCACGGAACTTTTTAAATGCTGTTGCAAAAGCAGTTCCGGCAGTATCGGGAATCTTAATCCAATTTCCACTTTACGGAAGTATCGCCTTTATTATGACCCAAGCTTTAAACAGTCAGGATTTATCACTATCACATTACGTTGCCGAGTTTTTCGTTTCAATCGCATCAAAAGAAACCTTTGCGATTGTAATGGGAGTTTACTCTGCGGTACTTGGATTCTTTGTACCGTCAGGTGGTGGAAAATGGATTATTGAAGCCCCATATGTTATGCAAGCAGCAAATGATTTAAAGGTTCATTTGGGCTGGTCTGTACAAATTTATAATGCAGCCGAAGCTTTACCAAACTTAATCAATCCATTTTTTATGCTTCCAATGTTAGGCATTTTAAAACTAAAAGCAAAAGATGTGATTGGTTTTACAGTGACTCAGCTCGTTGTGCATTTTCCTTTAGTTTTATTCTTGCTGTGGTTCTTTGGTAGAACGCTCAGCTATACCCCTCCAACTTTTTAATTTAGTGGCGCCTTTAGTTTAGGCTAAAGGCAAATTTAGCAAATACACCAATAAGAGATATTAAGATGAGTTCAATTGTTATAGTTTCAGGTAGCCGTACTGCAATGGGTGGTTTTCAGGGTAGTTTATCTTCTCTAACTGCTCCAGAACTTGGCGCTGCTGTCATCCGTGAATCGATCCAACGTGCAGGTGTTAAGCCTGAACAAGTAGATGAAGTAATTTTTGGTTGTGTACTCAGTGCAGGTATTGGTCAAGGTCCTGCTCGTCAAGCCATGCGTAAAGCTGGTGTGCCTGATCATGTCGGAGCTGTGACCATTAATAAACTTTGTGGCTCTGCAATGAAAGCGGTGTTAATGGCATCAGATACCTTAAAAGCAGGCAGTGCCAATATTATTGTGGCTGGCGGGATGGAATCTATGACAAATGCACCTTATATTTTGCCTAAAGCTCGCGGTGGTTATCGTATGGGACACGGTGAAATTAAGGACCATATGTTTTTAGATGGCCTTGAAGATGCAGAAACAGGTCGTTTAATGGGTTCTTTTGCGCAAGACATGGCAAACACCAAAGGCTTTACCCGTGAGCAAATGGATGACTTTGCAATTTCTTCACTTAAAAAAGCGCAAACTGCGATTACGGAAGGTTATTTCAAAGAAGAGATTGTTCCTGTTGAAGTAAAAACCCGCAAAGGTGTTGAAGTTGTTGATCAAGATGAGCAACCATTAAAAGCAAATCTTGAGAAAATTCCAACTTTACGCCCTGCTTTTAGCAAGGACGGTACAATTACAGCCGCTAACTCAAGCTCGATTTCTGATGGTGCTGCTGCATTAGTACTAACTACTGAAGAATATGCTCAAAGCCATGGGTTAAATACCTTAGCAAAAATTGTGGCAACTTCGACGCACTCTCAGCATCCAAGCGAATTCACAATTGCTCCAATTAGTGCAATTCAGAAAGTACTTGAGCGTGCTGGTTGGTCTGTTGATGAAGTAGATGCTTGGGAAATTAATGAGGCTTTTGCAATGGTGGCAATGGCACCAATTCATGAGCTAGGTATTGATGAAGCTAAAGTAAACGTCCATGGTGGTGCATGTGCATTAGGCCATCCAATTGGCGCTACAGGTTCAAGAATTATCCTTTCTCTTATTTATGCATTAAAACGCTTAGGTAAAAAGAAAGGCGTTGCGGCTCTATGTATTGGTGGTGGTGAAGCAACAGCCGTTGCGATTGAAATTTAATTCAAAATTAAAAGAAGATGTAAGGATTTTTCTTACATCTTCTTTTTTATAAGTAAAATTCCTAAACTGTTTTAAATAGCTCATAACAAGTTTGACGGAACCATTTATGGCTACTCTTATGGTGACAAGACATATGCCAATGTTGCTTAACGTCATAAGTTGGAAAATCAAGCGGTGCAGGTAAAATTTGTAAGTTCTCTCTAACCAATAAAACTTGGCTTAAATAATATGGAACAGTGGCAATCGCATCTGTTTCCTGAACGACTAGACCTACACCTAAGTAACTTGGTAAACGAATTAAAATATTTCGATCCAACCCTTTATTTTGTAGTTCATTTTTAATGTGATAATGCCCAATACCTGCATCAATATCGATATGATATTCGCGCATGTAATCTTCTAAAGTAAAATTATTTGGGTCTAAACGCGGATGGCTTTTTGAGCTAATCACAACATAGTGTTGACGAAAAAACTTCTGCTGATAAAAACCTTCTTCTAATTGTGGTAAGAAACCTATCGCCAAATCAATTTCACCATTTGCCATTTGATAGCTGGTTTCTGGCGTAATAGGTCTAATATTTAAACGGATGAGAGGTGCTTTTTCTTTTAAATAGTTGGTTAACTGAGGCAGTAAAACTAAATGTGATACATCAGTCATTGCAATCGTAAACAGCTGGTCTGATGTCAATGGATCAAAGTTCACATTAAAGTTATTAATACTTTCAACTTTATCAATAACTTCACTAATCAGAGGAAAAATCTGCTTCGCCAGTTCGGTCGGAATCATTTCATTGCCGACTCGAATAAACAAAGGATCATTAAAATGTTGACGAATTTTGTTTAGACCGTTACTTACACTCGGCTGTGTTAGACCAATAGCATCTGCAGCCATTGAAACACTTTTGAACCGATAAATATGATAAAAAATATTTAATAATCTACTGTCTAGATCAAACAAAATTGTCTCCGCTTGGATTTAATAATCCATTGAAATAAGTTCAAAAGCAGTTATAAATGATAGAAAAATTCTTCTACCCTACTTTTGACTTATTGAATTTTACTCTAAATTAGCAAAGAATTCAGACGAGGGGCAATGCTTTATCATGCCTTTCATCATAAAGACCCAAGCATAATCTACTTATTTGCTTAATTTATATATAAATATCGTGTACTTCACCCTTTGAATGAGTATGCGTTATAGTTCTTGCTGGGCTTTAAAACCATTCCATATTTGTTGTACCGATTTATTATCACTCAAATTATTTTTGAAAATATAAATATCTTGAGCAAGGCAATATTCTTGCTGATCTAAAATAACCAATTTCCCAGCTGCAAGGTCTTCTTCAACATTAATTTTCGGAATCCAAGCAACCCCTAGACCTTGTAAAACCAGCTCTTTTAAATTGGTGGCATTATCAGTTTCATATAACGTTTTATATACGAGCTTACCTTCAATAAGTTGGTCCACTAATTTTCTTAAGTATGCGTGTTTACTATACGCTAGTAGAGCAAAGTTACTTTGTATTGTATGTTTTGGGCTATGGTCGGGTTCAGTTGCAGAAACCGGTACAATGACCGTTTCAGCAATTTTAATACCACTTAAAATATCATCTCCAACTTTTCTAATATTACTTTTATCTGCATAGCAAATCATGAAATCACAGGCGCCTTCTTTTAACAAAGATAGGCCTTCTCCACTATTCGTTGCGACAATTTCAATTTTTAAATCACGAATAAGAGTAGGAAATTTCTTTAAAAATGTTGTTAAAAAACCTGAAGCTAATGAGTGAACTACACAGAAACGAATGGTAGATTCAGTCTCATTCTTAATATTTTTAATAAGTTTTGCGGTCTCCTCTACCTGTTTTTCAATATTCTTAGACATCACTAATAAAATTCGACCAATGTCTGTAAATTCGATGTTGTTTTTGTTGTTCCTAATAATGACTTCAGCACCAATCATTTCTTCAATTTGTTGAATTCTTCGAGTAAATGCAGACTGGCTAATAAATCTTTTCTCGGCTGCTTTCGAAATCGAACGTTCACGTTCTAATGTGAGGAGATCCTCTACCCAACGGACTTCTAAATTCATCTTATCTATTCCCTTTTAGATTTGTAATTTTATTAATTGATATTTTTGGGAAGAAGCATAAATAAATTTAGGGATGAGAAAGAATGATAAAACATAGGGAGTACCTGCAAAAATGCGAGAAGTGAAAGGACAAAGCCAATCTATAAAATTAAGTATTTAATAATTCTGACATAGAAAAGAAGATAAGAAAATAATAGGTTTTGTTTTCACGAGACAAGAGATGAACATAAGTACAGTTCAGCTAAAAAAATTATTTAAATCAATCGATAAAAACCCATCATAAAATTAAATAAGTGATCTTAACAAGATAACTTTTAGAAATAAGCACGAAATTCTATTCGTACATTTTAATGATAAAAAAAGTCCGCACCTTGGGGAAGAATGCGGACTGTAAACTGTTTCAATAACCAATCTCTAGGTTATTGATTGAATTTTAAGAATCTTAAATTAATACACTATTCCACTATAAAAAGTATCTAAAAAATCTAGTTTTAGATTCTTTCTCACTTCATCTAATCATCAAAAAAGAGAATTATTATTTACTCTTACAATGATTTGGTAAGGTAATAATTGATAAGTAAATGATTACCTTACCTCATTTCAGGATTTAAGCAGTATTAATAATTAATTGTATTTCATACAATATTTAAGGTAAGTATAAATTAATAAGATAATCCCGACTATTATACTAAAGTATCTATAGACTGACAGGGAGTACATTAATTCATCAGTAAGAGCGATAATTCATCCACATAATGATCTATAGAAAATGAACTAATATTCACCAATTAAGTAGTATAACTTTCTTGAAATTTCAACCATCATGTTTGAAGTATATTGGCTGATTTCAAATATCTGTTTTTTCTGTGGGTTAAATACCATATTGTCTTTTTCATCACTAAAAAAAACATAAGTTGTGTATTTATCCATGTGATGAATATGCTCTTTCAAGCTTAGTTTTTCACCAGAGTTAGGGTCATATGCAATAAACTTCATTCTCATGCATTTGTCTCTTTACAGCGCTGACATCTTAATAAAATTTCAGTCAAAAGATTATTTAATAGATAATAATCTTTATTACCTCAATTACTTATACGATGCAGTAGGAATATTTTGTTTTGCTTTTTGAATAGATAACTCAGCATTCTTAATCGATTGCTCAGCTTCTTTAAGCATGTGTGAACTTTTGGTTTCAGTTTTTTCTTCATTTCCTATAAGGAGATAGCAAGTAAAACTTCCCAATATTAGTAAGGCACCAATTACTTTTAACATAAACTTAATAAATCAAAATTTTCTGTATTATAAGTATTTTTATGTGAAATGCATCACAATTTTATTAAAATTTATTAAACTAAACTCATTATTTCTTTATATAAATTAATTTTCACATGAAAATTCAAATAATTTAATAACGTTCCTGAATAAAAATCATTATTTAGTTCGCTTCAAATTTTTTAATTTACTTAATTCTTGTTGAGCAACTCACTCTAAAGAAATTATACAAGCAATTGAATATATTAAATTTTGTAAGATATATAGCTTCCAAGACTCATCAACTATTCAATATTCATTTTAGTGTAATTCAGTTTTTGATATGCAAAAAATGCATAATTACTTTAATAAATGCATTAGAAGTGAAGCATTTCGAATTCTAAGATGAATCATCTTTAATGAATCGAAGTTTAATGATGAACGCAGATATTACTACCCGTATTGAGAAGGATCTTATTGGTCATAGAGAAATCAACAATGATCATTATTACGGAGTTCAAACATTACGTGCTTTAGAAAATTTCAACTTAACAAATAGCAAAGTTGGAAATTTTCCTAACTTAATTAAAGCATTAGCTATGGTTAAGCTTGCCTGTGCTGAAGCAAACTATAATCTTAAAAACTTAGATCAAACTAAATTTGAAGCGATCGAATACAGCTGTAATCAGCTTATTCGTGGAAACTTCCATGACCAGTTCCCAATCGACATGATGCAAGGCGGTGCTGGTACTTCAACCAATATGAATGCAAATGAAGTATTGGCAAACGTTGCTTTAGAATATATGGGACATTCTAAAGGTCAATATCAGTACTTACATCCAAATAACGACATTAACATGTCACAGTCAACAAATGACGTATACCCTACTGCAATCCGTTTAGGTTTGTTACTTAGCCTAGATGAGTTAAATCTTCCATTTAACAATTTGATTCTTAGCTTCCTAAATAAGTCTCAAGAGTTTGCACACATTTTAAAAATGGGACGTACTCAATTACAAGATGCTGTGCCTATGACATTAGGTCAAGAGTTTGGTGCTTTTGCGGTAACTCTACAAAAAGACCTTGAGCAAATTAATACGCTTATTCCAAATGTTTTAGCTTATATGAACCTTGGCGGTACAGCGATTGGTACAGGAATTACCACTGAATATAGTTACCGTGAACTCGCGATTCAAGCACTTGGAAAAATTTCTGGTAAGAAAATTAAGTCAGCTCCAGATCTAATCGAAGCAACTTCAGATATGGGTGACTTTGTTCTTTTATCTGGTTTATTAAAACGTACTGCAACTAAACTTTCAAAAATTGCCAATGACTTGCGTTTACTTTCAAGTGGTCCACGTACTGGCATTAATGAAATTAACTTAGAAGCACGTCAACCGGGTAGCTCGATCATGCCAGGTAAAGTAAACCCAGTTATTCCTGAAGCAATGAATCTTGCTTGCTTCCAGATTATTGCAAATGATTTGGCTGTAACTTTAGCTGCTGAAGCTGGTCAATTACAGTTAAATGCAATGGAACCACTTATTGCATTCAAACTATTTGAATCGATGGACTTACTTGGTAAAGCAATGGCAATGTTCCAAAGTAAATGTATTGATACGATTACGGCCAACCCTGAGCACTGTAAAGTTTTAGTTGAAAACTCAATTGGTATTGTGACTGCACTTAACCCATACCTAGGTTATGAAACTACAACTCGTATTGCTAAAACAGCAAATGAAACTGGGCAAAGTGTATTGGCTCTAGTTCAGAATGAAGGTTTATTATCAGCACAAGTGCTTGATGATATCTTGTCGATTAATAATATGGTTAAACCAAAAATGTCGGCTTAATTCCTGAAATAAAAAAGGAGCTTTTAAAGCTCCTTTTTTATTTGTCCTGTAACTTTTAAAAGCTAAAAGTTGTAGAAAATTGAGCTGTGCGAGGATTACCTAAGAACAGATAGTCATCCCCCATAAATGCCCCTACATCACGCCAATATTTCTTGTTAAATAAGTTATCAATATTGAATCTAAAAGTTGTGTCATGCCCAGCAAAATTTGTTTTATAGGCAGCACCAATATTAAAGACACTATATCCGCCTACTTTTGCAGTTCCCTCTTTGTTTGCATATTTACTGCTACTATATTGCATACCACTGAGTAATCTTAATCCTTCAACTGACGGTACTTTATAAGATAACTGTGCAGTTGCGCGTACCTTTGGTACATTTTGAGTTTGATGACCTTTGTAGCTGTCAGTATCAATATCAACAAGACGAGATTTGGTAAAGGTAATGCCAGAGCTTACATCAAGTGTATCGGTTAAGGCGCCTGTTAAACCTAACTCAATACCTTGATTGTGTTGTTCGCCTTGCTCAACAAAATCAAAAGTTCCATCTACATTCACTTGGCTATATTGATTGTCTTGTTTTAAATCAAAAATAGCTGCTGTTAATAAGAAGTTGCGTATTTGTTGCTTAACACCAAATTCATATTGTTCAGAATTTTTCGGTGATAGAACTTCTAGAGCATTATTAGCAAACCAAGGAGCTTCGCCACCATCTGATAAACCTTTAGCATATGAAGCATAAAGATTAGTCGTAGCAGTTGGACTATACATGAGTGCTAATTGTGGCAAAAACTTATTTAAATCGGTATCTCGGCTTTGCTGCCCATCTGAATTATAAGCTTGCTCATCAAGGTGAATAAGTTTTCCACCAAGTAGGGTTGACCATTGATCATTAAATTGAACTCGGTCAGAGATTGTAAATGCAGTTTGATCACTCTCTAGAGCTTTGTAACGATCGCCTGGACTTTCCAATGAAGGATTGTAGTCGACCGTATCTTCATAAATATTGCCTGTTCCTACTGCTACATTCAGTGGTGTATGGTGTTTTAAGGTTTTATATGTACGTTGTAATTCGAAAGCGATTTGATGCTGAATATTGCCAGTATTGAATTGGCCATTTAACCCAGCAGCAAACTGGTTAGTTATACGTGTGTCATCTGGACTACGATAGTCATAAATATCATAATTTCCGTGTTTATCAAAAGTATTGCCCAAGCCCGTAACTTCACAAATGCTGCTATAACAGCCCCATGGGAAAGCACTATTGTCATCAATCACAACACGGCTTTGTGATGCACTTAAGCTACCATTCCATTGATCGTTAAATGCATATTGATATTTCAAGCTCGCATTTACACTATTATTTACAACAGGTTTACTCCAAGACTGATAACCCAATAAACGGTCTTGATCTACATTTGTTGGTACTTCTTGCCCATCAAGCAGTTGATAGCCGGGTACAGAACGTTGACTTTGATGCTGGGCTTCAATGTCAAACAGTAGTTTAGAGCGATCATTAATTTTCCAGTCTAAAGCTACTGAACCAAACTCACGCTTACCATTTGCATGATCAACATTTGGATGAATACTTTCATGTGCTAGATTGATTCGATAACCGAAATTATCATTAATAAAGCCGCCGACATCCGTTGCCAGTGTATAGCCGCCTTCTGAATTTGCATCGACCGTAATATTTTTAACATCGGCAGGTCTTTTGGTTACATAGTTAACAACACCACCTGGCGTCGACATACCACTTTGAATTGCAGAAATGCCTTTTAAGATTTCAACTTGTTCTTTATTTTCTAAAGCTACATTTTGCTCGCCACGTATGGTATGGCCATTAATGAGATAACTTGAACCTAAATCGAGTGCAAAACCCCGTGCTACAAAGTTTGGATAGTAGCCAATAGCAGCGTAGCCATCGCCTAAGGATGAATCATTTTTAATAACATCAGTTAAAGTTTTTGCGTGTTGATCTGCTATACGTTCAGAAGTAATGGTTGTAATAGATGCAGGAACTTTTTTTACTTCACTAGTTTGAAAGCCAGATAAAGTCACTTTTTTTGATGAGTATAATGCATCATTATTTTGTGTAGCGTTCACAGTAATGGTTGGGAGCTGCGAAACCTCCACTTCATTTGCATAAACGACAGATGTTATGAGTGCAATAGATGAAGCTAATGCTGTTTTAGAGCATGTCATGAAGTGAAGATTTAACGAACGTCTTTCCATTGAATAGTTACCTGCTATTGCGAGCATAATTTATAAGGCTAAAAATGGTTATCTCCCTATTTTCAGCCACGCAAGAATACAGGCACACATATTGAGAAACAATACATTCTGTATTTTTTCGATTAAGTGAATTTTGTCCGAATTTTTGAACTTATCATTATATAAATTTTATTTATTTTCTTGAGAATTGAGACTATAACTTTTTAAGTATTATCAAATATTCAAATTACACTTAAGCTCAAAATGGAACCTAAAAAGGAGAAAGAGAATAGAAAAAATACTGGTATTAAATTAGCTCAATGATTTTAAATATAATTCATTATCAAATTGAGCGTAAGGAAATGTTCGATCATTGGTTAAAATATCTTTAAATCGAACAAAAGGACGTAATCTCACTAGAAACGAATTTTAAAATTAGAAAAAATGAATGGTTAGGAATTTTAAGGACGTGCTCAGGGTTGAGTAACTTTTACTGTTTCATTCTCTTTTCTGTCTAGCATACCTAAAAAATTCCTAGTTTTTGTCTACAAAACGATGGATGTAATATGACATATACTCAGGAAGAAAAACGTAGTCGAATACGTGGGATTGTAGGCGCAGCCTCTGGTAATTTAGTCGAATGGTTTGATTTTTATATTTATGCAGTATTTGCTGCTTACTTTACTCAAGCTTTAACCGCACCTGATATGGATAGTACGACCAAGTCTATTTATGTTTGGGGGGTATTTGCCGCAAGCTTCTTTATGCGTCCGATTGGAAGCTGGCTATTTGGTCGTATTGCAGATCGACATGGCCGAAAGAAGTCGATGATCATATCAATCTGTTTGATGGCTTTAAGCTCCTTTTTGTTTGCAGCTTTGCCTACTTATGATCAAGTCGGTTTATTTGCTCCTTTTCTGTTACTCCTTGTTCGTCTACTTCAAGGCTTATCAGTGGGTGGTGAATATGGCGCCGTTGCTACTTATATGAGTGAATTAGGCTTAAAAGGTCAGCGTGGTTTTTACTCATCTTTCCAATATGTCACCCTCTCTGGTGGTCAATTGCTTGCAAGCTTACTGGGCGTTATTTTATTGACGTTCTTAAGTGAACAACAATTACATGATGGCGGTTGGCGTATTCCATTTGTTATTGGTGGTATCGCAGCAATTTTATCTTTGCTTGCACGTAGTCGTTTAGAAGAAACGCTTTCTCATCAAGACAGCGAACGAAAAGAGTCTGGTAGCTTAAGAGAACTCTTTAAAAAGCACTGGAAAACCTTTTTATTGGTGGTTGGATACACTTCTGCTGGTTCATTAACGTTTTATGTAGAGACTGTTTATTCAAAAACCTATTTAACCAACTTAGGGATGGATGGAAAAACCGTTGGTTATATCATGACCTTCGCGCTATTTGTTTATATGTGTGCTCAACCTGTATTTGGTGCAATTTCGGACCGTATTGGACGACGCTCTTCAATGTTGGCATTTAGCTTATTGTCCGCCATTTTTATTTATCCAGTCATGGTGATCGGGATGCGTGCCTATATAGATTCTCCGATCATCATTACATTGCTACTCATCTTTATGATGATGTTACTCAGCTTCTATACTTCCATTAGTGGTTTGGTAAAAGCTGAAATGTTCCCACCTCATGTGCGGGCTTTAGGTGTAGGTTTCTCGTATGCAGTAGGTAATGCGCTGTTTGGTGGTTCTGCACCTTCAGTTGCCTTACAGTTCAAAGCTGCCGGAATTGAAAATACCTTCTTTATATATGTGATTGTCATGCTGATTATCTGTTTCTTATGTAGCCTTGCGCTTCCTAAAAAACCAGATTATTTAGAACATGATCATTAATTAAATAAGATGCCTTCTGTCCCAAGCAGAAGGCATCTTTTAGCTCTTAGCAAATTCTTTTAAAAAAGCCCACGGAAAAATCCCTTTATCATGCCCATCATTAAAGCAAATTTGGGCACCATAACCTTGATCAAACATAGCTGTCACTTCAACATTTTGATGCTCTATTTTAATTTGTTTAATCCGCTTCGCTCGGCAAAAGCCACATGGGCAAATTTCCCTTAAACTTTGATGACTCAGACATACGCTTGAGCCATCGGTCCATATAAAGTGAACCTGCTTATTTATAGTGTCGACACGGATATCAGGTCTGATTTGCATACTTCACCTCACCAATTTGATTTAATCCAATACGAATCGCTTTTCGTACTTCAGGATCCGGATCATTTTGATGTTGTTCCAATAACGTCTGAGCTTCTGATGTGCCGATTTCGCCGAGTGCTAAAGCGACTTCTTTACGCAAGTTACTAATTTCATGCTTAAAGTTATCAGTCAAATGAGCAACTGCCAGATGCGATTTTAGTAGTCCCAAGCTCCGTACTGCTGCAATACGTACTTGCCAATACAGGTCTGATACAGCATGAATTAATGGAGCTTCGAGCTGAACTATACGTAACTTACCAATCGTAAGTGCAGCTTCCACTCTTAGTTGCCAGCTTTCCGAAGTTAAAGAATGTTGAAGTGCTTGGATGACCTCAGTTGATATACTCTGACTATAAGCCAAACCACCTGTTGCAATACGGCGGACCTCATCATCTGTATCTGTTTCTGCAATTTTTGCCAATATCGTAATCGCTTGGTCTTGTTGTAACCAACTTAATGCACTGACTGCCTCACGGCGTACAAATGCATCTTCGTGGTGTACCAAAGCAGATATCTCTTCAAATAATTGGTGTGGTCGTAAAGGTTTTAAAGCACGCAGAATTGCACTAAGGGCAAAAGTATCTGTATGCTTTAAATACGGTGCCAGTATCTGGGCCGATGCCGGATTTTTGACTTCACTTAAACTCTGGCTGGCAGCTTGTCTCACATTCAGATCAGCATCAAATAAGGCTTGCGCCAATACTTGCAAACTGGTTGGGTCTTCCCAGCTTTCTAAGTTTTTTGCCGCTTCTTCCCGGACTAAAGCTGAAGAGTCGTGTTGTAGTGCTGTATGCAACCAAGGAAGTAAATCTGGATTTTCTTCATCACCAATATTCATTAAAGCGACGAAGCGAATCTTTTCATCTGGGTCATTGAGCTGTGCGAGAAATTCCTGATTATATTCATCGAGGTCATCTAAAGCTTGATAATAAAAACTCATTCGTATTCCTTAATTTGTGATTTCTTTCCAAGCCCTAATGGATTTAAACGGCTTAACTCTTCTTGTTGAGTAGCTTCTTTTAAAGACTGGATGCAATGTTTTTTAATGGCTGTAAATTCACTACTCGTTACAAGCTCAACATCCCGTGGACGTTCAAACTTAAGCGAAATTTCCTCAATAATCCGTCCTGGTCGATGGCTCATAATCAACACTCGGTCGGCTAAAAAAAGTGCCTCATCAATATCGTGGGTAATAAATAAAACCGACGTTTGGATTTCTTGCCAAATTTCGAGTAATAGCATTTGCATTTTTAAACGAGTTTGAGCATCTAAGGCACCAAAAGGCTCATCCATTAATAAAATGCGAGGTTGATTAATCAGTACTCTCGCAATTTCAACCCGTTGCTGCATGCCACCAGAGAGTTCGGCTGGAAATTTATGTTCAAAACCTTTAAGCCCGACCAGATCAACCATTTTCTTAGCTTGTTCAATACGCTTTTGTTTGGCGATGCCTTTCATTTTTAAACCAAAGGCAATATTTTCGAGCACGCTTTTCCACGGAAATAAGGTATGTTGCTGAAACACCAAACCTCTATCTGGATGCGGTTCAAATATCGATTCATCATCGACCGTTAAAGACCCAGAACTAATCGGTAAATGCCCTGCCAAAGCACCTAATAATGTGGATTTACCGCAACCCGATGGGCCCAGTAAACAAATAAATTCGCCCGGTTGTATTTCGAAATTAACCCGATCTAATGCCTGAAAACGATTTTTAGCTTGCCCTAAATGTAGAGATAGATTTTGAATACGTACATGGCCTTGTGTAACTGACATTTTAAGACTTCCTCAATTGATACCATGGAGTAAATCGGTTTCCAATCACACGCACCAATGTACTGCTAAACATACCCAATGCTCCTATGAGCACCATGCCAACCACGATATTGCTATAGTTTTGCAAGGTGAAAGATTCCCATGTGAAGTATCCAATTCCATGTTGCCCCGAAATCATTTCGGCAGTCACTAAACAGAACCAGCAAGTACCCATTCCAATGGATAAACCAGTAATAATATTCGGTAATGCCCCCGGAATAATGACTTCATGAATAATGGCAAGATCAGAAGCACCTAGACTTTTTGCAGATGCAACGAGTCTTGGATCAACTGCACCAACACCATGTACCGTGTTTAATAAAATTGGAAATAAAGCCCCAATGAACGTAATAAAAATCATGGAAGCTTCTGATGAGGGAAAAATCAGAATTGCTAAAGGAATCCATGCAACTGCTGGTATTGGACGTAATACTTCTAATGGTGGCATTAGAAATGCAGCCAGTTTTTGGTAACGTCCTGCCAACAAACCAATACCTACACCAATTAGAGCCGCAAGCACAAAACCAATCACTACACGAAACACACTAGATTCAACATGTTCAAATGCAGCGCTGAGTTGAAAAAAAGCCCATAGCGCATGAATGACATCTAAAGGTGTCGGGACATTGCTAAAGTTCACAAAGCCTAAATTTACTTTAAACTGAGCAAGTCCTTGCCAAACTGCTATCCAAAAAGCTATAGATGTAAAAGCAATGACATAGCTTTTTAAATGCGTCGGATATGATCTCAACTGCTGAAAAAATTTAATCAAAAATGTACTTTGGTTTTTAGGTTTTGTCTGGACTAAACTACTCATTCGTCACCTCCTGCTTATTAGGTAAGACAACACATCAGCTCTGGGTTACAAGCTGAATAGCTTTAAAGTCATATACTTTTCCGCCCTGTTGTTTAGCCCATTTTTCAGCATCATCTTTTAATAAAAAGGCGTGAATTTGTCCTGCTTTATCTGTGGCATACCATGCCAAATTGGCAAGTAATTTAATGTCGGACTGATGATCTTGGCTATAAACCACACGCACTGTTTTTCCATTGGCTTGTATTTTCTTTAAATCAGAAAAAGCATGCTCAGGCGTTTCATAGCTACGAACTTTTTCTTCACCCTTTACCCAAATTTGAGTCACCCGACCAAATGTCTTGATGGGTTGGCCCGTTAATGCGTCATTGGCAACCAAAGGTGATTTTGCATAGTCGGCCAGTTGCTGGCTGTAATTAAGCCCAGATGCCTGAGATGCATCCTTAATGTATTGATCATCAATAAATTTATTTACATCAAGCGTACCGTCGTTTTTGCCTAAAACTTTTAAGGTGTCTATCGCGATTTGAGTTGCTTTTCGATATTCAGGTTTCCACGTTAAGTCACGAGTTTGCAGACCTAGTGGACCATGAAATAAATAGACGACTTCGGCAGGAATACCGGTTTTTTCAGCAATCAGTTCACTATATTTTTCTGGTTGTTCCCGAATTAGACGATTCGCTTCAATGGTTGCCTGTAAATAAGCTTTTATAACTTCTGGATGCTGCTGTGCATAATCCTTGCTGGCAAGCGAACCATGAAATGTGGGTGATTTTGCTTGAGAACCATCATAGATTTTTTTGGCAAAACCTTGGTAAGCAAATAACTCGCCAAATGGTACGAAGTCAGCATGCGCAGCAATCTTATGACTTTTTAATGCAGGTCCGGCCACTTCTGGCGCCTGAGCAATCACTTTAATATCTTTATCAAGTTGCCAGCCTTCTGCTTGAATCGCTCGTAGCAACAGTCCATGAGCAGTTGAGGCAAAAGGTACAGAAATGGTTTGTCCTTTTAGTTCTTTAAGCGATGTTACTTTTGAGTCAATTGGAACAACAATCGCATTGCCGCTACCATTAATACTGCCTGACAAAGGGGCTAAAAATATGCTTTCTTTGCCAGCTTTTTTAAATGCCGCTAAATTATTAACCGCAGGAAAGTCTGCCATTGCTCCCAAATCTAGACGTCCAGCCACCATCTCACTGGTAAGTGGTGCACCAGAGGTAAAATTTTTCCATTGAATGTCATATTTAACATTCTTGTATTTACCATCTTTGGGTAAATATTTTGGTAATAAATTCAATTCACGAATCAGCAACCCACCTGTTGCACAGTTAATGGTCGTGTCTTGTGTACCAATGGCGACACGCACAGTTTCTGTTTTACTGCCGCACCCCAAAGTGCCGAGTACCATGGCACCAATTAAGCTACTGAGTAATAGTTTTTTATTGAGCAATTTATTTTGTCTCATGTTACGTATTCCAAATTAATTATTTGAGTAGGTATGGGATATTTACTTTGACTGCATCTGTTGGGCAGTCCTTTTCACAAGGCATGCAATACCAACATTCATCAAATTGCATATAAGCTTTTTGAGTTGTTGGATCGATTGCCAATAAATCCATTGGACAAACATCTACACAGACAGTGCATCCTTTATCAGCAATACATTTATCTTCATCGATAATGACGGGTGCGACAGTACGGTGCTGTACTTCTTTAAAAATAAAAGCCATGATTTGAATTCCTGATTTATTTAGTCTGCTAGAGCAACATCTTTTTGAATGCGTAAACGGTCATACGACACAGCTTCATTTTGATTAATCGGAACCACATAAGGCTCGATTGGCTTTTTGAAACTAACCATGTTCCCGTATTCATCTTTTTTCAAATGCGCGTGACAGAACCAATCCAAGTTATTTTTTTGAGGGAAATCTGCTCTATAGTGATACAGTCCCCAACGGCTTTCTTCTCTAAACAGTGAAGCTCTTGCTGCCATTTCCGCGCAATCTCGAATAAAAGAAACTTCAGCGGCGCGCATCAGCTCATGCGGGTTCCTTGCAGAGATTCGCTTAATATCTTGTTTAATTTCTTCAAAACGCTTGAGCCCAATTTCCATTTTTTGGCGAGTTTTAGGAGGTTGCAAATAGTCATTTACAAAACGGCGCAGCTTATATTCCACTTGTTCTGGAGGTAAACCTTCTGAGCAATCTAGTGGCGCAAATATTCGAGCTTTTTCTGCTTCTATTTCACTTTGGTTTAATTCGCTATCTTCAATTGTATTCACATATTGCGCAGCATTTACACCCGCAAACCAACCGTAAGTAAATGCTCCAAGCATATAGTTATGAGGTACAGCCGCCATATCGCCAGCACTGTATAATCCCTTAACTGAAGTCTCAGCTTTTTCATTGACCCATACGCCAGAAGCACTGTGTCCGCTACAGAAACCAATTTCTGAAATATGCATTTCCACCATATCTTGACGATAATTGGTTCCTCGGCCCTCGTGGAAACGACCACGGCTTGGGCGCTCATTGGTATGCAAGATTTCTTCAATAGTTTGAATCGTTTCTTCGGCCAGATGATCTACTTTTAAATAAACAGGACCATTACCACTTTCCAGTTCTTGGTAAAACTCCCACATCATCTGACCACTCCAGTAGTCACATTCAATGAAACGTTCACCTTTACTATTGGCCGTATAACCTCCTAAAGGACCAGTCACATAGGCACAAGCTGGGCCGTTATAGTCTTTAATCAGTGGATTAATCTGGAAGCATTCCAAGTTTGCAAGCTCAGCACCTGCATGATATGCCATTGCATAGCCGTCACCTGCATTGGTTGGATTTTCATAAGTACCCATTAAGTAGCCGGAAGCTGGCAAACCTAAACGCCCTGCGGCACCACAACATAAAATGGCTGCTTTCGTTTTAATGACATAAAAGTCACCACTACGACAGTCAAAACCAAGTACACCATTGATTGCACCTTGCTCATTTTTTAGAAGCTTTGTGGTGACAATCCGATTATTAATTTTGACTTGAGCACGCTTTAATTGACGATATAAAACTTTTTTAACATCATGTCCTTCGGGCATTGGTAAAACATATGCCCCCATGTGATGTACTTTTTTTACTGCAAATTCACCTGTCTCATCTTTTTCAAACTTAATGCCCCATTGATCGAGCTGTTGAATGGTTTTGAAACTATGCTTTGCATATGCATATACAGTGGTTTGATTAACTACCCCATCATTAGCAATGGTAATTTCTTTGGTGTATTGCTCAGGTGTCGCATATCCCGGAATAACAGCATTATTCAGCCCATCCATTCCCATTGAAATCGCCCCACTGCGTTTTACATTCGCTTTTTCAATGAGCAAGACTTTTAAATTCGGGTTTTCTTGTTTTGCTTTAATCGCAGCCATTGGCCCTGCAGTTCCACCACCAATCACCACAATATCAAACTCAAGATATTTAGTTTCCATTGTAAAATCCTTATTTTTATTTGAGTTATTAACGATGAATACGTAAACGGTACTGGAAGGTATCGCCTGAGAAATAGAGATATTCATAGTCAATCGGTTGACCATTTGCATCGTGAGTCAAACGTTCGACCCGTAATACCGGAGTTCCGATTTCGACTTGCAACAAGGCCGCTAATTCTTCATCCGCTACAGTGGCATCAATACTTAAATCTGCATGCCCTAAAGGAATGCCACATTCTTGTTCTAATGCTTTGAAAATATCGGTTGTGCGTAAATCAATCGCTTTTTCTTTAAGTTTCAAACCAATATGTTCTGGCAAATAAGTCAACTCATACGATACTGGCTGACGGTTGAGTAAACGAACACGTTGAATTTCATACACATTGGCTTTAACAGGTAACTTTAATTTCGGTACTACATGCATCGGGACCTGCCTAAGCTCGGCCGAGATGACACGGTTTAAAATTTCGTGACCAGCAGATGACATTGCTTCTGCAAAACCTTGCAAACTTGAAATGTTCTGGAACGTTTTTGGCTTGCTTACAAAGGTCCCTTTACCTGGCACCTTAAAAATATAGCCTTCCAACTGTAATTGGTTGAGTGCTTGGCGAACTGTGATTCGGCTTACACCGAACTGTTCAGCAAACTCGTTTTCAGATGGAATTTGACTCAGTACGGCGTATTCGCCATTTACAATTTTGTTAAGGATGAGTTCCCTTAACTGATCGTAAAGAGGCTTATGATTTTTAGCATCTGGGGGTAGCTGGCTCACGGCTCACAACCTGTTATAACAACTTGAGCAAATAATGTTTAAAATGTTTCAGCTTTGGAAATAATTTAAAGCGATAACTTTAGTTAAAAAAATAATTTCAATGAATATCAATAAATTAATTAATAGCTATCTATAAAAGTTAAATGGTTATCATAAAAAATACATTTGTGTTTGTTATGCTATAAAACATACTCCGTTGTGCCATAAACGTAAAAATTACTATTATTTTTTAGGGGATAATATGCAACAAAAACAATTAAATACCCCTGATGATTCAGTGGAACAAGTCACCTTCTGGCAAGCCTTCTTATTTTGGCTCAAGCTTGGTTTTATTAGCTTTGGGGGGCCAGCTGGACAAATCGCTGTGATGCATCAGGAACTGGTTGAACAAAAGCGCTGGATATCTGAAAAAAGATTTTTACATGCACTGAACTACTGCATGTTGTTACCTGGACCTGAAGCACAGCAGTTAGCAACCTACATTGGTTGGCTTATGCACAGAACTGCGGGAGGTTTAGTTGCCGGTATTTTATTTGTATTACCCTCTTTATTTATTTTAATTGGGCTGTCTTGGATTTATATAAAATTTGGAGACGTTCCGGTTATTGCGGGTATTTTTTACGGGATAAAGCCTGCCGTCACCGCAATTGTTTTCCATGCGACATACCGTATAGGTAGTCGTTCGCTTAAAAATAGATTTTTATGGTTCGTCGCAATTGCTGCTTTTTTTGCAATCTTTGTCTTAAAACTTCCTTTCCCGCTTATTGTTTTATCAGCAGGCATTGCAGGTTATTTAGTTAGTAAAAAGTACCCTGAGCTACTTTCCTCAGCTGCTGGTCATAAAGCCAGCCAAAAAGATTACGGCCCGGCATTTATTGATGATGAGACTCCAACACCAGAACACGCTAAATTCCACTGGTCACGGTTAGTTAAACTTATTTTTGTGGCAATCATTTTATGGTTATTACCCATTTTAGCTTTAGGCGTATATTTCGGATGGCATCACTCTTATACCCAAATGGCATGGTTCTTCACTAAAGCTGCGCTGCTTACGTTTGGGGGCGCTTACGCGGTTTTACCTTATGTCTATCAAGGAGCTGTCAATCATTTTGCATGGCTTTCACCTACACAAATGATTGATGGACTGGCTTTGGGTGAAACTACCCCCGGTCCACTGATTATGGTTGTTGCCTTTGTGGGTTTTTTAGGAGGAGTCAATCATTCATTACTTGGGTCCGAGCATCTATTTTTTGCTGGTGCACTCGGTGCTGTCATTGTGACTTGGTTTACCTTTCTCTTTTCATTTGTCTTTATTTTTGCGGGTGCACCGATTATTGAATCTACTCATAATGAAATAAAGTTTACGGCACCCCTCACTGCAATTACCGCGGCTGTGGTCGGTGTCATTTTAAATTTAGCACTATTTTTTAGTTATCACGTGTTATGGCCACAAGGTTTTTCAGGGCATTTTGATATTGTTGCAGCCCTCATTACCGTTGCTGCATTTATTGCTTTATTCCGTTTTAACATTACTGTGCTGTATGTCATTTTTGCTTCGGCACTGGTTGGTTTAGGGGTTTATCTTTTATAGAAATTAGTCATGAGTTCTTTAACGTAATTGCGAAGGACTCATGCCATAAAACTGTTTAAAGCGATGACTTAAATGACTTGCTGAACTAAAACCACATACTAGGGCAATGTCTTGTAAAGAAAGCTGAGATGACTGAATGAGTCCTTTTGCCTTAGTTAAACGTCTTTGCATGACATATTGGTGAGGTGCCATATTCATGGACTGTTTAAACATATGAGCAAAATGGTATTCGCTTAAATTCACAACATTTGCCAGATCTGACAAAGTGAGTGCCTGATCTAGATGATCTTCAATCCATTCCTGAATATATTTGAGCTTATGAGGTGCCAACCCGCCTTTAATAATAGGTTGTTGCCATTGAACACTGCTGTATCTTCTAATTAAATGATTTAGCAATAAACTTGCTGTTGTGCTCATTTGCAAATGATTTGAAGAATCTTGCCAATCGCAATCTAGCAAGAAGAACTGATATAAAGCTCGAATCCGTTCATCATCATTAAAGACAACTTCGTTTAACTCAATTTGATTAGGTTCTTTGTCCCATATTTTTTCGGCAACATCACGTAAATGTTGGTCGGTATAATACAAGTGAACAAATTTAAGCCCACCTCGTATATCCCAAGTCGACTCTTGATGCTCAGGTAACAAACAAAAACGCCCTGGCCCGCCACCATTTTTCCAGCCTGAAGGTGTTTTTTGATAACTTTCATAACCATCTTGGATATAGAGACTCAAAGTATGGTGGTCGCTACAGACACTTACACGATCTTGCTGATTAGACCAAAATGCAAGTTGCATATTTTCATCAAGCACCACAGTTTCGTGAAGCTTGGCTTTAGATTGCTGTAGCTGTTCTAAAGTTTGATAGGCCATGCAAAATTAAAACAAATATCATTGAGCTTAAGTTAACCATATTCAGTAAAATTCAGCTAGTTTAGACATATAAAAAACGCAAGATCTTGCATGTACTACACAAGAATATATACGTGAAAAATGAAGCATTCCTAGATACTTAAGCTTGGTAATCGAGGATGAAGTTATGAATATTTTACTCTATGTTGCGGTGGTGTTGATTTGGGGAACAACATGGATTGGAATTGCCGTTCAGAGCCATTATGCAACTCCCGTCGTTGCAATTTTATGGCGTTTTGCCATTTCAGCCTTATTACTTTGGGTTGTTTTACTATTTTCCGGAAAATTACAACGAATTGCTTTAAAAGATCACTTGTTCTGTATGCTGCAAGGCCTTTGTGTTTTCGGTCTAAACTTTATTTGTTTTTATACCGCCGTTAAATATGTAAATAGCGGTTTAGAGTCTGTCATATTTTCCATGGCTGTTTTCTTTAATGCTATTAATGCACTTATCTTTTTTAAGCAGAAACCTTCTCCAAACTTTGCGCCGGCTGCACTTTTGGGTCTAAGTGGTATTGTTTTACTGTTTTGGCATGACCTGATTAATAGTCAGTTTAATGCACAGTTATTAATGGGTATTGGGCTATGTGCAATAGGCACTTACGGTTTTTCTTTAGGGAATATGATTAGTGTTAGACACCAAAAACGTGGCCTAAATATTTTTTCAACAAATTGTTATGCCATGACTTATGGGGCATTGGTGATGCTAAGTCTAGCTTTATTTACTGGACAAGATTTAATGCCGCCGATGAATTTCCCATTTTTAAGCTCGGTACTATACTTAGCTGTATTTGGCACAGTTATTGGGTTCTCTGCTTATTTTTCTTTAGTTGGACGAATTGGCGCAGCCAAAGCAGCCTATAGCACGTTGCTCTTTCCTTTAGTTGCTTTAACAGTTTCTACTTTCTTTGAAGGATATGAGTGGACTTTAAATGCTGTATTTGGAATTTTGCTAATCTTACTTGGTAATTACTTAATGTTTAGTAAGTTTGAAATTGGAAAGAAGTTATTTAACACCCAAAAAAATTGTGAAAAGCAGGCTTAAAGCCTGCTTTTTTATAAATCATAATTAATTTTAGTAGCCCGTTTTTAACATCAGCTCAAAATCTTTTAAAGCTGCGGCTGCTGTGGCTAAAGGCGCAGATGCCCCTCCACTGACCACAAATTCACCCATTTCTTGTGTTAACACCCGAATACATTTTTGAGAACCTTGCAGATGAGCAAACGCATGATTTGCTCGGACTAACCTTAATTCAACACCTGTTTCAATTTGCTGATTTTTAACATGAATAAAACCGACCAGACGAGGAATTACATTTTCTTTTTTCCAGTCACGAATATGATCGGGTGTGACATGACTGATTCCTTGTCTTGGAATATCTTGAATTTTTATATCAGCCCCCAAAACAGTGTTGGCTAATATGGTAATTTTAGCCGCGGTATCCCATCCATCTACATCGAATGAACTGTCAGGTTCCGCAATACCTTTTGTTTGAGCTTTTTCAAGAGATTCTGCAAATGCGCATCCGTGTTGCAACATATCATTTAAAATAAAATTCGTGGTGCCTGTAAACACACCTTCTATTTCTAAAATTTGACAGCCTGCTAAGTTATATTCAAACAAATCAACAGTTGGTAAGGCAGCAGCTGTCGCACCGCTAAAAAATAGTTTTTTATTGTGCTGATGTGCCAAGTTAACTAATTTTTTACCTTCTACGACTAAAGCACCTTTAGATACCGCAATCGCATTCATGTTGTGTGTTAAAGCATAATTTAAATAAAATAAGCCTTTCCCACCTGTTACATAATCACTTGGTCCGGTCTCAATAATGACATCTGCTTGAACCTGTTCTAAAAACTTTTGCTCTGTTAGGCCTTCCTGAAATCGTGTTTTATCTAGCCACTTTGAAGTCTGAAAACCCTCTTGATCAATTAAGCCTGATGATGAGTTGCAGACACCCACTAAACGGGCATCAATTTGATATTTTTGTTTATAGTACGTCGATCGATTTAAAAGGAGCTCTGCAATTTGTTGTCCAATCCGTCCAAAACCACAAATTGCCACGTTAACTCGCTTCATATCGCTTTCTCAAAAATTTAAATGCTTTAAATGAAATTTCCAAAGATAATTTAAACATCTTATCTCTGGAAATTTAGTATTCATAAGGATAGTTAAAATACTATATATCTTAGATATTTGTTAGATTAACAATCTTAATAACCATATAAATTGCGACAGCAAAAACCATTAAAGCAAAGACTTTTTGTACAATTGACGCTGGAATAAAACGAATAGCTCGGCGTCCTAATAACATACCTGCCATACATGCAAGTGCAAATGCGCTGGTAATGGCAACTGGATAGTGAAAACCCTCTGCAATATGCATCACAATACTTATGCCACTGATGAGAAAAATAATCATAAGTGAGGTTGCAACAATACTATGCATATCCAAATTGGTGACTTTTCTAAGCGCTGGCACAATTACAAATCCACCACCCACCCCTAACATACCAGTTAAAAGCCCAGCAATAATCCCGATGCTGGCAAGCACGCCACCAGTTTTAAAATTCCAGATAAAGCGTCCCGTACTTGGGTTGACCTGACACGGCGGGTTATGAAAATCCGAAACTCGGTTACTAATAAGTCGATAGCCCACTGTAAACATGACTAAACTAAACATTAACATGAGCCAAACTGGTGAAATCGTGTTAGCTATTAAAATACCGATATGTGCCATAGGAGCACCAATTAAGGCAATCCAGATTGCAGCACGATAACGAACTATTTTTTTAAATAAACCTTCAATGGTTCCAATGAGTGTAGATAACGCAACTGCCAATAATCCTATCGGTGCGGCTTGAGCCACGCTCCAGCCTTGACTGGTCATGAGCGCGGGTACGGCGAGAATGCCACCACCAGCACCAGTAAGACCAAGTAAAAAGCCAATCACAATGCCTTCAACGACAAGTAATAACATATTAAAAGCCTAAAATTGCATATACATTGTTTGCAGTAGACTGCTGGTTAATGAGTGAGTAGATCTCGCCTTCTTATGAAGCTTCAACCGCTTCTCAGGACAAAGCGTTGCTTTGTTTATCCTCTTAACTCGAGCACAGCTCTCGTCTTCTTGCGAAGCTTCAACCGCTTCTCAGGATAAAGCGTTGCTTTACTTATCCTCGCTCAGGTTTGACCATCCACTCGCGGCCTTTGAGCATGCCTTGCCAATAAATCGGCGGTAAAATCTGCTCTTTAAGTAGCCAAGCCAAACGAGATGGCTTTTGCCCATCAATCACCCATTTTGGAAAACTTGGGAGTAATTTTCCGCCGTAACCAAACTCAGCCAGAACAATTTTTCCACGCTCTACGGTAAGTGGACATGAGCCATAGCCGTTGTATTCACAGAAGTTCTGCTCCCCCTTGAGCTGCGTTATCACATTCACAGCAACGATCGGAGCTTGTGCCCGTGCCGCAGCAGCAGTTTTGGCATTAGGTGCATTCATCACATCGCCTAAAGCAAAAATATTGGCATATTGTGTGTGTTGTAAGGTTTGAGGATTCACACTCACCCAGCCTGCTTCATCAGTAAGAATACTTGCACGAATAAAATCAGGTGCTTGTTGCGGAGGAACAACATGCAACATGTCGAAATCTGTTTCGACCAATGCTGCATTTTCATCATTCACCACCTTAAACCATGCTTTTTTTGCAGGCCCGTCTACTTTGACAAGTTGATGGTTAAAATGCAGTTCAGAGCCATATTTTTCGACGTATTGCATGAGTGCAGGTACATATTCCTTCACACCAAATAAAACACCGCCTGAGTTATAAAAATGGATAGATATATCTTTAAGATTGCCTTGCTTTAACCAGTAATCAGCTGAAAGGTACATCGCTTTTTGAGGAGCACCAGCACATTTAATGGGCATAGGCGGTTGAGTGAAAATTGCCTTTCCACCGTTTAGCTGTTGCACAAGTTCCCATGTATACGGCGCTAGATCATAACGATAGTTAGACGTCACCCCATTTTTACCTAAGGTTTCGACTAAACCTTCAATGCCATGCCAATTCAGTTTTAAACCGGGACACACGACCAATGCTTTATATTGAATGGGTTGGCATCCTTCCAAAATAACCTGATTATGTTCAGGGTCGAATCCGGCAACTGCTGCTTTCATCCATTTCACTTTTGAAGGAATTACACTTGCCATTGACCGTGCGGTTACTTGTGGCTTAAAAATACCGCCACCGACCATGGTCCAACCCGGTTGATAATAATGTGTGTCTGCCGGATCAATAATGACAATATCTAAATGAGGTTCGCGAGACAGCAAGCTCGATGCTACAGAAATTCCTGCTGCTCCAGCGCCCACAACCACAACGCTATAACAAGGAATTGTGGCTGGTTCATGATCACGTTTTAAAATACGTGGCACTAAGCCTTTTAAGCTAAACCCAAGCTTATTACCCACTTCTACTAGCAGTGCTGCATCTTGTGGAGCAACTTCAGCCAAAGCCCACAAGCTGATTGCACGCATACCAGAACGACAATACGCTAAAACAGGTTTTTGGGCATTCTGATAAAGCTGCTTAAACTCGGTAACTTGTTGATCGCTAATTTTGCCACTGGTAACAGGTTGATAAATTACCTTTAGACTATGTCGCTGAGCTGCTTCTTCAATTTCAATCACATTGGGTTGATCTGCACCTTCTCCATCTGGACGGTTACATATCAGAGTTTTTATTCCTTGGTCTGCAATTTTTGCAATATCGTTGGCAGTAATCTGGCCAGCAACATAAAAATCTTGATTAACTCGTTTAAGTTCCATATTGCTACCTTCTTATGATTGTGAAATTGAGCCGCAAGCCTGATTGGCAGGAAGTGCTTTATCGATTTGTTTTGGATATGGAAGATTTAAATTATTCATTAATTTAATAAAATCTTCACGCGAGCGATTTTGACCTAAACGTGAGTTATTTAAGCGTTCATAACCAATCGTTGAAGATAGACGACCTTTGTAATCGTGTCCCGGATACACAATAGTCTCGTTAGGTAAGCTGAAAAGTTGTTTATGAATACTGTCATAAAGTGTGCCTGCATTACCTTGCTGGAAGTCAGTGCGACCACAGCCATCAATTAATAATGCATCACCAGTGAAAACCATATTTCCAACTAGGTAACTCGTACAAGCATTGGTATGACCTGGTGTATAACGCGCTTCAATACTGAGGTTGCCGACTTTAAGCATGCAACCATCTGTAATTAAAATATCTCCGCAATTTACATCTGAGTTTCGGTGTAAAACCGATTTGCAATGAAAGCGTTCACGAAGTAAATTTGCGGCCGTAATATGATCTGCATGAACATGAGTATCTAAGGTGTAAATGAGCGTAAATTGATGCTGTTCTAATTCTTTTGTGTAAACCTCTATATCTGATGCAACTGGGTCAATTAAAACAGCCTCTCGTGTTTCTTCACATCCAAGCATATATGTATAAGTCGAACTTTCCTGCTCAAAAAACTGCTTAAAGAACATGATTTATACCCTAATAATTTATTTCTTTCCTATATTTTGCAAATAAGATGCCAATTATTTAAAATTAAATAATAAATATAAAAATTAAATACTTATAACATTTAATAAAATTAAAGATAGAAAAAAGGAATCAACTTGATGTTCCTATGAAACTCAAGTATGTTTCAATGAAACGATTGTGAAACAAATAAAATGGCAAAGCTAAATTTTGAGTCAGAACAGGATTTTTATATTTTATTTGAGCAATTAAAAGCTTTATTCTCAAATGCGAGTCTGTTTTTAGCAGACACATCAACTAAAGCAATTCATTATAAGTTTAATACAGATGACATTTCTGTTGAGAGCATGGCAGCGCTTACTCAAGACCATCACAATCAATATCTTGAGATCAATACTCCTAAAATGAGACAGCGATTTATCTATCAAGAACATGATATTTATATTGCCGAGCATCGCATTATCGGGAAACTACATATTTTACAGCCTATTAGCATAGAAAATGATATTGCTATTCAAGTAGAGCTAACAGAACAGTTGCAAGACTTGGCCAAGGTTTTTAATAGCTGCTCACCAGAAATGAGCCGTATGTTTTCAATTATTCAAAGAGTGGCAATTACTGAATTTCCAGTGCTTGTTCGCGGCGAATCTGGTAGTGGCAAAGAGCTTGTGGCAAAAGCAATTCATGATTATAGCCAACGTAAAAATAAAATTTTTGTAGCGATTAATTGTGCTGCTCTCAATGCCAATATTTTAGAAAGTGAACTATTTGGGCATGTGAAAGGTGCTTTTACAGGAGCAATTCGTGACCATAAAGGCGTGTTTGAACGTGCTGCTGGCGGAACGTTGTTTCTAGATGAAATTGCCGAGATTCCTTTAGAGCTTCAGGCTAAATTACTACGGGTTTTAGAAACAGGGGAATTTACTCCTGTCGGTGGTGAAAAACCGATTCAGGCCAATGTCCGAATTATTACCGCAACACATAAAGCTTTGCGCGAAGAGGCAAAAGCTGGGCGTTTCCGCCATGATCTACTCTACCGTTTGCGTGTAATTCCAATTTTTATACCGCCGCTCAGAGAACGAAAAGTCGATATTCCACTGATTGTCGATCAAATTTTAAAAGAAAGCTCAGCCCAACTCGAATCGATGCCTCGCCATATTAATCAAAAAGCCATGCAAGTTTTATTGAACTATGACTGGCCGGGAAATGTTCGTGAACTAAAAAACACTCTGCTTTATGCATTAACCATGGCAAATGGTAAGGTTGAAATTGAAGTCGAAGACTTACCAAATGAGCTTTTGAATGCTGAGGATTACGTTAAATTACCCGAGACAAATACAGAGCTGAGTCCAGAAAATGTGCAAGCCGCTTTAGAAAAATATAACCATAACTTAAATATGGTCGCGAATATTTTTGGAATTAGCCGCACTACTCTTTGGCGATACAGACAAAAGCACAAGCTTTAGCTAGGTATTTAACTCATCTAAGGCGTATCATATTGCAGTTGGTTAGGTCCGTTAGTTCAAAGGCTTTCTATGATTGTTCGCGATAAAAGCAGCGTTTTTAAACTCTTATTTGCATGGAAAGGAACTGTTCTACCCAAGGTTTTACCAGCACTAAGTTTTGTTGTACTTATTTCAGCATGTGTGGTCTGGCTCTCTTATTATCATTGGATTCAAATTCCTACTGTACCCGCGATTGGATTTACTATCTTTGGTGTGATTCTTTCGATTTGTACAGGTTTTCGGAATAATGCCTGTTATGATCGATGGTGGGAAGGTCGCAAACTTTGGGGTGCATTAATTGCCAATGCCAGACATATTGTTAGAGACAGCCATGTTTTATCCAATGAACAACGTGAACATTTAATTCATCAGGTCTTAATTTTTAGCAATTTATTGCGTGATCGCTTACGCCAACAAACCGCCGAACCAACCAAATTTCTTGAACATGCGTATTTAAATAACTCTTCACTTGATTATTTAAATGAGCATATTAATGCACCACAATTTGTACTCGAAAATATTCAAAAAGATTTAGTCAAAGCTCTAAAAGACGGCGAAATTAGTGACATTATCTATAGCACTCTGACACGCCATATTGTTGAGCTAGGCAATATTCAAGCGGGTTGTGACCGTATTGCCGGTACACCTTTACCCTACTCATATTCAGTACTTTTACATCGCGCTGTTTACTGTTTTTGTTTCATATTACCTTTTAGCCTTGAAGCAGCTTTAGGTATTTGGACACCGCTTATTGTGGGTTTAATTGCTTATATGTTTTTAGGGCTAGATGCTTTAAGTGCTCAAATTGAAGAACCTTTTGGTTTACAAGAAAATGATTTACCGCTCGATTCAATTGTTCGCTTAATTGAGCGAGAGTCTTTAAGCTCTTTAGGACAGCCATTACCTCCTATTATTGAAGCCAAAAACAATAATTTACTTTAATAAAAAAGAGCGATGATTCGCTCTTTTTTATAGGCTTAAGTACTTATTTATGGATGTACAATAATCTTAACTGCCGACTCATTGTTATGAATTAAGGTTTCAAAACCTTGTGAAATCAAATCATCAAGTTGAATACGCTGAGTAATAAAAGGTTCCAGATTTATTTTACCTTCTTCAACCAGTTTAATAGTCTCCTGATGGTCATTTACATAGGCAATCGTGCCTCTTACATTAAGCTCTTTCATTACCACACTATGCACATTAATTGATGCTGGATGGCTCCAAATCGAAACAATAACAATAACGCCTGTTGGTTTCATTGCTGCAACCAAAGTATCTAATACCTTGTTAACGCTACTACATTCAAACGCGACATCGACACCATCGCCATTAGTGATTTTCATGACCTCAGAAACAACATCAACTTCTGATGGGTCTAAAATATAATCTGCAACTCCCGACTCTTTGGCTTTTTCTTTACGTTTTGCACTTAGCTCAGTAATGATAACCTTAAGCCCTTTCGCTTTTAAAATTGCCGAAAGTAATAAACCAATTGGGCCAGCTCCGCCAACCAGTGCAATATCACCAGCCTTTGCTCCACTACGTACGAAAGCATGATGACCAACCGATAACGGTTCAATTAAAGCTGCCTGATCCAGTGGAATTTTATTGGAAATTGGATGTACCCAACGGCGTTTAACTGCAATTTTCTCCGACAAACCACCACCACGGCCACCTAAACCAATAAAGTTCATATTTTTAGAAAGATGATAATTATCGCCCGGTCCAGTTGGTACATCATCAGCCACAATATAAGGCTCCACGACAACATGTTGACCAATTTCAATATCATCAATACCTTCACCTACGGCATAAACCACACCTGAAAATTCATGTCCCATGGTAATCGGCGCAGATTCGCCTGAAATAGGATGCGGATGTCCGCACGGTGGAATAAAAATTGGTCCTTCCATAAATTCGTGCAAATCTGTACCACAAATTCCACACCAAGCTACCTTAATGCCTACAGTGCCGGGAGTGACTTCTGGTTCAGGGATATCTTCAATACGGATATCGCCTCTGTCATAAAAACGCGCTGCTTTCATTATTATCTCCCTCAAATCAGGATGTTGTTTTAGCGATAGACAATTCCGCCGTCCGTTAAAATGGATTGACCCGTAATATAGTCCGAATCTTCACTTGCCAGAAAAGCAACTAATGCAGCTACATCGTCTGGTGTTTGGGCTCTACCTAAAGCAATGCCTTCCACATACTTTTTATAAGTTTCACCAATTGCGGCACCGGTAATTTCAGCAAAACGTTTATCAATTTCAACCCACATGTCAGTTCCGACAATTCCGGGGCAATATCCATTTACCGTAATACCGTGACTGGCATATTCTTTTGCCGCGGCTTGGGTAAGTGCTCGTACCGCAAATTTAGTTGCCGAGTAAATACCGAGTAAAGCAAACCCGTCGTGGCCTGCAATTGAGCAAGCATTAATGATTTTACCTTTATGTTGCCGCTGCTTAAATTTTGTAGCAGCAGCCTGTATGCCCCACAGCACTCCACCAATATTAATATCAACAATTTTTTGAAATTCGTCAGGTGTGACATCAGCAATCGCTTGGACTTGTGCAATTCCAGCGTTATTAATCATGACATCAAACCCACCAAGAGTCTGCTCAGCATGATTTATAGCGGCATACACTTGCTCGCGGTCACTTACATCAGCAATAAATGTGCTCGCATTTACATCTAAAGCCTGAATTTCCTGCTGCACATCGTTTAGTCGATCTTGTTTCATATCCACTAATGCAATATGTGCCCCTTCTTGCGCCAAGCGCAGGGCAATCCCACGGCCAATGCCTTGAGCTGCCCCAGTTACTAAAGCGACTTTATTTTTTAATCCCTTAACCATGTTCAACTCCTGTAAATATAGAATTTCTACATATGAATCGCTCGTTGCATTGAAGCCAAAATGGATTCATGCATGGCTTCTGATAATGTTGGATGCGGGAAAATCACTTGAGCTAAACTTTCATCAGTTGCTTCTAGGTATTTGGCAATCGCAAATCCTTGGATATGTTCGGTCACTTCATGGCCGACCATATGTGCACCAAGTAATTCACCCGTCTCTGCATGTACCACCGTTTTAACGAAACCTGACGCATCTCCAATTGCCAAAGCTTTGCCATTTGCAGTTAAAGAAAATTTGCCGATTCGTACAGGTAAGTTCTGAGCTTTTGCTACATTTTCTGTTAAACCAATGCTCGCTACTTGTGGATGAGTAAAAATACAACCCGGAATCTGGCTACGATCGAGTGAATGGACGTTTGCTACACCAGCAATTTTCTCGACACATATCATGGCTTCATGGCTTGCTTTATGGGCAAGACACGGTGCTCCAGCAACATCACCAATGGCATAAAGTCCTGCTACGTTGGTTTTACAATAGTCATCAATTGCCACAAAACCTTGTGGATTGAGTTCTACACCTAAACGTTCTAGTCCTAGCCCCGTGGTATTCGGCTGTACACCAATTGCCGAAAGTACACGCTCAAAAACAAGCGTTTGAACATCATTTGCCGTTTCAACTACACAGTGAACTTGACCATTTTCAATTTGAATACTTTGAACGACAGCATCGGTTAAGACTTTCATTCCTTTTTGTTCAAATTGTTTTCTGACAAATTGGGCAACTTCTGCATCTTCGGTTGGTAAAATCTGCTTGGCTAAATCAATAAGGGTGACCTGACATCCCAAATCTTGATAAAGGCTAGCAAACTCACTACCAATCGCACCTGAGCCAACAACCAGTAAACTTTTCGGTAACTGCTCTGGAACCAGTGCTTCTTTATAGCTCCACACATACGTTCCATCGACAGGAAGTTGAGGAACATGTCGAGCTTTAGCTCCAGTTGCCAAAATAATATGCGGTGCACTTAAAGCCTGACTGTTCCCTTGAGCATCGGTCACTTCAATTTTTTCTTTTGCCGTAAGCTGAGCACGACCTTTAAACACAGTCACCTGATTCTTTTTAAGCAAGTAATCGATGCCTTGTACTAATTGAGCTGACACTTGTCGGCTATGTTGCACAAGCTTTTGAATATCAAAATCGAGTTGGGATAACTGAAAACCAAACTGTCCGGCATGTTTAAACTGGGTTGCGAGCTCTGCCCCTGCAAGCAAAGCTTTGGTTGGAATACAGCCCCAATTTAGACAAATTCCGCCTAAATGTTGCTCTTCTACAATTGCGGTTTTTAACCCGAGCTGGGCTGCACGAATTGCAGCCACATACCCACCCGGTCCCGCGCCAATCACAATTAAATCAAATTGAGCTTCTGACATGCGGGTTCTCCTACACCAAAATTAAAGCAGGGTTTTCAACAAACTGCTTAAAGCTGGCCAAGAATTTTGCCCCAACTGCGCCATCAATGACTCGGTGATCGCATGACAACGTTGCTGTGACAATCTCACGAACCACTACATTGCCATTTTCAACAACAGCGCGAGATTCAGAAGCACCTAATGCCATAATTGCACCTTGCGGTGGATTAATAATGGCGTCGAACTGTTTAACGCCTAACATTCCTAAATTTGAAATGCTAAAGCTACCTCCCTGAAACTCATCAGGTTGTAACTTGCCAGTCTTGGCACGCGTTGCCAAATCACGCATGTCATCGGAAATCTGTGCTAAAGACTTCTGATTCGCAGCTTTCACAATTGGTGTAATTAAACCATTTGGAATTGCTACGGCCACCGAAATATCCGCTTGAGAGAACTGTAAAATTGATTGAGTCGCCTCATCAAATTGAACATTCACCTCAGGTACTTTAATCAGTGCCGCCGCCGCTGCCTTAATTAGCATGTCATTAATCGAAAGTTTCACTTGTGGAACAGTCTCATTAATCTGCTTACGTAGTTTTTGCAAAGCCTCTACGTTAAGATCGACCACTAAGCGGAAATGCGGTGCGTTACGTTTTGCAGCCTGTAAGCGTGAAGCAATTGCTTTCCGCATCCCATTCATCGCCACAGTAGTAATGGTCGATTGTGGTTGAGCTACACATTGCACAGGTTGTTCATTTACCGATGTTGGGTTATTGCGATAGTAAACTGCCTCAACATCTTCTTTACAGACACGGCCACGAGTACCTGAAACACGGCAATCATTTAGGTTAATGCCCCATTGTTTTGCTAAACGGCGTGCTACAGGTGTCGCTAAAACTTGGCTATCATCGGCCGTAGATTTAACCACTTTAGCTTGAGTTTGCTGCTTAACATCAGGCCATTGACCACCAGCAGCCTGTACAGCCTTCTGGATGTCTTGAACACTAATACGTCCTTCACGACCAGAACCTGTGACTTTTGCCAAGTTTACATTGTGTTTTTCTGCAAGCTTCAAGGCATGCGGCGTTGCAAACAACTCATTAGATGTTTGATAACCTTGTAATGACTCTGGTACAGCGTAGTCATCTTTCGCTACCTTTGCAGGAGCTGAAGCACTAGCTGCTACAGTCTGTGGTTGTTCTGCTTTTTCAGCAACAGGTACAGATGTTTCCGCTTTATTTTGCTCCGAAGGTGCTTGAGCTGCTGACCCCCCTAGTGATGCGATAAACTTTTCAATTTCTGCATCAGAAACTTGGCTTTCAGCACATACGGCAATAAGACCACCAACAGGTAAAGTATCACCATCTTTCGCTAAAATTTTACGGAACGTTCCAGCAAAAGGCGCTTCTAACACATTGACGATTTTTGTGGTTTCAATTTCACAAATTTCATCGCCTTTATTAAAGCTATCACCCTCTTTAATCAACCATTGGGCGATCGTGCCTTCTTCCATGGATAATCCCCATTTTGGGATCTCTAGCGTTTTAATTTCGCTCATCCTAAGCCTCCAATGTTTTTCGCACAGCTTGCTCAATACGCTCTACACTTGGAATCCATTCTTTTTCTAAAACTGGAGAGAATGGAACAGGCGTATGTGGTGGCGTTACGAGTTCAACAGGTGCTTTCAAATAGTGGAAACCTTTTTGGGCGATCAGGGCAGCCACATCATGACCAAAGCCACAGCGTGCTGCTGATTCATCCACAATAACCACACGCCCAGTCGATGCAACAGACTCTAAAATTCCTTCTTCATCTAGAGGTGAAATTGTTCGAGGGTCGACCACTTCAACCGAAATGCCATCTTTTGCCAGTTTGTCTGCTACTTCATTAGCACGGTGTACCATCAGGCCTAAAGCAATAATGGTCACGTCTGTCCCTTCACGGGTGTAATTTGCCACACCAAAAGGAATAGTATAGGCATCATCTGGAACTTCGCCTTTAATGTCATAGAGCATTTTATGTTCACAGAAAACTACAGGGTCGTCATCACGAATAGCCTGAATTAACAGCCCTTTCACATCATATGGGCTAGATGGAACTACAACTTTTAAGCCCGGAACCGCAGCAAATACGTTATAAGGTGACTGAGAATGCTGAGCTGCTGCAGAAAAACCTGCGCCGATCATGCCACGTACAACCATTGGTGCTTTTGCTTTTCCACCGAACATATAACGGAATTTAGCGGCTTGGTTATAGAGCATGTCATGACACACGCCATAGAAATCCATAAACATTAAATCGGCAACAGGACGTAAACCTGTTGCTGCAGCACCAGCAGCCATACCGATAATTGCAGACTCGGTAATTGGCGTATCAATAACACGTTCCGAACCAAATTCTGTCCATAAGCCTTTGGTTACGCCCAATACACCACCGAAACCTTCTAACTGATTTTCTTCAGTATTTTTACCGCCGTGCCCACCGCGAACATCTTCACCAACAACAAATACGGTTGGATCACGGCGCATTTCTGATTCAATGGCTTCTTTAATTGCATTACGAAAACTTTTATTTGGCATCTTTACTATTCCTTTAGTAAGAGACATAGACGTCAGTAAGGAGTTGTTCTGGTTTCGGATATGCCGCAGCACGGGCTTTAGCAACGGCATCATCAACATTTGCCTTTGAAGCTGCATCAATCTCGTCTAGTTTGGCTTCATCAATTTTGCCTTTGACTTTCTCACGGAAAATTTTCAAAGGATCTTTATTTTCTTTAATGAACTCGACTTCTTCTTTAGAACGAATCAAGCCAGGATCACCTTCGAAGTGGCCATAAAAACGGTTTGTGATGGTTTCAATCACGCTTGGACCTTCACCACGGCGCGCGCGTTCAATGGCAGTTTGAGCGGCTTCATAGACAGCAAAGAAGTCTGTACCGTCAACTTTAACTGCCGGTAAACCAAAGCCTGCTGCACGGCCAGCAATGTCTTTGCTTCCTACCGCGTAATCATGACCAGTACCTTCGCCAAAACCGTTATTTTCAAAAACGAAAATTACTGGAAGTTTAAGAACAACAGCCATGTTCATCGCTTCAAAAGTAAGGCCTTGGTTTGAGCCGCCGTCACCTGTAAAAGACAGTCCGACGCCACCAGTCTTTAAGGTTTTTGCTGTCAAAGCTGCACCAATTGCTAAAGGAGGTCCACCACCCACAATTCCGTTGGCACCGAGCATACCTTTATCTAAGTCGGCAATATGCATAGAACCGCCTTTTCCACGGCACAGCCCGTCATCTTTACCGAAAATTTCCAGCATCATGGCGTGAATGTCGCATCCTTTTGCAATACAGTGTCCATGTCCACGGTGTGTTGAAGTGATATAGTCTTTGTCGGTTAAGTTTTCGCAAATCCCGACTGCTACAGCTTCTTCTCCGCTATATAAGTGAATAAAGCCTGGAATATCACCATTGGTATTTTCTTCATGAAGTCGATCTTCAAATTCACGAATATCACGCATGCGCTTATATGCTGCGAGTAATTGCTCTTCCGTTAATTGCATATCCTTTTCCTTTATTATCTTGATTATTTAAAATCAACCAAGTTTCAGCGAGAGTTATATATTTCGCTATAAATAATAAAGCTCAATTTAATTTAATATGCTATTAGACTAAAAAGTTTTAAATGATTTTTTTAGCTATTATTTTTTATTTTTCACAAACTTAACTAGCGAAAATAAAATTAAAAAATTTTAATTCATTTCATATGTTTATAAAACAAACCTTTAACCAACCTTTATTAATTTATAATATTTGCTGTGCATTATACGCATTAATAAATTCTTTATTTTTTTGTTTATATAAATAAGGTTTTTATTATAAACAGTCTAGTTAAAAATTAATTTAATATAAAATGGAATTTTATATATGGACTTAAAAAGGCAAATAGAAACAGGTATTAAATTAAGAGGAATAGATAAAGTTTCTCGTATTCCTATTAAAATTTTACCTACCGAAGAATTACCTAAAAAACCTGAATGGATTCGAGCAAAAGTAACTGATTTCGAAGAAATTCAACGTATCAAAAATTTATTACGCCAACAACAACTACATAGTGTTTGCGAAGAAGCCGCATGTCCAAATCTACCTGAATGTTTTGGTGGTGGTACGGCAACCTTTATGATTATGGGAGACATTTGTACAAGACGTTGTCCTTTCTGCGATGTAGCACATGGTCGTCCAATGCCTTTAGATGAAAATGAACCTAAACATCTAGCTGAGACGGTCGCTAATCTAAACTTAAAATATGTAGTCATTACCTCTGTAGACCGTGATGATCTACACGATGGTGGCGCAGCACATTTTGTGAAGTGTATTGAAGAAATCAGAAACCGTTGTCCAGACACGCTAATTGAAATTTTAGTTCCAGACTTTCGTGGCCGTTTAGAAACAGCACTCTCTACATTAAGCTTATCACCACCCGATGTGTTTAATCATAATATTGAGACAGTGCCACGTTTATATAAAGCGATGCGTCCCGGTTCGGACTATCAGCATTCACTAAATTTATTAAAACGTTTTAAAAAATACTGTCCAGATATCAAAACTAAATGCGGCCTAATGGTAGGGTTAGGAGAAATTGAAGCTGAGGTTATTGCTCTACTCAATGATTTAAAAGATCATGATGTAGATTTAGTGACTATTGGACAATATTTACAGCCCTCTAAATCACATGCCCCTATTCACCGGTTTGTGAATTTACAAGAATTTGAAAGATACACACAGCATGGTAAGCGTTTAGGCTTTAAAAATATCTGGAGTGCACCAATGGTCCGTTCTAGCTATTTTGCCGATCGGCAATATTTCGGTGAACCTGCACCAAAGCCATTTTCAAGAGAGGACGTTTTGTCATAGGACGAGGCGAAATAACAAAACTTACCCAATAGGATAATAGTCAAACTGTTTAAAATTATTTAAGGTAAATGAAATAACGAGGAAATAGTCACAATAAGAAAGCTAAACCTGTTGAGCGGCCACGGATACGCCATTTCAACGATAAAGGAACTTCGATATGGATATGTCAAAACAATTATTATTGCCTTCTACAGATAACCTTCCGTCTTTCTTTAGACCGGAAACAATCTCAGAAACACCTTGTTTAGGAAAAAAGCCGTCACTCGATCTAGATGCGGCTCCTATATTTGATCTAGATCAGGAATGGCAACATTCCTTATTTGGTCGTTCAATCCAAGAGTGCCATAGAAATTTGATGCATATTGCTGAAGATGCAGATATGGCAATTGGGGTGACTGACCCTCATGGTACTTTACTCTGGACATGGAGTAGTACACCTATGCGTTCATCTGCTGAACAAGTTCATTTTGTTGAAGGTGGACAATGGTCAACTCAAGCAGTGGGTCAAAATGCAATTGGTCTTGCCCTAAATACACATTCAGCAAGCTGTGTTTATTCACATGAAAACCAGATGAACAGTGTTAGAGACTGGGTATGTTATGCAGCGCCTATCACCGATGCAAACACAGGTCAGTTTTATGGCATTATGAACTTATCAACTAAATATCAAAAGCATAACTCACTGGGAATTTTAGCGGTTGAACGCTGTGCTGATATTGTAAAACAAGCCATTCAACTTCATCAAAAGAACATTTTATATATTAAGGCGCTAGGCACACCTAAAATTCAATATAACCAACATGGTTTAACACTCACGCAGCGCCAAATCGAAATTTTATGTATCCTTGCTTTATGCCCGGAAGGCATAAACCTAGAAGAGCTTCACTATGCTTTATATGGCGATCGGCCAGTGAGTACCACTACACTAAAAGCTGAACTTTCACAGCTTCGAAACCTGATTCCCGATGTTATCGAGTCACGACCATATAGACTTAACTGTGAAATTCAATGTGACTTTCTTATGGCTGAGCAAGCATTAAACTTAGGTTTTACTGCCACCACTTTAACACTGTATAGAGGTAGTTTTTTAGCCAAATCAGAAAGCCCATTTTTGTGTGCTTGGAGAGATTGCTTTGATGCCCGCTTGAGTCATGTTATCTATCAAATTGATGATGTAGACCAACTATTACGTGTGGTTAGCCGCGTTCCTGACCGTGTAGATGCCGTTGAACGCTTACTTGAGCTTCTGCCTGAAGAAACGCCTTATCGGACAAAGCTCTTAAAATTGCTTGAATAAAATAAAAGGGAGAAGATCTAACAATATTCTCCCTCTTTTAAATGAAATTAAGCCGAGGCTTGAAGCTGTACCCTATAGCAATCATCTAAAGCTAGTTCATAATAACGTAACCCTTCTTCAGCAGCATGAAATGCTTTTTGCTGCCAATCAGGTCGATCATTCGACAACCGCTTAATCAACTCCATGGCTTCATAAGGATGTAAATCATCATAATGAGCATGAGCACGTAACCATGCTAAAGAGCGTTTATCAATAGTGACCTCAGGATGATCTGTATAAGCGTGAATACCTTTATAAACTTGAATAGACCAATCACCTGTCGCCCATTCAATTGCCAAATTGGTCGCAGCCAAACATTCAGCCAAGTTACCGCGATGACTCATATTCCATAAAAAGTGATTCACAGCATTCATTGCAGCTGGGGGGCGCACGCTATCAAGCTGTTCTACAGTTAATCCAAAACCTTTAGCCCAATCACGATACCACTGTAGATGACGCTCTTCGACCTTAATATTTTGAATTAACCAGTCTCGTGTTTCTGTTACACCTGGTTCTGCAAAAGCAGTTGCTTTAGCTAACGCACCAGCCATATATGACGGGAAATGCGCTACCAATGGATAGAAATTAAGTAAAGCATAACGGAAACTTTCTAGGCTCAATCCCCCATTGGCCATTTCAGTAAAAAACGGATGTTTACTCACCCGTTCCTTCACTGGTAAAAGATCCTCCCAAAACCGCTGAGACCATCCATTATGCGGCGTAATTTCTAAACTCATTCCATATTGATTTAGAGCAGTCATTGCTAATTTTCCTATTTATATGACAGCAATCATCTGTACTTCACGGCTATAAGTCTATCCGAAAATGATAAAGATACAATCTTTAATCGACCATTTGTAATTTTTTCTCAAAGGTTTTGAATCTTTAGATAATTGTGACGCTAATCATTGAAATGTCGTGATTTTTATCACAATAAGGGCCTATAAAAATCATTACTTTTTTAAAAAATCTGTATTATTATTTTGAATAAACCACACATTATATAACCAATACTTTTAGATGGAACTTTAATAAAACAAGTCGCATTTTATGCCAACTTCCAATATAGAGAGCATTAATTATGAAGTTGCAAGGTTCCAATATATTGGGACAGGAACAAATAGATTTATTAACCACACGCGGATTGAATTTCGTATGGTTTCCAAAGCAACTTGAAACGATCTATCGTTTTCAATATCAAAATGGTGCAGCCTATGAGTTTCGCTATAGAGCACCTATTATTTTAATATTATATTTATTTTTAAGCTTTGGTATATACCAAGTTTTACCAACCGACCAAGTTTTATCCTGGTTAAGCTATTATTCTTGGGTAGGCATAATTGTTTTAATCGCATGGATTTTATCATTTATTAAAAAATTAAATCAGTGGTTTGATTATTATGTCGGAATTGGATCTGCTGCTGCAGTTGCCATAACATTTATTTTAATTAACGTTTTAGAAAATGGCCAAGATAATGTTCTTTTTCATGCAGCAATGATGTATGCCATTGTGATTATCTACGGTGCAGTAGGTATGCGCTTTTATACTGCCATTATTGCAGGATGGGTCGGTGGCCTTGTTGGTATTTTAGTCAGTACTTATGTAAAAGGCGATATAGATTGGACGTTTTTGAACCGCACATATACGTTTAGTAGTTTCTTAGGAATGACGCTTGCCTACGCTACAGACCGTCAACACCGGGAAAACTATTTACAAAACTGTATGATTGAACTCAACCGTATTGAACTCATGCAACAAGCGCAGCAGTTGTCTTTGCTTTCACAACAAGATGCTTTAACCGGACTTGCTAACCGACGTTATCTTGATGAAACACTTGATAATGAGTGGCGTCGTGCACTACGCCATGAAACACCACTTACTATTATGATGGTTGATATTGATTTCTTTAAACCCTATAACGATACATTAGGACATCTTAAAGGCGATCAGTGTTTAAAAGATATTGCGACTGCTATTTCTTCAATTGCTGCTCGTAGTGGAGATTTAGTTGCTCGCTATGGCGGCGAAGAGTTCTTGCTGCTCTTCCCTATGACGAATGCACAACAAGCTCAAATTCAAGTCGAAAGATTAATGAATGCAATTAAAAAAATCGCCATTGTTCATCCATGTAGCAGTGTTTCACCATACGTAACCATTAGTGCGGGTGTGGCAACAACAATTCCACGTTTAAATGATTCAATTTCTGCTTTTGTTAGTCGTGCTGATCATGCGCTCTATCAGGCAAAAACAAATGGCCGTAATCAGTATCAAATTGCTGTAAATCAAGAACAAATCGTAGATTTAACCTAATAATTAGTTAAAAGATATATATTTAATTAAAAAATTGCTCTCAATAAAAAAGCCACATACTTTAAATTATGTGGCTTTTTTTAGTTAACGAGAGCTAGAACTATGGTTCAATTGGTGCAAATGGAGGAACAACATCCGCGTTTTGAGCACGATGACGTAAAAAATGATCCATTAGCACAATTGCTAACATTGCTTCCGCAATCGGAGTTGCTCGAACACCCACGCACGGATCATGACGGCCCTTAGTCAACACATCGGTATCTTCACGGTTTAAATTAATGGTTTTACCTGGAGTGGTGATACTTGCAGTCGGTTTTAGTGCAATTGCTACACGAATGGTTTGACCACTTGAAATACCACCTAAAATACCACCTGCATGATTCGCTAGAAAGCCATGACTAGTCAATTCGTCACGTGTTTCATGTCCGAACTGTCCCGCTACAGCAAAACCATCGCCGATTTCAACGCCTTTAACTGCATTAATACTCATCATTGCATGTGCAATATCAGCGTCTAAACGGTCAAAAACAGGCTCGCCCCAACCTACAGGAACTTTCTCAGCTAAAATTTCTAACTTGGCGCCACAGCTTGTACCTTGTTCACGTAAAGACGTAACCAATGCTTCAAAACGAGGAACAGCATCTACATCGCCACAGAAAAAAGGATTATTTGGAACTTCATTCCAATCTAACTTTTCAGCAACTTCGTTACCAATTTGAGTGACATGACCACGAATCAAGACACCAAATTTTTCTGCTAAATATTTCTTTGCAATAGCACCCGCTGCAACACGCATAGCAGTTTCACGAGCACTTGAACGACCACCACCACGATAATCACGGAAACCATACTTTTGCGTATAAGTGTAATCTGCATGACCCGGTCTAAAAGTTTGCGCAATATTTCCATAATCTTTCGATTTTTGGTCAGTATTACGAATAAGCAAACCGATTGGTGTACCAGTCGTCTTACCTTCAAATACACCTGAAATGATTTCAACCTGATCAGGCTCTTTACGCTGAGTCGCAAATTTTGATGTACCCGGCTTACGACGGTCCAAATCTATTTGCAAATCTTCTTCGGTTAATGCAAGACCTGGCGGCACGCCATCAACAATTGCCATTAAACCAACCCCATGCGATTCACCGCATGTAGTCACACGAAAGAGTTGTCCAATAGTGTTCCCTGCCATACGTACAACTCCTTAAGCTTGTTCTGCAAATAGTTTTCTATAACGACGACATTGTTCAGCAGTCAACGCAAAAATGCCTGAACCACCTTTTTGGAAAGTAAGCCAGTTAAACTCAACTGTATTGAAGTTCTGACGCATAGCCCATTCAGAGTTGCCGACTTCAATTACAATTAAACCATCTTCCGTTAAGTAATCTGCCGCTTGAGCTAACATTTTACGAACCAAGTCTAAACCATCTTGACCTGCTGCTAATGCAAGTTCAGGCTCATGTAAAAACTCTTCCGGTAAGTCAGCCATATCTTCGGCATCAACATATGGAGGGTTACTTACAATTAAATCATACTGATTTTCAGCTGGAATTTTGGCAAACAAGTCAGATTCAAGTAACGCAACTTGATATTGTTTATTGTGATGTTCAACGTTAATCGATGCTACTTCTAAAGCTTCTTTAGAAATGTCGGTTGCATCGACTTCTGCATCTGGATAAGCATAAGCTAAAGCTACTGCAATACAACCAGAACCCGTACACATGTCTAAAATACGTTGCGGTGTCTTAGGCTTGCTATTTTCTGGTAAGTTGTTAAGTGCTTCACGCATTTGACCATTTTCATCTAAGCAATATGGTGCAAAACGTTGCTCAATTAATTCTGCAATTGGTGAACGAGGAATAAGCACACGCTCATCGACATAAAATGGCTTATTGAAGAAGTAAGCTAAATTTAACAAATAAGAAGTTGGAATACGCTCATTAATACGACGCTCCAACAAGCTTAAGAATTCTGCTTTTTCACTTGGTAAAAGTTTAGCATCTAAAATCTCTGAGTCTGCTGACCATTCAAGAGATAAGGTTTGTAAAACTAATGCAGAGCTTTCTGCAAAATAATCTTCAGTGCCTTGTCCTAAATGTGCATCATGTTGACGTAATGCTGATACCCCAAAACGAATAAAATCTCGAATTGTTGATAAATTTTCAGCAGCTTCCTGTAAATGTTCAGGGCTAATCGTCGGTCGCTCCACTTAGGCGTCTCCAAAGGCAAATTTTGCAAAGTGACTATTCTACTGAGTGAGACAAAGCAACGCAACGCTTTGCCTTGTGAACCAGTGTTTTACATCTCAATCTGTAATAATCTCAGCTTAAAATTAGAATACTTTTTTTTAGTTAAGAAATAATGAAGTTTATAAGTAGCAGTATTATAGTCTCTAAAACAAAAAAGCGGCCCTTATGATTGACCGCTTTTCTTGTTTAGTTGACTTAAAGCTTAAGCTTTTCTGCAACATAGTCTGAATCTTTGTCTCCGCGCCCCGACAGATTTACCACAATCATGGTTTCTTTCGGCAGCTTTGGCGCTTCACGAATTGCCCAAGCCACCGCATGTGAGCTTTCGAGTGCAGGAACAATACCTTCAACTCGTGATAGGGTCATAAACGCATCTAAACATTCTTGATCTGTTGCAGTGCTATATTCCACACGTCCTAAATCTTTTAAGAAACTATGTTGTGGCCCAACACCAGGATAGTCCAATCCAGAAGCGATAGAATGCACCGGCAAAGGTTCACCAGCCTCATTTTCGAGGACATAACAAGCCATACCATGAATTTGGCTTGGTTTACCTAAGGTTAGGGTTGCCGAATGCATATTTGTGTCTAGCCCATGTCCAGCGGGTTCAACTCCAACAAGTTTTACATCTGGATCATTTAAAAATGCTGTGAAAGCACCGATTGCATTTGAACCACCACCCACACATGCCACCACATAATCTGGATTTTTACCAAAGCGTTGATGCGTCTGTTCTTTAATTTCATTACCGATAATTGATTGAAAATCACGAACCATTTTTGGAAATGGATGCGGCCCAACCACAGAACCAATGGCATAAATAAAGTTTTTAGGGTCTTTTAAATATTCTTCAAATGCGCTATCTACAGCATCTTTTAAGGTTGCTGTACCACGAGTTACCGATACCAAATGAGCACCCAAAATTTTCATTTTGACCACATTTGGATGTTCTTTTTCAATATCGACTTGACCCATGTGGATTTCACATGGAATACCCACTAAAGCACATGCTGTTGCCAAAGCAACCCCATGCTGACCCGCACCCGTCTCGGCAATCACTTTCTTTTTGCCCATATACTTAGCAAGAAGAGCCTCACCTAAACAGTGATTAATTTTATGAGCACCCGTATGGTTTAAGTCTTCACGCTTTAAATAAATTTGTGCACCACCTAACTGTTCTGAAAGGCGTTTTGCATGAAATAAAGGACTTGGACGACCTACATAATTTGCAAAGAGATCTGATAATTCATTTTGAAACTCTGGTGTATGGCGGATTTCTTCATAAGCAACATTAATTTCATCCATTGCTTCTTTTAAATGTGGAGGAATAAATTGCCCTCCATACTCACCAAAAAATCCTTGCTCATTTGGTAAAGCAATACCATTAATTTGATGTTGCATATCATCCCTCTTTTTAAATTATTAAAGTTATCAAGTTTATCGAGAAAGGTAACGCGTTAAATCTTCAATACCTTTTAAAGTCATGGGGTACATGTGGTTTTCAAAAATCTCTTTAATCCAACCAATTGTTTGGGTGTAATGCCAATACCCTTCTGTTTCAGGATTTAACCATGCTGTTTTATCAAAATGCTGACGCAGACGACGTAACCAAACTTCACCTGCTTCATCATTCATATACTCAACCGAGCCACCTACCGATTTCAGCTCATACGGTGCCATACTGGCATCACCTACGACAATTACACGATAGTCACGTCCATAGGTATGAAACAAGTCCCATGTGTTCATGCGAGTCGCTGTTCTTCGGTAGTTATCTTTCCAAACATAGTCATAAAGACAGTTATGGAAATAAAAGTATTCAAGTGTTTTAAATTCAGTTTTAGCCGCGCTAAACAACTTTTCACATTGAGCAATATGAGCATCCATTGAACCGCCCACATCAAATAACATGAGTACTTTAATTCGATTACGACGCTCTGGCACCATTTGAACATCAAGAATACCTTGCTTGGCTGTTTCTCGAATAGTTCCGTCAACGTCTAGCTCTTCGGCAGCTCCTTGCCGGGCAAATTTGCGTAAACGTCGTAAAGCAATTTGCATTTGGCGAGTACCAAGAACTTGGTCATCATCTAGATTTTGGTATTTACGCTGTTCCCAAACTTTAACCGCCGAACGTTTACGGCCCGGCCCACCAATTCTGACGCCTTCCGGATGGTCACCAAAAGCCCCAAAAGGTGAAGTTCCACCTGTGCCAACCATACGGTTACCACCTTGGTGTTTTTTATGCTGTTCACGTAAACGCTCTTCTAGCATTTTCATCAGTTCTTCTAAAGAACCCGCTTTTTGAAGCTCAGCTCTTTGCTCTGGTGTTAAATGCTTTTCTAAAAGCTCTAAATCGAACCAGTCTTTTGGTAGTTTATGGACTTGCTTGAGTAATTCATCGATATCAAAGGTTTCTATGCCATCAAAGTAATCTTTCATGGCACGATCGAACTTATCAAAAAAGCGTTCATCTTTAACTAAAATTGTTTTAGCAAGTTGATAGAACTCTTCTTGATCGGCAAAAACTAAACCTTCACTCACCGCACGATTTAAGTCAATCAATTCACGGGTCGTGACTGGAACACCATATTTTCGTAAGGTGTAAAATAACCGCACAAACATGGGTTATTCCCTCCTTTAACGTCGCGACATGAAAGCCAAACGTTCAAGCAGTTGCACATCTTGTTCGTTTTTAATGAGTGCGCCATACAAAGGTGGAATAGCTTTTGATGTATCTCGATTACGTAGTACATCTTCTGGCATATCATCTGCCATAAGCAGACTCAACCAATCGATCAGTTCAGATGTAGATGGGGGTTTCTTTAAGTTAGGAATTTCGCGGAGTTTGAAGAAAACTTGCAGAGCTTCATTTACCAAAGTCGCAGAGATATTTGGGAAATGTACCGAGATAATTTCACGCATCGTTGCTTCATCTGGAAACTCAATATAGTGGAAGAAGCAGCGACGCAAGAACGCATCTGGTAATTCTTTTTCGTTATTTGAAGTAATAATTACGATTGGACGTTGAGTAGCAGTAATCGTTTCGCCTGTTTCATAAACATAAAAAGACATCTTATCAAGTTCATGTAACAAGTCATTTGGAAACTCAATATCTGCCTTATCAATTTCATCAATTAAAAGCACACAGCGCTCTTCACTGGTGAAAGCTTCCCACAGTTTACCGGGCTTAATATAGTTCTTAATATCGTAAACACGATCATCACCCAGTTGACTATCACGCAAACGAGACACAGCATCGTATTCGTATAAGCCTTGCTGTGCCTTAGTTGTTGACTTGATATGCCAAGTAATGAGTTTTAAACCGAGGCTTTCTGCCACTTGCTCAGCAAGTAAAGTTTTACCTGTACCCGGCTCACCTTTAACCAATAAAGGCTTTTGCAAAGCGCGGGCTGCTTTTACAGCAAGTTTAAGACTATCAGTCGCGATATATTGATCTGTACCGGTAAAATGTTGGGTATCAGCAGACATGTAGAGACCTTATTTTTCTATTTCAATGGTTAGATGGAACGCATGCTTTTGTTTGTTGTATATTTTGACCAACAATAGCCAATAAGCAAACCTAGACCGATTACAAACAGAATTAAGGATAAATTTGACCAGATTAAAGGACTGTCTTTAGTTAACACACCAAACAATAGCCCAAAAATAGCTGGAGCTACAGATGCATTAGGACCTTCCGAAACGGTTGGTGTCACCAAAATGGCAAAAACAACTAACCAGCTTATTGCGCCAAAAGTAGCAGGTAGGCGGCGCATTAAACGCCACCAACACCACAAAGCAATAATAGCGCCAACGCCATAAGCTGTTAAAGCAATGATCTCCTCAGGAACTGCATCGAGAGAAGAAAGTAATTGATTTAGAACTCCAGCTTGATCTTCACGCACCACGTAAGCCCTCTGGTTCAACTGCATTTGGGTTAATTAACCCTTCAGGCGGCATCTGAATAAAGAAACCTTTTGTTTGTAATGAGTCTAGAACATGTAAAACATTTACACGCGCTAATTTACGTGTTGGAGCCAATTCTAAATGCATGACAAACGTTGCACGACCAAATGCTTGTAAAACAGCTTCTGGAACTTTTTCAAACGGATCAGCTTGCTCCGCATCATCAGGATAGTTTGGACGAGCAATATAAATGTACATTTCATCTTTTTTGCTCGATCTATAAATATCACAGTGCATTTCAAATCAACTCTTGAACTAAGGACAGCATACATGAAAAAAAACAACAGACACACGCAGGTTTGTTTACGCATCAGTCGTTTTTTCTTTTCTCGCGAAATATTAACTCACAACAATCATTAAGGTCGATAAATAACTTTTAATTTTCTAAAGTTTTAAATTTTCCAACCTTTATTAACGTATTAATTTTACATAAAAAATCTTTTTATCAACTTTTATAAAATGAAAAAATTACATTTTGAAAACAATAAACTTAGTCTTAAACAAATTAAATTTATCTTAACACATTGAAAATAATAAATTTAATTTAAATAAAAGTTAAAATAAGATTTAAAAAAGATTCAAAGTATGCATACACGATAAGACATTATTTAACTGATTTTAAATTCGAATGTGTTTCAATAATAAAAGATCTTAAAAGAAAATATGGAGGTCTTTGCTATGTCTCGTGGCGACAAATCATCTTACACAGCAAAACAAAAGCGTCAGGCTAAACATATTGTTGAGAGTGAAGTAGATAGAGGTCATTCTCAAGAAGAAGCTGAACGTATCGCATGGTCTACTGTCAATAAACAAGATGGTGGCGGCAAGAAAAAATCACATTAAAATTATTACTGGATACTTCTTTAGTTAAGTTAAGGACTAAAGAAGTATCTTATCAATAAGTTAATCAAAAGTTTTAAAAGACTCTTGAGCCCTGCATATAGTCATTACTCACCTGATTTAAGGCACTCAAAATTGTGCTATGGTTTTCAGTAAGTAAGGCTTCATTTAAATGATTCATGTAATTCATTAATGCTTCTTTAGAAGCTTGTGCAAACTCGATAGTTACCGCTTCATCTTCATATAAGATGACATAACTACGAGCAAACCCATAAATAAGATAAGCTGCGGCTTTTTCATTTAAATTTGAGGATTGCTTAAGATACTGCTCACACGCATTTTTTAAGTTTTTAAATGCATCTGTACCAGTCGATTGATTTTTGAAAGATGAAAGTATTGTTTGGAAGTTCATATCCATATTCCACTCAAAAAGTAAAGCTACAGAAGAAGGATAAGACTGTCAAACAATATATTGATTTTTATAAATTTAGATTGTAAAAAATTATAAGAAACGCCCTAATCTATGGGCGTTTGAATAGATTAAAGCTTAGAAACTGACTTCAATATTGACGGTTGTACCAGACTGATCAATATTGGTTGAAACGTTGAAACCTCTTGTCTTTAGCTCTTCCTCTACTTGCGTAATATGTTCAGGATGCAAAGCATCTATTGGAAATTGAAACACTGCTCGACGTTTACCTTCTTTCGAGACTTCTTCAGTTCCAGATAAGATTTTTTCCAACAATATTGCTTGATCTATTTTGACATCTTTAGCATTTTTTCTTGCCTGTTCAGCATTAAAATTATTAGTCATGTTTATCTCTCTAGTTATTAGTAACTTTCATTTATAGCATAAAAAATTAATCTCAATATTAACTTATTATTGATTTTAAAAACTTTTTAAGAATTTATATATAAAATTAGAGGCCTCCTCTCCCCGAGAAGGCCTCTATATTTCTGCACCGAAACAAACTTATAGTTATATATTGTTTATTTTGAAATTGTTTTTCTTGTTGCTAAGAATATACAGACCTGTATATATACGCAATTGAATTTTTCTCACGCATAAAATTAATTTAATTCAGCATAATCATATAAAATTAAGATGAACTCATATTTATAGTATTTAAACTTCAAAACAACCTAAATATATAAAGTATAACTAAACAAAAATTTAAGTTTATAAAGATAGCCTTATAAAAAGGCTTATTTTTAAAGCAAGATTAAATACAAGAAGTTGAATAAATATTAATCAAATAAAATATTTTCTAAATACAAAGTGCATTTAAACTAAAAACACCTATTTAAATTTAAAATAAGAGACTTGCTTTCTCTTCTGTAAATAGCTCAATAAGAGGTTTAGTGAGTAATTCATAGCGCCAACCTAACAAATAGTCAGGTAAGTCTTGTTCATCACCTTTAGAAAGTACATGTTGATGAATTGCATTTAACCATTTCTTACGAAGTAAAACTTCTTTCGGAATGGAAGTCTGCTCTATTGCGTTTGCAATTAATGCATCCATTTTATCTAATGTTTCTTTTGATGTAATTTTAAAAGGTTTAGCAATTTTAGCTGGCCATTGCCCTTCTAGTGGTAAATCCTTCAAAAGATCCAGAATAATTTTGCCATATTCACGAACAACATTGGGACGGATATCTCTTACTTGTGATAACTGGAAATTATTACGTGGATTTTTTTCAACCAAATCAATCATTGTAGAATTTCTAAGGATAAAACTACGTGGTTGATTGGTTGCTTTAACTATATGTTCACGCCATTCACTTAAATTTTGCAATTGCATTAATTGACGGCGTGAGTGTCGATAATTACCTACATCTGTATAGAGTAATGGTGTTGGTGTTTCACTAATAATTTCTTTGGTTAAACTGCGGCAGTCTTCAAGAACACACTCATAAAGACCTTTTTGCTTAAGCTGGTCCTTAATATGGTTTGCTAACTGCATAAGGTATAGGACATCATTTGCAGCATAACATAACTGTTGAGGTGACAAAGGTCTTGCTAACCAATCTGATCGAGTTTGGTCTTTTTCAATGTCGATTTCTAAACAAAGCTTTAAAGCACCTTGATAACTGACTTGTAAACCATGCCCTAAAAAAGAAAGTCCAACTTGGGTATCAAAAACATTTAATAGATTTTGTTCATCAGCATAGTGATAGATTAAATCAATATCCTCACCGCATGCATGAAAAATATTTTGTTGAGCAACAAAGATTTTTTTCCAAAAATCTCTTAAGTCTAACGACACGCCATCCAGCAAATATACATTTCCGTTAACATTAACTTGACATACTCCAAGTTTAGGCCAAAGGGTATCAACCTTAATAAATTCTGTATCAAGTCCGTACGTTGAACATTGATCCATTTGTTGAAGGACATCAACCAATTCGGTTTGCTGTTGGATAAACTGAAACATGCTTTCTCAAGTAACTGCAAAGAGTGCTTTAAACTCTGGTATATATAACATAGCAATAGAAAAATGCTACTGAATCCATGATGAATAATCTATTTTTGAACAATTTTCCCAAAAAGAGATAATTTTTTGATCATTATTTTAAATTTTTCAATTTAAGATCCTTATAAAAATTTATTTTTACTAACGGCTTTTTTAATTTATATATTCACTCAGTAATTTTTTAAAAATATGTTTTTGTCTTTTAAAAAGATTTTTTAATAATACAATTTTTATTTTAAAAAATCTTTAAAATAAGCACCGAAGTACTTATTTCATACGCATACGGTTATGCACCGCTTGACTTAATGTATGACTATCAACATATTCAAGCTCACCACCTTGAGGTACACCTTGAGCAATACGTGTCATGTGAATAGGTAAATGTTTCGTCGCTTCAACCAAATAGTGCGCTGTCGCCTGACCTTCTACAGTGGCGTTAGTCGCCAAAATGACTTCTTCGATAGTGCCTTGGCTTAAGCGTTGAATTAGGTAAGGAATACCTATTTCCTCTGGCCCAATCCCATCTAATGGAGAAAGATGCCCACCCAATACATGGTATTTACCACGGAAACTACCACTTTGTTCAATTGCCATAACATCTGCCGGAGATTCAACCACACATAGCAGTTGATCATCTCTTTCTGTTGAAGCGCAAATATCACAAATTTCGTGCTCAGTTAAAGAGTGGCAAACACTACATTCATGAATATAACTTGATGCTTCATGTAGAGCATGCGCTAAAGCAAATGCACCTTCACGATTTTTCATCAAAAGATGTAAAGCCATACGTTGAGCCGACTTCGGTCCAACGCTAGGCAAAATACGTAAAGCTTGAACGAGTTGTTCAAATCTATCACTAAACACTGAATTTCCTTAGAACATGCCCGCTAAACCAGGAGGTAAACCCATACCAGAGTTAGCTTTTTGCATTTTTTCTTCAGAAACTACTTCGGCTTGACGCACAGCATCATTCACCGCAGCTGCGATTAAGTCTTCAATCATGTCTGGTTCATCTTGAAGCAATTCTGGATTAATTTCGATACGTTTTACGATATAACGACCAGTCATGGTTACTTTAACCAAACCACCACCCGCTTCAGCGTGTACTTCAGTTTGAGCAAGCTCTTCTTTGGCCTTTTTTATATTTGATTCCATATCTTTTTGCATGCGCTGCGCTTGCTGCATGAGCATATTGATATTCATAAACCTAACTCCGTATCTCTATCAAATATAATTGATAGTCACATAACACTTCAGAACTTAAACTCTTTTAGTCACTCAACTCATCACAAAGATCATTGAGGTCATTACGTTTAAATCAAAATTAATCTGTAATTCTGACACAATAAATTAATGTTTTCTATTGCTATCTATGAAACTATTTTCGCTAACTTATCTGTTTAAAGTTTTCTGTGTAAAACTTTTTACGCTTAGAGCCAGTTCTAAAATTTAAGTGAAACTATTGTGAAGCTTGAAGGTTTTTATTGTCCGGTTTGTATTCATTTAAAGGCATTTTTTGAAAAGAGGCATTTGCCTTTTCTATGGAATGATCTGCATCTTCAACTGATTTGTTCGCATCATTAATTAACAATACAGTTTCGCTAATCTGAGTCGGTTCGTCCTTTTGGGCAAATACTTTGTATCCAACCAAACCAATTGCCCCTATAGCGACTAATATAATTATAGGTTTAAGCATGGTTAAAAAACTCACTTTGTTATTTTTATTAAATTTAGAACTTTTATACGTTGTGATTTTAGAGTCATTTATAACAAAATGTAGTCTTTTTATTTCATTCGTTGTATGTAAGTAACAACGCTATGAATAAAAAGCCACACTAAAATAAGTATAGCTTAGTCTTAAATATATAAATTAATTAGATTAAATCTAATCCACGTGAGATATCACCAATAATATCGTTAATATCTTCTAAACCAACCGAAACACGGATTAGACCTTCTTGAATACCTGCTGCTTGTTTTGCTTCAGCAGAAAGTTTGCCGTGCGTTGTGGTCGCAGGATGGGTAATCGTTGATTTCACATCACCTAAATTACCGGTAATAGAAATAAATTTGGTGTTATCAATTACTTTCCAAGCGCCTTCACGCTCACCTTTAACTACAAAAGAAACAATCCCTCCAAAACCTTTTTGCTGTTTTGCAGCAAGTTCATGTCCTTCATGAGCTGAAAGGCCTGCGTAGTAAACTTTTTCTATTTTTTCATGAGTAGATAACCATTCTGCAAGAATTTGAGCACTCTCACAGTGTGCTTTCATACGTAAGCGTAAAGTTTCTAGACCTTTTAGGAACACCCACGCATTAAACGGACTCATAGAAGGTCCAAGTGTACGAACAACACCAAAAACTTCTTCTAGCAATTGATGATTACCGACAACAGCCCCACCTAATGCGCGCCCTTGTCCATCTAAATATTTAGTTGCAGAGTAAATCACAAGGTCTGCACCAAATTTTAATGGTTGCTGTAAAACTGGCGTACAAAAACTATTATCAACTGCAAGTAAGGCACCCTTCGCATGGGCAATATCTGCAAGTGCTTGAATATCCGCAATCTCAGCTAATGGATTCGATGGTGACTCAACAAATAAAAGTTTAGTTTCTGGACGTACTGCATTTTTCCATGCATCCAAATCACATAAATCAACAAATGTAATATCTACACCAAACTTGGCAATATATTTTTCAAACAAGGCAACGACTGAACCAAATACTGCTCTTGAGCAAATAACATGATCACCCGCTTTTAAATATGCCATTGCAACTGACAAAATTGCGCCCATTCCAGAACTTGTTGCAACCGCTCGCTCAGCCCCGTCTAAAGCTGCTAGGCGTTTTTCGAACATCGATACAGTCGGATTAGTAAAACGAGAATAGATATTTCCTTGAACCTGACCAGAAAATTTTGCAGCTGCTTCAGCAGCGTTTTCATATACAAAAGATGAAGTCAAAAAAATTGGTTCGCCATGCTCACCTTCAAAACTACGAGTGTGTCCGGTACGAATGGCTAAAGTATCAAGTTGGTATTCTAAATCATCAGACTGGTTCATTAAATGTTCGCCTTTACTGGTCATGTACTAAAAACTATCATCATTTTGAGTGCCTAAGGTATTTAAGGTCAAGGTAAACCTGAAAATTATCGCTTAGACTTCAATCAATCTTTAGTATAGTTGGTAAAACAAGATGAAACGCTTAAAGTCCCTTGTCTCGGAACAAAGTCAAATCAAGCACCTCTCTACCCGACTATTTCGTCCTCAAACATTAGTATTGTCACAAAGCACTCCGTTTGAAGTGATTGGTGAATTCAACCAAACCCGTATTCGTTATTATGCAGCTACAGAAAAGAGCTTTAGAGAACCATTAGTATTTGTGGCACCTTTAGCCATTAATATGGCGATTTATGATTTATATCCATATCGTTCTCTTATCAAATACTTCCAAAATGCAGGTTTTGATGTATACCTTGTCGATTGGGGGCGTTTAGGCTTTAAAGATAGACATCTTAACTTTTTATCATTTATAGAGGATTTTATTCCTAAAGCTATAGAACTTGTTCGCACCCATTCAGGCAGTGACCAAATTTCTCTACACGGATGGAGCATGGCAGGTATATTCGTTACTTTATATACAGCGCATAATCAACCAAACTATGTCAAAAACCTTATAGTATTAGGTAGTCCAATTGATAGTTATGCTTCTGGTTATATTGGAAAACTCTACCGAACCATAAATAACACTATTGCTCGCAATAAGAAGCTACAGGAACGTATCTACTCAGGTTTACCGAAGCGTTTGATTCATACACCTGGTATTTTAAATTCTCTAGGATTTAAAATTCTTGACCCTAAAGGTTGGCTCGATGGTCATGTTCAATTAATGAAAAACCTTGATGACCTTCAGTTTGTACAAGAACATGCCACTTTAAGTAGTTTTTTAAATAATATGATTGATTATCCAGGAGGGATTAATCAGGACATGTTATTCAATGTTTGGCTACAAAATCCGTTGAAGCAAGGTTCTATTTTATTAAAAGATAAAAAAATTGAGTTAAAAAATATCGACTGTTCTCTCTTGGTTGGTGCAGGTCGTAGCGATCAATTGGTTACGGCGGATGCAGCTCAACCATTAAGCCATTTAACCAGTAGCCAAGATGTTACATTTACTCTTATTCCAGGTGGTCATTTGGGACTAATTTCAAGCCAAGCAAGTTCTCAAGAGTTTTGGCCAAAGTTAGAAGCATGGCTAAGTGAACGTTCAACAAAAATTTGAGCTTTAAAAAGGAAAAAGCCCTTACATAAAGGGCTTTTTTATACTTAGTTTTAAAATATAAATAAGATTTTGATTAGTTTTGAAGATTTGTAATGTTTTAAACATTGAACCTAAAAGCAGACTAGAAAGATATTTTTTTAAATACGAAGTATCCTACTTTGCTTTCAAAACTCCCGTCTTTTTGAATATTAAAATATTTTTTGACCACATCTGATACATTCTCTTGTAGATACTTAAGTGTTTTTATTTGATCTTCAGGAGTTTTCATACGCTGCACCCAGCTATCAAAATCTAGCATGAGTGACTGTTTATCTAAGGTAGTTAACTCAAAACCAGCATCTTCTATAAAGTAAACCCATTCTTTAATACTATAGTTTCTTACATGACTTGGGTCTCGAATAACCTCTATAGTCTGTAAAAACGTATCTAAAATGGGAAAACTTGAGCTGATAATATCAACAAAAATAACCGTACCATTAGGTTTTAAAACACGATTTATTTCTTTCATCGCCGTTGGTACATGTTGCCAGTGATGGGCAGAATAGCGGCTAATCACTACATCAAACTGTTCATCAGTAAACGGCATATCTTCGGCTATACCTTGTTGTACAAAAATATTTTTTATTTTTCGATCATTGGCAGCTTTTGAGACAGTATCAAGCATTTCATGAGATAAGTCGTAAGCAAAAACTAAATCGGCATGATTAGCAACGTTATAAGCCACATGGCCACCACCACAACCTAAATCTAAAACGACAGCATTTGAATATTTCTCAATCTCTTTAATAAACTTATCAAACTCAATCCCTTCAGAGTGAGCTGTGCTGTTCAAATAACTTAAAGATTTATTTTGATACTGTTTTAAATTTATCTCATGTTGATTCAACATGGCTCATTCCTCTTCTTTGATGAATTAACCATAAAAGAAAAAGTGGATAAAAAATAATGATTAGTTTTTAAATAATTAATAAAATAAAGTTATAAATTTATTTTTTTAAAGAATATGAGGATACAGTAATTAAAGTGAGAATGGTTAATAATTATCTTGTTTATAATTTTACATCCCAAATATAGAAAACCACCAATTGGTGGTTTTCTATAAATAAAAAGTCAAATTTGTGTTCTTAAAATTTACTTTGCCACAAACTTGATGTTGAACTTTCTTATCTGTTTTCTTACCTCAGGATTAGAAGGCAAAACAAATGGGCTTGCACGCCATATTGCCTTTTCAATACTTGATTTGAACTTTGGATCTTCTTTATCTAGAAAAATAATTTGCTCAATCTCACCACTATCATTTAAAAACACTTTAACGCTAGCGCTCATACCTACAGAAGATGGTGGCACATCCCAAATTTTAAATATCTTTTTTTGATATTGTTGCTTATATTTTTCAGCCTCTACAATAGTTTTATCATCACCGCTTTTCACTGGCGATAATGATTTAGAGTTAATAGCACACCCAGTTAATAACAATATTGAAGTTAAAATAATGATATTTTTCATTTATAAAACCAATTTTTTCAATGATTAAAATTTAACATTTTATCTTTTTAAAAACTACCAAGCTGATAGTTTATATTGAATAGTCATTATTAAATACAATCTTAGTAAACTTTATATTTCAGCTAATTTACTAGATTGTTTAGCCTAACTATTCAATTTTAATTTTTAAGTAGTGACTTAAAATGACATTTTGTAACGTGAATTGATATTTGAATGCTCAGGCATATCAGCAATATCCTGCTCAGTAAAAATTCCATGCTCAAGTACTTTTGTTCCATTAAATGCAGTATTAACCGGCGTAATGGGAGACTTGGTAATATAATTTTCATCAGCTTTTTGCGTCAATGATGTGCAACCTTCTAGCCCAAATCCAGCAATAAGGACAAATAAAAATTTCTTCATCTGGCTCACCTGTTATAATAAAAATCAAACAATCTAACAAATTCTCCTTCAATTGTCACATTTTCAAAACGATTAAGCCTCAATCAAAGCTTTAACAAAACTTAATGAAATGTAAACTAATTTGCATAAAATGTTAAATTGTGTAAAATACCTAAATAATTTAACGATATGTTTCAACTCATGATCTTTCTACTTTTTTTATTTTTATTATTTACGTTTGTGCTTCTTTTAAATGCTCATTACAAACAATAGGAGCATTGATTAGTCATTCATCAAAGATATCTAAATATTTTTTAAAATAATAAGCTTTTACAGCACCCATAGATCAAGTTTAGTCCTCTAAAATTTTATAAAAATAAAAAAGCCCGCTTTGTAAGCAGGCTTTACCCTTTTGATTTTCTGCGCTGATCATTCAGGACTTTTTTGCTGTTTGTGACAGCGCTCGGATATTACACTTATACTTAAAGATTAAAAAGACTAATCTTTTTTAAACTGATGCACTTATTCATCAAGTTCTATCGGATCACCATCTTCTGGACGAATATGTCGTGTACCATCATCAGCAGGATCAACACTAGATCCATCCTTAGTGATCGAGTTATACATTTCATCCTCTTTTTTATCATCTGTGAATTCTTCATCTTCAAAATCAAGAGGCTCGTCATCATCTTCAAAATTTAAAGGCTTTTCTTCATCTATCATGTGATTCATCCTTTTTAAGTTATATCACTTCATGCTTAATTAAATGACAGATATATTCAACAGTGAACACACAGCATTTATGTAAAGAATACTTAAGAAGTATTAAAGATATAAAAACTAAAGGCTGTTATTCAAAGTATTTTAAGAACTCTTCAAGAACAGGTAAATGGACAAAACTTTTATGAGCATCTTCTAGCACGACCCATTCATGTTTTGACTCTATACAAAAATTAAGCTTTAAGTCTGGATTAAATGAGTGTTCCAAAAGCCCTAATGGTATCCATATATAATTTGTACCATTAATTTTATTGGGTACGGGTGAACCACATTTATTACAAAACGATGAGGTAAAACCAGTCTCTTTTTTATAGGTAGAAACATGTTCACTTCCAAATAGCCAGTTAAATTGGCTTTCTTTGACCAAAGTAGCCGCATTCGCTCCTGTACCCGTTTGTTTTCGGCATAAACTGCAATGACAGTAATAAACCGTTTTTATTTCACGAGTTATAGAGAATTTTACTTGATTACATAAACAAGAACCAATGTTACTCATATAATGTATTTAATTCATCACTATGAAATTTTTATAATGGCTTTAAATATTGATTATGTACATATTTTTATTGTTTAATTTAAAACAAAACCTAACCAATTGATTTAAAATAAATTTAAAAAAAGATATTGATATCTAAAGCTTTTTTGTATTATAAGATCAAATGTGATTTTTAATAACACTTGAGTAATTAATAGTCATTGAAATATTGGGAATAAACCTTATATTGAGTACAGGTTCATACCTTTAACTGAGGAAAAGCTCATGAATAAATTATTGGTTGCAGTATTCACTGGAATGGTAACCCTTGCCGGTTTCAGTGCTCAAGCTGCAACACCTGAGCAAGAATGTCAAAAATTGCAAGACGATTACAATTTAATTTATGCATCAAAAGGTTTTTGTTTTAAAGACCAAGATGCTAAAGAAAAATATGGTAATGAAAATTGTCATACGACTAAGCCAAAATTCTCTGATAAAGAGCAGCAACGTCTAGATGCAATTAAAGAACGTCAAAAAGAATTGAAGTGTAAATAGTATTTAAAGGAATAATACATGGCATATGATGATCAAAATATCTTCGCAAAAATTTTACGTGGAGAACTTCCAGCGATAAAACTCTATGAAGATGATCAAGTTCTAGCTTTTATGGATATTATGCCCCAAGCCGATGGTCATGCATTAGTTATTCCAAAAACTCCTGCAGTAACTTTACTTGATTTACCGCCTGAAGCGGCAGCCTATACCATTCAGATCGTGCAAAAAATTGCGAAAGCAATGGAAACAGCATTAAATCTTGATGGAATTGTTCTTATGCAATTATCTGGCGCCGCTGCTGGACAAACCGTCCCTCATGTTCATTTTCACCTAATTCCAACAAATGTTCACCAACTTGGTAAACATGCTGCGCAATTGGGAGATCAAGATAAAATCAAGGCCTTAGCTGAAAAAATTAAAGCAGCTCTTTGATTTGAAGAGATAAAAGCGGAGCTTAGGCTCCGCTTTTTTATTTAAAAAGTGTAATAAAATCAAAAGAAAATAAAGTATTTCTAATTTTTATTTGTCATAAAACTGTCATTTCTTCTTCACTCCACTGTCACAAAGTTTACAGATACTTCTTAGCAAGTTGGTGAGCTTCTGTAACTTTTTGTACATAAGCCAACTAAAAAATAAAAGTTAGCTAGGCATACGCCATTTAAAAATACCTTTTGGAGAAATCTCAATGAAGAAATTGCTTCTCGCTGCCGCAGTTGCAACTCTAAGCGTAAACGCGGTGCAAGCAGCGCCAACTTTGTACGGTAAACTCAATGTTACCATTGACCAAGTTGACAACAAAAATTTCGATGGTAAAAGTGACGTTACCGAAGTTAACTCTAACGCGTCTCGTATTGGGGTAAAAGGCGAAGAGAAATTGACTGATAATTTATCAGCAGTTTATTTAGCTGAATGGCAAATTAATGCTGATGGTGATGGTACAGATCTTGGTCAACGTAACCGTTATATCGGTATCAAATCAAATAATGTTGGTACATTAAAAGTTGGTAAATTTGACTCTTACTTTAAAAATGCTGCTGGCAACTACCAAGACATCTATAACGACCACACTATTTTAGATATTACCAACACAATGTATGGTGAAGAACGTCTAAATAACGTTATTGGTTTTGAATCTGATCCTAAACTTCTTGCTGGTGTAACATTCAATGTAATGTTCCAACAAGGTGAAACTCCTGCTGATCCAACACCAGGTACATCTGGTAACGATGACAAACGTAACGGTTTTGGTGACTCAGTTTCAGGTTCTATCGGCTACGAAAACAAAGATATTGGTTTAGCATTAGCTGCTGCTGCTAACTACAGCGTACAAGGTAAATATAATGCCTATGGCCTTAGCAATATTTTCTCTGATGCTTACCGTGTAACTGGTTCTTACGATTTTAGTAAACTTGGCGCAACTGGACTTGTATTAGGTGGTTTATGGCAACATGCTGAACCAACTGATGAGCTAACTAAATATAAAGGCTTACAAGAAGATGCATGGGTTGGTGCTGTAACTTACAGAATTGGTGAAACACCTTTTGTAGTAAAAGGCCAATACCAATCATCTAAAGCTTCTGTAGATGGTCAACAAGATCGTAAAATTGATCAATACGGTGTGGGCTTAGACTACAAAATTAATAAACAAGCACGTTTCTACGGTATTGTTGCTCAACAAAAACGTGACTGGCTTGCTCAAGATGACAAACGTACTGTTGTAGGTGCTGGGATGGAATATAACTTCTAAGTTATTAACCATCTTGCATAAAATAAAAGGGCTTATGCCCTTTTATTTTATTGTACCAACAAAAAAGCCGATAATTTTTATATCGGCCTTTTTTAATCTCAATCTTATTTTAAGAAACTGCTCACAAGATTCATCACGTTTTGAATGTCTTGATTCGCTTCTTGATGATCTGTACTTTCACCCTGTGGTGTTAAAGAATCAATAACCTGAGGTAACACAGACGCGATCGCCCCGTAAACTTGCTCTTTTGGCGCTTGAGTCTGTTGGGCAACTTGTTCAACATCTGCAGGGTTAAATAAGCTTTGCAGTTGCTGAGTTGGAACTTCACTATTACTTTGATTTGGATCAACCCAACTTTGAACTTGACTACCTAAACCGGCACCTTTTAACTTTTCTAAAGCAGCCTGTAAACCACCTTGTTGTTGAACCCAGCCTAAGATTAAAGGTACTACAGCAATTAATAAACTTTGTACACCGCCACCAGCTTGAGGTGTATTGTTATTTCCAGTCACTTGGCCTAATACCGAACCTAATACTCCACCTAGACCACCTTGAGTACCAGAAGAAGTATTACCACCCATTTGTCCCAATACAGAACCTAAAATTCCACCTAAACCACCTTGACTTGATGCTTGCTGGTTCCCACCTAAAGCTTGCTGAGCCAAAACTTCTACAATATTGCTTAAATTTGTCATGAGTAACTCTTATGTATGGTTTATACACGAGCATACGCGTTTTTTTGTTAAGACAGCAAAAGCGAAATTGTTAAATTTTGAAAGAGATTAAATAGTCTTTTACCAACGGAATTTATTCCAGTTTTCCGGGTTTGCCCAAAATTTTGAATTAAACCAGTCTGGAACATGTTTGTAGGTCAAGATATTAAATTGCCATAAAGCGAAATCACTATCATGTGAAGTTTTATCGATGAGTTGCGTGAACCCCAAAGAACGTAATAGCTGTTCATCACTGCGTTTGCTTACCACAACAATTCGTTTTGCTAATAAATCTCTTAACTTCACTAATAATTGTGATTTATGTACATCGCTAACGCTTTGCATTTCATCTGTATCAAACAATACAAAACCTAAATCATAACGCTGAGTAAAAGGCAGACTTAAAAGCTCAGTTACGGTAAAATAGTGCCATTGAATTGCGTTATTCTGGTCAATTTTCTGGCCAATACAAAGTGCAGTATGAATAGGCTGTTCGTTTGATAAATCGTCTAGCATAGAAGTGATGACATTTTGTTCAGCCATAACTGCAACCCTTAATTGAAAGATGTGAGTTTAAACTTTATGGAACTACAAGGCATTTGCCATAAAATGCATGCAGGCCTAAAAGATGCTAGTGTAACTGATCAACAGACAACCAAGGCAAATGTTGAATACAAATTTGTATTAGACCGTTCAGAAATTGATCTTCCTTTTAATTTAGGACAAGAACTAGAAATCGAATGGACAGGTAATATTTATTGCACATCTTGTGGCACCAAAACACCGAAGTCCTATTCTCAAGGTCACTGTTTTAAATGTTTTAAAACGAAAGCTGAGTGTGATCTTTGCATTATGAAACCTGAAACATGTCACTATCATTTAGGTACATGTCGTGAAGATGACTTTGCCCACAGTGTATGTTTCCAACCACATATTGTGTATTTGGCAAATTCAAGTGCTTTAAAAGTAGGAATTACCCGCGTTAGCCATATGCCAGGTCGCTGGCTAGATCAGGGAGCAACTCAGGCTTTACCTATTTTAAAAGTTGGATCACGTCGTTTATCTGGTCAACTTGAAACCATGTTTGGTTCCCTAATTGCTGATAAAACTGACTGGCGTAAACTTCTTAAGGGTGAAGCTGAACCTCTAAATATGGTTGAACAACGTGATCAATTAATTGAAGAGTTTGCACCTAAAATTCAAACTATACGTGAAGAGTTTAGCCAAAATCTTGAATTTAACGAGACAGTTGAATTACTAGAAAATGAGTTACCGCGTGAGTTTGTTTACCCAGTTGAACAATATCCTGAAAAAATTAAGTCTCTAAACCTAGATAAAACACCAAAAATTCGTGGTGTATTACAAGGTATTAAAGGCCAATATTTAATTTTTGATATTGGTGTTATCAACATTCGTAAATATACGGGTTACGAACTGATCGTACGTGCATAAGTAGATTTAAAAAGCCCCTAAAAATGGGGCTTTTTCATTAATACGATTAAGATAATCTATTTCTAAATAGCCAAGCTGCTAAAGGTAAAGTGATCAGTCCAAGTATGATCATTGGAATAAAATTAAATTGAACTTGTGTAAAGTTTGCACCTTCCAAATACACCCGTTGTACCAAATTAATTCCAAACCTTAAAGGATTTACGTAAGTTGCTATTTCAAGTGCTTTTGGCATATTTTCTACAGGTGTCAGTAAGCCTGAAAGCAACATCAAAGGCATAATTAGTAGAAACGTAAATAGCATGGCTTGTTGCATATTTAATGATAATGCAGAAATTGATAAGCCCACTCCAACTATAGCCACGTTAAAACTCAATAAACCAAAATAAAGCAGCCCAATAGAGCCATTCAGGGGAATTTTAAACCAGAACAAAATAATCAATAAAATAATAGTTGACTGCATCAGTCCTACAAAAATTGGCGGCAAAGCTTTACCAATCATAATTTGTAATGGCGTATACGGTGTCACTAATAACTGATCAAATGTTCCCTGCTCACGTTCACGTGCGACTGACAAGGCAGATAAAAGTAGTGTCTGCATCATACTTAATGCCGCAATTAATGAAGGCATTAAGCTCCATCGAGACTCTTGATTTGGGTTATACCATGTTCTTGTTTCAATGCTAATAGGTAAAGCTGAGTTAAATTTTTGCTGATTAAACTGTCCAACTATTTTGTTTAGATATGAACCTGCCACAACTGCCGTTGATGAATTCCTGCCGTCAACAATCACCTGTATAGGAGAGTTTTGGTTATTATTTAATTTACTCTCGAAGTCTGACGGAATCGTGATTACAAGCAATACCTGACGGCTATCAATCACCTGTTTGATTTGTTCGGTATATTGAAGTGTTGCAACACGCTTAAAAATACCAGAGCCATCTAATTTTGAGATGAGTTCATGTGAGACTTGGCCATTGCTCTGATCTAGAATTGCATAATCCACACGGTTAACATCATAAGTTGCGGCGTAACCAAACAAAAGTGCTTGCATCAGTGCTGGTACAAATAGAATGACTCTATTTGCAGGGTCACTAAAAATAGTTAAGAATTCTTTTTTGACTAAAAAACTTAAGTGCTTCAGCCACGTGATTAATTTTTGCCACATAACTTTATCTCAACCGTTTTTTTAGTGAAAAGTTCACGGCACATATCAAAACAATAATATACCCCAGTAAAAAACCGCATTCTTTAAGCCATAACTTCCAGTCATCACCTCCCATAAATAAGGTTTTAATTAAAATCATAAAATGTGTAGCTGGTAGTAACTGGCTAATAATTTGCACCACTAAAGGTAAGTTACGTGTATCGAAAACAAATCCTGAAAGCATAAGTGCGGGCATAAAACTTGCCAATAAAGCAATTTGACTTGCCTGAAACTGACTTTGAGCAAAACCCGATATGGTTAAACCAAGTAATAAAGAAACAACTAAATAGAGAAATGAAGCCGATAAGACTGAGAATAATGAACCGCGCATGGGTACTTCAAAAATAAAATAGGCAGCAATAATACAGATTACGATATCAATCATACCGACAACAATATAAGGAATGAGCTTTGCTAATACAATTTCAAATGGCCTTACAGGTGTGACAAATAAGGCCTCTAGTGTTCCCCGCTCCCTTTCACGAGCAATAAGTAAACCTGTTAAAAATGCACCGATTAAAGTTAAAATTAATACCATTAAGCCAGGAACTAAAAACCAAGTACTATTAGCAGATTCGTTAAACCATATTCGTTGTTCAACATTAATGGCACTTGACGTTGCTAATATTTGACCACGATCAACTTGTATAGACGCCGCTGTAGCCAAAGCCCCTGTAATATAGCCCTCCAAAGCTGTTGCTATGGTGGTGGATGTACCATTTAATAGTAGTTGAGCCTTTGCATTACCTTGTTGTGTCTGACTCGTAAAATCTGAAGGAAAGTGCAAAATGGCATCAATTTCTCCATCTCGAATGGCCTGTTCTGCTTTAGGTAAACTAGGAAACTCTTGACTTGCTAAATATCGCGAACCCTTTAAACCCGCTAAAATCTGATTGATCTGTGGTGAGGACTGATCAACTACGACACCAACTCGTGCCTGATTTAAGTCAAAGGAAAGTCCATAACCAAACAATAAAATTAAAATAACAGGCAAAACCAGACCAATCCCGAGGCTGCTTTTGTCACGAATGAGCTGCTTAGTTTCTTTCCTTACTAACGCTGTCAATCGATTCCAAAATCCAAAGCTCATTGTAGACCTCCTAAACAGCATGCCTTAAAGCACGGGCTTGCTCTACAATTGCTATAAAAGCCTCATTCATATCACCAATATGCTTATCTCGACTGGCTAAATCGCGTACTTGTTGGGGGGAGCCTAAGGCCAATAACTTTCCAGCATCTTGTATGGCGATGCGGTCACAATATTCCGCCTCCTCCATAAAATGAGTCGTAATAATGATGGTAATTCCCTGATTTGCTAGCTCGCCAATGCTGTACCAAAATGAACGCCGTGCAAGAGGATCTATCCCGCTCGTAGGTTCATCTAAAAATAAAATTTCTGGTTCATGCAACAGTGCTGCAGCCATAGATAGTCGTTGTTTATAACCACCGGGTAAATCACCACTTTTAATATGAGGTTTTAAATCGTATTGCTCTAATGCATTATCAATTTGTTGATTTAGTTTTTTGCCTGTTAGACCATAGGCCCCACCAAAAAACTTCAAATTTTCTAAAACAGTTAAATTGCTATACAGTGCAAATTTCTGAGAGACATACCCCACTTTGCCTCGTGCCTCAGCACGAGCTGTGCGTAAGTTTTTACCAGCAACTTCTAGATAACCACTACTTGCTGGTAACAATCCACATAACATCCGAAATGTTGTGGTTTTACCCGCACCATTTGGGCCAAGTAATCCAAATATTTCGCCTCGCTTTACATCAAAGGATGTATTGGCAACGGCAGTAAAATCGCCAAAGGTTCTGACTAAATCTTTAACAACAATGACGGGTTGTTGTGATTTTAAATTATTGTTTTGTTCTAATTGAAAATTCTGCTCAGGAACAGATACATGTTTTCTTTGCTTTTGAGTCTGCTGCAACAACATCATAAACGCATCTTCAAGTTCGGCTGATCGCCTATGAGCGACTAGCCCCTGAGGTAAAATATTTGTTGATAATTCTTTTTGGCGACTGATAAAGTTTACCTGTTCACCCTTTGGAACAGCATCAATAATGTCAACAGAATTTCCAAGCAATTGGGCTTGTAAAGTCCGTGCCTTAATTTGCTCTGAAAGTTTTACTTTCCATGTTTGTCCATGTGCTATTTCTTTTAATTGCTCAGGTGAGCCTTGCTTTAAAATTTTGCCCTCATACATGATATATACATAGTCACACTTTTCTGCTTCATCCATATAAGCAGTACTTATAATAACGCTTAAATTTTCTTCTTGAACAAGCTGTTCAATAATAGTCCATAAATCTCTTCTTGATAAAGGATCTACTCCAACACTAGGCTCATCAAGCAATAGTAATTCTGGGGAACGAACTAACGTACATGCCAGTCCTAGCTTTTGTTTCATTCCACCAGAAAGTTTCCCTGCTGGGCGTTGAATGAATTGAGTAAGATCCGTTATTTCTAATAACCGTTTAAATCTTTGACTGCGTACATCTTTGGGAACGCCATGTAAATCAGCATATAAATTTAAATTTTCTTGTACACTTAAGTCTTCATATAGACCGAAACGTTGTGGCATATAACTAATACGGTCTTGCACAGCTTGAGGATGTTTATCGATATCAAACCCAAGCACATTCAGAGAACCTGAAGTAGCTTTATATAGTCCAGCAACTAATCTTAATAAAGTTGTTTTTCCTGCGCCATCTGGGCCAACTAAAGCAGTAAGTTCTCCTTTATTGATTTGCATATCCAAATCATCAATTGCCTTAGTATCTGCTAACTTTTTATTTTCACCTTTAAAAATCATCGATAAATGATGGGCTTGAACCACTACATTATTATCAGTCATGAGCTTTCTCACCTGAAACAAGTGGTACTTTTACAGTCACTGGTTGACCCATTTTCAATTGATCATTCGGGTCATTTACGTAAACTCGAACTTCATAAACTAGAGTTGTTCTTATCTCATCAGTCTGTACAGTTTTAGGCGTGAACTCAGCCACAGAAGATATATAGCCAATTTTTCCATTGATAGGTTGATTCGGATCAGCATCTCGAATGACCTGTGCCGTACCACCCATATGAATGGAACTCAAATCTTTTTCATTTGCATATACACGAACCGAGGTACGGCCACGATTCGTACGGAATTTATCAAAAGTAATGCTAACTTCATGAATATAATAAGTAATTCCGTGCAAAACTTTTAGGCTTTCTTTTCAATTTTAACCTTATAATTTAATGGTCGAATTTTTTGTTCCAGATTGAGGATGTAGTCACCATATCGGTTGATATGCTCTGTGCGGTATGGTGCAAGGCCAGCCAAAATCTCTTCATCTATTAGGTGGCCTTCATTCTGTAATTGTTTCAAAACACCTGTCATTGCTTCAACATTATGTAGAATTGTCATGTTGGCGACTAGCTGGTTGTACTTAATAATTTTACGTTGTTCATCTCTGATATTTTCAGAAATGGTACCTTGATTTCCAAAGAATAGCCATTTTACAAATTGGTTAAATTCTTCACTCTTATTGGTTGCTGCATTGATTGTTGAGCGTAGTTTTTCATCAGCGATGTATTTTAAGAGAAATTCTGTTCTAACAACTCGTCCTAATTCTCGAAAAGCAAAATATAGTTTGTTCTTTCTACTGGCTGTACCAAGTCTTTTTAGGATTGTTGATGGTGTAATCTTCCCTGCTTTTATGGATAAAACTATCCGCAGCATATCTGGTAAATGTGTTTCTATTAAATCCCACTGAATGGACTCAGTAAATATATTATTAATATTCTTATATTTAATGGACTTATCTGGTTTAAAAAATACTAACTTTTTCAGATTTCTGATACGAGGCATCAAATTAATACCCAAGAGGTAAGCCAATCCAAATACAGGGGCACTTTGGGCATGTGTGTCCCCATGGAGAGTATCGGGCTGGATATCTGATTCATTTTTTATCAGACCATCTAAAATATATACAGCTTCATAAACACCACATGGGATAAAATGGCTAAATAATGCAATATACATGTCAGACACATGGTAATAGCCTATCCCACCGTAACCACCATATCTAATATGGTATTCAGAAAGTAGGTTTTGTTCATACATATTCCATTTTGTACCATCGGCAGATGCACTTTTTCCTGTTCCCCAATATGTGGGTAAAAGAAATTTATTATAAGCATTGATAACTTGTACTATTGCCTTATCTAGACGTTCTTCGGTTACATAGCGGATGTTAAGCCATGCAATCTGCTTTCGGTGAAAACCTTTAATCGACCTAGCTGTTTGTGTAGGTCCAAGGTTACAGCCATAACAAAAAAGGCTAACCAAGAATCGAGTTTGTGGGTCTTCTAATTTACCTTGAAATCCTGATATGGGTTTAAATTGTTTATGTAAGTCTAACCATTTCTCTGTTTCGGTTAAAATATCCAAAATATTTTTATCAGGTAGGCGTTCAGAAATAAGTTTATCAATCTTTTCCAACTGAGCAGATTTATTTCGTGCAGCAGACTTTCTAATCATAATCTCATTATGATGCAGTTCCACACTTTGATTATCTGGAAATTCACTATCGACTTGATTTGCCGTTATGATTAATGACTGTTTCAAATGATTGATAAAATCTTGCCCAACAATTGGTAAATCCAGCATTTGACCATAAGCTAAAGCTTGCTGCTCATATTCCTCCCAATCAATAAGTTGATCTCTATAATCACTATATTGGTCACTGTTGCTGACATATAAATCACCAGACCGTAATTCCTGCATGATTTCTGTTAGAACACATAGTTCAAAATATTTTCTGTCAATTGTACGAGATGGCTTAGCTGACTGCTCAAAGATAAATTTACGCCATTTTTCAGGTATCCATTTTAGACTGCCATGTTGTAGAGGATAATCTAGATATTTTTTATGGCTATGTCGACTCTCCAAGACAAACTGGATTGCATTGATCAATGAAGTATCAGATGAGGTGGTTTTGAGTTCTAGTAAGCTGATGCAATTTAACAAAAGCTGACGCTGAGGTTGATATGGACGAATCAGAAATGGAATATAGTTATTTCCTGCATATGCAATATGTTCTTCACATTCAGCAAGCAGTAGCATAGGGTCACTATGGATAACATTCTTAACGAGCTTACCTCTTTCTTCATTGTTTTGTCCTTCTTGAAATGCCTCTAATACATCTCTTAACTGGGTAATTAGCTTTTCTGCTCGTTTTTGATGTTCAATAAAGTATAATTTTAAAGCCTCTTCAGCACTATAGTGTAACTTTCTCAGCTTTTTGATGAGAATTTCAACAATATCATCGAGGGTTCGATTAAGCTGGGAATGTATTAAAATTACTGTTAAGGCGTAGCGTTTATTGGGTTTTAATTCTTTCATTTGGGTAATGGTTAAAGCCCTAGCTTCGAGCGTAAACTGGAGATGTTTTGAAACTGGAATATGTGATATATCTGGGATATTTTTAATCCAATTTTTAAGCCAGAGGATATGCTCAATATATCTTTTCACCTCTTTATTGGTTGGTTTTTTAGATTCCTGTTTTAATTGATTCCAACCACTAGAATTTTTTGATTTATCCAAAATTAGTAAGTTATTTAATTCAGTGACTATTTCATCGGATAATAAATCAGCTATATTATTAAAATACTCCTCATTTACCATACTTCTTATAGTCTGGGCTGTACGACTTATTGTTGTAAAGCCAGGTAATTCATAGTTTTGTCGTATTAGCTCCTCAATCACAATATTAATAATATCAGGAAGTTCTTGTTTTACTGTTGCTGCTTGCCGAGCGGCTAGCTCAATTGCAATATTGGTGTTCTCACTTACAGGTATAATTTTTAAATAATTCCTAATTGAATTTACGATTTTTTGTCTATTGCTTGAATTTTCAACCAAGTTTAATGATTTCAAAGACATTCTTGGTTCTTTTACCGAATTTTTAATATGTTCAATAATACTATCTGGAATATCCTCTAGTTTAGGCATATAACCTAATCTCTGTACAGTTTTTAGGATAAGCAAATAGTAAATACGGACTGGCATCAAAGTGGAAAAACGCCAAGCCAATATCATTTCCTTGTCTGTTGGCGTATAAGTCGATTTAACTTCTTCTGCTGTTAAACTAGATTTAAAGCGTGGATAAGCTGTTTCATAAATATCAACCACTTGTTATTATTCCTTTTGATGATTGTTTTTTAATTCTAAATTAAGTCGAGCAAATGGATTTGTAGTCTCAATATATTTCATTGCTGAATTGATATTTTTCCAGCCTACATACTCCATAAGCATTTTCATGTCCCAACCGTTTACTGTTGCCCAATTCGCAAAGCCTCGTCTTAACGAATGTGAGCTATATAATTCAGGTGAATCTATACCGATTTCAGCAAATAATTTTCTTAAAAGTGGAATAAGACTATCAATATGAAGCCCCTCTTTACCAAGTTGTCCCCATTGATTAATTGAACGAAAAACTGCCCCGTCTGTAAGCTCACTGATTTGAAGCCAATCGGTATAAGCAGTGACAGGACATAATTGGTTGAGTGCGGGGACTTTAAAACTTGTACCTTTATTATGACGGTCGCCTTTGCTTTGGGGCAAATAACATACCATTCCCTCGCCTTGGCTCACTTCGATAAATTCTATTTTAAGTCTGGTGAGTTCATCACCACGAAAACCTCGCCAGAATCCTAGTAATAAGAATGCCTTATTACGTGTATGGCGAAGTTCAGCAATTCTGTTACCTGTTTCTTGGGCATCGGATATAGCTTCATCTAGCCATTTATTAGCTTTGTAGAGTTGTTCAATCTGAAAAGGTTTGGCTCGTTTTTCCTGAGTTGGATGTAGGGTTTTTATACCTTTCAATACTTTGTGAACTACAGATGCTTTCGTGGGATCTGGAAATCCCTGCTCTATATGCCATTGTGCAAGTGCTGCTAGCCGTTGATTAAGTGTATTAATGGATAGTTTATCTGCATAATCAATCAGGTATTGAGCAATATTGTCTGCTGTTGCTGGAAGAAATCCTTTCCACTCAACTTCATAATGGCGTACCGCACTTTGATAACTCTTTTGTGTATTCTTACGAACAGAAGCATCTATATAATGTTGAATAGATTTGTCTGAGTTTACAACCATATTTCCTCCCTACCACAACTAAACTATGCTAGAAATACACCTAAAAATATTAAGTACAAGAATAGGTATCTCAATAACTTAGCAATAAATACAATGATAAAGAATGTGCTAAATTTTTCCTTTAAGACCCCACTCATTAAAGTAATCGGGTCACCAATTACAGGAATCCAGCTTAATAACAATATTGGTGAACCATATTGCTGATATAGCTTTTGTGCTTGAGACAATTTTGTTTCTGATACAGGAAACCATTTCTTATCTTTGTATTGCTCAATTCGAGTACCCAACCACCAATTTACACATGAACCCAAAACATTTCCGATTGTTGCAACAGCAATCAATAAAACGACTGAATATTTTCCAGTGCTAATAAGACCTACGAGTACAGCTTCTGATTGAAGCGGTAGTAAAGTAGCAGCTCCAAAAGCACTGATAAATAAACTTAAATAGCCAAGCATTATTTCAACCATTTTTGATGATATTCATCAATGATATATTCATGGACATGCTGCCCATTGATTTGGTGTTCTTTCAAATGCTCATGATCCGATGGTAAATTATCATGTGTATGTACTTTGGCTTCTTCATCTGTTTGTGACCATAATAACGTTGCCATTATTAGTGCCAGTACAGCAATGATTGCCATTGGTATAAACGTAAATAATGTTCCAAAGGTTGTACTCAACCAGCCTACTAGTGGATATGTGATTAACCAGCAAGCATGAGAAAACGCAAATTGTGCTGCAAATAAAGCTGTTCTATTTTCACTGGATGCTGATTTACGGATTAATCGCCCTGTTGGTGTTTGAGCCACTGAATATCCCACACCCAAAATAAACCACAATGCCAACAACCAAGCATAGGAATGAATGAAATAGCCTGTGAATAATCCAATTGTCAGTATGGTTGTGCCTGTTAGCATCACTGTTCTATCATTAAATTTATCAAGAACTTTAGGCAATATAAATGCTGAAAGCATAGAACCAAGACCAAATAGACCAAACGCCCAAGTCGTTGCATGTTCTGTCAGTTTAAAGGTGGATTGAACCAGTACCACTGTATTGACGATAACGACAGCACTTGCCGAAGCAATGGCTAGGTTTAATGCAAGTAAGGCTTTTAATCGTGGGGTATTAAAATATATTTTCGCCCCTTGTTTGATTCGACTATATACACCTTTAAATTCAGGAATTTTTGCGACAGGTAGTTTTGCACTGACGACAAATAATGCCGAACCAATGAAGCCAATGACTGTACCCAAGAATAAATTGTTATAACTAATCACTGTCAGTAGCAGCCCTGCTAACATTGGACTAATTATATTTTCTAAATCATAAGCTAGACGGGACAGTGATAAGGCATTGGTATAATCTTTTTCATCAGGCAATACATCTGGAATCGTTGCCTGAAATGTAGGGGTAAATGCTGCTGATGCGGATTGTAGAATAAAAATTAACAGGTAAATCTGCCAGATTTGGGTTACAAATGGCAGGCAAAGTGCTGTTAATGCCCGAATAATGTCTAATCCAACCAAGACCTTTTTTCGGGGTAAACGTTCTGCAAAAGCTGAGGCGACAGGTGCGACAGCAATATAAGCAATCATTTTGATTGCCAGTGCAATACCCAAAACCTGTGCTGCTTTTTCTCCAGCCATATCATAGGCAAGCAAAGCCAATGCTATCGTAATTAAGCCAGTACCAATTAATGCAATCACTTGTGCAAGAAATAGATGTCTATATGTTATGTTCTTTAATACTGTAAACATTTTATCGGCTCTCCTGATTCGCTTGATTTACCCATAGAACGTTTAAGAGCATTGCTCTTAAACGTTCTTGAATAGATTAAAAGACCCGCTTCATTTCACTGAACTGTCCTTCAACTGTTAAGGTTACTGTGACAGCTTCTTTTGTACGATTTCGCCAGAACCAACCATGTTTACCATCAAATGCAGCCGTTAAAGTCCCTGATTGCTTCGTCTCATTTCGACCTTTGCCATAACCATGATAAAAATCTTTAGGGGCATTCACTGGGTCACCATGTGTATCAAAATTCAAACCACCACCTGATGTTTTCCAGTCGAAATTAACACTTGCACCTTTAGGCATTGCCAATTTCACTTCTGTTGCCTGACCAGCCTTGAGGTCAATCGAGATGGATTCTTTGGTCACAGCAGGTATCATTCTGACTGGTTCATTTTCATTTGAATCCGTTGTATTCGCTTGTGTTTGTCCAAGAGCTTGGGTTGCCTCTGAGACACCTGTGCTATCTCCAGAAATATCAAACTCTTCTGCAAAACCACCTGTGTTTCCACCCATTCCCTGCTCAGCCTCTTCAGCCAAAGACTGTTTAATTTCTCCCATCTCAACCAAACCAATGGCTTTTCCAATCCCTGTTGGGTCGATACCATATTCAGCAGGCATTACACATGCCACTAATACGACTACAGAACTGACGGCTGCAATTGCTGTTGATTTAATCAACTTTTTGGAAGATGGAAGTTGAATGTCTTTTGGAATTTCAGTGTTATACATAGTTCAATCCTTATTGTGTGATAAAGCCAGTAAGCTGATAGCCGACCAATAAAAAGCCAAGAAACATCAAAAAGACATTACTTTGATAGGCTGTTTTAAAGAAGTAAGGGGTTTTTCGCCACATGGTCATAAATAGCAAAATGATGCACAATGCCATGAGCTGACCAAGTTCAACACCGACATTAAATGAAATTAAATTTGCCAATAGACCATCTTTAGGGACTTCATACTCCTGAATTTTGACGGCTAAACCAAAACCATGTATCAGACCAAAAATTAAGGTTGCAATTTTGGTATTGGGTTGATACCCAAACCACCTTTGATAAGCACCCAAATTATCTAAGGCTTTATAAACAATAGAGAAACCAATGATTGCATCAATAATGTAGGCATTCATTGAGATGTTGTAGTACACGCCAATCAGCATCGTAATTGAGTGACCAATCGCAAAAAGACTGACATATAAGCCAATATCTTTCATCCGATATAGGAAGAAAATAATGCCAACCAGAAACAATAGGTGGTCGTATCCTGTGACCATGTGTTTCGCTCCCAAATAGATAAATGGGATGATATGGACACCGTAGATTTCCTGAATGTAACCTTTGTCACCTTCCGAAACACCATGTGCAAATAACATTGGGCTAAACAGGAATAGACTTAATACTGCTATCAGTTTTAAGCGGCTTCTTGATTTTACCCACTGCAAGAAAGAACTTGTCATATAAATTAAACTCCAAAAATTAAATAATGATTTGATAATCCATTAATTTTTTTGGCGGTTTAAAAATGCGATTCATCACTAAAAAGGTATAGTGTTTGATTCTGTCAATAATTTGACAATTGAAAATCAGTACAATAAAACTAATATTTTGACCGACACCATAACCAACAAAATGTTCATGATAAGTATCTTGGTGGCTATGTATATGCGGTTGATTCACTTCATGCTGATGTGGATGTGCCTCTACATAAGCTGCGTCCTCAAATGAACTGGTTTCAGTGACATGGGTATTAAAATGCAGGCACAATGCAAGACTAAGGATGCAGACAAGCCACATCATTATTCCTTTAAACTTTTTATCTTGCAGCATGCCCATCATTTAATTATTTCCCTAAACCTGTTGCTCAGAGAAATTTTCTACTTCTACTTTACGTTTGGCTCTTTGGTTGAACCAGACATACAGGGTAGGCAGAATAATTAATGTAAGTAATGTGGAAGAAATAATCCCACCAATCACCACTGTTGCAATGGGGCGTTGAACCTCAGAACCAATGCCGACATTTAATGCCATTGGAATAAAGCCCAAAGAAGCGACCAGAGCCGTAATTAAGACAGGTCTTAATCGTTCTAAAGCACCATGTTTGACAGCATCAACCAGACTTTGCCCTTGAGCTTGCAGGCGTTGAATGGCAGTGACCAGTACCAATCCATTGAGTACGACTACACCCGATAGAGCAATAAAACCGACAGCAGCAGAAATGGAAAGTGGAATATCTCGTAAGGCTAAAGCAATGACACCACCAGTTAATGCAAATGGCACACCTGTAAACACCAATAAACTATTGCGGATATTACCCAAGGCCATGAAAATCATGGTAAAGATTAATAACAATGCTACAGGTACAACCACCATCAAACGATTGGTAGCAGACTGCATCTGCTCAAATGTACCTCCCCAAGACATCCAGTAACCTTCTGGTAATTTGAATTGGGAATCGACTTTAGCTTGAGCTTCAGCAATATAACTACCTATATCTGTTCCACGCACATTGGCAGTGATGACAATTCGGCGTTTACCATTTTCACGAGAAATCTGGTTTGGCCCTTGAATGGTTTTTAACTCAATCAAATCGGACAACAATACATTTGAACCATCTGGCAAACGCATTGGAATTTGATAGAGTTTTTCCAGATTGCTAACAGAACTTTCCTCCATTCTGACGACAATGTCGAATTTTCTATCGCCTTCAAACAGCTTGCCTGCGGTTTGTCCAGTGATTAGGCTAGACACTTTATTTTGAACATCCTCAGCATCTAAACCATAATTGGCAATCATGTCCCTTTTAAGTTCAATCGAAACCATTGGCAAACCAGACATTTGCTCAACTTTTAAGTCGGCAGTTCCATTGACTGTTTCAAGAATATCTGCAACTTCATTGCCAAGCTCCAACAGTTGCTCCAAATCATCGCCTGAGATTTTTACAGCGACATCAGTACGAACACCAGAAATCAGCTCATTAAAACGCATCTGAATTGGCTGAGTGAACTCGTAGTTATTGCCATAAACGCCTTTTGAAAGTCGTTCAATGTCAGCCACGACATCAGCTTTTTCCTTATTTGGATTTGGCCATTCACTACGGGGTTTTAACATGACATAGTTATCTGCCACGTTTGGTGGTACAGGGTCGGTTGCAATCTCTGCCGTACCAATTTTGGCAAGAATGGTTTTGACCTCTGGAATCTTTTTAATCTCTCGTTCAAGTGCATATTGCATTTCGATTGCCTGAGTTAAAGACGTGCCAGGAATACGCAATGCGTGTAATGCCACATCCCCCTCATCCAGCGATGGAATAAACTCTGAACCAAGACGAGTAGACAAACTGGCACTAAAGACCAAGAAACCTGCAACAAAAGCAACCAGTATCATTCGATGGTTAAGTGACCAGTCCAGAACAGGGTTATAAAACTTTTTAATGCCATGAATGATTTTAGACTCTTCATCTTTTACTTTGCCTGTGGTAACCAATGCAATCATGGCAGGGACAAAAGTAATGGAGAGAATCATGGCTGCCAGCAATGCCATTACTACTGTTGCTGCCATTGGTGTGAACATTTTTCCTTCAACACCTGTCAGCGTCATCACAGGTAGATAAACCAGAATAATAATGAGCTGACCATAAAGAATGGCTTTTCTGGATTCTTTGGTGGCATCAAATACGGTAGCAAATCGTTCCTGTCGAGTGAGTACCCTCCCCAGCTCTTTCTGTTTTAAAGCAAGCTTTGCCAGAGATGCTTCAACAATCACCACAGCACCATCAACGATAATCCCGAAATCCAATGCGCCAAGACTCATGAGATTGGCACTGATTTTCTGATTGACCATGCCTGTAATGGTCATCAACATGGATAATGGAATAACCATTGCAGTAATCAGTGCCGCCCGAAAATGCCCTAGAAAGATAAATAGAACCACAATCACAAGGATTGCACCTTCCAGTAGATTCTTCTTAACAGTTTCAATTGTTGCATCAACCAGTGTGGTACGGTTATAAACCGCTTTTGCTTCAACACCTTCTGGTAGTGACTTTTGTACTTCCTGTAATTTTTGGTCTACAGCATAAGCTACATTACGAGAATTCTCGCCAATCAACATAAATGCTGTACCCAGTACAACTTCCTGACCATCTTTGGTCGCTGCACCTGAACGCAATTCGCTTCCGATAGATACTTCTGCAACATCACTCAAACGTAGGATATAGCCATTACTTGTGGTAATTGGAATATTCCTGATTTGCTCAATTGATGTGATTTGAGAATCGGAACGAAGTAAATATTGCTCACCATTTTTTTCAATATAACCAGAACCTTTGTTCATGCTATTTTTTGAAATGGCTTCAACAATTACCTGTTGGTCTAAGCCAATACTCCGCAAATAAGCATAATTAGGACGTACTACAAACTGTTTTAAATAACCGCCAATAGTATTGATCTCATTGACACCCTCAACATTTCGGAGTTGCGGTTTAATCACCCAATCCTGTAATGTCCTTAAATCCGTGGCTGACATTGGATTTGGATTATTGGGTGCATTCTCAACGGTGTACATAAAGATTTCGCCAAGCCCTGTAGACACAGGCCCCATTGAAGTGGAAATACCACTTGGCAGACTAGGTACAACACCCTGAATTCTTTCATTCACCAATTGGCGAGCAAAATAAATATCTGTACCTTCTTTAAAGATAACAGTGACTTGTGATAAGCCGTATCTTGATACTGAACGGGTATAGTTAAGATTTGGAATACCTGCTAGAGCTGTTTCAATTGGAAAGGTCACTTGAGTTTCCATTTCCAGTGGCGAGAGTCCCTGAGCCTCGCTGTTAATTTGTACCTGAACATTTGTAATATCAGGGACTGCATCAATTGGCAGTTTGAAATAATTATAAACACCAAATGCACCGATAAACAAAAATACAATCAATACCAACCAACGGTTCTTGATTGACAGTTTTACAATCTGGTCAAACATGTTCGCTACTCCTGCTTTTAATGGTCATGAGAAGCGCCAGATTTACCCAGCTCTGCTTTTATAAGATAAGAATTACCTGCTGCATATTTTTGTCCAACTTTTAAACCCGATTTGACCTCAACAAAGCCATTGAATTTCTCACCCAACTCAAGTGGACGAACTTCAAAGTCATCACCAACACGAAGAAAAACCACGTCCCAGTCACGATAGGTTTGTAGTGCATCTTCACGTACTACCATCGGTTTCAAGGATTGACTTTCAAAGATTTGTGCTGAAATCAACTGACCTGAACGCCAGTTAAACTGATTCGGAATTTCAACAAAGGCTTGAGCAGTACGAGTTTTAGGGTTAATCACATCACTGATATATTTAATACGCCCCAGTGCTTCTTCTGAATCTGCTGTCTGTGACCTGATAGTGACTTTATTGCTTGCTTTCACCACATTAAATTGATCAGCAGGTATATTCACCACTGCCAAAAGCTGTGAGGTATTGGCAATTTTAAACATCGGGGTAGATGGATTAACATTTGTACCAATGGCACTGAGGATTTCCAGCACTGTGCCTGACATGGCAGCACGTACTTCAATCATTCCGTTGCCAGAACCGCCATACGAGTTAATGATGTTACTTAACTCATTGACACGAACCTGAGCCTGATCAAATTCACGTTTGGCATTAATATAGTCAATTTCAGGGGAAACACGTTTTTGCCATAAAGCCCATTCTTGCTCCATTTTTTTACGTGTAAACTGCAAGGTATCTTGAGCGATGGTACGTTCAGCATTTAAACGAATCACATCCTGACTCTGCACAGTTGCCAGTAAGTCACCCTGACTAACCTTATCACCAATGGTACGATGGGTTTTAACCAGTGTGCCGCTTGCTTTAGGGGTAATAAAACTCTCAAAATTGTCTGGAAATTTAAGCTCACCTTTAAGCTGTAAGCTATTTTCAAACATCATCGGTTGAACCGTTAATAATTCCAGTCCGCTACTTTTTAGACTAGCATCGGGAATATTGGCACGACCTTCTTTGGTGTCCCATTGCCATGTATGCTTTTTGCCTTGATATTCAACATTAATCATCATCAAGAATGAATGTGGTTCATAAATCACTTCATTTCCAATCAGATAGTCACTTTCAGGAACAAAGCGAATATTCTGTTCCGCATCAAGACGTTTGATGAAAATATTTGCTGTAAGTTCTTGAGGCTTTAATGGCTTATCCTTGAAATAGCCATATACACGTAAATGAGGTTCAACACCTTCCTCAAAAATCTTAACTTCCGTAGAGAAATCTCCATCTCGATATAAGCGTCCACCATGTGGGCCTTTTTCATCGCCAGCAACCACAGCATTTTCTTCTACAGCTTCACCTGAACTCTCCTGTGGTTTATTACCTGTCTTATACCAAGCAATCGCACAAAGGATAATCAGTAATGCAACAATACCTGTCGCAATTAAAGTATTGGTGGTTTTATTCATGTTGTTCCCCATATTCCTGCTCTAAATTGGTGACGTAGTTTTTTTCAATCTCTGCAATTTGATTTTGCAAAGCCAACCACAGGTCATAACGAACTAACTGTTTATCCAACCAAATTTGCTTATTGCTATTAAATTCCAATAGGGAAATCTTGCCTGCCTGATAGCCCAGTTCAGCAATACGTAAACTTTCATTAGCTGCGGGTAATATTGTGCTGTCATATTGCTTGATTGCATCAATCAGGTTTGAAATCTCAACCGATTTATTTTCCAATTCAATTTTAGCGTTACGGTTTGCCCAAACAGATTGAGTTTCCGCATTGGCTTGGGTGGCTTGAGCAATGGCAATATTGCCTTTATTACGATTGAAGACAGCGAGTGGAATTGAGGTGGAAACTAAAAATACCTTGTCACTGGTTTCCTGATAATTTCGGACACCAACACCCAATGTAATATCAGGTACAGCCTCTTTTTTTGCCAATTCAAGTTGCGTTTTTGCCAACTGTGTTTTTAAGACACTTTCCTGTTCCAATAAACTGACACGATTGGAAAAGTTAATATCCAAAGGTACTTCAATGGCTTGGTTTGGCAAATCAGGAAGATATTTAGAGCAAAGGTTTCTCTGATATTGAATCTTCTTTAACTCATTTTGATGACGTAAAGTTGATTCTGCTGACAATGCCGAACTTAACTGGACATCAGAGGGAATCACACGACCGTACTTTAACTTTTCGGTGAGTACATTGACTTGTCGCTTATACAAACTACTTTCGGTTGAAAAAATTTCAGCACGCTGGGTTGCAGCATACCAGTTTGACAGGCATGTCCTTAATTCTGATTTAAGTTCTGCCTGACGTTTGACAATCTCAAACTGATTATTGCTGCCCTGAAATCCTGCCAGTTGTTTACGTAATTGTAGCTTATTGTTCAAGGGAATATCTTGAGAAAGCCCAATCATGGTGGTAGGACCATCAAGTTCTTTTAACTTGGAATTTCCTAAATTATCCAGTTCCACATTAAAAGTTGGATTGTTCAATCGCCCAGCGTATTGTTGATTGACATCATACGCAGACTGCGATTGCTGCAAACTCTTGAGAATTGCATCGTTTGCTAATACCTGTTGTTGTAGTTGGACATAATCTTGCTCTGCAAAAGCAGGTGCTGCCGTGACTACCAAACCACAGGTAAGAAATATCTGATAAATTTTAGACATGACTTTACCTATACAAAAAAATGAAGAATTATTTTTTGTATAGAAAAATCAATTTCTTAGGACGATAAGAGCTTTTGTATAGGTGTATGAATTACGTAAAATAAATATTCGTTTCCTAAAGTCAAAGACCCGAATCTGATGTTCAGATAACTTTAGGAACAGAAAAATAAGAGCAGTGACAAAACTTAGAATAAACACAGGGTCTATAGCAAAGTCATCATCAGCATGAACAGGCTTTACGGAATGATGATACGTAGGTTCGTCATAGCTTGTCCAATGATGGTTTTTATTATCTTCTACGACAACTTCATCATGCTCATGGTGTTCTAATGACCATAGGCTAAGATTATCTGATTGAACTGAAATGTTTAATTGATGGTGATGGTCTATATTTTTAGCAATAACAGGCAACCATGCATACAAACCTGTTGTTGTAAAAGTAAACAACAACAAGGTAAATGTGAGCATAAGTCTGAAATACTTACCTGTTAGCATGGTCATCAAGCAAAATCTTTGAACAAAGTTAAAATACTATTAAAAAAATACAAAGCAAGTCCTATTTGTACTTTTTTAATAAATCCAGAAAAATTTCCAGTTCAGTTTCATCGTAACTATCGGAGAGAACATGATTTTTTAGATGGTCTTCTAATAGTTCGTTCATTAGCCCATGAACAGCCCCACGAATTGCAGCAACTTGTTGCAATACCTCTATACACGGTGTTTTACCCTCACTTACCGATTTATAGGTTGCATTCATTTGCCCTTGCAAACGACTAATACGATTCAGGACTTTCCTATTGTGCTGTAAATGAGCCATTGAAAGTTTACTCCAAATGGAAATATACTGTATGGGGTATTTTAACATGGAAATAACAATATGCTCAATCTTTTATCAACCCAACACTCTCATCAATTTGATGAGGGTAACCCCTTAGCCCAGAAAAAAATCTTGATTGCAACGATATTTACAGGCGTCATGATGGTTGCTGAAATTTTTGGTGGGATTGTGTTTAACTCGATGGCACTGCTTGCTGATGGCTGGCACATGAGTTCACATATGGTTGCTTTGGGATTGGCATATGTTGCCTACCGTGCTGCTCGACACTATGCCAATGATGAAAGGTTTTGTTTTGGTACATGGAAAATTGAAATTCTTGCAGGTTACAGCAGTGCTATTTTATTAATGGTTGTTGCTGCTATGATGTGTTATAGCTCAATTGAACGATTATTTAACCCAGTACAGATTCATTATAATGAAGCAATCCTAATCGCCATTTTAGGTTTAATCGTGAATCTGGTCTGTGCATGGTTACTACATGACAATCACCATCATAGCCACGATCATCATGATCACCACAACCATGACCATCATTCCCACCACCATGAACATGATCTAAATCAAAAGGCTGCTTTTCTTCATGTTATTGCAGATGCAACCACTTCAGTATTGGCAATCATTGCCCTTTTTGCAGCAAAATATTTTGGATGGAATTTCCTTGATGCCGTACTTGGTATCGTGGGGGCAATTTTAGTTTCCAAATGGGCATGGGGTTTAATTAAACAAACCAGTAAAACCCTTTTAGATGCTGAAATGAAAGAGCCAGTGGTTGAGGAAATTCGGGAAGTTATTACTGAGTTAAATCCAACGATACAGATTACAGATTTGCATGTCTGGAAAGTGGGTAAAGGCAAGTTCTCAAGTATTCTTGCACTTGATACACAGGATCATAACTTAACCCCAGAAATCGTAAAACGTGCTTTGTCTATACATGAAGAAATTGTACATGCCAGTGTGGAAATCAATTATAGATAACAATATTTGTACCTAGCATGCTTAATATTTTAAGCATGCTAGGACTAAATTTTTAGGAATCTTTCACTATCAAAAGTTAATTAAAAATCAATTAGTTAATTAATAAAATTTTTATATTTTCAGTATTATATACACATTCAAGTAAAAGTGTATTATCGGTATCGCTTTCCGTATAGTGTTCAAGGGTAATACCACCATCTAATTTAAGAACTTTCTTTGCAATTTCTCGAACTTTTTTATTTTTACCAACACTATCATTAAATGAACCCTTATCGTGTCTAGTGCCATTTACATTCCATGACACTTGCATATTTTTATTTGCAGTATGTTTTGTTTTGGCAATATGTACATGTCTTTGCAACGGAATCTTAGGGTCTTCAGGATCAACCCTATAGCTATAAGTACTATCATATTTTTGCCAGTAACTTTCTAAGGTAATATTCCCTAAAAGTATAGTTGGAACTTCTAAAAGTAAATAATTTGGCTCTTCTTCCTGTTGATCCAAAAATTCATCAAAACTTAGCATTATTTTTCTCCCCTTTAAATTATGTAATAAAATTACCATATTCTCTTATCTAAAAGCTAATAAGGCAGGATAACTACATCTTATCCTGCCTTAATTTTTGTATAAATTTTCTTCATAATATTTGATTTTTCGGTATGTAATTATGTACCATGTAATACATAATAAAATTGTAGGAATTGTATCATGGCTCGTTCTGGACTAAGTAAAGGTGATATACAGAAAGTTAGAGATACTCTAATTTCTCAAGGACAATACCCTTCTGTTGATGCTGTACGAATTGCATTAGGCAATACTGGTTCAAAAACTACAATACATAAGTATTTAAAAGAATTGGAAATAGAAGAAGAAAAAGGAACAATCAAGAAAATTACAATTAGTGAATCTATTGAACATTTAATTCATTGCCTTGCAGAACAGTTGCAAGTTGAAGCTAATATTGAAGTAGAAAAACTCACACAAATGTTATTAGACAAAGAGCAGGAACATGAAAAGTCTGTAAATTTATTACATAATGAAATAGAGTCCCTCACCTCTCGTTTGACACAGCTCGAATTAGCTTCTCAACAAGAGTTAGATGCTTACCACAATACCAAAGCCTTGCTCCAAGAAAAGCAAATTCAAAATTCTTCACTAGAACAGCAAGTTATTAGTCTAAAAGAAGAAATTTTTAACCATAAAAATTTCCAGAAATCACTGGAAGAAAAGTACCAACATGCCCAAAAGTCGCTAGAACATTATCGTGAGTCTGTGAAAGAACAACGAGACCAAGAAAACCGTAAACATGAACAACAGGTACAACAGTTACAGGCAGAAATAAAACTACTGCAACAAACCATCGTGATTAAACAAGACGAGATTACAAATCTAAAAAGCCATAATCAGGCCTTGGATACCGAACTTACTTTATCCAAACAGCACAACGAACAACTGACAGGTGAAAATAAAAATATATCTAATCAATTAACTAAGATAGATAAACAGCTTCTAGTAGAACAACAAACCAACCTTTCTAAAGAACAAGTAGTTAAAAGCCTTTCTGCTAAACTAGCTGAATATGAAAAAGGGTTAGAAACCCTAAAACATCAGCTAACACAAATGCAAAAAGATATTCATGCTAAAGATGCCCAGCTTAACGCTCAGGTAGTTTTGATTGAAAATCTGAATGCTGTCATTAAGCTGATTGAGGACAAAAAATCTGTTCTACCAAAACAAATTTAAATCAATCAACTTATGGAGACACAAATATCTTCATATCTACATCTTGGTTTGAAGTTTGACTAAACCAGGTATCTAGTAACTGATATGCTTGAACAGTTTCAGGGAGAGCTGTACTTGGACTTTTAAGTTGAGATATAAAATGCTGGTGCGAAAAAGCATTTCCAATAACTAACCATATTTCTTTACGTACCAAAGGGTCTTGTCTGCGTTTATCAATTATCTCAATTACATCATCTAAGGAGTGGCTAAGATCAAAGGCTTTATTAAACAATCGAATACGGCTATCTAGACATACTCCATGTTTATTACCAGTTGATTTAGGCCATGCCTTTTGGATATTTGTAATATTCCCATATCTTGAAGGGCTATTATTCAATAAATAATGCAGATTTTTTAGAGCTTGGCCTCCAACTTCACAAATGGCACCCGCAGAAGATTGTGGAGATTTGGAACTATCACCACATTTGACATGAACAAATACAACCCTATCTTTTGAAGATAAAATAAAATCTGCTGGTTCAGTCCCCATGTCAGTACATAGCATTAGATCTATATTTGGTAAATATTCAAAAAAGTGACCTAAGTCATTTAGACTAACACTAGGATCTTTGACATTAGACATTTGGTCGATTAAATGAAAAACTGAATTAATACTAAAGTTTGTAGGTGCTAAATTCTCTTCATCTTTTTCAGATAAGTTAGGTTTTAGTAAACATGGTAAAGGTATAATATTATTAACTATATTATGATTCAGTTCATTTTTCTCTGTAGGTAACCTATGTTTAAAGAAATGGCCATGTGAAAAAGTTGTACCATCTCTAAATAGAAGTTGCACTGTTATATTATTGAAAATTTCCTTTAACTCAACTTTTTGGTTATCAATAAAAAATTCCAGATCAGTATCACATATAGCATGAATCTCTTTTTTTTCATTAAATTCAAAACTTATGAAATTTTCTAACTTATTTATCGTATCATCATCAGGATGGTAATATAGATTAAAGAAAGAAATACCTCTATTGTATCTTTTATAGATAAAAGTATTATCTATATTTTGTCTAAAACCATTGTAACCAACCTCTATTAAACCACTAATATCAGTTAGATCCAAAATGCATAACGTAGGATCTTCTGTAGGAAGATACTCTACAGCTTGTGAATAAGAGTTTAAAAAAGCACTTTTTGTTTGTTGATTAGCTGCAAATAAAATATTTATATGATCAATCCATTCAATAAACTCTTCATAAGAGAATTTAGAATTCTTTTGATCACATATTCTTCCAGAGCCTACACCTAAGTAATAAGATGAGGCAACTTTATCTTGTTCATTAATATTCGATACTATAGCTGTAGTAACTGCATATGCTGCATTGGATTGCGAATGATTTATAGCTTCTAGATCTACACTTTTTAAGGAAATACTTTCAGGGCGATGCTTGCTCAGTTGAAGAGCACGTGTATTTGCTTGTTTTGTTCTGGTTTTCTTCGTTTCTGCAACCACAGTAAATAACTTATCTACATCAATAGCTCTGCCAATTTTTAGATCATCTCTACCATTGAATTTTCGACCTTTACTATCAAATATTGCAACAATATCTCCTATTTCTTTTATCACCATTATTTCTAAAGATGGTTCAAAAAACAAGCTATCTTTAAGGAATCTAGAATTATTAAAACATACTGATGTAATAACACCTATTTCTATATTAGGTTTTGTTAATGCCCCCTCTCTATTAAACTCCCAATAAAGTTTATCCATACAATCATTTAAACTAAATGCATCTAATTTGTAGTAAAAACATACTGAAGCAAGAGGAATCTCTAAAGAGGTAATAGGATCAAATTCATTAAAATTAAACTTCTTTCTATAGCCAGAATCAAAATAACTATGTTCAGGAAAAACTTCTAAGTAATTATCTACTAGAAGAGCTGTATCTAGTGTATTTAAAAAACGTTTTGCTGAATGTGGATTAGAGATATATTCATCAAATTCAAGATAGTTGTTCCATAGACTATGATTGCTTTCTGTTGAAACTTCTAAAACAGTCGGTTGATAATCCTTATATATCCTTACTACTCTTCCAATTGTCTGAACTAACTCTTTACCACTGCCTACAGGGTAAGTGAGAATTAAAATTTTTGCTTCTGGTACGTCAATTCCCTCATCTAATTTTTTCTGATGGATCAAGACCTCATAATTCAATTCAGCTAAATTAGCTGGAACATTATTATACGCATGTTTAATATTTTTATTTTCATATTGATCATGAATAGCTATCGTTCTATAAGTCTCTTTAAACTTAGTAAAAAATATCTCAATATCTCTAAATTCTTTACATTTAATAATGCAGACAGAGTCGGGCTGTATTTCCTTAATACGATTTATTTTTTCATAGAGTTGAGTAAAATCAGCTTCTTCTATAGATTTTGATATATTTATGGTTTCAAAATTTGGTGTAACAATGACCCGATCCTCTATAGCCTGTTTATAAGTATAGATATAACTATGCTCAGCATCTATGTCAAAACTAAAAAGATCATTTCTGTATGGGGTTGCTGTTATTATTACTTTTTTTGCTTTTAACTCTCTAATTGCAGTGCCCCATTTAGGTGATGGTTCTGCATGACCTTCATCAATTAATATTAGATTAAATGTAGTCTTTAATGCCAATAACTCATCTTCGCTTAAAGTAATAATTTTCTGAAAAGTTGTACAGTAGATACCATTTTCTTCTGTATGATTAATTTGATTGAAAATTCTTTTAGTTAGAAATTGTTTATAATCTATTTCACTAGATAGGATTTTTTCAAAGAACTTACCTTTCAATTGTTTGTACAATTGATTACATACTGCTCGTCTATGTGTTACTACCAAAATTTTTTCAAAGCTAGAAAAATGACCTATTGTACAAATAACACCACTTTTACCAGCGCCAGTTGGTAAACTAATAAGACATGAACGCTTAGTATCGTCAGCCAGGTAATTTGCTATAGTTTCGATACTCTTGATTTGACAATCTCTGAGTTGGTTAAGAATTGCATCATCTATTATTGAAATCATAATGTATAGTTACTCTTAGATCTATTTTGGTTCATGCTAATTAGGATATTTGTCGAGATAATATATCACCAAATTTACAAAATGTCTTTTTTTTAACATCAAATGATGCTATAAAAAAGACATACCTATACATTATTTTGGATTAAAAATATGAATCTTGAACTTCTTGACAAAGATTCTCTAAACGACTCAGAACCTACTCCCTGTGACTTCTTCTTTGGTGTGAGTGGCCGGCTGAAAGCTTTAGAACTAGGATTACCTGACCCAGAATTAATCAAACAAGCAATTATGATTGGCGATGCGAACTTTAGACTAGATACAATTTATCATAAGTCTAGATTCATCTCCCGCTGGGGTAAAATTGGTGAACAACTTGCACTTTTACTAAGAAAAACAGACCCAGCTTGGGAGTTTCATAACGATAGTCAGCCGAGAATTGAAAATACGGCTAAAAATATCCAAATTATTTTTATGAGTGGTAACTTAGCATTAGGACTTCAAGATCAAGTCCTTTCTGCATCGTGTGTAAAAGGCTACATGACTTTAAAAAACATTAAAGAAAATCAATCTACTTATGATGATGGATCAAAGTTGCGTACATGGATTTTATATTTCCCATCCACTTCTCATCCAGCTTATAAAGCAACCGATATCCCAGCGATTCCTTTTGAAATCGCTTATCCTACCAGTTTTGTTCAAACACCAAATAAAACAAAAATCGACATTTTACCTAGCAATCACTCTTGCAGAATTGCTTGTGAAATAGATAATACACTCCCAATAAAAGTTGATACCAAGCCTGTGTTAGATCCGTCTAGTGAAATTAAGCCAGATGATTTTGATATTCAGCTTGTAGGATAGGTTTGAGGTTAAAGTGTTTAATAAGGATCGTTTACGTATTGCTAAAGAATTACGTGGTCTTAGCAACTCTGAATTTGCAGAAAAACTTGGTTGTTCTACATCTAAAGTAAAACAACTATTAGATGCTGATAAAGAAATTAATGAAAATGATCAAGCTTCTATTTGTACTGCATTGAATTTGCCACTCTCTTTTTTCATCACTAATGTTGGATTACAACCTCAGCAGACTGAACATATTTTTTATCGTTCTGTTGCACGAATCAAAGCCCAACACAGAAAGTCAAATGAAGCCCATACTCTTTTAGCAATGAATATTAATAAGTATTTGACTCAAAGAATGAAATTGCCAGAATTTCATCGACCTGATTTAGATATTACAGAGGCATTAGGCGAGCAAAATTATCCAGAAAAAATTGCTTCAGAACTAAGAGCCTTATGGGGATTAGGAAACCAACCTATCAACAATGTCATTTCGTTATGTGAACTAAAAGGAATTAGGGTTTTTAGATTGCCACTTGAAATTAAAGAAATTGATGCATTGTCTTTCTTTGATGATGAAAGCGGCAGTCCATTTATGTTTGTAAATAATTTTAAATCTGCTGAAAGGTCACGTTTTGATTGCGCCCATGAACTTGGGCATATTGTTATGCATACTCACAATAAAGATATTCGTATCGAGAGAGATAACAGAATTCTTGAGACAGAAGCTGATCAATTCTCATCAGAATTCTTAATGCCAACAGATGCTTTCTTTGCCACTGCTCCCCGCTATCTATCTATTGATAACATGATTGAGTATAAAAAAACATGGAGAACATCTTTAAAGGCTATAAATTACAAAGCGCATAAATTGGGGCTAATTAGTGATTGGGTTAATCGAAGCAACTCGATGAAAATTACCTCAATGGGATATCATACAAGTGAACCAGAAGAAACTCATCGTGATGAAAGTGTTATGTTACCGAAAATCATTGGTTTACTTGCATCACAACCTGGTTTTGATAAAAATAAAATGCTTGATGAGATAGGTATTTCAGAAAATGATTTTAATCAGCTTACATTTGATTCATTGGCTAAATTAGAATTACCGAAGAAAAGACCGTTATTAAGAATTCTGGATTAAGGGATACACGTAAACTCAAAATGGCTAAAAATTAGTTCTGTATTAATTTTAGCCTTATTATTTCTTTAATTTATAATATTATAAAACAAAATAGTAATTTTTTTATAAATCGTTGCCAGCCCTCTCATTAAGTGAAAGTTAAAAGAATCTATTAAATAATTCTTTCCACCTTACACTTAAAAAATGACCTAAATACTTATAATTACATGTATATCAGCTATAGTTAGCTACACCCTACCCATACTTGGAAAAAATATGTGTAATGAGAATTTATTAACTATCTATAAGAAGAAGCTTGCCGATCTCGATAAAGTAGGGGGTAATGCCTACTTAGCATTACAAGAGGGAGTTCTTCAATATATTGAAGAAATACGGCATCAAACGAATGATCAGACTTTAGTAAATTATTGTACTAATCTAAGAAATACAATTGATAAGATCAATGCTTTTACAAATATTGCATCTATTGAAAAAATTGTACAAGACATGGGGGAAGCTTATTTCTTTGCAATAGCATTAGATAAAGGCGTATGCTTAACAAAAATTATTGAAACTTCAATGCATCAGACTCCAGATTTTGAAATCACCTTAAAAAGCGGTAAAAAATGTTACTTTGAAGTAAAAACTCCATCATTAGTGAATAGTCAAGAAAATTTAAAAGAACATCAAGAACAGTCATTAAATGCAAGAATAAGCATTGATGCACAATTGCAGGCAGGAAATAGTGTAGCTTTTGGTGAAACTTGCATGTCACCTTGGGAGTGTAACAATCTTTTAGAAATGATTGATAAAGGGATAGCAAAAATCCAGCAAAATATTAAACCTGAGCAGTTTACCCACACACCAACTTTTTTGGTAGTTAATTGGAGTCTATTACAACTATATAGTAATAAGAGAGATGGAATTATTCAGCCCTATTTCAATAATGATGGGTACATTCAAAGTGGTGAATTTTGGGCTATGGCATTTGGAAATAGAGGAATGCCTATCATAGCTTTTAATGGTATTGAAGGTCATCCAACTATTATTGGAAACATGGAACAATTTGCAATACTAAATCGGAAAAAAAATAGTATCGTCAGTGGTTTAATATTTCTTTACTATCAATGGGGACATTCTTCAAATGCTGAACAGAATATTTGGGGCCTATATAGAGATCATGGACAATTAGCGGAAAGTTTTAGTGATGAGGAAAGAGAAGAATTATGGAGTATTCTTATAAAACTTCATGGTAACTATTGGAACGATAAGGATAATACTCAAGCTTACAGATGGGTTTAAAATTTTAGGAATAGCGTACTTGTACATTGGTTGCAAATCGAGATCACTGCATCTGGGTAGGTAGTTCACGTTTGCTGGTTCTGGCCAATACTGGGATCAATGTACTCATGTACTATACTAATGGTTGTCCCTTTTGAGTTGCAAAAAATTGCACGGAATTACTTATAATATTTATAATGTTAGTATCACTTTTGATAAATTCCGTACGAATCGTGGCCGCCCCTCGAACCCATTTTGGATCGGTTAAGGCCAATGTATAAACTGCCTTTTGCGCAGTGGTCATATCTCCAACTTCTTGTAGTCGCGCTCTCACCACTGCATTTACAGGAGACTTTAGTACAGCTTGAGTAAGGTTATAGTTGATTAGATCTAAATTCGCTTTGGTTGCGTCATATTGTGCTTTGGTTGCTTCTCGATCCTCTTGTCTAGCGCCTTTAATGACCAATTCTAAATTAGCTTGTCTTTCACGGACTGCTGCTTCAGCACTATGTTGATTACTTTTGGCATAGTCGAGTTCTTGTTGGCTAATTGCCCTACCATCCGTACTACTCACCAATATTTGTAACCTTTGCAGGTTTTTACTGGCTTTATCTAAATCAGCTTGAGCAGAAGCGAGTTGTGCTTTTGCTTGACTAATTTCTTCTGGCCGAGCTCCGACTTGTTGTTTAACGATAGCTTCTTGTTGAGCTTTGAGTTGTGCTTGGGCTTGCTTTGCCTGAATTTGTAATGCATTAGTATTCAGAGTTGCTAATACTTGACCGGCTTTAACTTTATCGCCCTCTTGAACTAAGAGTTTTTCAATACGGCCCGACTGTTCAAATGCAAGTGAAACTTGGCGTATATCCACGTTTCCATATAGAGTCAAATTACTATCTTCTTGATTTTTAGTCTTATATCCCCACACCCAAAAACCGATGACAACCAGAGCTATAATAACTAGGACTATGGCAATCACTTTTTTATTCATCTTATTATCCTTTATTAAATTCAAATTTTCTTAGTTTAAATTCAATTTAAATTTAAATTACTCCAATCTTTGAATAAAAGATATACTTTTATGGTGAATGAAAATTAGGTTTAAACATGTCCAGATCTAGACGAAGTGATGGTGACTTAACAAAGACCAAAATTATTGAGGCAGCAGGACCATTAATTGCCCAGTATGGTTTTGCAAAAACAGCGAACAAAACAATTGCTAACGCTGCTAATGTCGATTTAGCTGCAATTAACTATCACTTTGATGGTCGAGATGGTTTATATCAAGCAGTTTTGGTGGAAGCACATGCCCACTATCTAGATGAACAATACTTACTAGAACTTGTCGAAAGCACTTACTCTCCTGAAGAAAAATTGAGTTTACTACTTGAAACTTTACTGCATAAATTGACAGAAAAAGATGTCTGGCATGGCAAAGTTTTTATTCGTGAACTGTTTTCACCTTCTGAGCATTTATTAAGTTTTATTGAACTTACAGGTATGAGAAAATTTTTTCTTATTCGTAAGTTAATTAGTCAAGTTGCTGGTTTAGAGGAAAATGATCCAGCGGTTTTACCATGTATTTTAAGCGTGATGACACCTTGCATGATGCTCATTATTGCTGGACCAAATGCTCAAGCACCTGAGCCTCTTAAAAATATTGCTCAGATGCCATTGCATGCTTTAATTGAACATTTCAAAAAATTTTCATTAGCAGGATTAAAAGCAATTAGCCAATCAAAATCCTAAAGATTAGCTATTCAGACATTTCAAAATAGCCTGAACAGGATCTTCCGTATTTCCTGAAATAAGTTGTTTATGCATGGTTAAATGTTGCATTACTTGAATTTGCGCCGTTTCAATATTCATTAGTTTTTCTATTTCAGCTGCTAAATTTTCTGGCGTAGCATCTGCCTGAATCAGCTCTTCAATAACTTTTTTACCCGCAATAATATTCGGTAAAGAATAGTAAGGAATTTTGACCAAAAGCTTAGCAATTATATAGGTCAGCCAATGCAATTTATAGAAAGTGACCATCGGTCTATGCATTAACATTGCTTCTAACGTCGCCGTTCCAGAAGCCAAAGCAATAATGTCGCTTGCATTCATGACCATACGGCCAATTTTAGATTCACTATCTGTATTTTCTAAAATATTAATGCAAGCCTTTAAATGGGGCGCTAATTGTTGAACACCCTGCTCAATCTGTTGCTTACGGGCATCATTAATGGCCGGAATCAAGAATTGGATATCTGGATATTTGGTATGCAAAATATTAGCAGCACCCAGCAACATAGGAAGAAGTCGCTCTACTTCACCTTTTCGGCTACCTGGTAATAAAGCAATATACTTCTGATTTTCATTAAGGCCCAATTGCTGTTTAGCAATTTGAATTGGATTTTCGAGTGGTAATTGTTTTGCTAGTGGATGACCTACAAAGGCCGCTGGAACGTCATAGCGCTCATAAAAGACTTTTTCAAACGGAAATAAACAAAGTACTAAATCTATGCTCTGTTTAATGCCATGTACACGCCCTTGGCGCCACGCCCAAACAGATGGACTCACGTATTGAACTGTTTTGATCGGAAGATTCTTTTCTTTAATACTTTTAGAAAGTCTGAGGTTAAAATCGGGTGCATCAATACCAATAAAAATATCAACCGGTTGCTGAGTCCATTGGTTAATTAAACCATCTCGCACGGCAAATAGTTTTTTTAGATCTTTTAATACCTCAACAATCCCCATTACAGATAAAGTTTCCATTGGATAATAACTGTTAAAACCCTCAGCAATCATTTGGGGTCCACCGATTCCTTCAAACTCAGCATCGATTCCTTGTTCACGGAAACTACGCATAAGTTTCACACCCAGTGTATCTCCAGAAACTTCCCCAACTACAATGCCTATTTTAAGTTTTCGATTTGCCAAGGCGATTTACCCAAAAATTTCAAATAATGCATTCTAGCATAGAGGCTTATTAATCTTGAACTTGCTAAATATATATGGCTAAAGCCAGCAGAAGCACACCACAATCTAAAATTACACTCATGCACTATCTTTTAATCAAAATTAACAATGTGATTTGAATTGTAGCTTACATTTACAAACAATAAAATAAATGAGAATTATTTACATTATCTTTACTATTATGACCATCCCACCTCGACCATTTAAACTTTCTGTAATCGCCTGCGCGATTTGTTATGCAAATCTCACTTATGCTCAAGATGCAGATATACAAGCTTTGCAGACGATTCAAGTTAAAGCTACAAGTACAGAGCAGTCTTCTGAACAAACCAAAGCCTATAATGTTAAGAACTCTAGCAGTGCAACTAAGCTTAACATTGAGGCTAAAGAAACGCCTCAAACTATTAATGTCGTTACTCGTCAGCAAATTGAAGATTTTGGGCTTACTAGCACCCGAGATGTTCTAAACAATACACCCGGAGTCACAGTAACCAATCAGGAAACTGAGCGAACTACTTATATGGCTCGTGGTTTTGAAATTTCAAATATTTTAACTGACGGCGTAGGTTTTCCCCTCTCAGGTTATAACTATAACAATACTAATCCTGATACTTATTTTTATGATCGTGTAGAAGTCGTTAAAGGTGCTGATTCTTTAACGAATGCATTTGGTGACCCAAGTGCAACCATCAATAATATTCGAAAACGCCCAACCCAAGAATTTCAAGCAAGCGGAGGTATAAGTTACGGGTCTTGGGATACTCAGCGTTATGAGGCTGACGTATCTGGCTCAATTCTACCAAGTGGAAAAGTCCGTGGTCGTATTATGGGCTATGAGCAAACTGGTGACTCATACCTTGACCGATATTCTTCAGAAAAAAATGGTTTCGCTGGTATTGTTGAAGCTGATTTAACAGATACAACATTACTTACCGTAGGTTATAGCCAAGAAAAAAATAAACCGAATGCAAACAACTGGGGTGCTCTACCCTTGCTTGATGCCAACGGCAAACAAATTTCTTATGATCGCTCCTATAACCCAAACCCTGACTGGGCGCATTGGGATAATGAAACACAGAATGCTTTTGTTGAATTAAAACAGAAAATTAATGATCAATGGTCAGCTAAGCTGACTTATAACTATCTTGATAACAAGCATAACAGTCGCCTCCTTTACTATTATGGTTATCCAAAAGCTGATGGTTCAGGAGTGTCTTTGACACCATGGGGTGGCCAAGAGCATCAAGAACAACATGCTGTAGATTTTAACCTTGAGGGAACTTATAAGCTCTTTAACCAAGAGCATGAAGCAACGTTAGGTTATAACTATGTACGTAGTCGTCAACACGATAAACAATCTACGGGAACAATTAACGATAGTAATGTTATCAATTCGACCACTACAAACTGGGCAAGTTGGACACCTCAATCTATAACGTGGTCAGATTTCACAGAAGCAGCGAACTATACGCAAAATATAGATTCAATTTATGCTGCTACCCGCTTACATCTCAATGAAGATTTAAAACTCTTGCTAGGTGCAAACTATGTGAAAGCCGAGAGTAAAGGCGAAAGCTATGGTTCGCCTATGGAATATAGTGAAAGTAAAGTTTCACCGTATGCGGGCTTAACTTATAACTTCACACCTGAATATACAGGTTATATGAGCTATACCTCAATTTTCCGTCCACAAACTGGTATTGATCAAGATACCAATCAAGCTTTAAAACCAATTGAAGGTAAAAGCTATGAAATGGGGGTAAAAAGCTCATGGCTAGATGACCGTTTAACTGGAACGCTTTCAGTATTCAAAACCGAACAAAACAATTACCCACTACGTAACTCGGACGGAAATCCACTTAATCGAAAAGTATCAACCAGCGATTTAGAGTCACAAGGTGTCGAAGTCGGGTTATCTGGTCAAATCACTGATAACGTCAATCTTGCTTTTGGCTATGCTCAATTTAGTATTAAAGATATTAAAAATGGTGGCGAAGCGAGAACGTATAATCCGAACCAAACCCTTAATTTGCTGACTACCTATACACCATCAGTTTTACCTAAGCTGAAAGTTGGCGCAGGGCTACAATGGCAAGATGCCGTGAAGCTATACGACTCGACAGCAAACAGCACCATCAAGCAAGATGCTTATGCCTTAGTAAATTTAATGGCGAGCTATGAAGTGAATGATCACATTACGCTCCAAGCCAATGGAAATAATATTTTCGATAAGAAATATTTGTATAGTTTCCCTAATGGTCAAGGCTTTTATGGACCCTCAGCCAACTATACGGTTGCTGTAAAGTTTAAATATTAAACGCGTAGCCAACTCCACTTTAGGTGTTGGCTTTCTTTTATTTTTTATGTGCCAGTAAAGATGTCCAAAACATTAAATCTCCCTATGTCATATCGTATAAAAGTTTTCTATCGATTTTTAGTCGTTTTCGGTATGGGTTATGCCTGTATGGCTTATTTAAGTCTTGGGCTTACTGGTATCTTTCATTTGACTTTAGATAAACCTGAAGCCATTTATTTGGCAGCATTTATCTCTATTTTGTTTTATGTATTTTTTGTGATGGTAGGTTTTTGCATTCAATCGTTATGGAAAGTGACTGGGCTATCAATCGTGCTATTTACCCTTTTCTTTATTGTGACACGAATGGTGAGTTATGCATAAAGGTATACGCCAATCTATGGCATGGCTGCATTCATGGACTGGATTAATTTTTGGATGGCTCGTATTTACTATTTTTTTAATGGGGAGTTTGTCGTATTACCGTCATGAAGTTAATTTGTGGATGCAACCAGCACTTGCACAGTATGAAATAAAACAAGATGTAGCAATTAAAACAGCATATCAGTACTTACAAAAAAACGCTCCAGATGCCAAATCTTGGTATTTAACTATTGCTACCGCAGAAAGTCCTGCTAACACCATGTATTGGGAAAAACCAGACGGTGGTTATGGAAATGCAACACTTGATGCAAATACTGGTCAAGAACTAAAACTTTCAGCAACTGAAGGTGGTGACTTCTTCTATCGTTTTCACTATCAACTTTTTGGTATTCCGATATTAATTGGACGGCTCGTTGTATCTTTAGCGGCTTTTATTATGTTAATTGCCTTAATCTCAGGCATTATTACTCATAAAAAAATCTTTAGCGACTTTTTTACTTTACGGACCTTTAAGTCTCAGCGCTCATGGTTAGATTTTCATAATGTTTCATCTGTTATTGCACTACCCTTCTTTTTGACTATTACTTTTACAGGCTTGGCTATTTTCTTCTATTTATATCTTCCTTGGGGAATGCAAAAACTCTATCCAGATAATCCATATCAATATTTTACCGAAATTCGCACAAAGACGGTCTCTGAGAACCAATCGATTCAACCTGCTCAAAACTTAGCTATTGAGAAGTTATTGAGTCAAGTTCAGCAACGTTGGGGAAATCAAACTTTAGCAACTATGAGTGTTAAAAACCCAAATACGAATCAGGCTCAAATTACATTTATTCAGCAAGAAGACCGTTCTATTACCCGTAATCAAGCACAAATCACACTAGACGCGTCAACTGGCAGAGTCTTGGGTGATACACGTAATCATAGTCCTATTGCTACACTTTATGCTGGAGTATATGGCTTACATATGGCAACTTTTGCTCAGCCTTTACTTCGCTTAGGGTTGTTTTTCTCTGGTATTTTAGGATGTGTAATGATTGCATCTGGCTTGTTACTTTGGAGCCTAAAACGTCAACTTCAAAAGAAAACTAGTAAGTTTCATTTTGGGCATTATTTAGTTGATCGTTTAAATGTTGCTACATTTATAGGTTTGCCTTGTGCAACACTTGCTTATTTATATGCAAATCGATTGTTTACAGTCACGACAACTACTATCAATTATGAAATTTATAGCTTCTTCTTGGTGTGGCTAATAAGCTTGATTATTGCACTCATCACTAAAAAACAATATTTGTGGCGAACTCAACTTGGCATCTTCATTTTGCTTTGTATAGCACTTCCTCTCTTGAATATAAGTTATTTGCTAAAAAATCATTATGTCCAAAACTTTAATGCTTATTGGGATTTTGCACGCATAGACATTTTTTTCTGGTTATTTGCAGCCTTAGCCCTTTTCATATTTTTTAAAATTAAACCGATTCAATATAAAGCCATAGAAAAAATTCAAAAAAAGCTGAATAAGTTAAATATTGAGGTGAATTCATGATGTTCTTTGTGTTTATCCTGACTTTACTAGGCATGTATTTACTATTCATATCGACTGAAAAATATCGCTCACCTAAATCAACTGGTCATTTCAAATCTTTAGCTCAAAAATATTATTCATTGTTGAGGATATTGGCCTTTTTACTATTTGCGTTAAGCGGGTTTATTCTCATCAAAAAATATGGTTTTTCAATTGGTTTTGTCAGCTGGTGGATCTTTGCAACACCTCTTACCTTTTTACTCATACTTTGGCTTAACCCTTTGAGAGCTTTCAAATCATCATCCAAGTCATGAAATTGAATAAAATTCCATCAAAATAGGCATTTTTTTAATTGCTTAGCGTTTTTTTGCATAAGTAAATCATTATTCATGACAACTGTTTATCTCTAAAAGGAATAAGATATCTGCGTTTCGTGATAAGTGGCGATAAAGATGTCTGGTGCTTTTGAATTTATCTTAGCGGGTATGTTAGTTGGCTTCTGTGTAGGTATTACAGGAGTTGGTGGTGGGTCATTAATGACACCAATTTTAATTGGTCTTTTTAGAATTGAACCGCATATCGCAATTGGTACCGATTTACTTTATGCCGCAATTTCAAAGTTCTGTGGATCAATGGTTCACGCAAAAAAACTCAATATCGTGTGGCCTATCGTTTTATGGCTAGCAGTGGGTAGTATTCCTGCGTCTTTCGGTACTGCTTGGGTATTGGAACATTATTTAAGTCAGTCAACACACTATAAAGCTGTTTTAACAATGGTATTAGGCTTTATGCTGACCTTGACTGGTGTTTCTATTATTTTCCGTACTCGTATTGAAAAGTTCTTTAATAAATTCCGAAATAAAGAGAATATCCAAACTGAAAATGAGCAATTAGCTGTTCAAAATAAACGCACCTATATTGTGATTATGGGCATTATTCTAGGTGTATTCGTAACGTTATCATCTGTTGGTGCTGGTGCCTTTGGAATTATGGCACTCGTGATTATGTTCCCGAACTTACCAATGATTCGAATTATTGGATCAGATGTCGTACATGCAGTATTACTAACCTTAGTTGCTGGTCTTGGACATATGAGTGCCGGTAACGTCGACTTTATGCTACTTATGTGGTTGTTGGTAGGTTCTATTCCGGCAATTATTATTGGCACATTAATTAGCTCACGTATGCCGGAACGTTTAATCCGTAAAATTTTGGGTATTACTCTATTTGCTCTTGGTGTTAACTTTATGGTCCACCCAGTCAAAGCCAAACCAAAAGCAGCTGTGGTACAACAAGCAGTAGTTGCTGAAAAAACAGGCAACTCGACTGAAAGATAGTAAAATCAATAGGATTTTTCCAAACTGAATTGCCATGAGATGTAGTATTTTCATAATTATTTCATGGTATATTCAGTACACAAAACAACCTTTAGTATGATCGAACCAGTGACAGCAATGACTACACATTCAAATTCCGTTTCAAAGCCAGATATCGACGACGTTAACATTAAAAGTATCCAAACTCTTGTAACACCCGCTGAGCTTAAGTCAGAACTTCCATTATCTGATGTTGCTTCCCAAACTGTTCTAAAAGGCCGCGAAACTATTCGTAATATTTTAGATGGCTCAGATAAACGTTTATTTGTCGTTATTGGTCCTTGCTCTATCCATGATCCAAAAGCTGCTCACGAATATGCTGACCGCTTAAAAGCATTAAGCGAAAAGGTTAAAGATACTCTATATCTAGTTATGCGTGTTTATTTTGAAAAACCACGTACAACAATTGGCTGGAAAGGCTTAATTAACGATCCAGATATGAATGACTCATTTAACATTGAGAAAGGTCTACGTATTGGTCGTAAACTTTTACTTGAGTTAAATGAAAAAGGTTTACCTTGTGCAACTGAAGCACTTGACCCTAACTCTCCACAGTACTACCAAGATTTAATTTCATGGTCTGCGATTGGTGCACGTACAACCGAGAGCCAAACTCACCGTGAAATGTCTTCTGGCTTATCATCACCAGTAGGTTTTAAAAATGGTACAGACGGTGGTTTAACTGTCGCAACCAATGCCATGCAGTCTGTTAAATATGGCCATAGTTTCTTAGGCTTAAATGAAGACGGTCAGGTTTCAATTATTAATACAAATGGTAATCCTTATGCACACGTAGTATTACGTGGCGGTAATGGTAAGCCAAACTACGATGCTGGCTCTGTTGCAGAAGCAGAAAATGCTTTAGCAAAAGCAAAAGTTAGCAACAAAATCATGATCGATGCGAGCCACGCAAACTCAAATAAAGACCCGTACTTACAACCGCTCGTTCTTAAAAATATTACTGAACAAATTTTAGATGGTAATAAGTCTATCGTAGGTATTATGGTCGAAAGCCATTTAAAAGGCGGCCGTCAAGATATTCCTGAAAATCTTTGCGACCTTGAATATGGTAAATCAGTCACTGATGGTTGTATTGATTGGGAAACTACCGAAAAGACATTGCTTGAAATGCATGAAGCTTTAAAAGATGTTTTACCTAACCGTTAATTCATCTTTTAAAGATTGAAGATTAAACCCTCATTTTTGAGGGTTTTTTTTATTTTGTTTGGTCGGAATTCAGCTATGACAGCTATTCGTTTTTGATTATACTTCGACGAGTTTTTCCACTACGACCGCCTAAAATATGGTGCTGAGTTTCCGTCAACATTTGCTGAAGTGGCGCACGCTTTTAAGTGCTATCACTTTGCTGTGTTTACTATGGCACATTTTTTTGCCTACTCTTGTGCAAATTGGCATCGTACCTGAGTTGTATACTATGCCTAGTCACTGCCAACCAGTTGTATTAGAGCATTCAGCCCACCAACAAAATTTTAATATGGAGCAGCATCACGCTTCACATGCTCATCACCATATGGAATCTGTTCAAGATAAATTTCATAGTTCGCATGCTCAAGAAGTCTTTGCTCTAGCTACTCAAATCATGAAGCATTGCCCGTTATGTACGCATGGCCTAGATGCAGCAATTTTAATTCCACTCATTGCTTTGATTTTTGTTTTAATTTTATGTTGGTTTAGCCGTGTACGATGTCTGTGTCATACGTGGACCATACAACTAGAACGCCCCCTTACTTTCTATATTTTACCGATTAAACACGCCCCACCAACTGCTCTATAAAACCATAACTTTTCTCATCCCTATTTTCAGGGATTCAAAATTTATTGCTTTTTATAGGGTCATTCTATGTCATCCCTCAAATTTCGCTTATCTGTTTTAAGCGCAGCATGCTTATCTGCTTCAACTAGCTCTCTAGTTTTTGCTGAAGACTTAACACCAGCAAACAATGACACAAAAACCTTAGCAACGATTGTGGTCACGGCAAGTCGCGAAGGTGAAATACTGAATAAAACTCCAGCTGCAATTAGCCAAATCAATAGTGAGCAAATAGAAAATAAACATGCCACTTTTATTGGACAACTTGTAAACCAAACACCAGGAGTCTTGATGAATGATCTTGGTAATGAACAGCACATGATGTCTATACGCCAACCCATGACTACTGCTGCTGTTTATCAATATCTAGAAGATGGCCTTTCAATTCGACCTGTAGGTGTGTTTAACCATAATGCCCTGTATGAGATGAATATGGCGGGTGTAGACAATATTGAAATTTTACGTGGACCAGCAAGTAGTGTTTATGGAAGTAATGCAATTGGCGGAACCCTCAACTTTTTAACCAAGGCGCCGAGTGCCACACCAACAGCAGATATTGATCTGAGCGCAAGTAGTGAAGGTTATCGCCGTGTTGACGTGGGAGCTTCTGATACCTTTGATACTCGTACTGGCACCCATGGGTTAAGAGTTTCTGCCTATGCCAGTGATCGTGGTGATAGCTGGCAAGATCATGCCGAAGCGGATAAACAAAGCATTACAGTACGTCATGACTGGCAAATTTCTGATTCAACTAAACTGAAAAATATATTTACCTATAACCACTTATATGCAGATATGACAGGTAGCTTAAATACTGAAGATTATAGTCAACGGCCTGGTTATAGCTATCAAACATTTACTTACCGGGAAGTAGATGCAACACGTATATCCTCCCAACTAAGTTATGACTGGAATGATCAACAGCAAAGTCAAATCACTTTATATTATCGGGATAATACAACCGAGCAAAATCCAAGCTATAACATAAAAACTGACAAGAAAGATGGAGTTGCAACAGGAACTTACAGCGGGCAGACCACTTATAATAGTTTTCAGTCCTATGGAGTCAACCTACAACACTCAGCAACTTTAGGCCAATTCAAGTTAGTCGTGGGTAGTATGGCTGAGCACTCACCGACTCAGGGCAGAACTAATGATATTGAAGTTTTTCGAGATCCTGTTACACGTATTTATACGAGTTTTAAACAGCGAAAGCTTTTACGTGATTTTGATGTCGACGTTGATAATGAAGCGATCTATGCTCAAGTGAATTGGCAAGCTTTGCCTAACTTAAACTTAGTCGGCGGCACACGTTATGACTGGATTCGTTATGACTATCAAAATAATTTAACTCCTTCTAATGTTACTGGCGCTCCAGATGAAACAAGAAATTTTCATAAGGCTAGTCCAAAATTAGGAGCAATTTGGAATATTACTCCTCAAATCGACTTCTATACAAACTGGTCACAAGGCTTTGTTCCACCAGAGGTCAGTAGCCTTTACGGCGCAAATTTAGTTACTCCGAATTTAACTGAAGCAACTTTTACCAATATTGATGCAGGTGTCCGTTTTCAAACATTCAATGACCGATTAGATGGTGAAATTACGCTTTATCGTTTAAATGGCGAAGATGAAGTAATTAGTTATACTAAACCCGATAATACCCGTGAACCACGTAATGCAGGTAAAACTCTTCATGAAGGTATTGAAGTCGGTGGAACTTGGCAAATTTCCGATCAGCTTGACCAAAAATTGAAAATTTCAGGTAGCTGGGCTCGCCATCGTTATGAACAATTCCAGCCGTCTGCTACTATTGACTACAGTGGAAATGATATGCCGAGCGCACCAAAAACTTTTGGTACGCTTGAATATCAAATTAAGCCAATCCCCGAATTATTACTCTCAGCAGAAGGTGTATATGTAGGTTCATATTGGATTAATGACGCCAATACTCAAAAATATGATGGTCATACGGTACTCAACCTGCGTGCAAACTATCGTAAAAAGGCCTATGAACTATATGGTCAGATTTTAAATGTGGCAGATACACATTATGCTGAAAGCACTTCTTTTAGTAATAATGAAGTGAGCTATACACCGGCAGCTCCACGTACATATTTAATAGGTCTACGCTATCATTTTGGTAATTAAGTAAATTTAAGTTTGTGGTCACAACTGGCCACAAACGCTTAATTTAACTATAAATAAAAACAACTTAAGACAAAAGTAAAAAGCAGAACGGTTTCACTAATTTCAATCGTAGCGCCCACGGTATCTCCCGTAATGCCATCAATTCGTTTTATAAACAGATATCTTAAATAAATCAGGTTTATTAAAAAACCAATTACAGCTATCAGCCCTTGCCATTCCCAATACAAAGGTAACAGTAAAATTAATGCAGCTACTATCCATGAAACAGTTTTAGGCAAATGGTCTGTCAAAGAACGACCTAAGCCTTTTTCGCGAACATATGGTGTAGTTAAAAACAAAATAGATGGCACCACACGTCCAAGTGCAGGAACAAATACTAAGAATAGCGTTTGATGTTGTTCAATTAATACAAAGACCAAAGCAAACTTGAGCAAACAAATGATAACTAAGCTGAGGACTCCAATTGGGCCGCAGCTCGGATCTTTCATGATTTGTAAAGTACGTTGTTTATCCCCAAAGCCACCTACCCAAGCGTCAGCTGTGTCGGCCAGTCCATCTAGATGCAATCCCCCAGTCAGCCAAATCCATAAAGTAAGTATAATTGCGGCAAGTAAAACAACGGGTAATTTGGCTAAAAGACAGGCAACAAGAAAAAGTATGCCACCAATAATCATCCCAACCAGTGGATAAAACAAAATAGCCCGACCATTTTGTTGCGCCGTTGGTATAGTCTTTAACTCAATAGGTAGAACAGTTAAAAATTGCAATGCAATCCAAAAAGGTGTCATATCCCACTCTCTAACTGATCTATATATAAAAACAAACTGAATTATGAGGAAATAAAAATGGGAATAGCAATCCCTATTCCCATTAAACACTTCAAAAACTGTGAAAAACTACTGTATTTGATAGCACTGCTTTAATTTGATGTAGTCGTAGTAAAAACTAGTTGGTGTGTAACGCGCATAGTTACACGCAGATTTAAATAAAGTCTCTTTTTCGTTATAAAGCATCTTCACTAAAGTCGAGCCTTGACTATTTTGGTAAACATCCCACTGTACGTTGGCTGCCATAGGTGAAACTACTTCACCACGCCATGTACTTGTTGAATAGTTATAAGTCTGGCGTAGTGGTAACGGCTGCATCATATTATGCAAATCCAAGCTAGTTGCCAGAGGAATAATAATTTCAGCATGGGCAAAACGTAAAACTGCTTTATATGGTTGAGCTTTATTTACAACAGCATCAACTTGTTGGAATAAATCTTGTTTGAGTCCTTGAGCAATTTCACTTGTAACTTGGTTCGACTCTGTGAAACTTGGACCTTTTTCATAAAAATCATTGGCATCATTAAATTCAGCATAAAATTTTGCGGCTTCCAAAGGCATATATTTATCAAAATCAACACCTTTTAACTCATCTTTCATACCACCAGAAATTGAATAAAGCTCATAAACATAAGCCGCAGCATCTACTGCACTAGCAATGGTATTTTTACCCTTACCTTTTTCTGTAATTTGCTCACCTTTTGGTGAAGTTACTGTAAAAGACCCATTATTGCTAAAACTATAACCTGTCGTACCAAGTTTTTTAATAAAGTCTGCTTTAAAAATCGGAGTGAGTACGGACTGGGCAATTTTTTCTGCTTGAGTATTCTTCGATAACTCACTCAACTTTTGGGCTAAATCTTTATTGTTTGCTTCGAAATCTTGATAGGCCTGACTAGCATCATAAATTTTTTGTTGGCTAGCACTAAGTGGTTGAGTTAAATCTTCAGTCGCATTTAGACTATGAAAATAAAGTTTAAAACGATCAACACCCCCGTCTACAAGACTAGGAACACTTGAACTCGATAAATTGGTATAAGACACAGGAACAATTTTATCTTTCAGCTGAGGCTGTTGTTTTATCAGTTCAGCAGTGAAGAATTTAGCACTATCCACCGCACGATCTACCCCAGAACTTTGTACCAATATAGATGCTTGAGAGTTTACAAGTGTTGGCAAGCGCTGTAATAGGCGATCGGCAATCCCGCGGTGTTCTAAAATACCGGTCATGGTTTCATTTCCATAACCGTATTGGCGAATACCTTCAACCCCATAGCCCAATAAAATATTGGCTTTCATCATGGCTTCCAAGTCAGCACCTAATTGCTCACCCAAAGGCGTTAAAGCATTTTCTGTTTTCGCCTGTTTCCATAAATTATAAAGTGCTAAATCATATTTAAGACTTGATAGTCCTCTCGAACCGTGTCGCGCAACCAATTCTGTAAAAACTGGCTGGAACCCATTTGGAGCTTGCTCATAATTTTTTAGATCTTGCTGTGGTTGATAAGGTGTTTTGGTTTGATAATATTTTGATGAATTTGTAGATGGTGGAGTTTGAACTTCTTGATCATCATTATTATTACAAGCCACGAGCAATAATGAAGCTGCAAGCACACTAGTTTTAAATAAAATATTCATAAGCCAAATAAGTAATTAATTAATAAATGCCAATAGCTTAATTTTTAGTAATGACAGTTCTATTACATAGTTTAAAATATCTTTATAAAAATAATAACTTACAAGTGTATAAAAATATAAAATTCATCTATCTCAACATAAAAGTTAATTGACCATCTGCTTCAGAAAATTCAAAAGAATATAATTTCCCAAGCTCTGCCGATATTTTAAGTAAGTCATCTAAAGGTTGCTGCTCGGCTAAACAAGCCAATAGTTTAATCACCCCCCCATGAGTAACAACTAACGCATGCTGTAAATTATGTTTTTGCATATGAGTAACCAAATCCTGAAACCCTTTCAGAACCCTTTTTTGAAACTGGTTTAATGTTTCAGCGCGAGGTGGACAATATTGATTTGGTTTTTGCCAAAAGTTTGCAAGTAATTCAGGTGAAGTTTCATAAATTTGCTGAGTTGAGATACCTTCCCACTCCCCAAAATACATTTCTTTTAAGTCATGATTTATAAGTAAAGGGAGTTCTGCTGTTTTGGCAAGTTCCTCAGCAAAACAAGCACATCGTTTTAATGAGGAACTTACAATAACATCCCATGTCTGGTCTGTGACTTGCTCAATGGTTGACTGCATTTGCTGCCAACCTTTTGCTGTTAACTCGTCATCTAAATGCCCACGTAAAGTATGGCTATACTGACTTTCACCATGTCTGAGCAAATCGATTCTAAATTTACCCAATTTTATCCCCGCTTACAGCAGCTTGAGCAAAGGTAGCCATTTGGTTATGTAAGACACATGCCATTTTAACTAATGCCAAGGCAGTACCAGCCCCACTACCTTCGCCTAAACGCAAGTTCATCTTTAAGATCGGGTCAGCATTAAGTTCTTGTAAAATACGTAGGTGTCCATACTCAGCCGATTGATGACCAAATAACATCCAGTCACGTACTTTAGGGTTCATTCGTACCGCACATAAAGCGGCTACAGAACTAATAAAACCATCCACAATCACAGGTAAACCCACTTGCGCACAGCGAATATAAGCACCTGTAATTGCCGCAATTTCCAAACCACCTACAGCACATAGTGTTTTAAAGACATCACCAATGACATGTTTATGGTGAAGTTCAATTGCCTTTTCAATTACTTCAATTTTATGTCTTAACTGATCGGCACCAATTCCTGTACCAACTCCCGTTAATTGCTCAGCCGTATCATTTAGTAAAAGACAGGCTAACGCAGAAGCTGAACAGGTATTTCCAATACCCATTTCACCCGCAATATAAATATCTGCGCCATTCGCTTTAGCAGTATCTACACTTTTTTTCCCTAACTCTAAGGCAGCACGGCATTCGTCAGTACTCATTGCAGCTTGTTTGGCAAAATTTGCTGTGCCGGCACGAATACAGTGACGTTCAACACCTGCATATTGGTATGGTTCACCTACTGTGCCACAGTCAATGACTTGTAAATGGGCTTGATGATATTTAGCAATAACACTAATTGCCGCACCACCAGTTGTGAAGTTTTGCAACATTTGACGGGTAACAGCTTGAGGGTATGCAGAGATATTTTCTTCAACTACACCATGATCACCTGCAAAAATTGTAATCCAGGGATGGTTAACTTGTGGATGTGCATTTGACTGTAAACTAGCAAGTGTAATTGCAATCTGCTCTAAATCACCTAAGGCACCTGTAGGTTTGGTAAGCTGGAGTTGATGTTGCTCCGCTTGTTGTTTTGCGTCCAGATTAGGTTTCTGTACAGATTCTAACCACCAGTTCATTTTTATTTCTCACCTTTTAAAATCATTGGAAAACCCGCCACACAAAACACAACCTTATCTGCAATTTGCCCTAAGGCTTGATGTAGCCTTCCTGCTTCGTCGACAAAACGGCGGCTTATCTCACCGAGTGGCACAACGCCTAAACCCGTTTCATTACTTACTAAAATAATTTCTGACTGGAGTATAGGTAAAACTTTTAACAGCTGTTCACACTCAAATTGTTGAACGTTTTTGTCTTCTAAAAGTAACAAATTGGTTAGCCAAAGTGTTAAACAATCCACCAGAATAATTTGGTTAGGTCTATCAATTTCTTGCAGAGTTTTTGCTAAAAATAATGGTTCTTCAACCAAAGACCAGTGAGCAGGACGATGATTTTGATGATGGGCAATCCGGCTTTGCATTTCTGGATCTAGCGCTTGCGCCGTCGCCACATAAGTGACAGCTAATTGCATAGATATGGCCGTTTGTTCAGCCAGTCGGCTTTTACCAGAACGAGCACCACCTAAAATCAATTGCAACATGGCTCACCTAAAAACAAATGCTGATACGGATACAGCTGCCCTTGTAAAATTTGAGCCTCATAATAACCAAAGGTTAAATGCTCAACTTTAAGATCAAATTCAGCCTGATCGTATTGTACAGGTAATTGAGAAATTTTTTGTAAAATCAAATCACTACTATAGTCTTTTTTATACAAACCCAATGTAATGTGCGGATAGTAATCTAAAGCGGCAATTTCATTAGAAATTGAGCCTAATTTTTGACGTATGAAAGATAAGATATTTTCTTTATCCTGAATTTCTACAAATAAAGCACTACTAAAGCTATCAACCGAACCAGTTTTTAATTGAAATGGTGCAATATCTTCTTTTCTTAAAATTTCCCTTTGCTGCACAAACTCACTAAAACAAAAGTCATCATCAACTTTAGTTTCATGAGTCAAGAAACCGCATATAAACAGCGTGACATGATATTGACGGTGATTAGGCTCTATTAGAAATTCTGAAAAATGCGCACGCAATTGATCTAGATAATGAACTAATTTCTGATCATTAATTTCTAGATACCATAAAGCGTAATTTTGACGCCCAAGGTGCCATTCGGGATAATCCCGCATAGACGTCGGCACCATGAGTGTGGAGGGTTTTAACAGCACAGTTTTAATTCAAAATCATACAAATTTCGTATTAAAACATGTTTGCCTTTCAATTGTTGAGGTTAATTCATTAAGCACATTTAAACATATTAAGTGAGTGTAGTTTTGGCATTGTTCAACTTAATGTCCAAAGGTTGTTTACCTTGTTCAGAAAATAAATATTGAATAAGTTGAACCAACTCAACTTCAAGCTGTCTTCTTTGATTTGTATTCAATTCTAAATTCTGAATTTGCTGTTGCAGATGTTCAACTGCTTTAGTCTCTTCAATTTCTAAAAATTGAATCGCATAGGCATAACCTAAAGCAGCACCTTTTAATAAATTTTTATAAGGTAAATCATGACGAATATTCACTGCAATTGATGCCATAACACGTTCATTGTGATTGAGTTTGCGTAGTGGATCTCTAGCTACGCGTTGACAAGGATCTTTAAATGCATATTCACATGAGTCTAGAAAACTTTGTGACATTCGATCCAGATCTTTTGCATAGTTAGGTAATACAATTGCAAGTCCCTGCTTCACTTCTGCAATTAAGTTTTCTGCAAATGCTTTAACTGAATGATCACCCATGGCAACACCAATAGATTCATAACCCATTAAAGATGCATACCAAGCAAGCATCGCATGTACACCATTCCATAAACGGTTTTTAATGAGTTGAATGTCAGTAATTTGGTCAACCAACACCACCTGACGCAACTTTTCAAGCAAAGGGCTGCCTTTTTCTACATAAATTGGCATATCTGTTTCACTATGGAACAAGATTAAATCCATGCTTTGTAAGATATGTCCCGGCTGAAAATTACGGCGCATATTATCAACATAGATAGAAGCCTGATTTTGCTGATCTTGAGTCAGTTTATTACAGTCTTCAATTTCGATTTGGTCTTCTTGTTCAACATCTTCTAAATGCTGTTCAAGAAAATTATGCTTAATACGAAGTTGACGATATAAATTCTGATTAGAAAGTTTTGAAACCATACGATTAACTACGGTATCGCAAAAATAATGCTCTTTTAAAATATGCTCGGTGACATCTTCATCGTTAGTTAACTCGAGTAGAGCTTCTTTAAGATGCTTCATCACCAAATATTTCGCACCCACCTTATTTAAAATAATTAGAAAGGTTAACGGTTCTATACATGTTTCAAGTTGTGAATTAAAACGTGCATATAACCCTTTTGCGATTATCTGTGCTTCAGTTTCAATTGCTTGCTCGGGCAAACATAATGCAATCAAACTTGAATGAGTGTACATCTCTAACATTTGTTGTTCATTATCAGAGTCAACAATGGTCATATTCTCAATACGTTCATCATAAGAAAATTGCCCATAGCGAATACTATAGGTACCAAACGCATTTACAGCTTCGCGGAAAAGACTATTTCGTGTTGACGCAATAATACGTTTTGGTTTCGTATAACCATCCCAATGCGACAAGATCTGCGCTATATAACCACCGCCAATAGCACCGAAACCATGTATTCCAACAGTAAGCTGATTCAGACTTTGCGGAAAAGGTTCCTGTATCTCTGGCATACCCATAACAGGAATAAATTGGTCGAGGTCAGTTAAAAAATCATACATCTGGTCATAATAAAAATGCGCTTTTTCCAGCATTTCGTCATTAGGTTCTTTAATATCTTTTAATAAAATTGTTAGTCCTTTCGATGTATGAGCTGAAGTTAAACCATTTTCCGAATCTTCAAACATTAAACATTGGTTAGCGTCTAAATGAAGTTGACTAGCCGCTTTGAGAAAAATTTCTGGATGTGGCTTCCCTTGTTCTACTTCATCTCCACAAGTAATAACATCAAAAAATTTATATACATTTGCATTAATTAAATATTCTTCGGCAATTGCTCTACGGCTTGAAGTAGCCACCGCCATTCTTAAACCAGATTTTCTTAAACGCTCTAGAACTTGAACTAAACCTTTTTTAATAGGTACGCCGTGTTTTCGAATATGTTCTAGTTCCATCTCATCGGCACGTTTTCGAATTTCCTTATATGGAACATCTACTCCGTATAAACGTTGTGCAAGCTTTTCCGCCGTTGTCGCGCTTAACCCCAAACATTGCATTAAATATTCGTGTGAAAACTCCTGTCCAATGAGTTCTTGAGATGCCTGTTGCAATGTTTGAAACCGTAACCGTTCAGTATCAAACATTGTCCCATCCATATCAAAGATAGCTCCATGAACAGGTTTTCCATGAAAAATAAGCACGTTTTTACCTCTTTTTTTGATCATGTTTTATTCAGGGTATACAAAAAATTGCTTAAAAAGGCAGGATGATAATAAATGAAACATTAGTGGTTATTTTTTAATCATAAATATAAGAAATCTGTTACTGAGAAGAGTTAAATACTCAAAAAGGTTGAACAATATAGATAATTCTGAAACTGAGTTTAAGTACAAAGGTAGCAAACCTTCCTCGCTTGCTACCTTTGCTTCTTCTTTTTATGCGCTGATCATGTTTGTTTTTCTTAGGTCCATTTACTGCTAACAAACCTGCATTTTTATTATGTCTTGCAGGTCTACCAATACCAGAAACTCATATAATTTTTGTTATTTTCTGGTAGAACTAAACAATACATAATAATGATAATCATTTTCATTTAGTGTGTCAACTTGCTATGCCCTTTTTTTAATCAATCAAGTACATCTACAAATTGCGCCGTTAATATGTGTGCCAAGTCTTTAGGATTTAAACCAATATCTAATCCTCTTTTACCACCACTTACATAAATTTTGCTTAACTCTTGTGCAGAGGCATCAATCACTGTCTTTAAGCTTTTCTTTTGACCTAATGGACTAATTCCACCCACTAAGTACCCTGTTAAACGTTCGGCATCTTTAGGATTTGCCATCTGCAATTTTTTACACCCAACTGCCGAAGCTACCTTTTTCAAATTGAGTTGATGGTTAACTGGTATGACCGCAACAAAATAATTTTTTTCATCAGTAACAAGAAGTGTTTTAAACACCTCGTTTACATCAAGGTTTAACTTTTCTGCGGCTTCCAAACCAAAACTTTTAGCATTTGCGTCATGTTCGTACTCATGGATAGAAAATTCGATTTTGTTACTTTTTAACAATCTACATGCAGGAGTCATAGGATTCTAGATTTTAATGAAATGAGCTTGATTATATTTATTTTAAAAAAAGTTTAAAATTTGCTTAGGCTATTTACATCCTTTACATGAAAAATCAAACGAACATCGAACAAAAAACAATCTAAACTTGATATTGGGTAGATGACTCCAATATATTTAGTTGAGATTTAAAGTCTGAACTGGCGAATTTATGAGTTACAAACACAATAATCTGATGGCAATGCGTCACCGTTTTTGGGATGAGGCTTCAGATCATGTATTAAATGAAAAGCAATTTTTACAGCAGACCTTAATCGAACAAGGCATTTTTAATAATGCGACTTTTGATGATGTTAAGTACTTTTTCTATACACTGCCTAGCATCGTTATTGTAAAGGCTCATGCACTTGGTTTTATGCATGATTCCGTCAAGCAAATGGTTATTCAGCATATTCAAGCTAATCGTATGCACTTAATGCAAAAGGCTGAATTGAAAATTCAGTTTAAAATGTAATTTGCCGGTTAGTATCTGATACGGCGTTTTATAGTAGTTTATTTTTTCTGAATGGCGGATATTTTGATTTTCTTATTAATGCTTAGGCTATTTTTAGAAAATTAAAATCCCAAATGAGACTTTCAACTCATCATTCAGTCTGAGGGAACTATTTTAATACGTTCAAAACATGTAATATTCGTTACAATTTTAGATCACCAGCGTTTGGCTGCATGATGCGCATAGGATTCTATTTTCATGTCAAATCAGAACGATAAGCTTAAGAGTTTAAAAACTTCTTCCATGGATCGACGCTTATCAATCGCGAAAGCTTCTTTACTGGCAGGAACACGTTGGGCTACTGCAAGTGCCTCTTCCCTCTTTTCTAGTGAAGAAGAAAAAGAGAAGAAACGTAAAAAGGCAATGAGCGAACAAGCTAATTATCTTGTCTCTGAAATTGGCAAACTTAAAGGTTCTATTGTCAAGATTGGCCAAATGATGGCGCTTTATGGTGAACATTTTTTACCAGAAGAAATTACTCAAGCTTTAAATACCCTAAATAACCAAACTGTTGCTTTAGACTGGCCAGCAATTAAACCTCATTTACAAGAACAACTAGGTTCTAAGTTAAATGATCTAACAATTGATCATGAACCTATCGGTACAGCCTCTCTGGCACAAGTTCATCGCGCAACACGTAAATCAGACGGTTTAGAATTAGTTTTAAAAATTCAATACCCTGGTGTTGCGAATGCAATTGACTCCGATATGAGCCTGTTTAAAAACATGCTTAAGCTTACACGCATGGTTCCTCAAACACGTGAGTTTGATCAATGGTTCGATGAAGTACGTGAAATGATGCATCGTGAAGTCAATTATCACGTAGAGGCAGCCACAACACGTCGCTTTGCTGAGCGTTTAAAGGATGATGAACGCTACATTGTCCCTACGATTGTAGACGAATACTGTACCGATCAGGTCTTATGTATGACGTTTGAACGTGGCGTACCTATTAATAGTCCAGTCATGCTCTCACTTCCTCAAGAACGTCGCAATCAGCTCGGTGAAGCTTCACTAGAAATTGCAGTTCGTGAAATTTTTGAATGGGGCGAAATGCAAACTGACCCTAACTTTGGTAACTACCTTGTTCGTTTAGGTAATGGCCAAGATGTTCAGGATAAAATCGTACTACTAGACTTTGGTGCGATCCGTCAGTTCGATGAACATTTACTCTCAGTCGCGCGTAATCTTATACAAGCGGGTTATCAGCACGATAAAGATGCAATGGTCCAAGCTATGACTGGATATGAGTTCTTTGATGCAATGCCTGAAAGTATTAAACCCGGCATGGCCGATGTCTTTTTACTTGCGACAGAAGCATTCAGTACCCCTGCAAATAATCCAGATATGCCAGTGGGCCTAATGGATGAACATGAACGTTATGACTGGAAAAAGAGCCAGTTACATAGTCGTGTTATGCAGCAAGCAAGCAAATCAATGGCATCTCGATATTTCTCGGTTCCTCCAAAAGAATTTATGTTCATTAGCCGTAAGTTTATTGGCGCATATACCTTTATGACTGTGATTGATGCCAAAACCAATGTACGACGTATGATTCGTAACTTTGCTTAATATTATTAAGACTAGAATGATTCCGTGTCATTCTAGTCAATCCAAACAAAATAGTTCTTTTTAAAAATTTCTTTTCTTTTATAAAATCAATAATATGTATTAAAACTTATTTTGCTTTTACCATTTATCTGCTCATTTTTTGAATGTCAGCAACGACATAGTTTTTTCTTATACAGCGTGTCAGCATAAAACAATAACAATGTGTTAGGACACCACAATCATGACAAATATGATCAATAAAGCCCAAGGGTTGGGTTTATCGCTTATCACAAAATTAGCTGGAAGCGATGTACTTGATCAACTCAAACTACGTAAATTTCTTGAAAAGTCTCTTTATCAAGGTTCAAAAGCTGGATTTAGAGCATTAAGTCAGACTCAGAAAGCATTTAAACCTAAGCAAATCCCCCAACAGCGTCTACCTCAACAGAAGAAAAACCTATTTGACTTAAGCCTCACCGAAGAACAACAAATGACTTCTGATGCAATGTCTCAATTTGCTCAAGAAGTTTTATTAGGATTAGCTCATGATGCTGATCAGGCAGGTCAATTTCCAGAAAGCCTTTGGCAATATGTAGAAGATTTAGGACTAAATTATTATGCTCTTCCAGAAGCACTAGGTGGTGTCGCCGCTGAACAAAATATTGTAAGTAACCTATTGATTGCTGAAAAACTAGCTGAAGGTGATTTTAGTCTTACAGCAGGACTTTTAAGTACGTTTAGCGTTATTAATGCGATTACACGTTGGGGTTCTACTGAAGTTCAGTCAATGTATTTACCTTGCTTTGCAGAAGACTCAGACATTACCGCCACTTTCGCTGTACAAGAAGCTACTCCGGCATTTAACCCATATATCTTAAAAACAAAAGCTTCTCTTGAAAATAATCAATATTTTATAGAAGGTGAAAAAACCTTAGTCATTTTAGGTGATTTAGCTGATGTGTTCTTGGTGAGTGCAGATTTTAATGGCAAGCCGGATGTGTTTGTAGTACAAGCGGGCGATACCATTTCCATTAAAAGTACCCCTGCTATGGGTCTCAAAGCAACAGAGACAGCTACTTTAAAATTCAGCCATACACCTGCTCTACGATTAGGCACAACAGATTTTGATTACACCGCCTTTCTAGATTTAGGCAATCTTATGTGGTGTGCAATGGCTGTAGGAACATGTGAAGCGGTAAAAGCCTATTGTATTAAATATGCCAATGAGCGAACTGCTTTCGGAGAACCAATTTCACATCGTCAAAGTGTCGCATTCATGATTGCAGATATGGCAATTGAAATTGATGCTATGCGCATGCTGATTCTAAATGCCGCAAGTCTTGCCGAAGCAGGTAAGCCATTCCACCGTGAAGCATATTTAGCTCGTATTCTTTGCGCAGAAAAATCAATGAAAATAGGAACAGATGGCGTACAAATTTTAGGTGGTCATGGTTTCACAAAAGAACACCCTGTTGAACGTTGGTATCGTGATTTACGTGCAACCGCAATTTTACATTCTGGCTTACATGCTTAAGATCAATCAGAGGATATTTTCATGAATTTACAAAATCCAAAAAAATTCAAAATGATGATTGATCAAGCACATGATGTTGCGATCAATGTATTACGCCCTATTTCCCGTAAATACGATAAAGCAGAACATGCTTATCCGAAAGAACTCGATATGCTCGCTTCACTCATTGATGGCATGAATGAAGGTGGTGAAGGAATTAATGCAGGTGCTGCCGGTGCAGGAAAACGTGGTGAATCTGATAATGAAGGTGTCCGTAACGGAACTAACATGTCAACAGCGTTAGGCATCATTGAAATGTGCTATGGCGATACTGGGCTATTACTCAGTATGCCACGTCAAGGTTTAGGAAACTCTGCAATTGCCGCGGTCGCAAATGATGAGCAACTAGAACGTTTTAAAGGAACATGGGCAGCTATGGCGATTACTGAACCAGGCTGTGGTTCTGACTCTGCTGCGATCCGTACTACGGCAACTAAAGATGGCAATGACTATATTTTAAATGGTGAAAAGATTTTCGTAACTTCTGGTGAACGTGCGGACTCGGTGGTCGTATGGGCTACACTTGACCGAAAACTTGGACGTGCAGCCATCAAATCATTTGTAGTGCCTAAAGGTACTCCCGGAATGAAAGTTGAACGACTTGAACATAAGTTAGGTATCAAAGCTTCTGATACAGCCGTTATTAGTTTTACTGACTGTCGTGTTCCGGCTAAAAACTTGCTTGGTAATCCTGAAATTGATGTTGCAAAAGGTTTTGCCGGTGTAATGGAAACTTTTGACAATACACGACCATTAGTTGCCGCAATGGCAATTGGCTGTGCCAAAGCTTCTTTAGAACGTATTAAAGAAATTTTTAAAGACCAATTAGATCCCAATTACTCGACTCCATATTTGCAAACTTCCAACCTTGCTGCGCAAATTTACCGAATGGAAGCCGAATGGGAAGCTGCACGGTTACTTATGTTGAAAGCCACATGGATGGCAGACAACAAAAAACCAAACTCCAAAGAAGCTTCCATCGCTAAAGCAAAAGCAGGTCGTGTAGGCAACGAAATCACTTTGAAGTGTGTCGAATTAGCAGCAAGTGTTGGCTATAACGAAGATGAACTACTTGAAAAGTGGGCACGTGATTCAAAAATTCTTGATATTTTTGAAGGTACTCAACAAATCCAGCAACTTATTATTGCTCGACGTGAGCTTGGAAAATCTTCAAGCGAACTAAAATAAAAATATTGCAAGGAGGTTTAACCTCCTTGCTTCTTAGCATTATAACTTATGGGTAAAATAAAACCCTCTAATCACATGAGTAGAGGGTTCGGTATTTCAGGAATATATTTTTTATTTATTCAGCTTGTGTAGTTTCTAATGACTTATCGACTACACCAAATTTTTTGAAGATTTTTGCACGACGTTTTGGTGAAATATTCGCTTTATTTAAATCACCTTTGTAGTGATCAAATACGCGCTTATCCATCATTTTAAACCATAATGAAGGAATTAATGCTGGTAGCAACATACTTGCATAACCACTTGGTAGTTCGGGTGCTTCATCAAAATGACGTAATGCTTGGAATGGACGAGTTGGATAAGCATGATGATCTGAGTGACGCTGTAACTGATATAAGAATAAGTTGGTCACTACATTGTTATTATTCCAGCTATGCTCTGGCATTGTACGTTCATATTGACCATTTTCTTTCTTCTGACGCAATAAGCCATAATGTTCAATATAGTTAATAATTTCGAATAGACTAATCCCGTAAAATGCTTGTGTTGCTAAATAAGGAATCGTACCTTTACCAAAAATTCCAACCATAGAAGCATGGAAAGCAGCACTCATACCCCAGCCTTGCAGTAATTCATTATCGAGTGACCAAAACTCTTTACCTTTACGTTTTAAACGATTTTTCTCAATTTCAATTGCAGACTTAAAAGAACCAATAACTGTACGTGGCCAAAATTCATAGAATGTTTCACCCATACGTGAAGATGCCGGATCTTCAGGAGTAGCTGCACGCTTATGATGGCCATATGGATGCTCAATACGGAAATGGTTGTAACCTGTAGGTACTAAAGCAAGATGAGATAAAATATGGTCGATACGATCATGTTTATGGCTTAGTTCATGGGCTGTATTAATTGCAATACCATTAATGGCACCCATCGAAATACCAAGCAAAATTTTGTCAATAAATGAAGTATCTTTACGGCTTGTTAAATAACATGCATAAATATTTGCCGCATATTGCAATGGAATAAAGCTTTTCACTAAACGCGAATAATATGGATCTTTCTCAAGAAGTTTAATTTCTTCATCGGTTGGATTACGCGCATCTTTACCAATAATTGTATCAATTGCAGGAATCACAACATGTAATAAAAGTGGACCACCTAAAGCAAATACTTTCTTTAATGGGCGTGGACCAAAATGGTATCCAGCTAAAATACCTAAACCAATTACAGGTAGAGCCGGACTAATCATCCATAAATAGCGCTTACGATCTATCTCACGCATAGACGCTGGCACTGGCATAAGTTCTTGCTGAACATTCACTGGTGCATTCATAGTCATTTTTCCTTTTTCTATATATCTATATAGTTAAAGAAATACTATTTGCTTAACAGTTGTAACCGTCCAAAAAACCTATTTCAAAGTCTTTGGCATTTTCTTCCACTTTTTTGTCCTAAAAACACATGTTGATCTATTCTTATAGCTCACTATAATTTTATTAAAATAATGATTGATCACGTAAACATGGATGCACTAAGTAAATTTTTTGATGATATCCACTTAAATAAGTCTGAATATATTTATATAAAAGCACAAGGTGAATGGGCTTTTAAAACACAAGATCAATCTGCTTTACTGGCTTACATCGTTTTAACGGGTTCTGTATATATTCAAATAAATAATGTCGAAAAAATAATTGCAAAAGCTGGAGATATTATTTTAATTCCTTCTGGAAAAGCTCATCAAGCTACAGATTCAAAAGCGACTGGAAGCAAACTGGTAGATTCTGTCGATATTACTCCCTTATTTAATGGGCATCGTCATGACCCAATTGAGTTAGGTTCATCAGCGCCTGAAAATACATTATTGCTCTGTCTACGCTGTCAAGTTGATACGTATATGGCGGGACCACTGATTAATGCATTACCATCTATTATGCTTATTCAACACGAAAACCAGACAACTCCTCCTGAATGGTTGCAAATAGGGCTTTATTTTTTAGCGGTCGAAACACAAAAAATTCAACCTGGTCATGACAAAATTATTGATCACTTAGTCAGTATTCTTTTAATTGAATGTATTCGTGATCATATTCAACAAATGTCAGACCAACAAAACTGGTTAGGAGCATTAACACATCCTGAGTTAAGTAATGCTCTATCTGCAATCCATAGCCAACCTGAGGCTAGCTGGACTGTTGAATCATTAGCTGAACAATGCTGCATGTCGCGTTCTAAGTTTGCCAATCTCTTTAATAATATTATTGGTGAACCACCTCTTACTTATTTGCAGCATTATCGCTTTCGCTTAGCGAGTCAATATCTACGGACAAGTAATTTATCAGTTCAACAAATTTCAAATAAAGTCGGCTATTCATCAGAAACTGCATTTAGTCAGGCATTTAAGAGAGTATTTGATTTATCACCTAAACAATATAGACAAAATTATATAGGTAGTAGAGATCAGTAATAAAAAAAGCGCCGAAGCGCTTTTTTTATTACATAAGTTTTATTTGATTTTAGCGTGTGACTTTAAGTATTCGCTGTAATCTTCGAGTATTTGCTGACCACGAGATTGACGATAAAGCTGTTGTAATTGCTTTAACTGATCCGCTGGCATAGCATTTACCGCAGCTGAATTTACATTAGAAACGGCAACGACAACCAATTCATTAGGTAAGTTCGCTGTTGTAACAGACCACATACCAGGTTTCGGTGCAGGAACACTAAATGCTGCACGCTCAATTGCACGTTTTAAACCTTGTGAACGAGTAAATACACCTGCAGATTCAAAAGATACTTTATTTTTCGCAACAACTTGCTCAGCTGGCTGAGTTTTGAATTCAGTCAACATTGTAGCAATTTTTGCTTGAGCTGCTTTGCGTGCTTTCTCATCAATTACTTTAGCTTTTGCTTCGTTCATTGCTTGAGCAAGTGGTTTAACGCCAGCAGCATGATAATCACGCACCTTAACCCAAACAGTATCACCATTCGCTAATTGAATATTTGATGAAGCGTTACGATCGCCATTTTTAACATCATCATTAAACAATTTAATTTTTACGTTTGGATCGCTTAGTTGTGGATTTTGAGTAGCTAAAGTTACACCATTTAATGATTCAATTTTTGTACCTTTAACTTGCTGTACAACTGCATCTAAAGAATCGTTACCTACAATTGTTTCATTCAAACTATTTACTGTATCTGAATAAACAGTAGCAACTTTATTCTTTTCAACTTCAGCAGTTAAACGCGCCTTCTCAGCTTCAAACGAAGGAATTTGATTCGCTGGAGTCTCTGCTTCAATAATATGGTAACCATATTGTGTTTTTACTGGCTGCGAAACTTGACCATTTTTCAGACTTGAAACAGTTTTATCAAATGCATCAGAGAAAACACCAGGTGCATACGCCTCTACTAAACCACCTTTCGTTTTTGAAGTTGGATCTTCTGAGAACTGAGCTGCTGCTTGAGCAAATGAAAGACCGCCTTGAATTTTTGCATATACCTCATTAGCAAGCTTTTGAGCTGCCGCATCATCACGAGCATCTGTGGTAATAAGAATATGCTTCACAACACGTTTAGCATTTTTTTGCTGAGTTTCTACAAATTTAGCATAGGCTTGTTTGAGTTCAGCATCTGTTGCTGGTGCAGGTTTCGCCATTAAGGACGGAGATAAAACAACATAATCTACATCAACAGAAGCAGGCTGTTTAAACTCGTTTTGATGTTTATTGTAGTAGTCAGTCGCTTCTTGATTAGATGCTGTTAAACCCGTTTTATAGGTATCTAACTTAATACTAGCTAAATGTAATGTACGCTGTTCAGTTTGCAAATTCGCAATTTGCATTACATCAACTTTACTCACTAAAGCATAATCAGAAAAAGTTGAAGTCAACATTTTCAAAGCGTGATCTTGACGCAAGCTCGCAATTAAGGCTTGGCTTGTCATACCAATTGAACGCAAATAATTTTCATATAATTTTTGTGAAAACTGACCATTTTCTTGCAAGCTTGGCTGCTGAGCTAACATTTGCTCGATTTGAGCATCGCTCAAAGAAATACCCAATTTTTCAGCTTGCTGAATGAGTAAATTACGAGATACCAATATATCGAGAGCTTTTGCTTGAATAACCGGTAAATTAAGTAAACTTTCATCACCTTTTACAGCAGCTAAATATTGTTCTTTATACCTTTGCGTTAAAGTTTCAAGGTCTTTTTTTGATATGTCCTGTCCATTTACAGTTTTTGCGACATCTGCCTTGTTTCCCCTATTAAAATATCCATTAATACCTACAAGCGCTAAAGGGGTCAAAAACAAAATTAAAAGGACTTTGCCGAGCCAACCCTTAATGACTGTACGAAACGATTCCATAAGTATTCCAATATTTTATTTCGAGGAGAATTTTAACTGAAAAACCACAATGAATGAATGAGCAATATTGGTCAATTCAGATTTTTAATAAAAAACGCGCCTATATCGGCGCGTTTAATCATCTTAAAAGATTAAGCAACTGAATCTTTAAGACCTTTACCAGCTTTAAAGCTAGGTACTTTTGTTGCTTTAATTTGAAGCTCTTCACCAGTTTTAGGGTTACGACCAGTACGTGCAGCACGCTCTTTAACACTGAAAGTACCAAAACCCACTAAAGTAACTGTGTCACCTTTTTTAAGTGCTTCAGTAATTGACGCAATTGTCGCATCGAGTGCCTTGCCTGCATCAGTCTTAGATACTCCCCCTTTTTCAGCAATTGCATCGATTAATTCTGATTTATTCATGAATAAAACATCCTCTTAATATCGTTTGTTTAAGGTCCAAGGCTATAGTTTAAAAGGCCATGACGCCTTTATAGCAATGCTTTGGGGGAAAACGCAATACTAGAGCAGAGCTTTTAGCAAAAATAAATGCTAAAAAACTGTTATATATTTGCTAAATCCCTACATTTTTTTACTTTTCATTCAATTTTGCCTTCAATTTTTGATTTTCTTCAATAAGAGCATCAACCTTGATATGCAATTGAACTAACAGTTGTTCAATGTGCTGTAAGTCCTTCGGAGTAACTAAACCAATTCGATTTAAAGAATGATTTACACTGGTATCTAAAATTTTTTCGACCTTGTCTTTTGTATCAGACACTGACTCTTTCGCCTTTTCGGTTACTTTGCCAACAGTTGTATCGGCTAAATCACCAGTTTTAGACTCAAGTTCTTCCCCTACTTTGACTAGTGAGTCAAATAGTTTATTGCCTTCTTCTTCTGCACGAGAGAAAGCACCTAAACCAGCTAACCATATTTGCTTGGTATACTTTCTAAAATCCAATGCAGACTTTCTAGAACTTTTTGATTTTAATTTGTTTTTATCTCCTTGCTCTTCTGATTGTGTTTCTATATTTGCATTATCCATTGACCTAAGCTCCTGATCGGATGAGACAGATGAAGTCTTATTTAACCACAAAATATTCTTATAATAACAAAGTCAAGACTTGATACATTTATGAAACTGTTCTACAAAACAATCATGTCATGTAAATATATTTAACAGGACAATGTGTTAAGTTTGAGATAGGATGTCTCATTCTCTTAATTAATCTCTAATATTTAAGGATAAACTTTTATGAGTGAAACGCAACAAAGACAAAAACACCCACGTCTGTTGCTGAACATTGTTCTAATTATTTTAGAAACTTTTTTCTCATTTATTCTCACCCACGATGGTGTTCTTCGCTTGCAGGCGAAAAAGTTTATCGCAAATAAAATCACAATCCGTATTAATAGCTACTTGCCATTTTTCAACTTCTATGTGCAATTTACGGAAAAAGGTTTGTTATTTGATATTCATTCTTATGATCGTCGTATTGACTTAGAAATTAATAGTACTCTCATCGACCTTATCAAAATTTTTGCTTTTTCAAATCAACGTAGTTTAAACAATATGCGAATTGATGGAGATGCAGAAACTAAAAAAGAACTCATCGATTTAATTTCACATCTCACTTTACCTAAGCTCCTAGCTGACTGGAAGCAATGGTTCAATACTCCAGATAATGAAGCCGAAGCACTTGCTTCACGTAAAAAAATTGCCCCCTTACTTGAAAAAATTGATCAACAGCGTTCAGAGATAAATTCTTTGAATGTCGAAATTAAGCAGTATCAAAATCGAATTTCACGTTTACAGCAGCGCCAACGCAACATTAACTTGTGCTTTGGTATAATTAGCCTAATATTTATTGCTTATTTCATATATAATTTGTGGGTAGCTTAACTTATTTTTTCTATCTTGATCCTGCACTTGAATTAAAAATAAAAAAACTTGACTATTTTAGTCGGGATTCATAAAATCCTATTATCTAGTCTTAACATGTGTATCGAATCATGCGCCTTACAACTCGCGGTCGCTACGCAGTGACTGCTCTACTTGATTTAGCTTTGCAGCCAACTGAACAAACGATCACGCTCGCCGAAATTGCCGCACGTCAATCTATTTCAGTTGCTTATTTAGAGCAGTTGTTCGCAAAACTTAAGCGTCATGGGTTAGTTTCTAGTGTTCGCGGTGCAAATGGTGGTTACCATTTGGCTCGAAACGCTGATGAAATTACTGTGTTAGAAATTATTGAAGCCGTAAATGAAACTGTTGATGCAACACGTTGTGACCATAAAGGTAACTGCCAAAATGGTGCAATGTGTCTTACTCACGATTTATGGCAAGAACTCTCTCATCATATTGCCGACTATTTAGCTAAAATCACTCTTGCCGACCTCATTAGCCGAGACAACGTTCAAACTGTTGCATTACGCCAAAATGTGACTGGCACAGATTCAGCTCTTTTATCGGGTACAGGTATTTGATATGAAACGTCCAATTTATCTTGATTACGCAGCAACCACTCCAGTAGATCCGCAAGTTGCAGAACGTATGATGGAGTGTTTAACTTTCGACGGTACCTTTGGTAATGCTGCATCTCGTTCCCATGCTTATGGCTGGCAGGCAGAAGAAAAAGTTGAATATGCACGTGAGCAAGTCGCAAATTTAATTAAAGCTGACCCACGTGAAATTGTTTGGACTTCTGGTGCAACTGAGTCAGATAACCTTGCTCTTAAAGGTGTTGCTCAATTCTATGCATCTAAAGGCAAACATATCATTACAAGTAAAATTGAACACAAAGCTGTTCTAGACCCTTGTCGTGAATTAGAAGAACAAGGTTTTGAAATTACTTACTTAGAGCCAGAGCCACAAACAGGTTTAATTACTCCTGAGATGGTTAAAGCTGCCCTTCGCCCAGATACTATTCTTGTTTCTCTTATGATGGTAAACAACGAAATTGGTACGGTTACAGATGTAGCGGCGATTGGTGAATTAACACGTGCCAACAAAACATTTTTCCATGTAGATGCAGCACAAGCAGCTGGTAAAGTTGATATCGACTTATCTACTATGAAAATTGATCTTATGAGTTTCTCTGCTCATAAAATTTATGGTCCAAAAGGTATCGGCGCATTATATGTACGTCGTAGCCCACGTGTTCGCTTAAAAGCACAAATTCATGGTGGTGGTCATGAGCGCGGTATGCGTTCTGGTACTTTGGCAACTCACCAAATCGTTGGTATGGGTGAAGCTTTTGAAATTGCAGGCAAAACAATGCATGCTGAACAAGAGCGTATTCGTAAACTTCGTGACAAACTTTGGAACGGTTTACAAGACCTTGAACAAGTGTTCTTAAACGGTCACCCGACTCAAAACGTTGCTAATTATTTAAATGTCAGCTTCAACTTTGTTGAAGGTGAGTCTTTAATGATGTCGCTTAAAGATGCTGCTGTATCAAGTGGTTCTGCTTGTACGTCTGCAACTTTAGAGCCTTCATATGTTCTTCGCGCATTAGGTTTATCTGATGAGCTAGCACACAGCTCAATTCGCTTTAGTTTTGGTAAATACACGACTGAAGAAGATATTGACCACGTGCTTACAATTACCAAAGCCGCTGTTGAGAAATTACGTGAACTTTCTCCGCTTTGGGATATGTACAAAGAAGGTATCGATCTTTCTACAGTTGAATGGGCAGAACACTAATTATTGAAATTAGTGTTTTAACCCTCATATTAATATTAGGCTGACCCCGAGGTTTGGAGAAGCAAAATGGCTTATAGCGAAAAGGTAATTGATCATTACGAAAATCCACGTAATGTTGGTGTTTTAGATAAAAACTCTGAAAATGTTGGTACAGGCATGGTGGGTGCACCTGCATGTGGCGACGTGATGCGTTTACAGATTCAAGTAAATGACAGTGGCGTAATCGAAGAAGCACGCTTTAAAACTTACGGTTGTGGTTCTGCAATCGCATCAAGTTCACTTGTAACTGAATGGTTAAAAGGTAAAACACTTGATGAAGCTCAAGCAATCAAAAATATTGATATTGCGACTGAGTTAGCTCTTCCGCCAGTAAAAGTTCACTGCTCTGTTTTAGCTGAAGACGCGATTAAAGCTGCGATTGAAGATTATCGTAGTAAAAAGTCAAAAGCTTAATTTGTTACCATTATAAACGTTGGAGTTTTCATGATTCATTTAACTGAAAATGCTGCGACTCATATTAGCAATTACCTTAAAAACCGAGGTAAGGGTGAAGGCATTCGCGTTGGTGTGAAAACTTCTGGTTGTTCTGGGTTGGCTTATGTTCTCGAATTTGTAGACGATATCGATGAACATGATCAAGTTTTCGAACAATTTGGTGTTAAGGTTTTTGTAGATCCTAAAAGCTTAGTTTACTTAGAAGGCTTAGAAATGGACTATGTTAAAAATGGCCTTAACGAAGGGTTCGAATTTAACAATCCTAATAAAAAGGGTGAATGTGGTTGTGGTGAGTCTTTCACTGTTTAATCCTCTCCTTTCCTTTTTCTCATTAAAACAGTGTCTTTCAACAGCACTGTTTTAATGTATTTAATTAACGTGGATCCCATTTCTAATGAATCATTTTGAGTTGTTCAATTTACCTGTGGCACTCGATATCGATTTGGCAAGCTTAAAATCAAATTTCTTGAGTTTGCAACAACAATATCATCCAGATAAAGCCGCAGATAAAGATCAAGCATTGATCAAATCAAGTGAAATCAATCAAGCTTTTAAAACGCTTTCACAAGTTGATAGCCGCGCTGCCTACCTTTTAGCTCTTAAAAAGCAAGATCATCATCTTGACCAATCTATTAGTGATTTTGAATTTCTACAATCTGCATTAGAACTTCGTGAACAACTTGATGAAGCGACATCACCTGAACATTTACGTACGTTAAGATTGGAAGTACAACAATGGATTGATGGCTTGGTTCGTGAATTCAAAATTGATTACAACGAAGAAGATTGGGCTGAAGCACGTGATACCGTACGTAAGTTGCGTTTCTTTCAACGTGTTTTAAACGATATTGATAAAGCAGAAGATCAACTGTTAGATGAAGAAGACAGCTTTGATTTAGACGATGATTTTTAATTTTGCTTTCTCTACTTTATTTTCAAGGGATTTAACTCATGGCACTTTTGCAAATTGCTGAACCAGGTCAATCCAGTGCCCCACACCAACATCGCATTGCGATTGGTATTGACCTAGGAACAACACACTCATTAGTTGCGACAGTGTTATCAGGCAAACCTAAAGTACTCAATGATGTTCAAAATAGAAGATTACTTCCTTCTATCGTTCATTATGGGGACAATACAACTCATTATGGTGAAGAAGCTAAACCATTTATCATTGCAGATCCCAAAAATACGATTGTATCTGTTAAAAGATTTATGGGACGCTCAAAAGCAGATATTAAGTTTCAGCATCCTTATGAATTAGTAGGCTCAGAAAATGAAATGCCCGCTTTTGAAACACGTGCCGGGCGCAAAACACCAGTAGAAATTTCAGCCGAAATTTTAAAACAATTAAAAGATCGTGCTGAAGACAGCTTACAAAATCCCGTTAATGGTGCTGTGATTACAGTTCCTGCTTATTTTGACGAAGCTCAGCGTCAAGCAACTCGCGATGCAGCTCAACTTGCAGGCTTAAACGTATTACGTTTATTAAATGAACCTACAGCTGCTGCAGTAGCTTATGGATTAGATCAAGAAAGTAATTTAGAGACCGACCGTAATTATGTAATTTACGATTTGGGCGGTGGTACTTTTGATGTATCAATCTTACGTTTTTCACAAGGCGTATTTGAAGTTTTAGCGACCGGCGGCCATACCGCTTTAGGTGGTGATGACTTAGACCGCCTCATTGTGAAATGGGCAAAAAAGCAGCTTAATATTGATGTATTAAGTAATGAAGACTATGCAGTATTTATAGTTGCAGCACGTCAAGCTAAAGAGCAATTATCTACTCAAGATTCAGTTGAATTAAAACTGCTTGATAGAACTCTTACACTAGACCGACCTACATTTGAAAGTATCATTCAAGTTGCTTTAGATAAAACAATCAGTGTTTGTAAGCGTGTATTGCGTGATGCAAAGCTTGATTTGACTGACATTCAAAATGTAGTTTTAGTGGGTGGCTCTACCCGCTCTTATGCAGTTCAAAAAGCTGTACGTGAAGTTTTTGGTCAAGAACCTCTTTGCACAATTAACCCAGATGAAGTTGTAGCAATCGGTGCTTCAATTACAGCAAACCAGTTAATTGGTAATAGCCAAGATGGCTCACTTCTTCTAGATGTCACTCCTCTTTCTCTTGGTTTAGAAACAATGGGAGGACTAGTTGAACGTCTGATCTCTCGTAATACAGCTATTCCTGTTGCACGTCGTCAAGAGTTCACAACCTATCAAGATGGCCAAACTGCCATGTTAATTCATGTGGTTCAAGGTGAACGTGATTTAGTTGAACATTGCCGCTCATTAGGTAGATTTGTACTCCATGGCATTCCGCCAATGACTGCAGGTCAAGCCCGTATTGAAGTCACTTTCCAAGTTGATGCTGATGGCTTACTTACTGTTTCTGCTCGTGAAGCAACTTCTGGTGTACAAGCTCATATCGATATCAAACCATCGTATGGTTTATCTGAGGCAGATACAGAACGCTTATTAATTGAAGGTTTCCAACATGCCGAAGAAGACAAAAATCTTCGTCACTTAAAAGAAACCAAAGTTGAAGCAGAGCGTGAACTTGAAGCTCTAGAGCAAGCCTTAAAAGTAGATGCTGATTTACTTGATGAAAAGCAACTTGCAGAACTCAATTCTTCAAAAGAATCATTAAAAGTTCAGCTCGAAGGTAGTGATATTCAAGCGATTGAGCATGCAGTTCAACAGCTTAAAGTACATAGTGACGCTTTTGCAGCATTACGAATGAACCGACATATTGACCATGCCTTAAAAGGCACAAAGCTCGACGATTGGTCAAAATCAAACTAAAAGGTATAGGTGATCAATATGCCACGTATTAAAGTACTTCCTCATGCTCAGATTTGCCCTGAAGGTGCAGAATTTGAGGTTGAACAAAATGCAAATCTTTGCCAAAGTTTGCTCAATAAAGGTATCAAAATTGAACATGCTTGTGATATGTCTTGTGCATGTACAACTTGCCACGTGATTGTCCGCAAAGGTTTTGATAGCTTAGAAGAGATGAACGATGTTGAAGCCGATCTTTTAGACCGTGCTTGGGGTTTAGAACCTGACTCTCGCCTTTCATGTCAGGTTAAAATTGTAGACGAAGATCTTGAAATTGAGATTCCGAAATACACAATTAATCATGCTTCAGAAAATCATTAAGATTTAATGGTAAAAAAAGCTGCTTAAGCAGCTTTTTTTTATTTATATGATTTATACCTGATCTTGCTCTTGATCAATATTTATTGGCTTAACTTCATCCTCAAGTCTAAGCTGAGCAACACCTTGAGTATTAATTAAAGTTTGTTGAACTTTAATACGTTGAATCATCTTTTCAAGCACTTCAACCAATTCCGGATATTCGTAGTTTTGTACTTCTTCTAAGTTCAATACTAAATGGAAACCTTTATATTCATAATCAAACCATTGTTGATGATCTGATTTATTTCCTGTGTATTTTTCCATGACTTGCCATGTTTTTACTGCACCTTGAATTCCCTTTAAATAGATTGGGGTTTTCGGTGCACATAGAAAATCACTTTTAATGAGTTGATAAGTATCATCGGAAATGAGTATTTCATCAATTTCAGCAGCATACTGTAAACGCGCCGCCAAATTTACATCACGACCTACAATTGTATAAGCCATACGATGTGTTGCCCCATAATTCCCAACGTGGCAATAACCCGTACTAATACCCATACGGATATGTAAGGCTGAATACACCATCTTTTTCCAACGCTCGCGCAGCAACTTCATTTGCTGACGCATAGCAATTGCCATTTCCACACAAGATTTGGCATCTTGTTCAACACCTTGTGAATTTGGATCTCCAAAAAAGATGAGGATTGCATCTCCCATAAATTTATCGACAGTCGCCTCATATTGCTTCGCAATTTCAGTCATATGACTTAAATAGTCATTAAGCAAGAAGGCCAAGTCATCTGGAATTAAGGTTTCCGACAATTCAGTAAAACCTTGAATATCAGAAAAGAATACGGTCATTTTTTTACGTTTATATTCAATTTTTGCTTCAGCTTCACCACGCATAATCGACTGCCATAATTGTAATGGAGCATAGCGGCTTAACTGATTAGCAAAAGCGATATAACGCGTCATTTGATCGTAATAATGCTGACGCTGCTGACTAATTTTTTTAACCCAGCGATGTTGGTAGTAATTTCCAATAGTGATAAACATCACTAAACCAAGTAAGGTAATTACCGTTAATTCTTGGCTTGTGGCTTCAAAATATGGATGAAAACCAAATAGAAAAAAAGTACTTAAATAAAAAATAATCGCACCAAGCAGACTCGTTAAACAAATCACTGCAAACGAAATACGACTATTAATTGCTGAGTAAAATAATGCAAAAAGCGCAATAAATGTAGGAACAAGATTGAGATGTACGCCTGCTAAAGTAACCGCCACCACAATTGCATCTATCGCAAAGAAAACACTTTTTTGGGTTTTCTTATCAAACTGGTACTGTAACCAGTGCTCTAATTTAGAACTAACAAAAAGTAAAAAAAGAAAGAAAGGAGGAATATAGATTTGATAATTAGTATTTGGTGAGGTAAAGGCATAGATCACTAAAATCAATGACAGAATTGAATACCCCATCAAACGATGAAAATATGCAAACTGCTTAGGTTCCCGATCTATAAACCTCTCTAATTGCACCCTATCCTCCACATTTCAATGTAGCCACACTCACATGTGGCATGACATTGATTTAATCCATGCGCCAATCAAAAGGCATATCACCCTGACCACGTAAAGCAAGCATAAGGGTCTGACGCATGTGAGCTAAAACATCACTTGTGTATGGTACAGCTGGTGTCCCCCACACTGGTTTAGGCCAAGCTACGTCATTTTGATAGCGGACAACATGGTGGAAATGTAATTGAGGTACCATATTACCTAAAGCTGCAACATTCATTTTGTCAGCACGAAAAACGCGAGATAACTGGCTAGATAACCAGCTTGATTCACGTAAAAACTGTTCTTGGTCAGCTTGACTTAATTCGTATAATTCCGTGATTCCTGGTACACGTGGTACTAAAATCAACCAAGGAAATTGCATATCATTCATTAAACGACATGTTGAAAGCGGGAAATCGCCTACAAAAAAAGTATCTTGAGCAAGTTGTGGATGCAAACTAAACATATCTTTTATAAATGACAATAAACAATAATGGCTAATACTATCACATCAGTTTTGATGTGAATATTATTAGTAGCCCGTTTACTTACAAATAACAATGATTTTATGCACTTATTCATATCTCAAGGTATAAAAAAGTACATAAAATCCAATCACAACAAGACAAATGCCCTGATCAGTTATGGCTTATTCAAAAAACTGGACTCAGGCATGTAATTCACTCATCAATTTTTGTAGTAAATCATTGATAAATTGAATTCGTTTTTCATAGTCTTCAAGCTGCACCATCACTTTCAAGCGCTGTCCACCTTCCATACGATAATAGGTCGGGTTCTTTTGCATGAGTTGAATAATACTAATCGCCTGAACTGGAGTATCTGGTGAAAATTCAATGTTGCCGCCTTGAGTATTAATATCAATTTTTGTAATACCCAAATGCTCCGCTTTTAAGCGGATCTGATGCACGCTAAACAAGTGTTTAACTGATTGCGGTGGAACACCAAAACGGTCAATAAGCTCCATGCGAATATTATCCAGTTTTTCTTGAGTATCTGTATTACTAATACGTTTATAGAATAATAAACGTTGATGAACATCCCCTAAGTAATCATCCGGAATAAGTGCGGGAATATGTAAGTTAATTTCTGCAGTTAACGACAATGGAGCATCGAAATTCGGTGTTTTACCCTGTTGAATTGCTTTAGTCGCTTTCTCAAGCATTTCCATATACAAGCTATATCCGATCGCCTGCATTGAACCGCTTTGTTGCTCACCCAACAATTCACCAGCACCACGAATTTCTAAATCTTCCGTAGCGAGCATAAAGCCTGCGCCTAATGTAGAAGCTCGTTGAATTGCATCAAGACGTTTTTCAGCATCACCTTTCAAGTGTTTGATTGAAGGCACCAATAAGTAAGCATAAGCTTGGTGATGTGAACGACCTACACGTCCACGCAACTGGTGCAATTGTGCTAAGCCAAGCTTATCTGCACGTTCAATTAAAATTGTATTGGCATTTGGAACATCAATACCCGTTTCAATAATGGTTGAACACACCAGCACATTATATTCTTTGTGGTAGAACTGCTGCATAACTTGCTCAAGTTCACGTTCGCGCATTTGTCCATGTGCTACCGCCACGCGTGCTTCTGGCACAAGCATACGAATATTTTCAGCCGCTCGCTCAATGGTATCTACTTCATTATGTAAGAAGTAAACTTGTCCACCACGTAATAACTCACGCAAAATCGCCTCTTTGATTGAAGCATCTGTATGTTCTTGAACAAACGTTTTTACTGCTAAACGACGCGCTGGTGGAGTGGCAATGATCGATAAATCACGCATTCCCGAAAAAGCCATATTAAGCGTACGAGGAATTGGAGTTGCGGTAAGGGTTAACATATCAACATCAGCACGTAAAGCCTTAATTCGCTCTTTGTCACGTACACCAAAGCGATGTTCCTCATCCACGACCATTAAGCCTAGATCTTTAAACTGAACATTCTCTTGTAATAACTTGTGTGTGCCTACCACAATATCGACTTTACCATCCGCCAAGTCTTCAATATTTTTTAAATGAGTTTTGTTCGAACCAAATCGTGATAACACTTCAATACGAACAGGCCAATCAGCAAAACGATCTTTAAAAGACTCATAATGCTGTTGGGCAAGTAACGTGGTAGGAACTAAAACTGCAACTTGTTTACCATTTTGTACTGCAACAAATGCTGCTCGCATGGCCACTTCGGTTTTACCAAAACCTACATCACCACATACCAATCTATCCATTGGTTTTGCTTGCTGCATATCATACAGCGTAGCTTCAATTGCATTGGCCTGATCAAGTGTTTCTTCATACGCAAAGCCACTTGCAAATTGCATATAAAGTGATTGATCCAATTCAAAAGCAAAACCAGGTTTTGACTGACGACGTGCCTGAATATGCAAAAGCTCGGCTGCAACATCATGAATTTGCTCTAATGCTTTACGCTTTGCTTTACTCCAAGCATCAGTACCAATTTTATGTAAAGGTGCTAAATCTGGGTCACCACCACTATAACGGCTAATTAGATGTAAGTTCGTTACTGGGACATAAACTTTGGCATCTTCAGCATAATCTAGCTGCAAGAATTCATAGTCTTGACCTTCGATAGCAAGTGTAATTAAGCCAGCATAACGTCCCACACCATGATCAATATGTACGACAGGAGCACCAATACTTAGCTCAGTTAAGCTTCGAATTAGAAACTCTTCAGAAACCTCCTGTTGACGCTTACGACGACGCTGTACAACTCGGTGTTCATAAAGCTGATTTTCTGAAATAACTGTTAATTGATCAGTTATAAGTAAACCACGGTCTAAAGGTGCATTGGTAATCGCAATTGCAAATTGACTGGTTTTGAATTGCTCAAAATTCTCTACATTCGGAATTTCACCCAAACTTGAACGCAATGCATCTTTTAAACTTTCTCGGCGTCCTGCACTTTCTGCAACCAATAGAACCGGATGATTTGCTTCATCAATATATTTTTTTACGGCACTAAATGGTTTTTCTTTTTTCGGATCGACTGGCAACTTGGGTGGTTGTTCAGTTTTAAGGTTAAGTGCACCAGCTTTTTCTTCAATAATTTCTGCACTTACAAGCATGCGCGGAAACTGATTTAAAGCACTAAGCAAATTATTTGGAGAAATAAATAACTCTTCAGGAGCAAGAATAGGTTGATCAATATTATGACGTCGATCTTCATAACGACGCACAACTTCTTTCCAGAAGTTAGTTAAATCGGTATCAACATCACTAGTTGTAATTACAATGCAATTCTTTGGCAAGTACATTGTAAACATACTTTGCGATTGCATTTGTTCTTTATCAAAAAATAATGGTAAATAAAATTCAATTCCGGGAGATGCTATACCATCTAAAACATCTTGATAAATTGGATTTTTCTTAGGGTTTGCTGTCGGGAAAAACTCAGAATAACGATCTCTAAAAACTGACCGTGCTTCTTTTAATGGAAACTCTTTAGCGGGTAGAACTGTAAAACTTTTTAGCGTTGTAGTTGTTCTCTGGGTTTCAGGGTCAAAGAATTTTAACGAATCAATTTCGTCATCAAATAGGTCTATTCGGATAGGAGCTTCTTGCCCAGATGCAAAAATATCCATAATACTACCGCGTACAGCAAATTCTCCATGATCATAAACTGTATCTACCAAATGGTAGCCAGCCTGAACCAATCTTAGTTTTTGCTGTTCTAAATCAAATTTTTGCCCCACTCTTATATCAAAGTGCTTACCCAAAACCCATGAGTAAGGCGCAACCCGTTGAGCCAAAGTACTTGCTGAAATGAGTAATACGCCTTGCTGCGGCATATTCGATAAAATCGCAAGACGCTCCGAGACAATATCTTGATGCGGAGATAACCGATCATAAGGCAAAATTTCCCAATCGGGAAAAATTGTCGGCTTTACTCCATAAAACTCAAGTTCACTTTCTAATTGAGCAACATGTTGGTTATTTCGAGCGACTAAAACTAATAAAGAAGAATGCTGATTCGCAATTTCTTTAAGCAATAAAGCTGCTGATGAACCTAATAATGACCCCACCCAACGCTTTTCACCGGCCTTGAGCTGTTGCAAATTCAATTGAGAGATTTCTTGTTGAAACATGTATATGGCTTTTATGAGCTAAAAAGGTATGAGGTTAATAGTAGCATGATGTTTTTATTGAATTGAGTTATTTTTCTGAAATCAAGCTACTACTTTAAGATACTTTTTTATAGTTCTTAAACAAATGTTTGAACTTATTTATCACGTAGAAACATCACATAATATTGGTTCAATATTTGTATGATTGCTTTAAGTTCAAGCAACTTTTCTTGAGTATTACCTAACCTTTCGACATAGCGTTGATTTGCAATTTCTAAATCAATTTTTTCATTAATTTGTGGTGTGATTTGGAATAACTTACGTAAATCATCAAAGTTCTGTAATTTACGATTTGAAAAATATTCAAGGTGCTCTGACCACTTTTCATTAATCACGACATCTTTAATAACCGGACCACGCTCTGAATCAAAACTGAGCTGATTCTCCTGTAAATATAATTGCTCTGGTGACTCTTTCGAGCCTTGAAAAAGCTGGCTTAACTTTTTGAACATTTCATCACATCTTATTAATTTTCAATTTATATAGTAGAGGTAATCTACTCACCTCTACCATCTAAGTTTATTTTTTTAATGCCTACTCGTCACCCAAGTCATCTAGAAAATCTACTGTCGGTACGAAAAATAAAGTACCTGTTTGGGCAGTACTAAAGTCAAGTAAGCGGTCAAGATGACCTTGCTCATTTCCTAAGAACATATTTTCAAGCATTTGACGGGTTGTACTAAATTTACGCGAGTATCCAATAAAGAAAGTCCCATATTCATTTTTTGAAGGGTTAGAAAAAGGCATATTGGCACGCATAATTTTTAGCTCATTACCTTCCGCATCATGCGCTTTACTTACAACATTATGAGCTGTTAAAGGCTTTTCATCATCACCGAGTTCAATATCATTAAACTTCTTACGACCAATTACTTTTTCTTGTTCTTCATCACTTAAAGCACGCCATTTTTCCATATCATGGGTATATTTTTGAATAAATGCATAACTTCCCCCAATGAATTCGGGATCTTCGCTGCCCACTAGAGCCCACTGCGCTGCAATTACAGGTTCAGGATTTTCTGTTCCATCTACAAAGCCAATAATTGCACGACCATCGAAATAACGAAAACCATGTACTTCATCAATTGGATAAGTCACTTTACCCAACTGTTCATTGATAATACTTCCCAATTCATAGCAGAGAGCTTGTCGATCAGCACGAATATGAAAGAATAAATCACCTGGTGTTGAAACGGCTGTGTACTTTGGACCTTTGATTTCTTGAAATGTTTCTAATTCTTGAGGCTTTGATTGTTCTGAAAATAAGATATCCCACGCATTTGAGCTAAAACCGAATGTGGCATTAAATTTACTTTCTGGATAACGATTAGACAAACTTCTAGTTAACGCTGAAAAATTAGCTGCAAAATCTTTTACTTTTTCTACAACAGAATCACCTTGAGCTAATCCTAATACAATAAATAATGCATTTTCTCCAGGATGACTCGTTACAGGTTGAATTCTCATACATTCCATAAAACAGGCCTTATTTTGGTAATTTACGGTAGTAATTTAGCATATTCATGTTTTTATCGTACGATTTCTTATGGTTCTCAACTATTAAAAAAGAGATTGAACGATCCCAATCTCTTGTAATTTTTCTAATTTATATTTAGCCACCATATTGTTTTTTTAGGTACTTTACAATTTGGGAAGATTCAAACATTTTAACGCCTGTATTTGGGTCAACTAAATAAGGCACTTGCATTTTTCCTTGCATAATCTGCAACGATTTTTCTCGTTTACCACCCTTTAAGGGTACATATTTTCCCGGTTTTAAGCGAAGAATAGCAGGCCCCATATCTTGCCACCTTTCTTTAGCCACATTATGCAAAATATAAGGAATTTCAAGTTCGCATAGTACATTTCTTACTACTCTTGAATATGGGCTTGCTTCAAAACTCCATAATTCAAGTTTATGTTCAGGTGCGGCCCGATTTACTATTTTTTTATCAATCCAGACTCCACGAGCACCATTTAATAAGGTTCCAGCAAATGCAACATATGGTTTTTCAGGATAATTTGAAAATTTCTGAGGCGTTTGCCCTGTCTTACCATAATGTTTGAATAAGTGATGAATAATATCTTGTGATTCGTATAGTTTATCGCCTGTATTTTCATCAATTAAAAATGGAAACTGCAATTTACCGCCTATTTCTTTTACAACTGAACGATATCTTGTTCCCCCTTTGGGACATGGGTAAATTTCCACATCCAAATTTAAAAGTGTAATCACTTCACGAACACGCCGACAAAATGGTGAACCTTCAAACTCATAAAGTTTTAGAGCTTTAACAGGCTGATTAGGAAATGCTGTACCTGTAACCCCTCTACCACCTTGAGCAATTGCAGATGCTACTGCTTGCAGCACTTTAATTTGATGATTCACCATTACACGTTCCTTTATATTGTGGAGCTAAACTAATTTTTCCTTAGCAATCACAATTCCATTGTTATCTGCATAAATAAAATCGCCAGATTGAATTGTGACTCCACCAAAATACAAAGGAATATCTACTTCACCAATGCCCTTACGATTACTTTTTTGCGGAATTGCAGCCAATGCATGTACACCTAAATCCAAAGTTGCAAGTGCATCAACATCACGTACACAGCCATAAATAACCACACCATTCCAGTTATTTTTAACTGCTGATTCAGCAATCATATCTCCCATAAGTGCGCAGCGCATTGAAGCACCACCATCTACAACTAATACCTTCCCTGTACCATCTGTAGCCAATAATTCTTTTACACGCGAGTTATCTTCAAAACACTTTACAGTCACAACTTGTCCACCAAAAGTTTGACGTGCACCGTAACTTTTAAAGAACTTACCGTCCATTGAGGGCGTGACCACTTGTAAATCTTTTTCCGGGTTATCATCCAATAAATCACATGTCACAAATGGTACTGTTGACACTTTTATTCTCCCTATCGAGTTTGTTGTATACTGAGATTATCATATCGTTTAAATGCTTCAATTTGCGTTAGCGCCGCTACAACCATGGTATGAGCCAATTGCTCTGCGGTAACAGGTTTATATTTGAATGGTTTATTCCATTTACTTTCAATGAATTTAAAAAGACTTTGTCCTAAATCTTCCATAAAACGCACATCGCTACGCTTACCAATCAATAGAGATGGCCTGAAAATAGATAATTTTTCGATGCCTAAACTCTGAATATAGTCTTCTAATTGTCCTTTAACCTTATTGTAGAAAATTGGTGAATTAGCATTTGCCCCAAGTGCACTTACAATTAAAAAATGGATATGTTTATCTTGGATCAAGTCTGCAAAATGAGCATTTATCTCATAATCCACCGCATAAAAGCCTTGTTTTGAACCTGCTATTTTTAAAGTTGTACCTAAACAGCTAAATGCGTGAGTATGATCATTTACGTCTTCATCGTTGAGCAATAAAAAATCTTCAATTACTAACTGAGTAACTTTTTTATATGTATTAAGTAGTTGTGATTCTTTTCTAACAACAACTGTAATCGCTTCAAATTCCGGTGTTTGTTCAAGCTCTTCAACTAGAGCTAATCCAACGAGTCCTGTAGCACCTACTACAATTGCTTTTTTCGTGCTTATAGTCATTTTTTATCCAACCTTCTTTAAGTTTGTATCAAATTTAACCTTTTCTTACGGTTTTAGCAGCCCCTAAAACGGCTTAAAATGCTCTCAAGGCTTGACTTCACGGTATTGATTCATCACAATATGGCACTTGTTTACGGGCTGGTGATGGTTACACCAGTTTACTGGATTGACCACAGCCCGCCCAGACCAACTTATTTTCAAGGAGTGCAAGAGTGGCAAACTCTGCTCAAGCTAAAAAACGTGCGCGCCAAAACGTTAAAGCGCGTAAACACAACGCAAGCTTGCGTTCTATGGTTCGTACTTACATCAAACGTACTTTAAGTGCAATCGCTGGTGGTGATTATGCTGTTGCTACAGAAGCTTACAAAAAAGCTGTTCCTGTAATCGACCGCATGGCTGATAAAGGCATCATCCACAAAAATAAAGCTGCTCGTCATAAGAGCCGTTTAAATGCTCAAGTTAAAGCTTTAGCTAACTAATTGAAGCATGTAAAAAAAGCCCAACAGGGCTTTTTTTATTACCTATAATTTTATAATTACTCTACTTTATGAAATTTAGAGACATCTAACTCGTAAGCTTCGCCTCGCCAAATCCATTTCAATTTACAATTTGGAAATTCATCCCCTTCAAACCACACAAACAGGCCTTCCATCATTTCTGGCCAATCTGCTTTTTGTATTTGATTGTTGCCTGAAATTACGGCAACTATGGCAGCAATAATTGTGTCATGACTAACAGCTAAACTCAGCCCACTTTTTGTTTTAGGATGAGTCTGATAAATAAGTTCCAACACATCTAAAACCCCAGTAATGGGATGTTTCATACCAGGTAATGCATTGTTCACAAAACTATTAATAAAGCCTAAAGCACCTTGTTTACGAAAATATGGTGCAGCCTGTTGAATATCGAGTACAAAGCTCCCCGGTTCTACCAGTAAGCCTTGTTCAACAATTTCAATTGTATGTGTATTCGGCTCAGGACTTACCCCATCTGCACCTTCAATCATAAGTGCAGCAGTATCTACACAACGTTGAATTGGACTAGAAATACAGTGTTGAATTACACGATCCGTATTTTTGATTAAATAGCTACCCCATTCCTGTGCAAGCTCACGTCCTTGAGGTGTAAGTTGAAGGTCATATCCTGCCAAGCCTTGCCCATCTACCAGCTCTCTTAAGGAGTGACGTGTAAAAAGGGTTACAGGAGTTGAAGCATCAGGCAATAAATCAATTGCTTCAAACATGCTTTTAGGCAATAAATCGAGTGCCATTTTTATCGTGTCATCTTTTCTCAATATTTTGCCACTATAGCATGTCTGCAATAACTCTCAATCCAAAACACCCGATTGTACCAAAGCTTCAAATGCTATTTTTTTGCTTTCTTGATCACGAAATGCGATAAAGCCCCCGTTTAATACAGTATCACGTTGGTTATATTCAAAAGGTTTACCTTTTAGTGTGAGCAAACCTCCACCTATACTTTCTAATAATCCCTGACCTGAGCTAGTATCCCATTCAGATGTAGGGTGAAATCTAGGGTAAATATCAATCTCGCCTTCTAACATCATGCAAAATTTATAAGCGCTTCCCGCTTCACGTCGAATTACGGTACGGCTCTTTTCAATTGGCTCAATAAACTTCTGATACTTCGGATTTTTACTACTATGACTTAAGCCAATTTGTACAGGCGCTTGTGTCGAATAAGATTCTTTTTGATATTGGTACCATTGTTGTTGGCTAAAGTTATATTTAAAAGGCAAATCATTTAAATAACCTAAATAAACAACTTGTTCACACGGTACAACAATTACAGAAAATACAGTTTCACGCCCCTCAATCAAACTCAAATTTATCGTGAACTCATCTCGTTCATGTATAAACTCTTTCGTACCATCAAGAGGATCTAGCATCCAACAAGAAGACCAATCGTGGCGAGCGCTATAGTCGCTTTCTTCGGATAAAACTGGTAACTCCGGTGTGATTTCTGCAAGATGTTTTAATAAAAATTGATTTACTTTTAAATCTGCTTGGGTCACAGGTGAATCATCATGTTTTTCTTGAATATTAAACTCATATCCAGCTGAATAGTTCTGATATTCTTGTAATAAGATCTGACTAGCCTCTTCCAATATTGGTAGTAGCTGTTCAATTAAGACATCATTGGGGCGAGTTGTTGTTATAAACATAAATAAGCTCTATTTACTTTCCTTTTCATTATAAGTGAATTGTGAAAAATTCAGTATTCACCAACAGTCTAGTATTCTTACAAAAAGCTCTTATCTTTAACTAAGAAGTCTTCTATTACCTTAAAAGCTGATTCTTTATATTTTTACTTATTAAACCACTTATTACTCAAGAGAAAGTAACGTTAAATTTTGTATAAAAAACATATTATAACTTATGAAAAATAAACAACTTAATGTAAAACCAACCATTTCCTTTTCACACATTTCTTGCTATGTTCAATAGCACAATAACAAAATGGAAGACTAAATATGACGCTATATGGATATCACTTTTCAACAATTGAAAATAACTGGGAAGACTTAACCCCATTAAATGAGTTTTTACAAACATTTGCTGATGATGATGGTGATGTCTCCCAAAGAGACAAAGAATCACTGAAAGAAATTATTGCTAAATCCGATACAGCTTTGGCTTTAGCTAAAGAAATGGGTTGGGACGGTAGCTATACGGGTTGCCCTTATTTATTCTGGTTACCAAGTAAGAATACACAATCATTTGAATATGGATTTGTTTTTAAACAAACCTCAGATAATTCGACTTTTGTGATTTCACCAATTGAATTGGCTTATCTGGCCCAAGATGAGCAGGTAGAAACTTTAAGTAAAAATATTGACTAAATAACAAAGGTTATTGACTTAAAAATTAAGCCAATAACCTGACTCTACTGTTGTTATTCAAACATACTTAATTGAGGCGTGGGCTTTATAAGCTTCTCTTTGGGAACGTGTAAACATTCAAATTCCTCAATAGGAAAACCTTCAATAAAGCTTGAAATATCTGGTGTTTCTAAACTTAACCATTCCTCTAGACGATCATGCGGAATCACAATGACTGATCGTTTGACATCGCCCGGTTCATGAAAATCTTTCATCATGGGATGGTCTATGGCATCCATAGTTAACATACTTGCAGAACGGATAATGGTTTCATTCATTTTGCAAATTTCATAAATTGCGGCAATGAAAAAAGCCTGTCCATCTTTACGGCGGACGCCCCATCGCTCAGGTTTATCATTTATATATTTACTCTCATAAAACTCCGTCACGGGTATTACACCAAACTTACATTTAAGAGCGGCTTCTTGAAAACTCGGTTTTTGGAAAATCGTTTCATGACGGGCGTTATAAGTATGTTTTGCTATATTTGTATCTTCGGCCCATTTAGGAACCAAACCGAACATGACTTCACGCCACTCAAAACCTTGCGGTGATTTGAATAATAGCGGCGTTGTCCCACCCGGATAAACCTCATCGGCATAGCTAAAGCCGACCACAGGCAACTGAAGTTGCTGCAATTGGGCAAGAGTTAAAGGTTTAAAGTTGGCACACATAGCAAGAATAAAATACTGTACTTTTACATCTCTTATTTTATAAGTATTTATTCTATAAACCAAATAAAAAGGCACTCGAAAGTGCCTTTAACGACATAACTTTACGCTTAGGAAATGTGCTGAATTCCTTGCGGAATGGCCTGTAATAGTCGTTTAGTGTAGTCATGTTGAGGATGCGCATAGAGCTCATCTGAGTTAGCGATTTCAACAACTTCACCATGATTCATGACCATGACCTGATCAGAAATATATTTCACAACCGATAAGTCATGTGAAATAAAAATATAACTAAGGCCAAACTCATCTTGTAAGTCTTGTAATAAGTTAAGTACTTGTGCCTGAACCGACACATCTAGTGCCGAAACAGATTCATCACAAATTAGAATTTCAGGCTTTAGCGTTAAACAACGTGCAATCGCAATACGTTGGCGTTGACCACCCGAGAACTCATGCGGATATCGATAATAAGCTTGTTCAGGTAAATTCACTCGCTCAAGTAAACCAAGTGCAATTTGCTTACGTTCCGCATCATCTTTACCAATGCCATGAATTTGCATAGGTTCTAATAAAATCTGCCCAATGGTAAAGCGTGGATTTAGCGAAGCATATGGATTTTGGAAAATGATTTGGATCTTCCTTTGATATTTGGCAAACTCTTTTTCAGTTAAAGACAGAATATCTTTACCTTCAATTAAAGCCTGCCCCCCAGATGCTTGATGTAAGCGCATAAGCAATAACCCGACAGTGGTTTTGCCTGAGCCAGACTCTCCCACTAAACCAAGCGTTTTACCTTTAGCAAGTTTAAAAGAAACGCCTTTTACCGCCTGAAATTCTTCTTTGCCAAATAACCCCTTACGGCTATAAAAGCTTTTTTTCAAATCTTTTACTTCTAAAATAATTTGCTCATCGCCATTTAAACCACGTTTACGCTGTGGAATTTCTGAAACATCAAAACTTTGCTCTACCAATATATTGTCTTCTTGACGCATAAAATCGCTGGTCACAGGCAAACGATAAGGTCGCTGTGATATTTGAGGACGACAATAGAGCAATGCTCGGGTATATACATCTTTAGGTTGCTCTAGAACTTGTTCTGCAAATCCCTGCTCTCTAATTTCACCATGACGCATCACAATGACTTGATCTGCAATTTCACCCACTAAAGCCAAATCATGCGTAATAAAAAGCATCGACATTTGACGGCGCTGGCGCAACGATTCGAGTAAATCAATAATTTGTTTTTGAATGGTGACATCAAGTGCCGTAGTCGGTTCATCGGCTATCAGTAGCTTAGGTTCACAAGCAATCGCCATTGCAATCATGACACGTTGCTGTTGACCACCAGACAGTTGGTTAGGATAAGCATCAATCTTAGTTTCCGGTGAAGGTATCCCGACCTCTTTAAGTAACTCTAAAACACGTTGACGGGCCTGTTTACGACTCATACCCATGTGTAAACACAACACTTCTGCGATTTGATTACCTACCGTAAAAACGGGATTTAATGATGACATCGGTTCTTGAAAAATCATGGCAATATCTTTACCACAGATTTTTCGCATATCTTTACGGGATAAGCTGAGTAAATCTTGACCTTCAAAAACAATCTTACTTTTTTCATCAATTTTACTTTGGCCTACAGGTAGTAAACCCATGGTTGCCAAAGAAGTAACCGATTTACCACTACCTGACTCACCAACTAAAGCAACAGTCGTATTTGCTAGAATATCAAAGGAGATTCCTTTAACAGTTTCGATATACTGCTTGTCTTCACCTTTAAAACTTACACGTAAGTTTTCAATGTGAAGTAATGGGACATTTTTTTGTTGTTCTGACATTAGCGTTTCCTCTTATTTTAATTTTGGATCTAATGCATCACGCAGTGCATCAGTAAACATTGAAAATGCCGTAACTAAAACAGCCATTGCTACCGAGGCTGCAACAAGCTGCCACCATTTTCCTAAAAGAAGTTCACTTTGAGCTTCATTTAACATACTGCCCCAAGACACTACACCCACTGGTACACCAAATCCCAAGAAACTTAAAATAACTTCCGATTTAATAAAGGAAACCACCAAAATCGACATTTGAACCAATGCGATATGGCTGACATTAGGAAAAATATGAATAAACATACGGCGAAAATGGCCAACACCAATTGCCTTGGCCGCCAGAACATATTCACGTGAGGTATGTTTCATATACTCCGCACGAATTAAACGGTAAACACCAGTCCAACCCGTTAAACCTAAAATCAAAACAATAGATAAAATGCCCTTTTGTTGCAGTACGGCAGCTATCGCAAGAACTAATAATAAATATGGAATGGAAGTAAAAATATTATAAAACCAGTTAAGGATGTCATCTACCCAACCACCAAAGTAGCCTGAAATTGCCCCTAATAATGTGCCTAAGGTCACTGCGAGTAATGCAGAAACTAGCCCTACAATAATTGAAGTTTCAGCACCTTTAATGGTTTTTTTAAGAACATCTTGCCCCCATTTGTCGGCCCCAAATATAAGAGTACTTTTTAGTTCACTCTGCTGATCGAGTAAGTGTCCACCTAGTTGCTGATCAATTGCTTTCATATCATCAGCTAGTGGGTCAACTACCCCATAATAATCAATTGCATTTCCAGAGGTCTTTTCTTGTTTAATTTCAGCCTTGAGTTGGTGAATGACATCTTTTAAAGGATCGACTGGATTTTCCGGTAACTCTTCATCTACAGCAGCTGTCTTTTGCAAAGCTTCAGTTGTTTTATCTGCACCTATAAATGTAGGAGGTGCATAACTGACAGCAACTTCTTTATTCCAGTCTGATGCAATCACGCCAGTAAATGATAGTAGCAATACGACCAGATAGAACAGCACAACAATGAGCGATGCAATTGCAATTTTGTCAGCCCGAAGACGGCGCATTGCAAGGCGCCATAAACCCGCTGAAGCTGGAGCTGTCTGGGTTTGTAATTTTCTTTTTGTTAGAACACTTAGCATAACCCACCTACTTCAACTGTACACGTGGATCAACCACTTTGTAGACCAAATCGGCAATCAAATTAAAAATCATGGTTGCAGCTGCGATATACACTGTAATTGCTTTAATCACAGGAAAATCACTTCGCTCAACCGCGATAATTACTTCTCGACCAATACCGGGAATACCAAAAAAACGTTCAATTAAAAATGCACCTATGAGCAACGCAGGCAAAGTCGCCATCACGTCAGTAATAATAGGAATTGAGGCATTACGTAAAACATGCACACCTAAAATTCGGCTTTCCCCTACACCTTTAGCCCTTGCCGTTCTAACATAATCTTGATTAATCTCATCAAGCACAAAACTACGGTATAAACGTAAAGTAGGTGCAATACTCACCACCAACATAATTAGAATTGGAAGTAAGGCAAACTTAAATAAATTATCGGTAAAGTTATCGCTCCAGCCCTGCACTGGAAACCAACTTAACTGATATGCCAAAACATATTGAAAAACAATAATATAAACCAAGATACTGATCGACATACCAATGGTACATAACATCATGACCATACGATCTGTTAAAGAACCACGTACTGCCGATACAGCTAGAGCCAAGCCAATTGAAATAACGGTTTGTAAAATAGTGAGTGGAATTAAGAGCGTTAACGAAGGCCCCAAGCGAGTTAAAATAATTTGTGAAACTGGCTCGCCAGTACTCCAACTTGCGCCATAGTCAAAAGTAAGAATCTGCTTAATAAAAATCCAGAGCTGAACGTAATAAGGCTGATCGACACCTAGTTGCTTACGAATGTTTTCAATCTGCTCAGGATTAGACATCTTACCTGCCAGAATATAGGCCGGATCTCCACCGACCCAGTTAAAAAGAATAAAGATAAACAGTACTACTCCCAACATGGTTGGAATCATCTGCCATAACCGCCGAATAACATATGCCAGCATAGTGATAATTCCTTATTTAACCCGTTGTCCGGTAATTTCGTTAAAGAATGCTTTATTGTCAGGATCACGACCAAGGAAATCTTTAACCAATTCAGCTGCCGGTTTTTGGCTACCTTGCGATAAAATGGTCTGGCGATAACGTTGTCCTACTTGTGGGTTATTTAAGTTGTCACCATAAGCAGAAAGCATGTCTAAAGCTAAAACCTCAGACCACATATAACCGTAGTAACCTGCTTGATAACCACCCATCAAGTGTCCAAACTGACCAGGAAACTCTGTTGTTGGGACATATCCCAAAGCTGTAGCTGCTTCCATTTTTTGCCAAGTTTCTAAAGGTTTTACTTTTAAGGCATCAGCCGTATGAAGCGCCATATCGTACTGTGCATAAAGCGTTTGACGTGCGTAACGTAAACCGCGCCCATAGTTATGTACTGCTTTTAAACGGGCAATTAATTCATCATCAACTCGTGGGCATGCCGGGTCACAATAATCGGCCACTTTAGATAAGGTTTCTTTACGGCGTGCCCACTCTTCATACATTTGAGATGGTGCTTCTACAAAGTCACGCTCTACAGATGTTCCAGACTGGCTTGCATAACGGGTATTAGATAAAATGCCATGTAAGGCATGACCAAATTCATGCACAAAAGTTTCGAGCTCATCACTATTTAAACCTTTACGGTTAAAGTTTGTGACTAATGCTGAAACCGGTAAGCGGTTGGTTAAAGTGCTGCCACCATATACTCCCCAAACGGCAGCATGACCATATTTCCCTTCGCGAGGGAATTTATCCATATATAGGCCGCCTAGAAGTTTTCCTGTCTTTTTATCGACTACATCGTAATATTCAACTTCGCTCTGCCATGCTTTCACTTTGACAGGTTTAAAATCAATACCATAAAGATCAGATGAAATAGCAAATAACCATTTTTGTGCTGCTAAAGTCGGGAAATAATCACGAAGCTTTTCCTGATCAATTTGATATTTGCTCTTACGAAGTTTTTCACTCCAGTAAGCTTCACTCCAACGTGTTATCTCAGTTTTATCTAATGGTGTTTTTAAAGTTTGTGCTTTAAATGCACGGAGCTCTTCTACTTCTTTGCGCTCAAGTGGTGCTACCGTTTTTTGTACTTCTGCTAAAAATTGATTTACAGTTTCTGGCGTTTTTGCCATACGGTCTTTTAACGCCCAATCAGCATAACTTGCTTTGCCAAATAATTGCGCCAATTCATAACGCAAATCTATTGCCTGCTTGAGTAATTTTAAGTTTTGTTCAGTACCGCGTCGTGTAAAGGCAATCTGGTATCTTTTTCTGGCATCATCATTATCTGCCAGTTCCATAAATGGACGATATTCCGGATACTCAAAACCTAAAAGATAGTTACCTTTGGCATTTTTCTTTAACCCTGAAATATAACTCTCTGGCAGACCTTTCATCTCTTCAGGCGTAAATTCAAGTTTTTCTGGGTTATCACGAATATTGCGATTATATTCTTGCTCGAGTTTAGTCAATTCATCAAGAATCGCTTTCATTCTTGCGCGTTTTGCTGGTTCTAGCTGAACCCCTGTGTCTTCAAACTGATCCAGAATATCCTGACGGTATTTCTGATCTATCGGATCAGTTGCTTTTGTATTTTTAATTACGTTATACAGCTTTGAGTTTTGGAATATATCAGTATGAAATTGATTAATTTTGATCTCACAATCTTCTGCTGCTTTACGTAATTTCGCATCTGGATCTACATTACTATATAAACCTATGGGTCCTGAAAAATCTTCAAGATGAGCAAAAATTTTATCCCACTTTGCTAATATTGGAGCTGCGGCAGCATCAGTTTTAACAGGTGTTTTTTCAAAGTTTGAAATCTCTTGCTGGATTTTTTTTAAATTAGAATCGCACCATGCTGGGAGTTGTTCTGCCTTAAGTAATGGTAAGGTTGCGCGTGTGGTCTCTGCCGATGCAAACTGACTTATACCTATCGTCAACATACATAAGCTAGTCATTTTCAGTGTGTTATTTTTCATCGTGTCTCCAATTTTTTTCATTTAATGATTAGATTTCGTATTTGTCTCAATATCGAAGTACATCCATTCAGCATGTAAAATCGGATGCTTCTTATATCCAATGATTCGTGGTTGAGCCAACATGTTTCTATAACGTGCATACAAGACTTGCACTGGCATATAAACTTCTAATAAACGTGTCATTTTTCGATAAATCACATCTCGTTCTGGACCTGGCTTGACCTGTTGAGACTGACGGTATAATTGATCAAACTCCGGTATTGAACCGCAAGACCAGTTGGTCATATGGGTATTCGGACCATAAAAATTCTGCATAAAATTATCCCCATCCGGATAATCGGCTATCCATGCAGAGGAGCCAAACATTCCGTCACACTGTTTTTGTGCCCGAATGAGGTCTGAAAAGAGCATTGGCTTGTACACCATACGAATATTCAAACTGTCAAAGTTCTTTTTCCAAAGCTCAGCGCTTTGCTGACCAATACTGTCATTACGCGCCATATATTCAATGACCAGAGGCTTACCATTTGGTTGTGTACGCCATCCTGATGCATCTTTTTTGTAGTTATATTTATCTAATAATAAATTTGCTGCTTTAACCGAATATGGGGTACTGCTTCTATATTGAGGTTCGGCCCCTACTACACCTGGTGGAACTGGAAAATGTAGACGCTCTGCATCACCGTTACGCACTAACTTAATTTCTTGATCTATTGAACGGGACATTGCAATTGCACGGCGTAAAGCGATTTTTTCTTTACTCATTCCACCAACTACAGGATTTTTAAGATTCCAATAGTTATAACTAATTTCTGGATCGACGATACGTGATAATTGCACACCCTCTTTTACAAGCTCAGGTCTTAATTTACCGTCTTTAATGGCTTTCGAGACTAATTGCCCTTCGAGCTGAATGATATCAACTTCACCACGCTGAAATGCCAACCATCTTGACTGGTTTTCCTCCATCACCTGAATATCAATTGTACCAATTTGAGGCATTTGTTTGCCCTTAAGATGCTTCACAATAGCTTGATCTTCAGGGGTACTGGCGACAAAATTCCAAGTAAAGCCACGATAATCAGGATTCGCTTTTAAAACTATGCGTGAAGCAGGCACCCATTTACTGAGCATATAAGGTCCTGTTCCTACTGGATGCCCCATAACAAAGCCAGCTTTATCTTTATATTTTTCGATAACTTCACGTGCTACAGCCCCTGTAGGGTCATGTGCCAGTAATAAAGGAAAGTTATAATCAGGTTTCATTAATCGAATAACCAAGGTGTACTTATCAGGTGTCTGCAAACCACTCACACTTTGATCATAATTAAATTTTCCTGTTTTATTAGCTGATTGTACTAAGGCATCCATACCTTCAATTTTGTTTTCCAGCAACCAGCTATTTGGTGAACGTAAAGTTGGGTCCAATAACCGCTTAAAAGAGTACGCATAATCGTAAGCCGTTAACTCTCTAGGTTTGCCTTTAAAAACAGGGTCTGGCGTAAAATAAATACCTTTTTTAATGTGAATAGTATAAGTCAGACCATCTGCACTCACTTCAGGCATAGCAGTTGCGATTTGGGGAATAAGCTTTGCTGGCCTTGCTAAATAGTCATAGGTATATAAAGTTTCAAATATCGAAGTAGTTACATGCGCCGAATATAAATCATGGATATACGCTGGGTCGAAACCTGTTTCAGCTGTCGGGAACGTATAATGTAAAATTTTATTCGGATCGGCTGGACTTTTGGCAAAAATAGTCGTGGTCCCCGTTAATGCCATTCCGGCAAATAATAGGCCTACACTACAGTGCTTGAGCTTTAGTCTTAAATTTTCAGTCATGATGATCTTTATCTAAAATTATTTTTTAATAGGGGTAATATCAAGATATTGCCAGTTTGTATTCATCATCGGGTGAGGTTTAAAACCCTGAACTTGCGGACGAATCAACCAATTACGAATTCGAGTTACATGAATGATCCAAGGATTGTCTGCTTCAATCTGGCGATTAAGCTTTTCATAATATGGTAGGCGTTGTTGCGGTGGTAAATGAATGGCCTGAGTATAAAGAGCATCATATGTTTTAGACTGATAACAGGCATGGTTCCCTTGCCCAGCATTTGGTCCATATAGTAATTGTGCAAAATTATCTCCTTCGGGATAGTCAGCAATCCATGCCCCACTCCAGATCATATATTTACATTGTGTGGCGGCTTTTAAGTTATCTGCAAAATTACTTACTTTAAAGTCAGCACGAATGCCAATCGCATCTAAATTTTTTTTCCAGAGTTCGGAAAGAATAACTGCAGCTGAGCTATTTTCATTATTAATTTTTAAAACTAAAGGTTTGCCATTTGGTAAGGTCCGATAGCCATCAGCCCCTTTTTTATAACCATAATAATCAAGTAGTTTATTTGCTAGCCGCGGATTATATCCTACGCTACTTTTATACTTCGGGTTATATCCATTTACACCTTCAGGTATAAACATTTCTGCTCTAACTGCCTGACCTTTATATGCCTGTTTTATGCTTTCTTTTTGGTCATAGGCCAAAGTAATTGCTCTTCGAAGCGCAATTTTTTCAGGGCTAAAACCACCAATGACAGGATCACGCATATTCATCATGGTATAGGTCATTTCAGGTTCTTTATATGGAAAGTGTTTAATTCCTTTTTTTTGAAAAGAAGCCTTAAGTTGATTGCCATCTAAAGCTTGAGGAACAGCATCTGCTGTAAGTTTGTCAAAATCTAATTGACCAGACTGAAAAGCTAACCACCGTGACTGTTGTTCTTCTATAATGCTCACTACAACTTTGCCAATTTGTGGCATTTTCTTTCCAGACATTTCTTTAACAAGCTGGTTATCCCACGGTGTTCCTGTTGACTTAAAATTCCAGACAAAACCACGATAATCAGGATTGGCAACCAACTCGACCTTACTTCTTGGAACATATTTACTTAACATATACGGTCCGGTACCCACTGGATGCATACCAATACGATCACCGTAATAGTCAACAACCTCTTTAGCAACGGCCCCAAAAGCAATATAAGCAAGAATATAAGGAAAATTATAGTCTTGGCGAGTTAACGTAAATTGTAGAGTATATCGATCAATCGCTTTAAGCCCTGCAATTGGCGCGGCATAATCAAACTTTCCAGTTTTCTTTGCTTGAGCTACCACTGCATCGGCACCCAGCAATTTTCCATCCAGAAAAGAAACAGAAGGTGCTCGATTTTTAGGGTCTAAAATACGCTTAATTGAATAAATATAATCTTCGGCCACTAACTCACGGCGTTTGCCTTTAAAGGCAGGATCATCTGTAAAATAAATCCCTGGCTTAATTTTAAATATATAAACTTTACCGTCTTGCTCAACCTTAGGCATGCTTTCAGCCGTATAAGGAACTAATTGTAATGGACGAGCTAAATAATCATATTTGAGTAGTGGTTCAAAAATAGCTTCTGCAATACTAGCACTATAGAAATTGGTGGTTTTAACCATGTCAAAACCGTCATCTGGTGCTTCATAGGCAACATGCAAAATCTTGTTTGGTTGTGCTGGCGTAATTGCATAAGCACATGGAATTGAAGTAATAGCCAAACTTAAAATGGCGAGCTTAAAAAATTTTAATTTCAAGTTCATATCCACATAACTAATTTTTTTAAAAGATATTAACCTTTTGAGTAACATCTAAATCCGCATAAGAAAAGTTCTTTTTTCAGCAGATAGGCCTATTTGGGATTTGGAATTCACTTTCCTTTATCATCTTTTTATTTGATCAAATGGAAAAATAAATTCAAGTACCCAGAGTTTTGTAACTACTGAATATAAAGCGAATTTCATGCCATCTATTGGTATTCATAATAAAATATTTAAGATTATTCGAAATTCATATTTTTATTAGGTACTTAAATCCGTTTGAACTATATAAATAAAAGTTACTTTTTGCCAAATATTATATTTGTATATGTTAATCATTTAACATCTTAAATGCACAAAAAAAATACATTGATGATTCATAATGCATCATATTAATTCATTTGTACCAAATAAAAAATATAAATTTAATTATTTGATATTTAAATAAAATTATGTGAAAAAATCTTACAGAAAATAGTATAACATTACATATAGTAAAGTTCTAAAACGATACATTTTTATTTATTAAGTATGTGAAGTGTCCATTAATGTATATTTTTTATACAAATAAATTTGAAACTTTTAGCCAATATAAAAAAATTTGCCAAACGGAAAATTTATTTTTCATCAAAACAAATAAAGACTCTGTCTTTAAACATAATAAAATCAATATTTATCAGTATTTTGCATAAACTAAAAAAAGAAAAATATATAGTTGGCACTTGCTTTGCTTAAAAGCATTACAGCAATATCGCTAACTACAACAAAAAGGGATCAAGTCCACGATGAAAAAAAAATACAATGTTCGATCTCAGGTAACCCCCAAGATCGGCAAGACAATACTTAAATTAAGTACCCTTAGTTTAAGCATGATGTGTCTTACCATGGCACAAGCAGCAGAAACTGAACAAACAAGTAATGATGACAAACCAGCAAAAGTTGTAAAAGTTGCCGTTACAGGCTCTTCAATCAAAGGGGTTGCTGCACAAAGTGCTTCACCAATTACCGTTGTAAAAGTTGATGAAATTTTAAAACAAGGGGTAACTTCAACTGAAGAAGCATTAGCTAAGATTAGTGCAAACCAATCAAACTTCGTAACTGCTAGCAACGTGGGCGCTAGTAAAACTGTGGGGTCAGCAGCAAACCTAAGAGCTTTAGGGGCAAACAAAACTCTTATTTTACTGAATGGTCGTAGATTAGCTGCCAATGCATACGATAGCGGAGTAACCAATTTAAATATTATTCCACTCGCTATGTTAGACCGTATTGAAGTTTTACGTGATGGTGCTTCTTCCATTTATGGAACAGATGCAATCGGTGGGGTTATCAACTTCATTACTAAAAAGCAGTTTACGGGTCTTAACTTAACTGCTGGGTATCAAAAACCAGAAGAAAAAGGTGGAGATCAACAAGACTACAGCATTTTCGGCGGTTTTGGTGACTTAGAGGAAAATGGCTATAACGTTTTTGGAGTTGTCGATTACCGAAAAGGCGATGATGTCATGGCCCAAGACCGTAAAGTCAGTCGACGTGGAGGCATATTACCTGAATTAGGTGTAAATAAAACCAGTAGTGGTTCATTCCCAGCCAATGTTCCAGGTTTAGGCAATCCTTATGCATCTATAGGTTGTAGCAATGACCCTCTAGTCAGCAGTCCTGATGGCAAAACTTGTAGATATAACAGCCAGGCTGTTATTGGAATTGTTCCAAAAACAGAAGATATTTCTGTAATGGGCCGTGCTACTTTTAAACTCAGCGATAATTTTAATGCAATTGCTGAATATTTATATGCAAGAAATGAGGTTACCACTTCAGTAGCACCAGATGTATTCTTTGATTTAACACTAGATCCTAGTAGTAAATATTATCCAGGAAATGGCATAACTCCTGCTCTTGCTGGTGCAACGGGCCCTATTGATCTTTATTTACGTTCACAAGCTGGTAATCGTATCAGTAATAGTATTAACCAGTCACATCGAATATTTGCCGGTATTGAAGGTGAAACTCATGGCTGGGATATCAATTCAGGTGTGACTTATGCGCATAGTAGTGCCTCTGATGCTATCTTGAGTGGATATTTAGACTATGACAAAACTCAAGAGGCTTTAAACAATGGCACCTTAAATCCGTTCGGACCGCAAAATTCTGAAGATGCTGGTGTATGGGATCAACTAGGTGTTAAAGGCAAATATTTAAAAGCCAACTTAGATACTACAACTGTCGATTTCACTGCAAGTCGATCTATTTTCAAACTACCAGCAGGTGATGTCGGATTCGCCGTTGGAGCAAGCTATCGTTATGAAGATTGGACTTCAAAGGTAGTTGCAGATGTTGCTCGACTAGCTCCTAGTACAGGTACTGATCCAGACGAACCAGAAAACAAGGGCGATCGTAATATCAAATCGGTATTTACCGAATTCCACATTCCACTGCACAAAACTTTAGAAGCTCAAATTGCTGCTCGTTATGATGACTATAACGATTTTGGCGATACGTTTAATCCAAAATTTGCACTTCGTTGGGAGCCGATTAAACAGTTAATGTTCCGTACCACTTATAGTACAGGTTTCAGAGCTCCTACACTTTGGGAGGTTAATGGACCAAATTCAGTAACGAATACAGGTGCGACATATGATGACCCAGCACTTTGTCCTGGAGGAGTTGTACAACCTGGTGGTAAACAAGAGCGCGACTGTAATATGCAGTTCAAACGCCAAAATGGTGGGAATAAGAGTTTAAATCCAGAAGAGTCTAAATCTTTTACAGCGGGCTTAGTATTTGAACCTGTGAAAAATTTAGCCTTCACTCTTGATTACTTTAATATAGAAGTGGATAAGCAAATTGCTACTCTATCTGAAGCAGCTATATTTGCAGATCCTGTGAAATATGCAGACAAATTTGTACGTAATGCTGACGGCTCACTAAATTATATTATTACCACACAACAAAATTTAGGTGGCATTAAAACATCTGGTTTTGATGTGGGCTTAAGTTGGGTTTCACCAATGACTGCCACAGGCCGATTTGGTTTCAATATTGATGGTACATATATCACTGACTACAAATATCAAGCAGAACCAGATGGTGACTGGAAAGGTGTTGCAGGGTCATATAGCGGCTTAGATTATCAATCGATTATTTTGCGCTGGAAACATACCGCAAACCTGAACTGGAATTACGAAAACTGGGCTTTAAACCTACAACAAAACTTCTCTCGTGGTTATCAAGATCAAAATGCAAATGATCAAAACCATAGAGTAAGTGACTATACAACCTACAATATTTCAGGAACTTACAAAGGATTTAAAAATCTAGAGTTAACAGCAGGTATTAAAAATATATTTGATGAAGATCCACCTGCTTCTAACGTAATTGATAACTTCCAAATGGGTTATGACCCACGTTACGCAGATCCTTTAGGACGTACTTACTTTGTACGAGGTACATATAAGTTCTAAATGGTTGTTCTGCAAATATAACTGTCAAAAGTTAGTTTGCAGAACAAATACTCATTCTTAGCCAAACAGTCATTTTAAAAAATTGTTTGTCTACAGTTTCAGGAGTAACTATGGGCATGACTTTTACAGACATAGAAAATAAATCTGCCAAACGCCTTATTGGTATTGGCGCAGTACTTTTTCTGCATCTTCTTGTTGCCTATATTCTGATGTCAGGTTTAGCAAACAATATTCAAAAACCAGCAGAAAAACCTGTGGAATTACAAATTATTCAGGATATTAAACCGCCTCCTCCACCAAAACCAGAGGAGCCAAAACCTAAGGAAAAACCACCGGAGCCGCCAAAAATGGTCGAAAAGGTTGCCAAGGTTCCTGAGCCGCCTAAACAGGTAGAAAAAGTAACGACACCGGTACAAAAAACTACTCCGGTAGCTCAACCGACTAAAGTCGCTACTCCGGCTCCTGCTGCACCTAGTACTCCTTCTCCGAGCCCTGTTGCTGCACCCGCTCCAGTGGCGGCTGCTGCACCAGCACCTAAACCAACTGGCGTGACTCGTGGCGTTTCAGAAGGTTCCGCAGGTTGTGAAAAACCAGAATATCCTCGCGAAGCACTGATGAATGAAGAACAAGGTACGGTACGTATACGTGTTTTAGTTGATACATCCGGCAAAGTTATTGATGCCAAAGTGAAAAAATCGAGTGGCAGTAAAACCTTAGACAAAGCGGCAACTAAAGCTTACAGCTTATGTACATTCAAACCAGCAATGAAAGATGGCGTGCCTCAGCAGGACTGGTATGAAATTGAATATCCATTCGTAATTGAATAAACAATTGAATGAGTAAGAAATTAAAAATATTGGAGATAACATGATGAAAAAATCAACTCAACCACTAGTACGTTTCGCTTCTGCAAGTTTAATCGCAGCATGCTCACTGCTCCCATTAAGTACAGTTTTTGCAGAAGAAACCAGTAATACTCCTGTTGCAACAGCAACTACTGAAGCGGCTTCAAACGCAAGTACTCCTACTCCGCCTCCAAAGCCTGCAACGAGTGAAACTGTTAAAAACCCTTATGGTCTAGAAGCTCTTTGGCGTGAAGGTGATTTAGTTGCTAAATCTACCCTATTCATACTCGTACTTATGTCTATTGGTACGTGGTACATCATTGTCTCTAAATTCTTACAACAAGCAAAAGTAAAACGCCAAGGTAAAGAAGCAGAAAAAAGTTTTTGGGAAGCCACTTCTCTTGATAATGCCACTGACGGTTTGGAACAAAGTAGCGCATATCGTTTTATTGCGGAAAAAGGTATTAACTCAACTAAATCACACGGCGGTTCATTACTTGAACGCATTGACTTTAATACTTGGGTCAGCATTTCAATACAACGTGCGATTGAAAAAGTACAAAACCATTTAGGTGGAGGTCTAGCCTTTCTAGCAACGGTTGGATCTACTGCACCTTTCGTGGGTCTATTCGGAACAGTATGGGGAATCTATCACGCGTTAACTGCTATCGGGATTTCAGGTCAAGCATCTATTGATAAAGTAGCAGGACCTGTTGGTGAAGCACTTATTATGACTGCTATTGGTCTTGCAGTTGCAGTACCGGCTGTACTTGGTTACAACTGGTTGACTCGACGCAATAAAGCAGTAATGGAAAACGTCCGTTCATTTGGTTCAGATTTACATGCAGTTTTATTAAGCGGTGAAATTAATACCAATAATTCAGTTAACCGCAGCATTAAATAATAAGGAGCAAACATTATGGGTATGAGTGTTGGTTCTGAAGATGATGACGAAATGATTGGAACAATTAATACGACACCTTTGGTGGACGTCATGTTAGTTCTACTTATTATTTTTCTTATTACTATTCCGGTAGTTACTCATACAGTTCCGGTGAAACTACCAGAAGAAAAGAATACGCCGTATGCAACCACACCTGAAAATATTCAACTCTCAGTTAATAAGAAAGGCGATATTTTCTGGAACGAAAGTTATGTACCAAATAAAGAAATACTGTTAGCAAAATTGCAGGCTGTAGCACAAAAAAGACCACAGCCAGAAGTACATATTCGAGGAGATCAGCTTACCCATTTTGAAGCGATAGATCAGGTCATTAGTACGACCAAACAAGCTGGTATTGGCAAAATTGCCTTTGTTACTACACCTCCAGCCACCCCGTAATGATTTTAAGGAGAATTTTATGGGTATGAATGTCGGTTCAAATAATGATGACGATGTGATGTTGGAAGTCAACATGACACCGCTTATTGATGTCATGTTGGTACTCATTATTATGTTTATTATTACCATACCTGCACCAAACAACGCGATTAATATTAATTTGCCAAATGGCACACCGCCACCAACAAATGAAAAGCCACCTGAAGTGATTGATGTAAGAATTGATGCAACAGGCAAAGTATTTTGGAATAACCAAGCGGTTTCGGACCGAAAGGCACTAGAGACTTTATTTCAAGGTGTTGTTGCAAAAAAAGATCAAGACCAGATCAAACTCAAACCAGACCAGATGGCTGAATATAAAAATGTAGCGATGGTTATGGCTACAGCACAGCGTTTAGGTGTTACTAAAATTGGAATTGTAAGTAGCAACTAGTATTTCTTTTAATTTATATAGCTCCATTATCTCCAACGCTAACTTGAATTTTCAGTTAGCGTTTTTTTGAAGTATCCTCCACTTTAGACTCAGCAATAGAATATACATTTGGTGCAACATAGTCCTTTTGAGAATCATCTAATGATAATTTTGCGCATAGAAGCCAATTCTCACGATCGAGATTTTTTAAGTTAATCAAACTTGAAATCCTTTATTTATAAATTCACACCTTATCTGTAAGCACAAAATATACCGAAAATAAAAAAAGCCTCCGAAGAGGCTTTTTTTATAACAGGTTTAAATTAGTCACCTGTATAACCTTTTAATTTTAAGCGAGCAGCGTGTAGTAACGGTTCAGTATAACCTGAAGGCTGTTCACAACCTTTAAAGATAAGGTCTGAAGCTGCTTGGAAAGCAATATTCGTTTCAAAGTTAGCTGCCATTGGTTTATACAATGGGTCATTCACATTTTGCTCATCAACAATTTTTGCCATGCGTTTAAGCACTTCTTCAACTTGTTCACGAGTCACAATACCGTGACGTAACCAGTTCGCAACGTGTTGAGAAGAAATACGTAATGTTGCACGGTCTTCCATTAAACCTACGTTGTTAATATCAGGAACTTTTGAACAACCTACACCTAAGTCAACCCAACGAACAACATAACCTAAAATCCCTTGGCAGTTATTTTCAAGCTCATTGTTGATCTCTTCTGCTGACCAGTTTGTATCAGCTGCAAATGGAGGTGTTAACAAGTCGTCTAATGACAACATTTCTTCAGCTTTTAGCTGATCTTGACGTGCTTTTACATTTACTTGATGGTAATGCATCGCATGAAGTACAGCACCAGTTGGTGATGGTACCCAAGCACATGAAGCACCAGCATTTGGATGTGCAGCTTTAGTTGCCAACATATCTTTCATGCTGTCTGGTTTTGGCCACATACCTTTACCAATTTGAGCTTTACCTTGTAAACCACATTTCAAGCCAATTGCAACGTTACGGTTTTCGTAAGCAGCAATCCATTTTTGTGTTTTAACAGCTTCTTTACGAACAACTGGTGCAGCTTCCATAGAAGTATGGATTTCATCACCTGTACGGTCCATGAAACCAGTGTTGATAAAGATAGTGCGATCTTTAGCAGCAGCGATACAGTTTTTCAAGTTTACAGATGTACGGCGTTCTTCATCCATAATACCGATTTTTAGAGACTTCGCTGGTAAACCTAGTGCTTGCTCAGCACGTTCAAATAACTCTACAGCAAATGCAACTTCTTCAGGACCATGCATTTTTGGTTTAACAATATACATAGACCCTTTACGAGAGTTTTTATTTTCGTTCGTACTACGGATATCAGCAACTGATAACAATGGAGTTACCAATGCATCCATAATACCTTCGTAAATTTCTTCACCATCTACTAAAATCGCTGGATTCGTCATTAAGTGACCTACGTTACGAAGTAACATAAGTGAACGACCATGAAGTTTTGTTGTTCCACCGATTAAGTTTTTAATCTCGCGGTCTTTACTTAACGCACGAACAATTGTTTTACCATTCTTTTCGATAGATTCTTGAAGTGTACCCTTCATTAAACCTAACCAGTTACGGTAACCTTCAACTTTTTCTTCCGCATCTACAGCTGCAACTGAGTCTTCAAGATCTTGAATTGTTGTAACCGCCGCTTCAAGTGTTAAATCTTTAACACCTGCTAAATCAGTTTGACCAATTGGGCTATTCGCATCAATTTCAATAATGACATGCAAACCATTACTTAAAAGTACTACTTCTGAAGGATTTGCTTCTTCACCATTGAAACCAACGAACTGGGCTTCATGAGCTAAACCTGTTTTAGTACCATCTTTTAAAGTCACAACAAGTTTGTTTTGCTCAATTGCATATTTAGTTGCATCAGCATGTGAACCTTGTGCAAGTGGGAAAACTTCATTTAAGAAATTCTTAGCGAACTCAATTACCTTAGCACCGCGTACAGGGTTATATCCTTTCCCTTTTTCAGCACCACCTTCTTCTGAAATTACATCGAAGCCGTAGAGTGCATCATACAAAGAACCCCAACGTGCGTTTGCTGCATTTAAGCAATAACGTGCATTACGTACAGGCACTACTAACTGCGGACCTGCTAATAATGCAATTTCTTCGTCTACGTTTTCAGTTGTGATCTGGAAATCTTCAACTTCTGGTAATAAATAACCAATTTCAGTTAAAAACGCTTTATAAGCACCTAATTCAAATTTGTTATTACGGTGCCATTCATCAATTTTTGCTTGTAATTCATCACGCTTAGCCAATAACGCTTTATTTTTTGGGCTAAGATCGACAACAACTTGCTCAAAGTTCTTCCAGTAAGTTTCACTATCTAGACCAGAACCTGGTAAAGCTTCATTTTCGATAAAATCGTAAAGTTCTTTAGCAATCGCTAACTTGCCTTTTTGAATACGTGCAGTCATTGTCTTTCCTGAAGTTGCTACTTTTTATACCAAGAGAAACCTAGTATACCGATTTAAATTAAGCTGAATACTAATATCACATTCCTAAATAGTAAGCATTTTCCCTTGCAAAACTATTGACAAAGATAAATTTTTCTATATAGGAAAATATTAAAATTCTAACTAGGTTTCCCAACAATTTATTCAATATTGAAAGATACTGAAACTAGACTTTTTGTTAACATACAAAAAGTTTCACTATCTTATTTTTTCTAAAGCGTATTTAGTTATATCAAACTTTGCACAATGAAAAAGTATTATTTAGCTAAATTTATCTATTTTTGTTGTAAAAAAAGCGCCCTATTTAGAGCGCTCTTTTATATCTCATTTCTTAAGAAGTTTTAGTAGCATCAATATGACGATGCTCAGAATGCAAATACTCATCTGATTGCATTTCTAATAAACGAGAACGCGTACGCTCAATCTCAAAAGCCAATTTCTCGCCTTGATAGATATCAATAATGCTGTCTTGAGAAGTTAAGAGTAACTTCACGCCACGATCATAAAATTCATCGACTAGATAAATAAAACGACGTGTACCTTCTGACAAGAAGTCAGTTAAGTGCGGAACATTACTCACCAGAACAGTATTATAAATATTGGCAATTTCAATAAAGTCTGCAGGACTACGCGGCTTTAAACAAAGTTCAGAGAACTCACACCATAAAACATCTTCTGTGTGACCTAGCGTTTCAACAACACGGTTATTAATCACAATTGGTTCATGAGAATTTGTTTGCGTTTGAGTTAAAGCACTATAACGCTCTGCGATCCAGTTTTGAGCTTCATTGCCCAGTGGTGATTTAAACAATTGAGCTTGTTTTAAAACACGTAAACGGTAATCCACACCCGCGTCTACATTTAAAACGACACAGTTCTTTTTAACCATTTCAATTGTGGGAATAAAACGATCACGGTGAATCCCGTTTTTATATAAACCGTCTGGTGCAATATTTGAAGTTGCAATGAGTGTTACACCGCGAACAAATAACTTCTGGAATAAATCACTCAAAATCATTGCATCTGTTACGTTTGACACGAAAAACTCATCGAAACAAATAACAACAGCATCTTTATAAATTTGATCAGCCACGATATCGAGTGGATTACGTTGGCCAGAAAGTTTATTTAATTCTTTATGTACATGTTGCATAAAGTGATGGAAATGCATACGCGTTTTACGGCGAAATGGCACAGACTCATAAAATTGGTCCATAAGCCAAGTTTTACCACGTCCTACACCACCCCACATATATACACCTTTTGGAGAGGTTTGACGGCGAAAACGACGAAAAGCTTTTTTAGAAGCTTTATAACGATTTAAAAGTTCTTTCCATACACGATCTAATTCTTGCACTGCCTGTGCTTGTGCTTCATCTGCCATGAACTGGCCTGAAGCCAATGCCTCAGCATAGCGCTCTGCTGGGGAAGAAGGAGTAAATGCAGTACTATGAGAAGATTTTAAATTTAACATATCATTTTATTTCAATTTTAACTTAAGAGAGTATAGCGAACATTTTGTCCGACCACATTAGCTTTTAGCATCAAGAGTTATGCTCAGTAAAACTCTTTTCCATATTGCCGAGGGCTCTGTCCAAACCATCTTTTAAACGCATGATTAAAAGCGGCAGGTTCAGAATAACCAAGTGCTTCTGCAATAACTTCAATTGAATACTCTTTATATTCCATAAGCTTAAGCGCCTTATTCTTGATAATCTGTTCACGAATTTGTTTATAACTCGTATTAAGCTGCTGCAATTGATGCCTTAATGTCCTTTCAGGCATTTTTAAAGCAAAAGCGGTTTCCGCCATGCTCGGGATAATTCCTTGTTGTAGCTCTAAATAATCTTGCACATATTGAATAATAGGTGGTATTAGATGATCTTGTTCATTTAATCGTTTAATTTCTTTAATACATTTAGCTTCATAGATACGATGAGTAATAATATCTGCTGAAGGAATTTTTATATCAAGTACATTCCTACTTAGGCTAAATGCTGCATGTGTAGAATTAAAATGCAGATCATCTCCATAATATGAGAAATATTGAGCAACAGTATCTGGATTAGTCGGTTTAGGAAATGGCAGATCTATACGCATATTAGGCATTGATAAGCCCATCATGGTGTAAATATCTTGAATAAATTTATAAGTCCCTGAAATTTCACACTGGGCACGAAGTAAACCAATTTCTGTTTTTAAGTCGACCGGTAAATAGTTAAGAATGATATGTTTTTCGGTTTCTTGTAAACTCAAAGTGCCAAATAAATGAGTGAGTTTTTGATACTGTATCCCTTTTTCCAGTGCAGTTTGTATATCTTGACTTGTTACAAGTAGCATTAATAATGGACCATAACCTGCTAATGCATAGTGTTGCCCAATAAACAAACCTTTCTCCGGATCAACATTCTCACTAATAATTTGTTGTATATCCCATTCCAAACTGTCATGAATTGTTGAGCTTGGGTCTAAGGAATCTACTTTTATACCTATATCTGCCAAACGTGAGTCGACATCAATGCCCGCATTGCGCATTCCTTGAATTAAATAGATTAAACCAAGTGCCGATCGTTTCATTCTTCTATCAATTTCCCTAGACTGAAATGTTTTACTATAAAGAAGTAATAAAATTAATTGCCGAATATATCAATTTTCACGTCGGTACAATCATGTTTAAACTGTTCAAAAGAAGTTAGTCTTGCCTGCAATCCTCTTTAGCGCATATGCAGGGTTTCCAATGCTAAATTCAAAACAACATGCTACTCAAAAAACTAAAATCGCAATTATTGGTGCTGGATTCGGTGGCCTTGCAATGGCTATTCGTCTATTACAGAACAAGCAAATAGATTTTCTTATTTTAGAAAAATCCACTGATGTAGGAGGAACTTGGCGAGAAAATCGTTATCCAGGAGCTGCCTGTGATGTACAGTCACACATGTATTCTTTATCTTTTGCACCTAAAACAGACTGGTCAAAACGCTATGCTGAAGCCCCTGAAATTTTTGATTATATTCAAGATATAACTAATAAATATCAAATAAAAAACTACTGTAAGTTTAATCATGAAGTTACACATGCACAGTATGATGAAACGCGACATGTATGGATGTTAGATTTTGCCAACCAACCTTCTCTAGAAGCACAATTTGTAGTATTTGCATCTGGTCCATTACATATTCCACAAATCCCTCATATTCAAGGTATTGAAAAATTTAAAGGTAAAGTTTTTCACTCCTCCCAATGGGAACATAGCTATAGCCTAAAAGGTAAATCAGTTGCTTCGATTGGTACAGGTGGTAGTGCGATTCAATATATTCCAGAAATCGCAAAAGATGTTAAGCAACTATATGTCTTTCAAAGAACAGCAGCATGGGTTATTCCACGTGATGAGCGAAAATACTCCAGTTTAAGTAAAGCCCTATTTAAAACATCTAATCTTTATAGACAAATTCATCGTAGTCGCCTTTATTGGAGTAACGAATCACGCGTTGTGCCAATAGTTCAGCCTCAAATCATGAAATATGGACAAAAACTAGCCGAAGCTTTTATACACTTCCAAGTAAAAGATAAAGAATTAGCTAAAAAACTTACCCCAGACTTTGTGATGGGCTGTAAACGTATTCTTATTTCAAATAAATACTTCCCGACATTTAACCGTAAAAATGTGGAATTAGTGACGGATAGTATTCAAGAAATTAAAGAACACAGCATTATTACAAAAGATGGAAAAGAAAGATCTATCGATTGTTTGATTTATGGGACTGGCTTTATTACAGATCCCCGAATTTACTTAAAAGATTTTACTTGTATTGGCCGTAACCAAATTGAATTAAAGCAGGCGTGGAAGAACGGTGCAGAAAGTTATTATGGAATAGTGACGAAGAATTTCCCTAACCTATTCCAACTGCTTGGACCAAATACTGTTTTAGGACATAACTCGGTTATTTTTATGATTGAGTCTCAAGTTAATTATATTTTACAACTTATTGAACTCGTAGATAAATCTGGTCAACAAGCTGTAGAAATTAAACCTGAAGTCCAAGATACTTTCAATGAAGGAATACAGAAACAACTTCAAGGTACCGTATGGCAAGCAGGCGGTTGTAATAGTTGGTATCAGGCTGCCGATGGGAAAAACTTTTCTTTATGGCCAACTTATACTTGGAGGTATTGGTTAGAAACCCGTAAAGTTAACCCCCAAAATTATTTACTGCTAAATAAGTTCTCTAAGAGCTATGCAGCATAAAATGTTCAATACATAATAGATAGGTTAATAACAATCTATCTATTATATGCAATCTGTTAGCCTCATTATTCAAATTTTTATTGTAATAGCTTTTGGATACTTTCTTGGCCCTAAACTCTCATTAAATATTCGGCAGTTTATTTTTAAAATTTTGCCCTATTTTTCATATATTTTACTAACAAGTGTTGCTTTAGAATTAACACTTGCACTTGATCAAATTAATAATCCATCTACTATATTACCACCAGCCCTATTAATTGCATTTACAACATCTTTTGGTTCTTTTTTTACTTGTTTAATCGCCTACGCAATTTTTGATAAAGAAAGTGTTAAAGGAAAAATTTCACTTCAGCTTTTTATCAATGCTCTAAAAAATATTGCTAAGGCATTTCTAGCTTTAACTGTAGGTATCATTTTAGGTATTCTTTTTACTCGACTAAATATACATATTTCATTTAATAGTTGGTATCTGTTATTAGTCTTTATTTTTCTAATTGGCATCGAATTAGCTTTTACCCATTTTAACCGAACATGGTTAAGCTGGAAAATTCTTATTGTGCCTTTAGCTGCTTTTATAGGTTCATGTATAGCTGGTTTTCTTAACTATTTTATACTAGGCAATCATTTTACACTCAATGAAATGTTAGCTTTAGCCCAAGGCTATGGTTGGTATTCAATGTCAGGTATTTTATTTACACAATTACATTCAGCTGAGCTAGGTGGAATTGCCTTACTTACAGATCTATTTAGAGAAATAGTTGCAATTTTACTCATGTACACCATGGGATGGCGTTTTCCACGTCCAGCAATTTCAAGCGCTGGTGCCACCTCGATGGATGTAACATTAGCAATGGTAAAACAGTCATGTGGTACACATTATGTACCACACGCCATGATGAGTGGCTTACTTCTAAGCCTACTCGCTCCACTTTTAATTACTGTGTTTTTAAACTTTTAAGCAATCGAAGCAAGAATTGACTTCAACATTTGAGTTGGGTCTTCTGCTTTAGTAATTGGACGACCAATAACTAAATGGGTAGAGCCATCAAGCATTGCTTGTTTTGGAGTCACAATACGTTTTTGGTCATCTGCATTACTACCTTCTGGACGTATTCCAGGGGTAACTAAAGAGAAATCTTCTCCAATTAATTCACGGAGAATTTTAGCTTCTTGAGCAGAACAAACTACACCATCTAAACCACTCTCTTTAGTCAGTTTAGCTAATCTTTTAACTTGCTCTACAGGTTCAATATCTAAACCAATATCTTTTAAGTCTTCACGACCCATTGAAGTTAAAACTGTTACAGCAATTAACTGAGTTTGATAATTACCAGCCTTTAAACGCTCTACACAGGTTTCCATCATTTTTCGACCACCTGATGCATGTACGTTCACCATCCACACACCTAAGTCTGCCGCAGCACATACAGCTTGAGCAGTTGTATTAGGAATATCATGAAATTTTAAATCTAAGAAAACTTCGAAATTTTCTTCTTGAAGTTTTTTTACAACAGATGGGCCTTCATGAGTAAAAAGCTCTTTACCTACTTTTACGCGGCATAATGTAGGATCAAGTTGTTCAACAATTTTTAAAGCGTCATATTGGCTTTTAGCATCCAACGCAACAATGATACTCAAGAGACTTTCTTCCATCATATAAAATCAGCGCTATTATAATAGACAAGTCAGCTACTAATAAAGAAAACTATGAAGGCAAGTTTTTGAATAAAAAAATATTGATTTTAAATTTAATGAATGAGGAGAAATATAGGGAGGAAATACTACTCTCTATAACCAGATAAAGAGTAGTATTACGAATAATTATAAAGGAGTAGAGTTTTTATCTTGAGGATAAACATCTACCACAGTTTTTTCATGTCTTACATTTGCAGCTGCTTCTGCTGCTGCCAATTGAGCACTTTGAATTTGTTCTTTTCTCAAATGGTCAATATCTTTTCTAAGGCGTTTAATTTCCCAACCTTTTTGGAAAACTCGGAAAACTTGTACACCTAATAAAAGTCCAACTACAATTCCAAGCGCCAAGGTAAGCAACAATAATAAACCTAAACGCATTGCAGGAACTTGAGTAAATAATAAATCAACAGGAAGTTCTGTTGGGTTCTGCAAAACAAGTGCTAAAGAATAGCCAAATACAATAATGAGTAATGCAATTAGAATATAACGCATAGGCACCCCACTTATGAGTTTTATTTATTTTCCAGATTCATTCACTGCATCACGGAGTGCTTTACCTGGTTTAAAATGTGGAACAGCCTTAGCTGCAACATCTACTGACTTACCTGTTTTTGGGTTGCGACCAACTCTAGGTTCACGGTGGTGTAAAGCAAAGCTACCAAAACCACGGATTTCAATACGATTGTCAGTCGAAAGAGCTTCGATCATTTGATCAATCATGATTTTAACCGCTTCTTCCACCAATGGTTCAGCCAAGTGTGGATTTTTTAGCGCAATGCGTTCAATCAAATCAGACTTATTAAGAGCTTCAGTAGTCATCTACGACCTCGTTATTTATTACTACTCTAAGTCGTTTGATAATAACCTGTTTAAATACAAAACGGTAGCGCAGTATGTTGAATACTACGCTACCGTTTACAGTAATTTGTATAAAAAGTACAATTTCGTTACATGAAACTGTACTTTGTTAACTTATTACTTCATTTGTGCTTTGATCAAGTCACCAATAGTCTTAGGACCATTTTCTTGAGAAGCTGATGCTGTACGTAAGTTAGCTACTGCTTCTTTCTCTTCAGCTTCGTCTTTCGCTTTGATAGACAAGTTGATAGAGCGAGATTTACGATCAACGTTGATGATTTTAGCTTCAACTTCTTGACCAACTTCTAAGAATTTAGTTGCATCTTCAACGCGGTCACGGTTGATTTCAGAAGCTTTAAGAGTAGCTTCTACTTCGTCAGCCAACTTAACAGTTGCGCCACGAGCATCAACTGCAGTCACAGTACCTTTAACTAAAGCACCACGTTCGTTAGCAGCTAAGAAATCATTGAACGGATCGCTGTTCAATTGCTTGATACCAAGGCTGATACGGTTACCTTCAGCATCTACAGACAAGATAACTGCTTCAACAGTGTCACCTTTCTTGTAACGACGGATAGCTTCTTCGCCTTGTTCGTTCCAAGAAATATCAGACAAGTGAACTAGACCGTCGATACCGCCATTTAAACCAATGAAGATACCAAAGTCAGTGATAGACTTGATTGTGCCTGAAACTTTTTCGCCTTTCTCGTGAGACTTAGCAAACTCTTCCCATGGGTTAGCACGAGTTTGTTTGATACCAAGGCTGATACGACGACGTTCTTCGTCAACTTCAAGAACCATAACATCAACTTCGTCACCGATCTGAACAACTTTAGATGGGTGGATGTTTTTGTTAGTGTGGTCCATTTCAGAAACGTGTACTAAACCTTCAACGCCTTCAGCGATTTCAGCGAAACAACCGTAGTCAGTTAAGTTAGTAACACGTGCTTTAACGATAGAACCTTTAGGGTAACGGCTCATGATCGCTAACCATGGATCTTCGCCTAATTGTTTAAGGCCTAAAGATACGCGGTTACGTTCACGGTCAAATTTAAGTACTTTAACAGTAACTTCTTGACCAACTTCAACAACTTCTGAAGGGTGCTTGATACGCTTCCAAGCCATATCTGTGATATGAAGAAGACCATCAATACCGCCAAGATCAACGAATGCACCGTAATCAGTAAGGTTCTTGATAGTACCTGTAACTGTTTGACCTTCTTCAAGTTGAGCAAGTAATGCTTCACGGTCAGCAGAAGATTCAGCTTCCATAACAGCACGACGAGATACAACAACGTTGTTACGTTTAGCATCAAGTTTGATTACTTTAAACTCTAACTCTTTACCTTCAAGATGAGTAGTGTCACGGATAGGACGAGTGTCAACTAATGAACCTGGTAAGAACGCACGAACAGGACCGATGTCAACAGTGAAACCGCCTTTAACTTTACCAGAGATAACACCAGTAACGATTTCGCCATCTTCAAAGATTTTTTCAAGTTTAGTCCAAGTTTCAGCACGTTTAGCTTTTTCACGTGATAAAACTGTTTGACCCATACCGTTGTCAAGAGCTTCAACAACTACGTCAACAGTGTCACCAACCTGAACTTCAAGTTCACGTTGTTCATTTAAAAATTCAGCACGGTCAACAATGCCTTCTGATTTAAGGCCAGTGTCAACAGTAACCCAGTCGCTATCGATGTTTACAACAACACCTTGGATGACTGCACCCTTTTCAACGTTGAGGTTTAATTCACTTTCTTCAAAGAGGGCTGCAAAAGATTCGGTCATGATATACCTGATAAAGTCAGCGGTCTTGGATCAGACAAGGCCGGTTTAGTTAAGTATCAACATAGTCTTTATAGACTGATCAAGCTATGCGTCAACTGATAATCTTAGTTGCTAATAGTACGGCTATTGACATAATCAACCATTAACTTAAATACTTGATCGATCGTTAATTCCGAACTATCAATGATATAAGCATCTGCGGCTGGCTTGAGAGGAGCTACTTCCCGCTCCATATCTCTTTTGTCACGCGCTTGTATATTAGCTAAAATGTCGTTTATTTTAGCATCTAGCCCCATGCCCTGCAACTGTTTTACTCTTCGCTCAGCACGAGACTCTGCCGATGCTGTCAGGTAAATTTTTGCATTCGCTTCAGGGAAAATTGATGTTGCCATATCTCGGCCATCTGCCACTAAACCAGGAGTTTGCGCAAAGGCTCTTTGACGCTCAAAAAGTGCTTGTCTGAGCTCTGGTATTGCTGCAACTTTAGAAGCATATTCTCCAACTCGCTCTGTACGGATGGTTTGTGATACATCTTCTCCATCAAGGAAAACCAATGTTCCCTCTGCTGAAGTTTCAAACTTGATATTAAGCTGACGAGCATATTTCACACACTCATCTAAATGGCTATCTAATTTTTCTAACAAATCATGTTTATGTAATGACAACCCTAACAAACGATACAAAGCGCCAGAGTCAAGTAAATGAAATTGATAATAAGCAGCAAGTTTTGCCGCTAATGTTCCTTTACCCGAACCACTCGGACCATCAATAGTAATAATTTGAACTGTCATTGAACTCTCACTAAGAAGCAAATGCTTTAGCTAATCTCGAAAAGCCTAGTGTAATCGCTAGTTTTAGCTGTGCAAGAATTAATTTACTTACAACAGGAGCTTTTGCCGTTAATTCGATACGATAAGTAACCAAAGTAATATATGGAGTTATTTCAGAAAACTCGATACGACCTAAATGGTGCTTAACTAAGGGATTATCAATCAATTTATATTCAATACGCTTGTTTTCTTCGAGATAAGTGATTTCTTCTTTAAGTGGTTTAATCGTACCGAACCCCATACGACGAACAGAACCAACCCCATCGGGTCTTTCAGGATCTACTGAGTCTTTTACCCGTACAACTTGTAATGGAGCAAATGCCTTATTGTAAGTTGCATGTCTAGAAAGCAGGTTAAATACATCACTAAGAGGAGCATTAAATTCTTTTTGTATAGTAATTACATTACGCATGAAAGTTCCTTATTTAAATAAATCATGTCAATGAAACGGCGTTAGTTTGCCATATCCACATGACATTTTTTAATCATTTAAGGACGATTTTTGTTGCTTCTCTTGTTTCTTTTGTTCACGTCTTTGCTTAAAAAAAAGACTTAACTGCTGAGCACATTTTTCATGTAAACATCCCTGCTCAAAAGTAAATTTATGGTTGTAATAACCATTTTCTAATAATTGACGTGTACTCACTAGTGAGCCCGCTTTAGGCTCTACTGTTCCAAATACAACGTGTTTAATTCTTGCATGTACCAAAGCTCCCACACACATTGTGCATGGCTCAAGCGTAACGTACAAAGTCGCGTCTTCTGGTAAACGATAATTTTTTAATAATTGGCAAGCCGAACGAATAGCTTGAACTTCTGCATGCGCTGTAGGATCAGATAAACCAATTGGAGCATTAAAACCAGCTCCAATTAACTTATTTTGGCTTACAATTACAGCCCCAACAGGAATTTCCCCCTGCTCGGCCGCTAATTCAGCTTGCTCGTAAGCAAGCTGCATCCAATACTCATCACTAAATTTAGACATTATTTATTATGACACTACACCATACTGTCTAAGTAATGCATTCCAGCTATCAATAGTCGTAATTGGTGGGTCATCGGCCAAAATACCTCTTAATGTGAGGTCTTCACAGGCTTTCCACTCTGGCGATAAATCTTTATCGACTAAACGTGCACGCACACCTTCCACAAAGTCAGGGTGGCGAATTTTCCATTCAGAAATTTGCGCTTCCAGATCAAAAACTTCGTCCCAAGAATGAACTTGTTTACCCCATTGCCATAACAACCAAGTAATCGCTGCTGTACTTGGCGAACCCTTTTGTAAGTTTTCACTAGCTTGACGCAACCAATCACTGCTTGCATCGCGTAAGCTTACAATCGCCTGATAGTCTTGTTCAAAACTTGAACCACGACAAACGCTATGGATAACGTCTAAAGAATTTTGCAATGGTCCTGCTGCAACCGGACGGTGCAAACTATTTAAAGTATCGTCAATCGCACGGAAATCACCTGCAGGATAGTGAGCCCAATTAATATTCAATACTTTTTGCAGAACATTATCACGTTGTGCTTCGCAAATATGCGTCGCCCAACCAATGCTGTAGGCCCCAGCGGCAGTCATGATAGAACCCGTCAAACCGGTAAATAAACCAATTTGCCCACGGTCAGCAAGGAAACGGCTTGCACCTACATCTGGGTATAAGCCAATATTAATTTCAGGCATTGCCAAACGTGAATACGGTGTAACTAAGCGGAAAGGCGCAGCCATAAACAAGCCTAAACCGCCGCCCATTACATAACCTTCGCCCCATACAACAACTGGTTTTGCATAATTATGCAAAAGTAAATCCAAAGCATATTCTTGCTGGAAAAACTTATTTGCTGTTTCTACTTCTTGATTAATGACCAGCTGACGTAATTTGCGTACATCTCCGCCTGCACAAAAAGCTTTTGGTGTTGTCGAGTCCAACCAAATTGCTTTTACTCGCTCATCATCACGGAAGTCTTCAAATACTCGTAATAAAGCCGTTACGATTGATTCATCTAAAGCATGTAATGATTTAGGTCGATTCAAACGTACTATACGCCAACCATTTTTCGCTTCTTCAACTACCAAATCCGGATGATAGCTATTTACATTGGGAGAGTTCATCATGCGTCCAATTGCCAGTCTATGGGCTCAATGCCATGTTGTTTCAAATATTGATTTGTTTTTGAAAACACTTTGCAACCAAAAAAACCACCACGATTAGCCGCAAGTGGTGATGGATGTGCAGCAGTTAAAACTAAGTGTTTTTCTCTATTTATACGTTGCCCTTTACGTTGTGCATAAGCACCCCATAAAATAAAAACAATGTGCTCGCGTTGTTCATTTAAGACATCAATTACTGCGTCAGTAAACTCTTCCCAACCTTGTTTTTGATGTGATGTGGGCTGTCCTGCTTCTACAGTAAGTACACTGTTTAATAAAAGTACACCTTGCTCGGCCCATTTGGTTAAATCACCATGACGCGAAATTGGTACACCTAAATCTGTATTTAATTCATGAAAAATATTACGTAAAGATGGAGGTAATGCAACCCCTCTTTGTACAGAGAAACTTAAGCCATTTGCCTGATTCGGTCCATGATATGGATCTTGCCCTAAAATCACGACTTTTACACGATCTAAAGGTGTAATATTTAACGCATTAAAAATTTGTTTACTAGGTGGATATATTGTTTTTTGAGCCTGCTTCTGTTGAAACAGGAAGTCTCGCAAACTATCCATGTAAGGACTCAGCAAAAATGGAGTTAATGATCTTTTCCAGCTTTCTTCTAATTGAACTTTACTGAGTTTGTCTTGCTGTTGCTCAGTTAATTGCATTAATGTCATCCTAGATCAATTTTCATTTCTACAAACAAAAGGACGTTAACTTACACTTCTACTTGTAAGTTAACATGTGGATTCTGAAACTTAATCCCTTGTTTTAAATTTTCATACATTTTTGGATCAGTCCATTCAGATTGAACTTGTTCTGAGAAAACAATACCTTCAAGGTTTAGTAGTCCCATTTGTTCATTTTGAATATCTTCAAGAAAACTTTGGGCATACCCTGTATCAGTTTCATGAACAATCACTGAATAAACTTCAACATCACCTTCCCCATTTTGGGTAATGGTTGATTTTAATACTTGCTGAGCTAGATAGAAGAAAATACGAGAAAATTGCTCGGCAGATGGAGACACTGGTAAAGAAATCCAACGTGCACTAAAAGTTTTACAAGCATCGATATATTGTGGATCATCTTTTTCCCAGAAACAAATCGCATGATCAAAACTATCAAAAAGGTCCTTAATCACACCTTTTAATAGTCCAAAATCATATACCATTTGTCCATGATCTAATTTCGAAGCTTTAAGTAATAACTCGACTTTATAACTGTGCCCATGAATCGATCGCTTACAACGATCTGATGTACAGTTACGTACTACATGTGCATTTTCAAACTTAAATAACTTACGAATTAACATGTGCCAAATCGATCATTCCTTCTAAGAACATTATTATAAAGCAAAAGATAAAAACTTCGCACCACTTTTCAAATAGAAACAATTAGCAAAAAGTATGATAAGAGATGTGAAGGAATTTTGAAGATATTGATTTTTACTTTAAATATTGTCTATACAGAAATATGACCTCATCCCTTTTATTAATAAGCTTCAAGTATTACAGACTTAGGAAAAATATCAATAAATTTATTTAGTTAAATGGAGCCAAACTCCTTGAGTAGACATATACTTGCTTATCTTTTCGCATTAAGGCGCTAGTAAACTGGCGCTTCCTATTGTTTAGAACAACTTCAATTTGAGCTTGAAAGAAGTTAGATTTAACATCAATAAGACCACTTGCCTGCTTTTTCTTTTGACTATCAACCGCTGAAAAAGCACTCAATTGCCACAATTCATCAACATTTTGGAAGAACTTTAAATTTTGCTGTCGCGCCTGTAATTCTTTTTCGATCGCTCCAACATCTAGTTTTTCATCAATACTTGCTAAAACCAATGGTGAAGCAGTATTGATGTTTAATTTCGTATTTTCTGGCAAAGCAGAAATATATGGGGCGATCAAATCATATTTTTTCCCATCAAAGCCTCTAACTAGCTTTAACTCTTCAATACGGTGAAATTTAGTATTCGCAGCCATATAGCTAGGATCTAAGCCTTGATAATAACTACTTTCTGCTCCCATTGGTCCAGCTGGCTCATCATTTGGGTCTTGCCAATCAATCACAGCCTGACTTAGCTCAGCAGGTAAACCTACTCGCACAAGCAAACGTTCAAACCAACTTTTAGCATCTTCATTTACCATACCTTCCCCATTGGTCAAATTATTTAAGTTAAATTTCCCCGACTCATCAAGCAAACGCCCTGAGACAGAACCATCTTCTACTGGGAACGGTGGCATAGGTTGTGCCCATGTCTCTTTTAAATGATCTACTCCACCCGCATTATTTGCATCTTGAATTAATAACTCCGAGAAAAAAGCTTCTGCACTTTTTGCATAGAGCAAAGATTGATTTTGACGCATTAAATAAGCTGTATTTTCCATAGTATTATTTTGATGTTTGGCAATAGAAGCAGCTAAAATTGTAGCCAAGGCAACCATAATAAGTATTGTCAGTAAAGCGACACCCTGTTGGTGCTTATAATTTTTAAACATTATGAGCCACCTTGTGGGGAAAGCGATAAATTACTTTGATTTAAGCTATAGATCCATTCATAACTTACTCCTGCTACAGTAAGTTGAATTTTTATTCCTTTCGGTAATTTTTTCAATTCGTTAGGCTTTGTTGGATCAATATTAACCTCAGGCCACTTTGTTACCTCTTGCGGAGTCAAAACCATAATCTGATATTGGTCAACCTGACTTAGCAAGGTACTCGATAAAGGTTGCTCATTATTCGAAGTATTCAAATTTGTATATTTAAGACGATATAATTTTTTTTGGTCTGCATCATAACGATATTCAATTCGTTCAAACGGTGATAAACCTTGTTTTAAAGGATCCGTTACACCTGCTTTGCTAAAACGCAGAATTTGATTATCAATTTCTAAAGCTGGATGAAGTTGGCCACCTTGATTTGCAGATAAAGGAATAATTTGCAGACTATCACGAAGAATTTGTTGATAAGCATCTTGTAACTCAAACAAATGCACTTCATGTTCAGCATTACGGTCACGAACTTTAAGCAAGTAATCGAAAATTTTCCACCCCAATAAGGATAAGACCGCAAAGATAGCAATCGCAACTAACAATTCAACCAACGTAAATCCTGAGCGAGGATTAACAAAGCGAAGCTTTGTCCAAGCGCAAGATGAAGAGCAATGCTCTGAATAGCCAGTCGACACACCACCTGATCGCGCCGCAAGACGAGAAACCATGTTTCGAGTGTGATGCTCTCTAAAGCGAAGCTTTGTCTGAGCGTAAGACGAAGAGCTATGCCCAGAGTAGTCAGTCGGAATAACACCCGACTGAGCTCTAAGATGAGAAGCAATGCTTTGAATTCGAAAATTCTTATTTTTTATCATTATTTTGCTTTCACTGGATAATTAAAAAAGACCATATGAGTAATACCGTTTTGTACTTTTCCCTTATCCGGATCATATAAGCTAACTTGTACATCAATTTTTTGAACATTAGGGCTAACAGTTGATTCAGCTGATTTATCAATCTGCCAAGTCTCACCTTGAGAAGTTACTTGCTTACTTTGAGTGCCCTGCAACCACTCTTGATTAATCTCCATCATAGCAATTTCATTCATAGCTACAAATTGAGCTTTAGTTCTTAAAATGGCATTAGAAGTAGACTGAGTGTACTGCATTGCCACTTTAGTTAAAGCAACAGCTGCTACTGCAAAGATTGCCAAAGCAACCATAACTTCTAAGAGGGTAAAGCCTTTAGATTTCATTTATTTTACCCAAGTGATCTATTTGTATTTCTGAACCAATCGGTTTTTGCTCTAGATAAAATTGTATTTTAACGGTCTTGGCTTCTCCATTGCCAAACCAGATAAGCTGAGGTGTTTGTCCACCAACCAAATCGGTATTTTTAGCTTTAGAATAATTCTCGCCATCTAAAGGCTGTACTGAAAAAGACACATGCGCAGGAAGTTGTCGTGTTTTAAATTCACTATATTTCTGCCAGCGATTTTTTAAGTCTTGTACTTGTAAAGTGCTTTGATCGTGATATTCATATAATTCATAAGAAAATGGTGAGACATCTGTCTCACCATGAGTTTCTAAAGCTAATACACGTGATTGGTCTAGTGATTCTTTATTAATTTTCTGTAAATCGAGTAAAAATAACTCTCTTGCCTGCATAGCCTTTTTTTGGTCTATACCACCGATATTCAATACAACAAGTGAAGTCATAATTGTCATAATCACAATGACTACCATCACCTCTATGAGGGTAAAGCCTTTTTGTGATTGAAATGATTTCAATTTCATATTGACCTATTAAGCGTATTGTTCAACTGCTTGTTTCGGTAAGGCCAACGCCTGATCAATATAAGCTACTCTCAAAGTGTCTCTTGAACCCAAATAACGTTGGTAAAAACTTGAATTCAGAATTGCCGCAGCTCCATGAGTAAGAGACCAAATTGAAGCCAAGTAATCTCGCGTAGTCATATGACTCTGGATTGATTCTAAATAATGATCAGTCATACGAATAATAATACGTAAGCGCTGTTTTCTTACTTGATACAGTTCATTAAAAAGATGATGCACACCTTGTGCTGTAATCGAAAGCTTTTCTTCAATTTGATGGAACAAAACTGTTCGTTCCGGGTGGTGCAAATGATGCAACATAAAGAAAGCCAAATGCTCTGGAAAAGCTTTCTCAGTGTCTTGGACCATTTCGAGTAACATGCGCTCATTACGAATAATCAACAACATGTACAATTCATCTTTGCTTTGAAAATGTTTGTACAAAGTACCTTTTGCCAAATCAAGCTCAGCAGCCAGCACATCAAGTGTCATTCCGGCTTCGCCATTTTCTAACAACAACTGTTCCGCAACTTGAAATATTAACGCTTCTCTTGCTCGGAACTGAGCTTGACGGTCCATCTTCACGCAATTACTCTCTTTGTATAGTTTCTATAAGTTAAATCGCTTTGAGTAAATTTTCGAAATTTTGCGAGGTGATTCTTGCAATTTCCTCAACCGATTTATCATATACCTCACTAAGTGCTTTCGCTACATAGGGTACGTATTTTGGTTCATTTGTTTTACCACGATATGGCACTGGAGCCAAATAAGGACTATCTGTTTCAATTAAAAGTCGATCTAAAGGCACTTGCTTGGCAACATCTCGTAAATCTTGAGCATTTTTAAATGAAACAATACCTGAAAAAGAAATATAGTACCCGCAATCTAATACAGCTTTTGCTGTTTCCCAGTCTTCAGTAAAACAGTGCAAAATACCATGCGTAGATTGTTCAGCTCGAATAATATCTACCGTATCATGTTTTGCTGAACGCGTATGAACAACTACTGGCTTTCTTACATTTTTAGAAGCTTGAATATGTCGAGCAAAACAAGCCTTTTGCTCATTAATAAAATCAGTGCTATGGTAATAATCTAGGCCTGTCTCACCTAAAGCCCACACTTTTTCTGATTGAGCTAACTCAGTCAGATACTCAGTCGTTGCTCGGGCCATGATATCTACATCCTCACAAGGATGCACACCAACGGTATACCCAACGTCTTCATGACGCTTTGCGATTTCAGCTAAAGCAATATGATCATCAAGGTCAACTGAAATTGCCATAAACTTAGAGACACCTTCTGCTCGCGCAGCAGCAAGGGCAAGATCTAAATCACCATTATAAGGTGTTAAATCTAACATTGTTAAATGGCAATGGGTATCAACAAACACTGTTCTTTCCTATCTGCTTACATAGTATAACTTGGACGATCTAAAGACATACTACCAGCTAAAATCCGTTCAGCCTCAGCTTTATAGTAAATGCCTTTATCACCACTTAATTGGATTGCGAAGCCTTGAGGCTTAAAACCACTTTGCTTATGTGAAATCCACACTACTTTACCAGTTAAAGGGATTTTTTGTGATTGTTCTGGTAACGTAGCTAAAATAAAAATTTCTTGCCCCATCTTCACCTTTTGCTTCGATGGCACAAATAAGCCCCCACCTTGTACGTACCCCATATAGCTTGCTTGTAAGGTTGCTCTATCAGGAATATTGACCTGAATAATTCCACCCATTTGTGGTTGCATTATAATTTCCCCTTAAACGTTCATTAATTTTATAAAAAGTTGATCTATGATGAGTTGTGTTTGTACATTTTGTTCAACTAATCTTTTAGATTGCTGCAATTCCTCATAAAGACTGAATAAGCTCTCTAAATTATAGTTTTGCGCCAATTGATCGTACTGTAAATCTATATTTTTCTGTGGTTGATTGAGCTTGACACAAATTAAATCTCCTAACAAGTATTCAAGAAGCATCATAAAATCACTAAAGTTAAGCTCTTTTTGCCATTTAACCGAATAAAATAAAGGCATGTTTTTTTGATTAACTACCTTAGTCCAGTCTTCTAAAAAGGACTGTCTTTTCGCAAACCAATCACTCGTGGCAATTTCAACTGCTTGCAAAGGCATATCATTAGAAAGACCTAACAATAATTCAGGTGGCACTGACGCAATTTCAGCCAAATGCTCATTTAGATAAGATGTTGCCTGCTCATATGAAATACGGTCTAAAGCAAAATGCTGTAAGCGACTTCGAATGGTAGCTGGTAATTTCAAATAGTGATCAGCCAACAAAATTAAAACAACACGCTCACCGGGTTCTTCTAAAGTTTTTAACAGCGCATTTGATGATGCAAGATTTAAAGCTTCGGCTGGTTCAATAACAATAACACGCCATCCTTCACCAGTTTGCTGGACAAATGGCAATAGATCTCGAATTTTTTCTATTTTAATTTTTGCATTCTGTTTTTTATTTTCTTCATCAGTCGTGATATGAACATAGTTCGGGTGCGTGTCTGATTTTAACCATTGACAGCTACTACACTCACCACAAGCCCCCTGAGGCTGTTTATTTAAACAAAGGACCCATGCTAAAAAATGCTTGGCAAAAGCATGCTTACCACAACCTTGTTTACCATAAAATAATAAGCCATGCCCAATATTAGGAAAACGTGTTGTTAACGTTTCCCACATTGTCTGTTGCCACGGATAAACCTTAGAAGTCACATTCTGATTCATTAAATTAACACTTACTCAAAAGACTCAACAGGCAAATTATTTAGACGGTCAAGATCGGCTTGGGTATCAACACCCGGCGGTAAATTTGCTTCTGCTACAGCAATAGCAATACGGTGCCCGTTTTCTAAAACACGTAATTGCTCAAGACTTTCCAACTTTTCAAGTTTACCCATGTCCCATGTAACATATTCTTGTAACAAGTTCACACGATAAGCATATAAACCTAAATGACGAAATGCTTGAGTATGTAAAGTTGCTTCAGCTTGTTTAGCACCATCTCGATCATAAGGAATAGTTGCACGACTAAAATATAAAGCTTCATTTTGATTAGACATAACCACTTTCACAATGCTATCACGCTGAAATTCATCCAATGCATGAATAGGCTCACATAATGTAGACATTGAGCAATTTGGTTTGTCAACCAGAAGCTTGGCAACCTGTTGAACAAGTTGAGCTGGTAGTAAAGGCTCGTCACCTTGTACATTTACAATAATGTCATCAGCATTCCATCCTTTAATACGAGCAACTTCGCTTAAACGATCTGTCCCCGATGGATGGTCAGCACTTGTTAAAACCACATCAACACCCTCTGCACGGCATATTTCAGCAATACGCTCGTCGTCAGTTGCTACACATAAATCATCGAAGCCTTCAACTTTCTTTGCCTGATCTACGACACGTAAAATCATAGGACGATCATGAATAAGTAACAATGGCTTACCTGGCAAACGCGAACTTGAGAAGCGTGCTGGAATAACGATGTGTTTCATTTTTTCTTCCTAAGATATTTGAATATCAAGCTTTTGCAATTGCTGATTTAAAACCTGATAGCACTCTGCAGACAAAACTGCTTTAACAGGTACGACCCAAATAGGCCGTTTAAATTCTGGATACTTTTCAAGTAAAGGTAACAACTTAACCGCATCTTTTTCAGTCGTAATGATAGGCTGATCATCATTAAATACAAGGTCATCAATAACGTAATCATGATGATCACGAAAAGCATGCTCTTGAAATTGATTTACACCTAAACCTTTAAGTGTTTGGTAAAAGCGCTGAGGAAAACCAATACCCACTACTGCATGGTAATTATTTTGTGTATTGAATGATAATTCAATTGCTGAAGAAGGATTCAATAAGTAAGGATGCCCCGCTTCTAGATGCATATGCATTGCTGTTGAAGGGGCAAATGTATGTTCGATTACTGTACCCGTTTTTAAACGTTCAGCAGGTTCACGCAAATAGCCTTCTGGTAATAACTTTCTATTTCCAAGTCCACGATTTTGATCAAGCACAATCCATTCTATTTGACGACCTAAAGCCCAGTGTTGTAATCCATCATCACTAATAATTAAATCTAGTTTTGTGAATGCTAATAATAACTCGATTGCAGCCTGTCTATTCGGTCCTACTGCCATAGGCACACCAGTTGACTGTACAATCAAAGCAGGCTCATCCCCTGCTTCAGCTGCCTGACTGGCCGATGTTACCAACATAGGAAAAGGACCAGCTCCACCATAACCGCGACTAATTACGCCTACTTTTACATTATGCTGTTTTAAGTAATTGACTAGTTCTATTAATAATGGAGTTTTGCCACTACCACCTACTGTAATATTGCCAATTACCATGACTGGTAGAGGTGCACTATAGGTTTTTTTTAAACCTGAATTATAAAAATAACGATTCAATAAAAACCCAGCACGATACAAACATGACAACGGACGCAAAACAATCAACCAACTTGATTGCTTATTCCATGCATTTTGTATCAGCTGGGCCAAAGACATGCTTAGTTGTCCTCAAAATTACGCTGATGTAATTGATAATAAGCACCATGCTTAGCAAGTAATTCTTGATGGGTGCCTTGCTCAACAATTTGTCCACGATCTAATACAACAATACGATCTGCATTTTCAATTGTAGATAAACGATGTGCAATCACAATCGTTGTACGGTCTTGCATCGCCTCATCAAATGCTTGCTGAATAAAATGTTCAGATTCATTATCAAGCGCACTTGTCGCTTCATCTAAAATAAGAATTGGTGCATTTTTCAAAATTGCACGAGCAATTGCTATACGTTGACGTTGACCACCAGATAAGTTTAGACCTTGTGCACCTAAAACAGTATCGTAACCATTTGGTAAGTTCATAATAAAGTCATGGGCGTAAGCAGCTTTTGCGGCTGCGATAACCTCTTCATCACTTGCATTATATAACTGACCATAAGCGATGTTTTCACGTACGGTCCGGTTAAACAAAACAACTTGCTGATTAACCATTGCAATTTGTGTGCGCAAACTTGAAAGTTCTATATCACGTATTGGTAAGTCATCTAAATAAATTTGACCACTTGAGACTTCTTGAAAACGTACCAACATATTCACTAATGAAGTTTTACCAGCACCCGAGCGCCCTACCAATGCAACTGTCTCACCTGGGCGAATATTTAAAGAAAAGTCTTTAATCGCCTGAGTACCATCAGCATAGTTAAGCACAACATGATCAAAACGAATTGCACCTTGCAATTGAGGTTTAAGTTGACCGGTATTTTCTTCTTCAGGTAAATCTAATAATTCGAAAACTGAATGTGCTGCCGCTAAACCACGCTGCAACTTTTCATTAATATCAGTTAAGTTTTTAACAGGTTTAGAAAGAAGTCCTGCTGCTGTAATATACGCAACAAACTCACCAGCACTGGTATTTCCTAAAATTTGTGGTCTTAAGGCTAACCATACAATAAGAGCCATTGCACAAGCCATTACAACTTGAACAACAGGACTATTTAGGTTTTGTACAATCACCATTTTTAAACCGCGTTTTAAGTTCTCTTCAGACGACTTATAAAAACGCTCTTGTTCTGAGTCTTCACCAGCGAAACTTTTAACAACTGCATTACCACTAATACTTTCTTGTACGACATGGTTAACATCGCCCATAGTGTCTTGGACTTGCAGTGAAAGTTTACGCATTCTTTTTGATGCTTTGCGCACCAAAACCCCAATAATAGGTAAGAACACCATAATACAAAGGGTCAAACGCCAATTTGTATAAAACAAATAACCTAGCAGCCCCAATGTAATCATACCATCACGAACAATGGTTTTTAATGATTCAGATGAAGCAGCTGTGAGTTGCTCAACGTTATACATAATTTTAGCTGTAATATGTCCCGAAGAGTTATCGAGATAATATTGAGCCGGCAGTCTTAAAAGCTTTGCATAAACTTCTTGGCGAATACTAAAAACTAAACTACGGGAGATAACAGCAGTATAGTAGCCGCCCATAAATAGGCCTAAGCCACGGAAAAATACTAATAAAATGATTAATAAAGGGAACCAGTCTAGATCCGCTCTACTCGCATTTTGAATGGCATCAATAATAAATTTAATGAGCTTAGCAACAGAAACCTCTGTTGCTGAGTTCATACCGAATCCGATAAGAACTAATAAGGCCACGCCCCAATAAGGTTTTAAATAGGATATGAGACGCAAATAAACCTTAAAATCTTGATTCACTCAGAAAAACCTCTAGAAGGAACTTTGGTACTAATATTGATGTTAACAAAACCGAGTTGTCCTGCTACATCCATAACACGAATAACATCCTGATGAGACGCTTTTGCATCTGCAGCGATGATAAACATAAAATCACGGCTCTCTTGAGCAATTTGCTTAATTGCAGTGCTCAAATCAGCGACTTCCTTGGTAGACAATGCTTGACCATTGACAGCGTAATGACCGCTAGAGTCTACCACGACTTCAATTTTATGATCGTACTGTTTTGGTGGGACGCCTTGTGCATCTGGTAAAGTTAGATTGATGCGACTTGGCTGATTAAAAGTGGTAGATAACAATAAAAACACCAGAATGAACAATAAACAATCAATCATGGGCGTTAGATTGATATGAATGTCTTCAACTTGAGAACGTTTAAACTTCATATTGCTATCTACCCATCAACCAACACGGCGATGTTCTTGCACAACAGAAGAACGTTTATAAAACAATGATGCATGAAAGAGTGTAGATTGTTGCTCTAACTCCGCAATGTAATTTTGCACCACTCTCTGAAAATAACGATAAGAAATAAGTGCAGGAATTGCAATGAGCATTCCAACCGCTGTCGTGATCAAGGCCTTTGAAATACCAGGAATCATTAAGCTTGGACTACCTGCCGAACCAAAATCAATCACGAGAAAAGACTCAATAATCCCTACAACTGTTCCAAGTAACCCAAGCAAAGGTGCTATAGCACTTAAAGTTCCCAAGAAGTTAATATTTTTTTCTAAATAAGAAATTTCTTGAGAAGCCATTGCTTCCATTTGAGCCCGAGCAAATTGCTCTCCATGCTCCTGATGCTCAAAACCAGCTTTTAGAATATTTCCTAATGCTGTACTTGAGGCATTAGTATCTTGCTCCAAATTTGTGATGATATGAGAAATATCTGCACTACCATCACTCATCAGTGCTTTAGGCAAAACTTGTGAACGTCTCAAACGTATAAAACGTTCAATACTAATAGCGACCGTTAAAATTGAACACAAAATTAAAGGCAGCATTAACCAGCCGCCCGCTTTCACAAGTTCCCACATATTTTCTTCCCCAAGAATATAAATTAGAAATATATGACCTAACTTAGAATTAATCTGGCAAACAAATATTCAAAATACCATCTAACTCATCGAGTGAATGATAATGAATAACAAGTTTCCCTTTACCTTTCTGGTTATGATCAATTTTAACATTGGCACCAAAACGTTCCGATAATTTCTGAGTTAATTGCTCAATGTCTGGTGCAACAGGAGTTTTTTCCTTTTCCTGTTTAGGTTCGTTCCAATCACGTACTAATTGCTCAGTTTGACGAACGGATAATCCCTTTTCAATGACAATTTTAGCTACTTCAAGTTGCTCTTTACCTTTTAAAGTCAAGATGGCACGAGCATGGCCCATATCAAGCTGGCCTTGTTGCATAAATTCTTTAATGTCATCAGCCAAACTTAATAGACGCAACAAGTTACTGACCGTTGTTCTCGCCTTACCTACAGTATCGGCAATTTCCTGATGACTTAAACCAAATTCATCATGAAAACGTTGTAATGCCAAGGCTTGATCAATTGGATTTAAATCTTGACGCTGAATATTCTCAATAAGTGCTAAAGCTATTGCGACCTGATCATTTAAATCACGAACAATTGCTGGAATTTCAGTTAAACCGGCAATTTGTGCTGCACGCCAACGACGCTCACCTGCAATAATTTCGTAAGGATGAGCTTCATCATCTACAGGACGGATAACAATTGGTTGCATTACCCCATGTTTTTCAATAGAGGATGCCAATTCTTGTAAGTCATGTTCATGGATAAAACGACGTGGCTGATATTCACCTCGCTTCAACAAATTCACATCAATTTGCTTTAACTGACCATGATCAAGTGCTTGAGCTTCTAATTGTAATTTTTCTTTTTGAATTGAACCAAGTAATGCATCTAAACCACGCCCTTTCGCCAATCCGCGTTTTTTGATGCTCATACTTTACTTCCTTTCTTTACTTTACTTTTCTTTAACATCTCAGCTGCAAGATTTAAGTATGCAACTGCACCCTTTGAACTCTTTTCAAAATAAATCACTGGCAAACCATGCGCTGGCGCTTCAGCCAAACGAACATTACGTGGGATCACAGTGTCATAGAGCTTCTTACCAAAATACTGTTCCAACTCAGCTGATACATCACGAGTTAAGGCATTACGTGCGTCGTACATCGTACGTAAAACACCGATAATTTCTAAATCAGGATTTAATGCTTTTTGAATACGATCGATTGTTTGGGTTAAATCAGCCAAACCTTCCAATGCATAGTACTCACATTGCATAGGAATGATTACACTATCTACGGCAGCCAAGGCATTTACCGTAATTAAACTTAAGCTAGGGGCACAGTCAACAATAATATAGTCAAAAGAATTTCTAATTTCGTTCAGAGCATTCTTTAAAATGAACTCACGACCTTCTTGTTCGGCAATTGCCAGTTCAACACCTGAAAGCTCACGGTTTGAACCCAAAACTTTATATCCAACCTCTGCCTTTTGAATTGCAGTTTCAATTGGCACTTCACCCAATAACACATCTGTGATTGAGTAAAGTAGATCATTCTTTTGAATACCAGACCCCATCGTAGCATTACCTTGCGAATCTATATCAACAAGTAATACACGTTTTTTCAATACAGCAAGTGATGCTGCAAGATTTACTGCAGTCGTTGTTTTACCAACACCACCTTTTTGGTTTGCAATCGCAATAATTTGAGCCATGGTAACCCTAATACTTTTTATTTAAATTCGTTGAAGTAAAAGTAAATGACGTTGTTCATCAAGTCTTGGTACATGCAGTTCAATCACTTTACATGAAAATTCCTGCTTAAGCTCTTCCATTTCTTCAACTGGAATCAATCCTTTCATCGCAGCAATTATACTATGCTCATGTAAATATGGACGTGCAGCATCAACAAAATCAGTTAAAGATGCAAATGCACGACTTGTGATCACATCAAATTGACCAAGCTCATCAATTGTATCTTGATTTTCAACACGCGTTTGCACAGCTACTACGTTTTTAAGCTTAAGGTCAGCAATAAACTGTTTCAAAAAACGAATTTTCTTACCATTTGAGTCAAGCAATACACAAGAGCGCTCTGGTTGACATAAAGCAATGATCATGCCTGGCATACCACCACCAGTACCTACATCAAGCAATCGACCTGGTGGTAAATCTTTCAAAATACTTAGGCTATCTAACAAATGCTTCACTAACATTTCTTTCGGATCACGAATCGCTGTTAGATTATAAGCTTTGTTCCAAAGTACCAAAGCATCTTGATACTTTAACAATGATGTCAAAGCTTCATCGCTAAGCGACAAACCTAGTTTTTGACTACCCTGTTGTAACTCTTGAAAAAATGGATGCATAAACAGATAACATCTAAGTAAAATTTAAAACAAAGTATACCTATTTATGCATCGTGGAACACTATTTAACGATTAGGGATTACGCAGTTAATCGTAGAAGCCTTCACGAATTTGCAAATCTAGCTCCATTAAACGTTCAGGCGTTCCCACATCTACCCATGCACCCTTAAGCTTTTCAGCAGATATTCTTTGATTCTGCATCGCTTGCTTCAACAATGGTGCTAACGGACGTTTACCAGGCTCCAATCCATCAAAGAGCTTAGGATTGATAACAGATACACCACTAAAAGTGAGATTCTCACCCTTCACATCTTGATCGAATGCAAAAGCACGTCCATCCAATAATGTAAAATCGCCTTCAGGATGTTGTTTAGGATTATCAACCAACACAAGATGAGCTAAATCATCATTTAGCTGAATATCGCGTAGCGCTTCAAAACCCATTGTGGTCCATACATCACCATTCACCAGAATAAATGGATCTGTTCCAAGCAGTGGCAAAGCATTAATAATTCCACCAGCTGTTTCCAGCCCTTCTTCTTCTCGTGTCCAACGGATGTCCACACCAAATTGAGAACCATCGCCTAAGCTACTGATGAGCTTATCAGCCAACCAGGCAGAATTGATGACTATTTCAGTCACACCAATTTTCTTAAGTTTTTCGATATGCCACACAATAAGTGGCTTACCACCCACCTCAAGCAGAGGCTTTGGTGTATATAGCGTAAGTGGACGCATACGGTTGCCCAAGCCAGCAGCAAGAATCATTGCTTTCATTATGCTGCTACCTCATAGGGGCCATATTTTTCTATAAACTTAGGCATGACTGAGTTACGAATAAACGTCATGAAGTCATCAAGCTCATGATAACCACGACTCTCTTCAAGTAAATACCACATGACTCGCGGCAAGTCTTTTAAATATCCAGACTTACCATCTCGCTCAAACAGACGAACAAAAATGCCCAAAATCTTGATATGACGTTGAATTGCCATTAAATCGGCATCACGTTTAAATTGCTCAAAAGTTCGGTTTTGTTTAGCAGATGCTGGTAAAAGCTCATAGAAAACTTTAAACCATTGATAAACACGCTCAGCATTCCACTGTACATACGCATCACGTGTAATCGAGATTAAATCATAAGTGTCGGCACCAATAACCGCATCTTGAAAGTCGATTACCCCCAATTCTTCTTCATTAGTAATTTTCATTAAATTACGACTATGAAAATCACGATGCACAATAACTTGCGGTTGAGCCAATGCAGCATTGGCTAAGAAATCAAATGCATCATCAATAGTTTTCTTTTGCTCAGCCGATGGATGTATTCCAAGTGATGGCAACATCCAATCGGTTAGCAGCTGCATTTCAGACATAAGCTTTTCATAAGAATAAGCTGGGAAATGATCAATACCATTAATTGATTGCAAATGAGTGAGCTGTTTAAAGCTTTGTTCGTAATATTGATCAACTGTTGCATCATTTAATAATGTAGACAACAGTACATCACCAAAATCTTCTAGCAATAGAAAACCTTGTGTTAAATCCTTTGCAACAATCTGAGGCACGCGAACCCCATGACCTGCAAAAAACTCGTCAATGGTTACAAACGGAACACAGTCTTCTTTTTCAGGAGGCGCATCCATAAGCATATAAGTTTTATTTTGTAACTGGATGCGAGCATAACGGCGAAAGCTGGCATCCCCTGCTAAATAAGCGATCTGAAATTGATCATTTTCAAGAACAGATGTAAGCCATGTATGTATCAATTGTTCACGTTGTGTATTCATTTGCAATAAAATCTAAAACAAGCTGAGATTTTTGAAGGGTTAAGTGTAGCCACTTATAAACTTTTTCTCTATGATGCGACAATAATTAATTGTGAATTAGCATACTTGGTTAATGAGACAATGAAGCATCAGTTTAAATTTAATCCTTTAGCGACCGCTATTTTTACGCTCTTATGTGGCTCCATACAATCAAGTTATGCTGAGTCAGCTGGTGTTGTCTCCAACATAGACAATAATCAACTTAAGGCGAGTATTAAGGAAGCCTATCCTGGGCAGGAATTCTTTCAACAATATTATGTTGATAAATCTGCACCTGAAGCGCAGTTGCGCAATAATAAATATTTGAGTTCGGCATTTTGCCAAGGAACTTGGATTACACCGATTAATCCTGAAACTAAAGCATTAGATGCAGATAAGGCTACATCGGTTGTAACGGCGGATTATGGTCATTACAACCCTGCTGGCGATTCTGAGCTAGAAGGAAACGTAGTAATAGATCAAGAAGGTCGTACTGTACGTGCCGATAAAGTTACCATCGATAAAACTCAAACATTTGCTCATGCACAAGGTCGAGTGCAGTTAGCCCAAGGCGGCTTACTCTCTCAAAGTGATGAAATTAATTACAATTTAAAGACTCAAACTGGTGATTTAAATAATAGTTTTTATATTTCTGAACAGCAGCATGCACATGGTCACGCTGGAAAAATCGAGAGAACCTCTCCAAATGTAATGGTTCTTAACGATGCAAGCTATACCACTTGTCCACCAGGCCAAAAACCTGCTTGGAAAATTCAGGCTAATAAAATTGAGCTAAATCAGGAAACTGGTCGAGGCGTCACTCGCAATGCAAAAATCTATGTTAAAGATGTGCCAGTTATAGCAGTCCCTTACTTTAACTTCCCAATTGATGACCGTCGAACTACAGGTATTCTTAACCCACAGTTTGGTTTTTCAGGTTTCTCAAATAGTGGTGGTGGCGGTGAACTTTCTGTTCCAATTTATTTAAATCTTGCGCCTAATTATGATGCAACGATTACTCCACGATATCTATCAGAACGTGGAGCCATGCTCAAAGGTGAATTTCGCTATTTAACGGATGGCTTCGGTGCAGGGGTAATATCAGGCGGTATTCTTCCATCTGATAAAGAATATAACGATAAAGACCGTAAAGATTTTAATTTCCTCCACAACTGGAATATTAATGATCAATGGTCTACTAACCTTGAATATCACTATGCATCTGATAAAGATTATTTTGCAGACTTAGACAGCAGTCCAAACTCCAAAACCGATGTAAATCTACGAAGAGCTTGGGAACTCAACTATCAACATGGTATTCCGGGTTTAAAAGCTCAGCTTAAAGTTGAAGACTTCCAGACGCTCGATCCTTCAGTTTTGGATGCGAATAAACCTTATGCCCGTTTACCACAGTTCTTATTAAACTACGTAACTGGTAATCCACAAGGTCTACAGTACGAATTTAATAACGATACTGCATACTTTAAAAAATCAATTAATGATGGTTCTGCTCAGGAAAGTAGCGGTACACGTATTTATAACCAGTTTGCAACACGTTATAACTATCGTACACCAGCAGCTTTTGTTATTCCTGAAGTTTCTGTACGTTCTATCCAGACTTTTTATGACAAAGATAGCATTGCCTCACAAGGTTTAGATGCCAGTTCAGAGTCTAAATCAGTCGTCGTACCTCAGTTTACTTTAGATACTGGTCTTACTTTTGAACGTGATGGTAAATATCTTCAAACAATTACTCCACGTGCATTTTATGCCTATGCCCCTTATAAAGATCAGAATGGTTATCCAAACTTCGATTCAACCTCTGCTTCAGTTAACTACGATCAACTCTTCAACCCTTACCGCTTCTATGGGCATGACCGCCTTGAAGACAACAATTTCTTATCACTTGGTGTAAGTTATAGCCTTTTTGATACAGTAGGTTTAGAACGCTTACGTGCGAGTGTAGGTCAAAGCTATTATTTTGAAGATCGACGCGTAACTCTACAAAATCAACCTGATACATTTGATACCGAACGCAATACAGGACCAGTTGTAAGCTTAACAAGCCAACTTAACCAGAACTTTACGATTGCAGCAAATTCAGCTTGGATGTCAAACGGCGATAACGCACAGCGTGATTTCCAAGTTTACTACACGGGTGACAAAGGCAACCTATATAACTTAGGCTACTTCTATCGTAAAGATATCCCTGGTCGCCAAGATAACTATGACCAAGTTGTTGCATCGTTTATACAACCAATTAAAGACAACTGGCGTATTATGGGTCTTGTTCAATATGACATGGACAATGATGTGGCTCGTGAGCTGTTATTAGGTGTTAACTATGAATCATGTTGCTGGGGTATCTCAGTCTACGGTCGTTCTTACTATAACGACCTAGATGATCCAAAATCTCCTAATGTTAACGAGAAACGCGCGATTATGGCTGAAGTCACACTTAAAGGTTTAGGTGGTTTAAACAACAAACTTGCATCTATACTTGAAAATCGCGTTTTAGGTTTTAACAAAATTAATCAATCTTGGACACAACGTTAATGAAGGCAAAGCATCTTAAACAGTTTTTTAAAGCAACAACCCTTGCTGTATTAATATCTTCATCAATGCATAGTTTTGCCCAACCCACTGATGAAGTTGTGGCAATTGTGGACAATAGCGTAATTTTAAAAAGTGACCTTGAACAAGGAATGGCAGAAGCTACTCACGAGTTACAGGCACAAAAAAAAGAAGTACCACCTCAACAATACTTACAATTTCAAGTTTTAGACCAACTCATCTTACGTCAAGCTCAACTTGAACAAGTAAAACGTTATGGTATTAAACCTGATGAGAAAAGCCTAAACGAGGCAGTACTTAAAGTAGCAAGTCAATCTGGCAGTAAAAGTTTAGAAGCATTTCAACAAAAATTAGATGCGATTGCTCCAGGAACTTATGAAAATTTACGAGGCCGTATTGCCGAAGATTTAGCAATTAATCGTCTACGCCAACAGCAAGTGATGTCACGTATTAAGATTAGTGATCAAGATGTTGACAATTTCTTAAAATCACCACAGGGTCAAGCTGCTCTCGGCAATCAGGCACATGTGATCCATATGCGAATTTCTGGAGACAATCCTCAAGAAGTTCAAAGTGTAGCTAAAGAAGTTCGTTCAAAGCTGGCTCAAAGCAATGATTTAAATGCTCTCAAAAAACTTTCAACTGCGACAGTAAAAGTTGAAGGTGCAGACATGGGATTCCGTCCCCTTTCTGATATTCCGGCTGAACTCGCTGCCCGTATTACTCCCCTACAAGATGGTCAAACCACTGATCTAATTTCTGTACGAGATGGTGTACATGTTCTAAAACTCTTAGAACGCAAGCAAAATGAACAAAAAGCCTTAGTACCACAGTATCAAACACGCCATATTCTTATTCAGCCTTCCGAGGTAGTAAGTCCTGAAAATGCAAAACAAATCATTGATAGCATTTACAAGCGATTGAAGGCAGGTGAAGATTTTGCCACTCTTGCGGCAACTTATTCAAACGATACAGGTTCCGCGCGTGACGGTGGTAGTTTAGGCTGGGTTAATCCAGGAATGATGGTACCTGAGTTTGATAAAAAAATGCAGGAAATTCCTGTAGGTCAAATTAGTGAACCTTTCCAAACTCAATTTGGCTGGCATATTCTACAAGTGACAGACAAACGCGAAAAAGATATGACTCACGAATATCAAGAACGTATGGCACGTCAAATTTTAGGTGAACGTCAATTCAATACTGAAATTGATAGCTGGTTACGTGAAGTACGTGCAAATGCTTATGTAGAGATTAAAGATCCAAGTCTCGACAAAAAGAATCTGCAAAAGTAAGTTAATTTTTATTTAATTAAAACCTGTGTTTATCACAGGTTTTTTTATGGATAAGATTTAGATAATAAAAAACCGGTTATATAAATAACCGGTTTCCATAAATCAAACCCTATCGGGAATTATTTATAACGATCTACCATTTTCTCTAATGAAATTGGACGGATCTTGTCAGCATTACCTGCTGTACCAAAGGCTTCATAACGATCGATACAAATTTGTTTCATTGAATCGACAGTTTTAGCGAAGTACTTGCGTGGATCAAATTCAGCTGGATTCTCTGCCATGAAACGACGAATTGCACCTGTTGAAGCTAAGCGTAAGTCAGTATCAATATTGATTTTACGTACACCGTGTTTAATTGCTTCTACAAGCTGCTCAACTGGCACACCATAAGTCTCGCCGATATTGCCGCCAAACTCATTAATTACTTTTAACCATTCTTGTGGTACAGAGCTTGAACCGTGCATTACAAGATGAGTATTTGGCAACGCCGCATGAATTTCTTTAATGCGATCAATTGCTAGAATGTCACCTGTAGGTGGACGTGTAAATTTATAAGCACCATGTGAAGTACCTACAGCAATTGCTAAGGCATCAACATTTGTGTCAGCAACGAATTGCTTCGCTTCATCAACAGAAGTTAAAAGTTGAGAATGATCGAGTACACCTTCTGCACCAACACCATCCTCTTCTCCAGCCATACCTGTCTCAAGGCTACCTAAGCAACCGATTTCGCCTTCAACAGACACGCCACAAGCATGAGCCATTGCTACGACTTGACGAGTTACATCTACGTTGTAATCGTAAGTTGTAGGGGTTTTACCATCAGCACCTAATGAACCATCCATCATTACTGAGCTAAAACCAAGTTGAATAGAGCGTTGGCATACATCAGGGCTAGTACCATGGTCTTGGTGCATTACCACTGGAATGTGCGGCCACTCTTCGATTGCAGCCAAAATAAGATGGCGTAAGAATGGAGCGCCTGCATATTTGCGAGCTCCAGCTGATGCCTGAACAATTACAGGTGAATTGGTTGCATCTGCGGCAAGCATAATTGCACGCATTTGTTCTAAGTTATTTACGTTAAATGCTGGTACGCCGTAGTTATGTTCCGCAGCGTGATCCAAGAGCTGGCGCATTGAAATGAGTGCCATAATATCCTCCCAGGTAGTGCGGCTTATTCTACCTTGTCATTTATTTCAATTCAGCAACAAATCACAGTATTTCAAAAAAAATCCCTGCATTTGCAGGGACTTTTTAACAAAAAACAACAAATTAATGAGTTTCTGAAGCAGCCGACTCGTTAGACGCACTACCTTCAACCACATCTGTATTCTTTTCATCTAAAACTGGCTTATCAAGCGAATCAATTGTAGCTTGCTGTTCAGGAGTTACTTTATCAGAAACTGCTGTAGATGCTGCATCTTGTCCTGCTTTAGAAGACTCTTCTTTTTTCGCACAAGCAGTCAACATCACTGGAACAATTAATAAAGCAGCTAAGGTAAGTTTTAAATTCATCACTATTTTCCACAATTGGTGATTTAGTGCTCATTATTTTATTTCAGTAATATGACAATTTAATGACTTATCAATGAAAAAGGGGTTGAACCCAACCCCTTCTTTTTTTACATATATGTATTATGCACGTTCTAATAAAACAGCCACTGCTGGCAAAGTTTTACCTTCAACAAATTCAAGGAACGCACCACCACCAGTTGAAATATAACCAATTTGGTCAGCAACATTATATTTATCAATCGCAGCTAAAGTATCACCGCCACCAGCGATCGAGAATGCATCAGATTGAGCAACTGCAAGAGAAAGTGCCTTAGTACCTTCACCAAATTGATCAACTTCAAACACACCAACGGGACCATTCCAAAGAATCGTTTTTGATGTTGTTAAAATATTTGCAAATGCTTTAGCTGTTTCAGGACCAACATCTAAAATCATATCGTTTGCAGTTACATCCTCAACTTTTTTAACAACTGCTTGTGCAGCCGCCAAAGAACCCAAGAAATCTTCAAAGTTAATTTGAGATGCATCCGCTACAACAACATCTGTAGGAAGTGGAACGCTTACTTTAGCAGCAATTTGTTTTGCTGTTTCTACCAAGTCAGCTTCGTATAGAGATTTTCCAACGTTGTAACCAGCGGCCGCTAAGAAAGTATTTGCGATACCACCACCAACAATAAGTTGATCACAAATAGTAGACAATGAGTTTAAAACATCAAGTTTTGTTGAAACTTTAGAGCCAGCAACAATAGCAACCATTGGTTTTTCAGGTGTTTGCATTGCACGGCCAAGCGCATCTAATTCAGCAGCCAATAAAGGACCAGCAGCTGCAACTGGAGCAAAACGTGCTACGCCCTCAGTAGAAGCTTCTGCACGGTGAGCAGTACCGAATGCATCCATCACAAATACATCACATAAAGCAGCATACTTTTGTGCAAGCTCAGGATTATTTTTCTTTTCACCAGCGTTAAAACGAACATTTTCAAGCAAAACAACTTGTCCAGCCTGAACTTCTACACCATCAAGATAATCAGTAAATAATTTAACTTCTTGGCCTAATGCTTCAGTTAAATATGCTGCAACTGGTGCAAGTGATTGTTCAGGCTTTGGCTCACCTTCAACAGGACGACCTAAATGCGAAAATACCATTACAGCAGCGCCTTTTTCTAAAGCAGCTTTTATTGTTGGAAGTGCCGCACGTAAACGAGCATCGCTGGTAATCACACCATTTTTAACAGGAACGTTTAAATCTTCACGAATAAGTACACGTTTACCTGCTAAGTTAAGGTCAGTCATGCGCTGAAAATTCATGTAAAGCTCTCTTTATGATTTTAAAAACGCGCCAATTTTAAATGATTACATCAAAAAAGGTTAGTTTTTTTGCATAAAAGCTGTAGAAAGCCAAAGTTTTGATTATGATAGAGGTAGTAATTTAATATTTCATCGATTATGTCTATTCATCCCGATCCACAAATCAATCGTTTAAATGTTTTAGGTGAGCCTTTAGCGAGCTGTTGTTTTGATCCTATTACCGGATATTTTCGAAATGGTTTTTGCCATACAGCAGTAACAGATCTTGGGCAACACACTGTATGCGCTCAAATGACGTCTGACTTTTTAAATTTTTCGCAAAAAGTTGGCAACGATCTCATTACTCCTTTACCTGAAGCTGGCTTCCCTGGCCTACAGCCAGGTGACTTCTGGTGCATTTGTGTAACTCGTTGGGTAGAAGCATATCAAGCTGGTCAAGCTCCACCTGTCAAACTTCATGCCTGCCATCAAGCAGTATTAAGTTATGTCCCATTAGATGTATTAATGGAATACGCAGTGTAATGAAACACCCCCAAATTATTTTGGCATCGAGTAGTCAAACGCGTAAGGATTTGATGAATCGTTTGGGCATCGAATATATCTGTATCAGTCCAGATATTGATGAAAGTTCTCGTGGCGAGACTCATGCTGATGATTTAGCTAAAAGACTGGCTTTTACTAAAGCTCAGGTTATTGCTCAGAAAAATCCGGAAGCAATTGTAATTGGATCAGATCAGGTTGCATGGCGAGAACATGCACCTCATGATTTTATTGGCAAACCATTGACTATTGAAAATGCTAAAGCTCAGTTAAAAGCAAACTCAGCCAGAACAGTCTTTTTTAGTACAGCCTTAAGTGTTCAATGTCTTGAAAAAAACTTTGAACACACTCTAGTTGAACATTATCAAGTTAAATTTCGCAATTTAAGCGACTCAGAAATTGAAAGATATATCGATTTAGATCAACCCCTTCATTGTGCGGGAAGTTTTAAGTGTGAAAGTCTTGGCATTAGTTTATTTGAGAAAATGATAGGCCAAGATCAAACCACCCTAATGGGCTTACCCATGATTCAGCTCTGTCAGATTTTAAGACAGCTTGAACTTCAAATTCCTTAATATTTATTAGTTTATTTATAGGTTATCTCCATGACAGAACCTTTAACCGTTTTAGGCGGCATTACTGCTGAACAGTTTTTATCAGAATACTGGCAGAAAAAACCATTACTTGTGCGTAACGCCATGCCTGAAATCATTGGCGTGTTAGAGCCAAATGATGTGAAAGAATTCGCTTTAGAAGATCATGTTAGCGCACGTCTTATTCGTCAAAAAGACAAAAATCCAAATGAGTGGCACGTAAAGTCTTCTCCTCTAACTAAAGGTGACTTTCAAAAATTACCAAAGCTATGGACACTGTTAGTACAAGCAGTTGATCATTACTCATTCGATTTAGCGGAATTATGGAAGAAATTTCCTTTTATTCCTCAATGGCGTCGTGATGACATTATGGTTTCTTATGCACCTAAAGGCGGCTCAGTTGGAAAACATTTTGACTTTTATGATGTATTTCTTGTTCAAGGACATGGACACCGCCGTTGGCAATTAGGCCAAATGTGTGATGCAACCACTGAATTTGTTCCAAATCAACCATTAAAATTATTGCCAGACATAGATGTTCATTTTGACGAAGTTTTAGCTCCTGGTGACTTATTATATGTTCCACCTGGCTTAGCACATTATGGTGTTGCTGAAGATGATTGCTTAACTTTCTCGTTTGGTTTCCGTATGCCTAATATTTCTGGCATGATTGACAGAATTAGTGACCAATTTGCTACCGATGAATTACTACAGAACCCAGTCATAGATATTGCCCGAAAGAGTATTTCTCAAGTTGGTGAAATTAATACAGAAGAATTAGCATATTTAAGAGGATTGGTTTTAGCTCAATTGCAAAATTCATCAGTACTTGATGCTGCCATCATGGCATATATGACTGAACCTAAATATCCAGATAATATTCCTGAACCAGACGAGATAGAAGTTGAAGACCTCAATGCTATTTTGACAGAAGGTTATGAATTATTGCTAGAACCAGCCTCTCGCCTACTTTATACAGAACAAAATGGAGTTTTAAAGTTTTGGGGCAATGGAGAAGATTTAACAATAGTGGAATCTTTTGCCACTCAACTCAAAACAATAGCAGATGGAGAAAGTATTCCATTTAATAACCAGCTAAGCAATGTAGAGATTTTAGAAAATATTGTTCAATTATTGAATGATTCAATTCTTATGTTATTGCCACCGGCAGAATAATATCGACTAAATAGGTTAAAAGGAGAAAATTCTAAAATTTCTCCTTTTTTCTTTTATAAATACATGTTTAAATATACCAATCTATAAATCTATTTTGCGGTTACATTTCTATGGTTTAAAATTATTTTCTAAATTAAAAAATTATCTAGTAAATACGTCTAATTAAGACATAGAAATTTTTTCAGCAAATATAAAATATATACCTAGAGCATTATGCTTTGCCCTTCTATTGTTTTTAAAAAACCTATTTTTTTCTATCAATAACAATCAATACAATGTAAAATTGTGCGTTCTTGCTTTTTATTTATACACTCGACCATTTAGGCTAAGAGCAAATTTTTTGTGTGAGGCTACTAAAATATGTCAAAAAAAGATGACATTATTACCACTGCATTAAGACTTTTTAACTCATATAGTTATAACTCTATAGGGGTTGATCGTATCATCAGTGAGTCTGGTGTAGCAAAAATGACATTTTACAAATACTTCCCTTCCAAAGAGAAACTAATTGAAGAGTGTTTATTACTAAGAAACTCACTTTTACAAAATTCTCTTACTGCTGCTATATCTAAACAAGACGAAAATGATCCATTAGCCCGTATTAAGGCAATCTTTTTATGGTATGCAGATTGGTTTAATAGCGAAGATTTTAATGGCTGTATGTTTCAAAAAGCCTTAGAAGAAGTATTAAAGCAATACCCTTCAACTCACCAACCTGCGACTTTATACAAAATATGGTTGACTCAGTTAATGCAGGATCTTCTTGTTCAACATGAAATTGAGGAATCTCGTCCTTTAGCATTACTGTTAGTCAATATTTTAGAAGGTATGACCATTCAAGCTCAGGTTGAGCACGGCTCAGTAAAAATTAATGACTACTGGAAACGTGTAGAGAAGCTTATTGAGTTTGAAAAAGTTGCACAGTAAAAAATAAAGCGTGATATTATTCTTCTTATATTGTTGAATCTTCTTCTTATTCATCACGCTGCGTCTGAAAGTCATTCTAGCCTAGAGTTAGACGTTTTTTTTGGACTATCATCCCAAACTAGAATATACAGACCTGTCTGTACAGAATCAATTATATCTTTAAAAAGTAAAAACTCAATCTTTTTTTATTACCCTTTCATAGATAAATCAGAATTAACTATAGATAGAACTTAAAATAAGATTTTTTTCCTTTGACTTTGTTTCATTTATACTTAACAATTACGCTTCTCACACAATGCAACACTTTTGACACAAAACAACTACAAATTATTGTTATACCTTAATAATGTTATATATTTATCAATTACACTTATAAACCTTTTCAACAAAAACAATTGGATTGATTAGTTTTGCTACATTCATTTTCTTAAGATCAATCTATACTATGCCGGCCATATTGATATAGGTATAAAGTATGAAAGATGGACTCCAAATTGAAGAAATGAAAAATGCGGCTGATTCAGTCGTAGGCACATTAAAGTCTTTAGCTAACCCTGACCGTTTATTAATTTTATGTCACTTAGCTCATGAGGAGTTAAATGTCTCTCAAATCGAAGAGAAAACCCAAATCACCCAACCCACTCTTTCACAACAATTGATGATGTTACGTAAAAGTGATGTCGTTTCAACACGTCGTGATGGCAAACAAATTTTCTATTCTATAAAGGATGACAAGATGCACTCAATTTTGAATACGCTTTATCAGTTATACTGTATAGAATAACTGCGCTGAATTTATAAAATTATAATAATATTAATGTATTCCTGAAATATGCGATTTTTCAACTTGGTAGCTGGTAATAAACCGAGCAAAGAGGATTGAAAATTCGCGTAGTTTTTCAAGTATCTAAAGCTATTGAAAACAACAATACACTCTCTTATTTCTTTCTGTCTCACCCTCCACTATTTTTCAATAGGTTTTTAGACCACACAGTTAATTTTTTATTGACTGTTATATAAGCAGAATATCTTTTTAATTAATTTAATAATTTAATTTTACTATTTTAAAAACAAATACTTAATATTACCTTTTTTTATTAATCTAATTACTTGATATAAAAAAGCTTAAGATTCACATCACTTAAGTATAAAATACTCCGCTTGTTCAACCTTTAGCCATGAATAGGTTAATAAGGCCTTTATATGCTTGAATTCTTTTCTCGATTAAGCTTAGTCACCAAAATTATTATCGCCATTATTTTAGGAATAGGTGTTGCACTATTATTTCCAACCGTTACACCTTACTTAAGCTTGTTTGGTGAGCTGTTCATTAAAGCATTGAAATCGGTTGCTCCTATTTTAGTTTTCGTACTGGTTCTCTCATCTATTGCTAACTTTCAGGTTGGCCATAGTGCAAATTTACGACCAGTCTTACTATTATATGTAGTGGGTATGCTATTAGCTGCGTTTAGTGCCGTTGTTGCGAGCTTGTCTTTTCCAAGTACTCTTTATCTTAATACTGTTTCACATAACAACCTACAAGCGCCTGGTAGCCTCGCTGATATATTAAAAAATTTGCTTTTAAGTTTTATTGCAAACCCTGTTCAAGCAATTAGTGAAGCGAACTTTATTGGCATTCTGGCATGGGCAATTGGTCTAGGTTTAGCAATGCGTCATAGTTCAGATACGACTAAACAAGTGATGCATGATGTTTCACATGCTGTGAGTGCGATTATTCACAAAGTCATCGCATTTGCACCTGTAGGCATTTTCGGTTTAGTTGCAGTAACCTTTGCCGATGCTGGTTTAGCAACGCTTGAAAGTTATGCGCAATTATTAGCTGTTCTATTAGGAACAATGCTTTTTGTTGCTCTTGTAGTTAACCCAATTTTGGTAGGTTTAACAATTCGTGGCAATCCATACCCACTTGTTTTTAAATGCTTAAAAGAAAGTGGTATTACTGCATTCTTCACACGCAGCTCAGCAGCTAACATCCCAGTTAACCTTGATTTAGCTGAACGTTTAGGTGTTAATCCATCTACTGCAAGTGTTTCTATTCCTTTAGGTGCTACAGTTAATATGGCTGGAGCAGCTGTTACAATCACTGTGCTTACTTTAGCAACTGTGCATACATTGGGGATTCATGTTGATTTGGCAACTATGATTATTTTGTCAGTAGTCGCTACAGTTTCAGCATGTGGTGCGTCTGGTGTTGCCGGTGGTTCTTTACTTTTAATTCCAGTCGCTTGTAGTTTATTTGGTATTTCATCAGAAATTGCGATGCAAGTTGTTGCAGTTGGTATGATTATTAGTGTATTACAAGATTCAACCGAAACAGCTCTTAACTCATCAACTGATGTTTTATTTACTGCCGCTGTTGATATTCGCTCAAGACAAAACTCTTAGAGAACATGCCATTTCAACGTTTACCAAACTGGTTCCAAATGGGCGCCTTTTTACTGGCAATGAATGCCGGAATGATTAATGTATTAGGGTTAATCACCCTTTTACATCAATCGGTGTCGCATATGACAGGTAATGTCAGTATGTTAGCGATGAGTTTGGTAAACTGGCAGTTTGATCACGTCATATATTTGGTACTTGTTATACTATGTTATGTATGTGGATCATTTTATAGTGGTTTTATTTTAGGTAATAGCCATTTCAAATTAGGCCGTCGATATGGCCTCCCTTTAAGCTTAGTTGCCCTCTTTATTTTTCTTTGCTGGTTATTACTGCCTTATTTTCCCAAATATGGATTATTATGGGCTTGTGTCGCCATGGGTTTACAAAATGCCATGGTCAGCCATTATAAAGGGACCATTATTAGGACAACTCACTTATCGGGTGTCTTAACAGATCTTGGCCTTGCACTTGGTTACATAGCACGAGGTTTAAAAGTAGAAAACCGTCGTATTATTTTACATCTACTTATTTTTTCAGGTTTTCTTATTGGTGGTATAATTGCTGCTTCAGTTCACCCCTACTTAAAATTGCAATCATTTTTGCTACCAGCAATTTTAAGCTTAACACTCAGTATTTCGTATTGGGCTGTTTATTTTCATCGTTCTTCCTCTTCAGATTCGGATTAAGTCATGGTTAAAAATGCCTTACAAGCTCAGTTACTCAAAGCAGGTTTAGTTGACAATAAAAAAGCAAAAAAACTCACCAAACAAGCTCAGCATGAGCAGCGTACTGGTCAAAGCAATGAAGCAGAAATCAAAGCAAATATTGAAAAAGCTCAACAAGAAAAACTAGCAAAAGACCAAGCTTTAAATCTAGAAAAACAGCAACAACTCGAAGAAAAAGCATTAAAAGCTTCTATTATTCAAATGATTAAACAACACAAAATTGTAGATTTTGCTGGAGATGTGGCTTATCAATTTATTGATGAAAATAAAATTAAAAAGGTATATCTATCTCAACAAGTCTACAATGCCCTTGTTACAGGTAGTTTAGTAATTGCTAAAGATCAAGATCAATACGCTTATCTTCCAAAAGCTTTGGCCGAAAAAATTGATCAAAAAATGCAAGGCTTTATTTTAATTAATAATGCAGAGAAAAATGAACAAACTACTGACGAAGAAGATCCGTATGCAGCATATGTTATTCCAGATGACTTAATGTGGTAATTATTATGAGCCTTTATCAATTTTTAGATAAAGGCTCATGCTGCTTAGGCTAAATATCAGTATTTTATCATTTATTAAAAAAAATTATAAAAATTACATTCACATCAAATTCATTCACCACTTCATCTATTATTATCGATATAATGAATAAAACATTTTTTGTCTTTACCATGCCTTTTAGGCTTTTCCCGTTTCCAAATTTATATCTTGACTAAATCTTGTCAGTTTTAGTTAAAGATATACAACATAAACTTTGATGTGTATCCACACACCCAACAGATCAACATCTATATCGAGTTTGATCTAACTGACTTTATTGCAAATTAAATTGCGAAATTTTAATAAAGTAGCTGATGTATAAAGGTAGTCATTCATGCTGAAGTGGTTTGAAAAACTTGTAGATCCTTATCCAACCAAAGGTCTGGATGAGCCCTTACCAACTCGCTTTTTCCCATTTGTTTGGCAAGCTACTGAAGGTGTTCGTCCGTACTTATTATTACTCATTATATGTACAGCGGGTGCAGCCAGCTTTGAAGCTCTACTCTTTTCAAAAATTGGGCAACTTGTAGACTGGCTGAGTAACAGTCAACCAGAAAGCTTTTTAAGCCAACACGCTTCCAATATACTCATTCTTATTAGCGTTTTATTTGCTAATATTTTATTTGTTAATATTCAATCTATTATAAAACACCAAATTTTATATAGTACTTTTCCAATGCGCTTACGGTGGCGTTTTCATAATCTTTTGTTAAAGCAAAGTCTAGATTTTTTCCATAATGATTTTGCGGGTCGCCTTTCAGCAAAAGTCATGCAAACAGCACTAGCTATCCGTGAATTTTGGATTATTTTGGGCGATATGTTGGCTTATGTCAGCATTTATTTTATTACCGTTAGTATCGTTCTTGGTGCAATTTCACCAACTTTACTCATTCCACTTATGGTTTGGTTGGGTTTATTCTTATTAAGCGCTTGGTTCTTTATTCCCCGTTTAAGCAAAGTATCACAGCAACAAGCTGATGCTCGTGCAGTAATGACTGGACGTGTAACAGATGCCTACACAAATATTCAAACGGTTAAATTATTTGCCCATGCTGGTCGTGAGAGCCAGTATGCAAAAGCTTCAATGAAAGAGTTTATGACAACTGTCTATGCACAAATGCGATTAGGTACTCTTTTTGAAGTCAGCATTAATTTACTTTCTGCTGTTTTATTTGTAGGCGTGATTGGAACAGCAGTCTGGCTATGGACACAAGGCCTAGCAGCACTAGGTGTAATTGCAGCAACGACCGCCATGATTTTAAAACTTAATAGCATGGCTGAGTTTATGATGTGGCATATGTCAGCCTTATTTGAGAATGTTGGGACTATTCAAGATGGTATGCAAACTCTTGGTAAGAAAATCAATATTCAAGACAAACCAGATGCAAAACCGCTTACAGTAAAGCAAGGTGAAATCGTATTTAAAGATGTTACCTTTGCTTATAATAATAAAAATGTCATCGATCACTTTAATTTACACATTAAAGCGGGCGAAAAGATCGGTATCGTTGGCCGTTCAGGTGCAGGAAAATCTACCCTCATCCAATTACTTTTACACTTCTACCATCTTAAAGAAGGTGCAATTTTAATTGATGGGCAAAATATTGAAGATGTTACACAAGATAGTTTGAGAGCAAATATTGCTTTAGTTACTCAAGATACGTCTCTACTACATCGTTCAGTTGCCGAAAATATTAAATATGGTCGTCCGGATGCAACCGATCTGGACATGCAAAGTGCAGTGCATAAGGCAAAAGCAGCTGAATTTATTCCTCAACTTGTCGATTTAAAAGGCCGTTCTGGCTATGAAGCTCAGGTTGGTGAACGCGGTGTTAAACTTTCAGGCGGTCAAAGACAACGTATCGCTATTGCACGTGTTTTCTTAAAAGATGCACCAATTTTAATATTAGATGAAGCAACAAGCGCATTAGACTCGGAAGTTGAGGCAGCTATTCAGTCTAGTTTAAATGACCTGATGGTAGATAAAACAGTTATTGCAATTGCTCACCGTTTGTCTACCATTGCTCAAATGGACCGTTTAATTGTTCTTGATGAAGGTAGAATTGCAGAGCAAGGTACCCATGAAGAATTAATTGCTAAAAATGGTATATATGCACAATTATGGAAACGCCAAACTGGCGGCTTTCTTATTGAGCAAAAAGTAGTACAGGGTCAGGATTAATGCTTTATTTAGAAGATTTAAAAATTGGTGATCGTTTTATCAGTCGTGAATATGAAATTACACTAGATGAGATTAAACAATTTGCAAGCCACTACGACCCTCAGCCTTTCCATACAGATGAAGAATTAGCTAAAGAAGATCCAATCTTTAAAGGTATTGCTGCCAGTGGATGGCATACCTCGGCAATTACTATGCGCTTATGGACAGAATGTATGCCTATTCATGGGGGGCTCGTGGGTTCAGAGTCTAGTTTACGTTGGCCTCGCCCGACTCGACCTGGTGACCGTATACATGTTGAAGCTGAGATTTCAGCAATTACACCATCCAAAACAAAATTGGATCGTGGTATTGTAAGCTACGTTACGCAAGCTTTAAATCAACATGGAGATGTTTTACTTATTTCAACGACAAAAATCGTTGTCTTTAAAAAGAATATTTAACGAATCCTTGATATGATTGTCTAACAGTTTTTATAAACTCAAATTATATTTCATGACAAGATGTGTAAGAAATGCACGTAGAAAATTGATGAGAGCAACGGAACGCATATGAAAATTACCTCAGCTCGTCAAGATCAAGGTATTCCAGGAGTCTATGGCTTATTGCTATTAGATGTTGTTTCACGTTGGGGATACAACGATGAGACATTATTTGCCCCTTTTCATCTTACAAGTGAACAATTGGCTGACCCTGAATATCGTATTTCAACACCTGTAGCAAATGAGCTGGTTAAACATGCCTTAAATCTCACTGGAGAAAGTACATTGGGTTACCATATTGGTACCCAAATGCGTATTTCAATTCATGGATTTATTGGCTACGCAATAATGACAGCAAAAGATATTACTGAAGCAATTGCTCTCGCTGCTCGTTTTATCCAGTTACGCTTACCTTTTTTACAACTCTATTTTTCTACCTTCGGCCCAAAAGCCACATTACAACTACAATGTGATATTGAGTTAGAACCACTTCGCACCGAAATTGTTTTAGGCTTAACTATTGGCATCATGACAATGGCAAAAGCCATGACAGGTATTGAAGATTTAGCGGGTGATGTCGACCTAGATTTTCCAGAACCAGCAGGCTTTGATAAATATAAGAGCAAACTAAGCAGTACTATTCGGTTTAATCAGCCTCATTTAATTTCTAGTTTTGATAAAAAATATTTAGGCCTTAAATTAATTAATTCAGATCCAATCGCTAGTCAAATTGCTATTAACCAATGTGAGGCTGAACTCTCTGCTTTAGGTGAACGCCGCCGTTTAGCAATGCGTGTACGTGATATTTTAAGTAATTCGGAACAACATTACTTAAGCATAGAAAATGTAGCAGAATACTTACACATGTCAGATCGCACATTAAAGCGACAGTTGGCAGCGGAAGGAACTTCATTTTCAACATTAGTAGATGAAGTCCGCTATCGTCATGCGACTTCTTTACTTTCACGTACAGATTATAGTCTTGAACAAATTGCGGATGAACTAGGTTATTCCGATGTCGCAAATTTCAGCCGAGCATTTAAACGCTGGAGTGGTCGTAGTCCTAGTAACTGGCGTAAAGACCCCTATTTATAATGTTATTAAAATATTGGACACAAGCTTAAGGAGTTGTCATGAATCACCCTTCAGAATTGAAGTATGCACGTACACATGAGTGGGTAAAAGTTGAAGGTGATCTTGTTATTACTGGGATTACCGACCATGCACAAGATGAGCTTGGAGACTTGGTCTATGTTGAAACTCCAGAAGTGGGCAGCCAAGTAACAGCTGGCGAACAAGCTGGAGTAGTTGAATCAGTTAAAACTGCTTCTGACATCCACGCTCCTGTTTCTGGTACAGTAGTAGAAGTAAATACAAACCTTGAAGATGATCCGGATTTTGTAAATGAAGATCCATACGGGAAAGGCTGGATTTATAAAATTAAGCCAGACAACATGGCAGACGTTGAAAAACTTTTAACAAATGAAGAATATGAAGCTGGCTTATAAAATTTAGCATTGCTTTCAATATTCGATAAAAACCAGTTTACTTTTAAACTGGTTTTTTTATATATGTATAAAATAGTTATAAAACTGGATGCGTAGGATCAATAACATGACAAGACTTGTTGTATTTTCTGGTGCAGGTATGAGTGCAGAAAGTGGAATTAGTACTTTTCGTGACAGTAATGGCCTATGGGAAAATTATGATATACAGCAAGTTGCTACTCCGGAAGCTTGGGATAAAGACCCTGCGTTAGTCCAACGGTTTTATAACGAACGCCGTAAAAATATTTTAGAAGCTCAGCCAAATGAAGCTCATCAATATATTGCTAAATTACAAAACCATTTCGATGTACAAGTCATTACACAAAATATTGATGATTTACATGAGCGTGCTGGTAGCCAGAATGTGTTGCATCTACATGGTAATATTCGATTAGCGAAAAGCTCTGGACCAAATGCCCAATATACAAATGAATTTTATGAAATTAATGGTTGGAAATTAGATCTAGAGCATGACCTTTGTCCAAATGGCTATCCACTTCGCCCTCATGTGGTTTGGTTTGGTGAAGCAGTTCCAGCATTTGAAGAAGCCATAAAGCAAGTGCATGAAGCAGATATTTTCATTGTTATTGGTTCAACCTTAAGTGTTTACCCTGTTGCTGCTTTAGTTCATGAAATTCCTAACTACACTGAAGCCTACTATATAGATCCCCAAGCAGATCATTCTCGTGTTCCATCTCAATATAAACTATTAAATATGACAGCCACAGAAGGTATGAAAGAGCTATTTCATCAATTGACGAGCTAATATTTCTTTCATTTTTATTGCAAATTTCACCTCTAAAGTTGTCTCTTCACATGAAATTGATGCGAAAACACTCAACTCATGTCAAATTTTTTCTTGAGACATATATTGTCATTGCTAATTTTGTAACCAAACATGCTGATCTATTTTCTAAATATACTATTTTTATAATTTTCTAAACAATAAATGAATTATTTACACTACCTAATCTATTGATTAAATTAAATTTAATTTTTATTGTAATTGAAATTACATTGGTTTACATAAAAATACATAAAACACATCACAAAGATAACAGAGCAAAAAATTTCTTTTGTGGTTGAATCTCAACCTCTTGAAATGCCGTACAAGAAAACAGCGACCTGGATTAGGTTACAATCACGGATTATGGATATAAGGACACACATCCATTATGAGTTATTTTGATCCCACCCTCATCATGTTTATGGTGTACATCGTAGCAATGGTACTTATCGGCTTATTTGCCTACCGTGCTACAAGCGACTTCTCTGATTATATTCTTGGTGGTCGTAGTTTAGGCAGTTTCGTTACTGCATTATCCGCAGGCGCATCAGACATGAGTGGTTGGTTACTCATGGGCTTACCAGGAGCTATTTATCTTTCTGGTTTATCTGAAGCGTGGATTGCAATTGGTCTAATTATCGGTGCTTGGCTTAACTGGTTACTGGTTGCTGGTCGATTACGCGTTCATACTGAAATCCAAAATAATGCACTCACTCTGCCCGACTATTTTACAAGTCGATTTGATGACAAGAAAAAGATTCTTCGTATTTTCTCTGCCGTTATTATCTTGGTTTTCTTCGCAATTTACTGTGCCTCAGGTATGGTAGCTGGCGCTCGTTTATTTGAAAATTTATTTGGTATGTCATATACCACCGCAATCTGGTTAAGCGCTATTGCAACAATCAGTTATGTTTGTATTGGTGGATTTTTGGCAATTAGCTGGACTGATACTTTCCAAGCGGGCTTAATGATTTTTGCCCTTTTGCTCACCCCAATCGTAACTTACCTTGCAATTGGCGACACAACTCAGTTTGTAACGCTTATTGAAACTGCTCGTCCACATGCATTTAACATCGTTTCAGATTTAAGTGTGGTGGCCGTTTTATCTTCAATGGCTTGGGGTTTAGGCTATTTTGGCCAACCGCATATTCTTGTACGTTTCATGGCTGCTGACTCTGTAAAATCAATTCCTGCTGCTCGCCGTATTGGTATGACTTGGATGATTTTATGTTTAGTTGGTGCAGTCGGTGCCGGTTTCTTTGGTATTGCGTATTTCCAGCAACATCCTGAACTTGCAGGTGTTGTAAGTAAAAACCCTGAAACTGTATTTATGGAATTGACTAAAATTTTATTCAATCCATGGATTGTCGGTATCATCCTAGCTGCTATTTTAGCTGCGGTTATGAGTACATTAAGCTGTCAACTGTTGGTATGTTCAAGTGCGCTAACTGAAGATTTATACAAAGGCTTCATCCGTAAAAATGCTTCTCAAAAAGAGCTTGTATGGGTTGGCCGTATCATGGTACTTGCAATTGCTGTTCTGGCAATTGTGCTCGCTGGTAATCCTGACAGTAAAGTTCTTGGTCTTGTTGCTTATGCGTGGGCTGGTTTTGGTGCCGCATTTGGACCACTCATCATCTTGTCATTGTTCTGGAAGCGTATGACTTTAGAAGGTGCTTTAGCAGGTATGATCGTAGGTGCAGTTGTTGTAATTGGTTGGAAAAATCTTTTCGCAAGCACCGGTGTTTACGAAATTATTCCTGGCTTTATCTGTGCATTTATCAGCATCATCGTAGTGAGCTTGATTAGCAAAACTCCAAATACTGATGTAACTGATCGCTTCGAACAAGCTGATAAACTCTATAAAGAAAGTGTATAAAAATGAATAAAATAAAAAGGGGCTCTGGCCCCTTTTTATTTATTTTTAGTTTTGATTTTAATTTTTGAACTATCTTTTACCACTTGCATCACAGGGTAGCTACGCGTTTCTTTCACACCTGGTAATTGCCATAGTACCTGTCCAGCAATACGTCTAAACTCTTCCATACTGCCACTTCGTAATTTAATTAAAAAATCAAATCCGCCACTAACCATATGGCATTCAACGATCTCTGGATAATGCACTACTGCGTCAATAAACTCATCTAAAACATTGGGTGTTGTTTTATCGAGTAACACTTCAACAAAAACCAAAAAATTTGCATTTAACTTAACTGGATTTAATTTAGCTTCATAACCCAAGATAAATTCATCCTTCGTCAGCTTCTGCACCCGGGCCATAACCGCAGTTGGAGATAGGTTTACAAGTTCAGCCAATCTACTGTTAGAAATACGCCCATCTGTTTGAAGAATATCCAAAATTTTTAAATCTGTACGATCAAGGCTTAATAAGGGGCCATTCATCTGAATTTTCCTCTAAAAAATGGGCAAAATATAGTGAGTTATTCGGTGTTTCTTCTGTAATGATAAATTATCTAAACCTCTCTACTCAAGATGAGTTTACGAGAGCTGGTTGGCGGAAATAGATATGAACACAATGGATACTTTTCATCAAATGGATAAATCTCACCAAGGCTATATCACCGAATTCAACGATAAAAGTGAGTTTGAACAACGCATTAATACAGCTTGGCGTCGTGCCGAACCTGAAGCTGTAGAAGAGCTATTACAAGCTGCTGCGGTATCTGATGATTTAGATCATAAAATTTATGACCTTGCATTTAACCTTGCCCATAATTTACGTGAACGTAAGACCTCTTCGGGTAAAGCGGGTATTGTTCAAGGGTTATTACAAGAATTCTCTCTGTCTTCACAAGAAGGCGTGGCTTTGATGTGTCTTGCTGAAGCTTTGCTTCGTATACCAGACACAGCAACACGTGACTTGCTCATTCGCGATAAAATCAATCAAGGTAACTGGAAAGAACACGTTGGCCAAAGTAGCTTAATGTTTGTAAATGCTGCAGCATGGGGCCTCATGTTAACCGGTAAGCTTATGGAGACACCAAAGCAAACCAGTCTTTCAAGTGTACTTACTGGCCTGTTAGCCCGTAGTGGTCGTGGCATTATTCGTAAAGCAGTTGATGTAGCAATGCGCATGATGGGTGAACAGTTTGTAACTGGTGAAACCATCGAAGAAGCTGTCGACCACGCAAAAGTACTTGAAGATAAAGGTTTCCGCTATTCTTATGACATGTTAGGTGAAGCTGCCTTAACCGAACATGATGCTGAACGCTACTTTAACGATTACACACAAGCCATTCATGCAATTGGTAAAGCGTCTAATGGTAAAGGCGTTTATGATGGCCCTGGTATCTCAATTAAGCTTTCTGCTTTACATCCACGTTACCAACGTGCGCAAATTGAACGTGTTCACAAAGAACTCTACGGCAAAGTATTTGAGCTCGCTCGTTTAGCTAAACAGTACAACATTGGTTTAAATATCGATGCAGAAGAATCTGAACGTTTAGAAATTTCTCTTGAGTTACTTGAGCGTCTTTGTTTTGAGCCAGAACTTGAGAACTGGAAAGGTATTGGATTCGTTATTCAAGCTTACCAAAAACGCTGTTTCTTCGTAGTTGATTATATTATTGATCTTGCTAAACGCAGCCAAAAGCGTCTCATGATTCGCCTTGTAAAAGGTGCATATTGGGATAGCGAAATCAAGAAAGCGCAAATCGAAGGTATGGATGACTACCCTGTCTTCACACGTAAAGTGCATACAGATCTGTCTTATATTGCTTGTGCTAAAAAATTACTTGCAGCGCCTGAGTTCATCTATCCACAATTTGCGACTCACAATGCTCAAACACTAGCAACAATTTATCATTTAGCTGATCCAAGCAAGTATTATGCTGGTCAATATGAATTCCAATGCTTACATGGCATGGGTGAACCACTTTATGAACAAGTTGTTGGTCCACGTGAGCAAAATAAATTAGGCGTGCCATGCCGTATTTATGCTCCGGTTGGTAACCATGAAACTTTGTTAGCTTATCTGGTTCGTCGTTTACTCGAAAATGGTGCGAATACTTCATTTGTTAACCGTATTGCCGATAAAACACTTAAAGTTGAAGATCTTATCCAGTCTCCAATTTATGATATTCGTAATGCAGCTAAGCTTGAAGGTTCAGTTGGGTTAAAACATCCATCAATTCCACTACCTTTAGATATGTACGGAACGCTTCGTAAAAACTCTAAAGGTTATGACTTAGCAAATGACACCCCACTTGCAGCTTTAGATAGCACAGCTCAACAGTTACGTAACCGTATTTGGCAGAGCCATCCATTATTAGGAAATAGCGATTTATCGAAACAAGGTCATTCTATTGCAATTACAAACCCAGCACAAAATGATGAAATTGTTGGTTATGTACAAGAAGCTGATCTTAATGATGTAGAAATTGCACTTAATGCAGCTGAACAAATACAAATTGAGTGGGCAAATACACCTAAAGATCAGCGCGCTCAATATTTAAAACGTGCAGCTGACCTTATGGAAAGCCGTATCCAAGAGTTAATGGTATTACTTTGCCGTGAAAGCGGTAAAACTTATGCGAATGCCATTGCAGAGGTTCGTGAGGCTGTAGATTTCTTACGTTACTATGCAACTCAGGTTGAAAATCTCCCTAAGAATACAACCATTCAGCCACTTGGTACTGTACTTTGTATTAGCCCTTGGAACTTCCCTCTTGCGATTTTCTCTGGCCAAATTGCTGCAGCACTAGTTAGTGGTAACTGCGTTATTGCAAAACCTGCCGAGCAAACACCTTTAATCGCAGCTCAAGCAGTGCAAATTTTATGGGAAGCGGGTATTCCACATGGTGCTGTACAGTTATTACCAGGTCGTGGTGAAACAGTAGGTGCTCAGCTTAGCCAAGATCGACGTATTGATGGCATCATGTTTACCGGTTCAACTGAAGTTGCAAAAATTTTGCAGAAGACAGTTGCAAAGCGTTTAGCTGCTAATGGTCAATCTATTCCTCTCATTGCAGAAACTGGTGGCCAAAATGCAATGATTGTGGACTCATCTGCATTAACTGAACAAGTTGTACTTGATGTTGTAAGTTCTGCATTTGATAGCGCAGGTCAACGTTGCTCTGCTTTGCGTATTTTATGTGTACAAGAAGATAGTGCTGCAACCGTTATTAAAATGCTTAAAGGTGCAATGCAACAGTTAATTGTAGGCAACCCTGCCATTTTAAAAACTGACATTGGTCCAGTTATTGATGACGAAGCAAAACACACGATTGACCAGCACATCCAAAAAATGAAGTCTAAGGGCTATCCAGTACATCAATTGATGTTTGGAGCGACAAGCCAAACTGAATTAGATAAAGGAACTTTTGTTGTACCAACAGCAATTGAGTTACCTAACCTCGATGACTTACAGCGTGAAGTTTTTGGTCCGGTTTTACATATCATTACCTATAAGTATGGTGAGCTTGAACAACTCATCTCACGCATTAATGCTAAAGGTTATGGCTTAACAATGGGTCTACATACTCGTATTGATGAAACCATCCAAACCGTAATTCAACATGCTGAAGTTGGTAACCTTTATATCAACCGTAATATTGTTGGGGCCGTTGTTGGCGTTCAACCATTCGGTGGTGAAGGTTTATCTGGTACAGGTCCTAAAGCGGGTGGCCCTCTTTACATGTATCGCTTAATGCAGGATTGTTCAAACAAAGTATTAGCAACTCCATTTGCGGTAAAAAATGAGCAAACCATTTTTGAAGGCTTTAACCGTGAAGTTTATCAAAGCTTACAAAACTGGGCGAAACAACATTTACCACAAGCAAGTCGTGAAATTGAACCATTTGGTGTAGGCAAGTTTTATGAGTTACAAGGCCCTACTGGGGAAAGTAACCAATATATTATTTTGCCGCGTCACCGTGTACTTTCAATTGCCGACACTGAACAAAATCAATTACATCAATTGCTCGCAATTTTTGCAGTGAGTAGTCAAGCTGCTGTAATGCCAAATAGTCCATTGTTGGCAAAACATAAACAAACGTTGCCAAAAGATGTACTTGATGCAATTACGACTATCAAAAACATCACTACAGATGATTTTGATGCTGTTTTGCACCATGGTAGCCGTGAAGAGGTTCTCTCATTACAGCAAGAAATTGCAAGCCGCTCTGGTGCAATTGTAGGCATTACACATGTTGAATCAAACGAGACAATTCCACTTGAACGTTTAGTAATTGAGCGTGCAATTAGTGTGAATACAGCTGCTGCTGGTGGCAATGCAAGCTTAATGACTATGTCTGACTAACACATAAATTTATCTAAAAAGCCCAAATTTCAGTATTTGGGCTTTTTTGTTTAATCGAGTAATCTCTTTTTAAATATATAAATGTTATCTATTAGCGAATTTCATAATGATCTTTTTAGAACCAGAACAATATCAACAAAATTGTGTTCATCTTTTCAACTCATATAAAAAGAATATCTCCTCCCTTTTACCATTTGCCAAAATTGAACATATTGGTTCGTCTGCAATCCCAAATGCGATTTCAAAAGGTGATTTAGACATTTATATTGAAGTGATGTCTGATCAATTTGAATTCGCAATAGAACAATTAAAAACACTTAATTTTATAGAAAAACAAAATACCCTTAGGACACATGAGCTTTGCATGCTTGAATCAATGAACGATGATGAAGTTGCATTTCAAATTGTAGTAGCCGATTCAGTATTTACGTTTTTCTTAACATTTAGAAATAAGCTTATAGATTCACCGCTGTTGGTGCATGAATATAATCAATTAAAATTACAGTGTAGCCATTTAGATCCCGATCAATATAGAGCAATAAAATCAGATTTTATTAACCGCGTCTTAAATCATCTCTAATTTAAGTACCCTATTTCTTTATGAATATCTGACTAAAATTGACTCCTGCAAGCTCGATTTTTTTGATACCATTCACTATTTGATTCTGTCTAAATTTTCTTTGTCTATGACCTCTTCTTATCGTCAACAACTTCAAGCTAAAATTGATCGCATTACTACTCAATTTTCTGAATTTACACCGCCTACATTAGAAGTGTTTGAATCACCTGAACAACATTTCCGTATGCGTGCTGAATTTCGGATCTGGCATACAGAAAATGATATGTTCTATGCCATGTTTGAACGTAACGATGAAGATAAGCAAAAAACAGTTGTCCGCATAGATGAGTTTCCTATTGCAGACAAAAGCATTAACGATTTAATGCCTCGCCTTTTAGCAGAACTCAAAGCTGAGCCTTTACTTTCACAGCGTTTATTTGAAGTTGATTTTCTCGCAACACTTAGTGGAGAAATGCTAGTTACCCTGATTTATCACCGTAAACTTAATCAGGAGTGGGAACAATCAGCTAAAGCACTTGCTGAAAAATTAAATATTAAAATTATGGGTCGTAGCCGAGGTCAGAAAGTTGTTATTGGCGATGACTTTGTTGTAGAAGAATTTGAACTTTCAAACCGTACATTCAAATACAAACAAATTGAAAGTAGCTTTACGCAGCCGAATGCACAAGTTTGCAAAAAAATGCTGCAATGGGCATGTGATGCAGCTGAGGGTTCGAAAAAACACTTACTAGAACTTTATTGTGGTAACGGTAACTTTACCCTTCCATTATCACTAAAATTCGAACGCGTACTTGCTACCGAACTTGCAAAATCATCAGTTTATGCTGCTCAATGGAATATTGAACAAAACCAGATTGATAATATTCAGGTAGCACGCCTATCAGCTGAAGAGTTTACTCAAGCTTATCAAGGTGAGCGCGAGTTCCGCCGTCTACAAGAAGCAAATATTGATATTCGAAGTTATGATTTTGATACCGTATTTGTAGATCCTCCGCGTGCGGGAATTGATGATGAAACTTTAAAACTTTTGCAAGGTTTTGAGCGTATTATCTACATTTCATGTAATCCCGACACTTTATATGAAAATTTAAAAGCACTCACAAAAACTCATCGAGTGACTAAGTTTGCTTTGTTCGATCAGTTCCCTTATACACATCATGTTGAGTCAGGTGTATTACTCGAGAAGATTTAAACAAAATTTTTCAATGTAACTCTATTTTATAAGGAGATTAAATATCTCCTTATTTTTCAATATCTTTTCATTAAGTATTTAAATTTTAAAAAAATATCAAGTCATCTATTCGTCATAATTTCGTTTAACTCAACCATTACTATCGAAAATTCTCTAGTTCAACTGGTGGATTTATCACTTATAGAGACTTGTATTTTAATTTAATTTGGCTATATTTCGATCTATGTTAGGTTGTATATGAAGGCTCTATGAGTTTTTGGCAAAAGCTGTTCTTAGCAGATCAACAGCATAACGAGCATAAGAATCAAACTGCTTGTGTTGAAAATGACTGCTCATGTAAAACTAATGAACAACTTCTAAGTGCTCTTGCACAAGCAACAGATGAAGATGTCATTATGGGAATAAAAAAAGTTCTTATTTCCCGTGGGTATAGCCGTAAAGAGTTAAATGAACTCATTCAAAAACCATCTATTCATTAATTATAAAGCCAGTCATGTACTGGCTTTTTTGTATTTTATTTGATTTCACAATTTGTATGGCTGACTAAACCAATAATAGGTCCCATATAAAATTTTCTATCATTACGGTTATTCTTAGGCAAATACAAACTAGAGATAGAACCATCTAAGTATAATGCCTGCTCTACGTTAAGACCTTTTTGGAAAAATTCAGCAAAATTATAAAAATTCACTCTATTTTTAGAGATCACAAAATAAAGTTTATTATTTTTTATACCTACCCCATTACGTATTTTCTTTGAATCGCTATTTGCTAGAAATAAGGGATTTATTTTGCCATTAATCACCAACATGGGGCCGGACTGCGTAGCATAATCGGATTGAAAAGCTTTTGCTTTATATTGTTCAGTTGCCAATACAACAGCTCGTCTTTTATTCCATGCTAAAACTCCATTAGGCTGCAAAAAGAAGTTACCCCATCCATTATCTTCATTTAAGGGCTGGATCTGTCTTTCTTGTTCAATATATAGCCCTACTGGAGAAAAACCAGAATGGAACATACCCGCATTCATTGCAAAAGTAAGCTGTTCGCATGATTTGAGTTGGCGCTGAATATTATCGAAACTTTTATAATATTGATTCGTTTCTGGATTTTGCAAAAATAAGCGCAATTGATTTAAATTTGAAATTTCAATGACTTCAAATTGATCATCGGTAGCATTTTGCATTTGGCTATACTCTTCTGCTAAAGCAGATTGCCCAAAGACCATAAAATTAATAATACACAGCATGAGTATTTTCATTAATGGCAAACCTCATATGTCATTTTCTGTTCATAGCAATACTTTATTAAATAAAATGCTTTGATGTGATATATACCCGAAAGGCGCTTATTCCACCTAAACAATACACTAGAGCACAACTATATTCGTTATAATAGTGAACAGCTTTTAATAAAAGTGATCAAAACTTTATTGGATCAGCGTGAAAATGCAACAAACAAATAAACGCTACCCTTTAGGGGCTCATCTTATTGTAAAACATCTCGGCTATAGCCATCATGGTATTTACGCTGGGAGAGGTCGAGTTATTCATTATTCAGGCCTAGCACATTTCATCAAAAAACGACCCATTGAAATTACTTCATTAGATGCCTTTTCTCATGGCAAAAAAATTCATGTGCGTTCTTATGATGCGCCACGCTACAAAGGAAAAGTGGTTGTTCGACGTATGCGCTCACGCATGCACGAAAACCACTATCATTTAATTATTAATAATTGTGAACATTTATGCAGTTGGGCAATCACTGGTATTGAAACTAGTACTCAAGTTGAGCGTATGATGCATCGCTTAACCACCATTGGTTACGTAAGTTCGATCATGAGTTATATGAATGGCATGATGCTGACCGTAGCAACCACCTGCTTCGCTCTTGTTCTTTATATTAAAAAAAAATTACGTGATCAGGCAAAAATGAAAGTTCCAACTTATCAATTTTTAAGAGAAAAAGCCGAAAAAAGAAATGTAGATCCTTCTCAACCCTTAGTTTTTATAGAACCCGATAAAAAAGAACCAATCTAATAATTAAAAAAGTCCTCATGATTGAGGACTTTTTAGAAGACTTACAACTTATTTTTTAGCTGCACTAGCTGCCGTTGCTTCAGTCGTAATGTTTACAGTGATCTTATCACCTACATTAGGCACATAGTTGCCTAGACCGAAATCAGAACGATTGAATGAAGTTGTCGCATTGAAACCAATCGCTGGAACTTTTGCCATTGGGTGTTCACCCTGTTTGTTTAAAACAGCATCAAGTACAACTGGCTTAGTGACGCCTTTAACAGTTAGGTCACCAGTAATTTTGAAGTGTTTTTTATCTTTAGTTTCTACTTTCGTACTTTTGAAAGTGATATTTGGGTATTTAGCTGCATTAAACCAAGCTTCTTGTTGGAATTCTTTATCTAAAGCAGGTACGTTTGTATTTACACTGCTTAAAGGAATTGTCACATTTACAGAAGAATTTGCTGGTTTAGCATTATCAACTTTAATTACACCTTGGATGTCCGAGAAGTTAGCGCTTGGAGTTGAAAAACCAAAGTGGTTCCATGAGAAAACAGTCGCTGTATGTGTTGGGTCAATTTTATAATCCACTGGTGCAGCTAATGTAACTGTACTTGCCAACGCTACTGCTAAACCGAAGCTTAATGTTTTAAGATGCATTTTTCGTATCCTTTATTGATATAGTCGTTAGTGTATACATCAAGTAATTTAATTCACTATTCTTTATAAAACGATATGTTTCATCCATGCAACAATAAAAGCGTTACAGTTGTTATTCAAAACCCATATTATAAAGTATAGATATTTTTCTATCCGAAGCTTTCTGATTTATTGATTTTTACTTCAATTGTATTGATAAATAACAAGGTAAAACATGGCTAACACTGTTCAAGCACAAAGCACTTCTACTCCGTACCGAGTAACACTTACCGATTCGTCAGGTCATCAATGGTTTGCAGACGAACCAACTGATAAAGGTGGACAAGATACAGCTCCAAATCCAGTTCAGCTTTTACTATCGGCTTTAGGCGCGTGCACTACAATTACACTAGAAATGTATGCAAATCACAAAGGGATTAAGCTTGAGCATGTACAAGTCGATTTAGCCTTAAATCCAAATGGTGATCCGGAAGCAGGCACAAATAACATTGAGCGTAAAATTACGCTAAAGGGTGAATTTACTGAAGATCAACATAAACGACTCTTAAAAGTTGCTGAAAGCTGCCCAATTCATAAGTTATTGACTTCGAATATTTCGATTCAAACTGAACTTAATATTTAAAATTTATAAAAAAAGCGCCCCAATCGGGACGCTTTTTTCTTCTGCTTAGTTAATTCATTAAGCAGTCAATTCTTTTACTGCAGCTACTACAGCTTCAGTTGTAATACCAAAGAATTGGAACAAGTCTTTCGCTGGTGCTGACTCACCATAAGTTGACATACCAATTACTTTGCCATCAAGACCAACAAACTTCCACCAGTAGTCAACATGAGCTGCTTCAACCGCAACACGTGCACGGATATGAGCTGGTAATACAGCTTCACGATATGCAGCATCTTGTTTCATAAACTCTTCTGCACATGGCATAGAAACTACACGCACACCTTCAAGCTGAGCATAAGCTTCCATTGCTAAAGAAACTTCAGAACCAGTAGCAATAATAATTGCTTTCAACTCGCCTTTCTCTTGAGCAAGAACATAACCACCTTTTGCTGCATTCTGAATTTGTTCTTCAGTACGCGTTTGGAATGGCAAGTTTTGACGAGAGAAAATAAGTGCTGTAGGGCCATCTTTACGCTCTAAAGCAGATTTCCATGCAATTGCTGTTTCAACAGTATCAGCAGGACGCCAAGTATTTAAGTTTGGTGTACCACGTAAAGAAGCAATTTGTTCAATTGGTTGGTGTGTTGGACCATCTTCACCTAAACCAATTGAGTCATGTGTATAAACATGAATTACACGTTGTTTCATCAATGCAGACATACGCACTGCGTTACGTGCATATTCCATAAACATTAAGAATGTTGCCACGTAAGGAATGAAACCGCCATGTAATGCAACACCATTTGCAATTGCAGTCATACCAAACTCACGTACACCATAGTACACGTAGTTACCAGCTGGGTTTTCTTGAACACCTTGGCAACCTTTCCAAAGTGTTAAGTTAGAACCAGCCAAGTCCGCAGAACCACCTAATAATTCAGGTAATAAAGGACCAAATGCTTGTAATGTATTTTGACTTGCTTTACGAGTTGCTACAGTTTCAGCTTTAGCATTTGTCTCACGAATAAACGCATCTGCTTGAGCTGAAAACTCTGCTGGTAAATCACCGTTAATACGACGAAGTAACTCAGCTGCTTCTGTAGGATATTTTGCTTGGTATTGAGCAAATACTTCATTCCAAGCTGCTTCAGCTTCATTACCTTTTGCTTTAGCATCCCATGCAGCATATACATCAGCAGGAATAACAAATGCTTCTTCAGTCCAACCTAAAGCTTCACGAGTTAAGGTAATTTCATCTTTACCTAACGGCGCACCGTGACAATCTTCTTTACCTTGTTTGTTTGGAGAACCTAAACCAATAATTGTTTTACAAATAATAATCGTTGGTTTTTGAGTTTCAGCTTTAGCTTCAACTGTTGCTTGACGAATAGCATCAGCATCATGGCCATCTACACGAAGAACTTGCCAGCCATAAGCTTTGAAACGCTCTTCAGTATCATCACTAAACCAGCCTTCTACTTCACCATCAATCGAAATGCCGTTGTCATCATAATAAGCAATCAATTTACCAAGCTGTAAAGTACCTGCCAATGAACATACTTCGTGAGAAATACCTTCCATTAAACAGCCGTCACCCAAGAAACAATAAGTGAAGTGATCAACTACTTTTAAATCATCTTTATTGAATTGAGCAGCTAAAGTTTTTTCAGCCAATGCAAAACCAACGGCATTTGCAATACCTTGTCCTAAAGGACCAGTCGTTGTTTCAATCCCTGGAGCATAACCATATTCAGGATGACCAGGAGTTTTTGAGTGCAATTGACGGAATTGTTTTAAATCTTCAATTGAAAGATCATAACCTGTTAAATGAAGCAAAGCATATTGCAACATTGAACCATGACCATTTGACAAAACAAAACGGTCACGGTTTGCCCATTGTGGATTAGTTGGGTTGTGATTTAAAAACTCGCGCCAGACGACATCAGCAATATCTGCCATCCCCATTGGAGCACCTGGATGCCCTGAGTTTGCCTGTTGCACAGCATCCATTGCCAATACACGAATTGCGTTTGCAATACGACGTTCGTTTAAAGGGGTCGTCATAGATCAGAATCCAATTTTAATAGATTGATGAAAAGAAGATGATGAATAACCATTCAATGCCGCTATATTGTCTTAAAAAAACGCCTAGGGGTAAACCCCAACACGGTATATTTCTTTATTTTTAACCTTTTCTTGGTTACTCAAAAAACATTTAGATTCTTAAGCTGTGTAAAACAATACTATTTATGGGTACTTCTATCCTCAACCTTTGTCGAAATATCCCCCTTTGATCAGCATATAAAGTTATATTTATTCTGTTTAATTATAGTCTTTCGCTTCATAGTCTAAATTTTTTGGTTAATATTTAATAAAATCAAATGTTTAAAATTTAGACATTTTTTTAAATTTTTTATATAAAAATAATTAATTTTCATCTAGCTATATCAATTTCCCTGATACACTTATCAATTAAAACATAGTAGAAATGAAAGAAATTCATGCTTTTTAGTCAGTATGAACTGGTCCTCAAGCTCAAGTCGATGTAACATATTATGTCTTTTTGAAATAACCAAGATAGGACTTTCATGCGCGAGTACGCTGTTTTTACCTCGGAATCTGTAAGCGAAGGTCATCCCGATAAAATGGCCGACCAAATTAGCGACGCTATTTTGGATGCAATCTTAAAAGAAGACCCATACGCACGTGTTGCTTGTGAAACACTGGTAAAAACAGGCGCTGTTGTACTTGCAGGTGAAATCACAACAACTGCGAATATTGATGTAGAAGCTGTAGTTCGCCAAACTGTTAACGGTATTGGCTATCACCATTCAGATTTAGGCTTTGATGGATCAACTTGTGCCGTAATCAATATGATTGGTAAACAATCACCTGAGATTGCACAAGGTGTGGATCGCCAAAAACCTGAAGATCAAGGTGCTGGTGACCAAGGTTTAATGTTTGGTTATGCAAGTCGCGAAACTGACGTGCTTATGCCAGCTCCTATTTCTTATGCTCACCGTTTAATGGAGCGTCAAGCTGAGCTTCGTCGTTCAGGTGCATTACCATGGTTACGTCCAGATGCAAAAAGTCAGGTTACTTTTGCGTATGAAAATGGCAAGCCTGTACGTTTAGACGCAGTAGTACTTTCTACTCAACATGATCCTGAAATTACTCAAACTCAGCTTAAAGAAGCTGTAATTGAAGAAATTATCAAACCGATCATCCCTGCTGAAATGTTCCATGCAGCCACTAAATTCCATATTAACCCGACAGGTATGTTTGTTATCGGTGGCCCTGTAGGTGACTGTGGTTTAACAGGTCGTAAAATCATTGTTGATACTTACGGTGGTATGGCTCGTCACGGCGGTGGTGCATTCTCTGGTAAAGATCCATCTAAAGTAGACCGTTCAGCTGCATACGCTGGTCGTTATGTTGCTAAAAATATTGTTGCGGCTGGACTTGCTGACAAATGTGAAATTCAGGTGAGTTATGCAATTGGTGTTGCAGAACCAACTTCTATTTCAATCAATACTTTTGGTACTGCAAAAGTTTCTGATGAGTTAATTATCCAATTAGTACGTGAGCATTTTGATTTACGTCCATTTGGTATTACTCGTATGCTTAACTTAATTCAACCAATGTATAAACAGACAGCTGCTTACGGTCATTTTGGTCGTGAAGGTTCAGATTCTGCATTCACATGGGAAAAAACTGACAAAGTTGAAGTACTTAAAGATGCGGCGGGCCTTTAAGCCCTATATATTAAAAGCCCGCTTAATGCGGGCTTTTTTTATTATTTTTTATATTTTGTTAAAATTAAGCAATAAACTTTCCAACACACATTATTTAAAAGTATGTAGCAAATTAAGCACTACTACTGTTTCGTAGTTTTATCACCTTCATTTAGTACATCTAATAAAGTCGATTGAGTAGGTGTATCCTGATGATTTTGAATATAAATATGGACAACTTTGAATACAACAACTACTGCCAAACAAGCCATCACACAAAACATCCATAACCCATAAGGACTACGAATATGATGTGAACCACAATATGGACATGATTTGTCAGTTGATGCCACAACTTTGTCACAACACGCACAATGATATTGATATAGCATAGGTAACCCTCCTTCCCTCACTTCAACCGTTGTTGTTTTAATAGGTTTGCTACAATTTTTAATTTATACATCCTTTATATTTATCCTATGTGAAATGAAAAGAGAATTCAATCTGAATGAACAATGCGTTCATTTTTAAAAAATTTAGTTTATACAAGGAGATAAATTAAATATTATTTTTTCTGTACTATTTTTCTTATTTTGATATTTTGCTGAATTTGTTAAAATACATGAATAGTTCATTTTCTAGGCCAATCCATGTCACACACCCAGCTCATTAATAAAGGTGGCTTTCGTGAAAGAGCCAATAGAAGCCGGAAATATCAACAATCTGAAAACAAGCAGACAGCTCTACCTTCAAACAAGTATCAACCTCAGACGAAGTCAGAAGAAAATTCAACTGTAATAGCTCAAGCTGGAACAGATAATGCTGATTGTTCAAATTAATAATCGATAGAATATTAAAAAAGGCCTAATCATTTAAGATTTAGGCCTTTTATTTTTATATAAGGAATTAATCAATCCTTATTTTTATGTTCAATTTTCTTATGGTCTGGGGTAACTTCTCTCGCTTCGCCATCGATAATGCTGGAGTCACCACGGTATTGATTGCCACCTTGTGAGTTCTGCATATCCTGCATTTGACGCATTAAATCAGCAAATGGGTTTTGACCAGCACCTGCTCCGCCCATGCCACCCATCATTTTTTCCATCATTGCTTGCTGACGCTTTGCAAGTGTTCTCATTGCGATATTACGAAACGCAGTTTGCACGCCTGGAATTAGAATTAAAAGCGCTAACACATCAGATACCAGACCAGGCACCATCAATAAAAAACCTGCAAAAGCATATGCTAGTTTTTTAGTTACTGTCGGATCACTGCCTAATTGCCCGGTCATCTGCATTTGTTGTAATTGCGGCATAATACCAGCCGTACTTTTGCGAATAAGCGTAAGACCAATAAAGAAAGCAATAATGAACCAGAAAAACACATACCATCCACTGATGAACTGTGCTACGCCAATCCATACGGCAATTTCAACAATCGCGCCCAGAACCACAATAAGAAGTAAATTCATGTAAAACTTTATCTATCTCAAAAAGAAAATTCATTGCAGTTTTAGCTATCTAATCCATGAACCATTTTCAGTTGAAAATACGGATTAAAGAGCTTGTAGTGAAGCTTAGGCAATGTTTTCTTTTAACCTAAAAACATGGCTAAACCCAAATGCTGCAATACTATTAATAAGACTGATTTAAATTAATAAAATAGCCATACTTTATTATTAATGAGTGCTATAACAACTTTATCAAGTGTTTTTTCTACAAGATTGTAATTTTTTCATAAATTGAGCTCTTTTATTATATGAAATAAGTGGTTTTACATGAAAAGAGATTAGAACTATTAGGTATTTTATAAATCCATGCTATGACTCAGTTCAAATTTTCTTACTTTGAACTGAGCCGTTGTCTACCCAAAAATTCAATAATTTATCCATCCACTGGTTCAAATGGTGTATTTAAAATTAGCTGATAAAATGCAGCATCTAACCATTGTCCAAATTTAAAGCCTACCTGTTTAAAAGTACCTGCATGTGTGAACCCGAGTTTTTCGTGGAGTCCAATACTGGCTTGATTTGTCGCATCAATACAACCAATCAATACATGAATCTGAGCCTCTTGAGCCCGCTGAATTAACGCTTGCATTAAAACTTTACTTAAACCACAGCCCCGATGTTCATGATGAATATAGATACTATGCTCAACCGTATACTTATAAGCCGGAAAAGCTCTGAAAGCTCCCCAACTAGCAAATCCTAATAACTTACCTGACTCATCTACAGCCCCGATTACAGGAAAACTATTTCCGGTTTTTACCGAAAACCAAGTTTTCATTGAATCAAGCGAACGCGGTACATAGTCATACAATGCTGTAGAATTAACAATTGCCTCATTTAAAATCTCTAATATAGCTGCCGCATGTTCTGCTTCATTACAATCAATTAAACGAAAATTAGAATCGAGGGAATAGTTCATGAAGATTCCTTAAGAGCAGACACGAGTTGATTAGAGACGACTAAAATATAGCGAGCGACTTGTGATGAATTATTGCTATATATGACAGGCTGATCTAATTGCATAGCTAAGCAATCCCCTTCGCCCAATGCATAAGAGTTTTTGCCCAGTTGAATATCAATTTGCCCTTCAACTACCCAAAGTTGCTGTTGTACTACTTTAGAGCTTTCACTAATTTCATACGTAATTCGAGCATGAGGAGGGAATTCAATTTCAACAATTTGAAATGGTAGTTTTAAATTTGGTGGTGAGACAGTACGGCGAACATATCCAGTTTCCGGATCTTGCCACTCAGCTTGTTCATTTCGGCGAATAAATGGTTGAGGAGATGGACTAGTTGTTTCGTTCGTAAAAATTTTAGTTAAAGGTACTTCTAGACCATTGGCTAGTTTTTCAAGAACAACTGCCGTTGGACTCGTTTCCCCTCTTTCAATTAAAGAAATAGCTGAACGGCTAACTTGGCATCGGGCAGCTAGCACATCCAAAGTATATCCACGTGCTAAACGCAGCTCTCGTATTCGATGTGCAATCCTGATGTTGATATCATCCATCGACCAGACTCAATTCCATATTTATAGATAAGTATTCCATTAAACTAGAATTGTATCAAGTGATCTTAGACCAATTACGATTAAGGTCCAAAAAGTACCTAACAAAATATACATCAGTAGGGTTAGAAATCGAAAAATAACCATTTATATCAGCATTGGTTAAATTACTTATGCAGAACCTTTTTGGCTATGCAACAATACTCTCTAAACTATTTATGTAAGTCTACACATGGCATTGATTATTGGAATTGACCCAGGTTCACGCTTAACAGGTTACGGAATCATTGAAAAAGATGGTAGTAAACTACGTTTTGTCGATGCTGGTACAATCCGAACAGAAACTCAAGAAATGCCTGAGCGCTTAAAACGTATCTTTGCTGGTGTCGAGCGAATTGTAAAATTTCATGGCCCAACTGAAGCTGCGGTTGAACAAGTTTTTATGGCACAAAATCCGGACTCTGCTTTAAAACTAGGGCAAGCCCGAGGAGCTGCAATAGCCGCCTTAGTTAATTTAGATTTACAAGTTGCAGAATATACAGCCCGACAAATAAAACAATCCGTAGTGGGTTATGGTGCTGCCGATAAAGAGCAAGTACAAATGATGGTCATGCGTTTACTCAACCTAACTATTAAACCTCAAGCCGATGCAGCCGATGCTCTTGCTGCTGCGATTTGCCATGCCCATGCTTCAGGAAGTATGAGTAAACTTTCTGTCTTGAATGCTTTAGGTGGTATGGCACGTGGACGCAGCCGTTCGAGTAGCCGTAGACGTTAAAGCTTTATTGATTATTTACTACTCGAGTAATTGCCTGATTCATTTCATAAGCTTGTAAACCACGCATTCCGTTTTTTGCCAGTTGGTCCCCTGCCTGAGCATGAAGAGTTACAATCTCATGTAATGCAATACCTTTGTGGAACTGGGCTTTTAAGCTTGCGATCATACCCGCTAATATGTCTCCCATGCCGCCAGTTCCCATACCAGCATTACCTTGGGTACAAATATATAACTTATTCTCTAAAATTAAGCTGCCCGCACCTTTCAGCACCCATTGAGCCGCATATTTTTGTTGCAACGCATAAATAGCAGCAATTCGGTCATTTTCAATTTTCGCTGTAGAACAATCCAATAAAGTAGCGGCTTCTCCGGGATGTGGAGTTGCATAAATATGTGCACCCAATTTTTTAGGTTGTTTGGCAAGAAACCATAGTGCATCTGCATCTAATACAACTTCCAAATGTGAGTCATGATTTAAATAATCGAACCACTGTTGATAGATTTGCTGTGCCCATTCATCACGCCCTAAGCCCATGCCAAAACATACTGCATCAACCTGAGATAAAATCTCTTTAATACTGTTTTCATCGAAATTATTAATGTCACGAAGCATAATATTAGGAGCTCTCGACAAAATAGCCTGATGATGGTTTCGGTGACAAACTACCGTAACTTTGCCTGCTCCTGCATGAAAGGCAGCTTCAGCAGCCATAATGACAGCCCCGCCCATTTGCTCATGACCACCTATCACCAAAACATGTCCATAACTTCCCTTATGACCAAAAGCCAAACGTTTAGGAAGTCTGATATGTGTTGGCGTCAAGTAAGCAAGAGGTTTCAGGTCTTGGTCTACTGGAATTAAATTAATTAAATGAATTTGCCCCGCATACTCTTTGCCTTGGCCTGTAAATAATCCTGCTTTAAGTCCTAAAACAGTAAATGTATGATCACCCCTTACGGCACAAGGTAAGACTCGTCCTGTATTTGCATGTAAGCCACTTGGTATATCAATTGAAATTTTTAACCCAGCTTGCTCGTTAAATTGTTGAATAGAATGTTGCCAATAATCATTTAACTCTCGATTTAAACCAATCCCAAATAACGCATCAATATGACAATCAAATGTTCTATGCACATCAAAACCTTGATGTATTTGGACATGATTTGCCTTAGCAAAATGGACAGCATGGTGTAAATCGGCTGACTCGCCCAGTTCGGCCGCAAATATTTCAACATATAACCCTGCTTCCTTGAGATAACTTGCTATAAAGTAGCCATCACCAGCGTTATTACCTTGTCCACACCAAACAGCAATATTCTTAATATCTTGGTTTTGAAAAAGTACAATGAGTTGTTGAGTGATTGACCAAGCTACTTGTTGCATTAAGCCTAATGATGAGTTTTGTGCAGCAAACCAACGTTGCTCCCATGCCTGGATATCTTGGCTATGGTAAACTACTGCCTGCATATTCTTATCCTCTTGCATTTTTCGGTTTTATGACATCTTCCAACACATCACGCATTGCAGTGCAACAAATTGATCCACATGAATTAAAAGCATGGATCAAAGCTCAAGCATTAGACTTGGGTTTTGCTGATTGTGTCATTGCAAAACCAGATGCTCAAGAGCAAATGCCACGTTTTTTAGAGTACCTTGAACGTGGTTATCATGCAGATATGACATACCTACAAGAAAATTTGGAAAAGCGGGCTGATCCGACACTATTAGTTCCCGGCACAAAAAGTATTATTTGCGTGCGTATGAATTATTTGGTGGAATCACCAAAGCCAAGATATGTACCTTTTGAACCCAACTCTGCGATTATCGCCCGTTATGCTCGTGGTCGTGATTACCATAAGGTGATGCGAGGCAGATTAAAAACATTAGCTACACGTATCCGTGAAAAAGTGGGAGATTTTGAATCTCGCCCTTTTGCAGACTCCGCGCCTATATTTGAGAAATCATTAGCTGAAAGTGCTGGAATGGGCTGGACAGGTAAACATACTTTGCTCATTCATAAAAAGTCAGGTTCTTTCTTTGTCTTAGGTGAACTATTTACATCACTCGACTTACCTTTTGATGAACCTGCAACATCTCACTGTGGTTCTTGTAGTGCTTGTATTGATATTTGCCCAACTCAAGCGATTGTCGAACCTTATATGTTAGATGCTAGACGCTGTATTGCTTATTTAACAATCGAATATAAGGGAATTATTGATGAAGAATTACGTGCAGGTATTGGTAACAGAATATTTGGTTGTGATGACTGTCAATTAATTTGCCCGTGGAATAGCTTTGCTAAGACAGCTTCTATTACTGACTTTAACCCTAGACATGGTTTAGATAATATTAGTCTGCTTGATATCTGGCAGTGGGATGAAGCTACTTTTTTAGCCAATACAGAAGGTAGTCCAATACGACGCACAGGTTATCAGTCATTTAAGCGCAATATTGCTATCGGTTTAGGCAATGCACCGTACTCAAAAGAAATTGTAGATCAGCTACACAAAGGCAAAAATTTACATGACGAAATCGTCAATGTGCATATTGATTGGGCAATTGAACAGCAACTTAATCAACTTCAGCTATCAAATTAAAAAAATGATGTTTTTTGCCCTATAGCTTTAATACGAATTCTGTATGATTATATACAGTGAATTAATGCCATCATCATGGATATGACAATGACTCTACGTAATGATTGGACTCGTGAAGAAATCCAAGCTCTATATGAACAACCTTTTTTGGATTTAGTTTTTAAGGCTCAGCAAGTACACCGTGAGCACTTCACTGCCAATACAATTCAGGTCAGCACCCTTTTATCGATTAAAACGGGTAAATGTCCTGAAGATTGCAAATATTGCTCTCAATCTGCACATTACGATTCAAAATTAGAAGCAGAAAAACGTATTGCTGTTGAAAAAGTAATTAGCGAAGCAAAAGCTGCAAAAGATTCAGGTTCATCTCGTTTTTGTATGGGTGCTGCTTGGCGTAACCCACATGAACGCGATATGCCATATGTTTTAGAAATGGTACGTGAAGTTAAAGCATTAGGTATGGAAACCTGTATGACATTAGGTATGCTTAACCAATCACAAGCAGAACGCCTAAAAGATGCTGGTTTAGATTATTACAACCATAACCTAGATACTTCTCGTGAGTACTATTCTCACATTATTAGCACACGTACTTTTGATGACCGTTTGAATACTTTGGATTATGTACGCCAAGCAGGTATGAAAGTATGTAGTGGTGGTATTGTTGGTTTGGGTGAAAGCCGTGAAGATCGAATCGGTTTATTACACGAGTTAGCAACCTTACCTATTCATCCAGAATCTGTGCCAATTAACATGCTTGTACCAATTGAAGGTACACCTCTAGCTGATGTTGAAAAACTAGATGTTATTGAATGGATCCGCACCATTGCGGTAGCACGTATTGTTATGCCGCATAGTTATATTCGTTTATCTGCTGGTCGTGAATCTTTAAGTGATTCAGATCAAGCTTTAGCATTTATGGCAGGTGCGAACTCACTGTTTTCGGGTGATAAATTGCTTACTACTCCAAATGCAGGTGAAGGTAAAGACCAAGCATTATTTAACAAACTTGGTTTAACTGCTGAAAAGCCAAAGCCAACTGTTTCTGATTTATCAGTAGATGCAATGAGTGCTTAACAGCACCAAGAATAAAAAAGCCCTGATCATTCAGGGCTTTTTTCATTCATACAGAAGTTACTAATATTCCATAAGTAGCATTCAGGAAAGTTCCAACTCGAATAATATCCCTACCTGCTGCATGTGTAACCGATAATTCTTGGCTCAATACATCAAACTGAAAAGATTCAAAAACATCTTGATGGTTTAAAAGCCATAGAATGGTATCTGAAATATTTTCATCTGCGATATAAGTCAAAGCTTTGTAGTCTTTGCTCATGAATAACTCAAATAAAAAAAACAAGCAAATTTTATCTGAGATATTCAAAGCTTAAAAGAAATTTCCTTAGGCCGCTTTAGGGTTTACTAATGAGTGACCTGACAATAAGCTATTTAACGCTTTAGGTGAAAATTCTAAAGAAAGTACATGGCTCTTTAAATTAATCGAGTGTCTACTAATCAATGGCAAAAGCCCTTCTTCAGTTTCTAAAACATACTCATCAACAATATTTAAAATACCTTCCAAATTCGTTGTGCTAGATGCTAAGTCATGACTAAAGACATCATAAATTGTTTGTAAGTTAAACGTCGTGTTCTGTTCTGTAGGATGTTTAAGTAAATAGTCCTTTAAGAATAAGACTAATTTATGAGCAAAGAAAAAATAATTCGGTTTATAACTGTATTTCATGCTGTTCATGGAAACAAACTCCAGAAGATCTTTTATTGAATCACAACTAAAACACTAGGAATTAAACCTTAAAAAATTCTTAAAAAAATAATTATGTTTATATAAGATACACAAAATAAATTTATTAATAAAAACAACAAGTTAATCAAACAATATATACATATTTCATAAAGAAAAACTTAACTCAATTAAATTCAATAACTTAAATTAAACTTATTATCAATTTATTTTAAATAAAATAAATTTAATATATTTTACCATGTGGTATAAATTAAAATTACAAATCGATTATTCATTAAAAAACAACCAAACAAAATACATAAAAATATAATGTAATTCTTGTTTTTTAATTTAAAGGTGCTATATTTCCACCGCGTTACTTGATCAGAATAAAAGCACTGAAAAGTAATTAATCTATATTTATAGGATATTTCGGGGAATTCATGAAAAAATTTATTTTTATAGCAGTAGCTTCACTTTTTAATATTACAACAGCACAAGCAGCTGATGGTACGATTACTATTAATGGTCTAGTAACTGATAATACTTGTACGATTGATACAGGTGATAAAAACCTTATAGTGAATTTACCAACAGTATCATCTCAATCTTTAAAAAATGTAGGAGATGTTGCTGGTCGTACACCTTTTCAAATTAATCTAACAAATTGCGCTTCTGCTGGAAAAGTTGCGACTTATTTTGAACCAGGAGCAACGGTTGATTTTAATACTGGACGTTTATTAAACCAAGCCACTTCTGGTGCAGCTGCTAATGTCAATATTCAACTATTAGGAAGCAATAACGCAGTAATTCCTGTACTTGCTAAAGGGGCTTCCGGTGCACAAGATAACTCTCAATGGGTAAATGTTTCTGCTGGTGGTAATGCCGATCTTAATTATTATGCTGAATATTATGCGACTGGTGTATCTACTGCGGGTACTGTAACTTCGCAAGTAAAATACACGATTATTTATCAATAATTTAAAGCCAGCTTCTATTATTAAATAGAAGCTCTATTTCATCTATTATTTATTATTGAGAATATGACTCATGCTTTTTCGTGGTCGTAAATTTTTTTGGGGAATGGCTTGTCTTCAAGCAGTACTTGCTAGTATAGGACATGCTGAAATAATACTGCATGGTACACGCGTAATATATCCATCGGATGCTCGAGAAGTCAGCTTACAACTAAGCAACAATGGTACAACACCCTCACTTGTTCAAGCTTGGATTGATGATGGAAATTCAAAATCGACTCCCGATGAGTCGAATGTACCCTTTATTATTACACCTCCTATTTCAAGAGTCGAACCCACTAAAGGCCAAACCTTACGAATTACTGCACTACCAAGTGCTTCTCAATTAAATCAAAATAAAGAAAGTATTTTCTGGCTTAATGTATTAGATATTCCACCAAAACCAGAAGGGAAAAAACAAGTAAATAATGAACCACTACCTAATAATTTTCTTCAATTAGCAATTCGATCACGAATTAAATTCTTTTACCGGCCAGCAAACTTAAAAGAAAATATTGATACATTTAGTGAAAAAATTCAGTGGGTAAAAAATGGGGAAACATTGCTTATTAAGAATCCTACTCCCTTCTACATTACAATGAGCTCAATTTTTCAAGAAGTAAATCATCAAAAAATAGATTTATTAAAACAAGGTTTAATGCTTTCTCCTTTTTCAGAAGACCAGATAAAACTTAAAAATAGCAATATAACGAATATGAGCTTTGTTTATATAAATGATTACGGTGGGCGAATTGAACAAACAATAAAGTTCTAAGCTTATTTACCTTTTTTGAAATTTAAACACCTATTTATGAATAGGCACAAAGACTATGTCAGAATGGTTCATACCCAGTACATGCTTTAAAAAGCGCACTAGTTATTATCTAGCATTAAGCATAGCGATTAATGTGCCCTTAACTGTATATGCATCAGACAATATGAGTGGGCAAAATATACTAAAAGCTGACTTTGATACTAACTTTTTAGTAGGAAATGCACAGAAGATTGACATTGGTCGATTTAAATACGGCAACCCTATTTTACCTGGTGAATATAGTCTGGATGTATATATTAATGGCCAATGGCTAGGTAAACGAAAGTTTCTTTTTAAAACTACAAATTCGAATGAAAATGCAAAAACCTGTTTTACAGCAGATATGCTTTTAGAATATGGCGTTAAAACAGAAATTCTTCATCGGGAAGCCAATAATTTACCTACCTGTAATGATCTAGAAAAATGGGTTAATGATGCTTTTTATCAATTTGATACCTCCCATCTGAGACTTGATATTTCGATCCCTCAGGTTGCTTTGCAAAAAAATGCTCAAGGATACGTCGACCCACGTTTATGGGATCGGGGTATAAACGCTGCTTTTTTTGCATATAATGCTTCTGCATATCGTATTGTAAGTAATGACCATGAAACAAATCATGCTTTTATGGGTACAAACGTCGGGATAAATCTCTATGACTGGCAATTACGCCATAGTGGGCAGTGGAAATGGCAAGATCATAACGAAATTCCAAAAAAGACTTCTTCCTACACATCAAACAATACATATGCCCAAAAAGCATTTCCTAAGTTTAATAGTGTCGTTACTTTAGGTGATTACTTTACCAATAGTAATTTTTTTGATGCCTTACCTTATCGCGGAATTAACGTAGCAAGTGATGATCGCATGCTGCCTAACAGCATGCTTGGATATGCGCCACAAATTCGGGGTTATGCAAAGACTAATGCAAAAGTTGAAGTGCGCCAACAGGGAAATTTAATTTATCAAACTACTGTTACTCCTGGAAGTTTTGAAATTAATGATCTTTATCCGACAGGTTTTGGTGGTGAACTACAAGTTTCTATATACGAGACGAATGGAGAGATTCAAAAGTTCTCTATTCCCTATGCTTCTGTAGTAGAGATGCTTCGCCCAAAGATGAGTCGTTATTCTTTTACTCTAGGACAATTTAGAGATGCTAATATCAATTTAAATCCATGGCTAGTACAAGGTAAATATCAACGAGGCATTAATAACTATTTAACAAGTTATACTGGGTTTCAGGCAACCGAACACTACCAGTCTTTTCTGATAGGTAGCGCATTTGCAACTCCAATTGGTGCAATTGCAGTTGATGCAACTCAATCGAAAGCTAATTTTGATCAAAAACCAACACTAAAAGGGCAAAGTTACCGTTTAAGTTATAATCGACTATTTACGCCAACGAATACAAATTTAACTTTAGCAACCTACCGATACTCAACCGAAAATTATTTGAAATTAAGAGATTCAATTTTAATTCAAGATTTACAACAACGAAATATTGATAGTTTTTCTGTAGGAAAACAAAAAAGTGAATTTCAGATCACATTAAATCAAAGTCTTCCAAATCAATGGGGCAATTTTTATTTAGTGGGTTCATGGATTAATTACTGGAATCAGCCTAATCGCAATCAACAATTTCAATTTGGTTATAGTAATCAATTTAAAGATTTGACTTACAGCATTTCTGCAATTACTCATGAGCTTGATCTCGAAGATCAACAGACTAGTCACGAAACGCAGTATTTATTGTCTTTGTCTTTTCCACTCAAATTTAAGAAAAACACAATTAATTTTAATAGCTCTATTTCTGAAGATAGCAAAACTCAAGGGATGAGTGGTTATATCGGAAACCGCTTTGATTATGGCACGTCCGTTTCATACCTAGATCAAGGACAAAGCAGTGTAAATATTAATGGCACATACCGTAGTAATTACACAACTATAGGTGCGTCATTTAGCCAATCCGATGCATATCAGCAGGAAATGATCAATTTAAATGGAAGTGTGGTTGCTCATTCTCAAGGGCTTTTATTTGGACCAGATCAAGTGCAAACCATGGTATTGGTCTATGCCCCCGAAGCCACAGGTGCCCGAGTCGGCAATACATCTGGACTAAACATTAATAAACATGGTTATGCTGTAATCCCTTATGTTACGCCCTATCGTTTAAATGACATTAGCCTTGACCCTCAAGGGATGCCATCAAATGTTGAACTTTCAGAAACAAGTCACCGTATTGCACCTTATGCAGGATCAATAACCAGAGTCAATTTTTCCACAAAAACGGGCTATGCACTTTTTATTAGTACTCAAACTCCTAATGGTGGTTACCTACCATTTGCTGCACAAGTGTTTAACCAGAATAACGAAGTAGTTGGAATGGTAGCCCAAGGTAGCCGTATTTATTTACGTACGCCCCTGTCTCATGATCATCTTTATGTGAAGTGGGGAGAAAGTAATACCGAAGAATGTCAACTTGAATATGACATTCAATCAAAAATCTCACAGGAAAAACAATCAATTATTATGACAGAGGCAATCTGCAAATGAAAAAAATACTTATTCAGAGTGGTTTATTAATCACTAATTTCTTTATTTACAACCAAGCAAATGCAAACTGTACTTTAAGTAAAGGTTTCACTACAGTTGATATTCCAATAACGATTGGCACCATTGTGGTTCGTCCAAATGATCCTGTAGGCACAGTTTTACAAAAGAATACTTTTACCATTTCACCCAATAATTCTACAGCAACGTGTAACCGCCCTGGTGACCAAATTATAGCGGCTCTACCTCTAAATTATCCAATTAGTCCAATAGGCAATAATGTTTACGCCACAAATATACCGGGTATAGGCATTCGAATTTACCGTGAGGCAACTGACTCTTCGAACTCTTCTGGTTATTACCCTTATAAGCTTACATTGACGCCTCATACAGCATATACACTTTCGCCAGGCTATATTGTTTTGGAAGTGATTAAAACTGCTACCACTACTGGTTCTGGTGCATTAGTGGCTGGCCGTTATAGTACTTACTATGTAACAGGTCAACAAAATCGCCCCTTCTTAACGACTACAGTATTAGGTAGTTCACCTATTCTCATTGCATCATCATCTTGTGAAATTCAAAATGGCGTAGATACGGTTGTTGAACTTCCGACTGTGACAAAATCAGGCTTTCGAGCTATCGGAACAACTCAAGGTGAGAAAAACTTTAACCTATCCATTCTTTGTAATGGTGGCGAGAATAACTCCGGTATACCTACAAGTAACACATTGAGTTTAAGCTTTGACTACAATTCCGATGCTGCAAACAGTCAGGTTATTAGTAATAGTGCTGCTGAATCAACTAAAGCGAACGGTGTTGGTGTAGAACTTCTATGGAATATGAATGGTACAAATAGTACGATTCAAAAAGGAAATAAACTAGGTATTGGTACTATAGGCTCCAACCAAACAGTTCAATATGATGTGCCATTAACTGCACGTTACTACCAAACTGCTGCCAATGTAACGGCAGGAGAAGTCAAAGCTAATGCCACCGTCACGATTCAATATGATTAGAGGCAATTTCATTCTTTCTGACTACTGAATCTTAAGAAGAGGTAGTTAGATACGTTGAAGAATAAAGTTATTTGACTAATTTTTAACTAATACTAAAAGAATTATTTTTTTGATATAAATTATTTTTTAAATTTTACTAACAAATAAATTAAAAAAATGCTCATAAGCGAATAAAGCCAATGAGCATTAGTGATAACCACTTAACCTGAAATACAAATTGTGGGAAATAGATCACAATTTGCATGACTATAATTTCAAAATTTAGCTTAAATATCAAGTCTTTTTTTTAACAAAAGTTTGATAAAACTATTTAACCAGTTAATTTTAAACAAAAATTAATTAAAAATAAAATTTAGAATCCCTATTCTACAGACTTTCTAAAGAATTATCATTCGATTAATTAAGAAAATATGAATTTTATAGAGATTAATGTGCAGTAAAATTAAAAAGTCGTTTAGGTAGAATGTTTGAGTTAAAGCCCTAACTTCAAATTATGTAATTCTTTGAACTATAAAGCTTTACATAACCTATAAGAAAAAAAACATAAATAAATCGGGAAATATTCTTCAATTACAGCCTAAATCCCAGTTTTTATTACAAAACAGCATGCTTATTTTTTGGAAAATCTTTTGTATTTTATTATTAAGTTTAGGGGCTTTCGGAGTTGGTTTAGGTATTAGTCATTTAGATTTTTTCTTATTTTTTATTGGGATACTTTTTCTATTGTGTTTTTTTCTAGCCTTAAAGCAAGCGCGTGAAGATGCAGGGATTTTTCCCGATGAATAAAAATCTCTTTAATTTAATAGGTAGATAAGAAAAAAACAGAGTTAAACAAAATTTAAAATTAAACTCTAAATGGTTCAAAACAATTTAAAAGAAAATCCATCACTACTCTTACCACGGTACTACTTCTTAGATCTTCATGGGTGACCAACCAAATTTCAGCGCTCATCGGGTCATTATCTGGTAATTTTATCAAATTGCCTTGTTGGCCTAAAAAGTCAGGTAGTACAGCTAAACCTACTCCTCCACATGCAGCTCTCCATTGCAACTCAGGATGATTAGTAACCATGAGCGGGTCTTTATTATTCAATTTTTCTTTTAATTTTTGTTGTTTCTGTCCATGTACACCACCGACCTCCACACTAATCCACTCATAATTTTCTTGATTCGTTGAAGCCAAATAACTTGGAGTAGCATATATTCCAAAAGGGATTTCTCCGACTTTACGAGCAACTAAATATTCATCTTTAGGTCGCCCAAACCTTACAGCAATGTCAGCCTCTCTATGCTGCAAAGATACATAATGAACATCTCCAAGTACTCGTAGTTTTAGTTGTGGATAATGATGATAAAACTTTCCGAGATGAGGCATGATTAGATGAGCAGCAGTTAACGGAGGCATACTAATAGAAACAGTCCCCGTAACCTCCTGCTGTCCAGCCAGAGCAAGTCGCTCAATAGAAAACGTCTCTTCCATCATACGTGCCACTACTTGGGCAAGCTGCTCGCCTTCAGATGTTAAAACGTAAGTGCGGGGTCTACGATCAACTAATTTTAATTTTAAGTTCTGTTCTAACTGAGCAATTCTTCTTGCAACAGTGGCATGGTCAACCCTTAACTTTCTTGCTGCAGCTGAAAGTGATTTTTCTTCAGAAAAAACTGAAAAGTAATGTAAATTTTCCCAATCTATCATTGTGCAAATTTTCACATTAGAGATGAATTAATATGGAATTGTACACCTTTAAGTGATTACTCAGAATAGAGACATTCTTTTTCGGAGCCCTATCATGAATAAAACGGTGGTTTATGCCTACACAGGTGTTGTAATAACGATGCTTTTTTGGGGCTCAGCATTTAATGCGATGTCTTATATTATCCAATCGATGCCTCCTCTTTCGGCAGCAGCTGAGCGTTTTACGCTTGCAAGCCTTGCTCTATTTATTATTTTTGCGGCCATGGGAAAATTACGTTGGGCTACTTTTCAGCAGAATTTATTTATCTATCTTATTATTGGAATTATAGGGATTGCTGGTTTTAATATAGGTTGTTTCTATGGCTTGCAAACAACATCGGCAGTCAATGGTGCCTTAATCATGGCAACCACACCATTGATCACTCTACTGCTAGCAATTTTACTTGATGGAGAAAAATTAACACTTCCTAAATTTATCGGAGTTGTATTTGGTTTAAGTGGTGTGCTTTTCGTTATTAGCCATGGGCATATTTCCACGTTACTTCATTTAAAAATAGCAATTGGTGACTTTTATATCTTACTTGGTGGTATCAGTTTTTGTTTAGCCAATGTGTTATCACGCCGGTATGTAAAAAATGCTACGCCTCTAGAAACTACAACGTTCTCTATGCTGTTCGGTGCTTTGACTCTAATCATATTAAGTCTAATTTTCGAGCACCCATTTAAAGCAGTTGTTATGGCGCCTATTACTGCACACTTCGCTATGGGATACGTCATTATTTGCTCTACTATGATTGCTTATTTATTTTGGTTTAATGGCATTCAAAAACTAGGCGCAGGTAGAGCATCAATCTTTTTTAACTTTGTTCCAGTTTTTAGTATGTTAGTTGCAATGTTAGCTGGTCAAACACTTAATATCTGGCAAATTATAGGTACTGCTTTAGTTATGCTAGGCGTGCTAAGTAGTAGCGGCTTTATTCAAATTAAGCGCCGTCCTGCATTTATAACCAAGCCTGGTACTAAATAGTGATCACACAAATTCATCTTAATTATTGCGTTGTAACAAACAATGTATGTTTCTTTAAAACTTAACAAATGGCTGCCATATATAGTTTTAAAAACACAACAAGGAGAAATTAAGATGAATTTGGATTTTACAACAATCGAAAAACAAGCCCAATTGCTCAAAGAAGAGCAAGAGAAATTAGAACAGAAAGATCATGATTTTCAGTTAGCTTTAGACAAGCACCGAGAAGCATTAAAAGACTTATTTAAAGAACTGTTTCACGATCGAGAAATTAAAACAGAAAAAGGAGGTCAATTTTGTGTCATATTTGGTGATTTTAAAATTTCTTTATTGATTGAAACAGCCAAATTTGAAAATGGTGTGCCCGTTAAATTAAACTCTGTGAACCCAATTATCGTTAAATTTAAGAAAGATAAACCAGTTGCCAAAGCTCAATTTTCCGATGCGACGCAATATCTAGATAGTGCATTTCAAACACCGCATTATCAGTACTACTATAAGCACGATGATAAAACCCAATTAGTTCAATTTTCGGAATTACCCGTATTTTTTCAAGCCATTCTTGATGCTGAAGTCTAATTATCTGCCCTCATTAGAGGGCTTTTTTTATAGATTTTATTTACCGCTCACTTTCTCATCTTTATAAAAACACTCACCTCACCAATCTACTGTTCTCACCACATCTAAATTTATGAGTACAAAAAATTAAAGCAATGATTTACCGAAACCATTGCTTCTTTTTGAAATAACTTGTATATACATGTTTATATTTGTTTGTACAAAATGGATTCTAATAAAAGAAAAGCTCTTAAAGGATAAGGAGAGTGTTATGGACTCATCAACTGGAACATCGAAAAGTGGGTTTGTTGAAAACCGAAGTATTGACTTTATTCCTGAAAATGAAAGGCATGGCAGTATATTCGCCCAATTTACACTTTGGTTTGGCGCCAATTTACAGATTACAGCTATTGTCACGGGTGCATTAGCTGTCGTATTAGGTGGTGATGTATTTTGGTCAATCATTGGCTTATTTATTGGACAATGCTTTGGTGCTGCTGTCATGGCTTTGCATGCAGCTCAGGGCCCCAAACTTGGCCTTCCCCAAATGATTTCCAGTCGGGTTCAATTTGGAGTGTATGGTGCATGTATTCCCATTATTCTGGTTTGCCTGATGTATATTGGCTTTACCGCAACTGGTGAAGTACTCGCTGGTAAAGCAATTGCACACCTTGCACAGGTGAGTAATACAACAGGTATTTTAATCTATGCTTGTTTTATTATTTTATTTGCAACTATTGGCTATCGCTTAATTCACTGGGTAGGAAAAGTCGCAAGTGTCATAGGATTAATAGCTTTTATTATTATCCTTACTCAAATTTTAGCTCTCTCGAATATTTCAGAATTGCTTGCTGTACGCCATTTTAGCTGGCCATCTTTTTTATTGGCAGTTTCTCTTTCTGCTTCTTGGCAAATTTCATTCGGACCTTATGTAGCAGATTATTCTCGTTATTTACCTACAAAGACCTCTTCAAATCGGGTGTTTTGGGCAGTTGGCCTTGGGTCTTTAGTTGGCTCACAAATTTCTATGACACTTGGTGTATTGATTGCTCAAGTATCAAATGGTGGTTTTGTCGGTAATGAAGTTCAGTATGTTGTAGGTATGAATCCAATCGCTCTTGTGATTACTTTCTTATATTTTAGTATTGCATTTGGAAAGGTCACTTTATCCACACTCAATGCTTATGGCAGTTTTATGTGTATAGCAACCATTTGGAATAGCTTTAAACCAACTGGACAGATTTCAAAACTGACCCGACTTGTCATTGTTCTTGCAATGGTTCTGATCTCGACATTTATTGCAGTTGTAGGTGAACACACCTTCTTAAGTGCATTCAAAGCTTTTATTTTATTTCTTCTGACATTTTTCATTCCTTGGAGTGCAATTAATTTAGTTGATTATTATTTTATTTCTAAAGAAGAATGTGATGTAGACGCACTATATGACCCAAATGGTAGATATGGGCGCTGGAACACCATTGGTATAGCTTGTTATTTTATTGGCATATTACTTCAACTGCCCTTTATCGATAGCAAATTTTACAAAGGCCAAATTGCCGAAATGTTAGGTGGAATTGATTTATCCTGGTTAGTTGGATTGTTATCGACTGCACTTTTATATTATATGCTCGCAAAAAGAGCTCAAACAAAGGCTTCAAAAAATCTTGAGCTTGAACAAATCAAATAGTTTTGCAAGAGATATCAAAGTTAACTCAACAATACTTTGATATCTCTTTAAAATTTTCTTCTATTCTTGAACAGTATTTACTTGTGCAGAAGCAGGTAATCCGAATAATTTATCGAATGTCCAGTTAAATATAAATGTATAAATTGGAATGATAATAATAAAGGCAACATCTAACCAAAATGCCGCAACAAGAGAAATATCCATCCACCATGCAATCAGCGGAATTAAGAACATTACTAAAGTGATTTGAAAACCGATCGCATGCGCGATTCTACGTTTAACAGTGCGTGACTTATTCTCTTGTCGTGCTTCCCATTTCTCGTAAAGAATGTTGTAAATAAAATTCCATGTTACCGCAATTGTCGTAATCATGACTGAGAGCGGTCCCGTGTGCTCTACACTATCTCCTGCCAAAAGAGCTAAACCTACTGATGAAATCACCATTCCAATAATTTCATATGAGGACACATAAACAATACGACGCTTTAAACCTTGCATAACCAATCATCTTTTCTTACTTCTTTTTATTTTAGTTTCAGTTAAAATCACATATAAAGTTAACAGCTTTCAGTTTCACTGATATCAAAATGAATTTTAATAGCGAAAATATAGAGCTTTTCTTAAGTGTACTTGATACTGGATCTTTCTCGGCAGCGGCACGTAAGTTAAATCGAGTACCCTCCGCCGTGAGCATGGCTGTTGCCAATATTGAGGCAGAACTTGGTTACCTTTTGTTTGAACGTACTCACCGTAAAGTCATTCCTACTTCAGCGGCTTTAGCATTAGAGCCCCAAGCACGTATTATTGCTGAGCAGCTTAGGTTATTAAGTACCCATGCCTATGAGCTTTCGCTAGGACTTGAAAGTAAATTAAAAATTGGTGTTGTTTCAGATGCAAATACCAATTTACTTTTTAAAGCGATAAAAAAACTGGCTGATAAATTTCCCTTACTTAATGTAGAGATTATTACAGCCCCCCAAGACGATATTCTAAATTTGCTCTATACAGAAAATATTAACCTTTGTCTGGCAGGTTCTGATCTCAATATAAAAATGCGTGAAAGCTTACAATTAGTGATGAATGAAACTCTAGTTGCTACAATTTCTGTTCACCACCCCCTTTTAAAACAAAATGATAAGTTAATCTCTATTGAAGAATTAATTAATGTTCGACAAATTGTAGTTGCAAGTAGTGAATTAAACATACAGGATTCACGTTCAATTGTTGGAGCAATGTACTGGAAAACCAATAGTTTACAGACCGCGATTAATATGGTTGAGGCTGGTTTAGGATGGGGAAATTTTCCTTTATCTTTGGTAAAAGAAAAAATTGAACAAGGACATTTAGTTCAACTAGATTTTAAAAATACAAAAAATCATTTACCTCTATCTATCTATCTCATCTGGCTCCAAGATAAACCATTATCAAAAGCAGCAAGAGAACTTGTTCAAATGATTCGAGCAAATTTATCTCATGCTGCTTATTAAAAACCGCCCTATAGGCGGTTTTTAGTGCTTATTTAGATTTATCAGCTTCAGCTTTATCATTCTTATGCTTATAACAATAGCCAAACATTGCACCTGCGCTGAAGAAAAACATTGCTTTTAACATGATGACACTCCTATGCCTCGTTTAGTGAAAATTAAACTTAGCATTTAGGTGTGTTTCACTTTGACTACTATTTAAATCAGTTTTGTTCATAATGAAAATTTACGTGTCAATCTTTTTCAATTTATTAAAAAACACAAAAAAAACTATTTATTTGATTCTATTAGATTAATTTTTTAAGAGATTTAGGTTTTAGTTATCCTTTAAAAACAAAGCAAAAAGCCTATTCATAGCGAATAGGCTTCTTACTGTATTTCAGGACTAAGCAATAATAATAATTATCAAAAATACTCCACTACTGTATAAATTCCAAGTGTTTTAGTCAAGTATAAAATTCATCAATTACAAATAGTTGTAGGAAGTGTGAAAGAATATTCATTCTGTGTTTTACTGATAAAACTTACTGTAAAGTTATACTAATTTTAGAACCGGTCGTAGTCTTATTTTTAATTTGCGAACTTCAAAATTTTTATAGATTGATAGTAATAGATTTAATAAATTTATCTCTATATGAACCCAGAATAACTTGTTCTAGTCTATTCATTCTATTACGCATATCTTGAAAGTGAACCACATTGTTAGATTCTAATATTTTCTCTTTCTCGTCTGCCTTTCTAATAAATAGTGGTTTATCACTTAAATTATCTTCAAAAAATTTAAATGTTCTCCGTAAATCTTGAAAAGTAAAAGAGATATTACACTGCCCTTCTATTTTTTTTCGGAATTTTGAAATATTAACAATATGGCCAGTTTTAGACTTCACAGATGGGAACACCCATTCTTCATTAATTTTCATTTTACGGTTTTTCATTAGATGCCAAAGAAAATCACCCATATAAAGTTTATAGCACTCATTATTATAAGTATTTATAAAAGAAAGACTTCCTTCATCTAAGTCTAGATCTTCCCAACGTAAGCATTCACATTCATTTCTAAAAAGCCCTGTTAAAACAAGTGTTAATAAAAAGTCCTTATTTGTTTCATTTTCTTGGCCCCGACCCTCATATTCAATAATTGCGTGTACCCATTTTTCTAAATTTTCTCTATGAATATAGTTACTTCGACTTGAAACTGCTCGCCAACGTTGTTTTGAATTTAAAAAATTAACTGGGTTCATCGCAGATATGATGAGCTCTTTACTTCTGTCTTGATAATACTTAACCGAAAAACGATAAATAGCTCGAAGTACTCGCATAGATAAGTTCGCTTTGGCATAACTAATTTTAGATAATTGAATATACTTATCTTCAACCATCTGTTCAGTAATATCAGTAAGTTTAAGCTCCCTCCAATCCATTAAGTATTTTTCTATGACATCTCTATAATCAACTAGTGTTCTGTCTTTTAGTTTGTGTTGATTGATATATGTTTGAAAAGCTTCATCGAGACTAGGCTGGTTAATTTTCTTATCTAAATTATTTTTTAATATTTTATTATTTTTGCTAATTAAATAATTGTTTTCAGTTAAATCTTTTAACTTCTGCTGAGCAAGTATACGAGCTTCTTCAAGAGTAATTTTTTCGTAATCTCCTAATTTACAACGTATTGCTCTACCTTTTACTTTCTTTTCTACAATATAGGTTTTATATGAATTATTTACACGAATAGCAAAACCAATAATCTCACTGTCTCTATAAATTGCTGGAATGAGTTTAAGTTGATCGATAAATGACTTAGTTAGCTTTACTCGTGAAGTGCTCATAAGCTAGAATCCCTAGCGCTTGTGATAATTAACAATATAGCAAAATATTTTTCAGGTCTACTGCACACCTACTTTTGAAAAATACTTGTGTTTAATAAAAAAATTGATTAGTATTGCAGGCACTGAAAAGCCTTGAGATTAAAAGCTTTTCTTATTTATAGGGCCTATAGCTCAGTTGGTTAGAGCAGCGGACTCATAATCCGTTGGTCCACAGTTCAAGTCTGTGTGGGCCCACCAAATACAAACCCCAAAAACTATAAGTTTTTGGGGTTCTTTAATTTTAGACATACAGTCGAATATCACTACATTATTCAAAAATTGTTCGATTAAACTTAAAAAAATCTTTTTCCTATTTCCATATTTTTAAACGTTCCTTTTAATATTTTGATTATTATTAATTATTAACTTAATTATTTGATCTATTTTTAGGCTAAATTTTGTTGAGGCATTGATTTCGAGTTTTCCATTTGAACATCCCAAAACTTTTTCCATAAATCACAGTATTCGAGACATAAGTTTTCTAAACGAATATAGTCTTCTTCTGTACAAGCTTGCATCAAAATAAACCAAAGGTCTTCTTCATGGTCATCATCTGCTGCCTCAGCAGTTTTGTCTTCAGAGACGCCATGAACATGGTAATATCCACCACCCTCAACCTCTATACCAACAGCACTTGTTGCGCTACGTAAAGGTGGACTATATAAAATGACTTCTTCTTCAGCTACTGCCAATAAAGCTGAAACAGCTTTATAGTCGTAATAAGAGTTTTCTAAAAATTCTCTCACTTGATGTGCAATGCTGGTCGGTTTATAACTTCGGCGCTCTTCCTCTGTTACGCCAAAATCATTAAGCACATCTTCGAATAATGGGTAATGGGCATATTCAGGGTTTCCCTGATAGTAACCATCTCGATCGGCTCCAGGACGGAATCCAAACTCATCAAATATATTCAGGCTTAAAAGAAAACGCGGGAACATCTTTGCACCGGCATGCAATCTCGGCTCTAACTGCTTAGTTTGATACTGAGCCATTAATAAAGCATCTGTAAATGTTTGTACGATTGCATGACGATACTCTAAATGAATACGCTTTAAATTTTCTTTATTAATTTCTCCGTTATTTAAAGTTTCAATTGCAGGATGATGAGATACTGGATGCTGCGCAATCTTCGCTCTTAATTGAGTTAAAAAGTTAAGATTTTTATCCCAAAGTTCAGCTGAAATGCTTTGTTTCATCCCTGCGAGTGCCTTTTTCCTAGGATTATTAAAGTTCTCAAATTTTTTAGGCATAATCCACTCTCGTTAAACTTATTAAAGTTTTTTGGTTTTCCACATTTTATTTTAAAAACAAAGAGTTATACCAAAAATAAAACTCCTTTTATCAAAAATCCATATTAGAATTAAAATCATACGAAATCAAATAGAATATTTAAAAAAAGTTAAAAATAATGTCTATTATTTTTATAATATTAACTTGAATCAAATTATGTTTTTGATTATGATCAAATTGATTAAAAATTTAAAATCTATGTAAAGTAATAATTAGTTTTAACTAAATGGAATAGTAATGTCAAAAAAAGAAGATATTATAAATACTGCTTTGGATCTTTTTAACCAAATTGGTTATAACGCTACAGGCGTAGATAAAATTATTGCTGAGTCGAATGTAGCCAAGATGACTTTCTATAAATACTTTCCCTCTAAAGAAAGTTTAATTATGGAGTGTCTGCATCATCGAAATATTAATATACAAAATTCAATTTATGAAAAATTAAATTTACATCCAGATGCTGAGCCGCTTGAAAGAATACATCTTATTTTTAACTGGTATATTGACTGGATTAATAGCGAAAACTTTAACGGTTGCTTGTTTAAGAAGGCATTTATTGAAGTATCTAAACAATACACTTCAATTCGTGAACCATTTCAAGAATATACAAATTGGCTTATCAATTTACTCAATAGTTTATTAGTAGAGTTAGATATTAAAGACCCTACTCCACTTACTCATATCATCATCTCGATTATTGATGGGATTATTATTGATGGAACCATTGATAAAGAATTGATTGATCCTGTAAAAAAATGGAGATATATCGAGTATTTAATTAAAACTGAGAATTCATAGTATTTTTAATCTATAAAAAATTACTTTAAACTGATTTATTATATATTTTTCTATTACGGATTTAAAATATAATATTAATAAATATAAATTTTATTAAATATTTCAATTTAAAAATTAAAATAAATAAAATTTAACATGTTGATAATTTTCTACCCTTTTAGACCAACTCATATTAGAATTCCGCAACCTTTTTGTCTCCCACGTCTCTATGAAAAAGTTTTTAGGCAATTCTATCTTCAAAGCAGTTGGTTGGACCTATGATGTAGATCCTACAATTCTTGAGAAAAAACAAGTTATTATTGGGTTCGAGCATACTTCTAACCTAGATGCGATCTTATCAATCGCTATGTTTCAAATATTAGATTTAAAAATTCATACACTAATTAAAAAAGAGCTTTTTAAAGGTCCAATGAAACCTATACTTGAAAGACTAGGCGGTATTCCGGTAGACCGTAAAGCAAGTAAAGATATTGTTTCTCAAATGGTCGAGAAATTTCAAAGTAATGATTCATTCAACCTAGTGATTGCTCCTGAAGCAACTCGTGCAAAAGATGGATCTGAGCGTAAACCTATTCGTACAGGTTTCTGGCATATTGCAAAAGCTGCGAATGTTCCAATTGTACTGATGTATGCAAATGCAAGAACAAAGAAAGGTGGCATTTTAGGTAAAATTTACCCTTCAGATTTGCAAAAAGATCTTGAAACAATTAAAGAACTTTATGCGCAATATGATATTGATGTGAAGATTAACTAATTTGTTCTGTAAGCGCTTTTAAGACTAATTTTTTACTTAAATTTAGGCCTTCTAAGCGTTGCTAATTGGTTAACAAAACATAGGACAACAGTTTTCAAGAAAACCATGCCTATGATAATATTCTGTCACTTTTGCATTTTTTAATTTTTGGAGTTCACTTCCATGGCGGGTCATTCTAAATGGGCCAATATTAAGCATCGTAAAGCTAAACAAGATGCAAGTCGCGGTAAAGTTTTTACTAAATATATTCGTGAAATTGTGACTGCTGCCAGACTTGGTGGTGGAGATGCTGCTAGCAACCCTCGCCTTCGTGCTGTTGTCGAAAAAGCACTTTCAGTCAACATGACACGTGACACCATTAACCGTGCAATCCAACGCGGTGTGGGTGGTGAAGACAATGACGATTTAAAAGAAGTAACTTACGAAGGTTATGGCGTTGGTGGTGTTGCTGTCCTTATTGAAACAATGACAGATAACCTCAACCGTACAGTTCCAGATGTACGTCACTGTTTCAGTAAAACAAATGGTAACTTAGGAACTGCGGGTTCTGTATCTTATCTATTTACTAAACGTGGTGAAATTACTTTTGAAGATGTTTCTTTAGAAGACAAAATCATGGAAGTAGCTTTAGAAGCAGGTGCAGAAGATATTGAAGTTTCAGAAGATGAAATTTTAGTAATTACTTCACCAGAGACTTTTGGTGAAGTTCAAGATGCTCTTGCTGCCGCAGGTTTAAAATCTGATAATGCAGAAGTTGTGATGAGTCCATCAACAAAAGCTGAGATTACAGATATTGACCAAGCAAAACAAATTCTTAAAATGATTGATATGTTTGAAGATCTTGATGATGTACAAAACGTTTATACAAACGTTGAATTCTCGGAAGAAGTTTTAGCTCAATTAGATGCTTAAACCAAACATTGAAATTAAAAACGCACCAATTGGTGCGTTTTTTTATAATTTATTTAATAAGTTATAACAGTTAAATACATTGTACTCTTTGATGACAAAGCTCGAATGTAGAGCGACTACATTGTCAATTTTACCAATACGTCTTAATAAAATTTCGCTATAGTCATCCATATTGCGCGCCACTAATTCAAGAATGAAGTCAGCACTTTGACCCGTAACTAAAAATGCATTTGTAACTTCAGGAATGGCTTCAATTTCAGAAAGAAATTTATCGAAGGTTTCACTATCATGTTTACTTAAAGAGACTTGTAGCAAAATATGCAAAGTAAACCCTAGTTTGCTAAAGTTAATTTCTCTTTTAAGCTGCCCCATGATATTAGCTTCAATCAAATGCTTAATACGGCGATGGACAGAGCTAACTGAAAGATTAATCCGTTCTGAGAGCTCATTCAAATTCAGGTCTTCATGAGACAAAATTTCCAGAATTTGTTTATCAAAACGGTCAAGCTCCATCCTTTTCTCCAAATAGCATTTTATATAACTTAACAGTATATCCTAAAGCCAAGCCCACTTTAAAAATCAAACCCGATTAAAAGTAGGAATAAGCTTTACTTTAATATCTTGAATCAAGTCTGTGCCTGTTAACTGTGCAGTAGCATGGCATTTATAGCGCATTTGAAATCGCTATAGCGTTATATTTTTTCAATGTTTCACTTAGCACATCAGCAAAAGTATATCTTATTTCAAAAATCTCAAGCTTTATTTAATAAAATCAATAGTTTTAAAATTTTTTAAAAAGTTGGCACTGTTTTTGTTATGCACATACGGGAAAACTTTATCCGATGTGGGGAATGCTTGTGAAAAATATCAAAACTTTAGTTCTAGCAATGACTACTATTAGCCTAACAGGTGTAGTTATGCCAGCCCATGCAGCTACTGACTCAGAAGTAGATGCTTTACGCAAAGAGGTTGGTGAGTTAAAACAACTTGTGCAGCAATTATCAAATCAGCAAAAAACAGCATCAGCAGTAAATACTCCAACAGTTTCACAAACGACAACCGTAGCTAGCTCACCAGCTCCTCAGAGCAAACTAGGTTGGATGCAAATGCCTGATGGACAAACTCAAGTTAAGCTTTATGGAAATGTACGAGTAGATGCCACTTATGACTTTAAAGGTTCAAATGGAAGTATTTCAAATGCTGCCAACTATCCTTTAAACAAAGATGATCCAAGACAGGACTCGCTAAATGTATCTGCTGCAACTACACGTATTGGTTTAGATATCACCCGACCTACGCAATATGGCGATTTAACCGGAAAAATTGAAGCCGACTTTATGGGCGGTAATGGCGACAATGGTAGTGGAACTTTCCGGGTACGCCATGCCTATATGTCTTTAGGTAAATGGTTAGCAGGTCAAACCACTTCACCCTTTGTAAATACGGACACATCCCCAGAAACATTAGACTTTACTGGCGCAGTCGGTACAGGAACAACACGTACAGTACAAGTTCGTTATACACAGCCTATTGATGCACAACAAAAAATATTATTTGCTTTAGAAGGTGGTGATGTTGAAAAAGTAGGAAATGTGGCGGGTGGAAGCCGCTTCCCCGCTCTAACCACTCGATATGATTTTAAAACTGCCGATAATAAAGGCTTATTACAACTTCATGGACTTGTTCATGAAAACCGAGTAGCACCTAAAGATAGTTTATCTGAAGAAAAATTTGGTTGGGGTGTCGGCATAGGCGGAAAATATGATATTACCCCTCAAGATAGCGTAGTTGCCAACTATTATCATGTTAAAGGTGATGGACGCTATTTGTCTTATAGCAACTCTGCCTATGCATATGACACGGCGGCTCAAGACATCCAATTAGGTGAATTTGATAGCGCAGTGATCGGCTATCAACGTAAATGGAATCCAATATTACGCTCTACTTTCGCAATTGGCGGAGTCCAATATAAAGATGACAACACATACGCAAATAGTAATTTGAATAATACCAGTTATAACAAGGAAATTTATAATGCACTGGTAAACCTAATCTGGAACCCTGTTAAGAATATTGACTTAGGTGCAGAATATACTTATGGCCAGCGCAAAACATTTGCAGATGATAAAGGCGATTACTCACGCATAAATTTATTAGCAAAATATAATTTCTAAAAACTTAGAAATAAAAAAGAGTCTTTATAGGCTCTTTTTTATTGTTGTATTTAATGCATTGCCTGAATTTTCTGCAAGAAAAGTTTAGCACGCTCATGACGAGCTTCTAAATTATCAAAAAATTCATTGGTTGGACAATCTTCAAGAATTTTACCTTCATCCATGAAAATTAAACGGTTAGATACGCGTTTAGCAAAGCCCATTTCATGGGTAACACACATCATGGTCATACCTTCATGAGCAAGTTGCACCATAACTTCAAGCACTTCACCTACCATTTCCGGGTCTAGTGCGGAAGTAGGCTCATCAAACAACATACAGACTGGGTCCATCGATAAACCGCGAGCAATTGCAACACGTTGCTGCTGGCCACCAGAGAGTTGTCCTGGAAATTTATCTTTATGAGCAAGTAACCCAACTCGTTCTAAATACTTAAGCCCCTTTTCACGCGCTTCGGCAACTGAACGTTTTAATACCTTCACTTGAGCAATGGTTAAATTTTCCAAAACAGTCATGTGCGGAAAAAGTTCAAAATGCTGGAACACCATTCCTACACGAGAACGGAATTTCGCCAGATCAGTTTTTGGATCTTTTAAGGAAACCCCATCAACAATAATGTCACCTTGCTGAAATGGTTCTAAAGCATTTACAGTTTTAATGAGCGTTGATTTTCCTGAACCAGATGGCCCACAAACAACAACGACATCACCTTTTTCAATACTCGTCGTGCAATCTGTTAAAACCTGAAAATCACCATACCATTTAGAGATATGTTGGATGTCTATCATTGGCATTTAAAATCTCCAATTAGCGAATGATGGCAATTTTTTTCTGTAAACGTTTGACTAATTGCGATAGCACAAACGAGCTACAGAAATACACCACAGCGACGATTAAGTAGAATGTTGCTTTCGTTTCAGGGCCATATGTATTAGCTAATGTATCTGCACGACCTAAGAAGTCTGGTGCACTAATGACATAAACTAATGACACGTCCTGAAACAGAATAATAGTTTGAGTGAGTAATACTGGGAGCATATTACGGAAGGCCTGCGGTAACACTACATAACGCATAGATTGCCCATAGGTAAACCCTAAAGCGTAGCCTGCATTGACCTGACCTTTTGAAATAGACTGAATACCGGAACGTACAATTTCCGAGAAAAATGCAGCTTCAAAAATAGCAAAGGTTACAACACTCGAAAATAACGGCCCCCAATAAGTATCTGATTGAAACTCAAATATTTTTGGTAACAAAAAATAGAAAATAAAGATGACCTGAATTAATGGAATACCACGAAATAGATCTACATAGAACTTGGCAAAGTTACTTGCAATGGTGCTGTTAGATAAACGCATCATTGCTAATGGAGTTCCAATCAAAATCCCCCCCATCATCGCAAGTACCGTTACCGTAAGCGTGAAGATAAAACCTTCTTTTAATGCAGCAATAACATCAGGATTATGTAATAGAGAAAAATCCATAATTATTTTCCTCCCGAACCTAAACCTGGTACAGCCATACGTTTTTCAATCCATGCCATCACAAATTTAATTGTGTAGGTAATGATTAAATAAACCGGCGTAGACAGAATAAGAATGATAATGTCCTGAGAAGTTTCTTCTCGCATGGTTTTGGTATAAGCGAAGAAGTTCAAAACACTTAATGCATATAGAACTGCCGAGTTCTTGAAGACGTTCATTGCTTCTGAAGTAATGGTTGGCCATACCGTACGGTATGCAACTGGTAAAATCACATAACGATAACTTTGCGCTGTTGTAAAACCCATTGCCGAAGCTGCAAATTTTTGTCCACGAGAAACCGTGTTAATTCCCGCTCTTACATGCTCAGAAACACGTGCTGCGGTATATAGACCCAAAGCAAAAACACCAATAACAGCAGGATGATGATTTAAAATATTTTTCCACCAGCCACCTGCTACGACGTCCCCACTTCCGGCACTTAAACTATCTGGTAAGAACTCTGGGAATACAAAAGCCCAGAAGAATAACTGTACAATTAAAGGAATATTACGGAATATTTCGACATAACAGTTGCCGATAAAAGCAAGCGGTTTATTGGGTAAAGTACGAATCACCCCGAGGAGAGAACCTAATAAAAATGCGATAAGAAAGGCTACAACGGCAGTCCATACCATAGTAAAGACACCAGAACCTAACATTTGTAACCATGTGGGCGCCTCAGAATAGGCATTGTAGCTAGAGCTACCAATGACTTTACAAACTGATTCTGCCCATGCGGCTTTATCGACACCATATTCATTAGACTCCGCACAGAATATAGTCCAGTTTAGCGAGCCGACTGACATGTTTGCCCCTTAAATGAATATCTTAGAAAATAGACCACTTGTGCAAATGAAGTTTTACACTTGCACAAGTAAATTTAGGACAAAAGGATCTGGTTAGATTCCTGCATCTGTTGGGTGAGCTTTAAGTTTTTTGTAAGATGAACTTGGTTGCATGTTCAAATTAGTATTTTTTGGTGGGATTGGCGATAAGAACCATTTCTTATATAAAGCGTCCATTTGACCAGTTTTCCATAAATTATTTACGGTACGGTCGGCAATTGCTTTAAATTTTGGATCATCTTTTGCAATCATGATGCCATAAGGTTCTGATGAAAGTACTGGCCCTACAATTGCGAACGCTTTTGGTGTAGATGACTTAGCAATTAGTCCAGCTAAGATATTGTCATCCATAACAAATGCTGCGGCACGACCAGATGCCATCATGGCAAACGAGTCAGAATGGTCTTTACCATAAATGTTTTGTACATTAAGTGACTGACCTTTTTCATTCATTTTAATGTACTTGTCTGATGTTGTACCTTGAGTCGTAACGACCGCTTTACCATTTAAATCAGCTAGACTCTTAATACCAGAATTGGCTTTAACAGCCATACGCACTTCTGTTGCATAGTAGTTTGTTGAAAAACCAACTTGCTGCTGACGTTGTTTAGAGTTTGTGGTGGTACCACATTCCATATCAATATTGCCGGCTAAAAGCTCAGGAATACGTGTTGATGAAGTTACTGCCTTGTATTCAACTTTTAAACCAGGCATTTTCAATTCTTTTTTAATATCATTTGCGAACTGGTTACAAATGTCGACTGCATAACCTACCGGTTTACCTCCAACAACGTATGAAATCGGGTCGGATGATTCTCGGTGACCAATAACGATTTTTCCAGTACTTTTAATTTTAGCTAATGTATCTGCTGCCTGAATTTGAGAAGTAGCACCAACCGTACAAAGCATAATTGTTGAAACAATGAGAGAGGTTGCAGAACGTTTCATAAGAACTCCTTGATGATCATTCTCTCTATTTGTCTACAGAATCATTCTTATAGAGAAATAGAGCGATTTATTATTAAATTGCAATTATCGAGCCAACTTTTCCAAGCAGGACTCCATCCATTTGCTTCACTTATTATTCATCTGTTTCGCAGAATTAATACCTTTAAAACTGCTCACATGTTTCTACTTTAATCTATGTTTTAATCTTCTGTCTATTATTAAGCTCATCTATTTACACTTAAATGTGGCAAATATTGATTACAATGTAAACATATGCACAATAAAGTCGCTTAAATTTTTCTAAAAACTGTTTTTAGAAAAAGATTAATTTTTAATAAAAAGAAAAAGCAAACTTATTAAATAGTTAGAACAATGTGGATTAATTTTCTCAAAAAGAAGATAAAACATCAAAATAATATTTATAAATGTTTTAATAAAATCCATTTATAAAATTGATAGTAATATTTTTTACAATTAAAATGCTTTTAGAAATATGAAAAAAAGCCCGATTTATTTCGAGCCTTTTTATAAAACCTATAAATTAAATGCCTCGCCAATCAACGCGGGCATTTCTTTCAGTTTGATAGATTCTTAAAACATATTGTCCAAGTGGCAAATCAAGTAAACTTTTTTGATAATTGCTCCACTCTGGAGACACCTCTTCATCCTCTTCGGGTTCCCATGGCGTACCTTTTATTTCTAATAAAGGTGCAAGCATAGAACATACTGAAATATCAGCGAGGCTTAAGCGGTCTCCCACCATATAACGTCCTTGGTTTTCAATAAGGTACTGATTCAGCTCACTGATGAGTTCATCCATACGCTCTTTTGACTGACTCACAACCTCTTCTTCAAGCTTATAGTTCTTTTTTACTAAAGTTTTGAGGAAAGGTTTTGATATTTTTTCAAACTGACGCAAGTAACCTTGTTCGCCCATCATAATCTCGAGAGCATGGTCGCCATGGGCTAAAGTATGCGCTAGTGCCCAACGACGTACATGCACACCCAGTTCATCTGCCAAACTATCAATCTTAAGTGTTTGCTGCCTAAGTTGCTCATCACGGCGTAAAAGTGCATGTTCTGGATAAGTATCATCCAGATAAAGCGCAATTTTAGTTGATTCAGCAATCCAGCGATGGTCATCTTTCAAAATCGGCAATAAGTTTTGCCCTGTTTTGAGTTGTGCAAAAGCACGATGAAAGCCAGGAATCAAATTATGTGCAACGTAATCAAGTTCTTTATGGTCTAACAACCAGCGAGCTTTTTCACAATAATGAGATAAAGGAAACTGATACAAAACCCGCATAAAATCTCCACGTTTATTTTTATTTGACTATTCGTACAAAAATCGTCTTCGGTAAATAGATACTTTAGAAGCTATTTTTAATGAAAACAATGGATATTGTGCTCATTTTTCACTGACAGTTAGGTCTATATTTTTTATATCTTTTTTTACCGTACTTATAGCTCTTTTTCATATTAAAAAGGCTTTAGTAATTCATTTTGCAAATAAAAATTATAATTCTTTGATTTTTAATATGTTTCTATATCTCTATTTATCTATTAAAAATCAAAAAAAGTGCTTTGCATTTTTATTCATAAGCTGAGCATAAGTCTTCGTTTAGTGGAAAAATATTTCTTTTGTAAGGTAATGACAGCAATACAAGGTGTCATTATGTCTAATTCTCTATCTAAAACGACGGCATACGTCCAAGTCATTCAAAATGATCAACAAGCGATTAATGCTGCTTATCAAGTGGCTGATTTTGCTTTAGAGGGTCGTAATACACGTGATCAACAACGCCAACTTCCTTATGAGCAAATTGAAAGTTTTAGCCAAAAAGGTTTAGGTGGAATTCGCATTGCAAAAAAATATGGCGGTGCATTTGTTTCCAATAAAACACTGGCACAAGTTTTCCGTATTTTAAGTAAAGGCGATGCAAATGTTGGTCAAATTCCACAAAATCAGATTAGCCTGTTGAACCTGATTGAAATCATGGGTACAGAACAACAAAAACAATTTATCTTTTCAGAAATATTAGCTGGCAAACGTCTTGCCAACGGTGGTCCAGAGCGTAATACACATGACTCAAAAACACTAAAAACTACCCTTACCATTGAAAATGGAAAATATATTTTAAACGGCGAAAAGTTTTATTCGACAGGAACAAGCTTTGCGCATTGGCTCGCAATTAAAGCGGTTCATCCTGAAGGTCATGTTGTTTTAGTGATTGTTAACCGAGATGCTCAAGGCATTGAAGTCATTAATGACTGGAATGGGTTTGGTCAGCGTACTACAGCGAGTGGTACAGTTAAATTAAATCAAGTTGAAGTTAATCCTGATCTTATTTTTGATGAACGTTTATTAACACAAGTTCCTACCTATCGAGGTGCTTATTCACAGCTATTACAAGTAGCTATTGATGTCGGTATTGCGGAAGCTGCTTTTGAAGATACTTTATCGACTATACACAAAGCACGCCCAATTATTGATGCAAATGTTGAAAAAGCCAGCTTTGAACATTACACACTGCAAGAAGTGGGTAAGTTAAATATTCTACTCGATGCTGCAATTTTACTGCTTGATGAAGCTGCTGAATATTTAGATGAACTTGACCAACTTCAAACTGTGACTGATGAACAAGTAGCTAAAGCTTCAATTTTGGTTGCGGAAGCAAAAGTCTACGCCAATGATGCGGCTCTACAAATCTCTGAAAAACTACTAGAGCTAGGTGGTAGCCGTTCAAGCTTAAGCCAACACAATTTAGATCAACATTGGCGAAATGCCCGTGTACATACCTTACACGACCCTGTTCGCTGGAAATTACATGCCATTGGCAATTATTACCTTAATGGTCATTTCCCTGCCCGCCATGCCTGGATTTAAGGAGTAATTGTCATGACTTCATATCAATCGGTTCAAACCAAACAAACATCGGCATCTGGTCAAGCACATATTATTCAAACTGATGCGGAAGCATTAGAAATTGCAAAACAGTTTGCCGAACAATTTAAAAAAACCGCAGTTGAGCGAGACGCTAAACGAATTTTACCGTATACCGAAATTGATGCATTGAGCCAGTCTGGACTTTGGGCAATTACAGTACCCAAGCAATATGGAGGTGCGGAAGTTTCAAGTCATACCGTTGCCAAAGTAATTGCGCTTTTAAGTGGTGCCGATGGTTCAATCGGACAAATTCCACAAAACCATTTCTATGCATTAGAAGTATTACGTAATACGGGCACAGAAGCTCAGAAACAACGTTTATATGGCGAAGTGCTAAATGGCACTCGCTTTGGTAATGCACTTGCTGAGTTTAAAACCAAAACTTCAACCCATAAACAAACCAATATCCGTCCCCATGAAAATGGCTACCTGATTCAAGGAGAAAAGTTTTACTGCACAGGAAGTTTATTTGCTCACCGTATTCCAACCTTAGTTTTAGATGATGCAGGTCGAGAATATCTAGCGTTTGTAAAAAGTGGTTCACAGGGATTAAAACTTGTAGATGACTGGTCTGGCTTTGGTCAGAAAACCACAGGTAGCGGCACGGTTAAATTTGATCAGGTTTTCGTCGATGCAGATGATGTTATTCCTTTTGATACTGCATTTTTACAACCAACCTTAGTGGGCCCTTTTGCGCAAATTATGCATGCATCAATTGAGGTAGGCATTGCACGTGCAGCCTTTGAAGAAAGTTTGCAAAGAGTGCATCAAGCGCGCCCATGGATTGATTCAAATGTAGAAACTGCAAATCAAGATCCTTTGACAATTTATGAGCTAGGACGCATTGCTGTCGATGTACGAGCAAGTGAAGTGTTATTAAAACAGGCAGCTCAATCAATTGATGCCGCAAAAATTGAAACCACACCAGAAAGCATTGCTAAAGCATCCATCGATGTTGCCAAAGTACGTGCTCATAGTACCGATATCGCACTCAAAGCATCGTCTAAGCTGATTGAACTTGCAGGAAGCCGTGGTAGTCAGTCGCAAGATGGTCTAGATCGCTTTTGGCGAAATGCACGTGTACATACCTTACATGATGCTGCACGATGGAAATATTACTTTATTGGGAACTATGTTCTTAACGGTGTTCTACCACCTCGTCGGGGGACATTGTAATGGCAGACTTTAAAGCAAAAGAAATTCTACTAAATGCCTTTGACATGAACTGTGTTGGTCATATCAATCATGGCTTATGGACACATCCACGTGATGAATCACATCGTTTTAACGAATTGAGCTACTGGACAGAACAAGCCAAAACTCTAGAAAGTGGTTTATTTGATGGTTTATTTATTGCGGACATTACAGGTGTCTATGACGTCTATCAAAATGGTATTGATTTGACTTTAAAAGAGTCCATTCAGCTTCCGAGCCATGACCCATCTACACTCATTTCTGCTATGGCGGCAGTCACTCAAAACTTAAGTTTTGGGGTCACTGTGAACTTAAGCTATGAGCATCCATATCAATTTGCCCGCCGCTTTGCGAGTCTCGACCATTTAACTCAAGGTCGTATTGGCTGGAATATCGTGACAGGTTATTTAGATAGTGCTGAACGCTTAATTGGTCAAAAAGGTTTAAAAGACCATGATGCTCGCTATGAACAAGCCGAAGAATTTTTAGAGCTCTGTTATAAATATTGGGAAGGGTCATGGGAAAACGACGCAGTTAAAAAAGATAAAGCACGGCGTGTTTTTACAGACCCATCTAAGGTGCATACCATTCACCACCATGGAAAGTATTACCAGAGTGAAGGTGTGTTTCAGGTGTCTCCTTCTGTGCAACGCACTCCAACCCTATTTCAAGCAGGTGCTTCACCTAAAGGTATGCAGTTTGCGACTCGTCATGCTGAGTGTGTATTTATTGGCGGCGACAAACCCGAAAAAATACGCGAACAAGTGAAAAAGATTCGTGCTCTTGCCGAACAGCAAGGACGTGCAGCAGATGACATTAAAGTCTTTGTCGGTATAACCGTTGTTGTTGCCGACACACATGATCTGGCTGTACAAAAACTTAATGAATATCGTCAGTATGCCAGCCCTGAGGCAGGCTTAGCGCATTATGCGAGTTCAACAGGCATTGACTTAAGTAAATTTGCTGACGATGAAGCGATCCCTTACCAAAAAAGTAACAGCATTGTTTCGATTACCGAAAAGTTTAAAGAACAGCAAATCACAAAAAATGACTTAAAAGCTCAGCATGTTTTAGGTGGTCGTTATCCCCTTATCGTAGGTAGTGGCGAAGAGGTTGCTGAATACTTAATTCATCTTTTAGATGAGACTGATATTGATGGCTTTAATTTGACACGTACAGTTGCGCCTGAGTCTCACCATGACTTTATTCGCTTGGTCATTCCAGAGCTACAACAACGTGGTCGCTATAAAACTGCATATAAAGCGGGTTCACTACGGAACAAAATTTTTAATCGGGGTGATCAATTACCAGAACACCACCCTGTTCAAGCGTTCCGATGTAGTCCCTATAACAACAGCAAAAACTTAACAACAATTGAAGAAATAACTGCTTAAATTTGGAGATAGACATGGCTCAAACAGCCTCTAAAAAATGGCTAGGCGTAGGCCTAGTCGTTGTAGTCCTTTTTGTTGCTTTATTCTTATGGAATAAACATCGTCAAAGTGGCTCAAATGAACTTGTGATTGGTATTAGTCCACCATTTGCAAAACCTTTACAAGCTGCTGCCAATGAAGCAAAGAAACAGGGTTTAAATGTAAAACTGGTCGAATTTTCTGACTGGAATACCCCAAACATTACCTTAAATCATGGGGATATTGATGCGAACTTTTTCCAGCATCAACCTTTCTTAGACAATGCAATTAAAGAAACTGGCTTTAAATTAAAGGCATTTGCAGTGGGTGCAGCGTCACATGTGGGACTTTATTCAAAGAAATATAAAAGCCTTGATGAATTGCCACAAAACGCACGTGTAGTCATTCCAAATGATCCAGTGAATCAAGGTCGTGCTCTACTACTTTTACAGCAAGCTAAATTAATTACGCTTAAAGATTCAAACAATCATTTATCTGCACTCAAAGATGTTGTTTCAAACCCTAAAAACTTGCAATTCATTGAGGTTGAAGGGCCACAGACTGCCCGTGCGATTGATGATGTTGACTTGGCTTTTGGCTATCCACATTACTTACGCTTAGCAAAAACAGCTGATCCTAATAGTGCACTTTTACTTGATGACAATACCAATAAGCGTTATGCCATTTTGTTTGTAGTGCGTGATGACTATCAAGATAAGGGCGACAAATTAAAGAAATTTGTTGAGATCTATCAAAACTCGCCAAAAGTTAAAGCTGTTTTAGACGCTGAGATTGGGCCAAAACTTTGGTTCCCTGGCTGGAAGTAATAACGGAAAGATTATGGCGATTCAGTTCAAACAGCATAAGCCTTGGTTACTCGGAATTACGATTTTAATCGTAGTTCTGGGCCTCGTCGGTTACCGTTATATTAAAAATAAACAAGTCGACGATGTTTTAACGATTGGCATTAGCCCGCCTTATGCTGAGCTATTACAAAGCGTTGTCAATGAAGTAGAAAAGCAAGGCGTTCATGTCAAGCTTGTTGAATTTTCTGATTGGCGGGCACCAAACGTTGCCGTACAAAACGGTGATATTGATGCAAATTTTTTCCAGCAAAGCGTATTTCTACGTAATGCTGTTAAAGAAACGGGCTATGACTTACATGCATTTGGTGTAGGCTCAGGAAGTCATGTCGGTTTATATTCAAAAAAATATAAATCACTTGAAGAATTACCTTCAAAAGCACGTGTGGCTATTCCAAATGATCCCGTCAATTTAGCTCGTGCTTTAATTTTATTGCACCGTGCAGGTTTAATTCAGCTTAAAGATATAAATAATGAGCTCTCAACAACCCAAGACATTATTACTAATCCTAAACAGCTGAGCTTTGTTGAAGTTGATGGTCCTCAAACCGCACATGCATATAATGATGTCGATTTAATTTTCGGCTTCCCTCACTACTTAAAAATGGCAAAGGTAACCGACCCACATAGCGCATTATTTTTAGATCCAATCGATAAAAAATATGCAATTTTGTTTGTGACCCGTCGCGATTACCAAGACAAAAACCAAAAACTTGCAACCTTTGTTAAAGCATTCCAGAACTCAAAACAAGCACAAGACATTCTGGATAAAGACTTTGGTAAAGGTTTGTGGTTTCAAGGCTGGAAATAAGGAGAATGGTAATGGTGAGTTTTGGATCACAAGTTGATTTTTCTCTACCTCATATCAAAATTCGTGGTTTAAATAAGTTTTACCAATCTCAAGGTCAAAAACTGCATGCGTTAAAAGAGATTAACCTTGATATCCCACAAGGTAAGATTTTAGGCATTATTGGTAAAAGTGGTGCGGGAAAATCTTCCTTACTTCGCACATTAAATGGCTTAGAACAAGTAAATACTGGCAGCATTCATATTCATCAACAAAACATTGCTGAATTGAGTCATGCCGAGCTTATTCAAACTCGCCAACGAATTGGAATGATTTTCCAACATTTCAATTTAATGTCTGCAAAAACAGTTTGGGAAAATGTGGCATTGCCCTTGAAAGTTTCCAATTATAACAAAGCAGATATCGACCAACGTGTAAATGAAGTTCTAGCACTCGTAGGTCTTGCTGATAAATCTGGTCATTATCCGTCACAACTTTCAGGCGGACAAAAGCAACGTGTCGGTATTGCACGTGCACTTGTTCACCATCCTGAAATTTTACTATGTGACGAGGCGACCTCAGCACTCGACCCTGAAAGTACTGCCACTATTTTGGCTTTACTTAAAAAGATTAATCTGGAACTAGGCCTCACCATTGTATTAATTACTCACGAAATGCAAGTGATTCGAGAAATTTGTGATCAAGTCGTTGTGATTGATCAAGGTGAGATTGTAGAGGCTGGACAGGTTTGGTCGGTATTTTCACGACCAGAACAACAAATTACTCAAGAACTGTTAAACCTTGAGCAGATTACCCTGCCTTTTAAAATCAGTCCTCTACCGGATGAAAATTCGACGCATATTATTGTAAAACTCAAATATGAGGCTGAAGCACATCAGGTTCCAGATATTCAAGAACTACTTGCTAGATTTCAAGCACCAGTCAATTTATATCAAAGTCAGGTCGATACCATTCAAGGGCACATTATTGGTTCACTTTTAGTCGGTATTCCTAACGTAGAAATTGATCTTTCATCTATACAACAAGATGCATTAACAGCAAATGCACAATTTGAGGTACTTGGCTATGCAAGACCAGCTCATTGATTTATTAATTACTGGAACTGTAGATACCTTACTCATGGTAGGCGCATCTGCATTCATTGCCTTTTTAATTGGCTTACCTATCGCTGTTATTTTAGTCAGCACTTCTGAACATGGCATTCACCCGTCGCAAAAGATTAATCAGTCTTTGGGTTGGGTCATCAATATCACTCGCTCAGTACCTTTTCTTATTTTAATGGTTGCACTTATTCCGCTTACTCGCTGGATTGTGGGTACAAGTTATGGGGTTTGGGCAGCCGTTGTTCCGCTGACTATTGCTGCAATTCCCTTTTTTGCTCGTATTGCAGAAGTCAGCTTACGTGAAGTCGATCAAGGCTTAATTGAAGCTGCACAAGCCATGGGTTGTAACCGTAAACAAATTATTTGGCATGTACTTTTACCAGAGGCTTTGCCGGGTATTGTGGCGGGTTTTACCGTGACTATTGTGACCATGATTAACTCATCTGCGATTGCTGGTGCTATTGGTGCGGGTGGCTTAGGAGACATTGCTTATCGATACGGTTATCAACGTTTTGATATGCAAATTATGTTGGCTGTAATTTTAGTGCTCATTGTTTTAGTCATGTTAGTACAAGCGACTGGCGATGCATTAGCCCAGCAACTTGATAAACGTAAAGTTTAAAAGCAATACACCCCTGCTCTAGCCATGACTTTGTCATGGCTTTCATGTAAAATCAGCAACAATTTTTAATTTACACATTTGTGAGTGGTTTTCATGGGTTTTAATTGCGGTATTGTTGGTCTGCCAAACGTAGGGAAATCTACCCTTTTCAATGCATTAACGAAAGCAGCGATTGCAGCGGAAAACTTCCCTTTCTGTACCATTGAACCAAACACAGGTATTGTTCCTGTACCAGATCCACGTTTAGACAAACTTGCTGCGATTGTTAAACCACAGCGTATTTTGCCAACTACAATGGAATTTGTGGACATTGCAGGTCTTGTTGCTGGTGCCTCAAAAGGTGAAGGCTTAGGTAACCAGTTCCTTGCTAACATTCGTGAAACTGATGCGATTGCTCATGTTGTACGTTGCTTCGAAGATGAAAACGTCATTCACGTAAATGGTAAAATTGATCCGTTAGACGACATTGCAACTATTAATACTGAACTTGCACTTGCAGACCTTGAAACTGTTGCTAAAGCAATATTACGCTTAACTAAAGTAGCTAAAGGCGGTGACAAAGAAGCTGTAGCAACTAAAGCAGTTTTAGAAAAAATTCAACCGTTGCTTGACGAAGGTAAACCAGCTCGTGCAGCTGATTTATCTGATGACGAGCGTAAATTAGTTCGTGGTTTTGGTTTAATGACTTTAAAACCAACTATGTATATTGCAAACGTTGCAGAAGATGGTTTTGAAAACAACCCACACTTAGAAGCAGTTAAAAAACTTGCGGCTGAAGAAAACGCTATCGTTGTTCCTCTTTGCAACCAGATTGAAGCTGAAATTTCATTATTAGAAGATGAAGATCGTGCTGAGTTCTTGGAAGCAATGGGTATGGAAGAACCTGGCTTAAACGTGGTTATTCGTGCAGGTTATGCGCTTTTAGGTTTACAAACTTATTTCACTGCTGGTGTACAAGAAGTACGTGCTTGGACAGTAAAAGTTGGTGCAACCGCTCCTCAAGCAGCTGGTGTGATTCATACCGACTTTGAAAAAGGCTTTATCCGTGCTGAAGTTGTTGCATACGATGACTTTGTACAATACAACGGTGAGAACGGCGCTAAAGAAGCTGGTAAATGGCGTTTAGAAGGTAAAACTTACGTTGTTCAAGACGGTGATGTAATGCACTTCCGTTTTAACGTTTAAGTTAAAGCTAAAAAAAGCCCCAACATATTGGGGCTTTTTTTATATTTAATGACCTAAATCCATCGCCTCTCGTTTACTACGGGCCTCTTGTAGAATACGCGCATGCAAAGGCTTTCTAAAACCTAGCATAAATATAAATTCTGCCAATACAAATAATGGCCCTATCGCAAGTCCTATTACATCATCAACAAAAGCAGGTTTTTTCTTTTCAAAATAATGACCTATAAACTGAAACACCCATCCCACTACAAAGAAGCCAATACTTGCTGCCAACCATTGTTTTAAAGGAAGCTCGGCAATTTGGCTGGCTAATGGATACACAGCTACCAATATCATGAGCATGATTAAGCCAAAAACTTTATCTAAAAATAAATAGTAAACTGTACTAGCTACAATCAGCACCATAGCTAAAGTAACTTTAAAATTACCAATATCGATTCCAGCTTTCGCAGTTAAACATAAAATTGAAAACACGATGAGTGGAATACCGATAAAGTGCGTCAAAATATTTTGATGGTTTAAATGATAAGCCGCATATTGGCTCAGTTTCTGTTCCAGATTTGACATGAGTTATTCCCTATTCACCTAACTATAGTCATACTGTACAAATAAGGAAAATTTAAAGTTGTCAGCTATTTGACAAAGTAATGAATTTTTTCATGGATGGGCTGATATTGGATCTTATTTATATTAACCGATTAAAAGAAAACACATGGTTTAGTGTGCTTCCGGAAGCATTCCAAAAGTTTATTCTAGAACATGGCAAGCAAATTACTTTTGAAAAAAATAGCTACGTTTTCCACGCTCAAGATGAGTTTGATGGTATTTATACCGTCCTTGAAGGCTCAATTAGCTTGGGTTATGTCGATGTAAATGGTAATGAAGCACTTTCTGCAATTGCTGAGCCGATTATGTGGTTCGGTGAAATATCTTTAATTGACTATGAACCACGTTCGCACGATGCGATTGCTTTGAAAAAAAGTACAGTTCTACATATTCCTGCAAAACCATTAAATGACTTACTCAAAGACAATCCCTATTATTGGTACTATTTTGCACGCTTAACCAGCCAAAAACTCAGGTACGTTTTTTTAGAACAGATTGCGATACAAACACGCAGTCTTTCTCAAAGACTTGCTCAACGTCTTTTATTTATTGTAGAGGGTTACGGCAATCATCTTATTGTCCAAGAAAGACAAATTCATATTTCCCAAGACCAATTAGCTAATATGCTAACCGTCTCAAGACAAACCATTAATTATGAATTAAACCTTTTAGAAAAACAAAATATTATTAAAATTTCGTTTAGAAAAATTGAGATTTTAGATATTGAAAAATTAAATTTAATTGCAAAATCGCATACTTAAAGGTGCTATATAATAAAAACTTAAAATTAAATTAAAAAATCAGATAACACTGCAAAATAAAACATTGTTCAAACTCTATTTCACAAAATAAGTATTCCAAAACAGAAATTTTCATCTTACACTCAAACTGAGCAATAATACTCAACAAGGCGCTGATTAACATGAAAAAATTATCAACAATTCTTACAGCTGGCGTATTGGCAATGTTAAGTGTTTCGGCATTTGCATGTCCAAAAGGAACTCAACTCCAAGGAGGAACTGGACCACATCATAAAGGCGGTAAATGTGTTGCTGTAAGCGGCAAGACTACTGCTCAAAAAGCAAAAAAAGAAGCTGAAAAAACAAAAACAGATGTTAAAAAAGATATGAATGAGCAGAAACATGCTGCAATGACTAGCGCAACTCACGCTAAACAAGAAGCAAATCAAGCTACTCATCAAATGAAACAAGATGCTGTAAAAACTGCGAACACTGCTAAAACCGCAACAAAACCATAATTAATATTGATTAATTTATGGATATAAAAAGGCGAGATTTAAAATCTCGCTTTTTTATATGTAGTCTCTTTATTTCGGAGATGTATTTCCTAAATTAGGATTATCAATCGCGTCCTTACATTGCTGCTTATCACGCTCATAATCAGCCTGTTTTTGAGCAACAGAATTTGCATTTTCCACAGTTTCTCTCGCCCACACATCTAAACTGGTTAAGGCTTTGCGGCAAAGCGCATATTTTCCTTCAGTGACCGAATCCGTCATTTTCACATTAATACGCCAATCCGTACTGAGCTGACGCAGTGGTTTACGAACTTTATCATTTATCTGACTAAGCTGTTTTCCATAGACTAAAGGATCAACGGTATTAATGAGTGTCCATGCTTTGTTTGCATAGGCCGTTGCATCATTGGTTAATTTCGGCGCTGGTTTAATTTCAACTTTTTTATCCGTGCTCTGATTTCCATTATCACAGCCTTGCAATATAAATACGCTCGCACTCAGGATGGCGATATAAACTAAACGAGTTTTTGACTTGAACATATCAAACTGCCGAATTAAACATTTCGGCACTATGCTATTAAATTCGGCTACAATACTCAATCTTTCAAGTTTTTATAATTGGTTTACTGCCAAGGTGTCTTGTGTCAAATCAACAACAGATGGCTGCTCAAACAGCAACTTTTTGGCAGGGTGCCAAAGATAGTCAAGCCATCGTACTTACTTATTTACCGGTTTCTTTTGCCTTTGGCGTTTCTGCATCTCAATTTGGTTTTAGCCCATGGGAAGCATTTTTTCTTTCATGTTCAATGTATGCAGGTGCTAGCCAATTTTTAGTGGTGGCTCTTTTAGCAAGCGGCTCCTCTATTTGGCTAACTGCCCTAACGGTTATTGCACTTGATATTCGCCATGTACTTTATGGTCCAGCACTATATAACCTAATTCCAAATAAACTGAACTTAAAAAAGACGGCTGTTTGGGCTTGGGGCCTTACAGATGAGGTTTTTGCGAGTGGAATGATTCAGCTTTCACAGCGCAAGCAGCAATGGTCTGAATCTTGGATGTTAGGCTTAAGTCTGTTCAGCTGGATGTCTTGGGCAAGTGGTTCATTGTTAGGTGGGCTATTTGCAGATCAAGTCGCTCACCTTCCAAAGTTTTTACAAGCAGCTTTAGATTTCTTATTACCTGCTTTATTTTTAAGTTTTTTACTCGCGGCTTTTGAACGTAAACATACTTTAGTCGTCGGTGTATCCTTAATCGTTTCAGCCTTGGCCTGTTATTGGATTAACTTATCTGCTGCTATTTTTATTGGTATTTTTTCAGGCATTTTAGCAGGTCTATTTAAACATTATGTGCTGAAACAGTTTGATGAGGTTGAAGCCTAATATGAACTTAGAAATTATTTTGGTCGGTATTATTGTGGGTATTGCTAATTTTGCTTCCCGCTTCGGACCATTTTTTGTTATACAGAAACTACAAGGTACTCATCAAAAACGTGGGGCTGTCTGGATAAAAATTGCTTTAGGAAGTATTGGTATATCTGCAATTAGTGCAATGCTTGTGGTTGCCACCCTGCCACCACTTCTTAAAAATCCAGATAAAAGTTTAGCAATGCTCATCGGCTTTCTGGTTTTAGCAGGTCTTTATTTTAAATTTAAGAAAATTGTTCCTGCGACGTTAACTGCTGCACTCGTTTATGGCCTTATCTATACTTATTTACCTTTATAAATAGATAAACTTATCAACCTTATATAATATATAAATGCTAGAAGTGATTAAGAATAATGACTTCTAGCATGAAAAACTCATTTTTGAAATTTATTAAAAGATAACACCATCTAGCGATTAGAGATAAAAATGTCACAAGTTAAAATTTATGCAAATGAACAAACCATCATGCAATATCGAGAAATGCTTTCTCATGCGATTCATCAAGCGCTCATTGAAGAGTTGAAATACCCAATCGAGAAAAGATTTCAAAGGTTTATTAGCCTTAAACCAGAAAACTTTATCTATCCTTCAGATCGAAGCCAGCACTACGTTATTATTGAACTTTCAATGTTTACTGGCCGAAGCACCGAAGCCAAGAAAAGATTAATCCAAACCTTATTTCGTAATATTCAACAGTATTGCCGAATTAATCCTCAAGACATTGAAATCACAATTTTCGAAACCCCTAAAGAAAATTGGGGTATCCGTGGTCAAAACGCAGATGAATTACATTTAAATTATCAAGTTAACGTTTAAAAACGACTTACCTCATTGTCTGACAAAATTCATCTTTTTATGCGTTATAAGGCTTAACTCCACCATAAGTTCTGCTATGCTTAAAAAAATAATTTTGTCAGGATGATTCGCATGAGCGTGACACTCGGTACCCCACTTCAATCTTCTGCATTTAAAGTTTTATTGTTAGGTTCAGGAGAGCTTGGCAAAGAAGTTGTAATTTCCCTACAACGCCTTGGTGTAGAAGTACATGCAGCCGACCGTTATGATCACGCACCAGCTATGCAAGTTGCACATTTTTCTTATGTGTTAAACATGGCTGACCCTACTCAATTAAAACAGCTCATTGAAAAAGTTAAACCGAATTTAATTGTTCCAGAAATTGAAGCGATTGCGACAGAAGTTTTGCTTGAGATTGAAGCTAACCAAACAGCAACTGTCATTCCTTCTGCTAAAGCTGTAAACCTCACCATGAACCGTGAAGGTATTCGCCGACTTGCTGCTGAAGAGCTTGGTTTACCTACTTCTGCTTATCGTTTTGCTGACTCTTTAGAAAGTTTCCGCGCAGCTTGTGATGATATTGGTTATCCGAACTTTGTAAAACCAGTCATGTCATCTTCAGGTAAAGGTCAGTCTCGCGTAAAAAGTTTCGATGAAGTCGACGCGGCTTGGGAATATGCAATGCAAGGTGGTCGTGTTAACCAAGGCACTGTCATTATTGAATCTCAAATTGATTTTGATTTTGAAATTACCTTACTTACCGTTCGTGCTAAAAACCCTGAAACCGGTGAAATTGAAACTCACTACTGTGACCCAATTGGTCACCGCCAAGATGCAGGCGACTATGTAGAAAGCTGGCAACCACAACCAATGACACCTGCTGCACTTGAAGAAGCAAAACGTATTGCAAATAAAGTGACAACAGCACTTGGTGGCTGTGGTATTTTTGGTGTAGAACTGTTTATCAAGGGTGATAAAGTTTGGTTCAGTGAAGTTTCCCCTCGTCCACACGACACAGGACTTGTAACTTTAGCGTCTCAGTATCAAAGTGAATTTGAATTACATGCCCGTGCCATTTTAGGTTTACCTGTAAACACAGCACGTCACAGTGTTGCCGCAAGTGCCGTAATTTATGCTGGAGTTGATGCTAATAATTTAAGTTATAGCAATCTGAATGTAGCCTTAGCTCACCCAGATACTGACTTACGTTTATTTGGCAAACCTGAAGGTTTCAAACGTCGCCGTATGGGTGTGGCAACGGCTCGTGCTGAAAATACTGATCTTGCCCGTACTTTAGCGAAAGAAACCGCTGATCAAGTAAGCGTTCAAACAAATTCTTAATTTTTACTTATTGGTAGACCCATTTTCATGATCAATACATCGCCATTGTTGAACTATGTCTCAAGTCATCATGATATTAAAGCCATTAATCAGTGGCGAACGGATGTAGAAAAACAGTTGCAAGATTCATATGAAAATGGGCAATCTATTCGTGAAATTATTAAAGCTCGTTCAGATTTAGTTGATGAAGCACTGATCTTTTTATGGAAACATGCTGAACTTGATCAGACTGAATTGGGTCTTTTTGCTGTAGGTGGTTATGGGCGCCGTGAAATGCTGCCCTATTCCGACGTCGATATCATGATCCTATCAGAACATGAAATTAACGAAGAAAATGAAAAACGCATCTCTACTTTTATTTCTTCTTTATGGGATGTGGGAAACTTTAAACCCGGCATTAGCGTTCGTACCATTCAAAGCTGTGTTGAACAAGCCGCTACCGATTTAACCGTTGCAACTACACTCATTGAAGCACGTTTAATAACAGGTAATACTCAACTTGCAAGATGGCCTCGCCGCATTGTTTCACAGACATGGACAGATAAAACCTTTTATGACGCAAAAATGGCAGAACAAGCCAAGCGTTACCACCAACACAACAATACTGAAAGTAATTTAGAACCTGACATTAAAAATGCACCAGGTGGTATTCGTGATATTAACCAGATTGGTTGGATTGCTAAACGCCACTTCCGTGTAAACCGTATTTATGACTTAGTACATTTAGGCTTTATTTCAGAATTTGAATTGGGTGTTTTAGAAGAAGCAGAAAGTTTTCTTTGGGAAATCCGTCACCACTTACACCGTTTAGCCAAACGTGATGAAAACCGTTTGCTTTTCGATCACCAAAGGGAAATTGCCGCTAAATTTGGATATGTGCGCCAAGAAGGCCAACCTGTAAATTATGGCGTTGAGCAATTCATGAAACGCTACTATCGTACGGCACAACAGGTTTCAACACTGAATGAAATGTTGCTGGCGTATTTTAGTGAGTCTGTCATTACTCCTCGACTCCCCAACTATGAACGCAAAATTGAAGTTGTTAACGATCATTTTAAAATTGTCGATAATAAACTTGCCGTACAGCATCATAAAATATTTGCAGAACATCCAAGTGCGATTTTAGAGTTGTTCTATATTTTAGCGAATCGACCAGATATCGAAGGTATTCGTGCTCGAACTTTGCGCTTACTTATTCTTGCAGCAAAAAGAATTAACCAAAGTTACCGTAATAACCCAGAGAACCAAGCACTGTTTATGTCGATTATTCGCTCACCGTATCGTCTATACGATACCTTAGTTGCGATGAAACGTTATGGTGTTTTAGGAAACTATATTCCTGCTTTTGGGCAAATTATGGGTCTTATGCAATATGACCTATTCCATATCTATACGGTCGATGCTCACACCTTATTACTACTACGTAATTTAAATCGTTTTAGAGAACCTGAATTTGCCAAAGAATTCCCTGTGGTAAGCTCAGTTTTCCAACGTCTTGCCCGTCAAGATATTGTCTTTATTGCTGCTTTATTCCACGACATTGCAAAAGGCCGTGGTGGTGACCATAGTGAACTTGGTGCAGAAGATGCAATCGAGTTTGGACGTGCACATGGCTTTACAGAGCGTGAATGCAAATTAATTGCATGGCTGATTCAAAACCATTTACTCATGTCACTCACAGCTCAGAAAAAAGATATTTCTGATCCGGATGTCGTGAAAGATTTTGCAGAAAAACTTGGTGATATGGAGCATCTTGATTATCTCTATACTTTGACGGTTGCCGATATTAATGCGACGAATCCAAAACTCTGGAATACATGGCGCGCATCACTTATGCGTCAGCTTTATACCCATGCCCGTGATGTAATCCGTACCGGTTTAGGTCGTCCTGTTGACTATCAAATGCTGATTGAAGACACCAAATTTGCAGCAAGTGAATTACTTGTAAATAACTTTGCATTGGCTGATGTCGAAAAAGTATGGCAAGAACTTGGTGATGAATACTTCATTAAAGAGTCAGCAGACGAAATTGCATGGCACACACAAGCAATTTTAAAACACGGCGATAATCCGGAGCCATTAGTCCTCTTGCGTGCTCACCGTAAAGCAGCTCAGGATGCTGTGCAAATCTTTATTTATACACGCGATCAACCTAATCTCTTTGCCACAACCGTTGCTGTTTTAGACCGAATGAACCTAGACGTTCAAGACGCAAAAATTATCACGGCAAGTACAGCATTTAGCTTAGACACTTATGTTGTACTCGATCGTTTCGGTACATTACTTACCGACCCAGAACGCGAAGAAACTGTTAAAAATGCATTAGTGAAGGCACTTAGCCAACCAGACCAATACCCTGGGCTAATGCAACGCCGTATTCCACGTCAATTACGTCACTTCGATATTGAAAATACAGTCGACGTTACATTGAATGAAGCTTTACAGCAAAACATGGTCGAAATTTCAACACTTGACCATCCTGGCCTACTTGCACGTGTAGGTGGTTTATTTATGATGCAAGGTTTAGACATCCATTCAGCCCGAATCGCAACTTTAGGTGAACGTGCCGAAGATATTTTCTTTGTCACCAAAAAAGATGGCAAACCGCTGAATAACGAAGAGGTCAAACTCTTCTCGGAAAAACTGAAAGCTGCATTAGATGAAGCATCTAATCAAATTTGTCAGCACTGAAACTCAACTACTTGGTAACTGTTTAATGAACTCTAGCTTGTCGTTATTACATCCGTATCCATTTGAAAAGTTAAACCAACTTTTTAAGGATACTGCCCCTGCTAACCTTCCCTTGATTCCACTATCAATTGGTGAACCTAAGCATCCAGCACCAGAGTTTGTTAAACAGGCTATTATTGATAACTTTAATCATCTATCCACTTATCCAAACAGCAAAGGCTTACCTGAGCTTCGCCAAAGTATTGCAGAGTGGTTAACTAAGCGCTTTAAACTTAATAGTATTAGTGCTGAAAACCATATTTTACCTGTATCTGGTACACGTGAAGGTATTTTCTCTTTTGTTCAAGCTTTGATTAACCGTGAAGATGCACCCTATGTGGTGATGCCAAATCCGTTTTATCAAATTTATGAAGGTGCAGCTTTACTCGCAGGTGCAAAGCCATACTTTATTAATTGCACAGAAGAAAATGGCTATTTAGGTGACTTTGACGCGGTACCAGCAGAAGTTTGGGAAAAGACAGCGCTTCTTTTTGTATGTACACCGGGCAACCCAACAGGTACTGTACTTTCTAAAGAGCAATTTAAAAAGCTGATTGCCCTATCTGATCAATATAATTTTGTTATTGCTTCTGATGAATGCTATTCAGAACTTTGGTTTGACCAAGCCCCTACAGGTTTATTAGAAGTTTGTGCTGAACTTGGCCGTGATGACTACAAAAACTGTATCGTCTTCCATTCACTTTCAAAACGCTCAAATTTACCGGGCATGCGTTCAGGTTTTGTAGCTGGTGATGCTGATTTGTTAAAACCATATTTGCAATACCGTACCTATCACGGTGCAGCAATGCCCGTACAACATCAGCTTGCTTCAATTGCTGCATGGAATGATGAAAATCATGTTGAAGAAAACCGTAAGCAATATCGTGCAAAATTTGACTTATTCCAATCTGAACTAGGCCATTTGCTTCCATTACAAAAACCTGATGCTGGTTTTTACTATTGGCTAAAAGTTGATAATGATGAAACTTTTGCCAAGATGCTCATGGAAAAAGCACACATTAAAGTTTTACCGGGTCGTTATTTATCTCGTGACACTGAACAAGGTAACCCAGGAGCCAACCATGTACGTATGGCTTTAGTGGCAGACTTGGCACAATGTGAAGAAGTGGTTAAACGTTTAAAAGCGATTCTGTAAGCTTCTTCTTACTTAGTTGTACAGCCTTTTACTCAGGTTGTACAACTGGGCTATAACACTATTTATAGGTAATCAAAAGCACAGCAAAAATAATAAAAGCAATACTAGAACAATAGTATAAACCTGTCGCAGAGCGCTTAATTTTGTCTAAAACCCGCCCCTGAGCAAGTAATCCAATCAGCAGAATATTCCAACCAAGAACAACTCCAACCATCCATACACTCATGAGCAGTTTTTGAATTAAGCTAAACTTATATTGTATAAGCAGCATCAAACTACTATAAAACATAATATTTTTAGGATTTAGAAGACTAGACTGCACACCTAACATTAAACTTTTAATTTTGTTTTTCTTAAGGTTGGCTTGATCACTTAAATTATTGTCTTCAGATGAAAAAGATAAAACACTAGATCTGGCTGCCTTAAAGCAAAGAACACTCAAATAAACTAAATAAGCTGCACCAAGCCATTTCAATAATGTAAGAATGCTACTGCTCAAATCTCCAAGCAGCATAAAACCAAATAAACATGCAGCTAAAATTAAAGCATTTCCGAAAGTAATGCCCAAAACAACACCATAGGTATAACGGCGCCCTTTTTGCAAAAGACTAGTGAGAATTAAAAAGAAATCTGGACCCGGTGATAACAGTGCCAAAAAATGAGTAAATGCAATAACTAAAAAAACTTCCATAACGGCTTCATCTATAAAACAGTCTGGAAAATCTTAGAAATAGAGCTAAACAATTTCTTGTAAATTATTGCGCGGCTGCGAGCTGGAACTGCCGAGGAGTTACCCCTGTATGCGCTTTGAAAGCTTTATGAAAATGGCTTTGATCACTAAAACCTAAGTTGACGGCCAGCTCTGCGAGTGAAATTCCCTGTTTAAGGAGTTCTCGAGCTTGGTTAATTTTTAAATTTATTTGAAAAGCATGGGGTGTTAGACCGACATTTGCTTTAAATAACCGTATGATCGCATAACGGCTCAGACCAATCTGCTGGGCAAGTACCTCTAAAGAAATAAAATCCTCAGAAGAGGTAATTACATTAACTAAATCTAGAAAATCTCTATATAAGTACTGCGGTTTTTGTATTTCTTCTAAAATAAAATGAGGCAATAATAAATCTATAAGACAATCAAAAAGCGCCTGTTCCTTTTCAAGAATTAGCTTTTGCGTATCAAAAAGTGTCTTATTCATTTCAGTAAAAGCTTTGTATAAAGTTTCATCTTTTATAATGATCGGCTTATGCTGTGGCAGATGCAAATCAAAACCTTGCTGTTGAAACTCTGAATATAACTGGCTTAACCAAGTCAGATCTAAATGCAACATTTGGTAACTCCAAGCCATATTTGGCTTAGGATTACAAGAATGCTCAATATGGGCGGGTACAATAACTAAAGTACCCGCGGAGATCTCTTGCGCAGTGCTAAAAGAACTTTTAAAAATACTATTCCCTTCGTCTACAGCACCAATTGAAAATGTTGGATGGCTATGAGACTTATAACATGTTCGGCTAAAACACGACCTTCGAGTTTCAACATATGGCATTCGCCGATCTTGCCAAAACTCGAAAGGTTGAGGAATAGCGTTCATTGAATCGATTAGCCCGCTAATGCTTTTTCAATATCGGCTTCCAATGCCTCTGGTTTAGTTGTAGGTGCATAACGATTTAAAACTGAACCATCTTTGCCAACCAAAAACTTGGTAAAGTTCCATTTAATACTACTACTTCCCAAAATTCCTTTTGCTTCACGTGTTAAATATCTAAAAATCACATGAGCTTCAGGCCCTTTCACATCGACTTTGGCAAACATAGGGAATTTCACCCCATAATTTCGCTGGCAGAAAGCCCCGATTTCTTTATTATTTCCTGGATCTTGCCCACCAAACTGGTTGCAGGGAAAACCTAAAACTTCCAAACCTTGATCTTTATATTTTTCATAAAGTTTTTCGAGGCCCGCAAACTGTGGAGTAAAACCACATTTACTGGCAGTATTTACAATTAATAAAACTTTACCTTTGTAATCAGCAAATTGCTTAATATCACCTTCTAACAATTCAGCTTCAAACTGATAAATGTTACTCATGGATAAGTTTCCTCGTCATTTTTTTCTTGTGTTTTAAGTTGTAATGATGCCGAGTTCACACAGTAGCGTAAACCTGTCGGCTGTGGTCCATCTTCAAAAACATGCCCAAGATGGGCTTCGCAATCATGACAAACAATTTCAGTTCTGACCATACCATGTGTTAAATCTTCATGTTCATCAATAACGGTTCCATTTACTGGGCGAAAGAAGCTTGGCCAACCGCAACCGCTGTCGTATTTTGCATCTGACGAGAACAATTCCGCGCCACAACAACGACAAACATAAGTACCATGCTGCTTAGTATTCCAGTATTGCCCCGTAAAAGCTGGTTCAGTGCCCTTTTGTCGTGTTATCCGATATTCTTCTGGTGATAACTCTCTTTGCCATTCCCGGTCTGTTTTATTAACTTTTCCCATGACATGCACCTTTTATTCTGATGTAAACATAAATTGATAATCGTATTTTATATTTACGCCATTCATCAAAAAAACACTAGTCTCTGAACGTAAAATTTGTTGGAATTTAATCATCTAAGCTATGGAAAGCAAAAAGTAAGCAAAGTACAAAAACAAAAGTAAGCATATTTATGCTTTATTTTCTTTCAAGGAAGCAAAGATGGTGCTATTCTTGTTTGGCACGGTTGTATAGGACAAAACATGTCTCAGAAAAAAAGTGTGCTTTTCCAGCAACTATTACCAGTTATCAAAGAGTATCAGCAATCGGGTTTTACCCATGAAAAAATTGTTGAATTACTAAAAGATCAACATGATCTAAATTTGGTAACGGTTAAAACATTTAAAAGTTATTTATACCGATATGCAAAAGTGAACCCAGCTATGTCTAAAAATACTGCTACTCTCCAATCCATGCCAACTTCTCGGGAAATTAAGAAATCATCGAAGCTTGAGCATGTTTGCTATGACATTCGCGGACCTGTATTACGAGCCGCCAATGAAATGGAAGAGCAAGGACATAAAATCATTAAGCTAAATATCGGCAACCCTGCTCCATTTGGTTTTGAAGCACCACAAGAAATTATTAATGACGTTGCTTTAAACCTACCAAATGCAATTGGCTATGTTGACTCAAAAGGTATCTTCCCTGCACGTAAAGCGATCTGCCAGTACTACCAACAAAAAGGTATCTTAAATATGCACGTTAATGACGTGTATATCGGTAACGGCGTGTCTGAACTTATTGTAATGGCTATGCAAGGTCTACTTGATGATGGCGATGAAATGCTAATTCCAATGCCGGACTATCCGCTTTGGACAGCAGCCGTTAATCTTTCGGGTGGTACTGCTATTCACTATAAATGTGATGAAGAAAATAGTTGGTATCCAGATATTGCCGATATTGAAAGTAAAATTACTTCAAATACCCGTGGTATTGTGATTATTAACCCGAACAACCCAACTGGCTCGGTATATCCACGCCACGTGCTTGAACAAATTGTGGCTCTTGCCAAGAAATACGATTTGATTTTATTTGCTGACGAAATTTACGACAAAATTGTTTATGACGGAATTGAGCACGTTTCGGTTGCCTCTTTAGCTGGCGATCAGTTATGTATTTCGTTCAATGGTTTATCAAAAGCTTATCGTATTGCTGGTTTCCGCTCAGGTTGGATGGCAATCACAGGCGATAGAAGTCGTGCGGCAGACTATATTGAAGGCTTAGATATGTTAGCTTCTATGCGTTTATGCGCAAACGTACAAGCTCAATATGCAATTCAAACTGCGCTTGGCGGCTATCAATCCATTAATGACTTAATCCGCCCGGGTGGTCGTCTATATGAACAGCGCAATATCGCATGGGAAATGTTAAATGAAATTCCTGGGGTAAGCTGTGTAAAACCAGAAGGTGCAATGTATTGTTTCCCACGACTTGATCCTAACATTTACCCAATCGAAGACGACGAAAAGCTAATGTTAGATTTACTTCGTGCCGAAAAAGTACTTTTAGTACAAGGAACGGGATTTAACTGGCCAACACCAGATCATTTCCGGGTTGTTTTCTTACCTGCAGAAAATGAATTACGCGAAGCAATTGGTCGCTTAGGTCGTTTCTTAGCAAATCGCCGTTAAAAAATGCATAATTAAAAAAGGCATCTAATTAAGATGCCTTTTTTATTTTTATACCATTTATGCACGTAGTTAAAAACTTACCCACTTCATTTTAAGCATACTTAAAAAACAACTTAGCATATTGATTCAAATATGTTTTTTATAAAACAAACTCATTCTAGTCTCTTCTTAAAAAGAAAATAATATTTTTTACCATTCGATTAAATTCTTATATTTTTCCTGTATTTCTCTTCTCGCTATTATGCAAAAAATGCATGAGTTGATATTTTTTTGCATTTCACACTGCTTCAAAATCGAGCAACAATCCCTTTCCATAACAACATCACCATATTCGATTCGGTTAACACTGATGCAGATTTAGGAAGATGAAATCAGTTAACGGACCGAACTGAACTTACAAGGAAAGCTTTTCAATCATCTCTAGCCCATCTAAAAGATGATTGAACCCAAAGGATAGAGGTTCATATGAAGCAAAAGAAATTGCTCAAGTATATTGTGGTTGCTATTTTATTAGGAGTATTGACAGGTTGGATCTGTCACCACTTCTTTAATGAAGGTGAGCAACTGAAGCAAATCGCTTCTTATTTCAATATCGTCACAGATATCTTTTTACGTCTCATCAAAATGATTATTGCACCACTGGTATTTGCCACAATTGTGTCTGGCATTGTATCTATGGGTAAATCAACTTCTATTGGTAGTATCACGCTTAAGTCAATGACTTGGTTTATTACTGCGTCATTTGTCTCACTAGCCATCGGTATGGGTTTAGTCAATTTTTTTCAACCCGGCGCGGCATTAAATTTAGTATTACCAACAGCTCAAGAACTCAGTAGCGCCTCGCTCCCAGCGACTACTGGCTTTACACTACAGTCATTTTTAAGCCATGTTTTTCCACGCAGTATTGCAGAAGCCATGGCAAACAATGATATTTTACAAGTGCTTGTTTTTGCTATTTTCTTTGGTTCAGCACTCGCATATGTCAATCAGGGTAAAGAAAAAGACTCCGTTATTATTCGTCTAACAGATGAACTCAGTAAAATTATGTTCCGTATTACTGATTACGTCATGAAATTTGCACCTATAGCAGTTTTTGCAGCGATTGCTTCTGCAATTACAGTACAAGGTTTAGGATTAATTGTTGACTACGGAATTTTAATTGCAGAATTCTACTTTGGGCTTTTATTACTCTGGGTTGTTTTATTCTCGGTGGGTGCAATCGTACTGAAAAAAGATATCTTCCGTTTAGGCAAGTTAATTCGTGAGCCTGTAACTCTTGCTTTTGCTACAGCTTCTAGTGAATCAGCTTATCCTAAAGTTATGGACGCCCTAAATAAGTTCGGTGTGCCTAAAAAAGTGACGAGCTTCGTTTTACCTTTAGGTTATTCATTTAATCTTGATGGTTCAATGATGTATACCACCTTTGCGGTACTCTTTATTGCTCAGGCTTACCACATTGATTTGAGCTTTACCCAGCAAATCTTAATTTTGTTAACTCTTATGGTAACAAGTAAAGGTATTGCAGGTGTTTCGAGAGCTTCTATTGTTGTAATTTCAGCAACACTCACGATGTTCCATTTGCCTGAAGCTGGCATTTTGTTATTGCTTGGAATTGACCAATTCTTAGATATGGGCCGCACCGCTACAAATGTGGTTGGTAATAGTATTGCTACCGCAGTTGTGGCAAAACTTGAAGGTGACAAAGTTGCTGATATTGAAGAGTCGCCAGAACCTGTATTAATTAAAACAACACAAGAACAAACGATCGCTTAAGTTTCTCTTTTCTCCCACTCTCCCAACTAAGAGCAATTTTATATGACCAATAAAATTGCTCTTTTTTTTATTCTAAAATTAAACAATAAAAATTTACCGACATTTTTATATTAAATAATGAACTCAATAATAGGTTTTAGTTCCTATTAAATTTCTTAATTTTAAACCTTAAAAAAAGAATAAAAACCAAACAATCAAAATTTATATTTTTAAAAATATAGATCAAATGCTTACTTTTTAATTCAATTTATTGTTTATTATTTATATTAAATAACTGAAATTATTATTGAGTTTAACTATATGAATTTTAATATTATTTATAATTTTAACTATAACATTAAAAATCAACAATATAAAATTATCATCTGGTAAATAAAACTTTAAAAACCCCTATTATTTTTTATTTTTATAATAATAAAAAAGTCATTTGTAATCTTTATATAAAAAAGTAAAAAAAGAGAGATAAATTAGAAAAACTTAATAGATTTTTTATTTTTTTCATGATATTTATTAGCGCTGAATAAGAGCAATGACTAAATGATTGTTGTTGAAACAAAATGATATTCAGGGATGCTTCTTATTCAAATAAGTTGCGAATATGTTTTACATGGTATGTATTTTGCTTAGGAAAAGCAGGCGTATTCAGCAAACTTCTACTTCGTCACTTCATAAGGATATTTTCGATGTTGACTAAAACTGTTAAATCTTTCGGTTTAGCTATGGGCTTATTGGCCTGCTCTCTCCCTCTTTACGCAAAAAACAACGTTGTTGTCGTTGCTACTGGCGGTACAATCGCTGGTGCTGGTGCAAGCTCAGCAAATAGTGCAACTTACACAGCAGCAAAAGTTCCAGTTGATGCTTTAATCAATGCAGTGCCACAAATCAAAGATTTGGCAAATGTGAGTGGTATTCAAGCATTACAGGTTGCTTCTGAAAGTATTACTGACAAGGAATTATTACAAATTGCTCGTCAAGTAAACGACCTTGTTAAAAAGCCATCTGTTAATGGTGTGGTAATTACTCACGGTACAGATACTTTAGAAGAAACAGCGTTTTTCTTAAATCTTGTTGTTCACACTGACAAGCCGATTGTTGTTGTTGGTTCTATGCGTCCTTCAACTGCACTTTCAGCAGATGGACCACTTAACCTTTATAGCGCAGTTGCTTTAGCAGCTTCTGATGAAGCAAAAAATAAAGGCGTAATGGTTCTCATGAACGACTCTATTTTTGCTGCACGTGATGTAACTAAAGGCATTAACATTCATACAAATGCTTTTGTTAGCCAATGGGGTGCTTTAGGTACATTAGTTGAAGGTAAACCATACTGGTTCAGACAGTCTGTTAAACGTTTTACAAATGCTTCAGAATTTAATATTGAAAATATTAAAGGCGATGCACTTCCACTCGTACAAATCGTTTACGGTTCAGACTCTATGCTTCCTGACGCTTATGAAGCATATGCAAAAGCTGGCGCTAAAGCGATTATCCATGCAGGTACAGGTAACGGTTCTGTTGCGAACTATATTGTTCCAACTTTACAAAAACTTCATGATAAAGACGGTATTCAAATTATCCGTTCATCACGTGTACCACAAGGTTTCGTATTACGTAATGCTGAACAACCTGATGATAAATATGGTTGGGTAGCTGCTCATGACTTAAACCCACAAAAAGCACGTCTTCTTGCAGCTTTAGCTCTTACTAAGACGAATGATGCTAAAGAAATTCAACGCATGTTCTGGCAGTACTAAATTTTTCAACCAGCCCAAATCAGTTTGGGCTGGTTCTTTTCTCCTGCTTCAAAAGACGCAACATCTTTGATCAATCCTCTACTTTCGTGTTCTCAACATTCTGTTTAAATACTAAAATCCATAACAGTTGCCAAAATATTAAGCATTTCGTTTGAACTTTGCGTGTTAAACTATGCTTCGGTCGCATTAAGGATTGGTTTATGCAGTTTGTTCATCTCGGTATTTACACAGAATTTTCGATTACAGAGTCGATTGTTCGCATACCCGACTTGGTCAAGGCTGCTGTAAAGGATGAAATGCCTGCGCTGGCACTTACCGACTTATCTAACCTTCATGCTGCTGTAAAGTTTTATAACTCTTGCCTCAAGAAAGGTATTAAGCCTATTTTGGGTAGCACAATCCGTCTTAATGATGCCCAGCATCGTGCAACTTTGCTTGCAATGAGCGATATCGGATGGAAAGGACTGACTGAAATTGTTTCGCGTGGCTTTATTGAAGGTCAGCAACTCAGTATTCCTTGTGTACAAAAAGAATGGGTTCTAGAGCAGCATCAAGATATTATTGTTTTACTTGGCCAACATAGTGATGTTGGGCAAATGCTTTGCTCATCTAATCCGCAAAAAGCAGAACCCTTACTTGAAGAATGGATCGAAAAGTTTGGCAATCGAGTTTATCTTGCTTTAACACGTACTGATCGTGCCGGTGAAGAAGATTTTATTCAAGAAGCTGCCAAGTTAGCAGCTAAATATCATATTGGGGTAGTTGCTCATAACGATGTGCACTTTGTTGAAAAAGAAGATTTCGAAGCACATGAAGCACGTGTATGTATTGCAGATGGTTATGTTTTAGCAGATGACCGACGTCCACGTTTGTATAGTCCTGAACAGCATTTCAAAACTTCAGATGAAATGATTGAGCTGTTTTCAGATATCCCGAGTGCTATTGAAAACACCTATCATATTGCTAAACGCTGTAATGTCAGCTTAAAACTCGGCACATACTTCTTACCTGAGTACCCAATTCCTGATGGTTTTACCATCGACACCTATTTTGAACACTTATCAAAAGAGGGTTTGGAAGAGCGTTTAAACTATCTTTACCCAGTTGAAAAACGTGGTGAAGACTGGCCAGAAATTCGTAAGCCATATGATGAGCGAATTGATTATGAAGTTGGAATCATTCTTAAAATGGGATTCCCCGGCTACTTCCTCATCGTCATGGACTTCATTCAATGGGCCAAAAATAATGGCGTCCCTGTAGGGCCAGGCCGTGGTTCTGGTGCTGGTTCATTGGTTGCATATAGCTTAAAAATTACCGACCTTGACCCTCTTCGTTATGACTTGCTCTTTGAACGTTTCTTAAACCCAGAACGTGTATCGATGCCCGACTTTGACGTCGATTTCTGTATCGCAGGTCGTGACCGTGTTATTGACTACGTATCACGTACTTATGGACGTGAAGCAGTTTCTCAGATTGCAACTTTCGGTACCATGGCTGCAAAAGGTGCGATTCGTGACGTTGCCCGTGTCTTAGGTAAGTCTTATGGTCTAGCTGACCGTATTTCAAAAATGGTTCCAACTAAACCACTCGGTGTAGATTTAGCAACCGCTATTGAGATGGAACCTCAGCTTAAAGATATCGTTACCAACCCTTCAAACCCAGATAATGATGATGCCAGTGAAATTTGGGAAATGGCATTAAAATTAGAAGGTATTACTCGAAATACAGGTAAACATGCCGGTGGTGTTGTTATTGCGCCAGGTAAAATTACTGACTTCTCTGCAGTACTTTGTGATGCAGACGGTACGAACCGTGTAGCTCAATACGATAAAGATGACGTAGAAGCTGCAGGTCTCGTAAAATTCGACTTCTTGGGCTTACGTAACTTAACGGTTATTGAAGATGCAATTCAAAATATTAATAAAAACCGTGGCAATGACCCTTTAAACATTTCACACGTCCCTCTTGACGACCCTAAAGCTTACTCTGTCTTTGCCGATGCAAATACAACCGCGGTATTCCAGTTTGAATCCGTCGGTATGAAGCGAATGCTTAAAGAAGCACGTCCAAGTAAATTCGAAGAAATTATTGCGTTCGTGTCTTTGTATCGTCCGGGCCCGATGGACCTGATTCCTGACTTTATTCACCGTATGCATGGTGGAGATTTTGAATATCTTCATCCATTGCTGGAAGGCGTATTAGAGCCAACCTACGGGATTATGGTTTACCAAGAACAGGTAATGCAAACTGCACAGATTTGTGCGGGTTATACACTCGGTGGCGCTGACTTACTTCGCCGTGCAATGGGTAAAAAGAAACCTGAAGAAATGGTGAAACAACGCCAAATCTTCCTTGAAGGTGCTGGACAAAAAGGCATTGACGAAAGCACAGCCAACCATATCTTTGACTATATGGAAAAGTTCGCAGGCTATGGTTTCAACAAATCTCACGCAGCTGCTTATGCCCTTGTTGCATACCATACAGCATGGTTAAAAGCTCATTATCCTGCCGAATTTATGGCAGCGGTAATGTCATCGGAAATGCAGAACACTGACAGTGTCGTATTTTTGATTGATGACTGTCGAAATAATGGACTTGAGGTCTTACCTCCGTCAGTTAACATGTCGACTTATCATTTCCATGCCAGTGATGATAAAACCATCGTTTATGGTTTAGGTGCAATTAAAGGTGTTGGTGAACAGGCAATGCAGTCTGTTATTGACTCACGTCGTCAACAAGGGCCTTATACTGACCTATTCGACTTCTGCCACCGTATTGATTTGAAAAAAATCAATAAACGAACTTTAGAGGCACTTATCCGTGCTGGTGCGCTTGATTGTTTAGGTATTGAACGTTCAAGTTTAATGGCTCAATTGCCTGAAGCCGTACAAGCAGCTGAACAGGCACGTAGTAACCGTGAAAGCGGTATTATGGACTTATTTGGTGAAGTTGAAGAAGTTCAACGTAAACCAGCTAAACCTGTTAAGCCATGGAGTGATGAGGTTCGTCTTAAAGGCGAAAAAGATACACTTGGTTTGTATTTAACGGGTCACCCAATTGATGTGTACCGCCAAGAACTCAAAGCCTTTATTCCTGCAAAACTTAATGAAATTACCGCAACTCGCCGCGGTGTAACAACAGTTTATGCAGGACTCGTCCTTGACGTAGCGAATTTCCCGAACCGTGTTGTTATCGTACTTGATGACGGAACGGCACGTATTGAAGTCAGCTGTAACCACGAACGTTTCCAGCGCTTTAAAGATATTATTCAAGTTGAGCGTGTAGTTGTCTTTGAAGGCGAGATTTATGAGCGTGAAGGCTTTGATCGTCCAATGGGACGTCTGAACAAAGCATTTAGCTTAAATGAAATCAGACAAAAACGTGCCAATAGTATTCAAATCAAATTAACTAATGATTTAATGCAACCAAGTTTGGCAAAAGATCTACAAAATATATTATTGCCTTATTGTAATGTCGATATGCATCAGCATATTGCAATACAACTACAGATTGACCAACCCTATGCTCAGGCTGAGCTTCAGCTTGGGCCGCAGTGGAAAGTCGCACCTTTAGATGAACTACTTGCCAAACTAAGAGATTACTTTGGTAAAGATAATATTCATATTGAATATCAGGTAAAATCTAAGGCAGCTAAAGCAGCAGAACCTGTTCGTCCACAACCTGTTGCCTCACCTCCTGTGGACATGACTATTGATGATGCGTTGGATTCATACCAAAGCGAAGTTTCTCAATATTCGTAATTTCTGGAAATCTTATGAGTTTGTTTGACGACACCGCCGTGTCACAACAATTAGCACAAGTGCGTATTGTCATGGTCAATACCACTTTACCAGCTAATATTGGCAGTGCTTTACGCGCAATGAAAACAATGGGCTTGAGTAAGTTAGTTCTGGTTTCACCAAAAACCTATCCACATCCAGATATTCAGGCGCTTGCTGCTGGTGCACAAGATTTATTAGAACAAGTTGAAATTGTTGAAACACTCGAAGACGCCATTAAAGACTGTCATTTAGTTTTTGGAACGAGTGCGCGAAGTCGTACTATTCCATGGCCTTTGCTTGACGTGCGCCCTGCTTCAAAAGAAGCAATTAAGGCAGCTTCACAAGGTCAACAGATTGCGATCGTTTTTGGACGTGAAGACCGCGGTTTAACCAATGAAGAATTGGCGTTAGCAAACTATCACCTTACTATTCCTGTAAACTCAGACTATGGTGTACTTAACGTTGCTCAAGCGATTCAAGTCGTATGTTATGAACTTCGCATGTCGGTATTAGAGCAAAAAGAATCAGTTTCTGATGATGGGCAAATGCCACTTGCTCAAGGTCAAAGCATGCAGTGGGATGAGCCTTTAGTCACTCAGCAGCAAATGGAAGAGTTTTATCCTCATTTGGAAAAAATGCTCACTGAAATTGAATTTTTAGATCCAGAAAATCCACGTTTATTACCTTTACGCTTGCGTCGTTTATTTGGTCGTATACAATTAGATCGTATGGAATATCATTTACTTCGCGGTATTTTTAGTCGAGTTCAAGCCCTCACAAGCGGCAAATGGAAAAAAGCATCATCGGACAAGGAGGATCAATCCAATGCTTAAACAGCTTAAAGAAGATATACAGGCTGTATTCGCGCGAGATCCTGCTGCACGAAATACACTCGAAGTACTCACCACTTACCCAGGTATTCATGCTTTGCTCTTGCATAGACTTGCACATGAGCTTTGGAAAAAAGATTGCAAAGGTACTGCCCGTTTTGTTTCGTCATTTAGCCGTTTTGCAACAGGTATTGAAATTCATCCCGGTGCTAAAATCGGCAAACGCTTCTTTATCGATCATGGTATGGGCGTTGTGATTGGTGAAACTGCTGAAATTGGTGATGATGTAACGCTATACCACGGTGTTACTCTAGGTGGTACTACATGGAATAAAGGCAAACGCCATCCAACCTTAGAAGATGGTGTAGTTGTCGGTGCTGGTGCGAAAATATTAGGACCGTTTACAGTTGGTAAAGGTGCTAAAGTCGGTTCAAATGCAGTGGTGACAAAAGCGGTACCCGCTGGTGTAACAGCCGTTGGAAACCCTGCTCGCTATATTTATAAAGATGCCGACAAAACTAAAGATAAAGATGAAGAGCGCCGCCGTGATTATGCACAAAGTATCGGTTTTGCTCCGTATGCGACTACTGCTGATCAATCTGACCCAATTTTAGAAGGAATGCGAGTTTTACTTGACCGTATTCAGCACAATGAAACGCGTATGAATAATTTGTGCCAACGCTTATCCGAACTTGACCCCACTTTCAAAAAAGAAAGCCAAGATGAACAGCCTTTTAGTGATGAAGAGCTAAAAATTCTTGAAGAAGTTCGTCGTGAATGCGGTGCACAAAACAAGACATCAAAAACGTAATATTCTTGATTCATAATGTAACACGCTTACCCTTGCATGTGGGTTTAGCTTTTCCTAGACTTAGCTGTACCAAATCTGACTTTACTAAAATGAACGGAAGATCCTATGAATTTTAAGCCATTGGCGTATTTAATCCTTGCAACTTCTAGTTTAACAGCGTGTACAATGGCACCTGTAAAAGAACAAAAAATCGAACCTTTTGTTTTCAAGGAACCAGAGCTTACTCCTCCATTTTATGCGTTAAATCCATTTAATTATGATGCTCCACCTGCATTTGAAGTTGCTTTAAAAGATGCCGCAGCACAGCCTGTAACTAAAATGGTGGTCACTCGTCAGGACGATCCAACTAAATCGCTTACATTAGATACAAATAAACTGATTGTACCTACCATCAATAATTCACAACGTTCGATGAAGTATGCAGTTTTAGCTGGCGATAATGAAATTGACGTGACTGAAATTGATGACTTCTTACAACTTGTTGAAGGTAAAGCTCGTCACTACCCGCCTCGCTTTACTGATCGTCAAGAACGTAAAGGTTTTGAGAGCAAACTCAAAGAAGTAACTCAGCGTTTAGATACTTTAGCCGCTAATCCAAATGCTTCATTTGATATTTTAATTCGAGCATTTAAAGCAAGTGTACTTGCTCGTAACCTTGATTTAGGTACTGCCCATACCACTAGATCTTTAGAATATGCTCAAAGACTTTTAAAAATTAGCCCAGATGATCCAGAAACTAATTTCTGGTTTGGTTTTGGTTTGTCTGAAGGTGGTGGTCAACGTGAAGCTATTCCATACTTAGACAAAGCCATTAAAGGTGATGTTCAAGAAGCATATTTAGCTGCTGCAAACAACTATATTGCAATGGAACAAAAGAAAAACGCGATTCAGACCTTAAAAAACTACAAGGTTAAATATCCTGACGAAGCTGAAGTTGCAGATCGTTTGATTCAAGAAATTGAAAAACAAGGTCGTTGGAATGTATGGCAAGTTTTAACAAACCCTGCTATGGCACCAGCTACTCCAACTGCACCAGCAAAAAAATAAGAGTATAAACTTAGTAAAAAGGGCTGATTTGACAGCCCTTTTTTTATATTTGATCAATTGAAAAATACTTTAAAATTTGTATGATCTGCATATTACTGATCCACATATTTGACCATAATGTTTGTTAGAAAAAGAAACTCAGCGCTCTTCACGGTCATACTCCTCGGTTCAATTCTGAGTGGATGTCAGGTGGTAAATGTTAAGCAACAGGCCCTCAACGTCACTATTGCAAACGAACGTAATAGTATTCTTACCCAAGATAAATTGAGTGAAGCAAGTCTTAACGTTTTGTCTATGTCAGGACAAGAAGCCAAAACTTGTACAGATTCCCCTGATACCTGTGTTAATCAGCTTAAAAATCTTCCACAAATTTTAGATGAGCAGCTTTTATCTGCTGCGAGTGAAATGTATCTGGCAAAAGCGATGGCTTTATCAGATTCTTCCGAATGTAAAATTAGTCGGTTCACTAAGCACAAAGCCTCTGATGAACAAAAAGCAATTCAGAACAAATATGACGATTGCTTAGACCAACAATTGAGCTTACTCGATAAGAGCATTCGTTATAGTTATGCCTACTTATTTTCAACAAAACGTCAGCCGACCGATCGTATTTTTGATAATAGGCAAGTTCAAATACGAGACTTTTATAATCAAGCCATTGCTAAAATGGTGAGTATTTATGATCTAAGATACCCTAAAAAAAATGTGGTAGAACCACAAATCCATATTGGTAAGAGTGTCTACTCAATTGACTTTGAGTTTCATAGACAGTTAACTGGTCAAAAGTTAGAAAAATTAATTTCAAGTTATAACTTAAACTTTTCTGGTTTAAGAACAATCAACCGTCGTGATGGTTTCGGTTCTGAATTTGTTGCTGTTTTTCCAAGTTCAGAAAAAGAAGAAACTAATGAATACATTTTAGATCCCCTCAATTACAGCTATAAAAATGGTGTGAATCCGAATATTCACCATGCACGTTATTTAGCAGCAACTATTGTTGCCGAACCTAAAAAAGCCAAAACTGTTGAAGAAATTATTAATGATCCAGAATTTGTAATTCGGGTTTATGATCCTTATCGAACAGATAATATTAATGTCGCTGGTAAGCAATACCCTTTAGCTGCCAACTTCTCGGCTCCTTATGGTTTATGGTTAGCTGAAAATAACTTAGGTGTAGCCGCTTATTTAAGCCTGATTGATCGTGATCAGCATTTAACCATGCCGCATTTATATATGCTCGAACCTTATAATCCAAACAAAAAAATTATTGTGTTGGTACATGGTTTAGCAAGTAGCCCCGAGGCATGGATTGCTCTTACTAACGATGTGATGGGCGATACAGTTTTAAGAGATAACTATCAGGTTTGGCAAGTTTTCTACTCGACCAATATGCCAATCTTAGAAAGTCGATTCCAAATTTATGCACTATTAAAACAAGCGTTCGGTTCGTTAAACCCAAGTGATCCTGCTGCACATGATGCCGTGCTTGTGGGACATAGTATGGGAGGTATTATTAGCCGTTTACTGGTCAGTGATGGTGATATTACTCAACCAGCTTTGAAGCTAATGACTGTACGTCAACAGAACCGCTTCAAAAAACATCCTATGGTGACTGAACGATTGCAAATGCATTCAATTGCTAACTTTGATCGCGCAATTTTCTTAGCATCACCTCACAGAGGTACAGATTATGCAGATCGATGGTTTACTTTAGCTGCTCGTAAAATTATTCGTTTGCCGGGAGCTTTTTTATCTGCTGTAGCGACATCACTAACCACTGAAAACCTAGATGTTAAAGATTTCTTGAATAACATTGATAATGGTCTGATTCAAAATGGACCAAGTGACTTAAGCCATCAATCTAAGTTTATGGAACTCACTGAAAATATTAATCCACACCAAGGCTTAGTCTTCCATTCAATTATGGGTAACATTACTAAAAGCGATGATCCAAATGTCATTACCGATGGTATTGTTCCTTATAAGAGCGCTCACTTAGAGGGTGCAAAGTCTGAGAAAGTACTTCCGGGTGGACACTCTATTCAGTTAACACCTCAAGCTGTACTAGAGCTACGTCGTATTTTACGAGAGCATTTAGTTGAACATGGTTTGTATAAACCATAAAAAATAAAAAAGAGCCAAAGGTGATCCTTTGGCTCTTTTGTTTTGAGACTAAATATTACTGCCCAGAACGGATGATGTAATCAAACGCAGAGAGTGATGCTTTAGCGCCTTCACCTGTGGCAATAATGATTTGTTTGTAAGGTACAGTTGTACA
>NZ_KB849239.1:1453713-1520749 GCF_000368085.1 Acinetobacter nosocomialis NIPH 2119
ACTCCAATGCATCCAAATTCTTTCAATAGATGCATAGTACGTGAAAACAATGAATAGGTAAAACAGTATGTTTTTATGTATTTGATCGGTTTTTTAGATTTTATTATTACTTACTTCAAATCAAAAAAAGCCAACCTGAACTTATCCCAGCGCAGATCGGCAAACTGGTCAACTAGAGCAACACAACACCAAATACAGCCCCAGCAATCAAAACATGCAAGGGATGAACTTTTTTAATTAAAGATAATAAAGTCGCAATGACTACCATAATGATAAGTAAAGTATTTATTGCTGCCGCCTCAGAAATAATCCAAGCACTGGCAAGCACTGTTCCAACTGTCACAGGCTGTAAAGCAAGCTGTAAAACACGGCGCCATTTTTTGTCTTTAAACTTAGACCAGCCTCTCATTACAAATACAGTAATAAGAGATGACGGTAAAAATTTAGCAGTGGAAGCCACAAGTAAACCTGACAACCCTGCTACATGCCATCCCACCAACGGTACAATCATCATGTTTGGACCAGGAGCTGCTTGCGCCATGGCAAACAAAGCACTAAATTCTTGTGCCGTCATCCAATGATGAATGTCGACTACTTGGCGTTGCATTTCAGGTAAAATTGTATTCCCGCCACCAAATGCAATGAGAGACAACTGAGTAAAAATGATCGCTAAAGCAAGTAGAACTGCGCCCATTACACACGTCTCCAAATAATAGATGAATAAAGTGCCAATAAAATCAACATAGTCAAAAGTAAAGGAACTTTTAGAAAAGCAATACTGACAATTGCAGCTACGACAACACACATCGCTATTGGATTACGTAATAAAGGCTTAATCATTTTCAATCCAGTTGCAACCAAAAGCCCAGCTGCTGCTGCCCCTAAACCTTCGAAAAGATGCTTAACCATCAAGTTATCTTGGAACTGTTCATAAACATAATGTAAAAGTACAACAATTACGGTAGGGGCAAGAATCAAACCAATAAGTGAGCTCACTGCTCCACGGACACCGCGAAACTCCATGCCAATCGCAACAGATAAATTAATAATATTGCCGCCTGGTAAAAATTGACACAAACCAAGTAACTCGGTGAACTTTTCAGGACTTAGCCATTGCCTTTGCTCTACAATAACTTTGCGGGCTAAAGGCAAAACACCACCAAATCCCATTAAACCTAATGTTAAAAAACCTAAAAATAACTCTGTGCAGGTAGGTACACTCTCCTTCTGCACGGCAATCTCAACATGGTTCATTTTCGTTACTTTTCACTTTATCTGACCAAGATAGAATGATACTTTTGTGGTATATCTACAAATGCTTTTATTTTCGTTAACCATACCCTAAAGGTATTTCTATGCTCGATTTACATAAGCTTCATGCCTTTGTTGTAGTGGTTGAAGAAAGAAACATTACGCATGCAGCAAACCGATTGTTTATCCAACAGCCGCCTCTAACGCGTTTACTCAAAAAACTTGAAGAAGAACTCGGTACACAGTTACTTATTCGTCAACCGCGCGGGATTGAACCGACAGAAGCAGGTTTAGCACTATTTAAAGAAGCACAACTTTTATTAGAGCATGCTCGCCATATTACCAAATTGGTGCAAGACGTTAGCCAAGGTAAAACTGGACAGCTTAATATTGGTTTTACAAGTTCCGCAGGTTTGCATCCACTCATTTCACTTGTATTACGTTCGTATCGGGAAATGTACCCTGCTGTACAAACCAAACTTGAAGAAGCAGGCAGTCAAAAGCAACTGGACTGGTTAATTTCAGAAAAACTTGATATTGCTTTTTTAAGAGCGCCGATTAGCCGAGATATTGGTTTGAAGCATCTTCATATTTTAGATGAGCCAATGGTGGTGGCCTTACCTATCGGTCATCCGCTTACAAAGAAGAAAAAAATTAGTTTAAGTAACTTGTCAGAGGAAAATTTTGTTTTATACCGTCGCTCTTCAGGGCAAGGCTTATATGACAATATTTTATATAGCTGCTATCGGGCAGGTTTTAGTCCACGCATTATTCAAGAAGCACCGCGTCCTACTGCGACGCTCAATTTAGTGGCTGCCGGTATTGGAATTAGTATTGTGCCTGCTTCAATGCATAACTTTTGGGACCATGAAATCGTCTATCGCGACTTTGATGATTCAATAAAACTAAATGCGCCTATTTACTTGATTACACGAGAAAATAAAAACTCAGCTAAAGTTGCAAACTTCATTGAACTCATGCAAAAACTTTTACCGACAATGACCTAAGTATAAAAGCCAGACAATAAAAAGTGCCTATATAAAGGCACTTTTTTAGTGATCTTTAGAAAATAGTTCAAATAAATTTTGCGATTTTTTAAGAGTAATACTTTTTCTTTAACCAAAGCGAAACCGAAACCAGTGAGATCAACACTGGTACTTCAACCAATGGCCCGATCACTGTAGTAAAAGCAACTGGTGATGCCAAACCAAAAGTTGCAATGGCTACGGCTAAAGCCAACTCAAAGTTGTTTCCCGCTGCGGTAAATGAAATAGCGGTGGTACGTGGGTAGTTATTCCCCATCCGTTTACTCATAAAGAAACTGATAAAGAACATTACGACAAAGTAAATCGTGAGTGGAATCGCAATACGTAATACATCTAAAGGTAAACTCACTACATCTCCACCTTTTAGACTAAACATAGCAACAATGGTGAAGAGCAAAGCAATAAGGCTGATTGGACTGATCTTTGGCAAAAACTTGGTTTGATACCAATCTAACCCTTTTGATTTAACTAAAAGCAAACGAGTTAAGAATCCCATTAAAAATGGAATACCCAAATACACTAAAACAGCATGGGTAATGGTCCAGAAATTGACATCAATCACTTGCCCTGCCACACCAAAATATGGCGGCAAGAAAGTTAAGAACAACCATGCATAGGTGCTAAAAAATAAAATCTGAAAAATACTATTAAAGGCAACCAATGCTGCAACGTATTGGTTGTCTCCACAAGCTAAGCCATTCCAGACCAATACCATTGCAATACAACGTGCTAAGCCAATTAAAATAAGGCCTGTCATATACTCTGGATAGTTATGCAAAAAAACAATCGCAAGGATAAACATTAAAACTGGAGCAATAATCCAGTTCTGTACCAACGATAAAGTTAAGGTTTTCTTATCCTTAAATACTTCTGGTAACGCAGCATAATCAACCTTTGCTAAAGGTGGATACATCATTAAAATCAAACCAATCGCAATTGGAATATTAACGTTATCTACACTTAACTTATTTAAAGACACAGATGCCTGAGGAAAGAAAACTCCAATGGCTAAACCTAAAGCCATGGCTATAAAAATCCATAGCGTTAGATTTCGGTCTAAAAAGGAAAGCCCTTGTTTGGTCATGTTTTACTCGAAGAAAGAATTGATTAATTTTGCTCAATACACACAAATGACTAATACACTTATACTAAGAAAATCCGAATTTTTAAGACAAAAATCTAGAAAGATTAATCACAACATGTTGTAGTGATAGAAGAATGATCTTGTTGTTTTACCCTTGCCTCAATTTCGTCATTTTCTATCACCTTTAAAATATCTAAAGCCCATACAGGTAAATCAGGATTTAAGCTGTAATAAACCCACTGTCCTTTTCTTTCATCCAGTAATACGCCATGAGTTCTTAGTAAAGCTAAGTGTCGAGAAATTTTGGGTTGGCTCAACTCAAGCTGCTCTGTTAGCTCACAAACACAAATATTTTGTTTGTTTAGAACTAATTTAAGAATGTTTAACCGAGTTTGGTCAGATAGACATTTAAAGAAATCGACTTGGTTGATCATATCTTCAACAAAATATATTCGTTATTGCAAATATACGGATATCCATATATAAATGCAATATCTTAATTTGAAGATCAATTTATCATGAGCGATCAAGTGAAAATCTATCATAATCCTGCTTGTGGAACCTCACGAAATACATTGGCGCTTATTCGTCATGTTGGGCTTGAACCTATCGTTATCGAATATTTACAAACACCTCCAAGTAAAGATGAACTAATCCAACTCATTCAGGATTCAAACTTAAATGTACGGGAAGCCATTCGTAAAAATGTAGATCCCTACAAAGATTTAGAGTTAGAACAAGACCACTGGACCGATGAACAGTTAATTGACTTTATGGTGCAGTATCCAATTTTAATTAATCGTCCATTTGTGGTTACATCAAAAGGCACACGACTTTGCCGCCCTTCTGAGGTTGTCTTAGATATTTTAGATACACAAAACTTAGGCTATTTTGTAAAAGAAGACGGTGAAGTGATTATTGATCAGCAAGGCCATCGTATAAAGTAATTGAAGATATTTATTAATATAAAAAGCTAAATGGCATGGCACCACTTAGCTTTTTTGAATGAAACGGATTAAAAATAGGATTTAATAAAAGGAAGCAGCTGCTCTCCTATTACCATGCCTAATAAACCGACTAATGCAACAAGAGGTGGAGCTGGTGACTTCACATTTAAAACATAATATAAGACACCAACAAGCAATCCTACAGCCAAAGATAATAAGTACATTTTCATGGTACATACCTTAGAAAACCAAGCCATTTAAAGCGGCAGGCTCCCATACTGTTTATTTAAAATGCAAAACACGAGCAACCGAGTGCACCCCAGAAAGACTTTTTGTCTTTATCGTTTACAGGAACGTCAAGCATCCAAGCGTGGCTGTGTCCATGCATGCCACAGCTATTAGCACATGCACACAAAGCACTTTGTGACTGTAATGACTCATTGGATGGTGCATTACGGTTTTCAGATAAACGCCACTGACCACCAAAGTGTTTTACCGGCGACCATGTTGGAGATGCTGGCGGTAACGGCGGATCATCTTGCTTAAACTCTGCCCCTGCGTACACCACCTTGCCACCTAAAACAGTGAGTACAGACTCAATCCACTGGATATCTTCTGCTTCAACTTTGAAGTAGTCATCTGACAGCACAACCAAGTCAGCAAGTTCCCCTGCTGTGAGTGAACCTTTGATATCTTTTTCACCCGAGAACCATGCCGAACCTTTCGTCCAGAGTTTGAGGGCTGTTTGACGGTCTAATAGATTTTTTTCATCATACAAAGGTAATCCACCAACTGTTTTACCTGTAGTCAGCCAATACAAACACACCCAAGGGTTATAAGACGCAACACGAGTCGCATCTGTTCCCGCACCCACAGGAACACCGAGTTCTAACATTTTTTTAACTGGTGGCGTTGCCTGAGCGGCTTCGGCACCATAACGTTTTACGAAAATTTCACCTTGATATGCCATACGGTGTTGAATGGCAATACCACCACCCAACGCACCAATACGCTCGATATTGCGCTCAGATACAGTTTCGGCATGATCAATAATAAATCGGGTCGCAAATGGCTGTTTGGCATTTACGCGCTCAAATACATTGAGTAACCGACTAATGCTTTCATCATAGGTTGCATGAATACGGAATGGCCATTTCTTTTCAGCCAAGTGCTCTACAATGGCTTCGAGTTCACCTTCCATTTTTTCTGGTAAATCTGGACGTGGCTCATAAAAATCTTCAAAGTCACCCGCAGACCACGTCAGGTTTTCACCGGCTCCATTCATTCTAAATAGTTCATCACCATCGCCCGGAAATGTCATTTCTGTCCAGCGGCGATAGTCATCAAGCTCTTGGCCTGCCTTTTGAGCAAATAGGTTATAAGCAATACGTACGGTCATTTGATTTTGGTCGTGTAATTGCTTAATCACATCATAATCTTCAGGATAATTTTGACCGCCACCGCCTGCATCAATTGCAGAAGTAATGCCTAATCGGTTCAGCTCACGCATGAAATGACGAGTTGAATTGACTTGATCTTCAACTGGCAATTTCGGTGCTTTACCTAAGGTTGAATACAAAATCATAGCGGATGGCGTTGCGAGCAACAGTCCTGTTGGCTCACCTTTTTCATCTCTTACAATCTTGCCACCCGGCGGGTCTGGCGTGTCTTTGTTAAAGCCTAATACATCAAGCGCAGCTCGGTTGAGCATCGCACTGGCATATAGATGTAAAACGAATACCGGAGTATCTGGCGCAGCTTTATTAATTTCTTCTAAAGTCGGTAAACGCTTTTCAGCAAATTGGAATTCAGTCCAACCGCCTACTACACGAACCCATTGGGGAGCTGGAGTATTGTCTGCTTGTTCTTTGAGTAAGCGTAACGCATCGGCAACGGATGGCACACCTTCCCAGCGCAACTCCATATTGTAATTGAGACCACCACGAATAATATGCAAATGACTGTCATTTAGCCCCGGTATAACACGACGACCATTTAGGTCTACAACTTTACTTGTTGGTGTTACGAGCTTCATGATCTCATCATTTGTACCCGTGCGGAGAACTTTACCATCTGCAATCGCAATTGCTTGTACTTCCGGGTTCTGAGGATCTAGTGTTGTGATTTTACCGTTTTTGAGTATGAGGCTTATTTCGGTCATTCTGAACTCCATTCTTGTGAATTATTGTTTTAAAAAATAAAGGTATAGCAACAAATATATTTCATTATTCTTTTTTGATTTTACACGACGGAGTCTGACCGTTTTACATCCAATAAGAGGAGTTAATTCTGTTACTTTTCTTTCGGGAAAAGTAACCAAAACCTGAGCTGCCATTAAGGCAGCGCAAGATCTGCAAAACTCGTTCAATTACAATCTTTTCAGATTTTGTCCTGCCTCGAACAGTTGCAGATGGCTTTTCCGCTTATCCAATATAGTCAAAAATCGAATAAATCAACTTAAATATCGAAATACCCTTAACTCAACTATTTCTTATTTTGCAGGAACTGGTGCAAGTACTTCGTGTTTTGAAGTTGTACGTTCAGGCGCCTTATGTACCATGGTATAAGCATAGTCCACACCCATACCGTAAGCACCTGAATGTTCGCGTACAATTGCCATGACTGCATCATAAGTATCGCGATTTGCCCAATCACGTTGCCACTCAAGTAATACTTGTTGCCAAGTTACCGGAACAACACCTGCTTGAATCATACGTTGCATGGCATAGTCATGTGCTTCTTTCGATGTACCACCAGAGGCATCTGCGACCATATAAATTTCATAATCACCTTCAAGCATGGCACCGAAAGCAAAGGTGTTATTGCACACTTCAGTCCACAAACCTGAAACGATTACTTTTTTACGATTATTTTTTGCAAGTGAATCACGTACTTTTTGGTCATCCCATGAATTCATTGAAGTACGTTCTAGTAATGGAGCATCTGGAAATACGTCTAAAAGTTCTGGATAGGTATGACCGGAGAAGCTTTCAGTTTCAACCGTGGTAATGGTGACAGGAATATTGAATGTTTTAGCTGCTTTTGCTAACCCGACCGTATTATTTTTTAATACTTGGCGATCTATTGACTGTACCCCAAAAGCCATTTGTGGCTGATGATCAATAAAAATAACCTGACAATTCGTTGGTGATAATTGTTCTAAAAGTGATTTATTCATGGGTAAACTCCATTATTCCTTAAATGAGGCTTTTAAAACTGCCTTCTGCTTATTATCAAAACAGATAAAAATGTAAAAACATAGACAGCAAATCAGCTCGAATCTGTATGCTGTACGAATACAATCAAAACAATGATTGCTTTTTAATTTTTATAGTTTAATCATAGATATATATTTTTAACTTTCGCTTATCCATGGATCGATTAGACTGTATTTCCACTTTTGTAAGTGTCGTAGAACATGGGAATTTTAGTAGCGCAGCCAGAGCACTCGACATCTCTCGTGACTTAGTGGCCAAACGTGTTTGCTACCTTGAAAATGACCTTAGAACTACACTATTAACCAGAACAACAAGACAGATGAACCTGACCTCTTGTGGGGAAAAATTTTATCAACATAGCAAAGTCATTTTAAGTGAGTTTGAATGGGCTGCTTATGAAATTAGCTACAATCAGCAGTACCCTGAAGGCGAACTCAAGCTTAATACACCCATGTCTTTTAGCAATATTTTTCTTCAACATATTATTTCAGACTTTATAGAGAAATATCCCAGCATTAAAATTGATTTATTCATGACTGATCAGCTATTAGACACGAATAATAATAAATTTGATTTAACAATCCGCGTTGATGGTTCTCCTCCAAATTTGGCAAATAGTAAAATTTTGAATACCTATCAACGATATTTATATGCAGCGCCTGAGTATTTTAATCAGCATGGACTACCAACCTCTTTAGAAGAACTTAAAGAACATAAGTTTCTGATTTACTATCAAGATAGCCGACATAAAAAATTGATTTTTCAAAAAGATCACAAAGAAGTGTCTTTTAATTGCTTCCCTGTGATGACCTGTAATAATGGTGAATTATTATTAGATATGTGTCTAAAGAATCACGGTATTGTTTTTCTTCCAGAGTTTATTGCAGAGCCTTACTACAAAGAAGGTAAATTACAGAAATGTTTGGAGGATTACACTAGTCAGCCACTTCACTTATATGTGACATGGCCAAACCGTAAGATTTTATCGAAGAAAGTAAAACTATTTATTGATTTTTTAACACGTCAAATCGTTCCCATAAAATAACCAATCTGGGCCTTTTCCATAGGAATTGGCCCATAATTTTTAGTTAGTTTGCGGCGTTTCAATCTTCTTATTTTTAAATAAATTTAATAAATTTTGCTCTGCAGACACTGTACTGTTTTCTTCAATAAATGTAGTTGCGTAGTGTTCTAAATGCTCTTCCATCAATTGAGTTGCGCGCTTTTCATCGCCTTGTTCAATGGCATCTAAAATTGCACGGTGTTCATCTGCCGAACAATTATTATGTTTTGGAATCTCATACAATCCAATTAATAACGAAGTTCTCGCAATAAGCGTCTGCAAATAACTAGACATGATCGAATTTTGATTAGCTTCAATTAGCTTTAAATGAAATTGACCTGATAGCTTAATCCACTCAGCCCAATTTCCAGCTAAACGCTCTTTAGACTCTTGATCGACCAAGCCTCGAAGCTCACTAAAATCTAGGCTGTGTGACTTTTGAGCTAGCTTTTTTACAGTAGCGATTTCAAGCATGCTGCGTGCTTCAAAGACCTCTTTTGTTTCATGAGCACTATGTTTTGCGATGAGTGCCCCACGATTGGGCTGAATTTCAATAACCTTATCATGGGCAAGTTTGACAAAAACACGTCTTAACACGCCTCGTGTTACACCGAAAGCTTCACATAAAGGTGCTTCAACTAAACGTGCACCAGGGGCAAGTTGTCGATTTAAAATAGCATCTACAATAGCGTTATATATATGGTCATCAATTTCATCATTGCTCATTTCTACGGCTTTTTTTGGTGCACTCGATGACATTGATTTCTCCATTTTTATTAACGTCCCCCTTTTTTAGAACTTTATCTCTTTTGAAGAGTGTAAGTTTAACTTAAGCATTTGGGAATATTTCTCTAACTTTCACAACATATATACTGAGCTGAACAATTCAATATTAGATCTCTAAATATCTACTTATACACCTAAATTTACTTACTTTTTATAAAAAATTAAGCCCGTCTCAGTTTATAAATCTCTCTCTTCATATTCCAAAATCGTATCAAGCGAAATCACTCATCAATACTACATCTCTAGTTTGGCATAACTTTTGCTCAATGAATTATGCACAATCTAAATAACACATTGTGCACAATTTTAATTTCATTCTTTTAGTCAGTATTTCAAGCTGCTGAAGAACGTGCCCGCCCAACATAGGGAAGTGAGTGTTCAAGATGAATAATACCGAAGCAATAATTAAACCTTCTTATGATGCAAAGCTAACAAATCAAGACTTAGCTCCTTTAAAAAAGCAAACTTGGGGTGCTTATAATATTTTTGCCTTCTGGATGTCTGATGTTCATAGTGTCGGCGGTTATGTCATGGCTGGGAGCCTTTTTGCACTCGGGCTCAATAGCTGGCAGGTACTTTTATCTTTACTTATCGGCATTGCCATAGTTCAGTTTTTTACCAATCTGATTGCCAAGTCTAGCCAACAAACTGGTACGCCCTATCCTGTGATTTGTCGTGCCACTTTCGGTGTGCTTGGTGCAAATATTCCTGCTGTTATCCGCGGTCTTATTGCTGTGGCTTGGTATGGCATTCAAACCTATCTGGCCTCAAGTGCTTTCTTATTGGTCATTTTAAAATTCTTTCCAGAATGGACAGCTTATGCTGATGTTTCAACTTACGGCTTTCTTGGGCTTTCCTATTTAGGATGGGTTGGCTTCATGCTGCTTTGGTTACTACAAGCGATTGTTTTCTGGTCTGGCATGGACAGCATTCGTAAATTTATTGACTGGGCAGGTCCGGCTGTCTACGTTGTAATGTTTGCCATGGCAGTCTGGCTAATCTGGAAAGCTGGCTGGCAAAATATTGATTTAAACTTGAGTGGTGTTCAATACGACGGGTTTGCGGTTGTACCAGTCATGATTGGTGCTATTGCGCTTGTTGTTTCATATTTTTCAGGGCCTATGCTGAACTTTGGTGACTTTTCTCGTTATGGCAAAAGTTTTAATGCCATTAAAATGGGGAACTTTCTTGGACTACCGATTAACTTCTTAGGCTTTTCGTTACTTACTGTGGTGTGTATTGCGGCAACGCTTCCAGTCTACGGCAAGCTCATTACTGACCCTGTCGAAATGGTTGGAAAACTGGATAATACATTTGTAGTCATTTTAGGGAGTTTGACCTTAATGATTGCCACCATTGGGATTAATATTGTTGCGAACTTTGTCTCACCTGCCTTTGATTTTTCTAATGTTTCACCAAGCAAAATTAGCTGGCGTATGGGTGGAATGATTGCAGCAGTAGGTTCAATTTTCATTACCCCATGGAATTTGTTCAATAACCCTCAAGTGATCCATTATACCATTGATATTTTAGGTGCATTTATCGGTCCACTTTTTGGTGTATTGCTCTCCGATTTTTACCTCGTTAAAAAACAGAAAATCGTGGTAGATGATTTATATACTTTAGATACTCAAGGCTCGTATTGGTACAAAAATGGTTATAACCACTCTGCTTTTTATGCCTTAATTCCAGCTTCATTAATTCCTATTCTCTGCGTACTTTTACCACAACTGTCTGGGCTAGCTAATTTCACATGGTTTATTGGTATGGGATTTGGTTTTGTCATTTACCGATTTCTTAACCAACCGCTTAGCCATGCTAAATCGGCAATGACTAAGGTAAAAGTACAATGAAAATTAAAATTATTAATCCCAATACCATCCAAAGCATGACTGACAAAATTGCTGCATCAGCAAAGATAGTCGCAAATTCTGATACTCAAATTATTGCTGTGAGTCCTCAAATGGGACCTGCAACGATTGAAAGTTATTATGATGAAGCTCTAAGTGCCGTAGGTGTGCTGGAGGAAATCCGCCAAGGTGAACTTCTAGGTGTAGATGCCTATATCATTGCCTGTTTTGGTGATCCTGCGCTTTACGCTGCCCGTGAAATGACGTCAGCACCTGTGATTGGGATTGCTGAAGCAGCTATGCGAACTGCAAGTTATGTCAGTACTGGTTTTAGTGTAGTCACAACCTTACAACGCACAGTGAATATGAGCTGGCATCTGGCACATCGTTATGGCGCTACGCCATTTTGCAAAAATGTTCGGGCATGTGATATCGCAGTTGAAGAGTTGGAGCTTCCTGACTCAGCCGCTTATCGAACAATAAGAGATGAGTGCAAAAAAGCGCTCGCAGAAGATAAAAGCGATGCGATTGTTTTGGGCTGTGCAGGTATGAGTGATTTATGTCTAAAGCTACAAAACGAGTTAGATGTAATCGTTATTGACGGCGTTGCAGCAGCCGTTAAACAAGCTGAAATGTTAGTCCAATTAAATTTAAAAACCAGCAAAATTGGTGATTGGGCTTCACCTCCTGTAAAGAACTACACAGGCATATTGTCAGGATTTGGAATGCGCTAAAGAGTTATTGTTTCAATTCCAACTCAAAACGCTGCGTTGGAATTGAAACGGCTAAAAACCAAAGAATTAAACTTCAGCTAACTCTGGCTGTTGTTCTTCTTTATAAAATGGTACATCGCCATTAATCGTTGCGCGGTGCATGATGCGATGAGCATCGCCATAATCAAATAATGCTTTATGTTGTGTGCAACGGTTATCCCAAATCGCGACGTCACCGTCTTGCCATTTCCAGCGTAAATGAAATTGCTCTTGGGTCGCATGTTCAAACAAGAAATTAAGTAATTGCTCACTTTCTTGTTCAGGTAACCCATTAATGCGAGTGGTAAAGCCTTCACTTACGAACAACAAAGGCTCACCAGTAACCGGATGAGTACGCACCACTGGGTGAACCACTGGCGGGTTACGCTTAAAGGTTTGTAAAAGCTTTTCACGCTCTTCTTCATTATGGGCAAAACGCTCAAGTGGAAAAGACTTACGAATATCGTGTGTTGCAGTTAAGCCACGTAGTTTTTGCTGTAACTCAAGCGGCAGCCCTTTAAAAGCTGCTGTGTTGCTCGACCATAATGTATCGCCGCCTACAGGTGGAATTTTAATGGCTTGCAACACACAACCTAAAGGTGGAGTTTTACTAAAAGTCACGTCTGTGTGCCAAAGTTCATTGTCACGCAAATCTTGTTTCCAACTGTCGAGCACCATCACCTCAGGTACATCTTCAATTGAAGGATAAATCGGGTGCACATGTAAGGTGCCAAAACTACGTGCCAAGTCTGCTTGTGCTTGTGGTGCTAATTGTTGCTTTCGAAAAAAAATGACCTGATGATCAAGCAAAGCCTGCTGGATTTGTTGCGTTGTCTGTTCATTTAACGCATTCAAATCAATATCGTGAATAATTGCGCCAATGGTAGGCTTGATCACTTCTACATTTAAGTTTGCTACTACTGTATTCATCTTCTTTACTACAACTGCTGACCATACCAAGGAGAAAACTGTTTTTGTAACCAACGTAAAAACAGCTCAAAACTAACCGCGACAATCGCAATCACAATAATGCCCAGAATCACCGTATCGGTAATTAAGAACTGCGCTGCCGATTGCACCATAAAACCAATACCGCGGTCCGCTGCAACCAACTCTGCTGCAACTAATGTTGACCAACCCACCCCAAGACCAATACGAATACCGGTAATAATATGAGGTAAAGCCGTTGGTAAAATGACATGCCAAAAGACTTGTGACTGACTTGCCCCTAACGACAATGCCGCACGTTCACGATTCAGCTGATGGCTTAATACACCGTGCGCACTACTAATAATCACAGGCGCCAAAATCGAGAAGAAAATCAAAAGTACTTTTGTGGTTTCGCCAATACCAAACCAAATAACAAGTAATGGCAAATAAGCTAACGGTGGAATTGGACGTAATAATTCAACCAAAGGATCTAGAACAGCGCGAACCCATTTGTTCAGCCCCATCCATAAACCCAGCGGAACACCAATCACTACGGCTGCAATCAAAGCCAAAAACACACGAGAGATACTGGCTGCCAAGTGTTGCCACAAAGTTGCCTTCATAAAGCCTTCTTGACTGACCGATATAAATTTTTGCCATACTGCCTGTGGACTCGGTAAAAATAGTTCAGGTACGACGTGCAAAGCAGTAATGAGGAACCAGAGCGCAACCACACTTCCTACACTGATTATGCTAACTGCCAAAGTGTGGTGCTTTTCAAAAAATGACGATAGAAATGAAGCATTTTCTGTTTGCACATTTAACTCAGGTTTAAGCTCTGCTTTGTCATATTCATAGACGTTATCTTTAGTGTTCATGTAGGTAACGCCTCCTTACCGCTTTGTTTTTGTGCCCTTAAACTTTCAAATAGCTGTTCTCTGAGCTGAATAAATTGAGAATCCGATTTAATTGAGCGAATAGACTCGCCCTGACGATATCTTTGGGCAAAATCGAGGTGTAGAGTTTCTACAATTTTGCCTGGATGCGCTGTCATTAGTACCAGCTGATTGCTGAGTAATAATGCTTCTTCAATGTCATGAGTAATCAAAAAGAAGCTTTTATTTTGTTGAATCCATAAATCGAGCACTAACTGCTGCATGTTTTCACGCGTAAAAGCATCTAATGCCGCAAAAGGTTCATCTAATAAAATAAACGGCGCGTGACTGATCAAAGCTCTGGCAATACCAACACGTTGTTTCATACCACCGGAAAGCTCCCAGATATTGGCTTTTTCAACGTGACTTAAACCCACAATTTTTAAAATTGCCCTCACTTGTTTCTCAATCTCTGCACGCTTTAAACCTTTTAACTGCAAAGCGAAGCCAACATTATCTGCAACATTCAACCAAGGAAGTAAGGCGTGATCTTGAAATACAACAGCACGAGTTACATCTGGTCCAGTTACGACTTCATGATTTACAAGCACATCACCAGAACTTGGCTTTTGAAATCCTGCCAAGATATTAAGCAAAGTTGTTTTGCCACAACCTGACTCACCTAAAATTACGGTTAAAGAGCCTTCTTCAATGGTTAGGTTAATGTCTTGTAAAACTGGCTTTTGCTGTTTAGGAAAAGTCAGATGAATATGTTTGGCTTCTAATACACTCATGACAACTCCTTAAGGCTGCAAAAATGAAGAATTCACATTGCCTTTATAATCGGCTTTCAGTTGATCGACCTTGCCCTGACCTTTTAAGAATTTCGCTGTATCAAAAATATTTTGTGCGAATTCGCCATCTAACGTTTGTTTTTGCTGTGCACGGTCAAGGTAAATATTTCCACTTAATAAAAGCGGGATATCTTTTGCATCTGAACCTGTTAACTGTGCAATTTTTAGCACGTTATCGGCATCTTTAACGTAAGAAGCTGGGTCTTGGTTATATTTTTCGAGTTGCTCAAGTGTGGTTTTAACAAAAGCTTTTAAGAAGTCAGGATTTTTCTCTGCAAAATCTTTACGTACCACCCATAAGTCATAAGTTGGAGCACCCCATTCACCCACTTGTTTTGAGTCGGTTAAAACCGTACCAGATGCTTTGGCTTTACTTAAAGCAGGTTCCCACACATAGGCAGCATCAATATCTCCACGTTCCCATGCAGCTGAAATTTCAGGTGGACGCAAGTTAATAATTTTTACTTTGTCTTCTGGAATATTCCAATGTTTAAGTGCAGACAAAAGGCTGTAATGGGTTGTTGAAACAAAAGGTACAGCAATGGTTTTGCCAATTAAATCTTGAGGAGTTTTAATGCCTGATTTATTACTTACCACGAGTGCTTCAGACGCACCAAGTTTTGAAGTAATTAAGAATACCTCAATCGGTAAATTGCGGCTTGCTGCAGCAGCAAGTGGGCTTGAGCCAATATTGCCAAGTACGACATCACCTGAAGCCAGAGCGTTAACAACGTCTGAGCCTGCATCAAATTTTTTCCATTTAATATTACGTTGACTATTTTTTTCATAGTCTCCGTTAGCCTGTGCAACTTTGCTTGGGTCAACCCCAGTTTGATAAGCAATCACAACAGGTTTGTTGTCACGAACTGAAGCACTTGTATTATTGTCTTTCTTATTTTGCCATACGATAAATGCAACAATTGCGACGATAACAATTGCCGTGACAATCAGCGGTTTGGTCTTCGTGCTCATAATTTCATGATCTTTCAATAATATAAGCCTATGGTATGCAGCTGGCTTTATAATGAAAAATAAAAAAATATGAGTTGCTTATCTAGTTTTTATAAATAACTTTTCTTCATAAGTTTTTATCTTTTGGTAAAAAGCAAATTTTAAGTAATCTTATAGAATAGATACAAAATTAAAATACTTATATATCAATAAGTAAAAACGTTATTCCCAAATCATATGATTGGAAAAGCCTGACATATACCCTCTAGTATTTTATCCTACTCGCCTTTAATCAATTTTTCTTTTGGCCTATCGCATTAGACGTTTTGCATCTAATCAATTTTCGCCATTTTTTATAAAGATCAGATTTTATTATCTTTTTATCTTAAAACTTCTGCAAATATTGAGATTTGGACAAATCTTTTTCTGGTTTATACATGACGCAAATTTAATTTTTATTTTTAAGAGGAGAAAAATTCTTTTGTTTAAACATTCTCAAATTTTGAAAAAAACATTAATTACAACGTTTTTAATTACACTCAGCCTCTCAAGTCATGCAGCGCTTACCTTTGGTAATGCTGAAGAAGGCCAACTTAAAGTGAGTGGTACTGTTCGGGCTAAATATGTTTATGATTTTGACTCTGAACCTTCTACCAGTAAATTTTCTTTTAATGACGCGGTCTTATGGCTGGACTACAACTCCCCGAAATGGATTGGCCGTTTAGATTATCGGGTTTATGAATATTATGGACGTTTAGGCGATGCAAATTGGCTCACTGATGCATGGTTGGGTTATAAAATTAATGACAACAGTAAAATTATTGCTGGCTTAAACCCTGTTCCTTTTGGCTTGGGCCGCTTTTGGGGAAATACTTATTATTTAGGTATTGCCAATAGTGCTGGCTGGGAAGATGTACATAACCTTGGGGTGAAATATGATTTCAATGATGGAATCAATGAAGCTCAACTCGCCTTTTATCCTACCGATGGTGGCACTTATAGAGGTAAAAGCAAAGACTCGAGTCGATTTAGTATCAATCCTGTCAATGCAGATGACTCTGTACCAGAAGGCACTAATACCAAAGAAAAGAACTCGATTGTTGTTCGCGGTGCGCATACCTTTAAAAATATCTTAGGCCAAGAAAATTTCTCTACTCAACTTGGCGCCTCCGCATGGTATTCCACCATTGAAAATAAACGTTCAGGGCAAGATGGCGATCGCCAAGTTTATTCGGTTTTTAGCAATACCAATTACAACCAATGGAATTTACAGCTTTTGGCTGGTTATCAAAACATTGATAATGCCGACAATCAATATAAAGATCATCTGACCTTGGGTGGTTTCGATTATTCATTTAACTCGGCAACCAAAGGTCAGATTTATTCAGCCGAACTGAGCTATTTATTTCCTCGGCAGTTTGGCCCAATTACCTCTGTTCGCCCGTATTTAAACTACAGCTCTTATCGAAAAGAGCAAGATGGCTTTAAAGACTCTACCCGTTTTATTCCCGGCATTGCATTTAACTATCAAAAATTGACAGTACAAGCCGAGTTGCTGATGGGTAAACATGATCCATATTTAGGAGACAGTGAAGGTCTTGCGGCTGGCGGAAGCAATGATAAATGGAACAAAAAAGCATTTGTGATTTTTGCTTACTACTTCTAACGCTTAAAATAAAGGCCAACAGATGTTGGCCTTTATTTTCTTTAGATATCTACTTTCACTTTAGTCAATTACTGGTGAATTACTGAGAGAAAGTTCTGGAGAAGATTCATCAATAACATCGACATCTTGAGCGGTAGGCTCAAACTTAATTAGCAGTCCAATCACAATTAAAGGAATAAACGCAAAGATAGAAATAATCAGGTAAACATCGGTTTTATAACCCGCCATCCAGATTGGTAAAACAAACAAAGCAATTGCTTGAGCAACACCCGTTACCGCACGGTTAAAGCCGACCCCAACGCCACGAATCGAAGCAGGATAAGCCATTGTTGGATAAACCATCATTTGTGCGCCGGGACCAAAGCCTTCCGCAAAAAGCCACAAACCGAGCATGCCAACTGCGGTGTAGAGTAAAAAGCTATTACCAGGCTCACCAATGAATGCCAAGGCAATGAGGGCAATAAACTGAAGTAAAAAACCCGTGAGCAACACATGACGAGATTTAAATCTGCTAGCAACAAATACGCCTAATAGTCCGCCTGTAAATGCAAACAATAAATTAAGCCCAAGTGTGGTGGTAATGGTCGTCAAGACATCGGTATGAAAGAACCGCGTTAAAATAGAAGGTAAAAAGAAAGCAATCGTCGTGTACTGAAATGCCACCGAAATATGAATCACAATTGCCACAATAGTTCTTGGCAAATAGGTTTTATTAAATAAAACAGCAAAACCCTCACGCTTTTTCTTTTCAGCAGTTCTTTCTACTTTTTCAACTGTAGCGACTGCATGAATTGCATAAGACTCTTGTAGAACTTGAGCTGCGCCTTTTAAATCGCCTTGATTCGCAAGCCAAATGGGTGACTCAGTTAAATATTTACCCCGAATAAAAATAATGAGTAACGCTGGCACTGCTCCAAAAATTAAAGATGCTCGCCATAACCAGTTACTATGCTCAGGGGGTAAAAGAAAATAAAGCGCCAGAACTAGGCCAAAACACACCGAAGAAGCGGCATACCACATTGGGCACCATGCGGCTAAACGCGCTGCCTTATTGCTACTACCGTTAAATTTGGAAAACTCAGATAAGTAGGACATTGCCACAGGCAGATCAATCCCCACACTAATTCCCATAATAAATCTGGCTAAAATCAAAACCCATACATTTGGTGCAAAGCCTGCGACAATTGCCGCAATGACAAAGAGCACCATGTCCGCCATAAAGACTCGATAACGGCCAATTTTATCTGTCAGCCAACCACCAATCAGGTTCCCCACAATGGTTCCGCAGACAATTGCTGAAGCCACCACACCAGTCATAACAGGGCTTAAAGAAAACTCTGAGATGACTTGCTCAATACCGAAAGAGAGCGTTGTTAAATCATAGGCATCAATAAACACCCCAATTAGTGCCAACCAAATAACTTTATTCGATTTGCCCTTCCCTGCAAATTTTGAAATTAATTGTGAAACATCATCGGAAGATTTAATTTCATAACGGTGGTTATGATCGAGTTCTTGTGTGTTCACTTAATAATTCCTGTATTTTAATCACAGAAACAAAATAATGATTATTCGCACCATACAAAAACAAATTAATCTGATGTTTTAATCTAAATTATAGAATTATCTTTTCATTATTAACTCAGAAGTAAAACCGATATAAAAAGACAAAATAAATAGCTGGTATTTAACCAACTATTTATTTAAAGACTTTCCAAAATATTAACTCGCCTCAGCAAGTTTTAACTCTTTTAGATTACGATATTTTGCACCACGATGATTTTCAGGCAAATATGGCCCAGCACCAAATAATTTTTCTCTTAATGTTCCTTGTGTATACGAAGTTTGATATACCCCTCTTTTTTGCAACTCTGGAACAATAAACTCAACCACATCGGCAAAGGTTTGATGAGCCAAAATATAGGCAAGGTTAAAGCCATCAACATCGGTATCTTCAACCCATTGCTGTAAAGCATCCGAAACGGTTTCTGCCGAACCCACCAATACTGGCCCATTACCGCCTAAGCTGTTCCAGTTTGCAATTTCTTCAATAGTCCAAACACGTTCTGGGTCCGCATTTACATAAGAATCTAGTAAAGATTGAATGGCATTGGTTTGAATATATTCAACTTTATCCGTTGGCTGGTATTGTGAAAAATCCACACCAGACCAGCCAGACAGCAATGTTAAAGCGCCATCGTAACTTCCATAGCTTTGATATTCTTTAAATTTAGCCTGTGCTTTTGCATCTGTTTCATCAGTGACAATCGACAAAAGTGCATAAATTTTAACTGAGTACGGGTCGCGGCCTTCTTGAACCAATTTCTGGCGAATGCCCTGTACCACTTTTTTAGTGGCAATTTTAGACGGCGCTGCAATAAATACACACTCGGCATTTTGACTCGCAAACTTCTGCCCACGTGAAGATGCCCCCGCTTGATAAAGTACTGGTGTTCGCTGCGGTGATGGCTCACAAATATGGATGCCCGGTACAGTAAAGTATTTACCTTCGTGCTGAATTGGATGCACTTTTTTATGGTCAGCAAAAATACCGCTTTCACGGTCACGAAGTACCGAACCTTCTTCCCAAGACCCTTCCCAAAGTTTGTAAAGGACTTCTAAATATTCATCGGCGATATCATAACGATTATCATGATTAACCTGAGTTTTTAGACCCAAGTTTTTTGAACCACTTTCCAAATAAGACGTCACGATATTCCAACCAACTCGCCCTTTGGTTAAATGGTCTAGCGTGCTAATACGTCTAGCAAAAGGATAAGGATGCTCAAAGGAAATCGAAGTTGTGACACCAAAACCCAAGTGCTTTGTGACTGCCGCCATCGCTGGCACAATCTGTAGCGGATCATTGACCGGAACTTGCACTGCCCCTGTTAAGGCATGTTCGGCACTTTGATGATAAACGTCGTAAATACCAAGTACATCTGCAATAAAAATACCGTCAAAAAAACCACGCTCAAGAATTTGGGCTAAATCTGTCCAATATTCTAAATCTTTATATTCAACAGATCGGTCTTGAGGATGTCGCCATAATCCAGGAGATTGATGAGCAATACAATTCATTTCAAAAGCGTTAAAACTAATTCTCTTAGTCATAAAATAACAACCAGCATTTTATTTAATTCTTATACTAAAGCAATTTTTATATTTTCTTTATAATATATACCCCAAACAAAATACGATTTTATTCTAATAGATTTTTATAATTTAATTAAAACAATAAAAATAATATTAAGCCACTAAAAATAGCAGCTTAATATCTACAATTATCAATTATTATTTAGCAACATTCCCTATTCGCCATTGATACGGTGGTAATGTGCCGTTCACACTAAAATCACCAATAATTCGATTTTTAAATACTCTCGGGTTATGTGAAGCTAAAGTCCGCACATTACGCCAGTACCGATCTAAACTTAAATCTTTATCTGTTGCGGAAGCACCCAAAGCGTCAAATAAAATTGTAGAAGCATTTAAAATTAAATCAGTAATGACCGTTTGAGACTGCGCACTTTCAAGCTCGGCAAGTGCATTTTGTTCTTCTTCAAGCTGTTCATTATTTTGAAATGCAGCCAAATAAGCACGCTGTAAGCTTTGTGCAACTTTTTCAACAATCGCTCCTGCACTGTAAGCTGCGCCACGAATTTGTCCTACGACTTGTAAAATTTGCGGATCTTGTTTTACAAATTGAGCATTTGCATGCGTGTAGTTTCGGGTACGTTTTGCTACAGCTTGAGAAACATCATAGGTTGCAGCACGCCCTAGACCTGTAATGATTGCCAGTTGGACCAGTTGATAATAAGCCGCTGAATATTTAAAACGGTCATCATCAGGTAAAATTTCAGCTTCATCGACCAATACATCATGGAAATATGCCGTACCACTTGCAGTGAGCTGCTGTCCAAAGCCATTCCAGTCATCGACAATTTCGACACCTTCATCTTCACGGCGAACAACAACTGAGCCAGACTCTCCTTTTAAATCTGTTACCCCAACATCCACCCAGTCTGCATATAGACTCCCTGTGGTGTAGTATTTTTTGCCTTTAACGCGAATTTTTCCGTCACTATCTCGATATAAGTGCGTTTCAAACTGATCGATTGACTCTTTGCCGCCTTCAGACCATGCACTACCGACAGTTTCCCCATTGGCAATTCGGCTCAGCCAACGCTGCTGAAACGCTTTATCTTTACTTACCAAGACATCCTCAGTAAAACCAAAATGCACACGCAAAGCTTGCGGTAAGTTTGAGTCGGCCTCTGCAAGTTCAATAAGCAATGCAAATAGTTCAGGAATAGTTGCATCAAAACCACCATGAGCTTTTGGAAGTCGTAATCGTGTAAAACCAATATCTTTGAGCCACTGGAGTTGTTCATATGGCAAAATATGCTGCTGCTCACGGATTAAAGCCCCTTCTTTAATACGGGCAAACGTCGGTCTGAAGTTACTTGCCAATTCATCATACCGTGGTGACGGTCCTTCACCCCATACCCGCGAAATGATAGAAGCCTGGCTCAGTGCAGCGTGAGTTAATGAACCGAGATGATGCTCAAAATTTAAATTTGTCATGTAAGTAAAACCAATATTGCTTTGCTTTTACCATAAAATATTTATTTCACATGAAAACGATTATTTTTTTATAACAGTATTCAATCTTGATATAACACCAATTAAAAGCATGACAGCCCTAAGCGATCTCTTTCTTGGTAAGACTATGCTGACTTTGCAATAAGGTTTGCATATATTCTGAATAGACAGAAAGTTTTTCGAAAATATGCTCTGAATAAAACATATCATCGATTAAGTGCGTCATTTGACTAGTAGTAAAGGTATCGCATAGGCCGACCAGTGCTGCATTCATTTGCGCAAAATGAGCACATAACTGTACATATGCTTCATCTTTATTTTTAAATAATAATTTTCGCATATCCAACTGATCTACACCTTTTAGACCCTCATCTTTTACGACTTTTACCCAATGAATTTTTATTTTTAAGAACTGTTCAAGTTGCTTTAAAGCCTCTAAATCAAGCTCTAAATGGGTGATTAAAAAAACTGTAGAGATATCACTTCGACACAATGCTTTGATTAATTTTAAATAAATAAAGTCAGCTTCTCCCATCTCTATTAATTCTAAATCAAGATATATTTTTAGGCTTTCTAAAACTTCATCTATCTTAAATACGACCTTCTTGTCTGCTTGATAGTATTTATTCAGAATAGTAAGCACAGGTGGTGTTGCAGGTGTTGTATAAATAGCAGCCTTGTTTAAGTTCGCAAAAATAAATGGCGAGAATAGATAAGCCAGACTACTTTGCTGTGGCTCAATATGCGACTGAATTAAATACACGATTTGAGTTTTAGAAAAATCCCTGAGTACTTTCGCTCTAAGTAGGGTTGCTTCAAGATTCACATAAGACTGTTCCAACTGATCTACTACCGAAGTGGAAATAGTCTGATTTTTAATAATTTTATGAATGATATTCAGTTGAGATGTGATAAACATTTTTTAACATCCAAGCTATTTTAGAAGCGCTACACTTACACTTAGGTCTTTAAGAAACACGCAGCAACCGGACCCTACGCAAAACAACAATGGAAATAGAAAAGAAGAACATAATCATGTGCTTAAATAAAATCTAAAGCAGCGTTCACATTGAGTCTTGAAAGTTGGTTTAGGTCGACGGTAAATCCTGTTCATTTTTATTCTGAACTTTAGAGGACTTAATATGTAGCTACAGATGATTGAAAAAAAACTATAGCACACCTTCGAAACCATACTGAACTGTTATAGTTTTATAAAAAATTTCTGTATCTACATATACAAATAGAGCGAGTGCATGATTAAGAAAACTTCTTAAGGTAGGTAGTTTTCATGAGACGATCTATTGCATATCGCCAGATATTTCATCAATGTTTCAATGCAACATGCATTTTTACAAATGCAACATCAAGCATAAACTTTGCTAACAGATTGAAAACAATCAATCGCCCTATTCTATTGAAATATCAAGCAATTATATTGCTTTACCCTGTTGGCATTTTACTTGCTAAGAACATTTATCACAGAAGTAAGTTTAATCGCCAGAGTACTTTTTTGCCTGAAAATAAGTATTTAACTCATTCAATCATCATCAGCTAGTTCACAGGGGGAAAGTTTATGAGCCTCGGTCTAACCGCTCTAGAATTAGCGCGAATACAATTTGCTTTCACAGTATCCTTCCATATTATTTTTCCGGCCACATCCATCGGACTTGCCTGCTTTTTAGCAGTTTTAGAGTGGAAATGGTTAAGAACGCAAAACCCAATTTATAAAGATCTATTTAAATACTGGATTAAGATCTTTGCCGTTGCGTTTGGTATGGGAGTGGTTTCCGGTGTCGTAATGAGCTATCAGTTTGGTACCAACTGGAGTGAATTTTCACGAGTAGCCGGAAGTATTACTGGTCCTTTACTTACCTATGAAGTGTTAAGTGCCTTCTTCTTAGAAGCAGGTTTCTTAGGCATTATGCTGTTTGGCTGGGGCCGTGTTGGTCCTAGAGCCCATTTCTTTGCAACGCTTATGGTTGCCATCGGAACATGTATTTCGATGTTCTGGATTTTATCGTCCAATAGCTGGATGCAAACACCGCAAGGTTTTGCCATCGAAAATGGCATTATTGTGCCAAAAGACTGGCTAGCTATTGTCTTCAACCCGTCCTTCCCTTACCGCTTTGCACATATGGGTGCTGCTGCCTTCTTGGTTTCATCTTTATTGGTGGTGGGAACATCTGCTTGGCACTTGGTAAAAGGTCGTCGTGATGAATTGGTTAAAAAATCATTCTCGATGGGTTTATGGATGGTACTGGTGACTTCTTGTTTACAAGTAGTAATTGGCGATAACCATGGTTTAAATACTCGTGAGCATCAACCTGCCAAACTTGCTGCGATGGAAGGTCACTGGGAAACCAATCATAACGAGCCTATGCCGCTACTGTTATTTGCCATTCCAGATATGAAAGAAGAACGAAATCACTTTGAAGTGGGTGTTCCATATTTGGGTAGTTTAATTTTGACTCACAGTTTAGATGGGCAAGTGACTGGCTTAAAAGAATTCGCACCTGAAGATCGTCCAAACTCGACCATTATTTTCTGGAGTTTCCGAGTCATGGTAGGTCTTGGCGTCCTTATGGTCACCTTATCACTCATTGCTCTTTGGCTGCGTAAAAGTGGAAAACTCTATGAAACATCATGGTTTCATAAATTTGCTGTAGTGATGGGGCCAGCAGGTTATGTGGCAATGCTGGCTGGATGGATTACTACCGAAGTAGGCCGTCAACCTTGGGTGGTATACGGCATTATGCGCACCAAAGATGGTTTATCGCATACTGTTTCGGCAGATCAGGTGGGTCTAAGTCTCTTTATTTTTGTGGTGGTTTACACCATCGTTTTTGGTAGTGGTATTTACTACACCTTAAAACTCATTAATAAAGGCCCTGTATTTATCGACACACCAAATATGGAAACAGGTGGCGTAGGTCACTTCAAAACACCGATGCGTCCACTTAGTGCAGTCGATGAAAATATTGACAGCAAACAAAACTCTGGGGAGAACCGTCATGATTGATCTTTCTTTAATTTGGGTCGGTATTATCGGTTTAGGTGTTTTAATTTACGTGGTCATGGATGGCTTTGACTTAGGAATCGGGATTATGTTTCCCTTCATTAAGAATAGCCAAGAACGTGACGTGATGATGAATACCGTTGCTCCTGTCTGGGATGGCAATGAAACCTGGATGGTACTTGGGGGTGCTGGCTTGTATGCAGCCTTCCCTCTAGTCTATTCAACAGTTTTATCTGCGCTCTACCTGCCTATTATTTTCATGGTGATTGCCTTGATTTTCCGTGGAGTTGCTTTTGAATTCCGTTTTAAAGCTCATCGAACCAAACATCTTTGGGACTTAGCTTTTATTTGGGGTTCAGTTTTAACGAGCTTCCTCCAAGGGATTATTTTAGGGGCCTATATTCAAGGGATTAAAACGGAAAATGGTATTTTTGCGGGTGGCCCTTTTGACTGGCTTACTGCATTCTCCATTTTCACAGGTATTGGTGTAGTTGCGATGTATGCCACTTTAGGCTGTGGTTGGCTCATTTTGAAAACTGAAAAAGGCTTGCAGCAACGTATGTATGAGCTTATGCCAAAGTTAATTATTGCGCTGCTTATTATCTTTGGTGCCGTCAGCTTATACACACCTTTAACACACCCTGAAATTGCAGATCGCTGGTTCTCTTTACCAAATCTGTTTTATTTTAGTCCTGTGCCTATTTTGGTCTTATTGTTTGTTGGCTTGATTTTATCGGCATGTAAAAAACAGCAAGACCACAAACCATTTATATATACCTTGGCATTGGTCTTCCTTGCCTTTACTGGTTTTGTAATTAGCTTATGGCCAAATATCATTCCACCATCAGTTACGATTTGGCAGGCGGCAGCGCCTCATTCCAGCCAGATGTTTGCTTTAGTGGGTGCACTTATTCTGATTCCAATCATTATTACTTATACGGTTGTGTCTTACTGGGTATTCCGTGACAAAGTTCGTGTAGGTGATGAAGGTTATCATTAAGGTACGGGGGTGTTATGAAAAAGTTGTCAGTTAAACTCAGTCAAACCCAATGGTTTATTCTGTTATGGCTTGGTGGTTTTTTAGCCTTAGCTGTGATTGCAGGTTTGTTTAAAGTGATATTGATTTATGCTGCCCCTTACTTAAAGTAAACCCATCCTTATAAACAAATGCCGTTTGTAGATTCTACAAGCGGCATTTATTATGGGTTCAGTGCATCTTTTATTTTATTCTTTCGTGCAGCTCATACATGTATAAATCAGAACAACTCGCGCATAGCATTCGCCAACTTATTGAAAGTGGTACTTTAAGTGCACATGAGAAATTACCTTCATTAAGAGATCAGGTCCAACGTTCTGGGTTTAGCTTAATGACTGTGATGAATGCTTACCAAGAACTTGAATCACAAGGGCTGATCTATTCAAAGGAAAAGTCTGGTTACTTCGTTGCCGAGCAAATTGCACTAAAGCCACTCGAGCAATATTCAGTTGTTTCACTAAACTCTAAAATCGAAATTAACTCATTAGTTTTTAAATACCTAAAGTCAATTCAACATGAATCTGTCGTACCTTTTGGTTCAGCTTTTCCAGATAGTCAGCTTTTAGCTGCTCCCAAACTTATTCAAATTATGGGACAACTTGCTCGGCAAAGACAAAGCTATGACCAGACAGCAAGCTTACCTCCCGGTAATTTAGCTTTAAGAAAACTGATTGCTCAGCGCTATTGTATGCAAGGTATACAGACCGATCCAGATGACATTGTCATTACATCAGGAGGATTAGATGCGCTCAATCTTTCTTTACAAGCAGTAGCCAAACCGGGCGACTATATTCTATTGCAACAAACCGTGTTTTACGGTGCTTGGCAGGCTGCTGAACGTTTAGGACTTAAGGTCATTACCATTCCCGAACATCCGCAATATGGTTTTGACTTAGAGGCTTTTGAGCAAGTTATTCAAACATATCCTATCAAGGTGTGTTGGCTCATGCTGAATACCCATAACCCGATTGGCTTTACGTTCAGTGATGAGATTAAATATAAAATTGCCAAACTGCTTCATGAACACCAGATTTACTTAATTGAAGATGATGTGTATGAAGAGCTTTATTATGGCGGGCAAAAACCACTTTCGATGAAGTACTTTGACCAACAAAATCTGGTACTGCACTGCTCTTCATTTTCTAAAACTTTAGGGGCAGCTTTTCGGGTAGGTTGGGTCTATGCGGGTAAATTTTCGGACCATATTCAACACTTGCAGCTCATGAGTACTATTTCAGTAAATGCACTCATTCAAAATGCACTGGTTGAGTTCTTATCTCATCATCATTATGAAAAGCATTTGCGCACACTTAGACTTTCACTTGAACGTTATAAAAAGCAGTTTTACCACTATTTGAAGCAACATCTGCCCGCGACCTGCGAGATTTATTATTACCCAAGCGGTTATTTTCTATGGATTAAATTGCCTCATAAACTCGATAGCATGCAAATTTATGAAGAACTCATCCAACAAGACATTGGCGTTGCGCCAAGCCCACTCTTTAGTGTTTTACCCGCACAGCAGCATTATTTAAGAATCAATTGTTCTTTTGAGTGGAACGAAAAAATTCAAGTTGCTTTAGATCAAGTCATCCAAACTATTCAACAAAAAGTTGAAGCAAGTTTATAAAGATATGGTTCGACCTAAGCACAATTTTATAGACTTTATTTTGTGGTAACTTTATAGCTCAAATCTATAGTTTTAAGGGAAACAGGCTCAAGGAATTAAGATGGAAATAGATGAAGAACTGACCCTTAAAAAAATACAGATTTTTTTAGCTTTTATGCGCTGTGGCAATTTGTCTAAAACCGCGGCAGAAATGCAGCTCAGTAATGTCAGCGTTCATAAAGCACTACACTCTTTAGAAAGCGCTTTACGTTGTCCTCTTTTTAAAAACGAAGGCCGTAACCTCATTCCTTTAAAAAGTGCTTATGTATTTGAAGAGCGGGCGCAAAAAATCGTACAAGACATTTTTATCACCGTAAATAAAACTAGAGAAGCTGCAGGCTTTGCAGCTAAGGTTTTACATTTAGGTTCCCTTTATTCTTTAACGGTAAACACAATTCCAAATGTAATTAGCGGTCTTAAACTCAGACGTAGTGAGCTTGATATTCAATTATTACTCAGTTCAAATCAGGATTTGGTGAAAAAGCTTAAAGCAACTGAACTTAATGCCATTATCGTGGCTTTAAATGAAACCACTCAAGATGATGACTTTGAAATTTTGCCAATGTTTTCCGACGATATTTTTTTAGCCGTCAATAAAGATTCAAAATATGCTGAGTTTAAAGATATTGATTTAAGCCTTTTAAAAGAAGAAACTTTTTTAACTTTAACCAAGGGTTTTGCAACTCATAACGACAGCGATATCATTTTTAAAAAAGCTGGTTTTTCACCTAAAGTGGCTTTGCAGGTCAATGATATTTTTACCCTCATTAGTATGGTCAGTTCAGGCGTAGGTTTTGCTCTATTACCCGGTCGTATTTCTGCAGTTTATGAAAGTTCAGTCAAACTTATTCCGCTAAAACAGCAATATCACATGCAACAAGAAATTGGTCTGGTCTTTTTAAAAAGTAAAGAGCGAGATCCAAACTTACTTGCTCTGATTGCTGAATGTCGAATGTTCGCCACTAATTTTAAAAGATAAATATCGGCAACTTATTAAAAAATAATGAGTTGCCGTTATAAGATTTTCAAAAATTTATCCAAAAATCGCATTAACCGTTAAGAAAAATACAGAAGGTCCAAGTAAGCAGCCTAGTCCTGTATAGAAGGTTGCAACTAAAGCGCCATAAGGTACCAATCGTACATCTGTACCTGCCAATCCAGCAGCCGTACCACTGGTTGTTCCTGCCAAGCCACCAAACACCATGGCAGAGCGTGGACTTTTTAGGTACATAAATTTAGCAAGCAGCGGCGTACCGACCATAAAGAAAACTGACTTGATTAAACCAATTGCAATAGAAAGTGCGATGACATCAGAACTTGCACCAATTGCAGTGCCTGTAATTGGACCCACAATATAAGTCATTGCGCCTGCACCGATCGTTGTCATAGAAATAGGATCTCGATAGCCCATAACCCATGCAACCATAACCCCAATTGCAAAAGGCACAACACAACCAAGCATTAATGCAATTAGACCAATTTTGCCTGCTTTCTTCACTTCTTTCACATCAACTTCAAATGCAGTTGAAGCAATAGCCAAATCACGAATCATGGCTCCGCCCAACAGCGCAAAACCAGAAAAAATAGCGATGTCAGAAACACCTTTGGTTCCTTGGGTATAAACCCCTGCAAAGTAAGCAACAACCAAACCTAAAGTAATCGCGATTGCAGAGCTTTGTAGTTTTCCCTTCGTCAAATATTTTGAGAGTAAATGGGAAACAAACATCATTAAACCCGTTACGGCAAGAGCAGTAACTAATGCATTTTTTGATAACACAGCAATTATAGCGTCCATCATTTAATTCCTTTTTGATTGAACTTTTTGTAGTTTATATTTGCTTAGGCTATTTTTTCTTTACTTTCTAACGTCCATTCATAAGTTTCATAGTCGCCACTAATTCTATTTAAATAACGGATGACTAAAACCGTGCCAATTAACGATGCAATAGAGACAATTAGCCCTAACATGCCACCTGATAAAGCTGCAACGACATTTTGACCTGCCGACATCGCAACAACGATTGGAATATACATACCAGACCAATATAAAACGCCAAATTGTGTGACTTGAGGTAAGTAACCTTTTCTTGCCAACAATTCTTTAGACAAAATTAAGAGAATCATTGAAATAGCAACGCCACCGACATTTGCTTTAACACCTAATAGCATGCCTAAGGTGTTACCAAGATAGTCGCCTAATAAATGGCAGATCGCTAATATTGCTGTTCCATAAATAATCATTGTAAATCCCTCATATCCTTGGGTTATTACTCAATTTTTAATTTGTATTGTAATTACAAAGAAGCTTTATTTTCGTTTTGCATTGCCAATTGAATGCTGTCTAAACGTGTTCCCTGAAATGACAATACAGTTCCTTCTTTAAATATTCGACGTGCAAGTGTAGTAAGCACCGTTCCCGGCAAAGCTTCAATCTGCAACCTTACACCTCGCTCCCATGCAGCTTGGATGGTACTTTCCCAATCTACAGTTCGACTCATGTTAAAAGCTAAGTCATCTCTAATCTGTTCTGGCCTGCTAAGTGTACGAGCCGTTGAACCACTTAAATATCGAATTTTAGGTTGATTTAAAGTGACTCCCTCCATAGATGCTGCAAGTTGCTTTGCTTGCTGACTTAATAATTCACAGTGCGATGGCACCGATACGTCTAATTTTTTTGCCATCACGCCTTGTTGCTTTGCCAAAATAGCAACTTGGTCCATGGCTTCAAAACTTCCTGAAATAACGTTCTGGTTATGTGCATTAATATTTGCAACAAACACCTCTGGCGTTATTTCATAAACTTGTTTCACCCATACTTCTACTGCTGAACGATCTGCACCAATCAAGGCGGTCATACCATAGCCAACCGGATAGGCGTTTTGCATAAGTTCACCGCGATAGGCAACCAAACGAACGGCATCCTCAAAGGCTAAAACTCCTGCTACAACCGCCGCTGACCATGCACCAATTGATAAACCTGCAACATAATCTGGTGTTAAGTTTTCCGCACTTAATAGTGCAGAACTCACCACACCGGAAATAAGCAAACACAGCTGTACTGCACGCGTTGACTGTAATGCTGCCGAACTGTCCAACATCAAGACTTCTTCTTTAAGTGCATCCGATGCACGCTCAAGGTATTCTTTGACCAGAGCGGTTTGAGGTAAATCGTGCAACATATTGCTTCGTTGCACACCTTGACCCGGATAGACCCAAATTGAAGCCATGATATCTGTTCCCTAATTCCATGGGTTTTCTACTAAAACAGCACCATCAGGACGTTTCAATAGAACTTTTCCGCTATTTCTCGCCCATTCTTTTAACGCCAAACCGCCTTGTGGAAGTTGAAGCTGTATATCCACATTGAGCCCGGCTTGGTGAAAATTTTCGAGTAGCTCAATCGCCTGCTTTTTGGCAAAAGGTTGTTCCGCTCGAATCAACAGATCTATATCACTTTGCGGGGTTACTGTTTTAATGCCTGTTGCCAGTTCAAACCCGAAACTTCCTGTATATCCCCAACATCCTGAAAAATTTTTCATAATGCTAGAAATACTCTGTAAACGTTCTGCCAAGTGTTTAAAGTAACTTGGATTTACTTCAGCTAGTACTTCAGGTTTAAGCTGTCTGCTAATTAAAGATCTTGGCATTTGCGCTGCATATCGTTGATAGCGAAATTGTCCTCTTATACCCACAGCCACCTGATCTTCAGGAGTAATTTCCCGTCGAATTACAACGGGATCACCGCGTAGTAACACCTCTTTCACCCAAAGTGGGGCATCATCGGCCAAGCAATTGACCGTCATACCCCATAGTAAATCATGGGCTTCGAGCTTAAGTTTCATGACCATTGCTCACGCAATAATTCACGGGCCCTTTTAGACATTTGACGGTTTTGGCCGTGAAGTCTTTGTTCCAATCCTTTAGATTGATCAGCATTAATTTCTTTAAACGTTTGAGCAATCACCTGCTTCGCTAACAAAAGATCATCATTTGTCGGTTGTTCAGGGTTTTCAACAAATAACAGTTCAGATAACAAACCAAGCGTGGCATAACTTTCAATGTCATAAGCCATTGGTGGAATGCTTGATGCCAATTGCTCTAACTCATCAACTGACCGTAAGGTAACGCGTGCAGCAGATTCTTTACCCATTGCATGCACCATAACACCTGAATCTTTTAAGGCAATAATACGATTGGCTTGGTATCCATGTGCCAAGAAAGCACCAGACATCGACTTACCAACTAATAAACTCACAATTGGATGACCTGCCAATCTGGCTCTAGCATAGCTATCTACTGCACCCGCTAAAGCTTGATGAATGCCTAATAATTCTTCACGGCACCCATACGCCTGACTTGGGACATCAACCAGACATAAAATACCGCGTTTAGTTTTAGCCTTTGCATCGGCTTGAATCACGTCATCAACTGCTTTTGCCAAGTTCCAGCCTTCCAAGAGTCCAACTTCACCTTGTTTTGCCCGTGGGAACAGATTATTGCTGTCTTGCACAACTGCAATCACACGCACCACTTGCTGATCGATCTGACCATCAGCTACCCAAACAGAAGCTGGAAAACCTTCAACTGCCTTAAAACCCTGTGTGAGTGCTTTAAACCAATGCGCACCACGAGTAGAAGCTTTTAATGTATCAACGGCGATATTCATGCTTGTTCTCCTTGATACAAAGCTTGAACTTGTGCTGGGGTAATCTGTTCAGCAATATCAACTTGTTGTAGCTTCGCTAAGTAGAATGAGTAATTTGAACTACGATGCTGCTGAGGCACGCCTTGAGTTAAATAATCGATAACCTGCTGACGAATTTTCTGACGATCATCATCTACATAAGCATCTACCAAACCACTCGCGAAACGCTGGTTACCACCCGTAATACTCCATATAAATGGACGATCTTTGGCGTTATATTCTTGTACACCAGCTTCTTGTTCTATCACTTGGGGACCATTTAAACCTAAACGTCCTTCTTGTGTCATTACAATATAGCTACATAGTCCAGCTGCAATTGACATACCGCCGAAGCACCCTACACTGCCTGCAACCACAGCAATCACAGGTTGATACTGACGTAAGTTCACAATTGCAGCCTGAATCTCAGCAATTGCAGCCAAGCCCAGATTTGCTTCTTGTAAACGAACGCCGCCTGTTTCTAAAAGTAAGATTGCTGCTGTTGGAATGCCTTTCAGGTTGTCTTCAACCGCAAGTTCTAAGGCACCCGCAATTTTGGCACCGCCCACCTCGCCTAAACTTCCACCTTGAAATAAGCCTTCAATAGAAATTAGAACCACTGGGCGTTCTTGAATAGTTCCCTTTGCAATCACTACACCATCATCGGCTTGTGGGACAATATTTTGCTGAATCAACCAAGGCGACATAACACGGGCAAATGGGTCGAGTAACTCTCGAAAAGTCCCTTCATCTAATAATGCTTTAGCACGCTCTCTTGCGCTGAGTTCAATAAAATCTTGTTTATTTAACAAGCTTTGAATATCAGTCATGGGCAATCTCCTCTAATGCTTGTTCCAGACGTAAGCGAACGACACCGGGAGTGGCACCAAAATCATGGATATCAATATTGACCGCTGGCGGTATTTGCGCAGTAAAAATCCGTTCAAAAAGATTGTGCCAACGTGCCGCACTGCCATCTACCGAAGTCACTACCTGAATAAAAGCTTTGCCTGTTTCACCAGGTTCCATCAAAATTTCTAAATCGCCCGAGCCGACACATCCTACTAGTGCTTTTTTTACAGGTGGCTTTGTCGCCACAAATTCAAAATGAAGTGTTTCCATAATTAAAATCCTTCTTTATTTTTTTGACAGATGTCTGCTCAACACGATCTATAAATAGTGTTGCTGCCAACAAATCTGCGGCACCACCAGCGGAAGCTTTCATCCGAAGCAGATCAATCTCTAAAAGATGCAAAGCACGTCGGCCTTCCAAGCTTGAACTCCCTCCTAAATCGAGTACTTGCTGAGCACCTTGTTGCATACGCTTTAAACCAGATGTTCCAGAGCGATAAAGCACACAGGTATCAGTCAAATCAGTCATCATCGCAAGTAATGCATCTAGACGAGCAAACTCTTCTTTCATGGGTTTACTGCGACTTTGATAAAGTTGCTTTAAACCAAAATTCACAATCGTTGGAAAACCTTGTTGTGCCTGTTCTTTGGCACCTAAGATGCCTAATTTTTTCTGTACTTGTTGTCCATGACTTAAAGCCTGTTTTGGAATAAAGCGATCTTCAAGCTGGGCAATCTGACCTGCTAACTGGCATAGCTCAACAGCCGATAAATATTGTTGATTCGTGCGCGCTAATGCTGCTGCCGTAGCCATTAACCCTAAGGCCCAAATTGCGCCGCGATGTGTATTTACACCATCTGTCGCCCACCTCATGGTCTTTTCACCATGACGGCCAATTTCTCCAATGTCTTCACGCAAGGCCAAACAGACTTTTCCATGATGCTTTGCAGCTTGGGCCATTGCATCAAACATAGGCCTTAAACTTTTTGCAGAGCGCTCCATTAACTCCAAAGTCAGGTCATCATGTGCACCACTACCACGGCGATCAACCAAAGCTGGTTTCGGTGTCAGATTCACTTCATCAATCAAAGCTTCTACTGCTAAACCTGCCAAAAGCTGACTATCGCTGAGCGTTTGATATTGAACTTGCGCCATCATTACCAACTCCTGAATTTTGCAGGTGGTTGATATAAACCATCTGACCATGTCACCAAGTTAGCAATATTTTTCGCCGCTAAAAGCTCACGTGTGGCATCGGTGCGGCGAATACCTAAATCTTCAGGGTAGACCACCAAACCTTCACGTCTTAAACGTGCTGTTGTTCTCGGATCTTGAGTTAAACCAATACTGGTCACACCTGCTACCGCAGCAATCATGGCTTGACGTTCTTCTTGGCTGCTTGCTTTATATAGATAAGCAATGCCTTCTTCGGTGAGTAAGTGAGTGACATCATCGCCATAAATCATGATCGGTGCTAAAGGTAAGCCTGCTGTTTTAGCAACATCAATCGCATCGAGACGATCTACAAAAGTTGGCTTACCTCCCTCTTGGAAGGTTTCCACCATTTGTACCACTAACTTTTTACCACGTGCCAAATAGGTTTCAGTTTCATTGGCACCTTGCAAACGCATATCTAGCCATGCAGGTGTATCGTGACGACGACCACGCGGATCATGCCCCATGTTTGGCGCTCCACCAAAACCAGCTAAACGTCCTTTGGTGACAGTCGAAGAATGGCCCATGCCATCAACTTGCAAAGTTGCGCCAATAAATAGATCAACAGCGTATTGGCCTGCAAGCTGACACATCATACGGTTGGAACGTAAAGCGCCATCACGACCTGTAAAGAAAACATCAGGCCGAGCAGCAACATATTTTTCCATACCGAGTTCGGTACCAAAGCAATGCACGCTTTCTACCCAACCTGTTTCAATGGCTGGAATCAAGGTTGGATGCGGATTTAGTGTCCAATTTCGGCAAATTTTTCCTTTTAAACCTAAAGACTCACCATAGGTCGGTAAAATCAGTTCAATTGCCGCAGTGTTAAAACCAATGCCATGGTTTAAAGATTGAACATTATGCTTTTCATAAATTCCACGAATAGCCATCATGGCCATAAGCACATGCACTGGCTTGATATGTTTCGGGTCACGAGTAAATAAGGGTTCGATATAAAATGGCTGATCTGCGACTACTACAAAATCAACCCAAGAAGCAGGAATATCGACACGTGGTAACTCTGAAACGTCATCGACCAGTTCATTGACCTGAACAATCACAATACCGTCACTAAACGCCGCAGGTTCAATAAGTGCTGGAGAATCTTCGGTGCTCGGACCCGTATAAATATTGCCTTGACGATCTGCCATAAAACCCGCCGAGAGCACGACATTTGGAATGAGGTCCACCACCAAACGTGAATACAACTCGATATAGGTATGAATGGCACCAATCTCTAATAGTCCATCTTCGATTAACTGGCTAATACGTAAACTTTGTGGGCCAGCAAAAGAAAAATCGAGTTTACGCGCAATGCCTTTTTCAAACAGATCGAGATGTTCCGAACGTCCCACACTTGGCATGATCATATGTAAATCATGCAAAATATCTGGGTTGGTTTGTGCCAAAGAACGCGATAAAAAATCTGCCTGCTTTTGGTTATTTCCTTCGAGTACAACTTTGTCACCTGGTGTAATTAAGGTTTCTAAAACTTTAATAATGTCTTGAGTTGGAATAACTACACCATCGGTATATTGGTTTGCCATCTCTAGTTTTAGTTGTTTGGCATGACGCCGCTTTGTCCATAACCGTTCTTTATTCTGAACTGATCCTTCCATGTACTTACCTATAGATCGCAGTTTTGTTCTGAATCTATAAAAACGCTTTATGAACTTCCGATCAATCAACCTACATGAGTTGTTATTAACTTCAGGTTAACGATTAAATGTAAATTGACTAAAATGATCTGAAAGAATAAATCCAATAAACGTCGTGTATATCAATGCTTATTTAGAAAAAACGATGCTCAAATGTTTTGTATCAAATTATCAGATGATAGAATATTAACCCTGATTATTCAGCTACAATTACTTGATAAGAAATAGTTTATGCCAAAGAAATATTGTTATGCCTGCCACCAAAAACACCTCAACATTTTCAAGCTGAGCTGTTGATACTTGCTTACTATATAAAAACTCAGCACCCATACTCATCGATTAACACATATAATTAAAGGCTCTCATGCTTCAAAACACCATGCACCGCCAAGTATTAATTTTGGCGAGTTCCCAATCATTTTTTCAAACTGTTTCTGTCATGGTCATGACCATTGGTGGCTTGGCTGGGGCCAATATCTCAAATACCCCTACACTTGCAACCCTACCCATCGCCTCTATGTTTTTGGGTACGGCTTTAATGATGTTCCCTGCTTCAATGTTGATGGCACGTATAGGGCGGCGTAACGGTTTTCTATTCGGTGCTTTTTTAGGTGTGCTCGGCGGCATTATTGCATCAATCGGTATTTTTTATAGTTCACTCATACTTCTTGCCTTAGGCACACTATGCGTTGGCGCATATCAATCCTTCGCTCAGTTTTATCGTTTTGCTGCTAGTGAAGTTGCAGATGATGCATTCCGTTCACGTGCTATTTCTTGGGTGATGGCAGGTGGAATTGTTGCAGCACTGATTGGCCCGACTTTGGCGCGCTTTGGTGGGCCCTTATTCCAACATGTGGAATATATCGGTTCATTTTTAATTATTAGTATCATTTCACTTGTGGCAATGGGCATTTTATCTAGCCTACATATTGCCGATACAGTTGAGCAAAAGTCTGACTTTACTGCTGGTCGCCCGTGGCATCAGATTGTCTTTCAACCCACTTATTTGGTTGCTCTGTTTGGTGCAATCACAGGTTATGGCATTATGATTTTAGGTATGACTGCTACACCCATTGCTATGCGACATTCACAGCATGAACTAGGCACGATTACGACAGTCATTCAATTGCATGTACTTGGCATGTTCCTACCTTCATTCTTTACTGGACATTTAATTGCTCGCTTTGGTGTGCTTAAAATCATGTTTACAGGTCTTTTATTATTTGCCTGCTATATCGGATTTGCTCTCTCAGGTATTCAGTTCACATCTTTTGCTATTTCTTTAATTTTATTAGGCGTGGGATGGAACTTTTTATTTATTGGCAGTACTTCTTTACTCACAGGAACTTATTCGGCGATTGAAAAAGCCAAGGCCCAAGCCATTAACGATATGACTGTTTTTGTTGTCGGCTTAATCTGCTCTTTTAGTGCTGGGGCTTTACTGGATTTATTTGGCTGGAAAGCAATGAATATGGCTTTAATACCGTGGCTGGTGATAGCCGCAATTTCTCTTTTCTGGCTAAGCCAAAAAAGAGAAAAGCAGTTTGTTTAAATCTTTTCTATCGCGGTTTATTCAACATCCATTCCAGATTTTGGCGAACCGCAGGCCACTCATGTTTTAAAATGCTATAAACGTGAGTGTCCCGTAAAATATCATCTTTCACAATTTGATGGCTTCTTAGCACACCATCGAGCTTTGCACCTAAGCGTACAATCGCGGCTTGACTTTGAACATTTAAAGAAGATGTGCGTAATTCAACCGCAATACAGTTTAAAGTCTCAAATGCATGGGCTAACAGTAGTTTTTTACATTCAGTATTGACAGGTGTACGCTGTGCAGATTTGCGGTACCACGTCGAACCAATTTCGACACGGCGATGCGCTTCTTCAATATGCATTAAAGTTGTCATGCCAAGCGATCGTCCCGTTTTTCGGTCTTCAATATAAAATGGCAACATAGAACCAGATTTTTGTAAACCAAGACGTCTTTCAATTTCAGCAGTCATCTGTTCAGGTCTTGGCACACGGGTATACCAAAGATTATAGAGTTCCCCATCGCAAACGGCCTCTTTGAGCGCTTCAGCTTGAGTGACATCTAGCGGCTTTAAAATAACGTGCTCACCTACCAACTCAACAGGTGTAGTAAAAGACATCATTGTCTCCTCAATTGATATGAATGTTCTATATTTTCGAAATTATTTATTTAACTCAGCCACACTGTACATGGCATCTGCTATGGTTTGATGACCAGATTTTGATAGGCCATCTGCCGCACCTAAAATGTCTCGACGTTCTTTGCTTTGCCCCAATTTTAATTGGCCTTGCAGCTTAGTAATTTCAATTTCTATTCCCACAATCGCCTTTAACATCGGTTCAAGATAGTCCTTTGGTGCATCTGACATTTTCCAGGGTTCAGGTTGAGAAGCTTCATGGCTACGGGTTAAACGAGCCACCACACCGCGAACATAACGTTCATCATCATGAACTGTTACTTTGCCATGAGCATGCACAACCCTATAATTCCACGTCGGCACTTGTCTGTGCTGTTCATGTTTGGATGGGTACCAGTTTGGTGAAATATAAGCATCACCGGCTTGGAACACGACCAACACCTCATCTCCATTTTTAATGTTATGCCAGACAGGATTCATTCGAGACACATGCGCATGTAGAGCGCCAAACTTCCCTTCATTTTTCTGAAGTTCAAAAGGAAGATGATTTGCATCTAATCCATTGCTTCCATGAGTAAAAAGCACACCAAACGGATATTCTGTAATAAGAGAATGCAATACATCCAAACGGTTTTCTGCATAATCATCGGGGATATACATGGCTCAAAACCTCACTGTAAATCTCAGGGTTATTTATATTTTGTGTTGTAAATTTTCTGGTTTATGTGGTTTATTAAAAAGAACCACTTTGTATTTTTTTAAGTAGACCAGAATTATGGCAAGAATGGCAAAAGTTGTTGAACTTCCGTCGATTGCAAAGATTGATAAAAGCCAAGGAAAGATAAGTGCTCAATTAACTCAAGCCTTACGCGAAGCTGTACAAAGTGGTGATTTACAGCCAGGTGATCCCTTGCCTTCTTCACGTGAACTGGCTCAAACACTTGGGGTCGCTCGTGGAACCGTTATTGAAGCGTATGATCAACTTCTCGCTGAAGGTGTTTTTTCTTCACAAGCCCGAACTGGCACTTATGTATCTCATGCTTTAACTAAAAAAACTGTATTGGAATCTTCCCAGAAAGAAACAATTTCTAGCTCAATCCCTTTAACCAAATCAGCTCTTTGTTATGCCGAGGTACTCAAAGAGTTTAAACCCCTTCCTCATGCCCCTTTTGCAGTGTCTGTTCCGATTGCTCGTACTCAACCGACTGATATTTGGCGTAAATTTGGTAATAAATTTAGATCTCGAGGGGCTGGTGCTCCGTCAGGTTATGGTGAACCTCAAGGGGTGTTATCATTAAGAATCGCTATAGCAGACTATGTACGTCGATCCCGCTCTGTACACTGTGAACCTGAACAAATCGTGATTACACCAGGTATTCAACAGGCACTTTATATTTGCAGCCAGATTTTATTTGAAGCGAAAGATGAAGTCTGGATAGAAGATCCGGCTTATCGTGGTACCACAGCCATTTTTGAACATGCCGTAAAAAATATCCGTACGGTGCGTGTTCCTGTCGATGAAGAAGGTATTCAAGTTGAAACCGGAATTAAACTTGCAAAACATGCGCGTGCTGCTTTTGTGACACCATCTCACCAATATCCACTTGGCATGCCAATGAGTCTAGCAAGACGCACGGCTTTATTGGCTTGGGCAAAACAGCAAAATGCATGGATCATTGAAGATGACTATGACAGTGAACTTCGTTATAACGGTCAGCCCTTTCCATCTTTACAAGGTATGGCACCCAACCAAGTCATTTATCTTGGCACTTTCAGCAAAGTTCTATTTCCATCGCTTAGGCTTGGCTATGCCGTGTTGCCTAAAGAACTGGTGGCACCTTTTTGTGGGCTGAGAGTATTAATTGATAGACACCCACCTGCTGCTGACCAACACGTTTTAGCTGCTTTTATTCAAGAAGGCTATTTAGAACGACATATTCGACGTACTCGACATGTTTATGCGGAAGTTCGGCAATACATTATTGGTTTGATTGAAAAACATATACCTCAAGAACTGGCTTGGTTACAGCCGGGCGATCAAGGCATGCATATGGTGTTATGGCTTGCTCATCATATTAATGATATTGACGTTGCAAAATCGGCAGTCGATGCAGGTATTGCCGTTAAAGCAATTTCACCAACATTTTCAAAAGAGCAACAACGTCCGGGTTTAATTGTGGGCTTAGGTGATTTTGAACCCGAACAGATGCAACAAGCCATTAAAAAACTATCAAAAATTATTCAACAACATGACAAACCGTCTTAATCCAAGCTTACAACATCAACCATAGATGAATCGCAAATGGCCCAATCAACACCATTAAAATACCGGCGATGACCATAGTTAAACTGGCAATTACACCTTCTTCACTATTTCTTTGCTGTGCTCTGACTGTACCAAAACCATGAGCTGCATTACCAAAGGCAGCTCCATTTGCTACATTAGAACGGATTTTAGTAATCGCTAAAATCGCATCGCCGCAAATCATACCAACCAAACCGGTAATAACGGTAAATAGTGAAACCAATGCTGCCGAACCATGAATATCTTCCGCTAGAATCATGGCAAATGGTGTTGAAATAGAACGTGCCATCAAACTGTTGGTCACTTCAGGGCTAAAATGGAACCACTGTGCCATCTCATAGGCAGACATCACACCTACACTCATACCCACAATAATCGCAATCGAAAGAACCCCAAGGTTTTTACGAATTGTTTCCCGATAGCGATAAATCGGTACAGCGAAAGCAACCGTTGCCGGCCCTAACAAATTAACAATCCACTGCGTATCTTCTGCATAAGTTTGATATGAAATTCCCAAAATCGTCATCAAAATAATGGTGAGTACAGGCACACTAATTGCGGGTGATAACCAAAGTTTTGGATTTTTCTGATAGATTCGCTTTGCCACAACATAGGCTGCCAAAGTCCAGATCAGACAAAGAATTGACCAAATATTCATGTCGTTTTGCTCTTTAGATATGCTTATGTTGAAGACGTTTTCGAGCTTGTAAATAAGCCTTCAAACGATTGTAATAGTGAATAGTCAGCGAAGTACTTAGCATGACTAAAATAGTACCAATGGCAATACTCAAGACAATTTGCCATCCTTCGGTCATAAACAGCGTTTTATACTGGACAACGGCGACTACCACAGGAACAAAGAACAGTAATAGCTCACCTAAAACAACGGTTGCTCCCATTGCCACCTGATCCATTTTGATAATTTTAAAGAACAGGCATAAAAGCAATAAAAACATACCTAAAATACCTGCAGAGACAGGCACACCGAGTTTTTGGTGTAAGAGATATCCGACCCACCAAAATCCAGCCAAAATCAAAATTTGTTTAACTAAAACTAAAAGTGATGGTTGTGAGGGTGTTCCAGAAGCAGATTCAGTACTCATTTTTCGAAATTAAATGGTTAACTACATCATTATGCTATCTTGGTTAAAGCTGCTAAATATAAATTATTCATGTTAATATTATTCTAAAATGGAATAATCTATTCTTTATTATGCTTTCTCTAAAATCATTACAGTGCTTCGTTACTCTGGTCAAAACTAAAAGTTTTACCCGTACTGCTGAAGAGTTATATTTGACTCAGCCCACCATTAGTAAAATATTACAACAACTCGAAGAACAGCTTCAGGTACAACTTTTGGTCAAACCCGATCATGGACGAAAAAGACAAATTGAATTAACGGAAATTGGAGAGCGTATTTATCAACATGCGATCGAGCTTCTTAAGGCAGAACAAAACATCTTTCTTGAAATAGAAAACTATCAACAATTAAAAACAGGTACTTTAAAACTTGGCGTTCCACCTTTAGGTTCCCAGCTCCTAACAACAGCCCTGTTTGACTTTCATCGCCAATGGCCAGCTATTGAATTAGCTTTTATGGAAGTAGGTTCACGCGGTATTGAACAAGCTTTACTCAATAACGAGTTAGACGTTGGCGTTTTATTGCAGCCTTTTGATGAGCAAATCTTTAATAGCATTGAGCTATGTAACTACCCTTTAATGGTCCTTTTACGTCGTGATGCCACTTGGGCAACCCGCAAAAAAATAAATTTAGAAGAACTACAACATCAATCGTTTTTAATGTTTCCTGAAAATTTCTCTTTAAACAGTATTATTCTTGATGCCTGTAAACAGCATGGTTTCTACCCAACCATTGCTTGCCGTACCAGCCAATGGCATCTTTTGGCAGATATGGTGTTACAACGTATGGGGATTGCGCTTCTCCCCCAATATTATACCGACATGCTTGACCCTAGTTTATTTGCAGCAGTGCCACTCGAAAAACCAAATATTCAGTGGCACTTAGTCATGGCTTGGAAAAAAAATCTTCCTGTCTCACCAGCGGTACAAGCGTGGCTTAATATTGTTCATGAGCATTTCCAGCACGTTAAGCCTTAACGTTGAATATTAAAATGGCTTAATTCAAAAACCAATAAAGCTTTTCCACAAAAAAGCTACCCAATCTTGGCTTAGCTCACTTAGACTAGATCCGATTGTTTTATGACATGGACAATAACAATGAATAATGAGCATTTTAAGCTATATACAGATTCACAATTTCTAAGCCCCTATGCGTTTACTGTTTTTGTAGGGCTACATGAAAAACAAATTCCATTTGAAATAGCGACCATCAACTTAGGCCAGCAAGGACAGTTAGAAAAATCTTATGTAGAAAAGTCATTAACTGCCAAAGTGCCTGTACTTGAGCATAATGATTTTGCCCTATCAGAATCCTCCGCCATTTTGGAATATCTCGAAGAGCTCTATCCAGACACAGCTATTTATCCAAAAGATATTCAAGCACGTGCCAGAGCACGTCAAATTCAAGCATGGCTCAGATCGGACTTAGTGGTACTAAGAACAGAACGTCCAACCGATGTCATTTTTATTCAGCCCAAGTCCACTCCACTTTCAGGAGAAGGCAAAAAAGCAGCCGAGAAACTTTTCTTTGTTGCAGAAAAACTTCTTGCGTCTGATGCCAAATTTCTTTTTGGTTCATGGAGCATTGTAGATGCTGAACTTGCCCTGATGTTGCAACGCCTTATTCAAAATGGTGATGCTGTACCAGAGCACCTAAAAACCTATGCATTACAGCAATGGCAACGTCCGAGCGTACAAAAATGGCTTGCCTTGCGACATAACTAAACCCTTATATTTACACCAAACATGAGATAAAAAATGAGTGATTCAAACTATATTCCTCCACAAGTTTGGCAATGGACTGGAGAAAAAACCGATTTAAACCAACCTACCTCAGGTGCTCGTTACGAACATACACTTCCAGTAGGAAAACATCCGCTCCAGCTCTACTCTTTAGCAACGCCTAATGGTCAAAAAGTCACTATTTTGTTAGAAGAGCTTTTAGCTCTAGGACACCAAGATGCGGAATATGATGCTTGGCTGATTAAAATCGGAGAAGGACAGCAATTTGGCAGTGGCTTTGTAGATATTAATCCAAACTCTAAAATTCCGGCATTGGTTGACCATAGCCAAAACCCGCCATTAAGAGTGTTTGAGTCTGGCTCAATTTTGCTTTACTTGGCTGAAAAATTTAAAGCTTTCATTCCGACTGATATTGCTGCACGTACTGAATGCCTCAATTGGCTATTCTGGCAAATGGGCAGTGCACCTTACTTAGGTGGTGGTTTTGGGCATTTTTATGCTTATGCCCCTGTTAAAATTGAATATGCCATTAACCGCTTTGCCTTGGAAACAAAACGCTTACTTGATGTATTAGATCAGCATCTGGCAAAAAACGAATATTTGGCTGGTTCTGAATATTCGATTGCTGATATTGCGGCATTTCCTTGGTATGGTGGTCTTATTAAAAACTGGGTATATAACGGCGCGGAGTTTTTAGGTGTCGATCAATATAAAAATGTTCAACGTTGGGCAGATGCGATTTTAGCGCGTCCTGCGGTTCAACGCGGGCGTATGGTCAACCGTACTTTTGGTGATTTAGCTACGCAGTTGCATGAACGCCATGATGCGAGTGATTTTGAGACCAAGACTCAAGATAAATTGCAGAACCAGTCTTAAAAATATCATTCAGTTTTTGACTTACCCGCAAGATATTTCATTTTTGCGGGTATTCAAAGTTGGCAAAATAGCCCGTATATAACTCACTCAGCCAAGCAACAAAAACTCGTACGCGTGGCGAGAGCTGCCGATGCTGCGGATATAAAGCAGAAACTGACATTTTCGGGATTTCCCACTCAGATAAAACCTCAACCAGTTGCCTATTTTTTAATTCATTTGCCACATGGTAGCGCGGTACTTGAATTAAGCCAGCCCCTTGTAAGGCAGATAATACATAGTTTTCAGCGTCATTTACCGCAATCCAACTTTTCAAAAAATAATCTTGTTTTTTGCCATTCACCATCAATTCAAATGGATAATTCCGTCCGCCTGATGTCGAGAAGAAATTGACACAATAATGTGATAACAACTCTTCTGGTTGCTCTGGCATTCCATGTTTATTTAAATAGTCAGGACTTGCACAAATGACTTGTGGCATATCCACCAAATGTCTAGCAATTAAAGTGGAATCATCCAAACGGCCCGCTCTCACCACACAGTCTATCCCTTCCCTAATCAGATCAACCAAGCGATCACCCGTACTAATTATCAGTTCAATGTCGGGGTACAACTCGTGAAATTGGTCGATATTGGGTAAAACAATTTTGGTCGCATGGGCGCCCGATAAATCGACACGTAATAAACCACGGGGCTGAGCAATTACATTGCGTAAAGATGATTCGGCATCATCGAGTTCCGATAATATTTGTGTACAGCGTACATAAAATGCCTGTCCATCTAGTGATGGTCTTACATGCCGAGTCGTCCGCTCTAATAAACGACACTGTAAGTTATTTTCTAACTCTTTAATGGCATTACTTGCTGTAGCGCGGGGGATATTCAGTTGATCGGCCGCTTGACTAAAGCTCCCCAGCTCTACGATGCGGGTAAAAAGTTGCAAGGTATCAAATTTATCCATGGTGCTCGCTTTTAACCCTATCCATTATTAATGTATATGGAATTATCTTATCCAATTCTAACGATTTATCCCATATTTCTATATTATTAAAATAAGCCATACTTACTCAAACAGGCAATCTAAAAATGAATATTTCAAAAAAGACAGCTCTGGTTACTGGCGCATCACGTGGTATTGGTCGTGCTATTGCAGAACGTTTAGCTCAAGATGGTTTTTATGTGATTGTTAACTATGCTGGTAATAAAGTGCATGCCCAAGCCACTGTAGATCATATTATTGAGCAAGGTGGTCAAGCTTCAGCTATTCAAGCGGACGTTGCAAATGAACATGAAGTGAGCCGTTTGTTTCAAGAGGCAAAGGCCATTAACGGTCAGTTAGATGTAGTCGTTCATAGCGCAGGCATTATGCATATGGCAAAAATTACACCTGAAAGCCTGCCAGATTTCGATACAATGATTCATACCAATTTGCGCGGTGCTTTTTTAATATTGGCGCATGCAGCCGAAACAGTGCCAGATGGTGGTCGGATTATTGCGCTTTCAACCAGTGTAATTGCTAAATCTTTTCCTTTATATGGACCGTATATTGCTTCAAAAGCTGGTGTCGAAGGTTTAGTACATGTGTTAGCAAATGAGTTACGTGGGCGCAATATCACTGTAAACGCCGTTGCTCCCGGCCCGACAGGCACTGACCTTTTTTATAATGGAAAAACTGAAGAGCAAGTGGCGGCTATTGCAAAACTTGCTCCATTGGAACGAATCGGAACACCTGACGAAATTGCTAGCGTAGTTGCCATGCTAGCTGGTCCAGATGGACGTTGGGTAAACTCACAAGTCATTCGAGTAAATGGTGGATTTGCTTAATTTTAAAAACTGTGCGGATTATTTTAATCTGCACGGTTTTTACTAAATAATAAAATTTATTAAATCTATTTTACTTTAATAACTTTATAAGATTAACTAATACTGTTTTATATAAAATACTCACCGCTCTTATTTATCAAAATAATATATATAAATAGATATTCCTTATTTTTGCTTATATTTAAAACCGCGTAAATTGATCCTTAACAATCTGAATCAAAGATAAGGATATATTCAATGAACGCTAAATTAAATACTGAAACTCCACAAAGTTTTATCTCAAATGGTTCAAATACATCCTTTTCGGCCGAAGATATTCTTGCTAAAGCACAGCAATATGCACAAGAACACGAACTAAATTTTAGTGGCAGTTTATCACCTGTTGACGCATGGCAACTCGTACAACAAGGAGAAGCGGTTTTAGTTGATGTGCGTACCAATGAAGAACGCAAATTTGTGGGTTATGTCCCTGAAAGTATCCATGTTGCATGGGCAACAGGCACATCGTTTAACCGTAATCCACGCTTTTTAAAAGAACTTGAATCAAAAGTTGGCAAAGACAAAACCATTCTTTTGTTATGTCGTAGTGGCAACCGTTCAGCACAAGCTGCCGAAGCCGCATTTAATGCAGGTTTTGAGCACATTTATAACGTTCTTGAAGGCTTCGAAGGTGATCTAAATGATCAGCAACAGCGTAACCAGAAAAATGGCTGGCGCATCCACCAACTTCCTTGGCAACAAGACTAATACTTCAATCAATTTTCAGTGAATCAAGGAAAGCCTGTGACTCAATGGAACATTAATGCGGTTGTACAAGGTTTACAACAAGCAAGGCATGACTGGCGTCAGCAACAGCACAGAACAAAAGAATTTGGGGGCCGCGAACTTCCATCTAAAGAAGCTTTAAAGGCCATTTTAGATGACCTGTGCGGCATTTTATTTCCAATGCGTTTAGGCCCGGCTGACTTACGCCAAGAAACTGAAGATTCTTATATTGCCTATACTTTAAATCGGGTACTCACAGCCTTACATGCGCAAGTACAACTGGCTTTAAATTATGAAGCAAAACGTCATTTGGGCCATTCAAGCCCAGACCAGCAACCACAAGAACTTGCCCAAACTATTGTGCAGGATTTTGCCAACACTTTGCCCTCTATACGGCGCCTTTTAGATGGTGATGTACGGGCGGCTTATGAAGGTGATCCAGCAGCACATAGTGTAGATGAGGTATTACTCTGCTATCCGGGCATATTTGCGATTATTTATCACCGAATTGCGCATCAGCTCTATGCTCAAGTGCCTTTATTGTCTCGCATTATTTCCGAGTTAGCTCACTCTGCTACGGGTATTGATATTCATCCGGGTGCGCAAATCGGCAAAGGATTTTTCATTGATCATGGTACGGGTGTGGTGATTGGCGAGACTTGTGTGATTGGGGAACGCGTTCGTATTTATCAGGCCGTGACCCTTGGAGCAAAACGCTTTGAAACCAATGATGATGGTGGTTTGAAAAAAGATTATATACGCCATCCGATTGTTGAAGATGATGTCGTGATTTATGCAGGTGCCACTATTTTAGGCCGTATTACCATTGGTCGAGGTTCAATTATTGGGGGGAATGTTTGGCTAACCCATAGTGTTGCTGCAGGTAGCCAGATTTTACAGTCACCGAATGAGTCTTATCAAAAAAATCATATTGCCGGTTAAAAACTATAGATGTGAAATAAATAGATAAGGAGATAAATAAACAAAGAACGTGCAGATTAATAAAATGCTTATTTCTAGTTTAAATATATTTTTATTTAGAAAATAGATAACTCATTAATAAGCTCAGTATTTAAATTACAACGCTATTTTAATTTTAAAACCAGAACTAATTCTAGTTTATATGCATCCTAGAATTTTTATTTTCAAAAAGCCAATGTAATAAGGAAAAATGATTCATGGCGAAAAATACAGACAAAGCCCAACTTGCACTTGGGGACCATGCGGCCCGTCAACTGGCCAATGCAACCAAGACAGCTCCCCAGCTTTCTACAATTACTCCCCGCTGGCTGACTCACTTACTTCAATGGATTCCTGTTGAAGCAGGTATTTATCGCCTAAACCGTGTCAATAATACCGATGATATTCAAGTAGCTTGCACACAACGTGATGAAGCAACTTTACCTCAAACTTTCGTCGATTATGATCCAGAACCACGTGAATACTTTTTAAATGGTGTATCTACTGTTTTAGATGTGCATACACGCGTTGCTGACCTTTACAGCAGCCCACATGACCAAATTAAAGAACAGCTTCGTTTAACTATTGAAACTATTAAAGAACGTCAAGAAAGTGAGCTGATCAATAACCCTGAATACGGTTTATTGGCTAGTGTGACAGATGACCAACGTATTTCGACCTTAAATGGCCCACCTACCCCCGATGATCTTGATGACTTATTACGTAAAGTCTGGAAAGAACCGGGTTTTTTCCTAGCACACCCGGACGCGATTGCAGCATTTGGCCGTGAATGTACACGCCGTGGTGTGCCACCTCCAACGGTTAGCTTATTTGGTTCGCAGTTTATTACATGGCGCGGTATTCCACTCATTCCATCAAATAAAATTCCTGTAGAAGATGGTAAAACTAAAATCTTGCTACTTCGTGTTGGTGAAAAGCGTCAAGGGATTGTTGGTTTGTTCCAACCGGGTCTTGCGGGTGAACAGTCACCGGGGCTTTCAGTACGCTTTATGGGAATTAACCGTAACGCGATTGCGTCGTATCTAATCTCGTTATATTGCTCACTTGCAGTATTAACAGACGATGCGTTAGCAGTGTTAGATGATGTGGAGGTGGACAAATATCATGACTACCCAGTTAACTACAAATAATCTGCAAGGTAGTCCAATAGGGCCTGATGTGGCTGGTGCTCATCCACCAGCCAACTTCCCCGATGAGTCCACGATTGCTCGACTTGCTAATGAGTTCTTTTCAGCAGTACCGAACGCAAGCAGTTCGACTTCTCCATCGGGCCTTAACTTGGACTTACCTGTCGGAGCGCCACCTCACCCACCGCAACCGGGTGAACCATTTTCTGCTCTCAGTGGTCGTGCGCCCAATATCGCCTTTCAGAAAAGTCTCAATCCGGAATATCCTGAGCATATTCCAAATTTGCCAGACTACCCTGAACGCCGAATAGTAGCTTCCGCGCCTGTGGTTGGTGGAGCTAATTTGCCACGCCCACCATTTGAACCACATTTACCACAAGCTGCTCATAGTGAACCAAATGTGCCACGCATTGAACCAAACTTACCCACTGGTGCAGGTGAATCACCTTATTATTTTTTAAATGATTTTTCTGCTCCCAATGTAGCAGAACCGTCTGTTAAAGGTGTTGAAGATAATTATTCGGTTGCACAGTCTTTTCAATTGCCACATGGTGACCAGCTACAGTCCTTACTGACGGAAGATCGTTTTGCAACGAACACGCCTACCCAAAGTTCGGCAAGCTCTGCATTTTATTTTTTAGACTTGCCTCAAACTGGACAAAGTTATAGTCACTATCAACCGTCGCAACCTACTTTTGTAGCAAGTAGTGCTCAACCACTCGATGTGCATGCTATACGTCGTGATTTCCCAATTTTACAGGAACGCGTCAACGGTCGACCTTTGGTCTGGTTTGATAATGCAGCTACTACACAAAAACCGCAGCGCGTGATTGATCGGATTGCTTATTTTTATCAGCATGAAAACTCAAATATTCACCGTGCTGCACATGAGTTAGCAGCCCGTGCAACCGATGCCTATGAACATGCAAGAAATGTAGTTGCCCGATTTATTGGTGCACCCTCTTCCAAAGAAATTATCTTTGTTCGAGGAACAACCGAGGGCATTAACCTGATTGCAAAAACATGGGGTGAGCAAAATATTGGTGAAGGTGATGAAATTATCGTTTCTCACTTAGAACACCATGCCAATATTGTGCCTTGGTATCAACTCACTAAAAAAACTGGAGCGAAATTACGAGTCATTCCTGTGGATGACACGGGCCAGATTATTTTAGAAGAGTTGCCAAAACTGATTAATGAACGCACTAAACTGCTGTCAATTACTCAAGTTTCGAATGCTTTGGGTACAGTCACACCTGTTGCCGAAGTCATTAAAATTGCGCATGCCAAAGGCGTACGTGTTTTAGTTGACGGTGCTCAATCTGTTTCGCACATTCCTACCGATGTACAAGCTCTCGATGCAGACTTTTTTGTGTTTTCTGGACATAAAGTGTTTGGTCCAACGGGCATTGGCGCGGTCTATGCAAAACCAGAGTTGCTAGAAAGCATGCCTGTTTGGGAAGGCGGCGGCAACATGATTCAGGATGTTACCTTCGAACAAGTAGTTTACCAACCTGCACCCAACAAGTTTGAAGCTGGAACTGGCAACATTGCCGATGCTGTCGGATTAGGCGCTGCGCTTGAATATGTAGAAAGTCTAGGCATTCATAACATTGCTCGCTATGAACATAATCTACTCGAATATGGTCAAAATGCGCTGAGCAGTGTGTCAGGTTTACGCCTGATCGGAACCGCACATCACAAAGCCAGTGTAATGTCCTTTACCTTACAAGGCTATTCAACCGAACAAGTCGGTAAAGCTTTAAATCAACATGGTATTGCCGTACGTTCTGGCCATCACTGTGCACAGCCAATCTTACGTCGTTTTGGTGTAGAACAGACCGTGCGTCCGTCTTTGGCTTTTTATAATACGACTGAAGAAATTGATTTATTGGTGTCGGTGTTACATCAACTGACGCGTAATAGGCGTAGTAATTAAATCTATTTCTAGACTAGAAAAGACTGCTTTTGAGCGGTCTTTTTTATGGATTATTTATTAAAACTACTTGAGCTCAAAAGTTATATATGAAGTAACAAGTCAAAGTAGCTATCACAGTGGAGTCTTATTATTTTAAATTCGATTTCTGAATTAGCCTTCGGCTAGACTTACTTTGGTTTCGCCCAAAGTAAGCAAAAGCATTTTCATCTGCAAAACCTGTCCTCTTCTTATATCTAATCGATATATCGCAGAAACATAAACTATTTAATACCACGCAGGTTGCAGATGATTTTAGCTCGAATTAAAAGTCATCAATAGTTCGGACAACTCAAAGTAGTTATCACTGCGGAGTCTTGTTATTTTAAATTCGATTCCTAGCTTAGCCTTCGGCTTGAGCTAAAAGTCATCTACAGCCTACCCATAATTTATAAAAATAATGTTTTTGCAACATTTCCTGATGGATGAAAACAGTGAACAGGTTCTGTAGATGACAAAGTTTTTTGGTTACTTTTTCCAAAAAAAGTAACAGAATTAGCTACTTTATTATGACCTATAAACGGTAAGACTCCGTCGCGCTAACCCATCCACTTATAAATAAAACCAACTTAATTAAACAATCCCCAAATCAATCTCAACGCAATCCCAATCAACAACACTCCCATCACCCTCTCAAAATACACTCCAAACTCCAAAAAACGTTTACGTACAATAGGCTGAGCAAACAGTACACTCACCACCATAAACCAGATGGCATTGACCATACACATCCAGACCCCATAAAAGACCTGAACTTTCATTGGTGTGGTCGTACTTACAATCGTCGTAAAAATTGCCAGAAAAAAGATAGTGGCTTTCGGGTTTAACGCATTGGTAAGAAAACCCATTGTAAAAGCTTTAAATAAGCTCGGCGTGTCACTATCTGCTTGGCCATTAATCTCAATATTGGTATTCGGCTGGCTACGTAAACACTGCCATCCTAAATACACTAAGTAAGCCGCCCCCGCTGTTCTGATCAGAGACATGAGCCATTCACTTTGCTGAATCAAGAAGCCAATACCAACAAGTGTATAAAACACATGTACTGAAATCCCGACACCAATACCAATTGCAGTTAGACATCCAATTAAATAGCCATAACGTACACTTTGCCTTACCGTAATCACAAAATCTGGTCCCGGTAAAATCACCGCCATAAAGTGAATAAGAGCTAGCGTTAAAAACTCATGTCCATACAACTGCCACATAACAATTTAGTTTCCTGAAAATCACCTAAAAGATTGTATTGCGATTTTTTAGACGCGATAATCCAATAAAAATCCAAATAACTTTTGCCTCATGAGCACAAATCAAAGTCTGGTTCTTTTAAATGAAATGGCGACTTTCGTGAAGGTTGTCGAGTCGGAAAGCTTTTCTGAAACTGCCCGCCAGCTTGGTACGACACCTTCTGCTGTGAGCCGCGCCATTGCCCGTTTAGAACGTGCTTTAGGCACTCGTTTACTCTATCGAACTACACGGAAACTTCGTTTAAGTGAAAGTGGACAACAGGTCTATCAACGCTGTCTAGACATGGTGAATGCGGCACAAGCAGTCATGGAAAGTTCTGGGCAATTTCATGTCGAGCCAGAAGGTGTTATTCGTATGAGTGTTCCGAAAGCTGTGGGACATTTTATGATTCATCCACATTTACCCGAATTTTTAGAACGCTACCCTAAAATTGATATACAAATGCTTTTAGAAGATCGTTATGTAGACCTCATTGATGATGGCGTTGATCTAGCGCTTCGAATTACAGAGCAGCCACCGGGTGGACTAATGGGCCGAAAACTCATTGATATTGATCATTTGGTTTGTGCTACGCCTGAATATTTGGCCAAGCATGGTACACCGAAGCATCCTCATGATTTAAAGCAGCATGAATGTATTTACTTGGGTGAGCAAGCCAGTGACTCAAAATGGAAATTTCAACAGGGAAATAAATCGATAAGTGTGGCTGTGCGTGGTCGTTATGCAGCAAACCATACCGGTGTGCGTTTGAGTGCTGCATTACAGCATTTAGGTATTGCGAGCTTGCCATACTTCGTTGCACGCCATGCACTACAACAAGGTAGCTTAGTTCAGGTTTTGCCCGACTGGGATTTTAAAACCTATTATAGCGGTGGGCTGTGGTTACTGTACCCACCGACACGGCATGTCCCGCCTAAATTGAGTATGTTAATTCAATATTTGGCAGATAAACTAGCAGCAGAGCCGACGTTATTTAAGTTAAAGTAATATAAATTCAATGAATTAGCACGATGGAATTCTATCTTTGAATCTCTAAAGCGATCAGCTCATTCTGTTACTTTTTTTGAAAAAAGTAACCAAAAAACTTTCTCATCTACAGAACCTGACCACTGTTTATATCTATGAAAAATATTGCAAAAACATTATCTTTATAGATTATAGGCAGGCTGTAGATGAATCCTAGCTCAAGCAAATACTATCTAAATCCTAGTCATTAGGGGCTGTGAGTAAAACTACTCAACCAATAGATCTTTTGGATTAATCGTATCGCCATAAACTGGTTTTAAGGTTTTTTCATAAGCTTGATGAATCACGCCTTCTTTCGCCAATTTCTCTAAATCTTGGTTCAACCAGTCCAATAACTCTTTGTCACCCTTTTTCACTGCTGGTGCAATTAAGTCCTGCTCACCTAAATTGGTAATGCCAACAGTGTAATTTGGATTTTCTTTAGCCCAAGCTAAAACCAGCAAGTTATCATGTGCAAGCGCAGCACCACGACCATCTTTTAAAGCATCAAAAGTTTCAGTGTTTTGCTCATATTTTTGTAGTTTAATTTCAGGGTGAGTCTTGGTGAAGAATGAATCAGCCGTTGTACCTTTGTTTACCAGTAAAGTTTTATCTTTCAGTTGAGCAACATCAGTGATTGGATGACTTTTAGGAGAAACGACACCCAAAGCGACTTTCAAATAAGGTTTAGCAAAATCGACCACTTCCTTACGTTCTGGTGTAACAGTAAAGTTTGCAAAAATAATATCTACTTTATTGGCTTTTAAATATTCGACACGGTTAGCCGCTTCAGTTAAAACAAACTCAACTTTGTTCTCATCACCCAGCAGATCTTTAGCGACATGCTTAGCAATTTCTACATCAAAGCCCTGATTTTTGCCTTGGGCATCTAAATATCCAAACGGCGGTTTATCACTAAATACACCAATTCGTACCACTCCATTCTTTTTAATCTGTTCAATACTCGACACCTTTTGTGTGGTATCGGCCGCTTTTTCAGTAGATTGAGTTCCTTTGTCACATGCAACCAAACCTAAACTCAGTAAAGACGCAGCTAAAATATGCTTCACGTTTTGAAATGTTAATGTTGTCATTATTTCACCCTATCGTTTTTGTAAAAGTCTTATTTAAAAATAGCAGCGCCTACTTTTAGGTACTGCTCTAGCGATATCGAAAATTATTGGCCTACATCTAAAAACACATTTGGATTGACCGAGTCACCGTAAATTGGCTTCAAGGTTTCATCATAAATTTTCTTAATTTCACCGCTTGTTCTTAGCTGCTTAATTTCAGTATTGAGCCAATTCAATAATTGGGTATTGCCCTTTTTAACTGCTGGTGCAATAAACTCTTGATCACCAATAGACTGAATACCTGCAACATAACTTGGATTCTTCGCGGCCCACGCCAAAGCATATGTACTATCTTGTGAAATTGCGTCACCACGACCGTCGGTTAAAGCTTTGAAGGCATCCGAATTTCTTTCAAACTTGAGTAAATTTACTTTCGGATAATGCTTGGTAAAGTAGGTATCTGAACTTGTGCCTTTATTTACAATTAAGGTCTTACCTTCTAACTGGGTAATGTCGGTAATCGGCTTAGCTTTAGGTGAGACAATGCCAAAAGCACCTTTCAAATAAGGCTCGGCAAAATCGACAACTTGCTTACGTTCTGGCGTTACTGTAAATGTCGCAAATACCACATCGGCACGATTTGATTTTAAAAACTCCACCCGATTTGAAGCTTCAGTCACAATAAACTCAACTTTCTTTTCATCACCGAGCAAATCTTTAGTCACACGTTTTGCTAAAGCCACATCAAAGCCCTGATTATTACCAGCACTGTCTACATAACCAAACGGCGGATCATCGGCAAAAACGGCAACGCGTAAAACCCCATTTTTTTTGACTTGCTTTAAAGAATGGTCTTCTTGAGCATTACTTGCCTGTTCAGTGGATGGCGTTTTACTACATGCAGTTAACAACACCCCAGCAACGGCAAGACTGCTTAATATTTTTATCGAATTACGTTTAAACATTCACTTCCTCATGATTCAAATAATAAAAATTTAGTACGACAAAATATTTAAAAAGGCTTTCGCTCGTTCTGTCTTGGGCTGTTCAAAAAATTCTTCTGGTGAAGCCTGTTCAATAATCTTGCCCTTATCCATAAAAATAATGCGGTCGGCAACCTTACGTGCAAAGGACATCTCATGTGTCACAATCAACATGGTCATTCCTTCATTCGCTAACTTGAGTACTACATCGAGCACTTCCCTAACCATTTCTGGGTCAAGCGCAGCGGTAATTTCATCAAGTAAAATCACTTGAGGTTGCATGACCAGTGAACGGACAATGGCTATACGCTGTTTTTGTCCACCAGAAAGTTGGCGCGGATAATCAACTTTTCGCTCATATAGCCCGACTCGCTTTAGCAATTCATCTGCGACTTGTTCAGCTTCATCACGGTGGCGTTTTTGTACTTTGAGTGGTCCAAGCAAAATATTGTCAATGACGTTCATATGCCCAAATAGCTCATAGTTTTGAAAAACCATGCCAATTTTTTGACGAGCATTAGTCCAGTCCACATCTTTACCGAGCACGCCTGAACCAGTTAAACGAATCTCACCACCCTGAATCGGTTCTAAGCCATTAATACAGCGCAATAAAGTACTTTTACCGCAGCCCGATGGACCTAAAATAACAACCACCTCTCCTTGTTCTACATCCAGATCAATGCCCTGTAAAATATGACTTTGTGCAAATGATTTCTGTAATTGTTGTATCGATAACAAAGGCATAATTACTCCCAGACCTTTTCTAAATGTGCCGCCAAACGAGATAAGGGATAGCAAATTAGAAAATACAAAATAAAAATAAAGCCATAAATCCAAAGAGAAGCGCTTGGCACAGTCAACAGCGAATTTTCAATAATTTGCTGGCCAACTTTAATGACCTCAACCACACCAATCAGGACTGCCAAAGAGCTGGTTTTCACCATTCTCGTAAATAAATTAATCGCGCCTGGTGTTACTCGTTTTAGACTTTGCGGAAAAATGACATAGACCAAAGCTTGAACGTGGGTAAGTCCGAGCGCATAGGCCGAATCGCGTTGATGCTGGTCAATTGAAGTAATGGCAGCACGAACCAAATCGCCCATTTCTGCCGTACCCCATAAAACGAACACAACAACACACACCCACATTGCTGAAAACTGCCAGTTAAACCATGTCGCAAAGCCGAAATAAAACACGAACAGCAAAACTAAAATTGGAATGATTCGAATCGCTTCTAAATACAGACGGCACAGCGATTTAACTACTATGTTTTTAGAAGTCATAATGACGCCGAAAACTGTGCCAAAAATTGCAGAGAAAAACACCGAAATAAAAGCAATTTTTGCAGTTGCCCAGAGTCCCCACATTAAACGTTCGAGGTGACTCGCTTGAAATAGATAATCAAGTTCCATGGTTCACCTTCCGACTTCTGTGCTCCAGATAACTGGTTAAAATAGACACAGGCAATAAAATAATCAGATAAGCCATGATGAGTAAAAACAGAGCTTCCGTAGTTTTATAGTCCATGCCAATTAAGTCTTTGGTCACAAAAAGTAGCTCAACGACAGCAATCGCACTGACCACAGAACTTTCTTTAATTAGAAATAGGCAATTTGCCCCTATTGCCGGAATTGAAATAGCCAGTGCTTGAGGGAAAATGACATATCTAAAAATCTGAATGGGTTGCAGACCAATACTTTTTGCTGAGTCAATTTGCCCTTTTGCCACCGACTGCAAACCTGCTCGGAAAGCTTCAGCCATATAGCTTCCGCCTAAAAAGGTCAGTCCGATTACACCGCAAGTAAAACCATCGATTTTGATACCGAGTTTTGGCAAACCGTAATACAAAAAGAACAGTTGGATTAATAAAGGGGTATTTCGAGATAACTCAATATAGAACTGGGAAATTCTATTTAGTACCCGCACGCGATATGTGATTAAAATGCTGCAAATCAGCCCTACAACAATCGCCAAAATAATGCTGATAATTGAAATTTTCAGCGTGGTCAAAGTTGCAGAGAAAAATTGCGGCAACACACTATGGATATACTGCCAGTTCAAGGAAAATTCCAACAAATAATATTAAAACGTTATAAATATTTAGCTTTCGTCAGCCATTAAATATTTGTGAAACGAGTTTATTTTTTTCCCAATTGGTCTAAAACTATTTTTATTAGATAAGCTTTTCTATAAGTTTGATAAATTCGATTTGGTAAACGAAAACTGTTAACTCAGTTGAAGACAACTGCTTAAAACATATTCACTAAAACAAAGATGAATAATAAAACTAATAAAAAAATCGGACACCACGGCCCGATTTTTATTAAATGATTTTCAATTTATTGCTTATTTTCTAAGTACATCACCAATACTTGGGTCTTTATCAAAAACTGATTTTGCATATGGGCAAAGTGGAATTACTTTTACGTCTTTTTCACGAACAAAAGCTACCAAAGCGTCCAGTAATTGGCGTCCTACCCCTTGTCCGCGATAATTTTCATTCACATCTGTAGAATCAATAATCAGCATGCTTTCGCCTGCCCATGTATAAGTCATTTCACCTGCAACGGTTTCACCATCAATTAAGCTAAAGCTGCCGTGTTTTGTATCATCTTTTTGTTGAATATTCACAATGAATTCCTCGTATTATGACTCATATTTATTTAGAAATGACTTTGTATAATCTTTATCTATAAGAACAAATTTAACTGTAAAAAAATAGCCTATTTTTAGCAGTGAGTCTGTATGCTTTTTAAATACAATCTTCAATTTACTTAATGAAACTCTTGTACCAAGCTATTAATGTGTGCAACAGCAGCAGTTCGGTTTTCAACGCAAAGTTTTTCAAAAACATGCTCTAAATGCTTGTTTACCGTCCGTGGACTAAGCTCCAAGATTTCTGCAATATCCTTATTGGTTTTCCCCAACAACAACCAGTGCATGACTTCTGCCTCACGTTGAGTCAACTGTGGGCAATATTTCAAAATATCAGCCATTTCCAAAGCTGGTGTAGAAGTTTTTATCTGGATAAGATAATTTTTAGCCACAATTGGCTCGGTCTCCCACGGCGTGAGCAATAAAAGCTGTAATTGCTGAGATGGTGTTGAATAAGAACAGCTGGTTAATTTTTTGGGATCTTTTTCTTGCTCTAAGTCTGAAAACCAAGCTTTTAAACCTGCCTCAAAACCCTCTAATTCAGGTAAATATTGATTCAGTAAATCACTGGCTTTTTGAGTTTTCCAAACAATTTTACCGTGAACATCTAGCGCGAGAATGGCTGTTTCCGTTGCATCAATCACCTGTTTTTGTTGTTGCAATAGTTTGGCATGTGCCAAATGTGTTTTTACCCTTGCTAATACTTCTTCAATATTTAAGGGCTTGGTTACATAGTCCACCCCACCGACCTGAAAACCTCGCACAATATGTTCTGTTTCCGACAAGCCTGTCATAAAAATAACGGGAATAAACTGCGTAATTGGGCTCGCTTTAAGCTGTATACAACTTTCAAAACCATCCATATGTGGCATATTGCCATCAAGCAAAATCATATCCGGTAAGCATCGGTGTGCAATTTCAATGGCACTTAACCCATCGGTTGTGACAAGTACGCGATAACCTGCCTGATCCAGACTTTCATGTAGCAAGCCTAAATTTTCCGGCACATCATCCACAATCAGAATAACAGCCTGCTCGTTTGGCGAAGCTTGCTGAAAAGAAACATGTTGCGTACTCATTGCTTATCCTGAATCAATCGTTGCGCGTGTTTTAAATCAAACTTTCGAATAGCCTGTTCCAGCTGTTCCCATAACTCATCATGCTCCGGAAAATTTTGCCGGCATTGCATTAAAGTCTGTTGAATTCCTCGAATATAACCTTGTCCAATTAAATCATTTAATTGTTGCAAGCTTTGCGGTAAATCAAGCAGGTCATTATTTTCTGGTTGTTGAATTAGTATATGAACAGCAGCTTGCTCCTGCTTAAACACCTTTACATCAAGTGCTTTAACTTCATTATTTTCAAGGAATGTCTCTGATTTGGAATCAATCCAAACTAAGCCTAACTTATCTCCAATTTTACTGAGCAACAAATTCAGATCGATTGGTTTTAGCATAAAGTCTTCACTTAAAACTGCATCTTGTGGATTGACTTCGCGCTCGCCTGCATTAGCTGAAATAATTAAGATCGGCACATTGGTAATATTATTCTGACGTAATAATCGTGCTGTTTCCCACCCGCCCATCAAAGGCATATTTAAATCCATCAAAATCAGATTAGGTTGGAAAATAGGTATTCGTCTTAAACAGTCAATGCCCGACTCGGCTTCTTCAATTATAAACCCTAATGGTTTGAGAAAATTAGCAACTAAACCTCGGTCCACCGCTTCATTATCGACAACCAAAATTCGTTTTCGCTCGCCTTGATAGCCTGTAATCTGGTTGGAGTAAACATTAGAAATTGGATGAACCACTTCTTTTGAAGGTAAATAAAACTTAATCTTAAACTGAGAACCCTGATTGAGCTGACTAGCCACCGATAACTGCCCGCCGAGTAAATCGACTAATAATTTTACAATTGGTAGTCCGAGTCCTGTTCCGGTAAATCCGCCTTGCACGACATTGCTGCCCCGTTCAAACGGGTTAAAAATTCGTTCTAAATCTGCCTCGGCAATGCCGCAGCCCGTATCTCTAATTTCAAAATACGCCGTTTGAAAACGGTACTCGACTTTCAAAGTAATTGTTCCGCTCGTCGTAAATTTTAAAGCATTGCCCAGCAAATTGATGAGCACTTGTTCTAAGCGTTTTTTATCGGTACGGACATAGTGCGGTAGGTTCTCTCCAATTTCATAAACAAACTGCAAATTCTTCTGTTCAAACTGTGGCTGAAACATTTGAATAATCTGTTCTATAAAATTAGGGAAATGAACATCCACCACATTTAAAGAAATTTTGCCTGTTTCAATGCGTGCTAAATCTAGTAAACCGTCAATGAGAGAAGTTAAATGCTGCCCACTACGGCTAATCACCCCGAGCGCCATTTTGCCTTGTTCTGAAAGCTGCTCTTGTTTCTGAAGTAATTGGCTATAGCCCAAAATACTATTTAGAGGCGTTCGTAATTCATGGCTAATGCCAATGACATAACGGCTTTTTGCATCATTTGCTCGTTCTGCAGCTATTCTGGCATCTTGTAAGTCTTTTGAAGTGACTTCATGAGCAGCAATTTCATCAATCAATAATGCTGTTTGTTGATGTGTCTCAATTTCAGCATTACGACGACTTTCATCGTTTAACACGAGCCACCATGCAGCAACGCTCATCAATAAAAATAAAATCGTGTAAATTTTGACAAATAGCGTAAATAACTGTGGAACGGCTGCCGCATCAATGGTTTCCAAATAGGTTTTTTCTTGGATATAAACCAGACTTAAACTCACTGCCAAAACGATCGACAGCCCTAAAGTCAGCAATAAATACAAACTGACCCTGCTATTTAAACGGCTGGCCCAACGTTCTGGTAAATAGTGCCAAATGGCTTTTTTGAGTTGTACTGACCAACGTGCATCGGGTTTACATAAATCGTGACAGCGGGCTTCAAGTGAACAGCATAGAGAGCAAATCGTACCGTTATAGGCTGGGCAACCCGCCATATCGGCAAGTTCATAGTCCCGTTCACACACAACACAATTTGCAACCGAAGTCGCTTGAATTTTTTCAGGCTGGCGTGCAATGTAATATTTGCCTTTGGTTAAGTAAGCAATGACAGGCACGCATAACACCGCACTCCCCAAAGCAATAAAACTCGCCAAGCCTTTCGCCATCAATCCGAAAAAGCCCAAATAACTCAGCATCGATAACACTGAAGCAATCAGTAAGGCGCCCACGCCTACGGGATTAATGTCATATAAGTAAGCACGGCGAAATTCAATTCCTTTCGGACTTAGACCTAAAGGCTTACAGATAATTAAATCGGCAACGACGGCACCAATCCATGCCAAAGCGATATTGCTATATAGTCCTAAAATACGTTCAACCGCATGGCTAATTCCCATTTCCATCAAAACAATGGCAATAAAAACATTAAAAAGAAGCCAGACAATTCGTCCCGGATGACTATGAGTTAAACGAGCAAAAAAGTTTGACCATGCCAATGAACCAGCGTAGGCATTGGTCATATTAATTTTAATTTGCGCCAAGCAAACCAGTGCTAAAGTCAGGATTAAAGCAAGCTGAGGGTTTGGAATAAACTGTTGGTAGGCGACCCAATACAGATAAGTCGGATTGTCTAGCTCAGAGACAGGAATAAATAGCTGAAAAGCTAAAACCATCAGCAGCATGCCCATCAAAACTTTTAAAAATCCAAAAATAATCCAAGATGGGCCACCTAAAAAAACGGCAAAACGCCATGCGGTTCTGTTCTTTTCTTTTTGCGGTAAGAAACGTAAATAATCGGCTTGCTCACCAATTTGGATCACAAATGAAAAAATAAGAGTGCACGCCGCACCAAAGTAATACAGATTAAAGTCAGTTGAGTTTGAAACCGCCCCAACAAAATGCAAGCTACTACTTAAAATTTGTGGTTGTTTCCAAAGTACAAAAAACCATGGTAATAACAGCAATAAGAGCCAGATTGGCTGAGTGATTGCCTGAACTTTATTAATAAAACCAATGCCTTTGACCACTAAAGGCAAAATGACTAAGGCAGAAATTAAGTAGCCAATAACTTGCGGGATACCTAAAGCAAGCTCAAGTGCCATTGCCATAATGGCGGCTTCAAATGCAAGTAAAATAAAGGTAAAGCTAGCATAAATTAGAGACGTAATGGTCGAGCCAATATAGCCAAAACCTGCACCACGAGTAAGCAAATCGACGTCTACATTATATTTTGCGGCGTAATAACTAATCGGCCAACTGGTCAAAAATATGATGGTACATACGACAACTGCTGCCCAGACTGCATTGCTAAAGCCATATTGCCAAAGCATGGTCGCCCCAATGGCTTCCATCGCCAAAAAGCTGACTGTCGAAATTGCGGTATTGGTCACCGTCCAAGGTGACCATTTACGTACTGAGGTGGGTGCGTAGCGGAGCGCATAATCTTCGATACTTTCATCTGCTACCCAAATATTATATTCACGGCGTGTTTTGATCACACGTTGTGGCGCTTGTTGGGGGCGTGAAGAATCTGGCATAACACTCATGTTTGGCATGTGGCTGCATTAAACCCAGCAATCCTTATGCCAAAAGTCATTTATCATGGCGATTTTTTCTAATACGCACATATACGCAAAATAACGTATTTTCAATTTTTCCCAAAAATCACACACTCAAAACCATCAAAAAACAATGATCAATATTTGTGTTGATTGACCGAAAATGATTGGGAGATTGATGTTATGAGTGTATCTGAACATCCAAATCTGGACACTGTGCAAGGTACAGATTCACAAAAAGCAGTGAATGAAACCTTAGAAGATTATACTTTACGTTATGCTCCACACAGCTTTCGGCGCTGGAGTCCCAAAGTTGTCGCTATTACTGCACTTGGTGGTATTGCCTATCTTGCTGACTTTTCTATTGGTGCCAGTATTGGTATGTCTTATGGAACAACCAATGCTGTTTTCTCCATTTTATTTGCAGCAATTATTATTTTCTTAACCGGCATTCCTTTAGCCTACTACGCAGCTCGCTATAACATCGACCTTGACTTGATTACCCGCGGCGCAGGTTTTGGTTATATCGGCTCAGTCCTGACCAGTATCATTTTCGCCAGTTTCACCTTTATTTTCTTTGCCCTTGAAGGTTCAATCATGGCGCAAGGGTTATTACTCGGTTTAGGCATTCCGCTATGGGCAGGTTACCTCATCTCAACCATTATGGTCATTCCACTCGTCATTTACGGTATGAAAGCTTTAAGTAAATTACAAGTCTGGACTACCCCACTTTGGCTCGTTCTAATGATTGGTCCTGTGGCCTATCTGATTTACCAAGAACCTACCTTGGTTAGCCAGTTTGCAACGTTTACAGGTCATGAAGGTTTTGCACCTGTAGATATGGCAGCGATTATGCTCGGTGCGGGTATATGCTTATCTTTAATCATGCAAATTGGTGAACAAATTGACTACCTACGCTTCATGCCTGCAAAAACAAAAGAAAATAGCAAAGCATGGTGGGCAGCGGTTATTTCAGCAGGTCCGGGTTGGGTGATTTTAGGAGCAATCAAACAAATTATTGGAGCATTTTTAGGTTTCTATTTACTTACTAAAATACCGGGCGTAAACAGCACTGAACCTGTTCAACAGTTTAATGCAGCGTTTCATGACATGCTTCCGGGCTGGGCAGCTTTAACACTTGCAGTGATTTTGGTGGTTATTTCTCAAATTAAAATTAATGTGACCAATGCTTACTCTGGTTCCCTTGCATGGACAAGTGCCTACACTCGTATTAGCAAACATTATCCGGGGCGTATTGTCTTTGTGATTGTAAACTTGGCAATTGCGCTTGCTTTGATGGAAGGCAACATGTTTGCGGTACTGGGTAAAATCTTAGGGTTCTATTCAAACTTTGCGATTGCATGGGTTGTGGTGGTTGCAACAGATATTTCAATCAACAAATATGTTTTAAAACTTTCACCAAAAGAACCGGAATACCGCCGTGACATGCTCTACAACGTAAACCCTGTTGGTATGGTTGCATTCCTTGTATCAGCAGGCTTATCAATTGCAGCATTCTTCGGCTTACTGGGTAGTTTCCTAGCGCCTTACTCTCCAATTATTGCGCTTGTACTTGCCTTTGTATTAACACCAATCATGGGCCTACTAACCAAAGGAAAATACTACATCAAGTCACACGATGATGGCGTTAAAGAACCACGTTACGATGCTGAAGGTACACCAGTAGCAACTGTTTATCACTGCCGCGTATGTGAGCAAGGCTATGAGCGTCCAGATATTATGTTCTCTCACAAACATAACGGTACAATTTGTTCTTTGTGTAAAACACTCGATGCTTAACTCCCTTACCAATTAAAAAGAAGCTTTAAAGCTTCTTTTTTTACATCTGATGATTTAGCCAATTGGAAATAAACGTTCAGGCACCACATCTTTCATCACAATGGTTGAGATGATCCGTTGCACACTTGGAATAGCAGATAGTTTTTCATCGTATAAACGCTGAAAAGCCGGTAAATCTTTAGCTACCACATGTAGCAAATAATCTGGCTCACCAAATAAACGCTGAGCTTGAATAATTTGTGGAATCTCAATCACGGCATTTTCAAACTTCTCAACTGCCTGTTTATCACCCTCTTTAAGCGTAATAAAAACAATCGCTGAAAATTCAAAACCGACTAAATTCGGGTCGAGTTCTGCCCGATAGCCTTTGATAGCTCCCGACTCTTCTAAAGCCTTCACTCGTCTGTGACAAGGTGAAATGCTCAAACCAACTTTTTCTGCCAACTCAGTGATAGATAATCGGCCATTTAATTGCAATTCAGCAAGAATCTTTTTATCTGTGCGATCCATTTAGAAAAATTTACCCCAAATGCATGTGATATGAGCAAACATTTAAAAGCACATTCTAAATACATGAGCATATTATTTTCAACAAGCTCGCATAAATAGGGATTTTTTCTAAACCACGAGCGAAACCTTTGGAAAATAGTTTGCCGAGATAAGCATATGGCTTTTAACATTTTTATTGCATTTTGGAGTGTCTCTATTCTTTTTATTATTACGCCAGGGGCAGACTGGGCCTATGCCATTTCGGCAGGTATTAAGGGTAAAGTCGTCGTACCCGCTGTTGCAGGTATGCTATTTGGGCACTTTATTACGATTTTATTGGTAGCGGCTGGTGTTGGTCTGCTTGTAGCAAATAACCCAACTGCTTTGATGATTCTTACTGTGGCGGGTTCTGCTTATTTGTTATGGATGGGAATAAACTTATTACTTACCCCTCCTACTCCAAATCAGTCTGGTTCTGAAAAGGCTCAGTCATGGTTGAGCTGGGCAACTAAAGGTGTTTATGTGAGCGGCTTAAATCCGAAAGTTTTTTTACTTTTTTTAGCGCTGCTTCCTCAATTTATTGACACCACTGCTTCATGGTCAGTAACAACTCAAATTCTTGCCTTTGGTGTTGTCCACATGATTAGCTGCGCGATAATTTACTTAATGGTGGGTTATGGTTCAGAGGCCATTTTGAAAACCAGACCACAAGCAGCTCAGTTAGTCGGCCGTTTTTCAGGTGGTTTGATGGTCGTTATCGCTACATGTTTATTGATTGGGCAAATTTAAAAGTCATTCAACGAAAAGTTACTGGCCTCCCTTTCAGGTCAGTAACATGAATAATAAAATATAAGAAAAATTTATCTCATACGTTTGAGGTTATACGTCACAACGCCCCAGATGACCAATTCCTGCCCATCTTCAATATAAATATTTTGATAATCAGGATTTTCTGCTTTTAGCCAGACTTTAGGTGGATGAAATTGAGCATCAATCATTAAGCGCTTAACAGTGAAATCATTGTCGATAAGTGCAATCACTATATCGCCCGATTTAGCTGGAATACTACGGTCCACAATAAGCGGATCATCAATATCAATTCCGGCATCTAACATGGACAACGAATTGGCTTTGACAATAAAGGTGGCATTTTCATTTCTAATTAAGTACTCATTTAAGTCGAGTGCTTGTTCAATATCATCTTGTGCTGGCGATGGAAAACCCGCAGCCACGCGTTCTGTCGCCAAAGGGATATGGTAAATTTTATCGTTGTTCGGATGCACCTGCTGTATTTTTAGTTTTGAGGTGAAATCTGTCTGGTTATCGGTTTTGACATTATTCAGTAACCAATTTTTGATAAAGTTGACTTGAGACTCAGGAACACGAATCACTTTGGTGGGTTCATTGAACTGTGCTTTACGGCCGGCGTTTTCCCGTGCACCGCCATGCTCGAATTCTTTCTTCTTTGGCATATCGCCTCCATTTCACCGTTCAAATCCTACACAAACAATGTAACTTGAAAAAGTTACATTTTCAAGTTGACGAAATATTTTTTTTGCATAACAATAAATTTCATGATCAGATTTTAATCCATTTTGCTTTTAACAGGGATGTTAAAACAAAAATGGTAATTTGAAGAGAATCAAAACCTATTGTGAAATAGTCCTTATTACTGACTGTTTTGATTTTTATCAATGAAATTCTGAACACTTAAATATGAGTTAGATTCAGTTTTTGGTATGGAGACATGCGAAATGAAAAATCAACGTGATGCAGTTTTAGGTTATGCGAATGAACAACATGCCTACTATATCCGTCTTATTGAAAATGATGCGGTATTAGGCGAAAGCTATGGAATTTTCTGTGAAAATCCGGAAAGTGAAGCAGCCGAAAGTATTATGACGACATTATTTTTAAAGAAATCTTTTTGGATAAACGGCTCAGAATTTACAGATATTGTAAAAGGCCTACACCCTCTTACTCATTCATAAGTTTAAAAATAATAAAAAATAAAGGAGGCATAATGCCTCCTTTATTCTCAAAAACTGGTTGCTTAAGACGTAAAGCGTCCATAAGCATCGCGTTTTTGATTACGAGAGTTTTGTCCACGGCCATCTGAACGACCACGGCGATCATCGTCGTCATCGTCATCATAACGGCTACGGCCACGACCTCGGCCACCTGAACGGCCACGATCATCATCTTCATCGTCGTCATCACGGCTGCGACCACGGCCTCGGCCACTTGAACGGCCACGATCATCATCTTCGTCGTCGTCATAACGGCTGCGACCACGACCTCGGCCACTTGAACG
>NZ_KB849239.1:1521081-1970784 GCF_000368085.1 Acinetobacter nosocomialis NIPH 2119
CCTCGGCCACTTGAACGACCGCGATCATCGTCTTCATCGTCGTCATCATAACGGCTGCGACCACGACCTCGGCCACTTGAACGACCGCGATCATCATCTTCATCGTCATCATCATAACGGCTACGACCACGGCCTCGGCCACTTGAGCGACCGCGATCATCATCTTCGTCATCGTCATCACGACTGCGACCACGGCCTCGGCCACTCGAACGGCCACCGCGATCATCATCTTCGTCGTCATCGTAACGACTGCGGCTACGGCCTCGGCCACCTGAACGACCGCGATCATCATCTTCGTCATCGTCATAACGGCTGCGACCACGACCATTGCGATCATCATTCTTATGACTTAAAGCACCAGCTTCACGAGCCTCTTCCGAGGTAAATTCATGTGCATTACCACTAGCGTGTGCAGCTCGACCAGCTTCACGAGCTTCTTCTGAAGTAAATTCATGTGCATTACCACTTGCATGCGCAGCACGCCCACCTTTACTGGCTATTTCTCTTACTCTTTCAGGATCCATACTTGCAAATCCACGATTTGAAGTACCTGAACTATTGTTATCGTGATCTTCATATCTAGTATTAGCCATAGTTATATCTTCCTATATTTAAATTATAGTAGCTACCGCTTTTGTTGAACGGATAAATTTAAGATAAGAGATTTAAAATATTTTTATACCTATGCTATGTTTCAACCTTTTTAAATGTATATAAATTAAAATACGCAAAAAACTCTAAGATGATTATTTAAATAAAGATTTTATCAATTAAAATATTTATAAAATATTCTATAGTTTTACTTTTTAAATACTGGCCATACTTATTATTACTCAATCCTACATAATAATATATTTTTACAAATGCCTTTAAAATATCAATGTGAATAACATAAACTTTCACAATGTACAAATCAATAATAAACAAAAACATCTTAACAATTGAAGAAACAAATAAAAAATACAATTAAAATTATTTAAAAACAATAACATAATCAATTACTTTTTCAGAAAAAATTTACTTGAGTGAGCAAAATCAAGATTTAAAATTAAAATATAATATTTATGAGAGATGAATCATGCAATTACCTCAAACTCAGTCATCGCTACAATACATTCATATTTCTGTACCTGAAATTTTACTTAGTAACATACAAATTAAAAATATTTGGCAAGATTATAACCAAGAATGGAGCTATAGATTAGACCCACCTCATGCAAGCCATCCTTTCCAAAGAGATTTACATATTATTAAATCAAAAAACATTGAGAAAGAAGATATAAAAGAACCATTTGATAATTTAGCAGCTAAAAATAAACCAGAATTAAAATCTATAGTAGAAGCAGAAACCGTAATAAAAGAAATTTTAGATTTATCGGATTATATACCTATAGAAAATTGGTTAGAGGATACAGGTAATCGATCAATTATTGAAAGTATGATTGATAAAAACAAGGTTAAATTATTGGATATTATTTAATAAAAATTTAAGTGTTATATTTTTTTACATCCTTATATATAAAATAACAAAGACAACTTTTTAAAAAAGACTATTTACTTATATTCACGTGCAGATTAATCACTATAAAGGGACTGAAATTTAAATAGAGGTAGTCTAGACATGGAAAATACAACAAATGAGTATCCATCAGCAGTTCCAGCACAAGTTCAACCTCATCAGCCAGGCGATCAGGAGAAGATGCATCCTGAACCAGAAATCATTAAAGCATCTCATAAAGGTAGTGAGAAACTAAAAGGCAAAGTTGCCGTGATTAGTGGTGGTGATAGCGGTATTGGCCGTTCGGTTGCCGTATTGTTTGCCCGTGAAGGCGCCGATATTGCGGTACTGTATCTTGAAGAGGATCAAGATGCTGAAATCACCAAACAACTTGTTGAAAAGGAAGGACAACACTGTCTTCTATTAAAAGGTGATATTTCCGATGCAGACCTTGCAAAACAAAATATTGATAAGGTTTTACAGCATTTTGGAAAAATTAATATTTTAGTAAATAATGCTGGAGTTCAATATCAGCAAAAAGAAATTGAAAGTATTAGTAATGAACAATTAGAAAAAACATTTAAAACAAATATTTTTGCCATGTTTTATTTAACCAAAGAAGCGATTCCTTATATGGAAGAAGGTGATAGTATTATAAACACCACCAGTATTACCAGTTATCAAGGTCATGATGAGCTCATCGATTATGCGAGTACTAAAGGTGCGATTACCTCTTTTACTCGTAGCTTGTCGAACAACTTAATGAAACAGAAAAAAGGTATTCGCGTAAATGGTGTGGCACCAGGGCCAATTTGGACTCCTCTCATTCCAAGCAGTTTCGATGCAGAAACGGTTGAGAAATTTGGTAAAGATACCCCAATGGGTCGCATGGGTCAGCCAAGTGAAGTTGCCCCTGCTTACCTTTTCCTTGCTTCAGATGATGCAAGTTATATTACGGGTCAGGTAATTCATGTAAATGGCGGTCAAATTGTTAATGGCTAAGCGCTAACATCATTTAGAAAAAGCCCTGAAAGCTTCAACTTTCAGGGCTTTTTTATTTAAGCCGGTACGTGTGCGGCTATTTGTTCTCGTGACCAAACACGATGAGCTTTAATCAGATTTTTAAATTTTTCTGCAATATGTTGGAACTCATCCTCTACCAAAGTTCCTTCATCTGCAACTAAACCGAGTGGCTCAAGCAAATCAGATTTATTGCCTAAAAATGCAATTGGTTTTAAATGCTTATAAGCTTCTAGTACATAATGGCGCGCTACACCATCTTGCATCACTGCACTTAAATTATCGCCATCTGGAACAATTACAGCATCATAAGCTATTGAAGGTTCAGCCATTTGCATACCATCAGCTACAATAATATTGTCTTTATGGTCTTTTACTGGAGCCAAGCTCGGCGCTAGTAAATGAACAACTACACCTTCTTTAATTGCCCAATTTTTAATTGCTTCAAGTGTATCTGACTTCACAAGATTATGAATAAGCACAGCGACTTTTCTACCTTGAATGTCTTCAGGAGGGAAAGCTAAAAAAGACAACTTGGCAGATTTTTCAATTGCTGTTTTCTTATAATCTAAGGTTAAATCCGGCACTTCAATACCTAAATTCGCACCGACTTGACGTGCCAGATCGAGGTCGATATTTGCCAAAATTTGTTGAACTTGGCGCTCACGAATATGTTTTCTTTGAACTTTACTTAACTCAAAAGTATAGGCATCGACCACATGTTTTTGCTCATGCGGCGCAAGGCTTTTGTAATAAAGTCGAGGCTGTGAGAAATAATCAGAGAATGTCTCACTTCTTTGACGAAGTTTATGTCCACTAATTTTTTCAGGATAACTTTCAAAACCACCATTTGATGCTGCTGGCGGTGTCTCAACTGGCCAATTTCCATCGATCGAGTTCGGTTGATATGAAGCTTGACCTTTATGAATGGTATGTTGATGAATGCCATCACGTTGATTGTTATGGAATGGACACACAGGTTTGTTAATCGGAATTTGGTGGAAGTTTGGTCCACCTAAACGGCTTAACTGGGTATCTGTATATGAAAATAGACGCGCTTGTAAAAGTGGGTCATCTGTAAAATCAATACCAGGCACTACATGACCCGGACAGAAAGCCACCTGCTCTGTTTCAGCAAAGAAGTTATCTACATTTCTGTTTAAAACAAATCGACCAATTGGCGTAACAGGGACTAATTCTTCAGGAATAATTTTTGTTGGATCAAGCAAATCGAAGTCAAAGTTCATTTCATCTTCTTCTTCGACAATCTGCACGCCGAGTTCCCATTCTGGATAAAAACCTTGCTCAATCGCTTCATAAAGATCACGACGGTGGAAATCTGGGTCTTTACCAGCAAGTTTTTGAGCTTCATCCCATACGAGCGCACTTAAACCTTGTTTTGGTGTCCAGTGAAATTTCACAAAGTGTGATTTACCTTCGGCATTAATTAGACGGAAGGTATGCACACCAAACCCTTGAATTGAACGTAAATTACGTGGAATCGCACGGTCTGACATTGCCCAAATTACCGCATGTGCAGATTCAGGCACTAAAGACACAAAATCCCAGAAAGTATCGTGTGCAGTTGCACCAGTCGGGATTTCGGTATCTGGTTCAGGTTTTACTGCATGGACAAAGTCTGGAAACTTAATACCGTCTTGCACAAAAAAGACTGGGGCGTTATTACCAACTAAATCGAAATTACCTTCTTGGGTATAAAACTTAATTGCAAAACCGCGAATATCACGGACAGTGTCGGCTGAACCACGCGGACCTTGCACTGTTGAAAAGCGTACAAAAATTGGAGTTTGAATGGTTGGGTCTGTTAAGAACCCAGCTTTGGTCAAACGTTCATTTCCTTCATAAGCCTGAAAATAACCATGCGCCCCAACACCACGAGCATGCACAATACGCTCAGGTATACGCTCATGGTCAAAGTGGGTGATTTTTTCTCTTAAGATAAAATCTTCCAACAAGGTCGAACCACGAATACCCGCTCTTAAGCTATTTTGGTTATCAGCTATTTTAACACCTTGATTTGTGGTTAATGCCTCGTTGGTTGCATCATCTCTTACTGTGTCTAACTGTTCAGTTTTCTGGGTAGTATTGGCTTTATTTGCTGCATCGGCACCAGCCATTTCACTTGTTTTATTAGTTAATTTAGTTTTGTCGTTCATGTCCATTACCTATGTTTTGAAAGTTAAACTTGGGTTGAAGTTGAAAACGTTTATCAAACTAGTTTTTAAACGTCCCTAAATAAGGAAAAAGAAGTTCTACGTATTTACGAGTACTCCAAAGACCAATACTTTTATGATGAGAATCAGGGGCTAGAAACGGAGTAAGTTTGCATATTTTTATTGCAAGATCGCTTGATTGCAGCACGCGCTCTTGCAGTGCATCAAGCTCGCCATCAGAGATATAGCTAAACAGATAATCTTGAATACGCTGGCTATTCTTTAGTTCTCTGCTGTATGCCAAGAAGTTAGAAGAATGATCACTACCAGCGATCCAGTCATGAATAATTTGACGCTCTACAGGGTTAAATACCCCAAACATTTTTCCATTTTCTTCATTAATCATCCGCCAGAACACGCTCTGTTCAGGGTCGGTATTAAACTTAATCCATTTCTGTTCAGTTAAATGATTGATCAATCCTGCAATATCATCGGGGTTTGATAACCATTGATTAATAGTTTTGCAGCCAAACTGTCTGGTTTCGTTATGAATTAACTGACCGACAAGTGCTTTTCTTTTCAAAATTTTATGAACAAAGTCTTCAAGACTTAAATTCTTTATAATATTTGAAGAAGATTCACCACGGTTATTCAAGGCAAAACCTTGTTTTAACTTGGTAAAGAAGAGCTCTTTATCCCTGTATTTATTGTAAATATCTTCAATAACCTTAATCGCTTTATAAGCATGGCCATTGTCAATATTGTCGATAGTAATGTGTAAATTAAAGTATTTAGAATCGATACCTAATTCAGCAAGCTCATAATTTGAAATTAAAAGATGCAGAGGAAGCTGCTCATAACCTAAGTTAAAACCAACAATTTCTGGAATAAACTCAGGCGGTGCATACCCTAGTGCAAGCTGTACTACGGCTTGATGGTAATAATCATCTTCTAAAAGCAGGTCGAAACTGTCGAGTCCAAGACTACGTAAAAGATCATCATAGATACACACATGATTCGCTTTCGGTTCACCTAATCCAAGCTCTTCCAGATAAGTAATAATAAGTTCATGAAAGACAGGATCATTCCAGTAATGTACAGAGCTATATAGCCAAGCACCATCTACTTTTTTGGTCGGAGATACCTTTATTAAAAACTCAAACGCCTGAGCAACATTCTGAAAATACTCTCTACCATGACCATCTTGTCTACGATTTAAATATGCCTGAAATTCCTGACAATTTTTTTTATTATCGTTTTCACACCATTCTTTAATCGAATAGATACTTGAAGGAAAATCTATTTCCGTCATCTCTAGTTTATCTATTTCTTTAATAAGAAAATCTCTTGCCTTTTTCTCTTTCTCAAAACTTGAAACATCAGGGTCAAGAAAAAAAACAAACAATTCATAATAATTTTGTTGATTATCTTGTAATAAGTCTAATAATCTTTTTTTCACTACAACAGGCATTTTCATTCTCCGTTTGTGAGATATCAATTACCATACGTCACCCTAACTATAATCAAGTTTTAACTTTGTTATTTTGCGTTATTAAAAATTAAGATCAAACCTAAAAATTAAAATATTTCAATAACATAATTACTAACGCAAAATTACATTTAAACTTTTAGAATTATTTAAGCTGCTGTTTTTATATAAAATTTGCAAAACTTAATCTAAACTTACATTAGTTTCACCATCAAAATTATAAACATTAAAAAAATAACAAAGCAAATAGTTATATATTTTTATAACATTTTAAAAACAATTTAAGGGAGAATTAAAATGTTTAATTCATGTTGTAAATTATTAGCTAAGGAAAAAATTAAAATTGCTTTTTTTGAAAGTGCTTCTGCCGGCTATCTGGCTTACCGCTTCTCTTTGAGCCCTTATTCGGGGGATATATTGATTGGAAGCCTTGTGAGTTATGATCTTCGTGTCAAAGAAAATACCCTACATATTTCAGAAGAACTTATTGAAAAATATACAGCAGAATCAATGCAAGTAACTGTTGAAATGATTAATAAAGGAAAAGAACTTTTACATGCAGATATGTATGTTGCATGTACGGGTCTACTCAAAAAAGGGGGTTCCGAAACACAAGAAAAACCAGTAGGAACGTTCTTTTATTCAATATATTATCAAAATAATTTTTATAATTTTAGGCGTGTATTAAAAGGACCTGCTTTTTTAAAGCTTAGAAAGTTGACTTACTACATTACTCAAGATATAAAATTTATTATATTAGATAAAAAAACACCTTAACCTATATAAAAGATAACAAATATACATTTAGACATATTTATTATCTTTTTTAAATGTTGTGTACTAAAATGTAATTTATTAAACATTCATATTAATAATGTTTATTCTAAAAAATTACTTATATTAAAAATCAGCAATTTATTCAACTTTTAAATTTACAGTTAAATATAGGGTAACACCCCTACCCTACACATTTAAAATCTACATGTTTTAATAAACCTATCTGAAGCTCTCAGATAAAACACATCGTCATAATTGATATGAGGTATTAAAAAATGAGCACTACTAATAATCAAGCAAATCAACGTAATAATCAGCAGCAACAACAACAGCAAAATGACAACCGTAATCAACAGCAACACGGTAACCAACAGCAAAACGATCAACAGCAACAAAATAATCAGCAGCAACAGCAAAATGATAACCGCGGCCAACAACAAGGATCTAACCAAAAAGATTCTGGCCAACAAAACTCAAATAACAACCAACAACGCTAATCGTTTTTAGTTGTTCTTTGATGCGGTCAATCATTTAGGAAGGTGAAAGCACCTTCCTAAATCAAAATATAAACATAAAATTCAATAAAATATGAGGGAATTCTGATGACAGATCAAAATACAGATCATGCTCAACTGGTAGCTGGCGATCATAACTATTCTGACTCTCGCTGGCGTGAAAGCTATCTTACTCGTCCTTATTATCAAGAAGCGCAATTAACTACACCAGATCTAGATTATGATCGTGATTTTTCTGCAGCTTATGAACTTGGTCATCGGGCTCGTTCTGAATCTAAAGAAGGAACTCAGTTTGAAGATATGGAAGGTAGCTTAAAGCAAAAATGGGAAGAGCTAAAAGCCGAGTCCCGCCTTAAATGGGAACACGCTAAACAAGCGATTAAAGATGCATGGGATGATATGTAACATTCTCAACTGGTCCAAAGCTATAAGCTTATTTCCTATTGGCCCTGGGAAATAGGCTTTTTTATTGTTTTAAAAATATGGTGGCATATTAAAATTATGATTAAGGTACTGATTTGCTAAATTTGGATCATCAAAAACTTCTTTCTTAAATTGTACGCTCACGGTTGTAGTGAGTACATGGGTCGGCTTAATAGTCACCTCCACTACATATTTATTTTGCTCGTGCTTAGCTTTTACGCCATAAATTTCAGAATCATTAATGCAAGTTCCATCTGTAAAATATACAAACATACGTACTACCTTAAATATCACTAAACATAAAGGTCCTATCAAACATAAAGCCTGACTCAGTTAATCTGGTCAGGCTTTTCCTCAAAATCAACTTTGATTTTTTTTAAAATATTCAATTATTTCTTCCCCATTATTTACAGGCTTTTTCTGCGAGGGGTAAGTTTCTTCGTAAGCATAGGCGGGTAAAGTAATTTTAGCTCGAATTGGGGGTAATTTCTCTTGTCCACCCGTAGTAATCCGCTCAATAAAACCAGCAAGCCAGAGTACAAATTCTTGAGTATTCTTACTTTTAGGAATAAGACTTAAATCCAATTTAATTTTTGACTCTTGCAAGGGCTTAATAAGTATTTCGGCAAAATCAATATAATTATATAAAAGCTTTAACTTTGTCCCCTTAATTTCCTGTCTGAGTTCGATCATCAAGTTGTTAAGATCTTCCATTGGATCATCTGTAAAACCTTTTTTTTCTTTAACATTTTGATATATTTTCTCAGCTATTTTTAAATATTGGGGCATATCCTTACCTTTATAGTTCATTATTACTAAAATGAATTTTGGATGAATATAAGTAAGCTATTGTGTTTGTTTTATTAACTTTTTGAAAAGATATATTCATTTTACAACAATTCAGTAACACTAAAAATCCCAGTCATTTAAACAACATAAATTATTGATTTATATTTTATTTTAAAATATTTGATTACTTGTTAAGTTATATTCTTTAGATAAAATAACGATAAAAAAAGCCCACTTATAAAGTAGGCTTTTTTAGTAAAAACTAATTTATTACGAGTTTTTATTCATATCATGAGAGGTCGCTGGATCACTTGCTCCATGCATGCCATCATTTTTTGAATTACGGTCTTGGCAAGCACTCATGCCCATAGCAATTGCCAGCACCATACTTACTGCACAAAATATTCTTACCATTTAAATCACCTTTATAAATATTAAAATGTAGGTTTATGAATAACATTATCTTATGTTGGCCTACCGCAGTGGTTCTCTTAACTTTTGTAGATTATGCAAGCTTTTGTAAAAACCCAAAAATATGATTAATAAAATTACATTTCTTGCAATTGAAATTTTGGTTATTTTTTGGCATGCAGTGTTTATACTACATCGTCTAGGTTATAAAAATCGAATTATTAAATAGTTTAGCCAAACGATACATCTAATTAACGACATTGACATACTATACAAATAAACAATTAATAAATATTTGATATATAAGATTAAAAAACAACTCCAAAGGTGAAATAAAAAACAGTTATATACACATTATATTTTTTAATTTTTCTATTTTCTAAATAAAAACAGGCAAATATTTATATCAAATTATATAAATCAATCTTTTATTTTTGCAATTGACCCACCCCAATGCTCAGCTTATGATGCTCGCGCTGACCAATTTTGTCAGTCGGTTTTAGCAGACCGTCTACCTAAGTGCACTAAAAAACACGTTTTTTGGTGTGATGCCCCTCGTGCCTTTGATGGAGGAACGAGAGTGGGACACCTTCGGGTGTGCTGGTTTCTTAGGTATCAGTCTGCTAACCCTCTTTCGTTTCGCCACCATAATGATTAGCAATGAGTGGGCATAACTTCTTTTAATCAAGGAGTCACTCATGACTATTATTCTATATTTTTTACGTACTTTTATTGATTTTACTTACATTCGGCATTTTTTATTTGTTCAAGCATTTTTAGAGATCGTACCCATTTCTCAAAAATAAAAACTTTCTAATAGAGTTCAAAAATCGTTTACTTAAATCTTTTTTCTACCCTTTTTATATAAGTTTGGGTTAAAAGTTTTAAGTATTCAAATACCACATAAAGATTAGAACTTCTATCAACATCACTTAACGATAACAACAACCCATGCAGAGTAACAACAATGTTTTTTCTCTATCGTTTTGTTTTGGTGAGCCTTGTTACACTCAGTGTTTTAAATCTGATGGGCTGCAGACCCATGAGTAAAAATGAATTTAATACACGTTGTGTTGGGGCGGGACATGACCTTTCACAGTGTAATTGTATCTATAGCTCGTTAGAGCAGCACTATTCACCACAATTTGTAGAAAGCTTACCAAAAGTGAGCTTGCAGAATATTGATACTAAAATGAATTTTGTAGAAACAATGAATAAAACTATGCAACAGTGCCAATTTAGTGCAAGGAAACAATGAGTTACTGTATAGGAGCATGCTCTACCAAAAAATCTAAAAATGCGCGAACACGATTTGGAACATATTTATCATGACCAATCCAGACAGCATGGAATTCTTCACAAGCATGAATATTCCAGTCTTCAAGAATCTTGATGAGTTGCTTTTGCTGTATTGCTTTTTGAATTTGAAATTCATTCAGCTGAGCAATACCAACGCCTGCCAGTGCTAACTGTAAAATTGCTTCACCCTGATTTACTTTTAAAACTTTAGATGGCGTTAAGTTAATTTCCTGAGTTGCTTTTTTGAATAACCAGGTTTTGTTCTGGCGTTGATAACTTACATCTAAAAGCCGATGTGCATGTAACTCATCCGGATGTTTGGGACAACCATACTTTTCAATATATGTAGGTGAACATACATAATATTTATGTGTACTCCCGAGTGAGCGAGCTACCAAATTGGAGCTTTTCAAAGGTCCTGTTCGAATCGCAACATCAATTCTTTGTTCAACTAAGTTAATTACTTCATCACTCAAATGAGCTTCTAATTCAATTTCCGGGTAGCGTTGATTAAACAAACTAATGCAAGGCAATAAAAAGTGAGTCCAATATGAAAAGCTGGTATGGATCCTAATTCGCCCTTGCGGTTTATGGTGAGCAGTAACAGATTGTTCAAGTTCATCTAAATTATTGAGTATTTGAAGGCCTTGCTCATAAAACTGACACCCTTCACTGGTAAGCTGAAACTGACGTGTTGAACGGTTCAATAACCTGACACCAAGTCTTTTTTCTAAACGGGAAATTAACTTACTGACCGCAGACGGCGTCATATCACATGCTCGTGCTACGGCTGAAAAACTTCCAAGCTCGACTACACGTATAAAAATTGCCAACTCGCCAGATCGATTAATATCAAAATAAGACATAACAAAATTTATTTATGAATTGTATTCACAAATCTTATTCCGCTTAGCCCGCTATAACAAGGCATCAATTTATTTCAAGATAACTTTAATTCGTTTCAAAGAGTTCACGAGATGAAACTTTCTCAAGCTACCCTATTTTCTCTGGTTTTATTTACGAGCGTTGCACAAGCAGAAGTACCAAAGAACCATTGGATTACCACTTGGTCTGCCAGCCCCCAAAAAGTCTGGAATAAAGATTTCGTTTTTCCGACACTCATTCCAGAGCAAATATCCAACCAAACAATTAGGCAGGTAAGCCAAATTAGTTTAGGTGGTGAAGCTGTTCGGCTTGTTTTTACCAATCAATATGGCGAGCAACCGCTTTATATTGATCAAACAACGATTGGTTTAGCGAACGCAGTAACTCCAAAATCTAAGAGCACCTATTCCGTTTATTTTTCTGGTCAACTTAAAGCAAAAATTTTACCTGGCAAACAACTAGTGAGTGATCCAATCAAGTTAGCTGTTCCCGATCATGCTCAATTGGTGGTGAATAGCTTTATTCAAAAGCCTACAACGTTTAAAACATTTCATTGGGATGCCAAACAAACCAGTTGGCTCATTAGTGGAAATCAGACAACAAATTTAAATGCGCCTACGAATGCAAAAACTACAACAGCACGATTATTACTGTCTGCAATCGAGGTAAAACCCAAAGAGAAAGCTCAGGTGGTTGCTGTTATTGGAGACTCAATTACCGATGGAGCGACTGCAACCTTAGATGCGAATACGAGATGGACCGATTTTTTGGCTAAGCGTTTATCTCCCCATCAAGTAGCGGTAATTAATAGCGGAATTTCAGGAAATCGATTGCTTACCGATGGTATGGGCGATAGTGTTTTAAAACGTTTAAACAATGAAATATTTCAATATACAGATGTTAAAACTTTAATCGTTTTAATTGGTATAAATGATATTTCATGGCCCGGCACAGCGTTTGCTCCTAAACAGCAAATACCTTCTTTTGAAGCCTTAACTAAAGGTTATCAACGTGTTGTAAATGAAGCTCACAAGCAAGGTATTCAGGTAATTGGTGCAACCTTACTTCCGTTCTCTAGTGCTTTGCCTAATACCCCTTTAGATAATTATTATCAACCCAACAAAGATCAATTACGTCAGCGCATTAACCACTGGATAAGAACCAGTCATACATTTGATGGTGTACTTGATCTTGATGAAGGCTTAAAAGATCCAAAGCATCCCAATCGATTAAATCCAATTTATGATTCTGGAGATCATTTACATCCTAATGACCGTGGTAATCAGCATATGGCGGAATTGGTAGATTTAGATCAAATTACTAAAAATTAATGATTGCCCCATCAGGTGAGCCTTTCATCTGATGGGAATAGCTATTTAGAAATCATAACTTGCTATCATGTTGAAGCGGTTATCCACCCCGTTTCGACCATCGAAAGTTTCGCGTTCGCCATATACATATTCAACACCTAAGGTAATTGGCTTGTATGGGTTATACATCGTATTTACCCAGCCCTGCCAAAGCTGTTTGTTTTGAGTCGTACTATTATGCTGTAATTCGGCAAAACGGTTATCATCTTTGGCCTTCATATAGCCATAAGCTAAAGTCGAGCGAATTTTTGGCGTGAATTGATGAGTTACCCCCAAAGACACCGTATCAAATTCATTGCTATGCATGTTGTTCTGCTCATCTATTGCATAGCCACTGTTGCTCCATAACAAGAAACGTCCATCGCCTTTGACATGGTAATAATCGGCTTTAAGTAAAGTATCGGGTGTCATTTGGTATTTACCGCCGAAACCTACGCCCCAAGCCCACTCACTGTCATTATTGGTTCTTTTTTCAGCGACAAAACTACGCCCCGAAAGTATCGAACCATTGGCAAATTTATGATTTAAACGCCCGACTAAAGCGGGTAAACGCATTTTATTATCTGGATCTGTTGCCGCAGTATATTTCGGGTCTTCAACTGATAGTGCAAAACTTGTATTTGCCGTTAAATTATCGCCATAGCGAACCATTGGCGATCTAAGTAAAGCACTGCCTACAAATGTTCCTGCATCGATTGTTTCTGGGTAATATTCAGGTGCAATGAATGTCGACCATGTTTGACCAATCAACCATTTATCAAAAGTTAAATAAGCATGACGTATACGGAACTGATCACGAGTAGCCGCCCCAAAAAAGTCCATTTCTAACTTTCCACCCACATCACCAGCAGTTGTTGGTGTTTTAAAATTCAATCCGAAACGAGTCACATAAACCGTACTGTGCAATTGGTCTTTTTGTGCAGATTCTTCTGGCGTATGTTCAAGTGGAACTCCACTAATATTGTTATACATCGTAGATGCACCCTTAATTTGGTAAGAAGCATCTGCTCGTATATAACCATATAAGTTAAATTCTGTACCCGATTTAGTTAATACTTGTTGTATGGATTGTGGAGCTTGAGTAGCCACAGGAGCAACTTGTTCTACTTTTTCTTGGCTTAAAGATTTTTGAGTTTGTATATCTGCCTGTAGCATTGCCCGTAATTCGTTTACTTCTTGGCGAAGTTGCTCTATTTCAGGGTTTACTTGACCAGCAAAAGCAGAAGACATAAGTAGAGTCACAGAAACTGCCAACAAGTTTTTTTGAACCGTTGTATTTAAAACTTTCATCATGAAATTTTCCTTTAGACCTTTAAGTAGTCTTAAAAGTCTCGACATCCTTTTTGTTATGTACCTATCTAAAATAGATCCTTAAAAATTTGCCTTTCTTTCACAAGAAAGACCCTCCCTCATATTTTTTAGCCGTATCCTCCCTAACGCAGCAAAAGCAACTTTTTAATTTTTCATTTTTTATATTCTCTTCCACATTGAGAATATTCAGTTTTAACCCCTTATTTATATTCCCCAATAGTATTATTTTTTTGCAATAAACCCCTGATAAGTCAAAATTTGCGTATAAGGCTGTACACTTTCAAAGCCCGTCTTTTCCAAAAGTTTTATATATCCTTCAGTCGTTAAGCTAAAAAAGTCCTCCGCCATACGCTCCAACATTTTTTGACATTGTTCTTCTGTTAACCCTTGAGCCAAGCACAAATAACGCAATGCTTGAAGCTGCTGTGGATTTACACAAGTCATGAGGTCATAAGTAAGTAAAGGCGCCTTTTCTTTTAAGCGATCATAAATATCCTTAAAGAAGGTTGGTTTTATGTCATCTGCAATAAAATGCGCCACAAGAATAGACAATGCAGCATCGAAACATGGTTCCAAAGGCAGTGCTGAAGTATCACCATGTACAAAAGTGACTTGGGTAGATTTACCTAAAAGTTCAACCTGCTCCTGAGCTTTTTGCAGCATGGTTAAAGATGGATCGACTGCTGTAAATTGCCAGTTTGGATGTCTTTTAAGTAAATATTCGAGTTCATAACCCGTACCACAGCCCACAATTAAGACATGAGCATCTGGTGGCAACACCGACTGTAAAATGGCATCCACCTGTAGATGGATGACTTCATAACCCGGAATTAATTTACGAATATGCGCATCATATCCTTCAACTACTTTAGGGCTATTAAAGTCTTTTGCCATTTTGTTTTATTCCTTTTAAAACTGCTTTTCGGTTTATCATTTTCTGCACTTTGAACGAGCTTTTAACTTATTTAGTCAAAGACATTGCCCGTTAAATTAAGTTCAGCTCGCATAATTTCCTGCAATTTAAACTTTTGCGCTTTGCCAGAAGCAGTCATTGGAAACTCATTAAAAAATCGGACATAGCGCGGCACTTTATTATGAGAAATATGCTCTTTGCAAAATTGGCGAATGCTGTCTTCATCGACTTGGTGATGCTCATGCAAAATAATACATGCGCAAAGTTCTTCACCATATTTCGCATCTGGCAAGCCAATCACCTGTACATCGCTTACATCTGGATGGGTATATAAAAAGTCTTCAATCTCTTTTGGAAAGAGGTTTTCTCCTCCGCGAATCACGACATCTTTAATGCGGCCTTTAATTTTAATAAAACCGTCTTGATCCATCTCGGCAATATCACCCGTATGCATCCAACCAGCAGCATCGATCACTTCACGGGTCTTTTCTTCTTCTCCCCAATAACCGGCCATCACTGAATAACCACGAACGCATAACTCACCCAATGTGCCTTGCGGAACAATTTGTCCTTCTAAATCGACAATTTTAATTTCAACATGCGGATGAACATGCCCAACTGTGCTTACCCGTTTATCGATTGAATCGTTTACCGAGCTTTGTACACTCACTGGCGAGGTTTCGGTCATGCCATAACAAATGGTAATTTCTGACATATGCATTCGGTCTATGACACGTTGCATAATTTCACGTGGACAAGGACTGCCTGCCATAATGCCTGTTCTTAAGCTCGACAGATCAAACTCATTAAACTGTTCATGCTCTAAAGTGGCAATAAACATGGTTGGTACACCATAAGCTGCCGTGCAACGTTCTTGATGAATCGCTTTTAAAGTTTCTAAAGGATTAAATACAGCCGATGGATAGACCATGGTTGCCCCATGCGTTACACACGCTAAATTCCCCATCACCATGCCAAAACAATGGAACAATGGCACGGAAATACAGACTTTATCTTGAGCAGTTAAACGGATGCCTTCACCGACAAAATAACCGTTATTTAAAATATTATGGTGGGTTAACATGGTCCCTTTCGGGTTACCTGTTGTACCTGAGGTAAATTGGATATTAATGGTTTCATCAAACTGGAGCTGTCTGGCTAATTGTTTTAATTGTTCTAGCTGTTCAGAAGTTGGTATGGTGACTAAATCACTAAAACGATAAATACCCGTATGTTGTTGGTCATCAATTTTAATGACAAATTTTAAATGCGGCAGACGCTCTGAACTGAGCACTTTATCTGGGCTATTAGTTAATTCAGGGGCAATTTTTGTGAGTAATTCTTGGTAATCAGTTGTTTTGAATTGAGAAGCAATAATCAATCCTTTGCACGAGACTTTATTCAACACATATTCAAGTTCATGACTTTTATAAGCTGTATTCAGGTTAACTAAGATAATCCCTGCTTTAAAAGCCGCAAATTGGGTTACCGTCCATTCCACACAGTTAGGTGACCAAATCGCTAATCGATCTCCTTTTTTTAATCCCAATTTTAATAGGCTACACGCAAAAGCGTTTACTTCATCTTGTAAAGCTTTATAGGTTAATCGTCTGTTTTGATGAAAACTGACAATCGCTTCCTTTTCAGCATATTGCCGACAGGCCTGATCAAATTGTTCACCAATGGTCATACCCAATAAGGGTTGTGTACTTGGTCCCGAGGCGTAGCTTAACCGTTCTTGTTGCATTGAATCATTCTCCTTGATTCTTCTAATTCTCTTCTTACCTGATCTAATTGTTGTTACTGCAACTACTTTTCCAAACTACTTATTTTGTGTCGTTTTATCCTTTATATGCCCTATTTCTTTTGCACAGCATCTACACAAAAGTCCGCAATCTGTTTTGAAAAATAGTCTTTGTGCGCATGATCAAACTTTGTATTTTGAGCTGGGTCTAGGGGTTCAACCACCACATAGGTCATGGCACCGACTACACAAAGTGCTGCTGTGTTTAAATCATCCAAGACAAACTCACCACTTGCATTTCCATCCGCAAGTATTTTTTTAATACTTTGTTTAATCAATTGCTTCACACGAAAACGTTCATGTTCAACCGTGGAATCGACAGGTTCAAACATGAGTGAATACGCAAGCTGAGGACTATTCAGCGCCCGTTTTACAAAAGTTGCCACCGCCTTGTGTAATTTCTGCTTTGCCGATAAGTCACTTTCGGTAATCGAATCGATGACCAATAGCTCTGTATTAATGGCATCAGACAAAACTTCTATTAGCACTTGGCTTTTATTATCGAAGTAGCGATAAACCAGTCCACTAGATACACCTGCTTGCTCTGCAATTGTTTGTATTTGTGCGTCCTTAAATCCTCCTTCTGAAATTATTTTTCTAGCTGAATTCAAAATCGATTTACGATTTTGCTCCATCCGCTCTTGCATTAAAGATGATCGTTTATAGCTCATAATTTATTCTCTAACAAATAAAATGAATTGTAAATCATTTTATGAATCCGTATTCACTTTTTCAAAAAATCATTGTATGTTACTTATCAAATACCCACAAAATATTTTATGGACAACAAATATAACCAATAGGATGAAAATATCATGAACCTACGCAGCTTGAATTTCGGTCTAGATGAAACTTTAATTGCGCTTCAAGATTCGGTAGCCGCATTTTGTGCAAAGGAAATTGCACCAATTGCCCAACAAGTTGATCAAGACAACAAATTCCCTGCACATCTCTGGAAAAAATTCGGAGATATGGGCCTTTTAGGCATGACGGTTTCTGAAGAATATGGCGGTGCCAATATGGGTTATTTAGCTCATATTATTGCCATGCAAGAAATTTCCCGTGCTTCGGCAGCCATTGGTCTTTCTTATGGTGCTCATTCTAATTTATGTGTAAACCAAATTAACCGTAACGGTAACGAGCAGCAAAAACAGAAATATTTACCAAAATTAATTTCCGGTGAATATGTTGGTGCCCTTGCCATGTCTGAGCCAAATGCCGGTTCTGATGTCGTCAGCATGAAATTACGCGCCGAGCAAAAAGGTGATCACTTTGTTTTAAACGGTTCAAAAATGTGGATTACCAACGGTGGTGATGCAGATGTACTGGTCGTTTACGCTAAAACTGATCCACAAGCTGGCCCTAAAGGCATGACCGCATTCTTGATTGAAAAAGGTATGAAAGGCTTTAGTCACGGCAACCACTTAGATAAGCTCGGTATGCGTGGTTCTAATACTTACCCACTGTTCTTTGACAATGTAGAAGTTCCTGCTGAAAACGTACTCGGTGGTGTGGGTAACGGGGTTAAAGTACTCATGAGTGGTTTGGACTATGAACGAGCAGTTTTAAGTGCCGGACCTTTAGGCATTATGGATGCTTGCTTAGATGTCGTTATTCCCTACTTGCATCAGCGTGAACAGTTTGGTCAGGCTTTAGGTGAATTCCAGCTTATGCAAGGCAAACTTGCCGATATGTATTCAACATGGCTTGCATGTAAAGCTCTCGTTTATGCGGTTGGTGCTGCATGTGACAAAGCAGATCATGACCGCAGCTTACGCAAAGATGCCGCAAGTGCCATTTTATATGCTGCCGAAAAAGCAACATGGATGGCTGGTGAAGCCATTCAGACTTTAGGTGGCAACGGTTATATCAATGAATTCCCTGCTGGCCGTTTATGGCGCGATGCCAAACTTTATGAAATTGGTGCGGGAACTTCTGAAATTCGCCGCATGCTAATTGGCCGCGAACTTTTCAATGAAACCAAATAATAATTATAAATAAGGACGCATCTTATGAACCAATTACAAAGCAAGATTAATGTTCGAAGCGAAGACTTCAAAACAAACCAGCAAGCCATGCAAACATTGGTCACAGATCTCAAACAGGTTGCCCAGCGTATTGCTTTAGGCGGTGGTGAAAATGCCCGTCAAAAACATTTGGCTCGAGGTAAACTTTTACCTCGTGAACGTATTGATCAACTGATTGATGTCGGCACGGCATTTTTAGAAATTGGTCAACTGGCAGCCTACAACGTTTATGAAGATGATGTTCCTGCTGCGGGTGTGATTGCAGGTATTGGTCAAGTCAACGGCGTAACTTGCATGATCGTTGCCAACGATGCAACGGTTAAAGGCGGAACGTATTACCCCCTTACGGTTAAAAAGCATTTACGCGCACAAGAAATTGCTGAACAAAATCACTTGCCTTGTATTTATTTGGTAGATTCTGGCGGTGCCTATTTACCAATGCAAGATGAGGTTTTCCCAGACCGCGATCACTTTGGGCGTATTTTCTATAATCAGGCACGTATGTCGAGCTTAGGTATTGCTCAAATTGCCGTGGTGATGGGTAGTTGTACCGCAGGTGGTGCTTATGTGCCTGCCATGTCTGATGAAACCATTATTGTCCGTAATCAAGGTACGATTTTCTTAGGCGGCCCTCCTTTGGTAAAAGCTGCAACTGGCGAAGTGGTAAGCAGTGAAGATTTAGGCGGGGGTGATGTACACACACGTCTTTCAGGTGTAGCTGACCACTTAGCTGAAAATGATGAACATGCCATTGCGATTGCACGAAACATTGTTGCTAACTTAAATAAAAAGCCAAATGACTTAAATCAACAAGTTGATGAACCATTGTTTGATGCATCGGAACTCTATGGCGTGGTGCCAAGTGATGCGCGTAAACCTTTCGATGTGCGTGAAGTCATTGCCCGTATTGTAGACGGTTCTCGTTTTGACGAGTTTAAAGCCCGCTTTGGTTCAACACTTGTAACAGGTTTCGCTTCTCTCTACGGCATGCCGGTCGGCATTATTGCAAATAACGGGATTTTATTTTCCGAGTCTGCTCAAAAAGGCGCGCACTTTATTGAGCTGTGCACACAGCGCAATATTCCTTTGTTATTTATACAAAACATTACTGGCTTTATGGTTGGTCGCCAGTATGAAAATGAAGGGATTGCTAAACACGGCGCTAAATTAGTGATGGCAGTTGCCACCGCAAATGTACCTAAACTCACCCTGATTATTGGTGGTTCGTTTGGTGCAGGTAACTACGGTATGTGTGGCCGTGCTTATTCACCACGCTTTTTATGGACTTGGCCGAACTCTCGTATTTCAGTGATGGGCGGCGAACAAGCAGCGAGCGTACTTTCGACTTTAAAACGTGATCAAATTGAGCAAAAAGGTGCCGAGTGGTCAGCGCAAGAAGAAGACGAGTTTAAACAACCCATTCGTGAACAATACGAGCGCCAAGGCCATCCATACTATGCTTCTGCCCGCCTTTGGGATGACGGTGTAATCGACCCAGCTCAAACCCGTCAGGTACTTGGTTTAAGTTTGGCTGCGGCCATGAATGCCCCAATCCAGCCAACCAAATTTGGCGTGTTCCGCATGTAAGAGGTGTATATGAGCTATCAATTTTTACAACTCGAACAACAAGATCAGGTTGCCTATGTTTGGCTGAACCGCCCTGAATTGCACAATGCATTTAATACAACAGTTATTGAAGAGCTGCATACTTGCTTTAAGCAAATCAATACACGTGATGATATACGTGTGGTCGTTCTAGCTGGTCGCGGCAAAAGCTTTTCAGCAGGTGCCGACCTCAACTGGATGAAACAGGCAGGTCAGGCATCTTCAGCAGAAAATGAAGCAGATGCATTAAAACTTGCCCAAATGTTAGATGCACTTGCAACCCTTAAGCAACCGACTGTTGCCCGCGTACACGGCATTGCCTTTGGCGGTGGTATGGGCTTGGCATCGGCATGTGATATTTGTATTGCCAGCACTGATGCTAAGTTTGCAACGTCTGAAGTTCGTTTAGGACTTACTCCTTCAACCATTAGTCCCTACGTGATCCGTGCGATTGGTGCAAGACAAGCTTCTCGTTACTTCTTAACTGCCGAGCGGATTTCAGCACGTGAAGCCAAACAAATTGGCTTGGCCCACGAAGTAGCAGATGCCGAAGACTTAGATAAAAAAGTTCAAGAAATTATTGATGCTCTATTACTCGGTGGTCCGCACGCTCAATCGGCCTCAAAACAACTCATTCAAATGGTGAGCAACCAGACCATGAGCAATGATTTGCTGCAACAGACAGCACATCATATTGCTCAAGTTCGTCAAGGCAGGGAGGCAAAAGAAGGTCTGAGTGCCTTTTTAAATAAACAGCAGCCTGCTTGGGTTTCTAACTCGAATAACAACAATTAAGGACGATCATCATGTTTGAAAAGATTTTAATTGCGAACCGTGGCGAGATCGCCTGCCGCGTAATTCGTACAGCTAAAAAATTAGGTATTAGAACGGTTGCCGTTTACTCAGATGCAGATGCAAATGCACAACACGTCAAACTTGCAGATGAAGCGGTTTATATTGGTCAATCCCCTGCAACACAAAGTTATTTACAAGCCGACCGCATTATTCAAGCTGCCATTGATACAGGTAGCCAAGCGGTTCACCCAGGTTACGGCTTCCTTTCTGAAAATGACCAGTTTGCACTCGCTTGCCAACAACACAACATTTGCTTTATTGGCCCGCCAGTGGATGCCATTTTAGCGATGGGCTTAAAAGCAACCTCGAAAGCTTTAATGGAAAAAGCAGGTGTCCCTTTAACGCCGGGCTATCACGGAACTAACCAAGATGCTGACTTTTTAAAGCAAGAGGCAGACCGAATTGGCTATCCTGTTTTAATTAAAGCCAGTGCTGGCGGCGGTGGTAAAGGCATGAGTCTGGTTGAACGCAGTGAAGATTTTCTGCATGCCTTAGCCTCTTGTAAACGTGAAGCCAAATCGAGCTTTGGTAATGATGATGTCTTGATTGAGCGTTATGTGATTCAACCGCGCCACATTGAAGTGCAAGTGTTTGGCGATACACATGGCAACTACGTACATTTGTTTGAACGTGATTGTTCGGTACAACGCCGTCACCAAAAAGTGCTAGAAGAAGCCCCTGCTCCACAAATGCCAAGCGAAAAGCTCGAGGCAATGCGCCAAGCTGCAATTGATGCTGCACGCGCCGTAAATTATGTTGGTGCAGGTACGGTCGAGTTTATTGTAGAACAAGACGGTACGGCGTATTTCATGGAAATGAATACCCGTCTGCAAGTCGAACATCCTGTTACTGAAATGATTACAGGTGAAGACTTGGTCGAATGGCAACTTCGTGTGGCTTATGGTGAACCTTTGCCTAAACTACAAAACGAATTACGCATTCACGGACATGCGCTCGAAGCACGTATTTACGCTGAAGAACCTGAAAAAGGCTTTTTACCTGCCATCGGTAAAATTGACTATCTGCACTACCCAACTCAAAACCAATATGTGCGTGTAGACAGCGGTATTGTTGAAGGCGATGAAATCACGACGTATTACGACCCTATGATTGCCAAACTCATTGTATGGGGTAAAAACCGTGAAGCTGCGCTTATTCAAATGCAAAATGCTTTGAGCCAATTCCATGTCGATGGCTTAGGCAACAACATTGCTTTTCTTGAAAAGATTGTACGTAGCGAATCGTTTAAACAAGCTAAGCTTGATACTAACCTGATTCAACGTGAACAAAACTTCTTGTTTAATCCTGAAGAAATCAAACCGGAACTGGTAGTGGCAGCGGCATTTATTGAGTTTCTAAGCCAACTTAATAACAACAGCTCAAACCAAAAACAACTTTGGCAAGCTCAACCTCTATGGCGTTTAAATATTGCTTATCAGCACAGCATTAAACTGAATTATTTAAACCAAAATATTCAAATCAAATTTGCCTCAAATGAAGATGGCTTCACCGCAGAATATAACGGTCAAAGCTACCCGATTTCTGGCCAATTGATTGATGCTCATACTGCCTCTGTTCAAATTGGTGGGACTCAGCAAAAGCTGTCTTTTAACCAAAGTCAGCAAGGCATTACGTTGTTCCAAAATGGACAAAGCTATAAGTTTGCTTATATTCGCCAAGACTTTAATCAGGCAGATAGCCAAGCCGATGAAGGTCACTTAAAAGCCCCTATGCCAGGTGTGGTCACTCAAGTGCTAGTCAGTGCAAATCATAGCGTGAAGAAAGACGATATTTTAATGACGCTTGAAGCAATGAAAATGGAATATACCATCCGTGCTCCTAAAGACGGCGTGATTGTAGATTCCTACTTCCAAGTTGGTGATCAGGTCAAAGCTGGCGATGAGCTTGTGGAATTTCAACCTGCACAGGAGGAAGTTGCATGAGTGAATTTGTCAAAATCGTGGAGGTCGGTCCCAGAGACGGCCTTCAAAACGAAAAGCAGGCTTTAACAGTTGAACAACGCTTAAACTTCATTAACGACCTGATTAATGCAGGCCTGAAATCAATTGAAGTGGGTTCATGCGTTTCGGCAAAATGGGTGCCACAAATGGCTCAAAGTGACGAGCTATTTAAGTTATTACCCCAAACAGCCGATGTGCAATTTAGCCTGCTCACCCCCAATATCAAAGGTTTTGAAACTGCTCAAGCGGTCGGATGCAAAGAGGTTGCCGTGTTTACCGCAGCTTCGGAAAGCTTTACCCGCAAAAATATCAACTGTTCAATCGAAGAAAGCTTTGAGAAATTTAGCGATATCATGAGCGCGGCAAAAGCCCATAACATCCGTGTGCGAGGTTATGTCTCTTGTATAGTCGATTGCCCTTATGAAGGCGCAATTGCCCCTGAGCAAGTCGTAAAAGTGGTTAAACGACTCTATGACATGGGCTGCTATGAAGTGTCTTTAGGTGAAACCATTGGTACCGCAACACCAGATCGCGTCCAAAAGGTATGGCAAGCCTGCCTTGCTGAACTCGATAGCAAGGTTTTAGCTGGGCATTTCCACAACACCTATGGTATGGCAATTGCCAATATTTATCAGTCTTTACAACAAGGTATTCGCGTTTTTGACTCGTCTCTTGCAGGACTTGGGGGTTGCCCTTATGCCAAAGGCGCCTCAGGTAATGTATCGACCGAAGATTTGTTTTATTTACTATCCCACATGGGTTTTGAAACTGGCATTAATTTAGAAAAACTGATGCAAGCCAGCCAAAATATTAGCAATGTATTAAACCGAAAAAGCTTGTCGAATTATGCAAATGCTTACTGGCAAACCAAGTGTGCCTAGTCATCAATTAAAGTAGCTCAGCATCTGGTATAAAGCTGAATATTAGGTGAAATACCAGATCATCCTATCTCATTCTGTTCAGGAATTGGGACTCAATCCCTTATGCAATTTTTTTAAAATCTATTATTTATCTTTGTATTAAATGCCTCTTTCAAAAGAAGCATTTTCTACCCTATTTTTATTCTAATCCGTATTATTCTTCATCCTTTTTCAATTGTAATCCTTAAAAAATTTATCTCATTATTTATAAAAATAAGATGCATCCATTTCAATTCTTGGAGAAATATATTCTTCTACCCAATCTAACCATGCACGTGTTTTGGCATCAATAAAATGGCGTGAAGGCAATAAGGTATAAACCCCGATATCTGGTGAACGCCACTCTGGCAAGATATGACATAATCTTCCATTCTGAACTGCATCTAAAGCCGAAAACATCGGCAATAATGCGATGCCCATATCCTGCTGCACCACATCTAATAATAACTCAGGGTTATCTGCAATGAGTTGCCCACCAATGTCAATTTGGTAAGACTCACCACTTGTATTTAATAAGTGCCAATCTGGTGTAATAGACGGATTTACCAAGCGTAAACAGGCATGATTTTTTAAGTCTCCAGGGGACTCAGGTATCCCATGTTTTTCTAGGTAAGCAGGTGATGCACATAAAACAGAAAAAATAGTGCCAATTCTGCGTGCGACAAACCGTGAGTCTGTTAATGATTCAGTCAGATAAAGACTAACATCGACCCCTTTTGCCAACAGGTCCGGAACGTATTGAGAAGTCGTATATTCCACGGTTAATTCGGGGTAATGTTTACAAAACTCAGCCATCACTGGAAAAACATAATGATGCCCAAAGCTTCCCATACTTAACACGCGTAAACGGCCTTTGGGTTTAGAAGCTGTTCCTGTTACTTCTGACTCCGCTTCATCCACCATTGAAATGACTTGGCGACAGCGCTCTGCATAAGTCGCACCAATATCAGTGAGGGCCTGCTGGCGCGTTGAGCGTTGTATTAATTTTGTACCTAAGCGTGTTTCTAACTCGCTGATAAGACGTGAAACCTGTGCTGTGGTCAGATCCATCTGCTCAGCTGCTGCTGTGAAACTCCCGCTATCAATCACTTTCAGGAATGCATGCATTGCATGCAATAGTCCACCATCGAGATTTTTGCGCATAACGTAAATATGTTTTCCTAAATTACGGATTGTTGCACCAGTTTAGTTCAACCACAATGACTAAATGTACATACATTGGCACCAATTCTTTTTAAGAAGAGGAACCGATCTTTTTTTATTTCGTATGTCACTTGCTCCAAATATTCAACTGGATGTTGAAAAAAGAAAGTAGTCCGAGCTACTAAAAATTCTAAGGAGATATAAATGAATATAGCTACAAAAGTCACTCCAAATATTATTGCAACAAAGGATGTGTCACTTGAAGATAAATATGTAAGTGATAACGGTACAGCATATATGACCGGCATTCAGGCACTTGTTCGGTTGCCTCTTGCCCAAACTCGCCGTGACGCGATCAATGGTTATCATACTGCTGGTTTTATTTCTGGTTATCGCGGTTCTCCTGTTGGTAACTATGATAGTTTCCTTTGGCAAGTTCAAGGATTACTTAAATCCCATAATGTTGTATTTCAACCTGGCGTAAATGAAGACTTGGCTGCTACCGCAATCTGGGGTACACAACAAGTTAACCTTTCAGGTCAAGGCAAATATGATGGAGTGTCTTCATGGTGGTATGGTAAAGGCCCGGGTGTTGACCGTTCAGGCGACGTACTCCGCCATGCTAACTTAGCTGGTACCTCTGAACGTGGTGGTGTCGTTGCTTTATTTGGTGATGACCACTCTTGTAAATCTTCTACAATTCCCCACCAGTCTGAACATGTCATGATTGGTTGCGGTATTCCAATTTTCTACCCAACATCCGTTCAACAAATTTTAGACTTTGGTGTTCACGCCATTGCTGTTTCACGTTTTTCTGGTCTGTGGACTTCAATGAAGCTGGTCAGTGAAATTGTAGAAACTTCAGCTTCTGTTCATGTCGATTTAGACCGTGTCACTCCTGTTATACCAAAAGATGTCAATTTCCCAGAGGGTGGCGTTAATATTCGTTGGCCAGATCATGGTATTCAACAAGAAGAACGTCTTTATAAATATCGCTTACCTGCTGTTTTGGCTTATGCCCGTGCGAATAAAATCAATACCGTAACATGGCCTTGTGAAAATGCCCGTATTGGTATTGCTGCAAGTGGTAAAGGTTATTTAGATACCATTGAAGCCCTACGTATTTTAGGTATTGAGGATGAAACAGCCCAACAGCTTGGGTTACGTGTTTATCAAGTTGGGCTGATTTGGCCTCTAGAACCACAAGGTCTACGTGAATTTGCCGAAGGTTTAGAAGAGCTAATTGTTGTTGAAGAAAAACGACCAATTCTTGAGACACAAATTAAAGATGAGTTGTACTCACTTCCTGATGACAAACGTCCTCGTGTTATTGGTAAAGCGATTGCTGGCAAAGGTGAATGGAGTACCTCTATTGAAGAAGCACCGCTCATTGGTCACTATGAGTATCAGCCTGAACCGATTGCAAAAATGTTGGCTGCTCGCTTCTTAAAACTAGATATTCCAGAAAGCTTAAAAGTACAAATTCAAAGCAGAATCGACTTACTGCTAAAAGCAGAGCAAGAATCAAAACGTGTGATTGATCTTGCTGAACGTAAACCGTATTTCTGTAGTGGTTGCCCACATAACTCATCAACAGTCGTTCCTGAAGGTAGTCGTGCGTTAGGCGGTATCGGTTGTCACTATATTGCCGTTTCACTGGACCGTGGTACCGAAACGTTCTCTCAAATGGGCGGTGAAGGTGTAAGTTGGGTAGGTGCATCACCATTTACCAATGAAAAACATATTTTTGCTAACCTTGGTGATGGAACCTATTTCCACTCTGGTTACTTAGCAATTCGTCAATCTATCGCTGCAAAAACAAATATCACCTACAAAATTCTCTACAACGATGCGGTCGCTATGACAGGTGGTCAGCATGTAGATGGGCATTTGAGCGTTGCACAGTTAACTCGCCAGCTCGCTGCCGAAGGTATTAAAAAACAAGTCATTGTCACTGATGAAGTTAAATTATTAAATGAAGAAGACGGTATTGCAGCGGGTGTAGAAATTCGCCACCGTAATGAGCTTGATGCAGTTCAACGTGAGCTACGTGAAGTTTCAGGTGTAACCGCTTTAATTTATGTACAAACCTGTGCCAGTGAAAAACGCCGTCGCCGTAAACGTGATGCCTACCCTGACCCAGCTGAGCGTTTATACATTAATAGTGATATTTGCGAAGGTTGTGGTGACTGTTCTAAAAAATCAAACTGTTTATCTATTGAACCTGTAGAAACAGCATTAGGTACTAAACGTCAAATTAACCAAAGTAGCTGTAATAAAGACTTCACTTGTGCCGAAGGGTTCTGCCCTAGTTTTGTGACTGTTCATACACGTGATATGAAACGTCCTGCTAAATTTGAAGGTATTGGTGCAGGCTGGCCAACATCACCCGTTATTCCTCAGTTATATGACGTTCCAAGTCGTATTATGGTCGGTGGTATTGGTGGTACAGGTGTTGTGACTATCGGTGCACTGCTTGGTATGGCGGCTCACCTCGAAGGTAAAGCAACACGTGTTATGGACATGGCTGGCCTTGCCCAAAAAGGTGGTACTGTTTATTCATACGTTCAACTTGCAGCAAGTGATGAGCAAATTTCTTCTACCAAAATTCCGGCAGGTCAATGTGAATTACTCATCGGTGCAGATGCCGTAGTCGCTGGTGGTAGCGCTGCTCTATCTCGTTTAAAAGATGATGCTTTAGTTATTGTGAATGAAGACAGTACCCCTACTTCTGAGTTTATTAAATCTCGTGACTGGTATGCACCTATTACCGATTTAATTGATCGTCTTCGTGGTCGTGTTCGTCAAGGTCAACTGGTTTCTCTGCCAGCAGCTCGCATCGCAACACTACTCTTAGGTGATTCAATTTATACCAACCAGTTATTACTTGGTATGGCTTGGCAATCTGGTCGCATTCCGCTATTACGTGAAAGTATTGAAAAAGCAATTCGCCTAAATGGTACGGCTGTTGAAAAGAACCTTGAAGCTTTCCGTGTAGGTTGTCATCTTGCAAGTGACCCGACTTTAGCTGCGCGTTTACTTGCAGCAATGCCAAAAACCAAAACTCCGCAAACTTTAGCTGAACTTGTTGAAGACCGTTCTGCTCGTTTAACAGACTACTGGAATGAAGCTTATGCAGCTAAATACCGTACGCTTGTAGAATTGGCAGCTAAAAAGTTACCAGAAGAGTTAACAGGTACGATTGCAACTCAGCTTTACAGAGTTATGGCTTATAAAGATGAATATGAAGTTGCACGTCTACTAACAGGTAAAAGCTTCAAAGAATCGATCGAAACCCAATTCGGTAAAGGCTTACGTTTAACCTATCATCTTGCTCCACCAGCGTTACTTGGTGGTCTGAAAAATGTCCGTAAACGTGCGTTTGGTTACTGGATGCGCTTCCCAATGATGATCCTTGCTCGCTTACAATGGCTTCGTGAAACTTTCCTTGACCCATTTGCGCGTCAAGAAGAACGTCAACACGAACAAGCTTGGCGTGACCGTTACATCGCATTTGTTGAATCACTTGTTGAAGCACCAGACAATCATAACTTGGCAGTTGCTGAACAAATTGCAAAATTACCGGCAGAAGTCCGAGGTTATGGATATATCAAAATGAAAGCAATGGACGCTGCAAAACAACGTTGGGATGAACTTACCCCAACACTGCTAAAAGTCCGTAACTAAAAATTAAATCTCAAAATAAAAAAGTCATCCTTAGGGACGACTTTTTTATTGCCTCAAAAATTTATTTAGTCATTTTACGTAAAGTCAAAATCTGCTCGCTTCGTCCAAATGGACCATACACATCATGTAAAACTGCACTGGTTAAACCAATGCCATCTGTACCATATTGCTGAACAGTTTCCAGACCCAGCCATTTACCTTGCGGATAACGGTGCATGTGGATTTGTAAATCAAGATTTGGGAAGCTCCAAGTAAATTCTCCTTCTTGTCTTGGGACAATGCCGTTTGCGGTATCTACCATGCCAATTAAATGCGCAAAATCTGTGGTCGGCTGCCCTTCAACCATTTCTTTATCATTGTTTAACCAAACAATGCCTTTGCCCGCGCGATGCTGATCATCAGTTTTAGTGACTAATGTCTGGATAAAACCACCCGGCCATCTTTTCATGCCCGTCCATTCGGTAAATGTATCGGGATGATGAATTGGTTGATCTTCAAGCCCCGCAATCTCGGAACTGTCTTGAGTACACATGCGCCATGCTCTAGCCACAATACAAGTTTTACCTTGTGCTTGTAGTTCTGCTTCAATCAATTCAATCGTTTTACCCGCACGAATCACCTGGGTCTTAATCGTAAATTCACCAAATGCAATCAATCCAAAAATATCAAAACTAATTCGACCAATACGCATATCTTGTCGCGGTGAAAACTGTTCTAACTCTACTGCGATCACGCCACTTGCAGGTGCCATATGCTGTTCATGAGGGTTCCAAGCCCCTTGTGCATGAACAGTTGAGCAATAATGAGCAATCACTTCACCTTGAGGACCAATTGTTCTATTCAGTAATTGATAATAAGCATTCATGATTTTCTTTCCTTAGTCCTTGTCCAACATCAATATTTGATGAAAATTCACTTTTTAATGCTTATGTTAACCCTCTATTTATTTGGCTCAACTGGTTTTTCCTACCAAAAACTGATGAGTCTAAAATTACAAATTTAATTACTAGGTAAAATTTCGCATGTCAATTTCACCCAGTGATTCTAAAAATTACTAGTTGCTAAAATGCAAAAGCATCTTGATCGAGCTCCATCACAGGATCAGCTCCAGACTCAATAGAAGCAGCATGGCTCTCTGTACGATGTAAAAGTTTTTGATAGAAAAACTTAGCAGTCGTTAATTTTGCTTTATAAAAAGCTTCTTCTTGTGTACCCGATTCTAATTTTTCATGGGCAACTTGTGCCATTCGAGCCCACAAATACGCGAACACGACGTAACTAGAAAAATAAAGATAATCCACTGAAGCTGCCCCTATTTCTTCTGGGTTGTGCTTGGCTTTCTCTGCAATAGATTTGGTCAGTGACAGCCATTGCTGCTTAAGCTCAGCTAATTTTTCTAAATAAGGTTTTAAGACTTCATTTGATTGGTGCTGACTAATAAACTGATCAATTAAATCGGTCATGTTCTTTAGAAGTTTGCCTTCCGACTTGAGGACTTTACGTGCCAGTAGATCTAAAGACTGAATCTCGGTTGTACCTTCATACAATGTCGAGATACGTGCATCACGTACAATTTGCTCCATGCCATGCTCAACAATAAAGCCATGTCCACCAAATACTTGAACACCATGCTTTGCAGACTCATTACCCGACTCTGTTAAAAAGGCCTTAGCAATGGGTGTTAAAAAAGCCAATAATTCATCTGAGTATCTTTGCTGTACCTGATCGTTTGAGCTTTCCACAATATCGACATGCTGAGCCAGAAAGTAAGCCAGTGCACGACCACCTTCAGAAAAAGCTTTTTGTGTCATTAACATCGAACGTACAGCGGGATGTACAATAATTGGGTCGGCGTTTTTCTCAGGATATTTAGGACCGGATAGTGAACGCATAGCAAGGCGCTCTTTGGCATAACTTAATGCGCCTTGAAATGAAATTTCAGAAGCAGCAAGCCCTTGTACTGCTGTTCCAATACGTGCGGTATTCATAAAGGTAAACATACAATTAAGCCCGCGATTTTCCGGACCAATCAAATAACCTTTGGCACCATCAAAATTAAGTACACAGGTGGCATTGCCATGAATCCCCATTTTATGTTCAATCGCGCTACAAACGACTTTGTTACGGTCCAGCACCTGACCATCATCACTCACATTAAATTTAGGCACAATAAATAAAGAAATACCTTTAGTCCCTGCAGGTGCTTGAGGTAAACGGGCTAAAACAATATGAATAATATTTTCAGAAAGATCATGTTCTCCTGCTGAAATAAAAATCTTTTCGCCTGTAATGGAGTAACTACCGTCCGAATTTGGTTCTGCTTTTGTTCTAATTAATCCAAGGTCTGAGCCTGCATGTGATTCGGTTAGACACATGGTTCCGGTCCAGACACCACTAATAAGTTTAGTCAAAAACTTCTGTTTTTGTTGCTCGGTACCATGGTGCTCAATTGTTCTCATTGCGCCATGAGACAATCCCGGATACATTGCCCAAGCCCAATTAGAACCACATAACATTTCAGAAATCGCAATCCGCAGTAATGTTGGTAAGCCTTGCCCACCATATTCCCGATCGGCGGTTAATGAAGTAAACCCAAGCTCGGCATATTTTTGGTAGGCTTCTTTAAAACCTTTAGGGGTTGTCACCACACCTTGATTTAAATGGCATCCTTCCTGATCGCCATTTTGGTTAATCGGTGCCAATTCATTTTCACAAAAATCTGCTGCTGCCTCTAAGTATTGATCAATTAATTCTCGATTTACGCTTTCCTGATATTTGCTTAAACCTTGATAGTTCTGTTCTGTTTGAAGCATTTCATGCAGTACAAATTGCATATCGCGTAATGGAGCTTTGTATAAAGGCATAGTTTTTTCCTTTCACCTCTCTGCCTGTGTCATGGGCAGATAACGTTTTTCCTTAAAATGGACTTTTATTGTTTCAATCTCATCAAAATATCAAAAAATTTCTTATAGCAAAATATATTTTCACTAATTTAATAAAATTATCGTAACTTAGCCATAGGAATAAAATATAGATATATGTTTTAAATACAAATATAAGATAAAAAGTTATTAGTCTCGTTTTAAGTAGAATAAATTTATATTTTGTATTGCAAAATTTTATTCCGTAAAAATTCAATTTATAGTATGGTGATTAGACTGCTTAATCATGCAAGGACGATTTATGGAAAGCCCGAAATACACAGGTCTTGAGTTTTTAACCGCTTTAAAAAATGGTGAAGTTTCACCATCACCTATGGCTCACACCATACCGATGGAACTCGTTGAAGTTTCCGAAGGTAAAGCAACTTATAAAGTTACCCCTCGCAAAGAACATAGAAATATACAAGGCGGTGTACACGGCGGCTTTTGCGCTACAGCTTTAGATACAGCAACAGGCAGCGCAGCTCATACCCTACTTGAACATGGCGTTGGTTATGGAACTATTGATTTAAATGTAAAAATGATTCGTCCTATGCAAGTTGATACGTCTTACTATGCGACAGCCGAGTTGATTAATGCGGGCCGTAATATTATTAGTACTCAAGGTAAAATCGTAGATGAAAACGGCAAGGTGTATGCTTTTGCTTCGGCAACCTTAATGATTATTCGCAAATAATAAAATTTTAAAGCTCCTGTTTATGGAGCTTTTTCTTGCTTGGTAATCTTACCCATTTCATAAAAATCTAAGCGATCAATCACGAAACTTGTTATTGCCATTGCTAAACCTAAAGCAGCACATGCTTCCCATCCCCAGTGTTTCCAAGCATACACCGCAATAAAAGAACCTAAGGCGGCTCCACCAAAATATAAAGTCATATAAATTGAATTAATACGGGAACGTGCCTCGGCCGAAATCCGGTAGACCAGATTTTGGTTGAGTACATGAAATGCTGACAAACCAAAATACGCCATAATCACGCCAACAGCGTAGGCAACCAAAGACTGCTGTGCAAAAAATAGTGGTATCCATGCACTCATTAATAGTGCCATACAAACCAATGCAATCCTATTTTCAAGGCCTGCTGCAATTTTCTTGCCTGCCCATGGGGTCGCAAACACGCCAGCCAATCCAACAATTCCAAATAAACCGATCTGGAAATCGTTAAAATGATAAGGCTCATTCGCTAAAATAAAAGTCATGGTGGTAAAAATGAGAGCCAAAATACCAAAGCCAATTCCGCCAGCAAAACCACGGCGCAGCAAATGAGGCTGATGAACAGCTAATGAAAATAACGAACCATAAATCTGTAGAATATTGAGTTGATGGGATTTTCACGCCACTGGTAACTTTACCCACATTACCCAAGCAAACATCAAAATGACAATTCCGCTAATTAAATAAACCGCATGCCAAGACCAAACTGTAGAAAGTAAGCCTGCAATAGAGCGCGCCAATAATATTCCTAAGAACAAACCACTCATGAGGGTGCCTACAACTTGAGGGCTTTTTTTCGGGCTGGCTAAACCTGCGGCAAAAGGGACTAAAACTTGAGTCGCAATCGAAAAAAATGTAGCTAAAAAGGTAAAGCCATATAAAGCTGGTAAGGTTTGACTTAAAGATAACCCTACTTGTGCAAAACCCGTACAACACATGAGCAGGCAAATATAACTACGCTTTTCAAAAAAGTCTCCTAAGGGAACTAATATAAAAAGGCCAACTGCATATGACAGTTGGCTAATCACAATAGTTAAAGCGACCTGATCGGCATTGACTTTTAATGCTTCTGCAATGGAATAGATTAAGGGCTGATTATAATAGTTTGAACCCGCACAAATTCCACATGTCATTGCCATGATAAAAATAAAGCTTTTTGACAGTATATTTTCTGCATTGGGCTCAACTATTGTTTTCATCTTTAACTACGCCCTATTTTAGAATTTATACATTGATACAAAGTTTATGCGTGACACATCAGCGGTTCGGCCATCGAACACTTCACGTTTGCCTTGGTGATATTCCATCCCAATATCCATTTGCTCAATTGGAGAATAAAAGACGTTAGCAGCATAGTCCGTTAAGCGTTTATTAGCATCGGGGTTAAGTTTGGCATAAGCCGTGTCGTCATCATAATCAAACATTGAAGCCGATAAGTTCGCACGCCATTGCTCATTAAATTTATATGAATAGCCAATATTGACGCTATTCAACTTATTCATCACCAAATCTGTTTTATCTTCGTTTAAAGAAAAATCACCCGCAGCATTTAAACTTGTTGAATTTGCCAAACCACTTTGGGTGGTATACGGCATAAATTTTTGATCACCGACAATATATTGATAATTTGCTTGTACCGATTGTTGTGGTGTGAGTTGATATTTTAAGCCGCCTCCTGCACCCCAACTTACTTTCTTCACTGTGGCAGTGGCGACATCTGCGGATTTTTCATTGATAAAACCTTGCGCAAGAGCAGTTAAAGGACCTTGTTTAAAAGTATAGCGCCCCGTTAAAGATGGCAATGCCGAGACTCTCGAACCTGTATATTCCAAAGCTACTTTTAAATCATTATTGGCGTCGATTTTCCAGTCATAGCGAATTTGAGGAGTACGCGTATAGGAAGTTCCCACAAATTGGGTGTAATCAACAGCTTCTGTACGGGTTTCCATGTTAGACATGAGTGACCATGTTTGACCAAAGGTCCAGTCTTTATAGGTAAAAAATGCATGACGGATACGGAATTTACCATCCCCCGTTCCCATGTTAGAGCTATCAAAGAAATCGGCTTCAATATTTCCCGTCACAGCTTTATTTGGGCTATTAAAATAAACACCGAGTCGGCTTGCATTAATCATGGCATCAGAGCGTGCATGATTCGAACGTTTTTCATTTTCAAAAGGTGTTCGGTACAGACTGCTGGTCGTTCTACCGCCCGAGTCAGGTGATGATTTAAAATCGACCGCTGCATCAATACGGGCAATACCGTAAACTTTAACATTATCCGTCCAAGTAACCCATGAAGGAGCAACAGGCTTTTCTGTTACCGTTGCTTTAGTTTTTTCAATGTTCTCTTCGATCTTAACCTGTTTGACCTGTAAATTATTTTGAGTTTGTTTCTGAGCAGCAAGTTCTGCTTTTAATTTTTGCAGCTCGGTTTCTAGCAAATTAATTCTTTGTTCTGTCGTATCTGAAGAATTTGCAAAAATAGTCCCTGAAGCCGCAGCGCAAGCTGCAGCTAAAATTAATTTTTTCATCTTTTAATCCTTAAAGAAGCGTTTTTTCCGTGTGTATTTAGGCTACACGTGCATCAATTAGTTCACAGTCAGTAACTGCCTGTAATTCATCAAAAGTTAAGCCGTCTACCATTTCCTTGACGTAAGCTTTTTGGTCCTTGAGTTCAATAATGCATAAATCGGTGTAAATACGGTTTACACACTGCTCACCCGTTATTGGATAACTCAGTTCTTTTACAATTTTGGGCTCACCTTTTTTAGTCACATGCTCCATATAGACATAAATCGTTTTTGCACCCACTGCCAAATCCATAGCACCGCCGACTGCTGGTACATCATCTGCTTTACCGGTATGCCAGTTTGCCAAGTCTCCATTGACCGCAACTTGGAATGCACCAATCACGCAAATGTCCAAATGACCGCCACGCATAATGTCAAACGAGTCGCCATGATGCATAAAGCATCCACCGTCTAACAAAGTGACAAGTTCTTTTCCGGCATTTACCAGATCTTCATCTTCCTCACCCGGTTGTGGTGGAGGCCCAAAAGCCAAAACACCATTTTCCGAATGTAAAAAAATTTCTTTGTCTTTTGGCAAGAATTTAGCAACGTTGGTCGGTAAGCCAATGCCTAAATTGACATAAGAACCTTCCGGAATGTCATTGGCAATGAGTTTGGCAATATCTTCACGAGAACGCTTTTGAACTGACATTAGATATCTCCTACTTTTACAACGTGCTGAACAAAAATTCCCGGTGTAATAATGCACTCTGGGTCAAGCGTTCCTAGCTCTACGGTGTCATTCACTTGAACAATCGTGGTCTTGGCGGCTTTTGCCATGATTGGACCAAAATTGCGGGCCGCTTTGCGATAAGTTAAATTGCCCCAGCGGTCGGCTTTATCGGCATAAATCAGTGCAAAATCAGCTTCAAGTGGATATTCAAGCACATAGTTTTTACCGTTAATGGTTCGGGTTTCTTTGCCTTCGGCAATTTTAGTGCCATAACCAGTCGGAGTAAAAATAGCACCGAGACCAGCTCCTGCGGCTTGAATACGACATGCCAAATTACCTTGCGGAACCAGTTCCAACTCAATTTTTCCCGCTCTATATAAGTCTTGAAAAACAGTGGATCCTGCAGATTTCGGAAATGAGCTAATCATTTTTTTAACACACCCGGCAATAATCAGCTTGGTTAGACCACGGTCACCCGAAGCTGCATTATTGTTTACAATGGTGAGTTCTTTTTTTCCCAAATCGATTAAGGCTTCTATTAATTCAGCAGGTTGCCCCGTCACACCAAACCCGCCTGTCATGATGGTTGCTCCATCAGGAATAGCTTTTAAAATCGGTTCAATGTCACTGGTGATTTTATTTATCATCTCACTTGTCCCTTTTCATCCTTAATTTAAGGTGACAGATTGATCTGTCACTCTGCCTTTTGCGGGTTAAATAGTCGGTCTTTAATAAATAACAATGGAATTACACCGCAGATAAAATAAGCCGCAGCCATCACCAAAAGTCCTAAACCAATAGAACCGTTTTGCGATAGATAACCAATTGTTAATGGAGAGAAAATTGAAAGTACTTTGCCAATGTTATAAGCGCCGCCCACCGCCGAACCTCGAATAGAAGTCGGGAAGCTTTCTGTCATATAGGTGGCATTAATTGCATATGGAATACCGTAAAGGAAACCGAAAAACAGCATCATCCATAAAATGTTAGTTGGTGTATTTAAGTAAACAATGACTGGAATAAATAAGGCTGTACCAATGGTTCCAAAAGCGAATACAGCGCGGCGTCCTAATTTATCGGCAACAATTCCTGCAATTACTTTGGCGAACATCATAATCAGGAAAGTACCGACCATATACATGGCCATTTCTTTAAACTTGATGCCTAGATCAGACTCTAAATAAGCCGGTAACCAGTTACTTACGCCGTAATAACCAAACTGTAGTGCACCAGTACTAATAATCCAAAGTACAAACATGGTGCCATGCTTTTTATCTCTTAAAATCTCAAGATATGGATTTTGACGTTTTTTAGGTTGGCTACTTTGAGCTATTTCTAACGCTTTTAATTGACGCGCTTTTTTCCATGACTCAGGTTCAGGTACACATATGTGCATCAAAATTGATAACACTACAGGCGCAATTGCAATCCAGTAAAGGAAACGCCACCCGTGTTCAGGAATAATGTGTCCTGCTAGTAATGTCGCGAGTAAAGAACCTAAGGTATAACCTGTCATCAGCGTTGCCAAAACGGTAGAACGATGTTTGGTCGGAACCATTTCTGACATTAAAATATTACAGGCAATATAAAGTGCACCTAAACCCATCGCTCCAAAAGTTCTTAAAACTGCAAATTGCATATAAGAGTGTGTAAAGCCTAGCGCACAGGTTAAAACTGAAGAATAAGCAATAAAGAACACAATAATGCGAACCCGACCAAAACGGTCACATGCCCAACCACCAATGAGACCGCCCACGGCCGAGCCAAATAGAGTCAGGCTTCCTAATGTTCCAGCTTGCACACCAGTTAAATGAAATTCTGTTTTAAGACTAGTGAGGCTTAATGCCAAAAAACCTAAATCTGCCCCATCACATAAAAGTGTAAAAAAAGCGAATATAAATGCAGTAATCCAAATCTTTTTGGGCGTTTGAATAGCTTCAGTGCTACTCATATTTTCTGTCACAGTATTTGTTGTCATGTCCATATCCTCAGAAGGAACATGAGGCATCCCATGCCTCATGGCATTTGATTTTTTATTAGGCTGTAGCTTCCCTAATCATGTTTTTGGCAATAATAAGTTGTTGAACTTGCGTCGTTCCTTCATATAAACGGAACAAACGTACATCACGATAAAAACGTTCAATGGCATATTCACTGATATAGCCTGCACCACCATGAATCTGTACACAGCGGTCAGCAACGCGTCCGCACATTTCCGTCGCAAACATTTTTGCGCAAGAAGCTTCTGTGCTAATGTTTTCGCCATTATCACGGCGGCGAGCTGCATCTAAAACCATACATTTAGCGGCATATATTTCGGCTTTTGAGTCGGCAAGCATGGCTTGAATCAGCTGAAAGTTCGCAATAGGCTGACCAAACTGCTTACGCTCAATCGCATAATGCAATGCGTCGTTTAGCATGCGTTCAGCAACCCCAACGCTATAAGCACCAATGTGCAAACGTCCTTTATCCAGTACTTTCATGGCCGTTTTAAAACCGACACCTTCTACCCCACCAATCAGTGCAGAAGCAGGTACACGGCAGTTATCAAAAATTACATCACAGGTGTGTGAACCCTTTTGACCCATTTTTTGGTCAATTTTGCCCAAGGTAATACCTGGCGTATTCGCCTCAACTAAAAAAGCTGAAATACCTCCCGACCCTTTAATTTCAGGATTCGTTCGAGCCATTACAGTAAAAGTCGCAGCGTGGGGTGCATTGGTAATAAAACGTTTGGTACCGTTTAATACATAAAAGTCACCATCTTTTACTGCGCTGGTTTTTAAAGAGGCAGCATCAGAACCAGACTCAGGCTCGGTTAAACAAAATGAACCAATAATTTCGCCACTTGCATAACGCGGTAAATATTTTTGCTTTTGCTCTTCTGTGCCATCAATCAAAATCGCACTTGAGCCAATACCGTTATTGGTTCCAATTAAAGAACGGAAAGCCGGTGAAGTTTGCCCAAGTTCAAATGCAACTCTGACTTCTTCTTCCATGGTGATGCCTAAGCCACCATATTCTTCGGGAATTGTGAGTCCGAACAAACCTAGCTCACGCATTTGCTGCACAATGTCATCTGGAATTTTGTCTTTCTCTACCACTTCGTTTTCACGAGGGATCAATTCATTTTTTACAAAATCTCGAATTGTTGAAAGTAACTGCTCCAACATCCCTTCATCACGGATCATCTGTGATCTCCCTTTTTATATATTTCCATCGTATCCATCAGCCATTTCCAGCTGGTCTGGATACCATGCTTTTAAATCTTGTTTACTGCGGATGTGTTTCATAGTACGAGAACAAAAATACAAATTTCAAGCTTTTTTGAAAATTAATTTCGTTTAACGAAATTTAAATTTAGACCATTACCTAATATCAATAACTTATCTATTTTAAAAGATGATACGTACGCTATTAAGAGAAATAAGACTTGAAATAAATTCCAAAATAAGCATCATAAAAGGAATATAGTTTTGATATGCGAAACAAGGAATTCAAAAATGAGTGTGTCAACAGGGAATAATTTCGTAGAAGTCGACTTTTCTATTCAAAAAATAGCGGTTGTTAAAATTAACCGCCCAGAAGCTAAAAATGCTTTAAACGGTGAAGTTCGCAAACAACTAGCACAAGCTTTTACCGAGTTAAGTTTTAACGATGAGATCAATGCAGTTGTACTCACAGGTGGTGAAGAAGTCTTTGCCGCAGGTGCAGATCTAAAAGAAATGGCAACCGCAACTTCCACAGAAATGTTATTGCGTCATACCGAACGTTATTGGAATGCAATTGCCCAGTGCCCTAAACCCGTGATTGCTGCTGTAAATGGTTATGCATTAGGGGGTGGCTGTGAACTTGCAATGCATGCTGACATTATTATTGCAGGTAAAGGCGCAACCTTTGGCCAGCCGGAAATTAAAGTTGGTTTAATGCCGGGTGCTGGTGGTACACAACGTTTATTCCGTGCTGTGGGTAAATTCCATGCCATGCGCATGATTATGACAGGCGCCATGGTCAAAGCCGAAGAAGCCTATACCATTGGTCTTGTTTCACAAGTCACAGAAGATGACCAAACTATTCCAACTGCAATTCAAATGGCACAAAGCCTCGCAAAAATGCCGCCGATTGCCCTGCAACAAATTAAAGAAGTTGCACTAATGAGCGAAGATGTTCCATTAAATGCAGGCCTAACTCTAGAACGAAAAGCATTCCAGTTGTTATTTTCTACCGAAGATAAAAATGAAGGCGTTCAAGCTTTTATCGAAAAGCGTAAACCGTCGTATCAAGGGAAATAATTTAAAACCATAATAACAAAGGAATGAAAATGGCCAAAAAAGTATTAATTAGTGCAGGTGGTTCAGGGATAGGACGATGCATTGCCGAGGCATTTTTAAACAATCAGGATGAAGTTTTTGTTTGTGATATCAATGCTAAAAGCTTAGAACAATTTCAACAAGATTATCCAAAGCTACACATATATACCTGTGATTTAGCCGACCATGAACAAATTAAACTGATGTTTAGTCAAGCCATTCATAAAATTGGCGGTATTGATATTTTAGTCAATAACACAGGCATCTCAGGCCCGACCGTTGCAGCAGATGAGCTAAGTTTTGAGGATTGGAACACGGTGATTAATTTAAACCTGAATAGCACTTTTTTAATTACCCAGTTAGCCATTCCTTATTTAAAGAAAGCACAGGCAGGTGTGATTATAAATATGTCATCTATTGCCGGACGCTTAGGCTATCCATACCGATTAGCTTACTCCACCTCCAAATGGGGGCTGATCGGTTTTACCAAAACGCTTTCTATGGAACTCGGTGCAGACAATATTCGAGTTAACGCTATTCTTCCGGGTGCAGTCGATGGTGATCGGGTTCAGCGCGTATTACAAGCCCGTGCCGATGTAGCGCATACCTCACTTGAAGAAGTGACTCAAAATGCACTGAAAAATCAGTCGCTCAAATATTTTGTCAATCCAAAGCATATTGCAGATTTATGCCTATTTTTAGCGTCAGATAGTGGTCGCTCAATTTCAGGGCAAATCTTACCTATTGATGGTGATAAACAATGCTTAAGCTAAATCACCCAACCTTATTTTTCCGTTTAATTTCAAATATAGATTAATCATCAGGATGATCGACATGACTTATGATATTAAAAGCATGGCTGTGATTGGTGTAGGTGTCATGGGCAGTGGTATTGCTCAAATTGCTGCGCAGTCAGGTCATACCACTTATTTATATGATGCCAAAGCAGGCGCCGCAGAGCAGGCTAAAGAAAAACTGGCTGCTACATTTCAAAAGTTAGTCGACAAAAATAAGATTACGCCTGAGCAAGCAACAGCGGCAAATAACCATTTAATTGTTGCTCATCAAATTGAAGATTTAAAAAATTGTGACCTCATTGTAGAAGCAATTGTTGAACGTCTCGATATTAAACAAAGCTTGATGCAGCAGCTTGAAGACATTGTTTCGGATACTACTATTTTAGCCTCAAACACTTCTTCTCTTTCTATTACAGCCATTGCGGCAAACTGCAAAAAGCCTGAGCGTGTTGTGGGTTACCACTTTTTTAACCCAGTTCCACTCATGAAAGTGGTCGAAGTCATTCGTGGTTTAAAAACAGATCCACTTATTATTGATGCTTTAAACGATTTGTCTCGTGCATTTGGTCATCGTCCTGTTGTGGCAAAGGACACCCCTGGATTTATTATTAACCATGCGGGCCGTGCTTATGGAACTGAAGCGCTCAAAATTTTAAACGAGAACGTTTGTGACATCAGTGAAATTGACCGAATTTTACGTGACGGCGTTGGTTTTAGAATGGGGCCATTTGAATTAATGGATTTAACTGGCCTTGATGTTTCGCATCCTGTGATGGAGTCGATTTATCACCAGTACTATGAAGAAGCCCGCTACAAACCAAGCCCGCTGACCAAGCAAATGCTTGATGCCAAGCAACTTGGACGTAAGGTTAATCAAGGTTTTTATAACTATGAAACCGGTTCAAAAACAGGTGAACAACCAGCCAAATTGGTAGAGCGTTTAGCACAATATCCAAAAGTTTGGATCGCTGCCGATTTCCCTCAAGATAAGAAACAACTCGAAGATTATTTAACTCAGCAAAATATTGCCCTAGACACTAATTCTGAACCACAAACAGATAGCTTATGTTTACTCGCTTGTTATGGTGAAGATACAACTCAAGCAGCTACTCGCCTAGGAGTTAATCCAAAGCATACTGTTGCGATAGACATGCTTTATGGCATTGCAAAACATCGCACCTTAATGCCATCACTTGTTACCAAACCTGAATATCGTCAAGCAGCTCACTCTATTTTCAATTTAGATGGAAATATGGTCAGTATGATTAATGAAAGTATTGGCTTTGTTGCACAACGCGTTTTAGCCATGGTCATTAATTTAGGCTGCGATATTGCCCAGCAAAATATTGCCACAGTAGATGATATTAATGCTGCAGTACGTCTTGGCTTAGGCTATCCATTTGGACCAATTGAATGGGGCGATCAAGTCGGTAGCGAAAAAGTCTTACTTATTCTGAACCGTATAACAGCACTTACCCATGACCCGCGTTACCGCCCTAGCCCGTGGTTACAGCGTCGTGTCGCACTTCATTTACCTCTTACTTTTACTCACGAGTCTTGAAAAGGAATTTCTCAATGTTAAATGCATATATCTATGATGGTTTACGTAGTCCATTTGGCCGTCATGCAGGTGAACTTGCCTCAATTCGCCCTGATGATTTAGCAGCAACCGTTATTCAAAAACTACTTGAAAAAACTGGTGTACCGGGCGTGGATATTGAAGATGTGATTTTAGGCGACACCAATCAAGCGGGTGAAGATAGTCGTAATGTGGCACGAAATGCATTATTACTTGCAGGTTTGCCTGTTACTGTACCGGGCCAGACGGTAAACCGCCTATGTGCTAGTGGTTTAGGTGCCGTGATTGACTCAGCGCGTGCTATTACTTGTGGTGAAGGCGAACTCTATATTGCAGGTGGTGTAGAAAGTATGTCACGTGCTCCCTTCGTGATGGGTAAAGCGGAAAGTGCTTATAGCCGCGATGCAAAAATTTATGACACTACGATTGGCTCTCGCTTTCCAAATAAAAAAATTATTGCGCAGTACGGCGGTCATTCAATGCCTGAAACGGGTGATAACGTTGCAGCCGAGTTTGGGATTAGCCGTGAACAAGCTGACTTATTTGCAGCCCAATCACAAGCCAAATATCAAAAAGCCAAAGAAGAAGGTTTCTTTGCCGATGAAATTACGCCAATTGAGGTTTTCCAAGGTAAAAAATTGCCCCCTAAACTCGTTTCAGAAGATGAACACCCTCGCCCAAGCTCAACTGTTGAAGCACTTACAAAGTTAAAACCACTCTTTGAAGGTGGCGTGGTTACAGCTGGTAATGCCTCTGGTATTAATGATGGTGCAGCAGCACTTTTGATTGGTTCAGAAGCTGCGGGTCAAAAATATGGCCTAAAACCAATGGCAAAAATCTTGTCCGCTGCGGCTGCAGGTATTGAACCACGTATTATGGGTGCAGGCCCGATCGAAGCTATTAAAAAAGCAGTTGCGCGTGCTGGCCTTACTTTAGATGACATGGATATTATCGAAATTAATGAAGCCTTTGCTTCACAAGTTTTATCTTGTTTAAAAGGTTTAAATGTTGATTTTAATGATCCACGTGTGAACCCGAACGGTGGTGCGATTGCTGTTGGCCATCCACTTGGTGCATCTGGCGCTCGTCTTGCGTTAACAGTAGCCCGCGAGTTAATTCGCCGTAAAAAGAAATATGCCGTGGTGAGCCTATGTATTGGTGTAGGTCAAGGTCTTGCGATGGTGATTGAAAACGTTTCATAAGCATTGAACCCAATATCCATTCATCACAACAGCGCAGTGATGAATGGATTTATTTTGCAGAGCGAAATATAATGGCAAACTATTGCTTTAATTATATTTGAGGATCGAATGTCTCAAAACACGGAAACTGAAAAACCAATAAATTTTGATGAGATACGTTTAGATCCTATTTCGCATATACATCGGGAAAATAACCCCCAGTTTATTGCTTCTTTAGCACGCGGCTTAGAACTTTTAAGATGCTTTTCTGCAAATAATCAGGTGCTTGGTAACCAAGAATTAGCAAAAATGACAGGTTTACCTAAACCGACCATTGCACGTATTACCAATACCCTTGTGTCATTAGGTTATTTAAAACAATTACCTAACTCGACCAAATACACATTAGATATTGGTGTCTTATCCTTAGGATATGCAGCTTTATCTAACATCTCGATTCGTAATATTGCTCATCAATATATGGAAGAGATGAGCCAGTATGTTCAAGCGCCCGTAGCGATGGCAACGCGTGATCGCTTAAATATGGTGTATATCGATGTTGTGCAAATTGAAACAGCCTTAAATATGCGCCGTCCAATTGGTTCGACTTTACCACTGCATAGCAGTTCTATGGGACGAGCATGCTTGGCTGCGACTCCTGAACGTGAGCGCAACTTTCTACTTGATGCATTGAAACAAAAAAATCCAGAAAATTGGCCAGCTATAAAACGCTCATTAGAACGAGCTTTCCGTGATTATCAAGATTATGGATATTGTTTGTCTTTGGGTGAGTGGCATAAAGAAGTAAACTCAGTAGCTGTACCTTTGGTCAGCTCCAAACATGGTCTTTATGTTTTTAACTGTGGTGCGCCAAGTTTTCATTTAAATCCGGAAAAACTTGAAGGTGAAATTGGACCACGTTTAATCCACATGGTGCACAATATTCAAGATGCCTTGAATGAAACGCACTAACCCTCTTACTTCAAGCAGTAATGGTTGTGTTGATTAAAGTTCCACTTTCATTATGACGATAGGCATGATGAAAAACGCACTCTATACCCCAACCATTATTTTAATGGCGATTGCTGCAGGCATTTGTACAGGTGGAAATTATTTTAGTCAGCCACTTATTCATTCAATTAGTCTAAGCCTAAATTTAACTGAAACCACTACAGCATGGGTGCCCACTCTAGCCCAAATCACCTATGCCTGTGGCTTACTCTTTTTAATGCCGCTGGGAGACATATTAGAAAAGCGCAAGCTGCTATTTGTCTTTATGTTACTAGCTTCAAGCGGATTAATTATTAGTGGCTTTTCGCACAATATTTATCTTTTACTGCTTGGTACCGTTATTACCGGTTTATTTTCCAGCGCAGCCCAACTTTTGCTACCGCTTGCTGCAAGTCTGGTTCCAATTCAACAAAGCGGCCGTGTCGTTGGCTTTCTACTGAGTGGTCTCATGATGGGGGTTTTACTCGCCCGTTCCCTTTCAGGGTTAATGTCTACACTTTTTGCATGGAATATTATTTATCTGGTCAGTGGCTTTCTATTACTCATCATTGCCATTATTTTGCACCGTAATATTGGGTTATTTCCACCAACCAAATCAGAAAACTATACAAAGACCATTCGTTCTCTTCCACAGATTTTTATTCAAAATCCACGTTTAAGAACCAGAACTTATATTGGCGGTTTTACATTTGCTTGTGTGAGTTTAACCTTTACCACCATGTCGTTGCTTCTGGCTCCAGCGCCTTATTATTTTAGTGACTTTACCATTGGCCTTTTCGGTTTTGTTGGCGTGTTAGGAACTTTCGTTGCTAATTTCTCAGGCAAATTTATTGACCAAGGCTATATCCATAAAATTTCAATTTATTGCGGCATTGGGCTGATTTTAAGTTGGATTCTTTTTTCACTTTTAACCTACCATTTTGCTTTTTATATTATTGCCTTACTTATTCTCTACGCTTCTCTTTCTGCTGTACATGTCACCAACCAAAGTATTGTATTTAAACTTAACCAAGAATTACGTTCACGGTTTAATGCAATTTATATGACGGGTTACTTTGCTGGCGGCGCTTTAGGCACAACAGCGGGAAGTTATGCTTGGAAACATTTTGGATGGACAGGTGTCTGTGTTTTAGGCTTAATTTTTGCCGTTTTATGTCTTTATTACTGTGTGCATGATGCAAAAAATCAGCACAATTAAAGCTTGTGCTGATCTTATATAAAGTAGGCTAATAATGAAGTATAGAAGCTAGGATAATTCTATAAAAGTCCTAATAAGCGTCCGCGAATAATATCTTCTGCATCTTTAACAATTCGGCTAACCAGTTCATCGCATGTCGGAATATCATGAATCAAGCTTGCTACCAACCCACATGACCATGCACCTGCATTAACATCGCCGTCAATCATAACTTTTGGATAGACTCCCGCAACTTCTTCAATAATATCTTCAAACTTAATGTTATCGCCTAGCGCTTTTTCTTTTGCCACAATTTTTTCAACAGCAGCATTATTCATGACACGTTCTGTATTACGCAAAGCACGCATAATTAAACGCGTATCTCTTTCAGTTGCATTCAAAATCGCTTGTTTCACATTTGCATGTACGGGAGCTTCCTGAGTGGCAATAAAACGGGTGCCCATATTAATTCCATCGGCCCCCATTGCTAAAGCAGCCGCGAGTGAGCGTCCATCTGCCATACCACCTGAGGCAACAAATGGGATGTCTAAAGCATCAGCTGCTAAGGGCAATAAAATCATGTTTGGCACGTCATCTTCACCCGGATGCCCACCACACTCGAAACCATCTACAGAAACTGCATCACATCCAATTTGCTGCGCTTTTAAGCTATGTCGAACCGAAGTACATTTGTGAATTACTTTAATACCAGCAGCCTTTAAATACGGCATGACCTGTTCAGGATTACGTCCTGCTGTTTCTACAATCTTGACTCCACCTTTAATGATTGCCTCTACAAAACCCGGATAATCAGGAGTATTCACCGTTGGTAAAAAGGTTAAATTCACCCCAAAAGGCTTGTCGGTCATTTCTCGGCAACGTGCAATTTCTTTTGCCAGATTTTCAGGTGTACGCTGAGTCAGGCCAGTGATAATGCCTAACCCACCCGCGTTCGAAACTGCAGCCGCAAGCTCTGCAAAACCAACATAATGCATACCACCTTGAATAATTGGATGCTCGATTTCAAATAGTTCTGTAATTTTAGTCTTCATATTCTTTCCACTCACCGTTCTATAACTAGCTTCTTATTTCCTTAGCAGAGCTAGATGCTTATTTACGCATAAATCCTGTCATCATTTAAAGTGACTTAAGATAAAAATTTCACAATACAAAATTTTATACCACAATATAAAACAAAATAATTGATAACGGAATTATTTTTCGATAGCATTATTTTAATAAGTTTAAGTTTTAGACAGTACGTCATCTGAAAAGTATGAGCTTCCACCAACTGAAAGCAGATATTTTTCAAATAGTTAATTTAAAGGAATAAATGATGCAACAGGACAATGTAACTCAAAGCGAGCTTAAAACAGGTACAATTCAGGAGCATTTTGATAAAAATATACTAACGCTCACCATGAGCAACCCCACTAAAAAGAATGCAATTAATTATGAAATGTATACGGCTTTAAGTCAGGCATTAGATAAGGCTGCAACCAATCAAGATGTTCATGTGGTTATACTTACTGGCAAAGGTTCGGCATTTACGAGTGGAAATGACGTTAATGCTTTTGAAAAACGTGATACCACCACTTCAGAACCACCCGCTTCGATTGTTTTTTTAAAAAGCTTAGCAACATTTCCAAAACCGATTATTGCTAAAGTAAATGGGGTAGCAATTGGCATTGGCAGCACTATGCTTCTACATTGCGACCTTGTGTATGCAAGCCAAAACTCTATTTTTCAGTTTCCCTTTGTGAATTTGGGACTGGTACCCGAAGCCGGTTCAAGTTACATCTTGCCAAGATTATTGGGTTTTGCTCGTGCTTCGGAACTTATTTTACTGGGTGAAAAGTTTTCGGCAGACCAGGCAAAAATTTATGGTTTGGTAAATGAGATATTTGAAGCAACTGAGCTGGATCAAGTGGTTGAAGACGTAGCCATTAAACTCGCTCACAAACCAAGTCAAGCCTTACAGCTCAGTAAAAAGTTACTAAGAGATATGCCAATCTATGATCTACTCAATCGTATTGATCATGAGTCGACTATTTTCTCGCGTTGTTTACAGGGTTCTGAATTTAAAGAAGCATTAAATGCTTTCAAAGAAAAAAGAAAACCGAACTTCCATAAGCAAACAGCCTAAAACTCACACACTAAAAAGCCAGCCTTGAAAAACAAGGCTGGCTTTTATAAATGAATCAGATACGTTTAGCTAATCTCGGTACGAATATTATTCACCATGTGTAAAAGACGCGGTGCAATATCTTCTTCGAGTTTTTCACGGTTCATAATAAAGCTTGGACCACCACAGTTAAATACCAGCAAACCATGTTGTTCATGAATGAGTGGAACCGCAACCGAGTTAACGTCTTTATGCCATTCGCCAATTGAAAAACAGTATCCAAAATCTTGGTAGTCTTTAAAGGCTTTGTCTAGATCACGGTTAATTTTAATCCAGTCTTCTTTGTGCTTGTTACGAATGGCATTAAGCAAGAACTCTCTTTCATCTTCTGGCATGGCAGCTAAACATGCTCGCCCCATCGAACTTAAATGAATCGGTAAATAGGTTCCGACTTGACGGCGCATGGTCATATTGCCTTTGCCTTGTACCACATCAAGATAAATCATATTCAGTCGATCGCGTGTTGCCATTGCTACAGCAGCACCAGCATAGTCTGCCAAATTTTTCATATATGGATGAGCAATAGAGCGAATCGATACGTTAGAGAGCATGGAATAACCAAAAGCAAGAACACCAACTGAAAGCTGGAATTTGCTTGAGTTTGGTACTTGTTTGATATAACCCAAACGCGACAAAGTATGTGTCAGGCGAGTAATGGTCGGTTTTGGCAAACCAGTCATCTGAGCAAGCTCTTGGTTGCCCAAATGCTGATGTTTAGGCGTGAAACAACGTAATAGTTCTAAACCACGTGCTAATGCAGTAATAAATTGGCGATCATTTTCATCCTGCATGTCTTCAATTGGATGTAATAATTCATGCCTTAAAGGCGCGAGTAATTTTTCTGTCTGTTCTGCATCAACTGCATCGTTCATTGTCATACCAATCCATATTTTGTTTCGCACTGCGAAAATTATAATCTATTTTTTCTATAAATAGCAAAAGAGCAAACGTCCAAGTCTGCATTTATAAAATAACTTCATTTAACTCATTAAAGCGAAAGATTAAATATTTTATTTTCTGATTTTAAATATCATTTTAACCTTTCGCTTTTAGGTTACTTATCCAATTACGCCCTTTTCTTTAAGCTCTGCTAACTTTTCTGTAGATACTACTCGCCCTAAAATCGCCTGCGTATGTTCACCCAACAATGGAGGTGCTGTTTTGTATTCAACAGGCGTTCTAGAAAGTTTGATTGGCGAGCCAATTATCTTCAATTTTTTACGTTGAGGATGGTTCATCTCGACTAACATTTCTCGGGCTATCACTTGTGGTTCTTGAAAAGCTTGTTCCAAGTTATTAATGACACCGACCGGAACTTTAGCCGCATAAATTGCGTCTACCCATTCATCTGCTGTTTTTGTTAAAAAGTGAGTTTGTAAAATTCCGATAATTTCATCGCGATGCTTGATTCGGTCTGCATTTCGGGCAAAACGCGCATCATTTGGTAAATCGGGTAAACCAATACTTCGACAGAGTTGAATAAACTGAGTGTCATTTCCACATGCAATAATAAAATCACGGTCAGAGGCTTTGAACACTTGATAAGGCACAATATTGGCGTGTGCATTGCCATAACGTTTAGGGATATTACCCGATGAAAGATAGTTCATTCCCTGATTTGCCATTGTAGCAATTTGAACATCAAGCAAAGCCATATCAATGTATTGGCCTAAACCTGTCACGTGGCGGTTGAGTAAAGCAGCCTGTATGGCAATCGTAGAATAAAGCCCCGTGGCTAAGTCAGAAAATGCAACACCTACTTTTTGTGGTCCTCCGCCGGGCAAATCGTCACGCTCACCAGTGACCGACATGAGTCCGCCCATACCCTGAATAATAAAGTCATAACCGGGTTCTTCTGCTCTGGGACCAGTTTGACCAAAACCTGTAATTGAGCAATACACCAGTTTAGGGTTAATTGCAGATAAAGACTCGTAGTCCAAACCGTACTTTTTCAAAGAACCCGCTTTGTAGTTTTCAATCACGACATCGGTGTCTTGAATAAGTGCTTTAATCAATTCTTGGCCTTCAGGATTGGCAATGTCGATGGCAACCGATAATTTATTACGGTTGGTTGACTGATAATAAGCGGCTTCTTGAGTATTTTGACCTGAGTCATCTTTCATCCAAGGTGGTCCCCAAGAACGAGTATCGTCACCAACCTTCGGCCGTTCAATCTTGATTACTTCTGCGCCTAAATCGGCAAGAATCTGTCCACACCAAGGCCCAGCCAATACCCGACTTAAGTCAAGCACCCGAATTCCATTTAAAGCACCCATCTTCATCCCACTATATTTTGTGATTCATTTCCTATAGGAAAACTTATCCATTTAAAATTTCGCATAGCGATATATATTTTTAATATACACGGCTCTTTTTAAAAATCAAACTTTAATTTTCCACTAAAAATGATGATTTTTTATAAGAAAATATAGCTTAAATAAATCAATAAATTAGCCAAAGATAAAACAACAACAAAGTATCGCATTGCGAAATTAATTTTCAAAATATATTGTTTTGCGCTCATCCTTTGATTACTATCACTTCAAATATTGGTGATTTTACGAACATCACATTGATGTTTTTTGCATAGAGTAAAAGGACGAGACTATGATTCGAGATCAGGAAACCTTAAATCAACTTGTTGATATGATTCGATAATTTGTTGAAGGTGTCTTAATTCCTCATGAGAATGAAGTCGCTGAAACGGATGAAATTCCTCAAGAGATTGTTGAGCAAATGAAAGCTCTCGGCTTATTTGGTTTAACCATTCCTGAAGAATACGAAGGTCTTGGCCTAACGATGGAAGAAGAGGTCTATGTCGCTTTTGAATTAGGTCGTACCTCTCCTGCTTTTCGCTCTCTTATTGGGACCAATAATGGCATTGGCTCAAGTGGCCTGATTATTGATGGGACCGAAGCACAAAAATCATTTTTCTTACCGCGTCTAGCTCGTGGTGAAGTGATCAGTTCTTTTTGCTTAACCGAACCTGACGCAGGTTCTGATGCTGCCTCTTTAAAAACCACCGCAGTAAAAGATGGTGAGTTTTATATTTTAAATGGTACCAAACGCTTTATTACCAATGCTCCTCATGCTGGTGTATTCACAGTCATGGCACGTACAAACACTGATATTAAAGGCGCTGGTGGCATTTCTGCTTTTATTGTTGATAGCCAAACTCCGGGCATTTCTCTTGGCAAACGCGATAAAAAGATGGGACAAAAAGGCGCCCATACCTGTGACGTTATTTTTGAAAATTGCCGCATCCCTGCTTCAGCACTTATTGGTGGTGTTGAAGGTGTTGGTTTTAAAACTGCCATGAAAGTACTCGATAAAGGCCGTTTGCATATTGCTGCCTTGAGTGTCGGTGCAGCAACACGAATGCTAGATGATTCTTTAAATTACGCCATCGAACGCAAGCAATTTGGACAACCAATTGCCGAATTCCAACTCATTCAAGCCATGCTTGCCGACTCAAAAGCTGAAATTTATGCAGCTAAATGTATGGTCTTAGACGCTGCACGCCTACGCGATGCGGGAAAAAACGTCAGCACGGAAGCTTCTTGCGCAAAAATGTTTGCAACCGAAATGTGTGGCCGCGTTGCTGATCGCTGCGTACAAATTCATGGTGGTGCGGGTTACATCAGTGAATATGCCATTGAACGTTTTTATCGAGATGTTCGTCTGTTCCGCCTTTATGAAGGCACGACTCAAATTCAACAAGTGATTATTGCCCGAAATATGATTCGCGCTGCGTCTTAATCAAATTTAAAGCACTTCAAAACGACTTGAAGTGCTTTTTATCAAATGTAGGTAATGGATTATGGCTACAAATTACAAAGAAGGTCTTTCTCGTATACAGCCTCATACGTGGAAAATAGCATTTATTTTTGCATTTCTGGCACTTCTGGTAGATGGTGCAGATTTGATGCTGCTGTCTTATAGCTTAAATAGTATTAAGGCAGATTTTGGATTAAGTTCAGTACAAGCAGGTATGCTTGGCAGTTTTACATTAGCAGGTATGGCTGTTGGTGGCATTTTTGGGGGATGGGCATGCGATAAATTTGGTCGCGTGCGTATTGTGGTTATTTCTATTTTAATTTTCTCACTTCTTACCTGTGGCTTAGGTTTTACCCACAGCTTTCTTCAGTTTGGTATTTTAAGATTTTTTGCATCTCTTGGCTTGGGTTCACTTTATATCGCCTGTAATACTCTCATGGCCGAGTATGTCCCAACACGTTTCCGCACAACAGTACTTGGCACTTTACAAGCTGGCTGGACCGTTGGCTATATTGTTGCGACCTTACTGGCAGGCTGGATTATTCCTGATCATGGCTGGCGCATGCTGTTTTATGTTGCGATTATTCCCGTCATTATTGCTGTTCTCATGCATGTGCTTGTACCCGAACCAGAAGCATGGCAAAAGTCTCGACTACAACAACCAGTTGTGGCTCAAAATGTATCGAAAACTTCAGCATTTAAGCTTATTTTCCAAGATAAACGAAACCGTAATATGTTTATCTTATGGGCGTTAACGGCAGGCTTTTTACAGTTTGGCTACTATGGTGTAAATAACTGGATGCCGTCATACCTTGAAAGTGAACTCGGTATGAAGTTCAAGGAAATGACCGCCTATATGGTAGGTACATATACCGCCATGATTTTGGGTAAAGTTCTTGCGGGCATGATGGCCGATAAATTAGGGCGTCGTTTTACTTATGCCTTTGGTGCAATCGGTACTGCTATTTTCCTACCTCTGATTGTTTTTTATAACTCGCCAAGCAACATTCTATATTTACTGGTGACCTTTGGTTTTCTATACGGTATCCCTTATGGCGTAAATGCAACCTATATGACCGAAAGTTTTGCGACTGCCATTCGCGGTACAGCTATTGGTGGTGCCTATAACGTCGGACGTTTAGGTGCTGCATTAGCCCCTGCAACGATTGGTTTCTTGGCATCCGGCGGCTCTATTGGTTTAGGTTTTGTCGTGATGGGGGCTGCCTACCTAATTTGTGGTGTGATACCAGCCCTGTTCATTAAAGAAAAAATATACGACCCTCAAAAGTCGTAAAGAGATCCATCACAAAAAATCCTATAGGTCCTATGCCTATAGGATTGATGGTACTAACCATCTAAACATGTGTTTTAGATGGTTAGCAGGAAATAAGGAATTGACGTTTCAAAGTTATTCCTTATTTCCACATATGTAGAGTTTATTACTCTTCATTTTAATTTTTTAGGTAAGCTTAGCTCCCAAGGGAGCTAAGCTTAAAAAGATATAGGCCTAAACTTTGTTCAAGGTCGTTCACCCTGCCCCAAACGGCGTTCAATATCATCGAGTACATTTGGTAAGTCGGCGACACTATCAATCACATAGTGAGCGCCCGACGCATTCATTTTTTGGTATGCCTTATCTTTTAGAACAATCTGTTCATCGGCCGATAATGCGCTCCACTCTTCATAGCTTAAACCGACTTCATTGCCACTAATCGCAAGCCCGACTGTCCAGCAACCTGCGTTTAAACCTTCGTCAATTCCCACCACAGTATCATCTACTTTTACAACGGTTTTGATGTCGGATACATCGAGTTGAATTAAGTTTTTCCATAGCATTTCAGGATATGGACGGCCATATTTCACGTCGCTGGCAGTAACGATACAGTCCGGTCGGTAACCCTGATCAGCAGCATCTTTAACTAAACGACCAATCATCATGGATGCATAGCCCGTGTTACTGCCAATTTTTGCACCACGCTTTTTAATATTTTCAAACGTTTCTAATGCACCCGGAATTAAAGCAGAACATTTCGGAATAGAATTTAACTGATACGGAATAAAGTCTTTATATAAACGGTCAATATCTGCTTCAGTTGCAGGTTTCCCATATACTTCCTGCCATGCCGCTGCTACACGCGGCATTTTTAAAACTGCTGCAATATGATCACGTTTCTCTAATCCCATTGGGGCACGGGCTTCTTCAACCGTAATTTCAACTTTATTGTCTTTAAATAAAGCCATAAAAGCTAAAATTGGTGCGCGTGAGCCAAAATCTACAGTTGTACCAGCCCAGTCAAAAACCACAGCCTGAATTTGTGTATTGTTGGTCGTCATGGTGTATTCCCTTTAATTTAATAAAAATTATGCTGTTACAGCTTGGTTTAGGTGGTTTTCGCAGTAGCTGGCAATCGCAGCAAGAAGCCCTTCAATGTCATGAATATAAACTTCGCCAATATTGCCTATACGGAAGCAGTTAAGATCTGTGACTTTGCCCGGATAAATTACGTAGCCTGATTTTTTCAGCGTTTCATAGAATGACTGGAAGCTAAATGTTTCGGCTGTTGGATAAAGAAAAGTAGTAATAATGGGCGATTGTGGGCACTCTTCACCGAGTACCAATTCAAAGCCCAGTTGTTGCATACCTTTAGATAAGGTTTGTTGGTTTTGTAAATAACGTTGATAACGTGCAGCAACACCGCCTTCTGTCTCAAGCTCAAGTAATGCTTGATAAAATGCACGTACCACATGGGTTGGCGAGGTAAAACGCCATTTACCGTTATGCTGCTCCATCGTATTCCACTGGTCATACAAATCGAGACTTACCGAACGAGCTAAACCTTTACATGCTTCTAGGCAATCACGCTTTGCCAAAATAAAACCAAAACCCGGAACACCTTGAATACATTTATTTGCACTTGAAATTAGAAAATCAATTTCAAGCTCGGCAATATCCATAGGCACACCACCGAATGAACTCATGGCATCCACAATCCAGATTTTTCCTGCTGCTTTCACCAAACGGCCAATGTCTTGAATCGGGTTTAAAATTCCTGTGGTGGTTTCACAGTGTACACACGCAACATGGCTAATGGTTTTATCTTGTAAAACGCGCTCAATCTCTTGTAAATCTGGTGTCTGGGTTTCTAAATAGTTCAGCTCGATCACTTCAATATTTAAGCAACGCGCCATTTGCACCATACGTGCACCATATGCGCCGTTATTAATGATCAAGATTTTGCCATCACGTGGAATAGCTGACCCAAGCACAGACTCCACAGCAAAACTTCCACTGCCTTGCATTAACACAGCCGTATATTTTTCAGGTTCGCTGGTTGCCAAGTTGACCAGTCGATTACGAATATCTTGTACCAGCGAGTTGTATTCTTGGTCCCAAGTACACCAGTCTTTTTGCATGGCGCGGCGTACTGTTGCCGATGTTGATAATGGTCCTGGAGTAAGAAGCAAATATTTGTTCTCTAAATCCATATCGAGTTGGGGTTGCATGTTCATAATGTTACTCATTTCTTTCGCGTTCATTTCAATATACACCAATCTGGTTTAAACCAGATTACAAACTAGTAAATATTTTGTTCTAATACTTCTTTCATAAATCCGGCCCCTGTGGTCATGCCTTTGCCAGCAATTGCACTCACCAGAAAGATATTTTTTTCGGCTTCAGTGACACAAGCCAACTCATGTTCATGGGTCAGGTAATAACCATTCCAGCGTTTTTGAATTGGGGATAAAGTCAGCCCTAATTTTTCGTGACAGTAAGCTTGGATAAACTCATTAATCTCTTCACGCTGCTCAAACTGAGGTGCTTCATTAATCGAATGATATTCGTGGCTATCGCCCACGATCAGTTCTCCAAATTCATTTTGTTTAATCAGAATATGGATACCAAATTCTTTAATGAATCCCTGCTGTGACGCTTTAACCAACTCAGAATGACTTGGGCAAATTTCAAAAGCTGGATAACGTGAAATAGATAAGCCTGAATAAAGAGAAGCATTTAATTTTTGTTGAAATGGTTGCGTCAGCGCCATTTGTAAGCCACAACGTTTCAGATTCAAGCTTTGTAAGAGATCTGGATATAAAATATCGATCACTTCACCGTGACAGATCAAAACTTTATTTGCCCGATAAGTCTCACCACTTGCCAAATGGACCCGACAAATTTCCTGCTGATATTGAGTTTGAACGACACAAGCATTGGTATAAATCTCTACACCTTTTCTTTCGGCATATGCCAACAGTCGCTGCCCAATCACATGTGGTTCGACCGAATAATCTTCTTCAAAAACCAAGCCGCCTTGAAAATGCTGCTCGGGGTTTAAATAAGAAAATTGGGTGACCAGCTCATCATGACTTCGTAAATGCACAGGAATTTGGTAGTTATTTGCACGCTCGGCAAACTCATTTAAAACCTGCCATTCAAGTGCCGTATTGGCGAAATAGACACCTTGTCTTTGAGCAAATGAAATATCGGTTTCAGCCTGAATACGCTGATAAAAACAACGCGTTTCAAGTGCGTACTTTCGCCACTGCTGCTCTGGATGAGTTAATGTCGATGTTCCAACCATGCCAAAATTACGACGAGTTGCCCCTACAGGTTTGGCATTTTTCTCGAAGATACAAACTTTTAAGCCTTGTTCTTGCGCTTGTATGGCAGCGGACAAACCTAAAATACCGGCTCCGACAACAATTAAATCAAACTGTGCGTGATTCATAAGACTTCCAATTTGCGAAATTTAGGATGAATAAACCCTTGCCTTGTTGAACAAAGCATTTTCATTTCAGTCGGTTAAATAAAAATTGTGTTTAGCTAAAACTTAGTGAGCACTTTCACGCCATTGCTGACTTCTTGCCATAATTTTTCTGGTAAATAACCAATGAATGAGTTTTACAACACATGAGGTGGTTAAAATCAAAATGCTCATCGCAACAGCAGCAACCGTGTCTCCCGCATCATCCATATTTAAAACCGCCACCGCCGCTAAACTGGTGTCTGGTGAATAAAGGAAAATCGCGGCCGACACAGTGGTCATGGCATTCACAAAAATATAGACCGATACATCGCACAACGCTGGAAAACACATAGGCAAATATACTTTCCAAAAGGTTTTCCACTTCGATGTTCCTAGAGTTTCCGCCGCCTGATCGAGCTGTAGCGGAATCTGTTTAATGGCATTGGTTAAAGTGAGGTGTGGCACAGTGTAATAATGCACAATGGTTGAAATCACCAAAATGGTCATGGTTCCATACAGCACATTTAACGGGTTGCTTTGCTGGTTAAAAAACAAAATGTAGGCAATACCTAGAACTAATCCCGGCACAGCAAGAGGTAATAAAACCAAAGCTTGCACATAGTTCTTAATGAGTGGATGTGCTTTAAAACGTTCGGTTAATAACGCCACCATAAAAATGAGTGCTGTTCCAAAAACCGTACTAAAGAGTGCCATACGAACCGAGTTAAAATACGCCGCCCAACCACCACCATCGACATATTCAAAACTGTAATGTGCCAAGGTCAAAGACAAATCATAAGGCCAAGACTGAATAAATGACGCCAGCACAGCTGTAAAGATAATCAGTAAAATTGCACCTGAAACCAAACCACAAAATAGGCTCAGAACGACTTCAAGTTTTTTATTCGGTGCTGAAACATAAGGTTTAGCCTGAAAGGCTTGAAACCGTGCATGGCGTTTGCTTTGTATTCGATCGAAAATAAAGACAAACACTGCTGGTAGCAATAACAAGATGGAAATTACCGCCCCCATACTCATGTTTTGCTGACCAATAATCTGTTTATAGACATCAAGCGCCATCATGTTAAATGAACCGCCAATGACTTTCGGAATTCCGAAATCGGTTAATACATAAATAAAAGCCACTAGACTTGCGCTGATGAGTCCATACCGAATTGCAGGTAGCGTGACGTGGTAATGGGTCTTCCAGATATTTTTGCCGAGCGACAAAGATGCCTCAATTAAACGCTGATCGACACTGCGAAAAGACACCATCATCAATATCAAAATTGCTGGAAATAGCCAAAAGCAGTAACTGATTAAAATACCGATTGGGCCATAAATTTGTATATCGCCCAGTAAAGGCTTTAATACGCCTTGCTTACCAAACAAATAAACCAATGCTAAAGAAGGCAAAAGTGATGGCGCTAAAATGGGTAAAAAAGCCACCAGTTTAAAGAAGTTTTTACCCTTTATATTTACATTGGTGAGTGCAAAAGCATAAATACTGGCAATCAATACTGTAATGACAGTAGCAGCACAAGCAACCCACACTGAGTTAAATACGGAACTAAGTAAAGCTGGACTACCAAAATAATGATAAAAATTTTCAAGACCAACAAAATTTTGATTTTCATCAAAAAATGCAGTTTCAAACAGCATGATTAATGGAGCAATAATCACTAAAGTCAAAGCAATTGCAACACTTGCTAAAGCAATATTTGATCTTAATGAATATTCAGTTTTTCGACGCGGCTGTGTTTTTAAAACCGCTGAAGCAGCTTCATTTAACATAGTGCGTACCCTTGTTCGTCAAAGACATGAATGAGCTGATTAGGCACTTTTATAAACATGAGTTCTTGCAAAGATTTGAACTTGGTATTTTCAATTTCAATTTGCAAAAAATGTTTTGCTTGCTCAATTCCATCGATATGAATAGTGCAAAACAAACGACGTTTGGCACCTAAAAATTCTGTGCTTAATACTTTAACTGGCAAATACAACGACTCTTTATCACTACCAAAATCATCAACCAACTCGACAGCTTCGGGTCTAAAACCAATGTTGTAGCTTTGCCCTGCTTTAAGTTTTTGCTGTTCCAAATTCAGAGGAATAAAACCCAAAACCTCGAGCTGATTAACGACCGAACAAGTGGCTGCCAAAAAGTTCATGGTGCCAATAAACTTTGCAACGAATTGGGTTTGCGGCTTGTAATAAATATTGTGCGGCGTATCAATTTGCTCAATGACGCCATGATTCATCACCACCACACGGTCAGAAATGCTTAATGCTTCTTCTTGGTCGTGTGTGACCATAATAGTTGGCAAATTAAGCTGTGATTGAATCGAACGAATCTTTTGTCTTAGGTTCAGACGTACCTGAGCATCAAGTGCAGAAAGCGGTTCATCTAGCAGTAAAATATCAGGCTTCGGTGCAATTGCCCGAGCAAGCGCAACACGTTGCTGCTGCCCGCCCGACAATTGATTTGGATATTTTTTTGCAATATCTGGTAATTCAATCAGCTCTAATAACTGCTGAACTCGTTGACTACGCTGTGCTTTATCCCACTTTTTTTTATCTAAGCCGAAAGCAATATTTTCTTCGACGTTTAAGTTTGGAAATAACGCATAGTTCTGAAACACAATACCACAGTGACGCTTTTCAGCACTGAGCAACGTAATGTCTGCGCCCTTTTTTATGACTTTTCCATAATCAGGTTTTTCTAGACCCGCAATTATCCGTAATAATGTAGTTTTACCGCACCCTGAAGGCCCCAAAAAGCTCACGAACTCGCCAGCTTTCAGGTCTAAATTAATATGCGTTAGGGCCTGAAAGTGTTGGAACTTTTTTTGTATATCCACCACTTCTAAAACCGACGGGCCATGTTCAGGATATTTATATGTCGTTAATGACGATAATAAATGCCCTGCTAACTCGCCTTTTGGGTTTTGACCTAGCAGCGATGATTGCAATGACGAAGGAATTTGCATAATGAGGCCCTTATCTAAAAGATCACTTTTCAAAGCGCTTTGACCATTCAGCCAAAATACGTTCACGCTGCTCGGCCGCCCAATAAAAATCATTTTTTACGAGCATTTGAGGAAGATTTTTTGGGAAGTCCATGGTGGTATTTTCAATGCCTTTATAAGCCACCATTGAAAAGTTATGTGCATAAGCTTCATTTGCTGCTTTGCTTACCGACCAATTTATAAATTTTTGTGCGCTACTTAATTTTTTAGTTCCTTTCACAATTGCTGAGGCTTCCATTTCCCAGCCTAAACCTTCAGTTGGATAAACCACTTCTAAAGGTGCACCTTCTGCTTTTAATTTAAATGCCGGATAACCGAAAGAAACACCAATTGGGATTTCACCCTGTGCCGCCATTTTGCAAGGTTTGGAACCTGAATGAGGATATTGTGAAATGTTTTTATCTAAAGCCTGCATATAGTCCCATGCCTGCTTTTCACCCCAAATTTGCATCCAAGCTGTGACATCCAAATAGCCTGTTCCACTTGAGGCTGGATTTGGCATCACAATCAGGTTTTTATAAATTGGATTGGTTAAATCTTTCCAAGTTTTTGGAATTGGTAACTTACGCTTTTCTAATTCAACTTTATTGACACAAATTGCAGACTCCCATGCATCCATACCCGTCCAAGTCGGTACAGGTTTTTGGCTGACAAATTCCGGTTTTAAGTTTTGAATGCCTTCAGGTTTAAAAGGCTCAAGCATGTCTTTCTTTTCCATGACCAGCAAACTGGTTAAAGCCACACCAAAAACCACATCCGCTTGAGGATTTTTCTGCTCTGCCAAAAGTTTAGCGGTAATCACACCTGTTGAATCACGTACCCATTTTACTTTCAGTTCAGGATAGGCTTTGTGTAATTCCTCTTGGTATTGCTTCAGCTGGTCGGCTTCCACTGCCGTATAGACTGTAATTTCTTCTGATTGTTTTGATGTTGCTGATGAACATCCCATCTGAATAGCGACCACTACACCTAAAACTGATGCAGTACCGAGTTTAATTGTCTGTTGAACGTACTGTTTCATCTGCAAACCATCGAATGCAATTATTTGATGATCGTATTTCAACAGCTTTATATGACAGTTTAATTAATCTGGTTTAAACCAGATTGTATTTTTATGCTCGCGCTTCGAAATGTAAATCTAAAACATCATGTAGCCAATATTCTTGGTCAACATCGGTAATCACGCCTTCTTCATTTCTGTTGCTACGGCAAATATATAAACCCAGTGCCCCAACATTCACATGCAGTGCTTTAGCCTGTTGTTCAGATAAAGCAGTTGGATACAGGTTAATGTCAGCTCGGGTGATATGGCAGTCATATTGATTTGCCATGAGTAAAGTAATGGATTGCTTAAGATCATGAGTTAAAAACTCAGGGAAAAGTTCGGCATTCACCCGTAAATGCTCAACCAAAACAGGGCGACCATTAATACAACGACGTCGCCAAACTGAATAAATCGGATGCCCTTTTTCAACTTTTAAATGCTTGGCATCCCAAGAAGTAGCCTGAGTCAGTTCACTCGAAATTACTTCTGTAGATGGTTCATAGCCTTGTTCAATCACAAACTGGTTAAAGTTTTTTGTCGATTGCGGATGATAAATAATACGAGGAGAACGAACATACCAACCACGGCGGTCTAGTCGATAAATCAAACCATCAGTTTCCAAAGCCAGTAAAGCTTCACGTGCAGCCACACGAGTGGTTTGGAACTGTTCAGAAAGCACTCTTTCTGATGGGAGTTTTGCGTGGGCTTCTAATACGCCAGATTCAATATCATGGGCAATTGCATCGCGAATAGGAATATATTTAGGTATGCGTGCTTGGTCCTGTTCCATACAAACTTAGAATTTATAAATAAAGAAATTAATAGCAATATACTGAAAAAATGTGACAAAAGCTTTTATTAATGCTGATCTTTTAAGCAAAACAATCTCTTAATCTATTACATCCTACTTAAATTCTTATATAAAAAAAGAGCATTTTCATGCTCTTTTTACTTTTTATTTAGCCTTTAACTTGCGTGCTTAAAACGATCTATTTGCGTAATTTCATAAGGTAAACCGACATAGTTTTCAGCCAATGTGGTTTTACCCGCAATTGAACCTAATACATAGCTCAACTCGGCTTGTTTAATCTTATGATCAAACTCACTTTCAGTTTCAAAACGATGCAATAAATGAGTCATCCACCAAGAAAAACGCTCTGCTTTCCATACACGTTGTAGGCATTTTTCAGAGTATTCATTTATCCCTTGTTCGGAACCTTCGGCATAATATTCAATGAGTGCGCTTGATAAATAAGCAATATCAGATGCAGCGAGATTTAAACCTTTTGCTCCAGTCGGTGGAACAATATGCGCAGCATCACCTGCTAAAAATAGTTTTCCGAAACGCATTGGCTCGGTCACAAAGCTACGTAACGGCGCAATACTTTTTTCAATAGAAGGTCCTGTGACTAACTTTTCACGGCTTTCAGGGTCTAGGCGGTTTTTTAACTCATCCCAGAACTTTTCATCCGACCAGTCTTCGACGTGATCTGTTAAAGGGACTTGTAAATAATAACGGCTACGCGTTTCTGAACGCATACTACATAAAGCAAATCCACGTTCAGACTGTACGTAAATGAGTTCATCGGCTACAGGTGGAACGTCCGCCAACACCCCTAACCAGCCAAACGGATAAACTTTTTCAAAGGTCTTAATTTTGTCTTCTGGCACACTGGCACGGCAGACGCCGTGGTAGCCATCACACCCTGCTATAAAGTCACACTGAATTTGAAAAGCTTTACCTTGGTACTCAAACTCAACTTTTGGTGCCGTGTAGAAATCTTTTACCTGTACATTTTGAGCTTCATAAAATGAAGTGAGCTGTGCTGCTTCACGCGTAGACATTAAATCTTTGGTGACTTCGGTCTGTCCATATACAGTCACTTGTTTACCACCCGTGAGTGCTGCCAAATCAACCCGATGCTTTTCACCATTGGTTAAGATTTCAATACCCGAATGCGGTAATCCTTTTTCTTTTAAGTTTTGATCAACGCCTGCTTGTTTCAGTAAGTCGACCGAAACTTGCTCTAAAATTCCTGCACGAATCCGTGAAGCCACATATTCAGCACTACGTTGCTCAACAATAATATGATCGATGCCAGCTTTATATAGAAGTTGCCCAAGCAATAACCCTGCTGGCCCAGAACCAATAATTGCAACCTGTGTCTTTAAAATATCCATAACTTCATCCTTGTTTCATCCTGACTTTTAAATTACTGGCTTTAACTTTTGTTCACTATGTATCCAAGACGAAAATAACCGTTTATCATTTAGTTTGTCCGAATAGCGGACAGAAACAATCAAAATAACAGGAATGAAAGGATGCCTTCTCTCGATGCTTTTCTAGAGCACCCAAACTCGCATGAGAAAATACGTCAAGATGACTACATTGCAGGGTTAGCAAAAGGCTTGGCTTTACTGGAAGCTTTTGGAACAGATCGGCAACGACTCAATGTCACTCAAGTGGCCGAGCGAACCGGTATTAGTCGTACAGCGGCAAGGCGTTACCTAAAAACTTTAAAATACTTAGGCTATTTAGAAACCGATGAACATTACTTTTGGCTCACTCATCGTGTGCTGCGCTTTTCGAGTTCTTATCTAAGCTCTGCCCACCTGCCTAAAGTTACTCAATCATTTTTAAACCTTTTGTGTGCACAGACATCTCTTACTTTTTCAATTGTGGTGTTAGACGATAACGAAGTGGTGCCGATTGCCCGTAGTTATTTACCACAGCAAGATAATTTACGTGTCAGCCCTTATGGTATGCATTTAGGAAACCGACTCCCTGCCCATGCCACTTCCACAGGTAAAGTATTGCTGGCAGCACTACCCGAAGAAACTCAACATGCATGGGTAAAAACTTACGGTTTAAAGCGCTTAACACCATTTACTATAGTAGATGAATCAAAATTTTTTGAAGTGCTTAAGGGTATTTCGTTATCGGATTATTGTCTTTCCAAAGAAGAACATGAGCTTGGTGTGATTGCGATTGCAGTGCCCGTATTTAACGCCCAAGGTCAAGCTATTGCTGCGCTTAACTGCATGTCTCAAACTAACCGTGTACAAGAAGATTATTTGGTTCAGCAAATTTTGCCATTGCTACGCAACACGGCAAATGAACTTAGAAATGTGATTTAAATAGACTTAGAAACTCTTGTTATCAATTAGAGATACAAGAGTTTCAACCCATAATTTTAAATAGCGAATTCTTTAACTTGCTGGCTTGCCAGATCTAATGCCTTGCTGCGATAAGCTTGCATGTCTAAGCCTTCTGCATAAATAAAATCGACGTCATGAATGCCCATTAGCCCTAACACTGCTTTGAGATAAGGCGTGACTGCCTCAGTTTCTTGGCCAACATGAATACCACCCCGACTACTTACCACCACCGCTTTTACTCCTTCAACTAAACCTTGAGGGTAAGTTTCGGTGTAGCGGAATGTTTGTCTTGCTCGTGCCACTAAATCAAACCAGTTTTTGAGTTGAGTCGGCACATTTAAGTTGTACATTGGTGCGCCTACCACCAATAAATCAGCACTTTTTAACTCAGCAATTAATTCATCAGATAAAGCAACGATTTGCTGAATGTCTTGATTGTTATTTTCCGCACCACGCAGCGCCTGAAAAATTTCCAGATCTAATACAGGCAGATTCATTTCAGCTAAATTGCGTATGGTGATGTCATCTTGCAAACCTTGATCTTTACGGTGTTCAAGCATTACATCAATTAAGCGATTGGTTTGTGAACCCTCACCCATAATGCTGGATTTTAATACCAATATTTTAGCCATGACTGTCTCCATATTTTTGATGAAGCCATAGTAACCCCACAATAAATTCAACAGTGGTGATATTATTTCTTGTCATTGGTTCCTTTTAGGCAACAATCATGCAACATGAACTAAGTGCAATATCTATATTTGTGACTGTGGTTGAAGCTGGAAGTTTTGTAAAGGCTGCCGAGCAATTGCATTTAACTCGCTCAGCCATAAGTAAAAATATTGCTCGGCTTGAAGAACAGCTTGGTGTGGCTCTATTTAAAAGAACAACACGTTCACTCAGCATGACTGACGAAGGTGCTTTGTTTTATGAACATAGCCGCCGAGCAGTGAACGAAATACAAAATGCGGCGGCGTTATTAGACCAAGGGAAAATTAACGCAACAGGCCGATTAAGAATGTCTGTGCCTGTACTTTTTGGACAACTCTTTGCTGCCCCGCTCATGGTTAAATTTGCTCAGCAGCATGCGGACTTACAGCTAGAAATTTCATTTAATGATCGAACTGTAGACTTGATCGAAGAAGGTTTTGATTTGTGTATAAGAATCGGGGCACTGCCTGATACCACTCAGCTCGTTGCCAAACCGATTGGTCAGCATCGAATGCTACTTTGTGCCTCACCTGACTATTTAAATAAAGCAGGTCCCCTAGAACATATTGAGGACTTAGAGCATCACGCCACGATTGCCGATCCGCATTTTGGTCAAATGCAAAAATGGCGACTTCAAAAGGAAAATGACGCGCCTTTATTTATTAAGCCCAAAGCAAAACTCCTTTTAAATGACTTACAAGCCATTAAAAATGCAGCGCTTGCTGGAGCTGGTGTCGCTTGGCTACCCGATTGGCTTATTCAAAATGAATTACACGGCGGTAAGCTCATACAAGTGTTAGAAACCATGTCGAGCATTGCTTTTCCGATTCATTTGGTATGGCCTGCACTGCCGTTTATGCCACTTAAAACGCGTCTTGCAATTGATTATTTGGCGCAGCATTTACCCCCTGAACTGAACAAACAAGCTTAAAATAAAAGAGGTTTGAACATAAGGAACCAAGCCTTAAAAAGCCTTACTGTCCAATTAACTTTTTAACCCTATCCCCTCACTATGTACGCACTTAAAATTACTCTTAAGTTACTATTTTATTAGAAGAAAAATAATAAGGTGATGGTCAACTTTCTTGACTCTAAAATGCGTTTATGTGAGTATTAGCTAGACTAACTTTACAAAAATTACTTATATGAAATATAACGTTATCGCATTACTTACAGGTTTGTTATTGGTGTCTACTGCTCACGCCGAGGAAGCTCCTATGGATGCCACTCACTTGGGCTTGAGAGCTTTTGTATATAATGCATTTGTAGGTATAAAAAAAGCAGAGGATATGCCTCAATTTCCTAAAGGGCATCCGTTGACGAAAGCTGAACTTTATAATGGTGTGGCTGCGGGTGTTCGTGTTCGTGGTAAAAAGTGTAGTAGCGTGGTGGACGCGCGCGCGCTAGATGCCAATGGTTCAAAAATATCAGTGAAGTGTGCTGGCGGAGAAAGCTATCAAGTATTGCCTCTAACAGGTGAGGTTAAAGGTAAATGAAATCGCGCATTTGCCTATTTGGGTTTGTTTCAGCAATGCTGATTAGCAATGTTAATGCACAGACCCAACAAGAATTGCCTCTACCCTTACTTGGCCAACTACTCGGTTTTACGCAAAATGTTTATTTTAATGCTAATCGATTAGCTGAAATGCCAAAGATGCCAACCGAGCGTGCTGCCACTCAACCCGAAATATTAGAGGCTGTGGCTAGTGCGCTGAGATTGCAACAACATCCATGTAGTTCGGTTTTAAATGCCGACTATGTTGATGACACTGGCAATTTGATATCAATCAATTGTGTAGATGGTAATTATGTTGTGGATGCACGACGTGGCAAGATCAACCCTTAAGCCCTCTATCATCTTCCCAGCCCTCTCTTCACGATCTGTCAGCTTGCCAAAAGTAAACGCCAAGGCTGCTGTGATGTCATGGTGAGTTTTGTTGAAGGTATCTAAATAGCTGAATTGATTTCTCAACTTGAGAAATCAATTCTATTTTAAGTCGTTATATCAGCGAGCTTATTTATATGTTTTAAATAAACTTTATAAAAGCTTCACCATTAATTCATCGTTCAATCGAAAACTTTCAAGCAAACTAGTCAGCGTCCTCTTTTTTAGAAGAAGGTCCCAAAGCCATACTCGAAAATACGCCATCGCGATAAATCCATGCATGTAATAACGCAGCAGATAAATGACCAATAACGACAGCAAATAATAGCCAAGCCAAAATTCCATGTAATGTACGGAACCAAGCGTAAAGCGTAGAGCTGGTTGGTGCTATAGGCGGAAGGTCCCAACCCGGAAATAAAGTGACAGGCCAATTACCTGCCGATAGTGTTGCCCATCCGAGCAATGGCAAACTAAACATCAAAATATAAAGTAGCCAATGTGATGCATGGGCAAGAAATGCCTGCCAGCGCGGTACAGTCGGCGGCAAAGGTGGAATTGGGTAACAGAGTCGGTTTATTAATCTTATGATGACCAATAGTAAGATTGCGATTCCTAAAGGACGGTGAATATCAATTAACCATGGACGCCAAGTAATTGAGGTGGTCATTCCTACCCCAATAAATAGCATGGCCAAAATTGCTGCCGCCATAAACCAATGCAGTATTCGAGCAGTCAAATTAAAATGACGTGGAGCATTATCGTTAGATTTATTTTGCATTGTTCAGCTCTCCTATTTGCCCACGGCATCTGTTGCTTTGCCAAATCCAATTTCACGTAATCGAGCATTGTAAGACTGTGAATAGATCGCCGCTCGTGCTGCGAGTACTGGATCATCTGATAACTCAATTCCGGGTGGCACCAAAGTCGGGTCAAAGTTAATATCACGACATGCGCCATTTACCTGATCAGTTACATTTTTGACTTCCAATGTTCCGGCTATAACTTCTTTACGTTCTTTTGGCCAAGGCTGAGATGGGTCATTCACTGGGTCTCCTGGTTCGGCAAGTTGCAAAACTAAGTCCCAATAAAGCGGCCCTTCAGCCAAACGTTTTTTGATGTCTTTAAATAAGAAATCAGGGCCAGCTTGATCACGTTGTTCTTTGGTCAGACTAATAAATTTTGAATGAGGACGCATAGACCAACGGACTGGTTGTTCTTGTCCATTAGCCGCTCGTAATATAAAGGCATTTACGACATAAAATTCTGCACCGCTAAAACTACCGGTTAATGGCATCTTGGCCTTTTCCTCAATAGACTTACGCGCTTCGGGATATTCTTTTAAAAATGCCTCAACAAGGGCTGGATCAGGTTTGCCAGTAGATGGAACGGGTTTAAATGCTTTTTGCTGCGCCAAAAAACCTTCAGCATTTCGCGTAGGGAAATAGGGAAAGTTGTTTAATTTCATGCGCCACTGTGAATGATCGGCTGCGGAAAGTAATAAAGCCATACTCACTGTTGCGGTAGAATTATCTGCCGCATGCGGGTTACCGCTACCAATAGAAAATCGGCCAATCGCCGGTATATCCGACTTGGCAAATACAGTGGCTTTCGAGAGTGCTGCTGCCGCACCATTACTATGGTAAGTCCCATCAAAGCAAATCCCTTTACCGTGTGCACGTCGGTATCCGGGATCAAAGTTTTTTAATGTGTCACCCAAAAAAGTTTTGGATGTTGTTCGGTGTCCAAATAGACCAGCGGTCCAAGCAAATGCCAATACTAAAGCGCCTGCGATTACAGCAATACCCACGAATCTCAGCCAGTACTTCTTTAGCGTTTTAAAATTCAAATTATTCATTCTTCATCCTGTGTAAATTGTATAGCTGCATCTATAAAAAAGTTTGATCCTATAAAAAGGGTATTACTTACATTGATGGAACCCATATTCAAAATTAGTTGAGTAAATAAAATCCTAAAATTTCTGGATCCAATATAGAGATGAGCCTTAATATAATATTTATTCCTGAGCCATATAAGGTACGTACCTCAAGGTTAGTATTAAGCTTATTCACATTTAAATGGAGATAAATAAAGCATGGGTACGAAAAATGTAAAAGTCCCCACCTTGACCGAAAGAGTCCGAAGAGGCGATCTTTTTACTGGAGAAAATAATTGTCAGTCCCGAGAAGCATTTGCTCATGTTACAAGCCTCTGGGGAGTGATATGCCTGATTGCTTTACGTGATGGCACCCATCGTTATAGTGAGTTACGCCGTAAAGCAAACGGGGTGAGCGAAAAAATGCTGACTCAGACCCTCCAGCATTTAGAAAAAGATGGTTTTATACGTAGAACTTCTTATCCAGTCGTCCCTCCCCATGTCGAATATGATTTAACCTTATTAGGTGAAGAAGTCGCTAAACGTGTTGCTGCACTTGCCGATTGGTTAGAGGTTAATTTAAGCGATATTAAAGCAGCCTCTTTAGCTAATGAGAATGGATAGTGGCGAGAAGAAAACGCTCCAACATCTTTTCCCGCTCGATTGTCCCATCTGAACTTAAAAGCTGAATAATTGTGCCTTCCACCATATATACAAATAGCTTGGCATCATTAAATGAAGCATCCGCGTTTAACACTCTAAGCTGGCTATAAATTTCATTGGTCAGCCATGTTCTGTACCTCACCGCGGTTTGATAGGCGTTGGGATAATTATTTTTAGTTTCAAAAATGGCTTTAAACAATAAGTAATACGGCCCTTCTAAATCGGTATGTAAGTCATAAAGCTTTTTGAGTTTATCTATGGCGGCAGTACTTAAGTCGTACTCAACCATTGCAAGCACTTGGTCTTGGAGCCGTTCTTTTTGTACGATCAGGCAAATTTCAATAAAGCGTTCCTTAGAGTGAAAGTAGTTATAAAACGTCATTTTATTCACTTCGGTTTCTTTCACAATTTTGTCGACGCCTACCATGTGAAAGCCACCGTGATGAAACAGATTAATCCCTTTTTTTACTACTTCTAAAGCACGTGTTGAGAGAACTAAATTTGGCATAGTTTTACCGTTATAAATTCTTGTTGTTTGTAAATGAGATACTTTTTTGGGAGAAAAAAAGGCACAGCAAAGCCGTAAAGACTGTGCTTGGCACATCTCAAGTTTGTTATTGCTAAGTTTTAAGTAAAAATGACTTTAAGCCTGAAAACCTTTTGGTTATCAAGCTGTTTTAATTTTTAAGCTGTGTCGTTATAGCTTTTGGCATTGAGAGCCAAGAAATAATGGATGTGCAAAGCCAACTCCTTTTTATTGGGAGTTCTGCCGACATGAATAGAAATTATGGTGGCAGAACGAGAAAGGGTTCGCGGACTGGTACAACAACCAGCACACCCGAAGGTGTCCCTCTCCCGTCCTACCGCTACGGGAGGAGACGAGGAGATGCTCACACAAAATTATCCCTCAGAAAGGAATAATTCTGATGCTGTTGTAATCGGTCCGCGACGACCGGCTGGCAATGTGGCCAGCAGGCAAAGAATAGTGCCCAACCCTTTTGCAGTCAAGCACGCAACATGCCATTTGTTTTAAATTAAATCATTAGAAAAGTAAGGCTAAATAATGGGTGGGTTATTGTTAAGTTGAGCAATGAAAATAACCTGCTGATGGGAGGTTTTATTTGAGCTAGAAAGAGTACGTATAAGGTGTATTATGTTGATTTTAAATAATCTAAATTATTCAATATGAAAAAATTAGACTTCCAAATAAGTAAGATAACAGAAGTAAAAAATCCTATTTACTATGGAGATGATTTTTTACATTTGTATATTCATACTGAACAAGCAAGCTATATTCAATTTTTTTGCTTGGATTTGTTTTATTATGAAGACAATATTAATGAGTTACTTGCATGTATTCTTAATAAAGAAACAAGAGCAGACTATTCATTTAGAGAATGGATTGTTAATACAGAGTTTAAAGAAATATCTATCGAAGAATTAGCAATACAGGCTAATGGTCTAATAAATCAATTAGATATAATTTTAAATGAATCTCCTGCGAGCTTAAGTGCCAAAGTCCTGAAAGAATACTTATGTACTTTAAATTTTGAAAATACTACAAATAGTTATGAAATCTTAGGTTGTTCTAAAATTGTCCCTAATAGTCCTGATGAAGGTGGCCCAAATTATCATTTTTTTTGGGAAAATAAGGGAAAATTTTATTTTTTACACATTCATTTAGAATCATAAATTCTACTATTTAACACAATGGACGTTATCTGAAGTATAAAAAATTCTATCTGATAAAAACTTTTCAATATAAATGTACTCAGATGTTTTATATCAGGTTTAATATACTAACTTTATTCAAGCCAATAGAACATATCTAAAACTATGGAAAGAAATGAATACCAAGGAGAAAAACACACAAAGTTTATTTATTCGAGTAAAAGACGCATTCAGCGAAGGGTTCTACAATTAGAAAAACTTACGGCCGAGGCCATTCATAACTATATTCACCTCAACTACAAGGATGAATGGTTTGAAAGTAACTTTTCAATTTTAAGTTGTTGGAAATTCTCTAAAAAAGACTTTGATAACACCGACAAATTTTGGTGTGATGCCATTTATTTTGAAGACTTCCATATAGAAAAGGAACGAGTATTTACTTTTAATGGATACGCATGGATTGGCTTGGCAAGCAATGTCGACTCTGAATGGAAAGTTCCAGTCTCAGGCAAATTTTTTATCAGTTCGAATGGGAAAACTTTAAAAAGCTATACCTTAACTTTTTACAATGAAAGTCAGGAATTGATTTTATCAAAACGGAACTAATAAGTGAAAATGTGCGTAAATAAGCCCAACCACTCTGCTTAAAACTAACCACACATCACGGCGCAAGCCTATAACACGTAGATGTAAATAAAGCGACTCTATTATTTAAACCGTCTGTTATCACCATCTCATAATGCGTAAATTCTTACTAAAGCTTGGGTAACTACACATTCAGAAAAAATATTATCAGTACACAGATGCAGCTTTGTGTGAAGACCTATATAACCGAGTTCAAGCTTTCCATTAGAAACTTAATAAAAATTTGAAATGTCTAATAAATCATCGGTTTCAATTATTTTAGGATACTTTTTTCTAAAAACTATAATTTGAATATTAAGTAAGACAGTAGATTTTCTACTGGGTTTAACGAATATATATCGTTTGCTCAACACCCTCTTAAATTTTAACATCATCTTTAAATTTGTTAAATGTTTCATATTTTTAATGAAATTAAGAGGTAAAAAATTATGTCTGAGAAAGTTGCTATTATTACGGCTGCGGGAAGTGGTATGGGCGCAGCGATTGCAAAAAAATTAGCAGCAGATGGATTTAATGTTGCGATTCTTTCTTCATCAGGAAAAGGTGAAGCTCTCGCAAACCAACTGAATGGTCTAGGTATTACTGGATCAAATCAATCAATAGACGATGTCCAACGCCTTATTGATGAAACTCTTTCTCGTTGGGGACGAATAGATGTTTTGGTTAACAGTGCAGGACATGGTCCCCGCAAGGAAATTTTAGAATTAACAGACCAAGATTGGCATGATGGTATAGACACTTACTTTCTTAATGCTGTACGACCTATACGTTTAGTTATTCCTGTAATGCAAAAACAAAAGCAAGGTGTAATTATTAATATTTCTAGTGCATGGACATTTGAGCCTAGCTCACTATTTCCAACTTCGGCAGTTGCTCGTTCTGGATTGGCAGCATTTACCAAAATTTGTGCAGATACCTATGCGATTGATAATATCCGTATCAATAATGTCTTACCTGGATGGATTGATACTCAGCCAGAAATAGATGAACGCACTAACAATGTTCCAATGAAGCGATATGGTTCAAAAGAAGAGATAGCAGATACAGTTGCTTTCCTTGCATCTTATAGTGCTGCTTATATTACAGGGCAGAATATCCGAGTAGATGGTGGCTTAACTCGCTCTGTATAATGAATCTTAATAAAAATTTGAAGGGATAAATTGCTAAACCATTATCCCTTCAAGATTAGAGTTAAACTCATCACAGCAATAAAACTCTCTTTTTAATCTTGCTCTGTACCTAAATATTCAATACACCATTTCCAAATTTGATCTACTTTGTCATTCGGATGTGGAACTTTTTTTCTGACAAGAAAATAACTTGGCTCAACAATTTTAGTTTCGGAAATAACTTGTACTAGTTTTCCTGACTTAATATCTGCTTCTACAAATGCTCGACATGCTAAAGCTATTCCTTGCCCTGACACAGCAGCGTCCAACGCCAGAGTGGTTTGATTAAATATAGGCCCTGACAACTTGGTGAATGTATTTAGAAATTTTGGCCATTGATCGTGTGCATCGTGCAGAAGTGGCATTGATAATAACTGTTCACGTTTTAATGGCAACGTTAAATCTTTGACAAAATAAGGACTTGCGACAGCTACGAGTTCCTGACGAAACAATAATTGTGTTTCCAAATTCTCTGGAAATGATTTTGTGGTAAGCCTGATAGCAATATCAACCTGATCCCGATCAAAGTCAGATACTGCTTCAGTAGCTAATGTATGTAGGTTAATGTCAGGTAATAGAGTATGTAAATCGCCTAACCGAGGAATTAAAAGTTTGGCAGCAACAGTTGGTGTAACACTTATAGTAACGCTATCTGGCTGATCTAATAGTAATTCTGTCGAATCAGTAAGAATGTCAAAAGCACGAGTAATATTGACCAGATACTTTGCTCCTTCAGGAGTCAAAGACAGTCCTCGTGGAAGCCGTTGAAATAAAGTTACGTTTAAATGATCTTCTAATGCACGAACTTGTTGGGCAATTGCACCTTGCGTAACACCTAATTCTTCAGCAGCAGCGCGAAAACTTAACTTCCTGCCCGCTGTTTCAAAAGCACGTAAAGCATTTAAGGATGGAAGTTTTCGACGAGATAACATGAAAAAATAAAGAAGTAGTTTTTCTACACTCTAGTTTGTTTACTAACTGTATGCAAGCCATTCACGGCGCAAGTCTGTAACACGTAGATGTAAACAAAGCGACTCTATTATTTAAACCGTCTGTTATCACCACTTCATAATGCGCAAATTTTTTACTACTTCCGACCTTGGTAGCTGTTGCAAATAACACCTTATCTTTCGCACCGCTCATATAACGAATATCCGCCTGTAGCCCTGTATATGGCGCATCCCCTGCGTTACAAGCCATCGCAAAAGCGATATCGGCTAAAGAAAATATGACGCCACCATGCACACCGCCCAAGGCATTCATGTGTTCGTCTTTTACATTAAGCTGACAACGCGCCTCATCAAAACTGCGATGCAGCACTTGTACACCCAATAGCTCTGCGAATTGATCAACTGCGGTAGTTTCCATTTTTTGCACAAACGCCTCCCTACTCGTGCGAGTATTCCTTAAATGTTATGAACTCATATGTATTGAAATCGACTTTATAAGCCGTTAAACGCTATCTTGTTTAATCTGATAGTTTGAAGAACTAAAGTCCTTATAGGTCAAACGGTCATCTGACTCTGAACTTAAAGGCTGAACTTCTTGCATTGTATTTAAGCATCGCTGTGCAAGTTCAATGTATTCTTGCGTGCCTCTGGTTTTCCACTTTTTTTCTTGTTCTGACAAATCACGCGCAACCTTGGCAGGACTACCCATTGCCAATACATTTGCCGGAATTATATCTTTGGTTTTGACCAAGCTATTTGCGCCAATAATGGTGTTTTCACCAATTTCAGCATAGTCCAAAATTACGCTGTTCATGCCGACCAAAACATTTTTTCCAATGCGGCAACCATGTAAAGTTGTACCATGCCCAATGTGGCCCATTTCCTCAACTAAAGTCACGCTTTGCGGAAAGCCATGTACGGTGCAGCTATCTTGTATATTGGCATTTTGCTTAATATGAATACGGCCAAAATCGGCACGCAATGAAGCAAATGGCCCTACATATACGCCCGCTTCAATAATCACATCACCAATTAAAACAGCGGTTGGGTGTACAAAAGCCTCTGGACTAACGACGGGAATAACACCGTCAATACTATAACAAGGCATGATTTAACCTCTCATTTGTCGCCACCAAACCTCCGAAACGGCGCCAATAGTGTGCTGTGGCATTTGGCATTGGCCCTTCTGCTGTTGCGGCAACAGACAAGAAGTATTCATCCGCAGGTTCAAATACTTTTTTATAAATATTCATTGATAACGTTCGTGCACTAATCGCAGGCCAGTCAGTTGGCAACAGCTCAAGCGGTAGTGCTGGGTCTTTCAATAAAATCCGTCGATAATAATGAATCAGCAAAGTTCGAATTTGAAAGGCCTGAACAGGTTCGAGTTGTTCGTTTTCCTGCATCAGCAACACGCCAATTTCTCTAAAAATATCGAGAAACTGTAGGTATCTTTGGCGTAATTCATCGATTGGCCAGTTGGTTCTGAGCATACGACCAATGGTATCGACCGAGTTATTAAAGAGCTGCAGGGTTTCGGCTTTAAACACCACCACTTGCTCACTCATATTTAAGTCAACCAACAAGCGTTGCAATTCAATACGGTTACAACCCGGATACGCCATTAAGTTTGTCGAAATATTGGCAAATCCTAACCATTCAAGTTCTTTCTTTAACAACGCTTTATTTTCAGTGTCGAGACTAGACATCAGAATAAGATCCCAATAATGGTCCCACTCTTTCATCTGGTCGTTATAAATACGTTGTTCGGCTTGCAAATAAGTCGAACGGCTCGAATCGGTAATTCGATAAAAACTGGTTCTGCCGATTTTGTCTGAACATAACCAATCATTTTTAACTAAACGAAAAACAGAGGTTCTTACAGCGCGGTCATTAAAACCAAATAGCTCTAATAACTGAATCAAGCTTGCAAGACTAATGTTTCCACCCCGATGAAGTACTGAATCTCCAAAAATTGTCGAAATAAGCGAAGTTCCACTTAAGGTTTCATTCTTTACAACAGAATCAATTATTTGCTGTATTTTTGCACTCATACTCATGTCTTGGCGTTTAGTTTCAGGGTATAGATTCTATACCCTGAATGATCTTGATGTTAAGCAATCTGACGCATATCGATTACCCGCTTTGCCTTACCTTCCGAACGAGGTAAGGTCGCTTCTGTCACAACTTCTACAGTAACGCTAATCCCAATCATGGTTTTAATACGTTTCATCAACTCCTGAGCAAGTTGATTGGCCTGTATAGTACAGTTATGACACATCTCTGTACGAATATGCAAAGTATCCATATGGCCTTTTTTAGTCACCAAAATTTCATAATTTGGAACTAAATGCGGAACTTGCAAAATTTGCTCTTCAATTTGAGTCGGGAAAACGTTTACGCCGCGAATAATCAGCATGTCGTCGCTACGGCCCACAATTTTATCCATTTTGCGCATTGCCAGATTTTCACCCGGTAGTAAGCGGGTCAAATCGCGGGTACGGTAACGAATAATCGGTAAGCCTTCTTTGGTAATAGTCGTAAAGACTAGCTCGCCAAGTTCACCATCTTTACAGACTTCACCCGTTTCAGGGTTAATAATTTCTGGGTAGAAATGATCTTCCCAAATGGTTAATCCCTCGCCCTCACCTAAGCACTGCATGGCAACACCCGGCCCCATTACCTCAGACAAGCCATAAATATCGAGTGCTTTAATATTGAGGCGCTCTTCAATTTCACGGCGCAGTTCGTTGGTCCACGGCTCGGCACCAAAAATACCGACTTTTAAAGACGTATTACGTGCCGTACCAAATTGTTGTTCGAGCTTTTCAATAATACTCACGCAATACGATGGCGTAACCATAATTGCAGTCGGTTTAAAGTCTTGAATAAGCTGTACTTGCTTTTCAGTTTGCCCGCCAGACATAGGAATAACAGTCGCACCTAAGCGCTCGGCACCATAATGTGCGCCTAAACCACCTGTAAATAGTCCATAGCCATAAGCCACCTGAACCATATCTTTCGCGGTTAATCCTGCCATGTGTAAGCAACGCGCAACAATGTCAGACCAAGTGTTAATATCTTTTTGGGTATAACCCACCACGGTCGGTTTACCCGTTGTACCCGATGATGCATGTAAACGTACAATCTGTTCTTGCGGTACGGCAAACATTCCAAACGGATAGTTGTCTCTTAAATCCTGTTTGGTGGTAAATGGAAACTTCGCCAGATCGTCTAAAGTGACGAAGTCATCAGGATGTACACCTGCCTCATCGAACTTTTTCTTATAGACCGGACTATTTTCATATACAAAAGTCAGGGTTTGTTTTAACCGTTTCGTTTGCAGCTCTCTAAGCTCTGCAAGTGTTAATTGCTCAACATTATCCGTTGTGAGGCTGTCCATCGCCTATCTCCTCATTATGTATTTTTAAAAACCGTCTGAATTAATTTAAGTTTTCTAAAATCAGTGCGACGCCTTGTCCAACACCTACACACATCGTGCAAAGTGCATAGCGTCCACCGCGTTTTTTTAGCTCACGTGTTGCGGTAATCACTAAACGTGTACCACTCATACCGAGCGGATGTCCGAGTGCAATCGCACCGCCATTTGGGTTCACGCGTTCATCGTCATCTTTTAGACCGAGTTCACGCATACAAGCCAAAGATTGGGCCGCGAATGCTTCATTCAGCTCAATCACATCCATCTGATCTAGCGTTAAACCTGTTTGCTTTAAAATTTTCTGCACAGCCGGAACAGGACCTATACCCATATATTTGGGTTCAACCCCTGCACTTGCAATGCCTATCACGCGTGCTAAAGGTTTTAAACCATGTGTATTTGCAAATTCACGGTTGGTAATTAACACACACGCAGCACCATCATTTACACCAGAGGCATTTCCGGCAGTCACCGAACCGCCTTCTTTTTTAAATGGGGCTTTTAGTTTTGCGAGTGCTTCAAGTGTCGTTTCACGCGGATGTTCATCGCGGTTCACCACAACCACGTTTTTCTTACGGTCTACAATCTCGACAGGCAAAATCTCATCGTTAAAGAAACCGTTTTGTTGTGCAGCAGCCGTTTTTTGTTGACTACGCAATGCAAACGCATCTTGGTCTTCACGACTAATTTGATATTTTTCAGCTACATTTTCGGCAGTTTCCGGCATGCTGTCGGTGCCGTATTGTGCTTTAAGTTGCTTATTTACAAAGCGCCAGCCAATAGTGGTGTCATAAATTTCAGGTGTACGGCTAAACGCTTCTGTTGGTTTAGCTTGTACAAATGGCGCACGGCTCATTGACTCAACACCACCTGCCAACACAAACTGCGCTTCACCTGCTTTAATTGAGCGTGCCGCAAGTCCTACTGCATCTAAACCAGAAGCACATAGGCGATTGACCGTCATCGCTGGTACTGTGTCAGGTAAGCCTGCCAAGAGTGTTGCCATACGAGCAACGTTACGGTTGTCTTCACCTGCTTGGTTAGCACATCCTAAAAACACTTCGTCTACCGTATTCCACGGCAAGTTCGGGTGTTTGTCTTTTAAATATTTGATGGGCAATGCAGCTAAATCATCTGCACGTACTGCACTTAAGGCACCTGCATATCGTCCAATTGGGGTACGAATAAAATCGCAAATTAAAACGTCTTCCATGTTGACTCCTGATTATGCAAATTCGGTCATATCACGTGAATATTGAGTAGCAATGTTTTGAGTTTTCGCTACATATTGTTTGAGGTAGATACTCGCGCGATATTTTTCCTCTCCATACAGTGCATATAAGTTATTTAAGGTTTGGAGCACATAAGCGCCGCCCATTTGTGTCAACCACTGGTAAGGACCTTTAGGATAATTCACTCCATATTTCATGGCATTATCAATATCTTCCAGACTCGCAACACCATGTAAACTTGCTTCACAGGCTTCATTAATGAGTAAAGCGATGGTGCGTAAAGTTAACAGTGCCGGATGGTCTTTAATCCACATCACGCTGATACCAAACTGTGCAAAGTAAGCCTCAACTTTAGCTAGATCACTTGCTTCACAAAGTTCGTTATGACTGAGTACTAAAGCCTCTGCATGCTCAAAATCATGGTGCCAATCCATTAAAACCACTTTACGGCTTAAGTAATGAATATTGGCTGACTCACCTTGACTTAAACGTAAGTCGATATCATCAATTTGAAGGATATTGTCATCACTTGCAGATCCACTTTTTAAACCTAAACGTGTTAAAAACGCAGGTATTTGAGACCAAGTCCCTTTTAGCTGAATATGGGCATCAACTGGTGTGGCAACTACAGCTTGAGGCTGAAATGTCTCGTACTGATTTTTTTCGTTATAGGTATAAAAGCCCTGTTTTGATTTACGGCCCCAAGCACCTGCATCGACCAATTCTTTTTGAATGAGGCTTGGACGGTAGCGTGGCTCGTAAAAAAATTCTTGGTAAACGCTTTGCGTCACCGAAAAGTTAACATCTTGCCCAATGAGGTCAGTGAGTTCACACGGTCCCATCGCAAAACCGCCACACTGCTTTAAGGCATAGTCGAGTTGGTCGTAGCTAGTGACTTGTTCTTGCAGTGCTCTAAAACCTTCTGCATAAAACGGACGTGCAATTCGGTTAACAATAAAACCAGGAGTCGACTTGGTGAGTACCGGAATTTTTTTCCAGCCCAACATCAAGTTTTTTAAAGTCAAACATAAGCTGTTTGGGGTTTTTAAGCCTTGTACAATTTCAACCAGTTTCATGACTGGTGCAGGATTAAAAAAGTGTAAACCCACTACCCGCTCAGGGTGAGCAATGCCCGCCGCAATTGCAGTCACTGAAATTGAAGATGTATTGCTTGCAAAAATGGTTTGCGCACTACAAATTTCAGCGAGCTGTTTAAATAAAGACTGTTTAACTTCTTTTTTCTCAACCACCGCTTCAATGACCAAGTCAGCATCACGCAGTTCTTCAACCTGATTGACCACCGTTAAACGCGCTAAAGCTTCATCCGCTTGCTGCTGTGTGAGCTTGCTCTTTTCAACCAGCTTTTTAAACGTCTGCCCCAAGCCGTGAGCGGCTTGCTGCGCTTTTTGAGCGTCCAGATCATATAAAACAGTCGAGTGCCCATTAACAATTGCTAACTGGGCAATGCCGATGCCCATAGTGCCAGAACCAATAACGGCAATTCGGGCACGAGATAAGTCTAAATCTGTCATGCTTAGCGCCCTTTAAAATTTGGTTCACGTTTATTCATAAAGGCTTGTACCCCTTCACGATAATCTTCGGAACGACCCGCAATACGTTGTAAATCTCGCTCTAACAGCATTTGCTCATCAAAGGTGTTATTACTTGATTGATGAATGGCCTTTTTAATAAGAGATAAGCCAAAAGTAGGTTGTTTCGCTAAACGTTCAGCAAGTTCAGTGACTTTTTCTTTAAGCTCAGCGTCCTCAACCACATCCCAAATCATGCCCCATTCTTTTGCGGTTTCTGCCGGTAGCTTGTCACCTAACAAAGCCAATCCCATAGCACGCGCATGGCCTACGGCACGTGGTAAAAACCATGTACCCGCAGAGTCTGGAACTAAACCTAAGCGACAAAATGCTTGTACGAAGTTTGCCGATTTAGCTGCAATCACCAAGTCACACGCCAGTGCAATATTTGCCCCTGCACCTGCCGCCACACCATTTACGGCGCAAATTACAGGCTTTGGCATATTTACAATCTTTTTAATGAGCGGGTTATAGTAAGTTTCAATGGAATATCCTAAATCTGGAGCTTCAGCATTTGGGTCTACTACACGATCACCTAAGTCTTGCCCTGCACAGAAGCCACGGCCTTCACCACTAATCACAACACATCGAACATCCGGATTTTTGGTCCACAGGTTTAAAACCTCGGCCACTTCACGGTGCATATCAACGTTAAAGCTATTCAGTGCTTTTGGGCGGTTAAATGTCAGGTAGCCAACACCATTTTTTTCTTCAGCAATAATATTTTGATAGTCCATCACTCACCTCTAAACACTGGCTTTCTTTTCTCAAAGAAAGCATTAATCCCTTCGTTTCGATCTTTTGTAGCCGCCAGCCAGACAAAGTTTTGACGTTCAAACTTGAGTCCCTGACTTAAAGTCGTTTCATGAATACTTTTAATTGATTGTTTAATCACGCGAATCGCTAAAGGCGCTTGTTTGGCAATTTTGGCTGCAAGTTGAATCGCATATTCAACTGTTAATTCAGTCGGCACCACTTGACTGCAAATGCCGTGTTGCTCTGCCTGTTTTGCCGAAATCATCTCACCTGTCATGGCCCAGCGCATGGTGAGTTGTTGTCCAACCAAGCGTGCTAAACGCTGTGTTCCACCTGCACCCGGCAACATCCCCAAGGTAATTTCAGGTAATGCAAAACGGGCATTTTCACCGCAAATCACCATGTCTGAATGCAAAACCAACTCGAACCCAGCGCCTAAGGCATAGCCATTGACTGCGCTAATGAGTGGCTTACTAAACGCATCAATTTTTTGCCAAAGCTTCGGGCGAATATCGAGTTGCAAAGACACGGCGTCCATTGCAGCTAGCTCACTAAGATCTGCTCCAGCCGCAAAACATTGAGCATTACCCGTTAAAACCACTGCTTTGACTTGAGCATTATGTTCAGCTTCTTCGAGCAACTCGCACAAACACTGCAAGGTTGCATTGTTTAAAGCATTTCTTTTTTCCGGACGGTTTAGGGTTAATAACAAAACACCGTCAGTTGCTGTGCTGGCTTTGATCAACTCTTGCATGACAGCCTCTATTCATCAAAACTCAAGCGAACATTTGAGCCTTTTGGTAAGGTCTGACAGCTCAGCACATAGCCCTTTTCAACTTCATCTTCTTCAAGACTATAGTTCAGGAACATGTCGACTTCGCCTGAAAGCACCTTACAGCGACAGGTCGCACACACCCCACCTTTACATGCATACGGTAAGTCGGCACCTGCGCGTAAAGCCGCATCAAGAATACTTTCATCTTCTTGAGCTACAGAAACAATCAGTTCACGACCATCTAAAATGATATTGACCTTTTCTTCTTTACGGTTTGCATCCGCTTCAACACTACGTTTACGCGCTTGTCCTGTATGGAAACGTTCGGTGTGAATGCGCTCTTTGGCAATACCAAAGTTCGGCAACGTGTTTTCTACGGCATTCATCATTTCGTCTGGGCCGCAGGCAAACACATGGTCAAAGTTTGTTTCAAGCACTTCATAATCAAAAAGTTGCTTAAGCTTTTCTGCATCAATACGACCGTTCATGAGCTCACTATCGTTGAACTCACGAGAAAAAATATTGATGAGTTGAAAGCGTTCTTTAAACTGATCCTTCAAATCCATAATTTGCTCGGCAAACATGGTTTGTTTCCATGAACGATTGCCATAGAGCAAGGTAAAGTTAGCTTCAGGTTGTTCAAATAAAACTTGTTTAATAATTGATAAAATTGGCGTGATACCACTACCCGCAGCAACGCCTAAATAGTTTTGTCCACCCATCTTGGCTGCTTTTTGAAAAAACACACCTTGTGGTGGCATCACTTCAAGTACATCGCCCACTTTCAAATGGTCATTTGCCCAATTTGAAAATTGACCCTGATCAATTTTTTTAACCGCAATACTGATGTCTTCTTTGCCCGCATAGCTACAAATTGAATAACAACGACGGATTTCACCCGCTTCGGTTAAATGGCGAATGGTTAGATGTTGACCCGGTTGAAATTGAAATTGTTCTTGTTGTTCAGGTACAACGTCAAATGCAATACAAATTGCCTGATCGGTTTGCGGCGTAATACTTTTTACTTTTAATGGTACAAATTGGCTCATGGCTGATTTCCTTATCTAAAGACTTAAATACATTTGAAGTAATCAAAAGGCTCAAGACAGTCCTGACATTTATAAAGTGCTTTACAGGCGGTGGAACTAAACTCTGTTAACAGTCGGGTATGTCGGCTTTTACAACGTGGGCACTCAACACCATCATTTAAATGAACGTGAGTTCCGCACTGATGCGCCAACCCTTCAGGTGGAGCAATGCCATAAACTTGCAGTTTCTTTTTCCCTGCTTCAGACATCCAGTCCGTGGTCCATGCTTCTGATAAATCGACCATGACTTTGACCGGTGTCAAAGCTTCTGCGGTAAATGCCTCAACAATTTGTGCTTTGAGCATATCTGTTGCTGGGCATCCGCTATATGTCGGAGTTAGACGAACAATAATTTCTTGTTGATTGTTAATCTCTACACCGCGGATCATGCCTAAATCGACAACCGATAAAACCGGAATTTCAGGGTCACTTACCGTTTGTAGAACATCCCAACATTGGTCGATGCAATGACGAATCATTTGCATGGCTCACCTCCTTGTCTTACCAGGTCATTCCCGGATAAGTTCTTTGAATACATTGCATTTCAGCCAACAAATAACCTAAATGCTCGGTATGTAATCCTTGTTTCGCACCACGGCGATAAGCACCGTTCACAGCAACATTTAATTCGAAACGCTTAAGCTCATCTGCAATGGTTTGGTTCCATTGTTCTTTTTCATTTGAAAAATCTGGAATCACGCCTTCTGCAACTAATGCTTGTTCGTCTGCACTCAGTTCAAATAATTCAGCGGTAAAGCGCCATAAATTATTTAAACCGTCTTGCACACGTTGATGTGCTTCATCTGTGCTTAAACTTAAACGTTCCATCCAGCTTGTCGAAAAACGGATGTGATACTTCACTTCTTTTAAAGATTTCACAGCAAGCGCACTTAATTCAGGAAGTGAGCTTTGCGCTAAAGCCGTAAATAAATGAAAATGGTAATGGTCCATCAACCACTGGCGCACAATCGTTTGAGCAAAATCGCCATTGGGTTGTTCACACAACAATAGGTTTAAAAACTCACGTTCTGTACGGAAATACGCAAGTTGGTCTTCATCACGTTTAGCTTCATCATATTGACCAGCCAAAGTCAGAAAGTTTCTTGCTTGACCTAACAAGTCCAAGCCGATATTTGCTAAGGCAATATCAATTTCTAGCTCAGGTGCATGCCCGCACCATTCAGCCAAACGCTGAGATAAAACCAGTTGGCTGTCGCCAATATGTAATAAGAATTTAGATAAAACTGAATGATTCATTTGCCATTCCCCTTACATGTGCTCAATGCCATCTGGGATATGGTAAAAAGTCGGATGACGATAAACCTTGTCTAAAGAAGGATCGAAAAATTCAGCTTTTTCATCTGGCTGTGATGACTTAATCAGTTCTGAACGAACCACCCAAATGCTAATTCCTTCATTACGGCGCGTGTAAACATCACGAGCATGTTGCAGTGCGATTTCATCATCAGGTGCTCTTAAGCTGCCTACATGACGGTGGCTTAAGCCTTGTTTACTACGTACAAATACTTCGTAGAGCGACCAGTTGTTTTTATCTTCCATTTTGATTTCCTCAAATTTTTCCATAAATCTTGTTAAGCCACTTTGTTCGCTTCAAGCTGCTGTTTTTTCGCGTAGACTACTGCTGCATCACGAACCCATTTGCCGTTTTCCCATGCTTTACGGCGTGCTTCGATACGCTCGTGATTACATGGTCCACGTCCGGCAATCACTTCATTAAATTCGTGCCAGTCAATCTCGCCAAACTCATAGTGGCCTGTTTCTTCATTGAACTTTAAATCTGGGTCCGGTACTTCCAAGCCAAGTTGCAACACTTGAGGTACGGTGTTATCGACAAACTTTTGACGTAATTCATCATTACTAAAACGTTTGATTTTCCACGCCATGCTTTGTGCACTGTTTGGAGAATGCTCATCACTTGGACCAAACATCATCAGTGCTGGCCACCAGAAACGATTCACTGCATCTTGCGCCATCTGTTTTTGTTCCGGTGTACCGTTTGCCAAAGCCATCATGGCTTCAAAACCTTGACGTTGGTGGAAACTTTCTTCTTTACAAATACGTACCATCGCACGTGCATATGGTCCGTAAGAGGTACGGCAAAGCGCAACTTGGTTCACAATGGCTGCCCCATCGACAAGCCAACCAATTGCAGCGACATCTGCCCAAGTCAAAGTTGGATAGTTAAAGATTGATGAGTATTTCATTTTCCCATTAATCAACTTTTCCATCATGTCATCACGGTCAGCACCTAAGGTTTCTGCCGCGCTATACAGATATAAACCATGACCCGCTTCATCTTGTACTTTCGCGAGCAAAACCGCTTTACGTTTTAAAGTCGGCGCACGCGTAATCCAGTTTCCTTCAGGCAACATACCTACAATTTCAGAATGGCCATGTTGCCCGATTTGACGAATCAATGTTTTGCGGTAGGCATCAGGCATTTGATCCTTAGCCTCGATCGTAATTTCATTGGCAATATTTTGTTCAAATTTCTGGTAATTGTTTTCCATTCTTTCATTCCCTGTAGGTATCACCCTTAAATCTATTTTTCGATACACAAAAAACAAAGTCAACTAATTTTTTAGTATCAAATTAAATTCACAACAATAAAACAATTCAAGCTATTGAAATTAATAAAATTAAGTTAAATGTAAAAAACTTTTTTACTTTTAAAAATCAAAATAAAGTTGACTTTTATACAAATTAATCTGAAATTATGAATCATATTTTTGCAATTTTTATAATTGATGTATCAAATAAAAAAGGAGTTTGGTCATGCTTGAACAAGCACACCTAGAAGGAACCTCAACTGACACAGATTTTCAGCAGTCTGAGCATCAACTGCCTCATCTTGCTTCTTATGTCTATGGAACTTGGCATTCGTCTGACGAAGAATTACGTACCGTTTATCATGCCATTACAGGTGAATCGATTTATGCCGTAAGTAGTCATGGCATAGATATGAAACGTGTTGTTCAATATGCCAAACAGAATGGTTCAGAACTGGCTAACTGGACGTTTCACCAACGTGCCAATGCGTTAAAACAAATTGCCCAACATTTACTTGAACGTAAGGAAGACTTCTACAAACTTGCTTATGCGACAGGCGCAACTCGTAAAGATGCGTGGATTGATATTGAAGGTGGCATCCAGACATTATTTGCTTATTCAAGTCTGGTTCGCCGTGAACTCAATGATGAAAAAATTATTACTGAAGATAGCTGGATTCAATTATCTAAAAATGGCACTTTCGGCGCTAAACACATTTTAAGCCCTAAAGCGGGTGTTGCCGTTCACATTAATGCTTTTAACTTCCCAATTTGGGGAATGCTTGAAAAGATTGCACCGACTCTACTTGCAGGCGTGCCATGTATTGTGAAGCCAGCAACCGATGGTGCCCAATTAACTCAAGCCGTTGTAAAAGCCATTGAGGAAACACATGTCTTACCAAAAGGCGCACTACAACTCATTTGCGGTCAAACTTATGACCTGTTCGACCACCTAGGCCCACAAGACTGTGTCACCTTTACAGGTTCTGCTTACACAGGTCAAAAACTACGTAACCACCCTCACCTCAATAAATATTCGATTCCATTTAGTATGGAAGCCGACTCGGTAAACAGTGCAATTTTAAGCCCTGAGGCAAATGAAGAAACTGTCGATTTATTTGTGCGTGAAGTCTTCCGTGAAATGACCACCAAAGCAGGCCAAAAATGTACTGCAATTCGTCGTGCTTTCGTTCCTGAAAACTTGTTAGCGACTGTGCAAGAAAAGCTAACTGCCAAACTTGCTAAAGTTGTGGTGGGCGACCCTCAAAAAGAAGAAACCACCATGGGTGCTTTAGCGAGCATTAAACAAAAACATGACGTTGCAGAAAAAGTTGCCGAACTCAGCAAAGATGCAAAAATTGTTTTTGGTGGCAACGATAGTTTTACATTTAATGCAGATCATCCTGAAAAAGGTGCTTTTTTCGCTCCAACTTTATTACTCTGCGAACAGCCTTTACAAGCGACACATGTGCATACCACAGAAGCTTTCGGTCCGGTATGTACACTCATGCCATATCAAAACATTGAAGAACTCGCTGACCTTGTTTCACGTGGTGAAGGTAGCTTAGTGGCTTCTGTCGTTAAAAATAATGATGAGAATATTGAGCAGATTATTCAAAAAATTGCGCCTTGGCATGGGCGTGTGCATGTACTCGACGCAGAGTCAGCAAAAGAAAGTACAGGACATGGTTCACCACTTCCACATTTAGTACATGGCGGCCCTGGTCGTGCAGGTGGCGGTGAAGAGTTAGGTGGTATTCGTGCCGTTAAACATTATATGCAGCGCACTGCAATTCAAGGCTCTCCAAACAGTCTGACGCAAATTACCCACTCATGGACTGCTGGCTCGAAAGTTAACGAAGACCGCGTACATCCATTTAAAAAGTCTTTTGATGAGTTAGTGATTGGTGAGCGTTTATTAACGGCACGTCGTACAGTAACAGAAGCAGATATTGTCAATTTTGCTTGTTTAAGCGGTGACTACTTCTATGCGCATACCGACAAAATCGCAGCGGCCGAGTCTTTCTTTGGTGAGCGTGTGGCACACGGTTACTTTATTGTGTCTGCCGCAGCAGGTCTATTTGTCGATGCAGCACAAGGTCCTGTGATTGCCAATTATGGTATGGACAACTTACGTTTTGTTGAACCAGTTAAAATTGGTGACTCAATTCAGGTTGAACTCACCTGTAAACAAAAAACGCCTAAACCACAAAAAGATCCGTCTCAACCTGCGCATGGGGTTGTGGTATGGGATATTAAAGTCAAAAACCAACGCGGTGAACTTGTCGCAACTTACGACATTTTAACTTTAGTTGCTCGCGAGGCTTAATGTTTAAAATGAGATGGGGTCACCTCGTCCCCATCTCATTTTTTTAGCACTCAATGGCGTTAACAGCGAGGCCACCTTTTGAAGTCTCTTTATATTTCTCAGACATATCTCTGCCTGTTTCTTTCATGGTCTGAATCACTTTATCTAGGGTGACAAAGTGTTCATCGTCATCATGAAGTGCCATTTGGGCTGCATTAATGGCTTTTACAGCTGCAATTGCATTTCGTTCAATGCAAGGCACCTGAACCAAACCACCAATCGGGTCACACGTTAAACCCAAGTTATGTTCAAGCCCAATTTCAGCCGCATGTTCCACTTGCTCAGGTGATGCACCTAAAATCTCGGCTAAACCTGCCGAAGCCATCGCACACGCCGAGCCGACTTCGCCCTGACACCCTACTTCTGCACCAGAAATAGAAGCATTGAGTTTACATAAAATGCCGACGGCTGCCGCACTTAGAAAAAAGCGAACCACTTTATCTTCAGAAAAATCTTTAGAGAAAGTCACGTAGTAATATAAAACTGCCGGAATAATCCCTGCTGCTCCATTTGTAGGTGCCGTCACTACTCGGCCGCCAGCGGCATTTTCTTCATTTACCGCTAAGGCAAATAAATTGACCCATTCCATGGCATGAAAAGTCGTCACAATCAGGTTTGAGTTTTTCTTATTTAATAACTTATCGTGAATTTTCTTGGCCCGACGTTTTACGTTTAATCCGCCCGGTAATATTCCTTCATTAATTAATCCGTTGTGAATGCACTGCTGCATCACTTTCCAGATTTCCATAATCTTGCTGCGAATCTCAGCCTCACTACGCCAGCTTTTTTCATTTTCAAGCATTAACTCACTCACTGATAAATGATGAGTCTTACATAAGCTTAAAAGTTCAGCCGCACTGTGAAATGGATATGGAACCTTAACATCGTTAGTTTCAGTTTGAGTGTGTACTAGTTGCCTTTGACTAACAATAAAGCCACCACCAACCGAATAGTAAGTTTCTGCATATAAAATTTCTTGAGCCTCGTTATACGCAATCAATTCCATTGCATTGGGGTGATAAGGCAAAGATTCATCTAAAAAAAGCACATCATGCTTATAGTCAAAAGAAATAGTCTTTTGCCCATTAAGCTGGATTGCTTTATTTTCAAGAACATCTTCAATCAAGTTTGTACTTACTTGAGTATCAATATGTTCAGGGTCAAAACCCATTAAGCCTAATAGAACTGCTTTATCTGTCGCATGACCGACACCGGTTGCCGACAGCGAACCGTATAACTTCACCTGAACTCTAACCGTTGCTTGTAAATCGTTTTGCTTCAATAAATCATCCACAAAACTGTATGCCGCACGCATTGGTCCAACTGTATGGGAGCTAGATGGGCCGATGCCAATTTTAAAAAGATCAAATACACTAATAAACACGTAGTCCTACCTTCGATTCATTATTATTCGTATGTTCGTCATTATTGTGTCCTTTCGGATAGCTCTAAAATTATCATTAAGCCATCTATAAAGCACTGAAAATAAATGGTTCATTGCCTAAAAACAACACAATCAATTGCTAATACAGTCTTTCTAAAAAATTGAATTTTCCATTAATTTAAACGGTAAATGACTCAACCCATATTGAAGAATTGTTCTTTTGAGCAAATAAAATCACAAACCTTTGCCAATTTTTTATAAAAAATATTTGGTTTTCAAGTTATTTAGTTAAAATTTAAACCATTTAAAATCAATTAAAAACAAACATTTACATAATTTTCAAATTATCCATTGCCCATAAATAGAATAAAAATTCCCCTATTTACCAGTAACCATATATCGTATACGATATATGAAAGAACAATAGTTCTGTCGTTAAGGAAAACGTAATGACAAGTCAGTTTAAAAAACAGTTATCTCTAATGGATCTTACATTCATTGGCTTAGGCGCCATTTTCGGTTCAGGATGGTTATTTTCAGCAAGTCATGTGGCCTCTCAAGCCGGCCCTGCGGGTATATTGTCATGGATTATTGGGGGCTTTGCCGTTTTAATTCTGGGAATTATTTATTGTGAGTTAGGCGCAGCCTTACCCCGAGCAGGCGGTATTATCCGTTACCCCGTATTTTCACATGGCCCATTACAAGGATATTTATTGGGTTCTGTGACCGTCATTGCCTTTTCAAGTTTAATTGCAATTGAAGTCGTCGCTGCTCGTGAATATGCAGCCGCATGGTTCCCTTCTCTTACCGCCGTACATGATGGTGTTCGAACTCCAACGACCATTGGATGGTTGTTTCAGTTCGCGCTTTTATGCGTATTTTTTGCATTGAACTATTACAGCGTAAAGACCTTTGCAATTGCCAACAACCTAATTAGTGCATTGAAATTTGCTGTGCCGGTTTTAGTGATGGTTGCACTTCTATACCATTTTAAACCTGCAAACTTTTCAATGACCGAGTTTGCTCCAATGGGCGCTCACGGCGTACAAGGTGCCGTATCTGCTGGCGGTATTATTTTTGCGTACTTGGGTTTAACGCCGATTATTTCGGTAGCAAGTGAAGTAAAACGTCCTCAATTTACGATTCCTTTTGCACTCATCTTATCTGTCGTTTTGGCAACGATTATTTATGTAGTGCTTCAAGTCGCTTTCTTGGGTGCAGTACCTACCGATATGCTAGCAAATGGTTGGTCAGGACTTAGTGACAAGTTCCCATTACCTTACCGCGACATTGCCATGTTATTAGGTTTGGGATGGTTAGCACTGTTAGTTGTTTCAGATGCCATTATTTCTCCGTCTGGCTGCGGCAACATCTATATGGCTGCAACTCCACGTGTCATTTATGCATGGTCAAACAGTAATACGTTCTTCCGTATTTTTACGCGTGTAGATCCAAAATCAGGTATTCCTCGTTATGCATTATGGTTAACGTTTGCACTTTCAGTATTTTGGACCATGCCGTTTCCATCTTGGGATAAATTAATTTCCGTAGTTTCGGCAGCTTTAGTTTTAAGTTATGCCCTTGCTCCTGTCACAGTAGGTGCCTTACGCCGTAATGCTCCTGAGCTTGAACGTCCATTCTATGTAAAAGGATTTACCATTCTAGGCCCACTGGCTTTTGTCATTGCGTCTTTTATTGTGTATTGGTCTGGCTGGAATGTCATTTCATGGTTGTTAGGCGCACAAATTGTGTTGTTTGCACTCTATGTCATTTTTAAGCGCTACGTGCCAACCCAAGAAGTCAGCCTTGCCCAACAGTTAAAGTCATCAACATGGCTCCTTGTTTACTACATCTTAATGATTCTTGCCTCTTACCTTGGCAGCTTTGGTGATGGCGCAACACACCTATTGGCAGCGCCGTTCGACACCTTATTCGTCATGGTGATTTCTCTTGGTTGTTACTACTGGGGAATACGCTCAGGTTTACCAAAAGCACTGATTAAAAATGACGATGAAGCTTAGCGATCATTTGCTTAAACACATATAAGTTAAGGTTTTCTTTTGATTAATACCGTATACAAAATACAATATTTTCAAATGTAAAACCTTCACTTTGATAACTCTCCAACGTCAGAAGAACCACTTTTGACGTTCACTCTCAAGTGAGGTTGATAATGTTAAATATTACTGGTCAAAATTTTATTGCAGGTCAACGTTCAAGTGCAGGCAGTAAGTTTGTATTAAGCTACGATGCTGCAACAGATGAAGCATTACCCTATCAATTTGCTCAGGCCACTCCTGAAGAAATTGATCAGGCAGCTCAAGCAGCTGCATTGGCTTATCCTGCTTTTAGACAAACTACGCCAGAACAACGTGCTGTTTTTCTAGAAACGATTGCCAGTGAAATTGATGCGCTTGATGACCAGTTTATTGCGACAGTCTGTCAAGAAACTGCCTTACCAGAAGCTCGTATTCGCGGTGAACGTGGGCGAACTACAGGCCAATTGCGTCTGTTTGCTCAAGTATTACGCCGTGGCGACTATTTAGGTGCCCGTATTGATTTGGCTTTACCTGAACGTCAACCACTTCCACGTCCAGATTTACGTCAATATAAAATCGGTGTTGGACCAGTTGCCGTATTTGGTGCAAGTAACTTCCCTCTTGCCTTTTCTACTGCTGGTGGCGATACCGCTTCAGCACTTGCGGCTGGATGTCCAGTTATTGTGAAGGCTCATAGCGGTCACATGGCAACGGCCGAATACATTGCAAATGCCATTTGTAGTGCGATTGAGAAATGCGCTATGCCAAAAGGCATCTTTAGCATGATTTATGGTCAAGGTGTCGGTGAGCCACTGGTAAAACATCCAGCAATTAAAGCCGTTGGATTTACAGGTTCACTCAAAGGTGGTCGTGCTCTATGCGATTTAGCTGCCGCACGTCCTGAACCTATTCCTGTTTTTGCCGAAATGTCGAGCATTAATCCAATGATTTTATTACCTGAAGCTCTAAAAGTACGTGGTGATAAAATTGCGACCGAACTTAGTGGTTCAGTGGTTTTAGGCTGCGGTCAGTTTTGTACCAATCCGGGTTTAATTATTGGAATTAAATCACCTGAATTTAGCCAATTCCTTGACCATTTCAAGGTTGCAATGGCTCAGCAACCGCCACAAACCATGCTTAATAAAGGTACTTTAAGAAGCTACGAGCATGGCCTGAAAGAATTACTCGCACATGACCAAATAGAGCATTTAGCGGGTCAACCACAGCAAGGTCAACAAGCCTATCCTCAGCTCTTTAAAGCCGATGTATCTCTTTTACTAGAGCATGATGAGTTACTTCAAGAAGAAGTGTTCGGTCCAACGACAATTGTGATTGAAGTTGAATCGGCAGAGCAGCTCGCTCTAGCTTTAAATGGTCTGCGTGGTCAACTTACAGCATCATTAATTGCCGAACCACAAGATTTTGAGAACTTCGCGACCCTTATTCCCTTACTTGAAGAAAAAGCAGGACGTTTGCTTCTAAATGGTTATCCAACAGGTGTGGAAGTCTGTGATGCTATGGTTCACGGCGGGCCATATCCTGCAACTTCAGATGCACGCGGTACATCGGTAGGAACCTTGGCAATTGACCGTTATTTACGTCCAGTATGCTACCAAAACTATCCAGATCACTTATTGCCACTCGCCCTTCAAAATGCCAATCCGCTTGGTATCGCGCGCTTGGTCAATGGTGAAATGAGTAAAGCTGCTCTTTAATTTTTTTTAAAGGAGTTTATCCAAGAGATGAACTCCTTTTTTAGTTCAAAGCCTCCAGCGTAACCGCACATTATTTAAATAAAAAAGTGCAAAAAATGAATAACAAGATACCCCATCAAATCTATGTGTAACATATTTTCAAATAAGGATATTGGTATATGACGACAACATTAAAAAAGGTAGTAGCGGCCTCTATGGTCGGCTCCGTAGCAGAATGGTATGAATTTTTCCTTTATGGAACTGCTTCTGCCCTTGTCTTTGGCGAACTTTTCTTTCAACAAACCGGCCATGCTATAGATGGCATTTTGGCGGCCTTTGCCCTGTATGCCGTTGGCTTTTTAGCAAGACCTCTCGGTGGCCTCGTGTTTGGTCACTACGGTGATAAAATTGGACGCAAGAAATTATTGCAAATTAGCCTCATTATTGTCGGTATCACTACTTTTTTAATGGGCTGTATTCCGACCTTCCATCAAATTGGCTATTGGGCACCTACACTCCTAGTGATATTGCGTTTAATTCAAGGTTTTGCTTTTGGTGGTGAATGGGGCGGCGCAGTTATTTTAGTTTCAGAGCACAGTCCAGATGATCGCAGAGGTTATTGGGCAAGCTGGCCACAAACTGGCGTACCCCTCGGGAATTTAGTAGCCACGCTGGTTTTATTATTACTTTCAAAAAATCTCTCACCCGAACAATTCCTAGATTGGGGATGGCGCTGTGCATTCTGGTTCTCAGCAGTCGTGGTACTGATTGGACTATGGATTCGAAAAAATGTAGATGATGCCGAAGTGTTTAAAGAAGCACAGGCCAAACAACAGCTTCTTGAAAAGCAACAACTTGGGATTATTGAAGTTTTAAAATATCATAAGAAATCTGTTATTGCGGGTATCGGTGCCAGATTTGCAGAAAATATTTTGTACTATATGGTGGTTACTTTTTCGATCAGTTATTTAAAGTTAGTCGTCCATAAAGATACTTCGCAAATCTTATTGCTTATGTTCGGCGCCCACCTCATCCATTTCTTTATTATTCCTTTTATGGGGCATTTGAGCGATATATTTGGCCGTAAACCTATTTATCTTATTGGGGCTGTACTTACTGCTTTTTGGGGTTTTGTCGGCTTTCCTTTAATGGATACAGGCAATGACTGGCTCATTATGCTAGCAATTGTGCTCGGTCTATTTATTGAGTCCATGACCTACTCGCCTTACTCTGCGTTAATGACTGAGTTATTTCCAACTCACATCCGCTATACGGCGCTTTCATTTTGTTATCAAGTTGCGCCAATTATGGCAGGTTCGCTTGCTCCATTAATTGCCTTAACCTTACTCAAAGAATTTAATAGCTCAATTCCGATTTCTTTATATTTGGTTGCTGCAAGTCTGATCTCTATAGTCTCGATTTTGCTAGTGAAAGAAACCAAAGGCCGGTCATTGGCTTTCAAAGATTAGTCTTTAATATATAAATTCAGCACTTAATAATCATTTTGGGTTGTTTTATACAGCCCAATTTTTTTGTCTAAATATTTTTGATAGAGGCCCGATACAAAGTAGGTGACATGCCTGTATGCAACTTAAACTGACGACAAAAAGCACTATGGTCGGTATAACCACAGCGCAAACCAATTTGAGTGATTGGTAAATCTGTCGCCAATAGTTCAGTGGCGACTTGAAGACGAATTTTGCTAATCATTTGCCGAGGCGTTAAATGATATATTTTTTTGCAATAACGTTCTAACTGAGCCACCGACACACCAGCAATTGCGGTCAAATGCGCCAAAGTAATGGTTTCGGCATAATTCTTTTTAATATATTCCTCAACCTGAACCATTTTGTAAAAAGCAGGGTGTGTATTTTCAGGCACATTTAAATCATTAGAAATACCCGCTATTCCTACTAAGTTTCCATCCGCATCAAATAAAGGTTCTTTATAAGTTAAACACCAACCCGACTGATTTTTTGCATATAAATGCAGCTCTAATTGCTCTGTTAACTTTTTACCACGGCGAATAACTTGCAAGTCTTGCGATGTATATATTTTTCCAAGTGAATGAGGAAAAACTTCAGAAGAGGTTTTCCCCAATATTGCAGTTTTATCTTTTAGACCACAGCGATTTACTAAGGTTTGATTGACAAAGACATAGCGTGCTTCGGTATTTTTGATGAAAAAAACCACCGAAGATAAAGCATCAAACAATGGTTCTATACTCTCCAGATTTTTTAAGAAATCTTCCAAAGTGGTAGTTAGTTTCGGAATTTGAACCAAAGTCATGAGCTAGAGCGGACAAAATTATAACTTGTCTACTCTAGAACATTTTATTTTTGATTTAAAGGAGAAGTAGACATCGCCATGAGGCTTTTTATACGAGTAGGAAGTAATGGTGGTCGAGCATTAGGCAACTGCCAATCAAATAAACAAGCTGCTGCTGTTGCACATGTGCTTCCTTGGCACGCTCCCATTCCACAACGTGTATGTAATTTTGCATCAATCCAACTACTACGCTCGGCAACTTTATCAAAAGTCACATCTTCACATCGACAAAAAATAGTTTCTGGACGTGCAAGCGTTTTTAACTCAGCACGTAACTTGAAGCTTTTCTCAAGAAGATGTGCAAATAAACGATACCGTTGTCTTTGGGCAGATAATTGACTGGCTTTTTCATTTTGACCTATAGCCGCATAACCTGCGATGCTACCTTCAACCATCGCCAGCTCACTTCCGCCAAAACCTGTACACTCACCTGCTGCCCATACCTGTGGCTGTGATGTACGTTGATAGTCATCAACCGTAATCGCATTGTCTTTAATTTGACAACCCATTAGCTGCCCCAATTGAGTATTCGGTACTAAGCCAAACCCGCACGCGAGTCGATCACACTCAATTTCAATGATTCCTTTCGGCGTTTGTAGTTTTACTCGCTCAAGACGTTCCTGACCAATCGCTTCAATCACATAACTGTCAGGTTGATATAAACGATAAGGTAAAGATAACGCCTGTATTACTTTCGAAGGCCAGCGCCAAAGTTGTAGCGCAAATTTACGAACAGAAGATGAAGCCGCCTGTTCAGCAACATAGAGAACTTGCGCCCCTGCTTTTTTTGCTGTGTCCGCACTTGCTAAAAGTAATGGGCCGGAACCTGCAATCACAACGCGTTCATTTTTGATTGGTGTACCTGCTTTAATTAAGGCTTGCAACCCACCTGCCCCTGTTACGCCAGATAAAGTCCAACCGGGAAAAGGTAAAAATAGCTCTCTTGCTCCGGTACACAATATAAGCTGGCGATAAGACAAGTTTAGGCTGTCATGAGGTCGCTCAACGAGTAATTGTCCTGCAAAAGGCGCGGCGACAATTTTCGAACCAAACATAAATTCAATATTAGGATGAGCCTTGATTTGTTGATATTTCTGCTGCGCCATTTCAGGCACAGGAAAAATCGGTCCAGCCCGCCAGATTTGACCGCCCGCCTGTGGGTTATTATCCAATATTAAAATTCGCCCGCCACTTTCGGCGGCTGCAATAGCAGCTGACAACCCCGCAGGACCTGCCCCAACAACCACCACATCGTATTGTTTTTCCATTATTGTGTTTCCACCTTCATGTCTTGCTGGCACAGCGTCTGACACGCAAGCACTCTGAGTCCATTAATATTGACACGACATTCCTGACAAACTCCCATTCCACAAAATGGAGTGCGTTTTTCACCACAGACAGACAAACGGCTATAGGACTTCTTTTGTGCTAAAGCAGCAGCAACACTGGTGCCCTCAATCACAGAAACCGATTGGCCGTTAATAAAAAGCTGAATCATCTATGCAGCTCCTATAAAGCGATGAGGTAAAAAAGGTTCTGGATCTATATCAAAAGTTAACCCACACACGTGTGAAGCAATCAGTTTTGCCGTACCTGTCGCTGTGGTGACACCTAATCCTTCATGACCTACCGCTAAATAAACCGATTGAAATGCAGGATGTCGTCCAATTACCGGAATGCCATCCGGAGTGGCTGCGCGAAAGCCAGTCCATGCCCGAATAACATTAAGATCAGCCAATGCTGGGAAATAATCAGTAGCTTCTTTAAGCACCCGAGTAAAGACTTCTGGCTCTACAGTCGGATCAACTGTATTAAACTGACGAGATGACCCAATAAAAAGCTGGCCCGTCGGTCTAGGCTGAATATTACAAGCCACCGAAATTCCACTTGTCGCTTGAGTACTGGCTGCATAAGCCAAAGCCACCAACGTATGTTTTACATTTAATTCGGGATAACGGTCGGTAATCGCCAAATGACCTTTTTTAGGTTCAATCGGTAACTCTGGAAAAAAATCAGTCGCATGAATGCCGTTAGCCAAAACGATATGCGTAGCTTCTAGCCATGTTCCATCACTTAACTGAACTCGATTTTCTTCAATATGAATAACTTTAGCTTGTTGAACCTGAACCTTGTGAGGAAATTTTTTTAATAACCATTCAGCAGCACAAGGTGCATATAAAATTCCATCATCAAAAACTTCTAAACCACCATAAAGACCCTGCTTTAAGTGAGGTTCAAGCTGATGAACTTCATCTGCGTTTCGAAGTTGGCAACGGACACCTTGTGCAGTGAGACGTTGATATTTTTCCTCAGCAATCTGCATTTCTTCTGCGCTACTTGCCAGCCATAAAGTTGGCGTTTGGCGATAGGCACAGTCTTCCGAAAGTTCGTGTCCTAATTCATGCCATAGCTGAACTGACCAATGACTAAGTTTTAATTCGGCTTCCAAGTCATCCATAATGACCAAATGCCCCATGCCCGCAGCAGTTGCACCACCGATCCGAGCATCCAAAACTTGCACATTTAACCCTTGCCGAGCCAATTCATAAGCACATGCCGCACCTACAATACCTGCACCAATGACGATGGCATCGGTTCTCATAGCTGAATACCCCAAGCAAATGGGTCATTTTCATCCATAAATAAAGTTGCTTCGGCACTCATGTAAGCTTCACCACGAATGGTTGGAATCACATATTCCCCTGCTTGCTCATACGAGGCAATAAACTGGCTACCGATAATACTGGCTTGTTTCCATAACTTTCCTGGCTCAAGTTTGCCATCTGCAGCCAAACAAGCAATTTTCGCACTCGTTCCAGTTCCACACGGTGAACGGTCATAGGCCTTGCCTGGACAAAGCACGAAATTTTTACTGTCTGCTTCGGTGTCACTTGCAAATAACTCGATATGGTCAATTTCTTGCCCATCTTTACCGGTTATTCCTTGTGCCGAAAGCGCTTGTCTAACCGTCCACGCATATTCGGTAAGTTGATCTAAATTATCACTTGCAACACGTTGTCCATGATCATTAATCAAGAAGAACCAGTTACCGCCCCATGCAATATCACCAGTAACTTTTCCATATTTTTCAACGTCAACCTCAACCGCTTTCTTATAACGATATGCAGGTACGTTTCGCACACTAACCGAATGATCTTCATGCAATGTCGCTTCAACATCGCCCACTGGAGTTTCAATTAAGTGTGTACCCACTTGTATTTTGCCCAAGTGTGCTAACGAAGCCACTAAACCAATCGTGCCATGACCACACATGCCGAGGTAGCCTGTGTTATTAAAGAAAATAACGCCAGCACTCGCTTTGGGATTCACAGGTTTACATAATAATGCACCAACCAAAACATCATTACCGCGCGGCTCTAACATAGTTGCTCTACGGAAATGGTCATATTGTTCTGATAATATTTTTCGGCGGCTTTCCATATCTCCTGTGCCTAAATCAGGAAAACCTTCAAGTACTAATCGTGTTGGTTCGCCACCAGTATGAGAGTCCAAAATTTTTACTGTTTTCATAGAAGTATCCTTACATTTTCCTTTAGGATGACTGATCTCAAAACAGCAAGCTTGATCGTTTTCTTATAAATCTATGACGAAATCAGCATAGTAAAAACTTGCTTCAGCTAAAATAAAGACAAAAAAATTAGGCCATTGGCCTAATTGAAATGATAAAGAATGCAGCACTTATTTTTTCACATTTTTATGATGAGGTAAGTGCTCATAAAGTGATTGGCAAACACCATTAATATGCTCTTCAATTAACTTAACCGCCAAATCAACATCCTTGGCTTTACAGGCTTTCACAATTTCTTTGTGCTCATCATTTGCACGTGATTTACCTTCGGAAACATTCATTTGTAATCTTAAATAGCGCTCAATTTTATCGTAAATAGAACGAATTAATCCGAGCATATAAGGCCGCTGTGCCGGTTCATACAGGCAGGCATGTAACTGCCAATTTAGTGTGGTCCAGCTTCCAATATCCATGTTATCAATAAAGGCATTACAAATTTCATCTGCCTTTTTATAAGTTTCTTCTGTCATATTCGGCACGGCGAGCTGAATCAACTTCGTTTCTAACATAACCCGTACTTCAAAAATCTGAGCTAATTCTTCTTCAGAGATTCGGGTCACAATTGCACCACGATTTTTTATAAACTCCACCAAGCCTTCGGCTTCAAGTTGCTTTAAGGCTTCACGTACCGGAATTTTGCTGACATTAAATAGCTTGGCAATTTCATCCTGACGGATAGGCTCACCTTCAGCAATATGCCCTGCAATAATTGCTTCTCTAATATATTTGACAATAACTTCTGATACCGAAGGCATTGCACCAAGATTTGATACATTAAAAGATGGTAGCGTCACGAATATTCTCTTAACCTCAAAATATGACACAAACAAAAGGATGATAATTTTAGTCATCCACCATAATGAAATTATTGCTTTGAAAGCATCATTTTCGGTACGGTTTATCCTTCATATAAAGCTTTTAAAAACTATTTTTATATCACTACAAACCAATAATTTTTAAAATCATTCCTATACAAAGTATACTTTATACCATTTAATTCACAAAACTATTATTAGACTATGCCGAAATCGTCATTATTTTATTGTATTTAACCAAGCAAATCGTCATAAATACCAGCATACTACCCTGTTCTCCTGACGGGAAACTGTCAAAAATTCTTATCCATTGAGCTGATTATTCCTTACAAGGTAAAAATTTTTATCTTGTAGAAATCTTGCTGCATAAAACTTTCAGAGTTTGAGTCACTTCATATGAGTACGCCAACAGAAGCAAAATTTTCCCTGACTTATTATACGGGTTTCTTATCTGTACTATTTGCTGCTTTTCTATGGGGTACGGCAGGCACTGCAGCATCTTTTGCAAAGGGCATCAGTCCACTTGTAATTGCTACTATTTCTGTGGGCTTCGGTGGTTTAATTCACACATTTTTAAGTTTAAAAGCCATTAAAAAAGATTACCGAAAGCTTTTTGGCTATAAAACCAAAGTTTTGATTGCCGTCATTGTTTCTATTCTTTGTCCATTTGCTTTTTATTCTTCGGTTTCATTAGCTGGTGTTTCTATTGGTACTGTTATTTCAATTGGTTGCGCCCCTTTGTTTTCAGTCATGCTTGAGTGGCTATTAGATAAACGTAAGCTTTCTTTAAAATGGCTTATCAGTTTTATTCTTGGCTTTTTAGGAGTTATTTTACTCTCATATGCAGGCGAACATAGTCACCAACATCAAGGCGTTCAATCCGAACGGCTATTAGGTGTATTTTTTGGCTTACTCTCAAGTCTGAGTTATGCATCATATTCATGGATTATGAAAAATTTAATCCATAAAGGCATCGACTCAAGAGCTGCAATGGGCGTGATCTTTGGGATTTCAGCAGTTCTGTTATTACCTACTTTATTAATTACAGCAACTCACCTATTTAATTATCCAAATAATATTTGGGTGGCACTTTATATCCCAATCGTACCTATGTTCTTAGGCTATTTATTTTTTAGCTTTGGTTTAAAACGTATTCCAGCCAGTCAAGCCATGACGTTAGCTTTGGTTGAAATTCCTGTTGCAGCGTTATTGGCAGTTGTTGTCGTAGGCGAAAGTTTAACAATGAATAGTTATTTAGGTTTAGTTTTAATATTCCTCTGCGTTATTGTTCTCACTAAAAAATAAATAATATAAGTAAAAAGAGGCTAAATCATTAGCCTCTTTTTTTATAGATATTTGCTTAGATTTCAGCTGACCAGTTACGGTACCAAGTACGGAATAATTCATACTGAGTTTCAACGTATTTACGTTGTGATTCACTCAATGCATCCGTCTCGTTAAAATGTAAGGTATATTCTTTATCACCATTAAGTACCATTAAGTACTTGTAATAAAGGACTAAATCAGTACCTTCATCAAAAGATGATAAAACTTCTAAAGCGTTTGATAATTCTTGTGCCAAACGACGAGCTTTTGCATCACCTGCTGCAGCTTTCTTACTAAGGTCGACCAACTGTAAAACTTCTTTAGGTAAAGCATTACCAATGCCTGTAATTGCACCCGTTGCATTGCAGTTAACAAAGCCATGGAAAACTTGAGTATCTACGCCAGCCATTAATGTCACAGAGTCATCTTGAGAAGTGATGAACTCGGCTGCATAACGCATATCAGCAGCACCGCCAAACTCTTTAAAACCAATTAAGTTTGGAAACTCACGACGCAATTCAAAAAACAAATCTGCACGAGTCGCAAATCCATAATACGGGCTATTGTAAATTACCGCAGGTAAGCTAGGTGCAGCTTTTAGAATCGCAGAAAAGTGTGCCTTTTGTGCAGTTGGTGATGCACCACGTGATAATACACGTGGAATTACCATAAGCCCTTGTGCACCTACTTTTTCTGCATGAGCTGCATGAGAAACTGCTTCTTTTGAATTAACTGCCCCAGTACCCACAATTGTCGGAATACCGGCAGCTACAAGTCGTGCTACACCTTCTTGACGTTGAGCTTCGGTCAATAAAGGCCAATCGCCCATCGAACCACAATACACTACCGCACTCATTCCCGCTTCAATAAGCTCATGCCCTTTTCTCACAAGCGCATCAAAATCTGGCTCACGGTTAGAAGTACATGGAGTCATTAGCGCCGGGATACATCCTGTGAAGATATTACTCATAATTATTCCTCAGTAATATAGTTAAAACTATTGGTAGTTGTACTTTTGAGTTAATCCATCTCAAAAGTTATGGAATGGGTATCAATAGCTGTCCAATCATTCTTCATATATCGTATACGATATACACAAAAAAGAATAGTCTTTGTTCTAAAATTCTTTTTGTCTAAAAAAAATTTAGGAAAAACAAAGGCAAAAACTCTAGAACTAATAAATAAAATAAGTTTTGAAAGCTTTTTTCTAATTTATTAATAATAACGATTCAAAAATTAAACGAGGCTGCAGAAAAGATTAAAAAAGATACAGGGAACATTAGCCATTAGTCGCACTTCCCTATTTTTACTCATTTTTACTGGTAAAGTGCTTTACATGGTTTGATACAACCTACTTAACTCAGATGCATAATTCACCTGTTACCTGCATCTGAAGTTTTTCTGCCTCTAGTCCGCTAGGGGCTTTTTTTTGTAATAGATAAAAACTGCTATATCAGCTTCATAAGCATAGCGAAAAGCAATATCCTCTCTTCCATTCTTCTTAAACTAAAAGAATAAAAGCCCATCTTTTGACAGGCTTTCTTATTCAGTCTTCTATCAATTTTTAGTTAAAAAATTAACCGCAGTTCGCGTTGGTAATTTTTTTAGTTGCTGGATCAATGGTAACAGTTACTCGGTTTGAACGGTAATCCATCGTCATTGGCTGACCAGGAGCTACTTTACGTACAATTTCTGACTTCGTTTTTTGCTTAATTTGGTCATCAGTTAAGCCAGATAACCCCACTAATTTTTGAGCTTCTTCTGCTACGCAGTTAGCTTGGTTATCACGGAATAATTTCCACTCTTCGACCACTTGACCATTTGGCAGATGACAATATCCAACCTGACCATTTGTTTCATTTCTAATTTCTAATTTTCCGCCTTGTTCAACACAATATTGACTTGCCGGATTTGGTGAACCAATTTTTGGTGGAGTTAATTCTTTATGCTGTACTGCTGAACAAGCCGTTAACGAAACAAGCGCTAATCCAAGAAAGATAGTTTTTTTCATAAATTTTACTTCTTACTAAAAAAACTAAAGATATCAAAAAAATTCATGTTTTATATAAACTGTTTACAATAAAAAACCTTCATAGAGAGTAACTTATAAAATAATTAATTATTCCAAGCGGTACATTATTAGCAATAGAATCAATTAACAAATTTGTGCACTATAATCTTTCTAAAATACGTGCCCCAACGCCTTCTTGTCCCAATACATCATTTGGATTTCTTAGTGGACATTGTTCTAATGACAAGCACCCACAACCTATACACCAATCCATTTCATCTCTAAGTCGCGTAAGTTTTTGAATACGATCATCCAAACTTTTCCGCCAATCAAGAGATAACTCTTTCCATTGCTGTGCAGTTAATTTAGACCCCATCGGATACTTACTTAAAGCTTGTTTAATTTCATCTAATGGAATCCCAACTTTTTGGGCAATTTTAATGATCGCAATGTAACGCAACACCACTAAAGTAAAACGACGTTGATTACCATTGGTTCTTATACTTTTAATTAAACCTTTAGACTCGTAAAAATGAAGCGTTGAAACTGCAACACCACTGCGTTTTGCAACTTCACCTACAGTCAACAAACGGCTTTGATTCGTTTCAGTCATTTCTATTAATCACAACTTTAGTTGAGGTTTTATAAAAGGATGCTTAAACTTTGTCAAATAAGACAATTTAATTTTAACAGTTCAAGCATTTAGAATATTTATCTAAATTTTAAACTACTAGAATGAATTAAGAATATATATCCAAAAACGAACAAAAAACAATCAAACCTTTTAAATTAATATTTCAGGTCAGGCCATATAAAACAAAATGCTATGGTCTATTTTCACAGCCACAAACCCAAAACATATTGTAAACAAATGGCATAGGTGCGCTGAGTGGATAGACTTTAGCTTCTTCTATTTTATATGTCTTTTTTCTCGATTCGATATGTAAAATATTATCACAGCGTGCAATCACTGTTCCTTTTTTATATAGCTTTTTTCTTTCATTTTTTGCATCAAATTTATATACCAAAAAGTAAACTTTTTCCCCTACCTCTATATTTGAATGATTAACCATAATGTAACCATTACAATACTTACATTGCCAATCGTCCATATCTTAAAATATCACATACTCAAATTAAAAAAATAGAATAACTGTTTTAGTATAAATTTAATAAAAATATAAATCTAAAAAAATATTTAAAATTAAAAAATAATACTTATTTGTGACGTTTATCACACTAATTGGCTGTCAAATTATAAAAAATAAATATATAAAAGACAAATAGTTAACAAAATATAAAATAATTATCATTTTCAATTAGATCAAATATTTTAAAATCAAACTTAATACTTATAAAATTACATAAACATAATATTTATATTATTATATAAAATAAAAAATAATTTAAATTATTTTTTTAAGAACTATATTAAAATCAATAATTAAATATTTTTCATCTTGAATTGAAAAAAATTCACTCCTATATTTATTTAAAAAACTTAGAATATATAGAAATATATCTTGATTTTTTCCTTATGACTACTCAGAGACAAAAACTTGAACTTCCTTTAGGACATAATAAATTATTACTTCATTCATATTGTGCTCCCTGTTCTGGAGAAGTCATGGAAGCATTAATTGAGTCCAATATAGACTTTTCTATATTCTTTTATAATCCTAATATCCATCCAGTGAAAGAATATCTCATTCGTAAAGAGGAAAATATTCGATTTGCAGAGAAACATAATATTCCGTTTATTGATGCAGATTATGACACAGACAATTGGTTTGCTCGTGCTAAAGGAATGGAAAATGAACCTGAACGTGGTATTCGATGTACCATGTGTTTTGATATGCGCTTTGAACGTACTGCTTTATACGCTTATGAACATGGTTTTAGCTTAATCAGTAGTTCTTTAGGCATTTCAAGATGGAAAAATATGACACAAATCAACGATTGCGGGATTCGCGCTGCTTCACACTATCCAGAAATCCAGTACTGGGACTACAACTGGCGAAAAAATGGTGGCTCTAGCCGTATGATTGAAATTAGTAAGCGTGAAGAATTCTATCAGCAAGAATATTGTGGTTGTGTCTATTCTTTACGTGATACAAATCGCTGGCGTATGAGTAATGGCCGAGATCGTATTAAACTTGGTGTTAAGTTTTATAGTAATGCTATGGAAGAAGATTAAAAATCTCTCTAGCTATTTAAAAATAAATAAGTTAATTATATTTATTTCATTTTCTAAATTTTTAACCTTAAATAAAAAGAGCCACATCTGGAGAATGTGGCTAAAAGGTGTACTTAGACGAGCTTTGATGTTTTTATAATAATTAAGTTAGCTTAAAATAATATTAATAAAAATTTTTTATTTTAAAAACTCATAAAAATAAGCAATTTCTTTTCTCATTAGATTTATTGTGTTAGTTTTTAATACTTTAATGTTTCTATAAACTATTTATATCCAACATATAATTTCATCAATCAGTCAGAATGAAGTGTAATTATGATTCAAAATGAAATAATCAAAGTCTCGCCAGTTCAACAACAAGACTATACTCAATGGTTAGAATATTGGGTTGCCTATCAAAATTTCTATCAGGTCAATTTACCCCTCCATATCACAAAAATGACTTGGGATCGTTTTTTCGATGAAAAAGAACCCATTTATTGTGCTGTTGCCAAAAATAAACAAGGTATCTTAGGTTTTGTCACTTATATGTTTCATCGGTCTACTTGGGCAGAAAATAACTACTGTTATTTAGAAGATCTGTATGTATCACCTGAAGTTCGTGGAAGACACATTGGCAAGCAACTTATTGAGTATGTTCAGAAGCAAGCCACCGAACATAACTGCGACCGTTTATACTGGCATACACAAGAAAGTAATCATACCGCTCAAAAACTCTACGACTGGATTGCACAAAAGCCCGGCGTTATTCAATATCGTATGTCTTTAACCTAACAAGTAAAAACACCAAAAGCCTTAATTCTTTTGGTGTTTTATTTTTAAACCTAGAATAATGTTTATTTAATTCTTGCTGCGAATAAGCTTACTTACTTTATCATTAACAGTTAAACATTGGTTAAATGCTGCGAAACGTTTGAGTTCTTGCTCTAACTCGAAAAAGAAATGCTCTTTATCTTTCACTGTTTTTTCTAAATGTAAGCTAATTACCTCTAACTCTTTCACACTCCGATGCGCTTTACAGTCAATTCGGCCGACCAACTCATCTTGATAGAGAATAGGTAAACAGAAATATCCAAATATCCGTTTGGCTGCTGGTACATAACATTCGATCCGATAATCAAACTCGAATAAAGAAGTTAAGCGGTCACGATGTATAAGCGAGTTATCAAAAGGCGAAAGTATTTTTAAACCAAATTCACTATCCACTTTTTGCTCTATTGCTGCTACATCCACATATAGGCTTTGACCGTCAGCAAGTTTAACCGCTGATACAATACCAGCATCAACCTGCTCTTTGAGCACAACACGCATAGCCTCTTTTAAATCATTTTTCTTTAAATGAACTAATTGTTTCCATGTAAATGCCCCATGTGCTCGAAGCGTATTATTAAATAAATACTGCGCATATTCGTAAAGCGTGGGCATTGTTAAATCAATATTTTCAGGCAAGCAACGCTCAGTCAAATCATAGACTTTTTCCATACCGTTACGCTCACAAATCATCAGATCGCCCTGCATATATAACTGCTCAAAAGCACGGCGTCCCGGACCTGTATTCCACCAATTCCCTAAACTTTTTTTATTTTTCTTGTCAATATCACGTAATCGAATTTTACCTTCAGCACGAACACGCGCCAATATTTCATTCATCAGGTGTTGATCACCTCTATTGAAATAACGGCTTTCCCCTTTCTTAACCGACATCATGGCAGGTAAAGCATAGCGATAATCTTTCATAGGAAGATAAGACGCCGCATGATACCAATATTCAAAAATTTGACGTTCGCGAACCAAACTATTTAAATGGCTTAACTCATAGTCACACACTCGGTTCCATAATATATGGTGATGAGCACGCTCAACCACAGAGATGGTATCAATCTGCACATATCCTAAATGTTCAATCGCCTGTAAGGTTCCATCTACTCCTGTCGCAAATGGACTATTTTTTCCTAAGCCTTGTTTAAGTAAGGCAATTTTTTTCAAAGAAGATGTCATAAAAATCAAATATTATTGTATTCATTTCAAATCTAAAAATTTCAGAATCATCCTATCACTATTCTTTAATATTCTTTGCAACTAAATCGTATTTCTTTAGATATGTAATATTCTCTACTCACATAAAAATTTATAGACGAATTTTGCGATAACTTTTAGGTGCTAGCCTTATCACTAAAACTATCACCAGTATCACACTACATATATGAAAAATCCATCCAGCTTTATAACTCCCTGTAAAGTCGTGTAATGCTGCGACTAGCCAAGGTGGTATTGCTGCAAGTAAAAAACCACCCCCTTGCATAAGTGCAGATAAAGCTCCTGCATTGCTAGGTTCTTCAAAATGGTCAAGTGCAACAATAAGTGTTAGAGCAAAACAGCCTCCCAAGCCAATCCCTAAACAAATTGCCCATAAAATAGATGCAAACTTGGGCACAAATGCAAGTCCAGAAAAACCAGCAAATTGCATGAATAGAGTAAACCATAGCCATGGACGGCGATCTTTATATTGTCTAGCTAAAATAGGCAAAATCAGTGCCGATGCTGCTTGGCTTAAAGCAAGTAAAGCGAGCAATTTTCCACTTTGTCCACTACTCCAACCATGATCTTGAAAAGAAGGTGCTAACCAAGCAACAACCGAAGAATAACCACCATTAACAAGCCCAAAACACAGCATTAATAACCATGTTCTAGGTTTCTTAAGCAACGTCTTTACAGGTGCTGCAGATACATTCAAACTTACGGCTGAGGGTAAAAAAATAAATGTTGAGATTAATGCCAATACAGCTGGTAGAGCAAAGAAAGCCAATCCCACAGGCCATAAACCCGTTATATTTGAGACCACAGGCGCTAACCATGCGCCTAATGCACCGCCCCCCATAAGCATAGCGGAATAAAGTCCCATCATCGGACCAATATGTTGACTAAACTCTCTTTTGATAATGCCTGGAAAAGCTGCTTGTATCAGCGCGACGCCTAAACCGATCACGACCGCACTGATAATTAAACCCTCAGCTGTAGGAAATAAAAATCTAAGGCCACATCCAATACAAATAGTCAGTAAAGCACCCAAAACAACTCTGCGCTCGCCAACTATGCTTTGTACGATTGGACCAATAAATGCAATGACTCCCATTAACATCATCGGCAATAAAGTGAGTAAAGCTATTCCTTGTAGAGTCAACCCAGTGTCTGCTCGGATACTGGAGACTAATGGACCAATGCTTGTCATAAAAGGTCTTAAATTGAGTCCAACCAAGGCGACTGTAACGATGAGCATGGATCGAGCAAAAGAAGCTCCAGACTGATTCATTACTTTAGGCCTGACTGATTGCTTTGATAATTCTTCCACAGTACGTAAAGATCGGTACGGCCTTCAAATCGGACAGGTACATATTCAATTTTCATAGTCTGCTCAGCAAATGGTTTTGCAAGATCAGCATATATTTCAGCTGTAGATAAACCAAAAGGTTTTCCGTCTTCATTAGAATAAGCATAATGAACTGTTTTTATACCTGCTAAACGCATTGCGGCCATACACATAGGACATGGATGCCCACTTGCAAACACAGAACAACCTTCTAAATTTGCAGTTCCTAGAACTTGGCTAGCTGCACGAATTGCAAGTAATTCAGCATGAGCCGTCGGGTCATTGGTTGTTAAAATCTGATTTACGCCAGAAGCAATTACTTTCCCATCTTTTACAATTACTGCGCCAAATGGTCTGCCGCCTTTTTCAACATTGTGATAAGCAAGTTCTAACGCTTGGCGTAAAAGCATTTGATTTTCTTTCATCATTTATCCTCAACCAACTTTGCGCCGACTAAAAGAAGTAACTTTCAATTTCACAGTATTCACTTGAATGTACATGCTGTAGCAATGATCCAATTATCTAGATAAGAAACTTAGGTATGAAAAACTCTAAGCAAGCTTTAAGAGCAGAACAATTTGGAACTAGAATAAATGTGCTTAAAAGTATTTGGAAATTAAATTATTTAATCGATTGTATTAAGATTATAAATACTTATTTATTGTGCTTTTTGCATTGTTGGTGATAATTCTTATGTTTGACCCTCGTCTTCTTCGTGCATTTGTGACTATTTTTGAAAGTGGCAGTTTTACCATCGCTGCTGATAAGTTACATCTGACCCAATCAACGATTAGTCAGCAATTGGCACGTCTTGAAGAATCTGTTGGTCATACTCTCATTGATCGTACATCACGACCTTTACAATTGACTGCCTCAGGTGAATATTTAATTGGTTATGCTCAAAGAATTTTGACACTTCAACAAGAAGCAGAAGCTGTTTTAAAAGATCCAGCAGGTAGTATTCCTATTCGGATTGGCTTACCAGAAGATATGATGAGTACTGCTATGGCAGAAGTTTTCGGCATATTCGCACAAGCCCATCGATCTATTCGCTTAGATGTTACTTCTGGCCTAAGCCGTAACCTAACAGAGCGTTATCGAAATGGTGAACTGGATATTGTTATTGTGAAAGAGCCTACTGCCAGTGCTGATTGCTATGCATCTTTTCCTGAAGAAATGGCTTGGTTTGAAAGTGAAAATACCACTACACCCATAACCGATCCCATTCGTTTAGTGACTTTCCCCCAAGGAGGACTTTATCGAGACGAAATGTTTGAAACCTTAGAGCGAGAACGGAAACGTTGGTATATTGCTTTTACAGGCAGTAGTTTAGAAAGTGTTTTAGTCAGTGTCGAAACAGGTTTGGGAATATCTTTACTTCCTGTAAGTACCACTAAAGGTCGTCGTGTACGTAAATATAGGTCGTTAGGTGAAGCTTCACCTATGGTAGTTTCAATTTACACATGGGAAAAAGCTGGGTTGATTTCCCAGCTTGCTGATAAGATCACTACTGTATTGCAGGATCGTTTCGAATCGCTCTCTTAAGCTTTTAACTTATTTCATTTAAGCTTTCAGCAATCAATTTTTCCGCCATTTCCTGAGTTTTCTTCAAACCAGGCATTCTATACTCGGTATGACCATAGTCTTGTATAGATTTCCAGCGTCCACCCCATGTCAGTCCAACGGACTCTGCAACTTGCCCATACAGTCGATACCCCTGCATAGCCCATGGATCACGTTCAGAAATAACCACTTTACCATTTCGTTTAAATGCTACATCTGCTGCTAAACCAAATTGATGGTAGCTCTGATAACCTTTTGCCTTGGTTGTATTCGGGTTGCCTGCCAACATATTTTGGCGCCCTGGACTGCGATAACCTTCAAGCAAGACTAACTCATAACCATATTGCTCTTTCATAATTTTAAAGACCATAAGCAAACGCTGCTTATAGCGTGGGTTCATTTTGTCCCACTTACGATTGACCATATTGGTATCTAAAATTGCACGACCATCGAAACTTGCTTTATCAATAGGTGAAGAATTAATTGCACCACTGTCTTGAGAAGCATATTGTTGTTCTAATTGAGTCGCTTCAACAATTGCCGCTTCAATCAGACCTTCATCCACTTCAGGTGGTGGTGATAAGATTTCTCCATTTAATAATGCGTAAATTTGCGGATCAGTTTTTTTTAAGTATTCGGCTTCAATCCGAGTTGAACTAATCGGACGAGTAAAGGCAAAAACTAAAATGCTAGCAAATAAAAAAAAACCTGCAATTACAATCCACCATTGTTGCAAATGCCAATGAGATTGTAATTTTTCAGGTGCAGCTGCCTGATTCATGGTCTGGGCAAATTGCCTGACCTGATTTAGTTGCCGACGTCCCTGAGGTAATAACGATAAAACAAATGTTCTACCTTTACTTCTGAGTTCGTAAGACATTAAAAATGCCAGCCCTATAGCAAGGCAGGCAAAACAAAAGAAAATTAGAAAAATCATCATGAATTTACTAATTCACCGCAAATGGACTGCGAGTCACTTTGATATCAACCGATGCTTTCGGTGTTTCCGCCTCAGCCTCTGGCTCAACTGGAACTTTCTTAGCTTCAGCAGGTTTAGCTTGAACTACCTTAGGTTGAGCGATAGGTTTTTGCTGAGCTGGTTGTATTGGTTGAGTGGTTTTAGCCACAACTTGTTGCTTAGGTGCTACCCGTTCACCTGTTAACTGTGCATCAAAAGGTGAAACACGTTGCTGAGTTGGAGCCGCATTTTTATGAGGAGCAGGTTTAAAAATACCACTCAGTTCATTTTCTTTAGGTTGCTCAAAACCATCATGGCTCATTGGATCAGCTTGCTCTTGCTGATCAACTGTAACTTGTCCATGCGTAGAAGAATTCGTCATCAATACTGGATCACGTTCCTGATCTTGATTTGACTTACTCTCAACAGTGGTAGGATCTGACGAATACGGTTGAGACAAGAACAGGAACAGTGAGATGCTTACAAACACCCCGGCAATAATACCAATGATGATATAGATTACTGGTGATCTCGACTTTTTTTTATTCGATTGCAAAACTCGAATAGAAGTTGGTTTTTCCTGAGCCATTTCGTTCCATCATCAAGGTAAATAAATTGTAATATGTGCCTGCTCTTGTGGGGCAGAAATCACATTTTGATAAGTAGATAATGCTTTATCATTTTGATTATTCAACATAAATCTTAGACCCACGAAGGTAAGCAATGCAAAAATCAATAAGAAAATCAAAATCCAGAAAAAAGGTAATTCGCGATGAATAATATTTCGTATCTGATCAGGAATTGCCGAGAACGGCGAAAAAGCAACTTTTTTACCTTTTAAATAATCAATTTCGTCACCTACTCGCGCAACCAAATGATTTAAGCTTTCGATAGACTCAATTCGATATTTACCCTGAAAACCTAATAATAGACAGTAATGGAATACTTCAAGAGCAGCCAAACGATCTTTTCCTCGGCTTCTCAACTGTTCTAATATTTCGAAGAACTGATAACCCGCCAATTGAGAACCAAATAAGCTCAATTGCAACGGACTAATCAACCAAGCATTTTGCAAATTAAAATAGCTTGGGTCTTGTTGGGTCACGATTGTTTCATCAATCAATGCACAAAATGCATATTTAGCATCATGAATATCATCTGCTGAAAACTGCAACTTTTTAGCTTGTTGTTCAAATCGATTAAGCAAATCTAAAATCTTTTCACGAAACCGCTGCGCGTCAGCTGGCACATACTGATTTCGAATCAAAAAGATTAAATAAAAACCATCGTGCAATAAATCGATCAGATTAATCGCCTGTAGCTTTGCTTGGGACTGGCTATTATTATTTCCCCCTGTCCCGATTTGCCCGTCATCAAATAAAGAAGGAGCACCTGTAGATTGTGACATTTTTCTCTCCTTTATCTTTAAGCGTTCATGACCGCAATCAGCTCAATACTGATATCTTGGAAGCCCGCTGGAACGTAAATACAAATCGTTTCTGAATCCAACATGCGCTGATAGAGTTCATGATGCGGTTCGATTTCGAAATAGCTCACACCAGAACGCACTGGAATAGCCGTTGGAACTTGAATTAAGTGGTGTAATGGAATGGCTGGTAATGCTGCAACAACACGCTGTTCAACATCCAGCGTACTACCGATTTTAAACCGTAGAGGTACAATCTGAATCAACTCGTGAGTCTGCATTGCACTGCTAGATACGGCTATATAAAGTCTAGTATCACGAGTAATCTTATCTGTCTCGAGGCTTCCCACCCAATATGAAGGTCGAATTTCTTTAAGGGCAATACTGATGTAGCGACTAGAAATAATGGTATCTAATAAATCACGCAAAATGGTGTCGAGCTGGGTAAAGCTCTCTTGCAAATTGTGATGTTTATAGGCCGGTAACTGATCAACTTCATAAGCTGTCGAAAAAGTTAATAATGAGCCCGCTAAACGCAATAATTCAAAAAACAATCGTTCCGGATGAATTTGTGGATATTGCAGGAAATGATTCAGACCAGCATGTGCAGTGTTTAAAGCATTGACTAACCAAAACGAAACGATATCACCTGAACGGAATTCAATTAATTTCTGTTCATTTTCACGGTTGTTGGTTTGAATGGTTTTAATTTTTGCCTTAATAACATTCAATGTTCTTTTTAAATTCGAAACCAATGTCTCAGATGCATCGACATGCAAAATAGGTGGAATAAATTTACGATCAATTTCAAAAGCACCTGAACTCTGACGTTTGATTTTACCTATTGGCAAATAGAGGAAACCATCCAGATTATGATCAGGATTACTGTTTGCATCTAATAATTTAAACACAGCTCGACGACGTAACAAGCTGATATCTGCTTCTGTCGCATTTGTGAACAGATCGTGGGTCTCAACCAAATGTGATTGATAACGCCCCTTCTGTGATTGATTCTGATCAATTAAATTCTGTTTATTGGCTTGTAATAATGGTAATGCCAAATAGATGACCATTTCACCACGTAAATTAAGCTCATCAAGCAGAATTGGTTCAGGTAATAAATCGTAAGCCGGTGCCTGATATATTTCACCGTCTTGCCAAATCATTTCTACCGATTCAAGCGCAAGAATATGTGTACTAAGCTGTGCTTCATCAAAACTTAATTTTTGAACACCATATGAAAACGGCACAACAGCACGAACAGTGTGATTTAAGCGTTGTTCATGATAGGTATCTTGAATTTGGAAATGTTGAGGTCTTAAAAATAAACCTTCGCCCCACAGGACTTTTTCAGCTTTAAACATATGTCTTTACCAATCTTTATTCATATTCATTTTTAGGCTGCACACCTAACATTTCCTGAACCATTTGTAATGGGTTTTCATCTTTAATGACTTGTGCCAACCATTCATGTAATGGCATTTGACTCCATTTAATGGTCTTTTGAAGCATATAACTCACAGGACTATGTGGCTCGTTGGCCTGAAAATAATCGGCTATTTCTTGTAGCACTTTCATTGCTTGCTCACGGTTAGCCAAGTGAGTTTGTGCTTGAGGCTGAAACATAGGCTGTTCTGATACGATTTGTACAGGCACTTGATTTTCCATAGATGGAGTCGTAATAACAGCGATCTGTTCTTGGGTTTGGGCAAGCCCACTACCAAAAGCCTCTGCTTTATAAATCTTGCGTAAGGTGCTGTGAATGGTTTCAAATGCAGAATCAATTGCAGCAAAACTTGGTGCATCTAATCCCATTAAGTGATCAAGCGTCTGTTTTAAAACATTCCACTCCGTTAGAACCGAAGTAAACTCTTGATAATTTGTATATTGAAAGGTTTTAGACGTATTAAAAATTGCTTGATCAAATTGTTCCAATTCAGATGGACCTGACTGGCTGTCGTACTCTTCAGTTTGCTTACGACGAATATTTTCATGGTATAGAAAATTATCGTAATCAAGTAAGTTGTAATAAGGCGCTGTGTTAGTTAAAGATACTTTCTTCAACAAACCAGGCAACTGATTAATTAAACCTTGTAATAAACCAATACGTTGGTCTAAATCATCATCTTCAATAATCGGATGAATATCCTGCCAATATTGGTTCAGGATGGTATGGGTTAAAGTTAAACTCTTTACCATACCCTCAAAGCCATTTAGATGAGTCCAGGCTTCTATTAACCATGTTAATAGACGGATATCTTTGGTTTTTTCTGTGAGCAAATTACTGACGCTCTTTGCGACAAAATCCCAATCTGCCTGTTTCCGCTCAGCAACCCAATCCCCCTGATCTAATAATAGATCATCCTCTGTTCTCGCTTTCTTTATTTCGTGAAATTCATTAGAAAATGAATAATCCTCTCCACAAACTAAGCTGTCATTAATGGGTTTAAGTAGTTCAGAAATATCAATACTCATCTAATTTTAGCTCTATTAATTTTAAACTTCTGATTTCAACTTTTTACTAGTCCGTTTTTTAGCAGGCTTCGCCACAGGATCTAGTAAATATTGGATTTCATCATCTTTGGCATCAATCATGATTACTTTCGGCAATTTTTGATCTGCTAACGCCACTAAAATCTCAGTTGCCAAAGCAGGTAAAACTGTCGAATTTAAGATGTTATCGACATTACGGGCGCCACTATCCACTTCAGTACAACGGCTAAGTAGTAACTCGACTAAATCCTCTGAATATTGGACTGCTGTTCCATATTGTTTTTCGATTCGAGCGGTAATTTTGCCCAACTTGTGTTTAATAATTCGAACTAATAAATCGTCATGCAACGGAAAATATGGCACAACTCTCATACGTCCTAAAAAGGCTGGTTTAAATTGTTTATATAAACTTGGTTTTAAATGCTCAATTAACTCTTCTGCTGTAGGCCACTCTTCAACAGGCTGATTTAAACACGCCTGCATAATTGCACTAGAACCTGCATTTGAAGTTAATAAAATTGTCGTGTTTTTAAAATCAATAACGCGACCTTCACCATCTTCTAAAGTACCTTTATCAAATACTTGGTAGAACAGCTCTTGCACATCGCTATGTGCTTTTTCAATTTCGTCGAGTAATACAACACTATAAGGATTACGGCGTACTGCTTCGGTTAACACACCACCTTGACCATAGCCCACATATCCTGGAGGTGCACCTTTAAGTGAAGATACCGTATGTGCTTCTTGATATTCAGACATATTAATCGTGATTAAATGCTGCTCACCACCATATAGCTCATTTGCTAAGGTAATTGCGGTTTCAGTCTTACCCACTCCGCTAGGGCCAACTAAAAGGAATACACCTTGAGGTTTATTTGGATCTTCTAATTTAGCCTTTGATGTTTTAATACCTTGAACCAATTGTGTAAGTGCATAATCTTGGCCCATTACACGCTCGCCCAATTTATCTTCAAGCGTTAAGATTTGCTTAATTTCATCATTTACCATTTTCCCAACAGGAATACCGGTCCAATCAGAAATAATTTCATTAATAATTTGAGAATTTACACGCTCAAAAACTAATGGCTGTTGACCTTGAATATCAGCAAGATCTTTGCGCATTAAATTAATCTGATCATAGGCTTCAGACTCATTAGAATGGCTTTGCGCTTCTAATTCCTGAATTTTACGAACTAGCTCTAATTCTTTTTGCCATTGTTTCTGAGTTTCTTGAATCTCGTTTTGTAAAGACTCTAAATGATTCTTCAGATTCTCTAATCGTTCATGGTGTATTGGAATCTGACGATGTTCATTTTCCAAAATCTGTTGCTCAAGCTTTAAGTTATGTTCTTGTGCCTTCAATTGATCAAGTTTGACTGGCTGTGCATTTTGGGTCAACGCTACACGTGCTGCCGCAGTATCAAGAACACTTACTGCTTTATCCGGGAGTTGACGACCACTAATATAGCGATGAGAAGCATGTACAGCTGTGATAATTGCTTCATCATCAATTTGTAAATTAAAGTGCTTCTGCATTACTGGAATCATTGCACGTAACATATCAACAGCAACTTCTTCGGTCGGCTCTTCAACCTTTACGACCTGAAAACGGCGGCTTAAGGCAGCATCTTTTTCAAAATACTGTTTATATTCAGCCCATGTTGTTGCAGCAATCGTTCGTAGCTCACCACGTGCAAGAGCAGGTTTTAAAAGGTTAGCAGCATCGTTTTGCCCTGCTTGGCCACCTGCACCAATAAGCGTATGTGCTTCATCAATGAATAAAATAATAGGATGAGCCGAAGCCTGAACTTCCTGAATCACTTGTTTTAAACGGTTTTCAAACTCACCTTTAACACTTGCACCTGCTTGTAAAAGACCCATATCCAAAACATGCAAATGTACATTTTTTAAAGCCTCAGGAACTAAACCTTGAGCAATTTTTAAAGCTAGCCCTTCAACTACAGCTGTTTTACCTACACCTGGTTCGCCAGTTAAAATCGGGTTATTTTGGCGTCTGCGCATTAAAATATCGAGCATTAAACGAATTTCAAATTCACGCCCAATAACTGGATCAATTCCACCATTCTTCGCTTTTTCAGTTAAATTAATCGTATATTGATCTAAAGCTGGTGTTTTTTGAGTTTTTACATTTGGAGTAGCAACTTGTTCTAGCTCAGCTTCTTCTTGTGAAGAAGTTTTAGGTTCTTCTTGTTGTTCTACACTCTTTTCACAAATCTCAAGAAATTTATGCTTCATTGAGTCTATCGGTAAAAGATCAAATAAACTCGAAGCTCTTGTTGCAATTTGATATAAATCTGGCGCAGTTAATAATGCAACTAACAAATGACCACTACGAATGACAGGTTTTTGTTCTGCCGAAGCCAATAACCAAGCTTGCTCAAATAAACGAACAATGGATTTAGCAAAAATTGGAGTACGTGTATTACCTTTTGGTAATTGAGAGATTGTCTCTTTTAAATCATCTGCCAAAGCGTCAGCTGAGATTTTATATTTTTTTAATAAAATTTTTAAATCATTTTCTAAAGACTGATTAAGTAGCTCTAAAAATAAATGTTCAATTTCAATTTCGTAGTTTTGCTGAAGAACACAAGCATTAGCCGATTTTTCTAAAGCAGTGCGCGCAACTGTAGAAAGTTTTGTAATTAAAATTTTTAAACTACTCATCATTACTCTCAATATTTTTAAATAATTTAATACTTAAAATCATAATGCCCGTATATTACCAAAATTTAGCTTTATCCGACAAACAACCTAGCATCATAATCATTAATATGATTTGTTCGATTTCTTATCTCAATATAAAAAATCTAATATCATTAAGAACATTTAATTAGTAGATATATCTTTTCAAGTTAATAGTTTAAGTGAAAAGATATATCCTCTGCTATCCTTGATTAACCAAACTTTGTTTCGGTAATAATTTACAACCACAAGATAATGAATCATTTACTCTTGCTGCTGATTTTCCCATGACTTGCATATTTGGATCTCCAGAAACAATCGTAGAAACCGTTTTATGAGCCGGACAAGTTGCTTTGTCACCTACACACGCAATTGCAATTCCATCTATTAAAAATGCACTATTACCAGAAATGACTTGTCCTCCACCTGTCGTTGGGCAACCAATCGTAATATAAGGGCTAGCCATATTCTTCTCCTTATGTTTATAAAACGGTGAACTCAATTCGACGGTTTTTCTTTCTGCCTTCTGGAGACGTATTATCTGCTACAGGTTTAGTCGAACCTAGTCCTTCTGCAGACAAATGATCAGCAGGAATGTTCTTACTCACCAAATAATTTTTAACTGCTAATGCACGGTCTTGACTGAGTTTTAAGTTTTTAGTCGCATCTCCAGAACTATCAGTATGTCCTACAATTTTGACTTTTTTACCGCCAACTTTATTTAAAGCAACCGCCATTTCATCAAGAATTTTTTGGCCAGCATCTGTGAGCACTGCACTACCAGATTCAAATTCAATAATTCGATTTTTTAAAGCATCATCAATGACTTTCTGCTCTGCCTGATTTACAGAAAGCTGTGAAAATAATTGATATGGTGGCTGTACTAAACCCTGAAATATCTGAATAGTTGGTTGTATTTCTGTAGGATTTAGCATTTTTCCAGTCAGTTCAAATCGCGTGCCGTTAACACTTAACTTGCCCTGAGAAACTTTTTTAAGATCTGGTGTAATCACTCTTGTTACAGAGTCACTCCAGCCATTTGGAGCTGCTACTGGTCGAACTTGTATTTTATCTACCACTTGGTCTGCACCATAAACAGACTGCATTTTCATTAAAATAGCCTGTTTACTTGCTTCGTTTGGCACGACACCTTCAACAACGATTGGCTGTGCTAAAGCATAATTCGCAATCGCATAGATACAACAGCCTTTTATTAATTGTGAAAGTTTAATTTGATATTTTTGATTCATTGTTATTCACCCAAAAAAGTCTGTCTAAATAGTTTTAAACCTTGATTTAAACTTAATTGGCGTTGGCATAAAGATTGTTCTAGCGTAGCTAAACCAGCATTTTGTTCCAAATAAGTATCAATCCATTGAGCTTCTATTAAAGAAACCCAATGTTTACTATCCATATTCTGAGTAAAAATATCGCTAAGAGCTAAAATATCCGCACCCTGAAAACCAAAGAATAATACTGGCTGCTCTCGATGTAACAATCCAATCAAGACTTCAGTATTATGGTGTTTTAAAAAACGACAAATGATACTGACCCAGAATGCTGCTATTTCATAACAATAAGCAGGATTATTAATCGGCAAAATTAGTACTTTATTTAAGCGACTGGTTCCATTTTGTAAAATTGGCTGCAGTAATAAACCTAGCCCAATCATACTTTGAGCTAATTCATAAATACTTAGCTTCATTAACTGAGCAAACGAATGCATTGTATGGTTTTCATAAAAACCGACACATTCACGTTCAGATAAAACTTGAATTTGATTTGGTAAATGATTGAGCTTACCAAATAATAAATCAGAATCTTTAATACCTCTTAAAGCACGATTATTTTGAAATAAATCAACTAATACATGCTTATAACTATAAGGCGCATATAATAAATTTTCGTAAGGTAAATCAATCTCAAGTAAATGACTGAGTACCATTGGAAAAGCTCGGCCTGAACTGTCTTCGCTCGCCAGTAAATTTGCAGCTAAAAACATATTTTCTTGTGGATTTGCAATAAAGAAGTCCAATGGAGGCAACGTACCATATGCCTCTTTGAACGTAGTAGATTGCATTGCATACTCCAGCGCTTCTGTAATCCACTGGTCAAGCACCTGTATTAAGGCATATTGACCCTTTGTTTTTAAGAAATCACCGCGTGCCGGACTCTTCCCATAATACAGAGGAGTTGTTTTTAATGTATGCATTAGACCTCCTCCTTTAATGTTGAGGTTACTTTCCCTGTCATGGCTTAACTCCCGCAGTTGGTTGAGTTGCAGCAGGTTGTGTTAATGCAGCAACTGGATTTGCAGGTTTTGTAGGAGCAGCAGCCTGAGCTGGTGCTTGCTGCGCCGATACAACACGGGCAGCTTTATCAGCAGTAACTTTGTCAACCAATTGCATACCAGAGTAACCGCGACTTGAGCCGATACTGCCTGAGTTACTACTAATAAGACGGAAGTTCATTTTCACAAACAATGATGGATCCGTCTTACTGCGCCAAAGCATTTCGAAACCACCGTTCTGCTCTTTACGCTGTGCACTATCAATTAAGCGGTTAATACCATATTCACCTGGCTCATCAAAAATCGTATGGGTTTGACCTTGTAAATCTACAGCCGTAATACGCGCACCAGGAATGCTGCCTTGATTTGGCCAAATAAAGTTAACCCATTGCTGTACACCATTTTCATAAGTCATACGCTGACCATCAATATCAACGGTATATGAAAGCAATTGCGGGTTTTGAATTGGGTAGAACTGGAAGTTAGACTGATTTGTTGCCGGAGCCGCTGGTGCCTGACTATTTAATTCCCCAGTTGCCATACCATTTGTAGGTGCAACATAGCGCTGGAAATTCATTACAAATTGCGGGTTTAAACTAATACCCAAATCTTTCCATGTTTTTGAAGTTAAGGTATAGCCACGACGAATAACAAATGGGTCTAAGCTCTCTTTAACAAAACGGGAAATGCTACCGTTTTCACCAAGAATTTGACCAATTTCACTACTTGTTGCTTGTAAAGAAGCGGATGAGTTAAATGGATATTTCTTAGCAAGATTTGTAGTAAATGGCTGATACGCTTGCATAACCCAAAGTTTATTAATTTCATCTTGAGTCGGTGTAATTAGACTTTCAAAAGCTTGTGTAAGAGGACTTACCACTAATTTTTGTAGCAATTGCTGATCAATTTCACTGAAACCAACCGCCATTTTTTCATCTACAATTTTTTGAGTCTGATTAAATACCGATGTCTGCTCATTTAAGGTTTGCTTAACCAATGTCATAGCACTTGGCCCAACCTCACCCGCATTTTTAAGTTCATTAAACTTACTACGCACTAAAGCAAGATTTGTCATATATTCATCAAGTAAAGATTTACCCTGTTGATCATCACGTTTACGAACCAACTGATAGAACATTTGATATTCTTGAGAAATAGCACCTTGAGCATTAGCAACTGCTTGATTTGCTAATTGTTTATCATCACGGTTTAAGACTTTGCGTTTGAACCATGCAATAAATCCTTTTTGAGGAGCAGCTAATTCTGCTTGAACAACTGGATTGTCCCAATTTGTTTCAATAGCTACACGTTCAATAAGCGTGCGAATTGGTGAATTTTGTGGCTCACCTAATACATCAATATTTTTGACTTGCTGAGCAAATTGATTTGCTTTTGCATAGTGAATACCACTTAAGAATTTTCTCCATTCCGCGATATATTCTTGCTTATAAAGTGCTGTGAGCTGCTTTCTAATTTGCTCTGGGCTACCCGAGAAAGTTAAGTCATCAGATTGACGGCTATTAAGCACCCAGTCTTTACTATCTGTAGGCTTATCTGCTGCTTCCTCAATGGCTTTTTCTACGTAGTCATTCCAAGCTTTTTGAGTAAATACACCTGGTAATGCATAGCTGCCTAACACAACATTTTTATTTGCCTCACCAACAATTTGACTTACTGTCAAAGCTGGGAAGCGAACAGCAGCACGCATTTTAATTTCGTTATAAACACGGTCACGTGCTGGCATACCTCTAATCACAGAGAGCAATACTTGACGTGTCTGATCAACTAATTGAGAGTCAGCATCCAAAATTGGGAACTGCTTATCATTTGCTAATGTCATTGCATACGACAAGATCTGTTCAGCTTCCTGAATCATATCTGCACGTGGCATTTGCCCTTTATTAGCATCTAGCCAAGAACGCCAGAAACGCGTTACCTGATCGCTTAAGTGACTTGCATCCATATACTGTGGATTACTCATCATCAAATATGCTTTTAATGCATTATAAGCATCTTGAGGGTTGGTATCTGACGGTTCTAAATATTGCTGAGTTTGAGCAGTTTGCTTAATCTCAACGTTGGTATGATTTGCTTTTAAAGTCGCTTCATTATTTTTCACACGTTGCAAATACTGAGCAATATTTTGCTGAGTAGGTGTTAAAACAATTTGTTTAACGCCTTTTAAATATTCAGCTTTTAATTTTTCACGTAATTCATTGCCTTGATATAAACCAAAACTAAATTTTAGAGGTCTATTTTCATCAAACTCGTCTAATTGCTGTAGACGTCTTTGTAAAATAAGTAGGGCTTCCAATTGAGTTGATAATTGTTGACCCGAACCCTTCTCTAACTGAACAACTTTATTTAAATCGGCTTGAACTTCACCAATAAGTTGTTGGTTATTGCGATACGACCAAACCCACACACCCAGAATAATTGAAACGCCAGCTAAAGCACCAATAAATGCAATATAACGCTGACGCTTTTTACCTGCATTTACATGCTGTTTAACTAAATCTTTATCTCTTAAAATAACATCTGAAAATAAGCCTTTTAAGAAATAACCATGGTTAGGCGTTGTTTTTAATTGATCTCTTACTTCATTTTGAGCAATTTGAGAAAGCTGAAATTCTTGTGCAATTTGCTCAGTCATTGGGCTTTCTATTACACCCTCTTGCAAGGCACTTGTGAAATAGAAACCACGGAAAACTGGTTGGAACTGGTAAGGGTTATCTTCAAAAAGTGTAGCAATAAAACTTTTTAATGCAGGTTTTAATGTTTTAAATTCTAATGGGAAGGTCATCACACTCGGTGAGATATTTTGAGAGTGTCGACGACTAAGATGGGTCGAGCTTACCCCTTTTAAACCATCGTAAAGAATATTGTAGTGTTTCTCAAAAAGATCTACAGCATTATGAGAAGAATTCTGCTCGTATGGCAGTGTTGCACCCCATGCCTGATTATATTCTTGTACTTCATAGAACTCGAAAAATTCGGTAAAACCCGCAATCAAATCCATTTTTGAAAAGACTAAATAAACGGGTACTACAACTTCTAAACGTTCCGTTAAATCTTGAATACGAGCACGTAAATTTTTAGCAAGCTTCAATGAATGTTCAGGACTTTGGCTCACCAGTTCAGCAATACTTACAATAAGAATTAAGCCATTCACTGGAGCTTTAGAACGGTTTTTCTTTAATATATTTAAAAAACCTAACCATTCTGAATGATCTTCGCTATATACCGAATAACGACCAGCCGTATCTAATAAAATACCTTCTGTAGAAAAGAACCAGTCACAATTACGGGTACCACTTAAACCGGCCGAAACCATTTTTTGATGTGTTTCTTCAAAAGGAAACTTTAAACCAGAATTATAGATTGCAGAACTTTTACCAGCGGCTGGATTACCAATAACCATATACCACGGCAACTCATATAGTGCTGCATTACCCTTCTTATCTCCTAGCTTTGATTTACGAATCAATTGAATAGATTCTTTCATTTGTTGGCTGATAAGTTGCAGCTCTTCTTTATCTTTATTTTTGCCGTACTCAGCTTGGGTATCTTTTTCTATCGCTTCAGCAAGCTCTTCACCTTGAACGGCATGCTTTTTTCGCTGAATTAGCCAATAAATTCCATAAACAATGAGCCCTAAAGCATAAGCAAATGCTAAAGCCCAAAATATATGGTGAGGAATTGAAGTATAGGAAGACATCAATGCCACGAACAATGACAAGGCGATAATTGCTTTAGGATTCGTGATGTACTGCCACAAGTAGCCTAAAATTGTATGCATTCTATTCTCGTTCTAAGTTCAAAGTTTAAATTAGCTATTCAACACCATCGCATCATCTTCTGAATTTTCAGTGACACTCTGCACAAAGGTATGTGCTGACACCGTATTTTCGCCAAAGACAAAAGGAACGATATGTTCAGGAAAATGCATACTGAGCATAAAGCCATAAATATCAACTAAATGCTGAGTATGCCCCAATGAAGATTTCACATAAATAAAGTGATGCGGTTCAACAGAAGTTTGCGTAAGTTGCTGCTGCAAATGCTTCGCTGCTTTTATATCTGTCTGATCTGAAACAATAAGTACATATGGCTCATCCCCCTCGTACTGCGGCAATTCATTTAAATTCAGGATATTAAGAACTTTTGCAGTTTTTTCTTGACCAATTACGACTTTTAAATTTTTAGCGGGTTCAAGTTCTTCAATTTTTAAGGAGGGATCTGCAATAAGGCAGCTTGTAGCAAACTCCGCCGGAATATAATCCTTAACCATCCAAGACTTTTCATCAATCAGGTCTTGATCAATTTCTGAATCAACGGCAAGCACGAGAAATATTTCATGCTCTTTCTTTTGAATACGTTTTAATAAATGAATAAACTCTTGATAAGCCACACGTTCTCCCAAAAAGTGATATTCGATATGAACTTTTTGGGAAATAATGCCAATTTCAGTAAAGAACTCTAAAATTAAATCGTTACTTTGCTCATCATTCCATATATGCAATAAATCTTCTGGAAGAAGAATATGTAAATTCAGTCGATTTAAACGATGTACTTCAACTACAGGTGTTTCTGTATCTTCATATTCAGAATTTGGATCAACCCATGCAGGATGCATGTGATATTCACGGATCTGATGAGATTCATAAAATAAAATTGAACGCTTTAAATGTTCAGCCAAGCGATACAAATTCTCTATGTTTTGTTCTAATTGCTGTCTTATTAAAGACATAATACGAATTTGTCTTGGTGAAGCTGCGTATTCAAAATCCTCTTCATCCGACTCGGCCAAATCTTTAATTCGATAGGATAAAAGTGGCAATCCATAAGAATTTAACAACTGATCATCAAGCTCTGGACTTTTGAAATCTTGTATTTCTTTAATAATAGTTTCATTCTCGCCCAATGCATGTATAGCAAAAGCAGAGTAAATATGAAAATCTAACTGCTCTAGAGGCTGATCAGGTGTAGTCGTTTGTTTTTGGCTATCATCATTTTGGCTTTGACTTACAACTTTCTCTTTCTTTTCTTTATAACTTTTATAAACGCTATAAATCAGCCAAGGCGATAAGATCGCCAATGTAATAATTGCCGGTAACAAAAGAAAATAAAGGAAAAAATCCCCTTTATCAGGGTTATATTGAACATCGCGCCAGTAGAAAATAATCAATCCACTAACAAGTGTAAAAATAGCGATGAATGAGAGTAATATTTTTTTAATCATATTTGCTCTCCAATAAGGCTATAACATGTTTCATGGCTATGGGTGCTAGGCTTGCGAGACATTAAAAAAGCACCTTGCCCTAAGCCATTGGCTTGGCTTTGAGTCAGGCGAACAGGTTGTATTTCCGACTCATCTAATATCAGTCTTAGATCGATTGAAAGTGTCGGACTGCACCATGTTTCTACAATTTTTTTAAGCTTTAAACTAAGCTCTTGGTGAGGTAAAAACTTTAAATATTGCTGACGCTTAAGTGGACCTATCTGAATCTCAATTTTTCCATCAATTTGTTGAATCGTTTCCCCACAAAACGTGTTAATACCAAGTAAGCTAGGCTGGCTTCCACCTAAAGTTGTTAACTGATCACTTGCTAACTTAAATGATTCTTGTATGAACTCTTTAATTGTAATTTCATGCTTAAATATACAACTCAACATTGTTTTCAAAGCATGAACGGTATTATTTTGCCCCTGCATTAAGCCCGAAAATTCAGCAAAATATTCATCCAAATCTTGTTGTTGATGTTGTGATCGAACATAACCATTTAAAGCATGCAGGATATCCAAATAATCATTTTTATTTTCTATTTCATATCGCACAGGCAAGTGATAAGTAATACTTGACTCTACATACTGACCAGTTAACTTATGATTAAATAAACTCAAAAACTCTTTAGTTTCAGCTCGTTGCTGCCGTGGAGCCTGCTTAATTTTATTTGTATAAGTATAAGGTAATGCCCCTTGTATACCGGTAAGGCCAACAATCAAGTTTGTTAAATGAACACGCTCATCTACTAATTCTAAACTTTCAATTTCAGTGGCCGGAAAGTTTAAGTTAAACGAGGTCTCAAATTTGAAATGATCAGTCCATGACGAACAGGCATCATTAGCTGGGCTATGACGCAATAACCGTGTTGCTTGAATAAATTCAAAAGATTTGGGGCGTTGAAACAACTCAGCCGTTATAGAAGAGTCTTGCCACCAACGTTCTGACTGCATTGGTATAACTCCTGCTGAGATGAATAATCATTAACCACCAAATCAACAAAACTATTAATTTGAACCTTTAAATTAAAAACACGACTTAATAATTGACTAAAAATATATAAGCTATGCCCTCTAAATACAGATGAATCAATTTGTAATTCAGCTTTTACCCCTCTCACAAACATTGGAAATGGTTTGCCATCTACAAGTTTATGGGTAAGTGAAAATTCTAATTTTTTAATTGATTCAATAATTAAATAATTTTCTTTTGACTGCGGTAAGTTATATAAAGCCAACAGCTCTTTAACATGAGAAACAGCATCCCCTTTCATAAGCGCTAAGCTATTTAATGAAAGATGCGAAATCACACGCCATTGCTCACTTTGGCCTTGTTCAAACTTATAAGGTTTGGTTGGTCGCTTTAAGACAATCGCACGTCTCGCCAAGCTACTATCGTTTAAATTTAATACGTTATTAGACTGACCAAGTGCTTCATGAGGCAAATCACGGTTTGAACATAATAATTTGGTACTAATAAAATCTGAGCGTGTTGAAAATGGATTTAGATTTTTAGAAATAATGGAATAGCCCATTTCAACAAAATTAGACTGTAACTTTTGATAATTCACTGAGTAAAAAAAGCGAGCTGTATCATTGTGATAATGACTCATTGCAAAAAACGGTAAAACAGGAACATAACTTTCTTCTTGATTTGTTTTTTCACGTACCATATTCATCTCAAGTATTGAATATACTTGATAAAATTCAGGATGATGAGCATCTGTAACCAGTGGATATTCGAGTTGCTTATGAACTATCTTTTGAGGTTCGGCATATTTTTCGAATAAGTTGATTACTGGGGTAGTAAACAATTTAAAGTTTGCAATATTTAATTCAGAATAGTTTCTAACAACGGCTTGATCGTTTAAATTTAATTTGAAATGAGTGAGAAGCTCAAATTCGGATACTTGCTGAGGTAACCCCTTTAAAAAATCTAAATCAAGTTTCAGATAGCTAAACTTTTCTGGGAAACAAAAATACTCCATTAATAAACGATAAGCATGATGCGTATGTTGATCGAGGGGTAATAGACTTTCTTGTTCAGAAAAACCTATCAGCTCGAATGGATTTTTACCCAATTCTACAATCTTTTGCCCATGTTTAAGTGCAAAACTGGTCCCTTTTTTAAAAATGCTATCAAGTACTTGAAGAGGAAAATTAGAAATAGCATCCAAATAAATAGGAAGCTTTTCGTGAACTAAAGATGCATGAGCGCTATTAAAAATTTCAAATTTAAAACTTAACGTCGCATTTTGATTTAAGTGCATATGTGCACTAGGTGTAGTTTTAAAATCTAAACCACTTAAATGAATAGGTAGTAATTTTACATCTTGAGTTGTATTGAACTCACACTGTACCCCTTTAAAACTACGAGATTTCAAAACGGTATGATCAGGTACAAGATGAGGTTCGGTAAGCTGTTTAATTTTATTAATATCTTCAAAACTAACGACAGAACAAGCAGGAAAATGACGTAAGTATTGAGGAAACATTACCTCAAATAAAGAACGAGTAAAAACATCATAACTGTCTGTAAGTTTTTTATCGATTCGAGCCGCAATCAGCGAAAAAGCCTGAATCAGACGTTCAATATGCGGGTCATCAATTTGCTCTTGATTTAAAGATAAGCGCTGAGCAATTTTTGGATATTTTTGGGCAAATTCTCGAGATTGCTGACCAAATTCTTGTAATTGTTTTTCATAAAACGGTAAAAGCTCTTCTATCACAACACACCCACTACGCTTAAGTTCTCGCTGAAATTACATACTGCTGCGTTGTTGGTTTTAACAATGCATCAAATACAACAGGTTCATATAGAGGGTGAATATTTAGATAAGCCTGAATACTTAAACATAATGCGCCCATATTATGTCCATCTAACAACATCTCTACCCGTATTTGTCTTAGCCGAGGCTCATGAGCTGCTATGGATTGCTCAATGGATTGGCAAATTTTATCTCGGTCTAAAGGGTTGGCTGTAGAGAGCCCTACAAAATCAATAATCCCAAACTGAAGTATCGATTTCTTTACAAGTGGATAGTCATCAACTACATGATCTAACTTTGCTACCCGACTATTGAGCAAATCTTCTAAATCCTTTGCTACAGATTCTCTTAATTGCTGAATAGAAAGACCTTTTGCATAATCTTCACTTTCTGGAATTAAGCGATCAAATAAAGTTGAACGAAATCCGTATGGATAAAGCCGATCTAAGTTCATTCGAGTTCACAACAAAGCATATTTAGAGACAGCAGAGGCTAACTTTATGTCAGCCTCCACCAAATATTCACTTAAATAATTAAGCTGCGTAAGAAGCTGTATTATTAGAAAGTGACCATTTCTTAGTAACAGCACCTTTAGCAGTACCGTTAATATCTTGTTGGTTATAAGTCCACTCAACAGCAGCATATTTCAAGCCAAATGCTTCTGTAGGAACGCCTTCTTCGTTAACAGTTGGAGTCACGCTAGAAACTAGAACGTGCTTCAATTTGATTTGTAAGTACTTGATACGTTTATCGCCATTTGCACGATAAAAGTCGATTTGTACTTCATCAAATGTATAACCAGCTGAACATGCTTCCCATAGTTTAGGGCTAGTAGCATCTAAGTCTTTTACGAAAACCATGTCAGAATGTTCAACACGCTCAGCAGTGTGACCACCTACGCTACTTGAAGTAGCAGATTTAGGTTGACGAATGTTATGAGACCAAGAGTTAACTTCTAACCAACCTTTGTGCTCAGAATCACGAGATTCTCCATCAACTTTATATTTACCGCGAAACTCAACGTATATATCTTTCATTTAGAACTTTCCTATTTTTAATTTAAAGTTATTCTTTAGCTGACCTTGATTAATTTGAGGACTGAGGCAACTCAGTGACAAGTCGTAAAGAAACCGACAACTCATCCAGCTGGAAATGTGGTCGCAAGAAAACCACAGATTTGTAGTGACCTGGTTGAGCAGGATCTTCTACAACTTTTACAGACGCTTCACGTAATGGGTATTGAGCTTTTGCTTCTTGAGAAGCGCCATCATCAAGTAATACATACTGTGACAACCACTCGTTTAAAAATGCTTCGACATTACCAGCAGAAGCAAAACTACCCACTTTATCTCGCATCATTGCTTTTAAGTAATGTGCAATACGTGAAACAGCCATGATGTACTGAATTTGACTTGATAAAGCCGAGTTTGCATTGGCAGTATCGTTGTCATATTTTTTAGGTTTTTGAGTTGATTGCGCACCAAAGAAAGCTGCGTAATCTGTATTTTTACAATGTACTAATGGAATAAAGCCTAGATCGCTTAGCTCTTTCTCACGACGATCTGTAATTGCAATTTCAGTTGGACACTTAAATACCACTTCACCATCTTGTGTTTTAAATGTATGGACTGGTAAACCTTCAACCAAACCACCACCTTCAACACCACGAATAGCAGCACACCAACCATGCATATCAAATGCATTTGTTAAACGAGTACCAAAAGCATAAGCTGCATTCATCCACAAATATTCATTGTGATTTTCACCAGAAACATCTTCAATAAAATTAAAGCCTTCCGTCGCAGTGCCTTCTTTTGGATGATATGGGAGACGACCTAAAACATGCGGTAACGTCAATGCAACATAACGTGAATCTTCACTGTCACGGAAAGAACGCCATTGAACATATTCAGCAGTTTCAAAGATTTTTGAAACATCTCTAGGACGATCAATATCTGTAAATGACTCAAGGCCTAAAATGCTTGGGCTAGCAGCCGAAACAAATGGTGCATGTGCTGCTGCAGCAACATGAGAAATTTGTTCAAGCAAATACATGTCAGATGGCGTGCGGTCAAACTCAAAATCACCAATTAATGCTGAGTATGGTGCACCACCAAAAGAGCCATATTCTTCTTCATAGATTTTCTTAAATAAAGTGCTTTGATCAAAATCTGTAGCACCCTGAAAATCTTTTACCAACTCTTTCTTTGTCGTATTTAACATACGAATTTTAATAAGCGGATTTGAAGGTGTTTCTTGGCAGAAGTAATAAAGACCACGCCACGTTGATTCAATTTTTTGAAATTGTTCATTGTGCATAATCTGACTTAACTGACTTGAAATCAGCGCATCGATTTCTGCAATACGCTTATCAATTGATAAAGTCATATTTTCAGAAACAGTAATGGTTCCAGCCATTACTTCTTTGGCAAGTTCACCAATTAAACTTTTAGCACGTGAATGTTCTTCTTCATTTCGTGCAATGCGACTTTGTTCAACAATCGAATCTAAAAGATTAACTTCTTCATTTTCAACAAGTGGCATCGCTGCTGATTGAGTATTATTCATGGTCAGCCTCCGCACTTAATTTACGAATCTGATCAGTATTTTTAAGAACTTCATCAAGCAAATCTTCTAAACGTTCACTGTTAGAAATTTTATTTCTTAAATCAGTTAAACGTTCGCGCGCCTCCACTAATTTCTTTAATGGATCAACTTGTTGAACAACATTTTCAGGACGGAAATCTTCCATTGACTTAAATGTTAAATCAACAGCCATCTTCCCACCCTCTTCAGTTAGCGTATTATCTACCTGAAAAGCAGCTCTTGGAGACAACGACTCCATTACTTCATCGATATTATCTAAATCTACATTAATAAATTTTTTATCTTTTAACTTTGTACGTTCAAGCTCAGATGCTGCGGAAAAGTCACCCATCACACCAACAACAAACGGGAGTTCTTTCGCTTCTTTTGCATCACCAATTTCAACATCGTAAGTAAGCTGAACACGAGGAGGTCGAATTCGTTGAAGCTTCTTTTGTACGCTTTCTCTTTTAGCCATAAGGTTCTATCCCAGATTATTTAGTTAAAGGGTCAAAAGGCGAACTTTTTGATTTACTAACACTCGCAACAGGCGCAGTTTTTGGTTTAACTGCAGGTGTTTTTACTGGAGTTACTGTATGTTTAGTTGTCGTTCGAGGAGTAGAAACTCGATTACGTACTACATTTTGTTTTCTATAACTTCTTTTTTCATTATCAGCTGAACCACCTTCCGAGCTCGCTTTGAAACTTGATGGATCAGGTGCAGGCATTGCTGTATGGATATTTTCAATTAACTGCTTTGCAGGAGGATATGTTACGTCATTCGTTAAATATCGCATTTCCTGACCACGCATTTGTTGCAAAGAGTTATTTGCAATGCTTACGCCAGATAAAAACAATACATCTGTTAATAATGAACCACGAACGTTTTGACTCTGTAATTGACTAGCTAAATTTAAGGCTTTAACTGGTTGGTTGGTCTGATAAAAACGCATTGCTGCTTTAGCTAATAAATCATTTTTTTGAGTAGAATTATCTGTATCACATACTTGTTTAAAAAGATTTAACAACTCTGGATCAGTTTGACCTTCAATTATAGGATTTTTCTTAATACAGCTTTTCTTTAATTTTATAGGTTCTAATTCTGCAGCTTGTGCACAAGATAAACCAACATAGTTACCAATTAAAAAAAGTATCAAAACACTTTGCTTTAACACAACTTTCATTCCTCTATCTTCTTATTTAATCAAGGTTTTACTGAAAAATTAACATTTTATAAATATCAAAAAATCAGGCTTAAACCTTATATTCAAAAAATTTGAACGCAGTTTATCATATAATTAAACATATTTTATATAAAATTCATATCAAACTAAACTAAAAGCAAATAGTTTAGATGCTTATAAAATATGGCTTAATAAAGTTTTTCTAACAAAAAAATAATATTGTTAATTTTTGTAAATAAAAATAAGTAATTGATATATATGAAATTTATTAAGAATTAAAATTACTATAAATTTATCCAAAATATTGAACCTTTATAGCTTATGAAACAATTTCTTAAGAATATTTAATCTTAGATGACATTAAAGTTAATTTTATTTGGTTAGTAACAACTCAAATCACTTTACAAAAGTTTTCCTACTACATAAAGCTAATAAAGTTGTCAAGACTAATCTGTCTATTTATTTTAAATAAAGTTCTAAACAGTAGTAAGCATACCTTATAGAAGAATTTTTCTAGATATTTCTTAATACAGACATGAAAATTAAAATAGAAAATGAATGCTAGCTGATGATGATAGCTCTACATGTTTTCATAGCTTAAAATTTTATAAGGTTAATCTAGATTTATAAGCGTCAATTTTATTCTTGAAATTTCAAAACTAATTAACTTATTTTTCCCTAAAACTCTTTTAGTCAATTATTCTGATTCTTAGATAAAAAACTTAATAATATTTATTTTTTAATCAACATTAATACATATTAAAACTCTTAGCATAACGCCCCGACAGACTTTAAATATTTTTCCATCAAATGCATCTCCTCCTTTTAAATCTTCTTAGGCTATCACCACGTTCAGACGCTTTGTTGATAATCCAATTACAATTGTATTTCTTGATCAAAATAATCTTTCAATTGTAATGCTCCACTACTTTTTTGGTTTCTATTCATTAGTTATCTTAGATGCACTTAAAATACCTTTTGATATAGACCGTTTTGAATCATGAATATTTTATGAAAAAAAGACAGAATTGTCTATTCATTTAAAATCTTTTATCTTCCATGATTTACAAAATTTTTAGTCTAATTAAAAGAAAGACGCAACACCAAAAAGTCTATTAAGGCGCGTGTTTTGGCAGGCAAACTAGAGGTGTGAGGATAAAGTAATTGAATACTTTGTAACGGTAACGAAAAATCTGGAAATAACCGAATTAGGTGATTGTTTTGAATATCTTCATCAACTAACCAGGCAGGACAAATTGCCACACCTAAAGATGAAAGAGCCATTTGATGAATTACAGTAACCGAGTTTGATTCATACTGACTGCGAACAAAAGGTAATGAATATTGCTCCCCTAAACTGTTTTGCAAAATATATTGTGAATCTTGCCAGTTTAATAAAGAGTGGCTAATCCAAGGAACATTTGCCAAATCAGATATCTTTTCTATTGGATGATCTTTTATAAACTGCGGAGTAGCCACAAGATAAATTGGATATTCTCCGATTTTTCGAGTTTTTAGAGATGAGTTTTTTAAATTTCCTAACCGAATAACAAGATCTAACTTTTCAGTAACTAAATCGTCAAGAGAAGAGTTGAAAGAATACTGTAAGCGTATATGTGGGTAAAGCCGGCAAAACTCAGGAAGCAAAGGCAAAATGAAACGTTGGCCAAACTCATTGGTAGACGAAAATCGTAAAGTGCCTGTAATGCTTGTACCTAAGTGTTGGCTTCGTTCAAAGGCATCATCAATTTGAAGTTGGATTTGTTTAAAATCTTCATAAAATTGCTGACCTATTTCAGTTAATGCAATATTACGGGTGTTACGAATTAATAGGCTTGTATTTAGCTGCTTTTCTAATTGTTTTATATCAATACTCACCATTGATCGGCTTAAGCCTAAAATTTCCGCAGCTTTGGTAAAAGAGCCAGAATCAACAACTTGTAAAAAACTGGTTATTTGTTTGAGGTTTTTTTGCACAATTAAGCCAATTGTTTAAAATTATCAAACAATGATTTTACTTCGCTTGCATCGACAATAAAAGAGCCGGATCTTACCCTGCCTGCACGGAGGTAGGTATGTCATATCGATATAAAATAGCTACAGTGTTTTTACTTGGGTTCTTTATTGATTGCATCAACATTTTTATGTCTGCAATTGCATTGCCTAATATTGCATCGTCATTTTCAGTGAGCCAATCCATGGTCGCATGGGTAACAAATGCTTATATTCTCGGCCTCATTTTAATTATGCCCATGAGTTTATGGTTAGCCACCAAACTTGGATACCAAAAATTATTGTGTTATTCGATGCTGTTATTCTCGATAAGCATCTGCTTTATGGGTTTTAGTGAATCGATTTATAGCTTAATTTTTTGGCGATTTATTCAAGGAATAGCTGGAGGTTTATTAATTCCAGTCGGGCAAGCACTCGTATACGCATTTTTCCCGAACCAAGAACGCCAACGCATTTCTACTATGATCATGGCAATTGCACTGATTGCGCCAGCTTTTTCACCTGCCATTGGAGGCGTAATTATTGATTCATTGAATTGGCGATGGGTATTCTTATCTAACCTTCCTTTTTCTTTACTGGCAGCAGCTCTGGCATGGTTATGGGTTAAAACAACAAAGAATGTTTCGAGTGAAAGACCAGATATTAAAGGCTTAGTTATCTTTAATATAAGTCTGTTATGTTTATTACTCTCCTTTTCATTCTATAGTGATTACCATCATGCCCTATTCGCTATAACGAGTTTTCTAATTTCAGTGGGAATGCTTATTTTTTACATTCAACATGCGAAAAAAATTTCCCATCCTGTTCTTAATCTTGAGTTATTAAAAAATAAAAATTTACGTAATGCATTTATTGTCTATTATGCCGTTCCGGGTATTTTTACAGGCGTTAATTTACTCAATATTTTTAATTTACAACTTAACTTCGGCTTTAATGCAAAACAAACTGGTTTATTTATGTTGCTCTATGCAACTGGGGCATTCACAGCCATGATTAGCGGCGGCCTACTCTATCAACGGTTAGGAAAAAAGTATCTTCTTATTATTGGAATAACCCTACATAGCTTTGGCATATTTCTTTTGTTTTATATTTCAAACACTAGTCCCCTAAGCTTTTTAGTGATTGCTTATTTATTAATGGGTATGGGAGGCGGCTTAAGTGCCAATATTGCCCAAATTAGTTCACTGATCGATTTTTCGGGCCAAGATTTATTACAAGGGAGCGTGCTCTGGAATATTAATCGACAAGTTTCATTTAGTGTCGGTACTGTTGTTCTCATTTCGATATATAACTTGATGTCCAGCTCAAGCGAGCTACTTCGCTATCAACAAACTTTTTTAATTGCAGCTTTGCTCTGTTTACTCTCACTCATTCCCGTTTTAAAGGAGAAAACTCATGTCTAATCAAATGGATCAAGCCATTCAAAGTGTAATAGACCTACATGTTTTAATAGAAAATGTCTTTACAGGCAAAAATGCAGAGCAAAGCCTGAGCCCGCTTCTCGATAGCTTTGATCAAAATTTTAAGATGGTTACGGTTCAGGGTCACAGCATTGGTTTCGCCGAAGTGAATAGTTTATTTAGCCAGAATATCGGAACGAAACCTTCTTTAAAAATCGACATTATTAAAAGCGCAGCTTTATACGAATTTGAAAATTATTGCTGGGTGCAATATCAGGAACATCAGCAAACTGATGAAACCGAGACAGTACGGACTTCTACAGCCTGCATTAAAGTGGAAGACAAAAAAAGTTATTGGGTTTATTTACATGAAACTTTAGTTCCCTCGTCTTCTTAACTCATCTAAAGCATATTAAAGATGGCACTTATTTTGCTTAACAATATTACGTTTTATGAAAATCGTAATACTGATCAAAATGGGGAGCTCTCGATATGGGTTATGTTGCAAAGGAATTTACGCGAAAGAACAAGCTGATTCTCAGTATTTGTTCTTTCGTTATTCCAATATGTCTTTGGTGCGCAATCAGTTACTTACCTTTTATTTGGCATCCTCAAGTACAAATCACGAGTTCAGGCAGTGTTCCTTACTTACAAGTAGGCAGTCGTGTTGATAAAAGTGTGTTCTATCTCGAAGCACAAAATGCAGTCAACCGAAATTCTGCACCACCACAAGGTATTTTGGTCAACCCTATTTATTTACCCGCTCCCCATGAAGTCGCTAAGGCTTTGGTCACCGCGTTTACCACACCACCTGAACAACCTGATTCGCCGTGGTTTCATCAAAGTTTATGGCACAGTATTAAACTGGTATTTTCAGCTTTTTTTATTTCTTCATTGATTGGGATTCCACTGGGTATTTTGTGTGGTTTTTCTAAGAGGATCTCCCTGTTAACAGAACCGTTTGTCGAGTTTTTCCGTTACCTACCCGCACCAGCATTTGGTGCACTTGCAGTGGCAATTTTAGGGATTAATGACGCACCTAAAATTGCCATTATTGTGATTGGTACTCTGTTTCAGCAAATTCTCATTATTGCCAATACCACCCGAATGGTAGATCGAAGCTTAATTGAAGCTGGCTATACGCTTGGTACCAATAAGCTCAAAAGTTTATTTCACGTGGTGATTCCTGCGGCCTTACCTGATATTTACCGTGACTTACGTGTGCTATTGGGCTGGGCTTGGACCTATTTAATTGTTTCGGAGTTGATTGGTACGACCTCGGGTATTACGTGGTTCATTACTCAACAGGCACGCTATCAAAACTTTGACAATGTCTATGCAGCTATTTTGATTATTGGGGTAATTGGTCTGGTTTGTGATTGGGTATTAATGAAGTTAGGTGAGCGGATGTTCACTTGGAAAGTGGGAGCAAAATAATGAATGATTCAACATTTAACGCGCATGAATACTTTCAAAAAATTTATGAACGTCCTGTTATTTTAGAGGCCAAACAACTGAGCCAAGTGTTTAAGCATGGTCAAAGCGAACGCACTGTTTTAAATAAGCTCGATTTAAAAATTCATAAAAGAGAATTTATTTGTGTGATTGGTCCTTCTGGCTGCGGTAAATCGACACTGAGCCGTGTCATTGCGGGTTTAGACCCATACCATAGTGGAGAAGTTTTAGTAGACGGCGAATGCATTACAGGCCCATGCCCTGAACGCGGCATGGTGTTTCAGGGCTATACCCTTTTCCCGTGGAAAACTGTAAAAGAAAACGTGATGTTTGGCCCGCAAATGCGCGGCGCGAGTCAAATGACAGCCGAAGCTCAAGCACGTGAATGGATTAATATTATTGGTTTAGAAAAATATGAAAATCAGTATCCACATCAACTTTCTGGTGGTATGAAACAGCGCGTTGCGATTGCTAGAGCTTTGGTTAATCAACCTAAAATTTTACTCATGGATGAACCTTTTGGTGCGCTCGACCCGCACACTCGTCAAAAAATGCAAAAGCACTTGATGGATTTATGGCAAAACATTGATATCACCATTATTTTTGTAACCCATGACATGGATGAAGCCATTTTACTGGCTGACCGAATTGTAGCACTCAAAGCCAACCCCGGTGAAATTAAGGAAATTATTGAAGTTAATTTACCTCGTCCACGTTCACTCGATTTAATGAGTACATCTGAGTTCAAACAACTTCGGGCACGAGTTGATTATCTGGTTCACGCTGAAGAAGACGAGCTTGACCCTGCGTTGCAAGACTTACCCAAAATACCGCGTATGACTCAAGTCAGTACAGAAAAATAAGCCAAACACAAAAAAGCCCAAGTTCAACTTGGGCTTTTTGATTTATGGGGTTTATTTAAGTTGCTCTATGAGTGTTGGATAAATCAGCCCATCTACATTTTGTTCAGTTTTATAAATACCGTTTTCGACATTAAATTTATTGACGTGATAGCTAGAGCCATAAATTGAGTCAAAATTTTGAGATTTAGTAAATACTTTTTTATTGGCATTGATATCTAATAAATGCGTACCGCTGACCATTAGCTCATATTGTTTTGGATCAACCCCTGAACGGTTTGCCATGATTTTAACCGCATCGGCATGGGTTGCAGGGTTATTAATATATTTAACGGTTTTATCCCACACCTGAATGATTTTTTTCCATTCCTCTTGATGAGCAGTTAAGTGGCTCATGTTGACTGTTAAGGTGTCGTAAATTAAACCCGGCTTGTCTTTAGAGGTATAGATAATTTTAGAGCCTGCCACTGCTTTTAATGCCTGACCTGCAACAGGTTGCCAAACAGCAATTGCAGAAATATTTGGGCTATTAAACACTTGAGGTAATTGGTTCGTCGCTGAATTTACCAGCTTTACCTCATTTGATTTAATATTATGGTCGGTCAAAGCAGTTGCCAATAAAAGATGATCAACCAAGCCTTTTTCAACACCGATTGATTTTCCTTTTAGGTCTTGAATGGTGTTAATACCCTCTTTTGCAATAATGACATCATTGCCCGCAGAATAATCTGTCGCCATGATCATCATGCCTTGCGTACCACCCGAAGCTGTTACCAAGTTATCGCCATTGGTGACCAACACAGCGTCGAGCTGATTTGCCGAAAAGGCCGAAAGCGACGCTGAATAATCAAACCATTTAAACTCTACATTTAGCCCTGCTTCTTTTAACCAGCCTTTTTCAATAGCCACTTGCCAAGCCACCCAGCCCGGCCAATCACTATATCCGATGGTAATTGGTTTTGTATTTGCGGTTGCCTGAGCGTCTTGTTTAGTCTCGGGCACTTTGGCCGTATTGTCACATCCACCCAATACAACTACCGATAAAATAGATACGGATAACAACGCTTTTTTAATCATATAGAAACTTCCCCAACATTTTTACTAACAACGCTTTGAGCGGTTTGATTGAGTGACTGTATATAAGCTCGCCAGCCTCCAAAATGGCTAATATCGGTTGCATCTTGAATGGCATACGCTTCGCAAATAAAGCTTTTAACCCATGTACCATCCTTTAATTTCAGATTCCCAATACCAAGTGGTGCGGGTACTTCAGCCACAATGGCTCCAAAATGTGCTAATGGAACATCCCACACTTCAACTTCAATAGATGTCCCTGCTTTATCGAATTGCAGTCCCGGTTTTGGTGGCGTGGTATTTTTTAGGGCAAAGAGTTTATAAGTCTCTGCGGTCTGGGTTTTCTTGAGCAAAGTAGCATTACGGCTAGTAAGCTGAAAATTAAGTGGCATGCCTGTTAAATGCGCTCCTACCACTGCAAGCTGTACTGAATGATTCGAGTAGATGTTTATACTTTTTTGATAATGTTGAGTTGATTTACCTAAACTCAGCGATGTTTCGGCTTGCCAAAGCTGCGCAAAATTGGCGAGTGCCTGATCGTGCCACGCAGGTGCAATAAAGGTTACCCCGCTTGGTAGGCCGTCTTCACGGAGTACATTTGGTAAAGCTAAAGCCGAAAGATCAGCAAAATTGACAAAGTTGGTATAGGCTCCCATGTGCGCATTTTTAGTCAATGGGTCGGCTTCAACTTCAGCAATGGTGTAAATGGTTGGCGCTGTCGGAACCATCAAGGCAACAAAAGGTTGTAAAGCCAAATTAATTTTTCGAGAAAGCACGGCGCGGTTATATTCGGCTTGAAGTGCATCTGTTGCCTTGAATTTATCTGCCTGCGCAATAATTTGAGCAATAACAGGATGAGCCTTTTCACGTGTTGTCATGCGTTCAACGGCGACTGTTCTTTCTGCCACCCATGCATCGTTATACAGTGCGGCAGCAAGCTCATTAAACGCACTGAAATCAATACTCTCAACTTCGTAACCCAGTTTTTTGACACGCTCGACTGCAACTAAAAAGGCCTTTTCAGATTCAAGATCACCATAAAACTCAAGCTGAGCTGGAATAGCAATTTTCTGTTTAGAAAATTGAGTCGGTACATTGGCTGGATGTGCTCGTGAATATTCATCTGTTTCATCGTAGCCCTGCATTAAATTGGCGACTGCCCAAGCATCATCAATATGCAGTGCAAAAATAGAAATGACGTCAATAGTCCGACAGGCTGGAATTAAACCAGTGGTAGAAAACCAGCCCTTTGTCGGCTTAAGACCCACAATATTGTTATGGCCCGCAGGAACACGACCTGATCCCGCCGTGTCTGTCCCCAAACTAAAAGGCACAATACCGTTGGCGACCACCACTGACGAACCCGAGCTTGAACCACCACTAATATATTCGGGGTTAAAACTATTTTTTACTGCACCGTATGGAGAGCGAACGCCAACTAGTCCCGTTGCAAACTGATCGAGGTTAGTTTTACCAATCACAATTGCCCCTGCTTTTTTTAGCTTGGCTACTACGGCAGCATCTTGTGTCGCTAAATATTGAACCTCTTTACAGGCAGCAGTGGTGTGAAAGTCAGCGACATCAATGTTGTCTTTAACTGCAAATGGCACACCGTATAGAGGTAAGTCAGCAATATTCTGGTCTTTTAAAATATCAATTTGCGATTGAATCTGCTCGTTCGATGCAATTTCAATCCATGCATGATCATCATTTTTAATTTCTGCCACATAGCTAATCAGATCCTTAAGATGGATTTGCCCGTTTTGATATGCTGTTTTCCAGTCTTGAATAGTCCATAAATTTTTCAACACGCTACTCCTCATTTAGTCATTCTGCTGTATAGGCGGCATGACGGCATCCATCAGTTCTAGATGTCCTTTGATTACCCCTTTCAGCACAATAAATTGCTGGCTAATTTGTCTAAGCTCAGAACTTGCGCCCTGCATTAACATGACTTGCAATATCTTTTGTTGGTCGAGCTGAATATGAAGTGAGCTAATCACCTGTGCTAAAAACTGTTGTTGTAAATCGACCAATTGATTGCGCAAGGTCATTTGGCTAGCGTCATAAAGCAGCGTCAACGTGCCCACCATGACTTCATTAGCCTGTGCTTGCTCTGCAATCAGGTGTTTATTAATCATGTCGACAATGGCTTGCGAGCGACTTTCATAGTTCTGCTCGACAATTTTTTGATCGAGTGCGTTAAGTGTCGTTTCAGGTACGGTAATACTGATTCGAGCCAGCTTTTGTTTTGCCACAGTCTTATCCTTTTGTTTTAGGCGGCTGATTGTTTTGCTTGATATATACGCCTGCACGTACGCTGAGCAATTCGACTAAAAAGGCTTTTAAAGTTGGCTTTGGTTGAACCACAGGTTTTACATCGTTCATATCGCACCTCTAGTTTGGTATTACCAAATTCAGTTTTTGTATTACTGGTAAGAGATGCAGAAAATGTGCCAGTTTTTAAGCGTCGTTTTGATGGGATTTATGGGTATTTATGAATGATTTTTGGGCAAAAAAAGCCCCATGCACAGGGATGGGGCTAAATATTTATATTTTTTTAAAAAGTTAATTTGTCATCTTATGACTGGTTAATCATTGTATGTGCCCATAGCGATAAAGACTCTAAAACAGGTTTAAAAGACTGGCCTAATTCAGTCATTTCATAGACCACTTTAATCGGTGCTTTTTCACCATAAACGGTTCGAGAGATTAAGCCACTTTGCTCTAATTGCTTGAGTTGAAGGCTTAAAGTCATTTCTGTGATAGTTGGCATTAATTGATTGATTTCATTAAAGCGTTTTGGCCCATCTTTTAGATAATACAAAATAACGCTTTTCCATTTTCCACCCACCAAATCCATAGCCATACTGATATGACATGGATAGGTTTTTCCATTCATGGTGATTTCACATTTATTTTCAGTATTTGCCATTTTTAATGCCACCTATCAACTTTGATAGTTATTGTACACCCATACTATAAAAATTATAGTGACTATTATTTTTATAGTTAAAAGGCATAATTATGGCTTTACTTATTTTGGCTCATCCCTACTACGCTCAATCAATTGCAAATAAAACGATTGTGAGTGAACTCGTAAAAACCTATCCGGACCTTGAAGTACGAGATATTTTCCAGCTTTATCCGGACTATAAAATTGACGTGAGTGCTGAACAAGAAGCGTTATTACGCCACGACTCCATCATTCTGCAATATCCAATGTTCTGGTTTAATATGCCGGCAATTTTGAAGTTATGGTTTGATGAAGTTTTTACTTATCAGTTTGCTTATGGCTCTCAGGGCGACAAATTAAAAGATAAAAAAGTCATTATTAGTATGACGGTCGGGCAAAAAGAAGCGAACATGGTGAACGACCAAGAAAACTTAATCGATAGCTTTTTAAAATCAGTTCAACATTCAATTCAATATACGCAAATGCAGTTAAGCGGCACATTTTTGCTTTATGACGTATCGCCTTTATCGGGTAACCCAGAGTCAAAAATTAAATTAGAAGCGGTAAAACATGGCCATAAATTATTAAAGCATTTGACCGAAGCATAATAAAAAAGAGCATCAATATCGATGCTCTCTTTTAGTTTAAGCGACTGGTGCCAAAGTAAATAGCACTTGTCCTGTTTTTACGGTTTGCCCTTTTTCAATGGTAATGGTTTCGACCTTCATGCGTTCGGGTGCAATAATTGGAATTTCGATTTTCATCGCTTCAATTACTGCAAGGGTTGCACCTTCTTCAACAATATCTCCCGAAGTACATTCGATTTTCCAGATTGAGCCTGGCATGTGCGATTCGACTGCACAGCCGCCTTCAGGAATAACTACGGTTTCGCCTTCATCTACAGCATCTAAGCTTTCAGAGATATATTCTTGTAAGCCCGCTTCGTGCCAACGGCGGCGCTCAGCCTCAAAGTTAGCTTGTTGCATATCTTTAAAGGCTTGAATGCTGTCTTGATGCGTCTTTAAAAACTCGTTGTATTCTTTTAAGTTAAGCACACCATCTTCAATGCGAAGTTGTAGTCGGCCTGCTTTAAAGTCTTCACGCATTTGCAGAAGTTCAGCCTCAGACACTTCATAAAACTTAACTTGGTCAAAAAAGCGCAGTAACCATGGTTTGCCTTCTTCGAAGTTGGCATTTTTACGGTAACGGCTCCACATTTGAGTGGTACGGCCAACAAACTGATAGCCGCCCGGTCCTTCCATACCGTATACACACATATACGCCCCGCCAATGCCCACGGCATTTTCAGGTGTCCAAGTTCGTGCAGGGTTATATTTTGTGGTGACTAAACGTTGGCGCGGGTCGAGTGGTGTCGCCACGGGAGCACCTAAATACACATCGCCTAAACCCATTACTAAATAGTTTGCGCTATAGACCACATCCTTAACCGCTTGCTTGGAAGCTAAACCATTAATACGACGAATAAACTCGACGTTATCTGGGCACCACGGCGCATCTGGACGAACAATTTGCGTATAGCGCTCGGTGGCAAGTTGAGTTTGTGAATCTTCCCAAGCTAAAGGCAAATAGACAGTCCTTGAAGGCACCTGCATATTTTGAATATCGGGTAATTCGGCTTCTGCCTGTTGAAGTTTCTGTAAAAGCTCAAGTTGATCGAGCTGGATTGAATCAAAATGAATTTGTAGTGAACGAATACCCGGTGTTAGGTCGATAATACCCTGAATGTTTTGATCTTTGACCCATTGCATAAGCGCATGAATACGGAAGCGTAAATTTAGGTCGAGTACTAACTCGCCATATTCCACCAATAAATAGCTATTTCCTGCTGGTCGATAGGTCACGCTTGGTAAGTCAGCTTCACCTTCTAAAGTTGCTAAAACGGCATCTTTTAAAGTGTCGGGTTCTGCTTGAATGGTTGGATTAAAATCGATCTGAGTTGTATCGGTCGCGGTTAAGCTTTGATGATATTTTTGATCGAGTGCTTTTGCTTGCGCATAACTCACGGGTACAAATTTGACCTTATCGCCTGCTTTTAGCTGCCCGATTTTCCAAAGCTCGGAATGAATGACTACCGCAGGGCAAACAAAGCCGCCTAAGCTCGGACCATCCGGCCCCAAAATAATTGGCATATCGCCCGTAAAATCAATTGCCCCAATCGCATAAGCATTATCATGAATATTGGATGGATGTAAGCCTGCCTCACCGCCGTCTTCACGTGCCCACTCAGGTTTTGGCCCAATTAAACGAATGCCTGTACGGCTTGAGTTATAGTGAATCTCAAACTCATTGGCAAAGAAGGTATCAATATCTTGTTTAGTGAAAAAATCTGGTGCGCCATGTGGCCCATACATCACGGCAATTTCCCAGTTTTGGGTAAAGCTAGGAATTTGTGCTTGAGCCAGAGCTATGGTCGTTTGAGCGGAATATTCAGTAATTGGCAGCATATCACCAATTAATAAATTACGACCTGCATGCCCACCAAACTGCCCCAAAGTAAAAGTCGCCTGTGACCCTAAATACTCAGGAACATCGAAACCACCTTTCACACCAATATAGCTACGGCAACCTGAACGGATAAGTCCGCATTTTAAAACTTGGCCTTTTTTCACATTGATGGTTTGCCACATCGGTACCAGTTCACCATCAAGTTTTGAAGGCATATCACCGCCCGTAATGACAATTTGGCTGTCGCAGTGAAACTTTAAAGTTGGCCCTTGCAAGGTACATTCAAGCCCTGCGGTATTTGGCTCATTGGCTAAAAGCTGGTTTGCGACAGTTAAACTGAGTGGATCGATGGCACCTGATGGCGGTACACCAACATCCCAATAACCTAATCGGCCTGTTACGTCCTGAATGGCAGTTTGAATGCCAGCCTGCAACACTTCAATTTTTTGAGTTTTCCATTCAAAGGTATTTAAAAATCGGGTGGTTTGAGTACCTAAAGCAAACACATCGCAAGCAATGATATTCTGCAAATATTCCAGATTGGTTTCAATGCCAGCCACCTGCGTGTTGGCAAGACTAGCGCTCATTGCCTGTATGGCTTGGTCCCGTGTTGCAGCAGTCACAATGATTTTAGCAATCATTGGGTCATAAAAAGACGACACTGTTGAACCTGTTTCTACCCATGTTTCGACTCGGGCTTGCGGGTCAAATTTAACCTGTGTGAGTAAGCCTGCACTCGGCTGGAACTGTTTAATTGGGTCTTCGGCATAAAGACGAACTTGAATGGAATGTCCTGTTGGCTCTAACTTTTCTGTTGGTGCTGACCAGTCACCGCTTGCCAAAGTAACCATCCACTCGACTAAGTCGACCCCAAATACTTGCTCGGTCACGCCGTGCTCGACTTGCAAACGCGTGTTGACCTCTAAGAAATAAAATTCTTGGGTTTCGGTGTCCATGACAAACTCAACCGTGCCTGCCGAGCGATAGTTCACCGACTGCATGAGTTGAATGGCAACTTTTTGAAGATAGTCGCGTTGCTGTTCATTTAAATGTGGCGCGGGTGTTTCTTCAATGACTTTCTGATTACGACGTTGTACCGAACAATCACGCTCACCCAACGCTAAAACTTGCCCTTGCCCATCACCAAAAATTTGTACTTCGATATGGCGTGCATGTTGTACAAATTTCTCTAAATACAAACCTGCATCTTTAAAATTGACCTGTGCCAAATAAGACACGGTTTGATAAGCATCTTTTAACTCTGTTTCATTCCAAACCAAACGCATGCCAATACCACCACCGCCCGCGGTACTTTTCAGCATGACTGGATAACCAATACGGGCTGCCTCAAACAAGGCCTCGGCTTCATCGGCAAGTAATGAGCTACCCGGAAGTAAAGGCACATTGCTTTTAATAGCCAGCTCACGCGCGGTATGTTTTAAACCGAAATCGAGCATTTGGCTTGAAGTTGGCCCAATAAAAGCGATACCTTGGTTTTCACATAAATCACAAAACTCGGCATTTTCAGACAAAAAACCATAACCAGGATGAATGGCTTCTGCGCCCGACTGTTTTGCTACCTCAAGGATTTTTTCAATGTTTAAATAACTTTGATTGGCAGGTGCAGGCCCAATCAGAAAAGCTTCATCGGCCAAAGTTACGTGTAACGAATCACGGTCGGCTTCGGAATAAACCGCAACCGAAGCGATCCCGAGTTTTTTAAGGGTGCGAATGACTCGACAGGCAATTGCACCACGGTTAGCAATCAGAACTTTTTTAAACATGCTTATACCCCTTCCGCTTCACGGACAACCAGTTGAATTTTGGTTGGGTTATAGGCATTACATGGGTTATTGAGCTGCGGACAATTTGAAATTAAAACAATTAAATCCATTTCTGCCCGAACTTCTACATATTTACCCGGTCCTGAAATTCCATCATCAAATTTAAGCTGACCGTCTGGTGTCACAGGCACATTCATAAAAAAGTTAATGTTTGGGCCAATGTGACGGACATTTAAGCCATGCTTTTTTGCAATCGGGTGTTTTGCCAAGGCATACATAAAGTTGTTACGGCAACTATGCATTGGGTAGGTTTCATGTGCATAGCGAACCGTATTACTTTCACATGAACAGGCACCACCAATAGTGTCATGACGACCGCAGTTATCATCATGAATAATGGCAATTGGACGGCCAAAGTTACTGTAGAGCTTGGTGCCCTTTTCTAAATAGATTTGTTGGTTGATAGCCAAAGTATCCATTGCGCTATAACGCTCAGTCGGGTTTTCGGCACTCATAAATAAAGTATCGACCGCTTGGTTTCCCTCAAGGTCAATAATTCGAAAATATTGGCCTTTTTTAACCTCACACATCCACGCTTCGCCAGCAGGACAAACTTCATTTAAAACTGCTTTTTCAAATGATTGTAAAACTGTCATGATGCTTCTCCTGATTTAAATATTGCTAAGTGCGTAGTAGCGGGCTGTGTTTTGAAACGCACGCTGATTTTGCGAACATGCATCACGACAAATATCGCTGTCTGTTAGTGAATAGGCTTTAAATAAACTGAGTTGAATATCGGCAGGTTGATAGCTTGGGCTGGTGTCTAAACCGTGCGGCGTAGCAGATAAAAATACTAAGCAGTCCATTTCAAAACGCAGTTCAATAGTTTGATTGGTGTTGTCAGAACTGACATAAGACAAAGCCCCGTTTTCATCTGGCACAACTTTAGAAAATAGGTTAACGGCTGCACTCAGGTCTTGGCTGGCAAGTCCGTATTTACACATTTCAATGAGTAAGCTATCTAAGCCGTTTTGGTACATATCATTGCGGGCATCTTGAAAGGTGCGCGTACCAAATTGCTTTTCAATTTGCTCAGGTCGGCTTGGGCCACAAAGTGCATCATTCCAACCATGATCATCATGAACAATGGAAGCCATGACACGGCCAAGGTCTGAGTACAGCACATTGGAAGCTTTTAAATAGGCGGTGTGTTGCCCTTTTAAACTGTCGGGCATATTGAAACGTTCAAGCACATCGGCAGCATTTACACAAAACAAAGAAACATTTGCCTGAGCGCCAAGCGATGTAAATCTAAGAATAGTTCCTTTTTGAATACGACCCGACCAGTGATGTCCTCCGGGTAAAAGTTCGGTCCAAATCGCCTGATTGTTATGATAACTTGCAGTGTTCATAGCTACTCCTGTCGGATAGTTTTAGACTTCCTCCCGGGCTTTTATCCCTCCGTGTAGTTCGCTAGGAACCGTGAACTCTCGGTCCAGTCATACGTAAAGTATCGGAACCCTAGATCACTTTTGATTGCTTAAGACTATGCAAAGGACATGCCAGCTTAGTATTACGTTTTTGCCTAAAAGTAATACTAAACTTGGGCTGTTTAGGTGCGGTTTAAGTTCAAAAATAAAAAGCTGCACTCAAAATTGTGCATTTCAAAATAGAAAAGCCCCTTTTAGTAAGAGGCTTTTAAAGTGAAACTGTAAACTGAAGGATTTAAGGAATCAAAATTACCTTACGGCATTCCTGTTCTCTTTCATTAAAAATGCGATAACCCTCTGCGGCATCTTCTAATTTCATTCGGTGGGTAATAATCGTTTCAGGTGACAAGTCACCACGCTCAATAAATTCTAATAAAAGCGGTAAATATTGATGCACATGGGTTTGACCCATTTTAAAAGTTAAACCTTTATCAAAAGCATCACCAAACAAGAAACCATGAATTGGACCTGCATATACACCCGGTACACTCACCACACCACCACGGCGAACCGCGGCTATACATTGACGAAGTGCTGCACCACTTGAACCTTCAAGCTTTAAATTGGTGAGCACTGTTTCAATGACACTGCCTTTTGCCTCGAAACCAATGGCATCAATCACCGCATCGACGCCACGGTAATTGTCGGTATTTTGAATAATAAATTCGGCCGCATCGACTTCATCAAAATTAACCGGAATAGCGCCGTAGGTTGCCGCCGCATAGTTCAATCGATATTCATTGTGATCGACCATAAATATTTTTTCTGCACCAAGCATCTTGGCACAAGCGGCGCTTAATAGTCCGACTGGCCCTGCACCATAAATTGCAACGGTTGAGCCACGTTTCACTTGGGCATTATTCACTGCCTGCCAAGCCGTAGGCAAAATATCGGTCAAGAAAAGCACTTTTTCATCTGACAATGACCCGGGCACTTTAAAAGGCCCCTTATTGGCTTTTGGGACACGAACATATTCTGCTTGGCCGCCCGGTACTCCGCCATATAAATGGCTATAACCAAATAAAGCTGCACCAGGTGGAATTTGCTTTTTATTAATAATTGCACCACGCCCTGTATTGGTGGTTTCACAGGCAGCGGTCAGGTCAAGTTGGCAAAAGAAACATTCACCACAAGCAATCACAAAAGGCACAATTACACGGTCGCCTTTTTTCACGTGAGTGACTGCGGGGCCTACTTCTTCAACAATACCCATAAATTCATGCCCAAAGATATCGCCATGTTCAGTCTTTGGAATTTTGCCTCGATATAAATGTAAATCAGAGCCACATATGGCTGTGGCGGTTACACGTAAAATAATGTCATCTGGTTCTTGAATAATAGGGTCTGCAACCGTTTCAACTCGAACGTCTTCGGCACCGTGGTAAGTAAGAGCGCGCATTTATTATTCCTCAATTTCCTATCATGTCATTTGATTATGAGGAGGCTTTCTTTACGGTTTGCAACGATTCTTACTTTTCACGTAAGGCTTATAGCTCAAATGCAAAGTGATCTATGTTTAAGTAACAATAAAAGTAAAATATAGTTTCTTAACTTTTTCTTGGTCAGACGTGATTTGAGCTCACTTTGCCCTCTATATTTAAAATTTAAAAAACGGGTAAGAACCTACCCGTTATTTCACTGTTGTTGTATAAAAACTATCTATTGCATCAACCATTTGAGATAACCCCGGTTGCTCTAATGGATAGTGACCTGCATTTTCCAATATCACAGTTTTTACCGGCACTTTATGAATACGGCTAAGAAAAGGCGTACTTAAATCAAGTGGTGTCCAACGGTCTTTTTCAGGTTGGGTCAATAAGACAGGACATACGTCAAAGTCTTCAGGTGCAACCTCAGGTTTATAATGTATATATGAATCTAAAAAGGTCAGAGAAACCGAGTTACCTGCTGAAGTTTTATCTTTCATAAAGACCTTTAAGGCATCTTTATTATTCACCAAAGTACTCATTTTACTTGCCCAGCTCATTGGAACACGCATTGATGCTAACGGCGTTTTAGCAGTTAAATGTGTAATTGGCGTACCTACCCGACTCATAAACAAATTGCTTGCTACAGTATCTTTTACCTTTTGGTCACTCGTATCAAGGAAGGTCATTCCCACTATAGCTTTAACCTTTTTATTTTTGGCAGCAACATGGTAAGTCAACATACCACCAGCACTTAGGCCATACAGTACAACTGGACGATTATCTTTGGCCAATTCCACATCAATTAAATCGCTACCAGCTTGCACCCAATCGTTATAACTAATCGGCTTACCCTTTTTAACTTGAGTGACACCATAGCCGGGCATATCGACAGCAATTGTTTCATAACCTCGATCAGCCAAGGGTTTTCCTAAAATCATCGACATTTGTCGACCATTGGTCCCCACACCGTGAAATAAAATCACTTTAATTTTGGCATTTGGATTACGGTAAGTATCCAAATGGATGTTATGACCATTCCAAGACCACCATTCTTCTTTGGGTAACTGGTCTTTAGGAATATGAAATTCTTGAGGAAGGAATTGTTCAATTTGTTGCCAAGCTGCTTGATTTTGATAACCCATGACAGACTCTCCTGATTTTATTTCTTGAGCTGAAGATACACCTGTTACACAAACCATTAGGCCAATTACACCTAATTTACTCATTAATTGCCGCATCATATTTATCGGCTTTGCTGGTTGAACGGTATTCATTGTTTTACTACTCGTTGCTATCTGATGAATAAATATTAGGCTTTAGTCTTCTCATCAACCATGCTAGATTGGGACACGCATTTTAGTTTTTAGGCCAACCGATGTTAGAGTTTCAAGATTATTTACGAGCTCCATCTAGCGTACAGCTATTATTAGAACTAGGTGATCAATTAAAAATTCAAAGATCACATCTGTTAGCCGGTACTGGTTTAACCCTGACTCGTTTAAATGATACTAACAGTGTTGTTACACCCGATGAAGAACTGGGTGTTATCAATAATTTAATTAAAATTTTATCTGCTCACACCGCAGGTTTAGGCCTCATTACTGGTTTTAACCACCAACTGACAACTTATGGCATTTTGGGTTACGCACTAATGAGTAGCGCAACGGGCTTAGAAGCGATGCAACTTGTGCAACGTTATTTAGCCCTCACCTATACCTTTGTTAAAATTAATTTTCAGCAAAAAAATAATGAGTGCATGATTTGCTTTACTGAACCTGTGGGCCTAACACAGGAGTTACAACGGTTTGTACTTGAACGTGCGATGGCTGCAACTCTTCGTGTTATTAGCGATATTTATGAAGGTTCATTTCAATTAGATGCATTTCATCTTAAATATGGTGAGCCTGAATCTTGTTTGTTAAATATACCTAAAGAATATTTAGGCGCTCCAATTCAATTTAATCAAAAAGAAAACATTTTAAAATTTAATAGTTCGCAATTGCTCCACGCTCTACCCCATGCAAACCCGAATACTGCTGCTATGTGTGAAAGGCTGTGTATGGAGCTTATTAGCCAACGCCATACCACCTTAACAACCACAATGATTGTCCGCGATTTTTTAATGAACGCTCCTTCTGGCACTTTACTTAATATTAAAGAGATTTCAAATAAGTTAAATATGAGCGAACGGACGCTAAAAAGGAGGTTACAAGACGAGAATATCTCTTTTAGAGCACTTCAAAATGAAACCTTGCATCGACGTGCCGACTCCCTTTTAGCGCAAAATTTAAATTTAGGCCAAGTGGCAGAAATATTAGGCTTCTCAGATTTATCTACTTTTTCTCAAGCTTATAAACGTTGGACTGGCGTTGCTCCAAGTCACTATAAAAAGCAAATGATTAAATAAATTCTATTTAAAATGTTACTTTTTATCCGGAGTTACTCCGACGAACTAGAATTCCAGCATAGAGAAAAGCATGCTACTATCAAAATTATGACAATTAATCATGTCAAATTTACTTTAGAGGGAACAAGATGTTAAAAACTCAAAAAATCAACATCGTACAAGAATTTAATGCACCTATAGACAAGGTCTTCGCAGCCTTGAGTGAACACGAAAACTTAAGCAAACTTTTTGCCCCTGCTAAAGTCACTCGCATTAGTAACGGCAAGGATGCACGTAACGGTGTTGGCTCTGCCCGTAAGATGTCTATTCCGTTTACACCTTCATTTGTTGAAACAAATTTAGTCTATAAAGAAAATGAACTGATAGAGTACGCGATCACAAGTGGCATTAGCCCAATTAAGGCACATCGTGGTGTGATGCAATTTACTGACTTGGGAAATAACCGAACTCGTTTGAATTACACCATTAGCTTTAAAGGCCGCGTTCCTTTTATTGGCCCGATTATTAAAGCGGCCTTACAAAATGGCGTGAGCCGTGGACTTAAAAAACTTAAATTTTAAGAAGCCAATACCATAAGAAAGCCCAATGATGGGCTTTCTTATTTTAGATTGAATACTAAGATAGGGTTATTAAAAAATATTCTAATAATTTATCTCGTTCATCTGTTTCCTCTTTACTTAAAAGCTGAACCATTGCTCCATCAATCACAAACAAAAACATGTGAGCATCTTCCATTAAAGCTGTGGGTTTGATGGTTAAAAGTAGGCCATGTATTTGGGTCACTAACCAGTTTCTATAATCCACCACCACTCTGTAAGCAGTTGGATAAAACTTTTCAATCTCCAAAATGGCCTTAAAAGGCAAACGGTACAGTCCTTCGAGGTTGGCATGGAGATAAAATATTTTTCTTAGCTTATCAAATACCATAAGTTCACGATATGAATGAATAATAGATAACACCTCTTCTTTTAACCCATCTTTTTGAAAGGTTAAGCACATTTCAATGAACCTTTCTTTTGAATGGAAATGCTTATAAAAAGTGGCCTTATTCACTTTGGATTCGGCAATAATTCGGTCAACACCGACTTTGTGAAATCCATACTCCATAAATAAATCTTTTGCTGTATGAAGCACTCTGAGTGCTCTAAATGAAGCTTCTAAATTTGGCATAGTTATACCGTTTAAAATAATTTTTTGTTGTATGTAAAAGAGATAGAAATGCCGTCACTCTTAAATTGAGTGCTTAAAACGGGCATGCAAAAGCGGCACAATAAAGGTGTGCTCGCCTATCTCAGGTTTATTGTTGCTATGATTTTTGAGCCGTAACGATTCTTAAGGTGCAGAAAACCTAGAGTCGATTAAACCGATTTATAGGCTGTTTAAACGATATAAATACAGAAATTTTGGCGTAGGCCAATAAATGAGAAGAATTTGTACGCATGAGCGAACTCCTTTGGCTATAAAAGAAGTTTCACCGCATTACTGCTAAATAATGGTGGCGAAACGAAAGAGGGTTAGCAGACTGGAGCCAAAGAATCCAGCACACCCGAAGGTGTCCCCCTCCCGTTCCGCCGCAGAGGGGGCACGCAGGGATTTCCACAAAAAAGTTAGACTTTTTCGTGTACTTTGGCTGATGGTCTGCTAAAACCAACTGGCAATGTAGGCCAGCTCGCAAAGGATAGTATTCGGTTTTCTTGGCGTCAAGCGTAGGAAATGACATTTGTATTAAAGTAGAGCGGTTGGTATTAGGGAAAATATAACTAAATGAACAATCTCATAAATACCAATATAAAAAATTTAATTCTTACCTAAATAAAAAGCAGTTGATTTAATTTTTTATAAATAATTTGATTTTGTTCTTGAAAAATAAACCATTATCCTCATTATTGTTTGAACGTAGCTTCCAATTTTCATCTTTGCGAGTTGCGCTGCACGTATCCAAGCGGCATACTGATACCACGGTCACTAGTTGGTCATGGGTCACTGGCGTGTCTCTGGACTATTCATTCGCCCATGACGGGCTGAGTAGTCATGAGTCTTGTAGCTTGGACCCGTCTTCCTCCCTAGGTAATGTCGGGAGGACGGGTAAAGAGCGTGTGGGGCAGCCCATGAGCACGGATGGGGAAGCGCGTAAGTCGTCGCCTCACTCTGGCTGTGTTTTCGATTGGCTTTTATATGGTATTTGTACCCTATTAAGTCATTTACACATTTGTTATTGGGAGGATTTGGATTTGAGTGAGTTAAACAATTCGTTATTGCGTCTCATTCTCATTTGCTCAGCGGCGGTTGCGAGGTTTACGGTTTGCATCTCTTTGCGAGTTGCGCTGCACGTATCCAAGCGGCATACTGATACCACGGTCACTAGTTGGTCATGGGTCACTGGCGTGTCTCTGGACTATTCATTCGCCCATGACGGGCTGAGTAGTCATGAGATTCCACCTCTTTAACGCAATCCCTAGGGTTAAGACGTTTGCGGCAAGAATTCAGATGACAACAAAAGGAAAAACTGCATTAGCTCAAGTAGCAAGCCTATCTAATCTTGAAGAAGCTTGGGAACATATTTGGAAAAATTCAAAAAAACAATCTAAAAACTCATTGGATTTAAATAATATGAGTCTCAATGATTTTAATCATAATAAAAAACAACTATTAAAAAAAATTTCAAAAAAGTTGTTAGATAGATCTTATGGATTTAGTGATCTCCATCCGTTTTTAGTTCCTAAATCGAATGGTAAATATAGGTTAATTTGTGTACCGACTATTGAAGACCGTATAGTACAGCGAGCTTTACTGAATGTACTGAACAATTATTATCATAATCAACTTGATAATGGTATAAGCTATGGTTTTATCACTAAAAAAACAGTCAAAGATGCGGCGAAGAAAGCCTGTGAACTTCGCAAGAAGCATAATTGGGTTTATAAAACTGATATCACTGCATTCTTCGATAATGTAGACCGTGAAAAACTTAAGGAAAAGATTAAATCTTTAGTTAAACATCGTTCTCTACATCCTCTATTATTTTCGATAATAAATCGTGAAGTACGAATCACTTCAAATTCTCAAGCATCACGGATTAAAAAACTTGGAATTAGAAGAGGACATGGTGTCCGCCAAGGAATGCCTTTGTCTCCTTTTTTTGCAAATTTATTTTTAGGAACTTTTGATAGTGAAATTAAAGCTAATGGTTTTAGCGCTGTAAGATATGCTGATGATTTAATTTTCTTTGCTAAGAGTAAGCATGAATGTGAACAAATTGATAGTTTTTGCCGTACATCTTTAAAAAAATTAGATTTAGATATACCCCTACTTAGTGAATTAAATTCAAAGACAGTAATTTACAACCCAGACGAAACAGTTGAGTTTTTAGGATTAGGTTTAAGTAAGAAAAAATGTAATGCTGACTATGAGCTTATTTTGACAAGTGAACAATTGCATATGATACGTACTGAATTACTACAATTAGGCTCAATCAAACAATTACTGGATAGTAATATTAAGCTAGCTAATCTTGGGGTTGCTATTGAGTCACGTATATCCGGCTATAAAGCCGCATACTCAGATTGTATTACTAACTATACTGAGCTTGAAAACCACATGATTGATTTACATCAGAAAGTTCTTCATAGAATATACGGAGTTGGTGGTTTAAATATTAATTTAAGTTCTCTTTCTAGTGAAAATAGAAAATTTCTTGGTTTAACTTAATCTAGTCAACCCCTTAGAAAGGCTTAATCAATCCATCAACTTTTTACGGCGATACAACCCACAATTCCCAGAAAATAGCGCTGCCAACAAACAAGTAATAATCGCATAAGTCGCAACATTCATTCCAAATAGCTCAACAGCTAAAATAATAGATGTTAACGGTGCCTTACTTGCCCCTGAAAAAAGGCTTACCAACCCTAGGCCTGCAAGCAATGAAAGTGGTAGGTTTAAAACCGCCCCTAAAGCATTACCTAATGTCGCACCAACATAAAATAACGGCGTAATTTCACCACCTTTAAAGCCCGAACCTAAAGTAATGGCTGTAAAAACAGTCTTGTTAAAAAAGTCGTAAAACTCAATCGGTACATAAAAAGATGAAATGATTTTATCTGTACCTAAACCGTTGTACTGCTGATGTGCAGTGAACAACGTAAGTAGCATAATGATGATACCGCCCACCATCGTTCTTAATGGCAAATAGCGAATGTATTTATAAAAGAGGTCACTTGCCAAGTGAATGGCTGCAATAAAGAAGCGTGCAGCCAAACCAAAAACTAATCCTGCCGCAATTAAGCTCATGAGTGTGCCAAAATGAATGGCTGGAAACTCGCTAATTACATAAAAAACGTGCGGATGCACAATTTCAAATAGCTCAGGAATGGTCGATGCAATCAGCGCCGACACAAAACATGGAAAAATAGCTGAGTATCTTAAATTACCTAAAGCGGTAATTTCTAAACCATAAATTGCACCCGCCAAAGGCAGACCAAACACCCCAGCAAAACCTGCTCCAATACTGGCGATTAAACAGATTTTTCGGTTGTCTTCCGAGATTTTTAATATATAGCTTAAATGGTCAATTAAGGCACCCGAAAGCTGAACCGCTGGCGCCTCACGCCCTGCCGAACCACCAAACAACTGCGTTAAAATTGAGGTAATAAAAATGATGGGGCTCATTCGTTTTGGAATAAACGACTTGGGTTGATGAATCTCATCTATGAGTAAATGTGTTCCCCGTTCAATCGGCGAACCATATTTTTTAATGAGATAACCAATACCAAAGCCTATAAAAGGCAGAAAGTAGATGAGCCAGTGATGCAGACTGCGGACTTTGTTTGAAATATCAAAAGCCACAAAGATTAGAGTGGATGCCAGCCCGGCAACGACTCCAATCACAATTGATATGACGAGCCAATAGACACTGTATTTTAGAATTTGATCATATTCAGATGAAGGTAGAATTTTCATTCGCTTTCTTCAATTCGCCTGTGAGTGAGTGCCAAATTCTCAAATTTTTTTTATGCTGCCAGTTCATTAAGTGAGAAATGCTTAAACTGGGCTAAAAATTAAAGCTCGCATAAGCGAGCTTCAAATACAGTGATCAATATTTATACCACTAATCTGTGACAAATATCTCATAACCCGTTCTGGCTTTCAAGTTGAAAATGGTTAATGAAAACCTAAAATATGCCTGATTGAGTTAATTAATAAGCACTCGATTTGACCTGATCAAGCTAAAAACATTATCAGGCCAAATAACATATTCAAATTTTAATTAATGCTGGCAATCATGGTTTCAGCATGGCAGGTTGCCCCCTTCTCTGCACTAATCTGAATAACACCACTTCGGTGTGCAAGTACCTGAACTTCCATTTTCATGGCTTCCATAATGGCAACCACTTGGCCTTCTGTGACTTGCTCACCATTTTCAACTTTCCAAGCGCTAATCACACCATTAATTGGCGCAAGTAAATGCTCGGCACTCACTTCTGGCTCGGTTGTTTGGGCGGGAGTTGCGGTTGCTGGGCCTTGTGCAAACATTCCCGCAGGTAAACCTAAACGGTGTAACTTGCCATCAATTTCAATGTAGCTGAGCAGCATTGGTTGTTGATGGTTTGGAATGCCACGTTTGGTTGGCTTTAAATCTTGCTTAAAGTCATTTTCAATCCAACGCGTATGTACATTAAATTCATCTGTAAAGTCAGGTTCATTAAGTACCGCACGGTGGAAGTCTAAAACTGAAGCCACACCTTCAATTTTAAATTGTTTTAAAGCACGTTTAGCACGGGCAATAGCAACTTCTCGAGTTGGACCAGTCACTATCAGTTTTGCCATGAGTGAATCAAAATGACTAGAAACTAATGAACCTGTGCGAACGCCTGTATCAACTCGTACCCCGTTACCAAAAGGCGCTTCAAACAAACTCAACACGCCAAAAGCAGGAATAAACCCGCGAGCTGGGTCCTCGGCATTAATACGAAACTCAATGGCATGGCCTTGTGCTTTTGGTGTTTCTTTAATAGAAAGCTCATGGCCCTGTGCCACGCGAATTTGCTCAACCACCAAATCGACTTTTGAAGTTTCTTCGGTCACTGGGTGTTCAACTTGCAAGCGCGTATTTACTTCTAAGAATGAAAGCTTACCGTCACGGCTCAGTAAATATTCAACTGTTCCCGCACCCACATAGTTTGCCGCCTGACAAATATTTTTTGCCGAGCTTAAAATTTGCTGGTAAATCTCATCGCTAATAAATGGCGCTGGCGCTTCTTCGACTAACTTTTGGTTACGGCGTTGCAACGAACAATCACGTGTACCAAGCACCACAATATTGCCATGTTGGTCGGCTATGACTTGCGCTTCTACATGGCGTGGCTTATCTAAATATTGCTCGACAAAACATTCACCACGGCCAAAGGCAGCTTTTGCTTCACGTACTGCCGACTCATAAAGCTCTTTGACTTCTTCGAGTTTCCACGCGACTTTTAAGCCACGGCCACCACCACCAAATGCGGCTTTAATGGCAATCGGCAAACCAAACTGCTTGGCAAACTCTAAAGCTTCATCTGCATTGTTGAGTGGGTCTTGCGTACCCTGAACCAACGGCGCACCCACCGAAGCAGCAATTTTACGTGCTTCGATTTTATCGCCTAGTTTTTCAATGGCACTTGGTGATGGCCCTACCCATTTTAAACCTGCATCAATCACGGCTTGGGCAAACTCAGCACGTTCAGATAAAAAGCCATAACCCGGATGCACCATCGTCGCTTTTGATTTTTTCGCAACTTCAATAATGGCAGGAATATTTAAATAAGTTTCACTGGCAGTCGCACCAGCCAAGCCCCATGCTTCATCTGCAAGTTCGACATGCATGCTACCAATGTCGTCATCTGCATATAACGCCACCGATGCAATTCCCATGTCACGGCAAGCATGGATAATACGAACGGCAATTTCACCACGGTTAGCAATCAATAATTTTTCTGTATTCATCATTCATTCTCAAAATCTGTAAATTCGGCAATTTTTTTAAATTTGATGTGGCAACCTGCCGGAATCTGTGCCACCAAGTCCCAATGGTGTTTAGCAACAGAGGCAATGACCGGATATCCGCCCGTTAAAGGATGATCATTCATAAACAAAACGGGCTGACCACTCGGTGGAATTTGCAAAGCGCCAATGCAAGTGCCTTCACTTTCGAGTTCATGGGTAATTTTGCGAGTTAGGGGCTGCTCACCTGAAAGTCTTAGCCCAACTCGGTTGCTTTCATTGGTCACGAGCCATTCTTGCTGACAGAGCAGCTCAATACTGTCTTGTTCAAACCAGTCTGTGCGCGGTCCCATCACAATATCTAGCTCAACCACTTCACCAGCTTTTGGCAAATCACTTTTGCCCACTTCATTTACACTAATGTTAGCTGCCTTCACCTGTCCTTGGTAAATGGTATCTCCAAGCTTTAAAGGCTCTGGCCCTAACACTGCCAAGCTGTCAAACGAAGCACTATTGAGCACAGGTTCAACGTCGATACCACCACGAACTGCCAGATAGTTTCTTAAGCCTGCTGTCGGTGGCAGAATTTGAAATTCATCGCCTTCATCCAAATCAATCGGTTGATAACTTGCAAAGTCTGCGATTTGACCATCGGTAAATTTCACACGAATGTTTGAAATAGCCCCAGCCACCGCAATAACACCCGCATGCTGCATTTTGGCTTTTAGCCCACCATTTAAAACTTCAATGACGGGTGTATCGGTTGGGTTACCCACAATACGGTTGGCACTATGCATGGCAGATAAATCCATTGCTCCCGCTACGCCAACACCAATATTGGTCTGATTTAAACGCCCTTCGTCTTGAATGAGCATTTGTAAACTTGGTGTAGTAATCTTAAACAGTGGCACAGATTGTTTCGGCTCAACCTTAGGCGTAATTTGCTGTGGTACAGTCACCGTAGTTGGATGATGCGTAACATCTTCAAAATGTACGGTCATACCCGGTAACAACAAAGCAGGATTTTTACGCTCTAAATCCCACATTTTTTCCGATGTGGTACCAATCAGCTGCCAACCACCCGGACTGTCTTTTGGATAAATTCCAGAGTATTTTCCAGCCAAGCCCAAAGAGCCTGACGGTATTTTTTTACGCGGAACCGTTAAGCGCGGAATATCGGTAAAAGGCTTATCGGGACTGCTCATATACGCAAAGCCCGGCGCAAACCCAATAAAAGCCACATTCCACACGCTTTGGTGATGTTTTCTAATCACATCAGCCACTGATAAACCTTGCAACTCGGCAACCTGAGCAAGGTCTTCGCCATCATAACGAATCGGCACAATCACTTCTTGGCCGCTACGCTCAAATCCAGAATCAACTTTGAGGCTCTGAATTGAAGCAACTAGCGTTTTAAAATTGGTTTCGATCTCATTAAAAAAAACCAAAATTGTTTTTGCAGCGGGGACTAAGTCTTTAATTCCATTCAATTGCGTATTTTGCAATTTATTGTACAACGCCAATGTTTCTTCTAAACTCGCAAGCTCAATCAGAAAACAATCGGCGTTTACCGATAAAAAACGCATTTGCTTATCCTTTTTAATTCTTCTTTAGCTATTTAGCCCATCCAAGCACGGTCAGGAATATCGGTAATAAACATGTAACCCGGTGCATGACTAATGGCAAAAGGAATTTTCGAGTTCATCACTGCTGCTTGCGGTGTTACCCCACATGCCCAAAACACTGGAATTTCACCCGCTTCAATACGAGAAGCATCACCAAAGTCAGGCTTATTTACATCCTTAATACCTAAGCTTTCAGGGTGCCCGATATGGACAGGTGCCCCATGTACACTTGGCATACGTGCAGTGATTTTTACTGCTTCACTAATTTGATGAGATGGAATTGGTCGCATGGAAACCACCATATTTCCTGAAATACGCCCTGCTGGTTCGCACTTTATATTGCTTAGATACATCGGCACATTGGTGTCGTCATGAATGTGGCGAACTTCAATACCTGCTTCTTGCAAAGCTGTTTCAAACGAAAAACTACAACCAATTAAGAAAGTCACCAAATCAGGATAAGCGTTATAAATCTCTCTTGCATCTGTCACTTCATCGACCATTTCGCCATCTTTCCAAATGCGATAACGTGGGAAGTCAGTGCGGATGTCTGAGTCTTCTGCAAGCTTAGTTGCATAGATGCCTTCTTCGAGCACATCAAGCACTGGACAGCTTTGCGGGTTACGGTGTGCATAAAGTAAAAAGTCATACGCCCAATCTTTTGGCACCGAAATCATGTTGACCTGCGTCATACCCGCAGCCATGCCTGCTGTTGGTTTATCAAAACCTGCACGGATTTTTAAACGTGCATCTAATGCGGCTTCAAGCTGAGCTGGATCGACTTTAATATCCTTATACATTGCGCTCTTCCTTATGCTTTATTTACAAATGGGCGAATTTCAATATTGTTTTTTACAAGCTCGGCTTTAATGGCTGCCGACATTTCTAGTGCGCCATCGGTATCGCCGTGTAGGCAAATCGTGTCAGCCTGAATTGGGGTAAATACACCATCAATTGACTCGACCCCACCATTTTTAAGCATAGACACCACACGGCTCGCAACAAATGCCGAGTCGTGTAAAACCGCACCTTCTAAACGGCGGGAAACCAATGAGCCATCACTGTTATAAGCACGATCCGCAAATGCTTCAGACACAACTTTTAAACCCGCAGCTCGTGCCTGTTCGACTAAGTTCGACCCAGCTAAAGCAACTAGTACGAGTTCAGGGTTATACATTTTAATGGCATCAATCACGGCTGCTGCCTGAGCTTGGTCATGGGCAATGGTGTTGTAGAGCGCACCGTGTGGTTTAACATACTGCACTTTTGAGCCAGCTACTTTCGCTAAACCATCGAGTGCAGAAATTTGATAAAGCACATCGGCAATGAGTTCGTCACGCGATAAATCCATATTACGACGGCCAAAGCCTACAAGGTCTGGGTAAGACACATGAGCACCAATGGTCACACCAAGTTCAACTGCTTTACGAACCGTTTTTAAAATGCCGAGCGGGTCACCAGCATGAAAACCACAAGCAATGTTGGCACTGGTCACGACAGGTAAAATCTGGTCATCATTACCCATTTTCCATGAGCCAAAGCTTTCGCCCAAATCACTATTTAAATCTACAAACATGGCATTATTCCTTTATCAATTCATGTCGTCTGGCTTAAAGCTTGGTCAAATAGTTAAACACTGTCGTAAATGACATATAACCCATCCACCACGTCAACAAACATGTTAATCCACCCAAAATAAGTAACCATTTTGGATAGTTATAATTACCCATCAAATCTTTACGGCACGCAGCTACGTATACAAAAATTGTAAGACCAATTGGCAATACCAAACCGTTAAAACCACCCACAAAAATGAGTAGACCTGCCGGAGTTGCACCCAATAACACATAGAGCAATAACGCTAATGCGATAAAGGTAATGGTCGTATAGTTGGTCTGTTTTGGTGTTAAGTTCTTTTTAAATGCAGTAAAGAATGAAACTGAGGTATATGCTGCACCAATCGTGCTACTAATACCCGCCGCCCAGAAAATTAAACCAAATAATTTAAAACCAAATGTGCCTGCCGCATATTGAAATGCTTGGGCTGCCGGATTGGCGTCATGGCTGGCTAAATCAATATGGGCACCGCTTACTACCACACCTAAGAATGCTAAGAACAACACATAACGCATGATGCCGACTACAACAATACCCTTGGTCGCAGCTTTGGCAACTTCATTAATATTTTCAGGTCCAACAGCGCCTTTATCGAGTAAGCGATGTGCACCCGCATAACAGATATAGCCACCTACTGTACCGCCCACAATAGTGGTAATAATGGCAAAGTCGATATGATCTGGTGCAAATGTCTGATGTATAGCTTGACCAACTGGGGGCATCACAATGACGGCCACAATAATAATCAGCAAGATTTTAAGCAATCCCAGCACGATCATGCTTTTATCCATGGCAAGCGTGGCTTTTTTGGAAGCAAAAATCAAAATGGCTAAAGCACCACTTAAAATACCGCCCCACTTTGTATCTAGGCCAAAAAGTGCATTTAAACCTAAAGCTGCACCTGCAATATTACCGACGCTAAAGAAAAACCCACCCAAAATCACCAGAAACGCCAGTAAATAACCACTACCCGGTAAGGCCTTATTGGCAATATCAGATGCGCGCATCTGGGTAAGTGTGACCACTCGCCAGATATTCTGTTGGACGACATAATCAATCAGAATGGAAACTAAAATGGCAAAGCCAAATGCCGCACCTAACTTCACTGTAAATACAGCAGTTTGGGTTAAAAATCCGGGCCCCATTGCAGAGGTCGCCATCATAAAAATTGAGGCAACAATGGCCCATTGGCGATCTGATAAAAAAGAAGATTTCAGTAAAGACATATTAATGCGTTCCTCATCCATTTGAGCTTAACAACGCTATTTTCAAGTTGAATCAAGAACACCATTTTTTTGTCCTAAACGATATTCTTTAATCCTTTAAAATGACAAAGATTCCCTATTCCCCAATCAACACAATCGGTGATCAAATCTTGTGTCTAAAATAAAAACATAGCTAATCCCTACGAACAATAAGACTTTTTACAGAAATTTAAAATTTTAAATAATTGATTTTTATTAATTTACACTCAAAGATAAGTTCAGGATAAATTTTACTTATCGAAGTGCATAAGCTGCTTTTATGGTTTTACATACAAAACAGCTTTTTTAAATAAGGAAAAACAAGAATAAATGATACTCAAAAAACAGCTTATTTTTTGATTTGCTCATTAAGCCTTTTCATAGCACTCGCCGAGACTTTAACAGCAACCTCGGTTAATTTTTCTTTCAAAGCAACATCATTACCATGAATATAAATAGACGTGAAATGAAAGGTTTTTAAGCGAATAGGTGTATTTAATATTTCTAGACGCCCGTCGGTAATTTCCTTTAACGCCGTTAAGGTTGGCACGACCGCAATACCCAAACCTTGCTCGGCAAGACGCAATAAAGTCGCTAAAGAATAGCTAGTAATTGACAGTGGTTCATCAATCCCTTTTTCTTTCATTCTTGCCTTTAATTCTTTATAGGGATAGGTAATTTTTGGATAGGTTAAAATGGTATGTGACATTAAGGTCTTAAAAGACATTTGCCCAATTCCACCTTTAAAAGATGGCGCTGCCAAAAAACTTAATTCAAAATCACAAAGTGCTTGTTCAATACACTCAAAAGCTAAGGTTGGCCCGAGTAAAAAGGCCATATCCAAGTCCCCAGTACGTACCCCTTCTTGTAGGTTAGGCGTCAGATCCACCACAATTTCGACCGAAACTTTAGGAAACTCTTGTTGAACTTTTTCGATATATTCGACTAGCCATGTATACACAATCGTTTCGGAAACGCCTAAACGTATAGTTCCTGTGAGATGCTGATTTTCAGTAAGTTCTGCAACTAGGTCGGTTTCTAAACGCATAAACTTTTCGGCATATTTAAATAATGTTCTGCCTTTATGGGTCAATTTAAACTGTCGCAAGCTTCGGTCTAAAACTTTAAAGCCTAATTCATTTTCAAGAGATGTGATTTTTTGAGATACCGCAGGCTGTGTCGTTTGTAATTTAGTCGCGGCCTTATTGAAACTATTTAAAGTCACAACCCAATAAAATGCTTCAAGATTCTTTAAATTCACGTTTCATCCTGTCTTAAAAATTCCTTTACTTTTATAGTATGGGAGCTTTTAGCGTGTTAAGGCTAGCAATAAATAAATTTTTAACTAAAGTTAGCCATCCAAATTTTTAAATGCTTTAGAAAGCTGACTAATTGTTTTGATCTGTTTTGCATAACGACGGCATGATCGGCATGCCAATAAATGTAATTGCAAACTACTTTGCTCACGTAAAAACAAAGGTCTATCTTGTTTCTCAGACAAAAGTTGAGTGGCTTGTCGACATGTCAACATGAACAATCCTCCTTCAATAACCATTTATTTTCTAAGCATTCGCGTAATCGGGTACGACTTCGATACATCAACACATTAAAGTTGGAAATAGATAACTCTAACTTGCTACAAATCTCATTAGAACTCAGCTCTATCACCTCTCTCATCATAAAAACTTGAGCATATTTGGCAGGCAAATGATCTAAACAGGCTTCAAAAATTATCCAAAAATCTGACTGCTCTATCATTTCTTCAGGGCTTTGCCATGCTTGAGGTGCTTCATATTTATGCCAGTGTCCTGAAGCATCAAATAATTCATCAACACTGAGTTCACTTTCTTCGTCTTTAAATAATTCAGACATGGCAACCAAGCGCGACTTTTGCCGAAGTACATCAATAATTTTATTTTTTAAAATAGAAAATACCCATGTTTTGAACGCAGCTCGCCCTTTAAATGAATCTAAATGTTGAAAAGCGCTCGTTAATGCTTCTTGCACCACATCTTCAGCTTGCGGAAGTGAGGACAACTGTAAAAAAGCAAATTTAATCATTTGCTGCCTTAAATCTTGTAAAAACGCTGGGCTATGCAGTTGATCCCCTAGATCGTCATGATGTAATGCCGCGGCTGAAGTCATCCTTGTACCTCTTTAAAATCATGGGGAGTTTGAATTAATTGTAGTCGAGTTAAGAGGTTTTTGAGTTCTTGAATTTGCAGATAAATTTCAGGCTCAGACAAGTCAGTAAGTACAGAATGAATGAGTGTGAAAATATCATGGTCAGTTAACGCTATATTTTTCGTTAACTGTTCAATCAGCATAGCAAACAAAGGCGAAAGCTGTTCAATACATACTTTATCTTGTTGATCGCGCCAGACCATTACTGCACCTGATGCAAGTTCAACTTGTTCTAGCGTCATCAAAGTTGTCCACGTATAAACGGGATATTGATAAACCAATACCCATACTTTGGTGGTTAACTGCCAAGCATAATTTTCGTGTAAAACATCATTTTCAATTTCGACAGTATCTAAATACAGTTCAAGCCATTCAAACTGCAATAATTCAGCCAACCAAGGATATTCTTGCAATATCGGATGCTGTTGCTCTGTTAAATACTCTCTAAATTCTAAAGAAATATCATTATATAAAGGTGAGCGGCTCTTAGCTTTTTGAAAGAACTCTAACAGCAATTGTTGCCACTTTAATTCTGGCAACATCGCACGAGCTACCGGATAAACTAACTCAATAAATGAGCTGACATTATTAAAAAGCATGTCCCGATAAATTTGCATTCGTTGAGCAGGAAGTGCTTGAGGTATTTCCAAATCAGGATCACGAATCCAGTCACAAAACTGTCGTTGCATGGTTTGGAAGGATATTTGATTTCCCTTCATAGCCACTCTCCTGTTGTTGAATGAGTTTAATTTTGGCGAGTTCCTCTTCTAATTCTTGCCATGATGGAATATTAAAGTCGCGTTCCAATAATGTCGGTTTTATTCCACATACTTGATAGGTATATCTCAATAGCTCCCAAACACGGTCACAAACTTCTGCCCCATGGGTATCGATTAATAAGTTCTTCTGAACTTTTTCATGCCCAGCAATATGTAAATAACGGATTCTTTCTTTTGGCATTTTCTGGATAAAACCAAATGCATCGCTACCATGATTGATACTGTTGACATAGACATTATTTACATCAAGGAGCAAATCACAGTCTGCATGTTGCATTACTTCACGGATAAATTCAGCTTCACTCATTTCGGCATTCGGCATTAAATAAGTAGAAACATTCTCTATAACTAATCTTTTTCCTAAAATATCCTGCACACGTAAAATACGTTCAGCCACATATTTAACAGCGGCTTCTGTCATCGGTATGGGCAACAAATCGTATAAATAGCCGCCGTCATTTGTATAACTTAAATGTTCAGAATAAATTGGTACATCATATTGTTCTAAAAAGCTTTTTACTTTACCTATAAATTCGAGATTAAGTGGATGCGGCCCTCCAATAGATAATGACAAGCCGTGACAAATTAACGGTGCTTTTTCAGCACACTGTGCAAGTAGTTTTGCATGTCGACCACCAAAACCTACCCAGTTTTCTGGGGCAACTTCGATAAAGTCCGGATATGTTTTTGCAGCTAGAAACGAATCTATAAAGTCACGTCTCAAACCAAGCCCCACACCATTCAACTCCATCATGGTGATTACTCCTTTTGGAAATGATGCCGACACTTACTAGAAGGCCGACATCATCCATGATTAGATTGTTTACTTGGCGCCACACTTGCCATCAGCAACTTTTTTATCTGCCCCGCACTTGCCGTCCGCTGCTTTCTTAGTTGCTCCGCATTTACCATCTGCTGCTTTTTTATTTGCTCCACATTTTGCTTCCGCAGATTTTTCATGTTTTTTCATTTTGTTAGCTCCGCATTTCGCTTCACCACATTTACCATCAGCTGCTTTAGTTGCATGTACTTCAGTTGTTGTATTGGTTGCTGCTACAGCCATTTGCGTAGCACCTGCAACTGAAAGTGCTAATAATGCTGCCACTGAAGTCATTGAGTTGAGTTTGTTCATTTTCGTATTCCTTTAATGCTAATTTCTCGGTTTGTACACATGTACATAAAGTTAGACGGACTAAATCCCTTTTTATTACACCGTAAATAAAAAAAATTTTTATGTAAGAAATACAGTTTCCATCCGACTAATTATTATTCAATCGCATTGGATGTGAAATTATCATGAAGAACTTTATTTATGGCTTATCTCGATATTATCAAAACCTCGGTAAGTCTTTACAACATATTGACGGCATTGCCGCATTGGCTATTCGATTATACCTAGTCCCCATATTTTGGATGGCGGGTACAAATAAACTGATGCACTTCAATGACATTGTAGAATGGTTCGGCAGTTCAGATGGAGGATTGGGCCTTCCTTTTCCCTATTTAATGGCCGTGCTTGCAACGTCAACTGAACTAGCAGGTGCCATACTTTTAACATTAGGTTTATTTACCCGTTTAATTAGTATTCCTCTTATTATTACCATGTTAGTTGCAATATTTACGGTACACCTCCCAAATGGATGGCAAGCAATTGCAGACCCGCATGCTCCCTTCGCGAACATGCAAGTATTGGCTTCCGCTGAAAAGTTAGATAAAGCTCGAGAGATTTTACAGAACTATGGCAACTATGACTGGCTTACATCGAGCGGTTCGTTTGTTATTTTAAATAACGGAATTGAATTTGCCGCGACCTATATGATTATGCTACTTGCCCTTCTTGTACTTGGAGGCGGCCGTTATTTCAGTTTAGATTATTGGATTAGAAATAAACTACGCTAATCGATTATTGTGCCAGCAGTCATGTTTACAACCGTTGCGGTCATCGAGTTCGCATGTTCCGATGCAAGAAAAGCAACGGTTTCTGCAACTTGTGAAAGTGTCGGTAGTCGTTTTAGCATGGTGCTCTGAGCAGCACCTTCAAGCCATTGTCCTATGCTAAGTCCCATTGCCTGTGCTTTAGACTCAAACAATTCACGTGTATAAGAACCCGCTTGAACAGCATCAATAATTGCATGTGAGCGCACACCGAGTACCCGTATATTCTTAGGGCCTAGCTCACTGGCAAGAGCTTTAATAAAGTCCTCAATTCCAGCACAGCCCACAATATGTCCTAAATGCCCGGGTATCGCCATTCGTGCTGAAGGCGCCACAATTGAAATGATGGTTCCGCCGCGCTTACCGCCCATATAAGGAATCACAGCTTTAGAGATATTAAACTGCGCCGTTAGAAATGGATTTATTCCCCCGACAAACTCCTCAAGGTTTAACTCTAGAATTTCTTTGCCTTGATTATGAATAAAACTGGTCGCATTGATGACGATATCTAAACCGATCGCCTCTTGAGCCATTTGAGCAACTACCTCACTGGTTGCTTGGCTATCTAGCACATCAACCCTGACGGTATGTACCGCGCCTTCGTATTTTTGCAGTTGTGTCGCAATGTTTTGCAGTTTATTTAAATCTCTTGCGCATAAATAAACATGTGCTCCTTCACGAAGAAAAACCTGCGCAATCGCAGTTCCAATCGCGCCACTGCCTCCAAAAATTACTGCTACTTTTCCCTTGAGTAACATACGGCATCCTCTTGTTATTGTGCGCCATAGTTAGGTTATGACACACAATCAAAAGTGATGCAATTTTATACAGATTAAAGTTTGTATGAGCTTATGGCAGATGAACAAAAATAACGTCTAAGTCTTGTTTTGGTACAAACTTGGTTTTAGTCATTTGAAATTGAGTCGGACTAATTTTATTGACTTTACCATCCCAACAAAATGAAACCAGTTCATCTTTATCACGTTCAATTGTTAACTTAAAGTTTTCAATAGGCTTTGCCCAGTTAGCACCTGTCGTCAAAATATAACCTAAAGCACTAAACGGCGAATGTTCTGCCTGAGCTTTTTTAAGACCCTGCTTAAATTGTTTATCCATGCAAAATTGCTTGCTATCTTCGTCTGGATATAGCGCAACAGAACCACCCACTAACGGCTTATATTCATGGTGAATTTTAGTTAAGCCATTTGCTTTAAAGGTTTGCTTCCAGCTATAAATAACTTGAGATGACCATGGGATCACATCATCTTTTTCAAATTGAGCTAAAATTTTCTGCATTTGTGGTTTATTACATTGTTTTAGCTTATCTACATAATCATCATAATTATTATTGTTGCGCGTCCATGGATTGAGCATATCTTTTTCAGTAAAACCACATTGCTTAAACTCATCAGTTACATCCAGTAAAGGTGATTTTTCATCTTTTTGAATAAACGTTCTGACATGCATTTCGGGTTTTATATTTTGACCATCCACCACAATTTTAAAGCTCTTTAAAAGTGCTTCAGTATTTGCAAAATCTGCTTCAAAAAAGTTATCTACACGTGGTAGCGGAAATAAAATAGTTTCAGTGACATCCTTATTACTTAAATTTTTATATAGATAATCAACTCTAATTATCTTTTTACTTATAAATAAATCTTCACTTTGCATAGCAACTTGAGAGTTTTTTAAATACTGAATGCCACCTGTGCCGACGTAACCCGTCGAGTCATTGGCTAAGCTATAGCTTGAGAGCGGAATCAAAACAGCTAAAGTCATTACAAGCTTTTTCATTTTAAAGTCTCTATGTCATTTTTTGATTATGTAATATCAACCTAAATGATAGCTGTTTTAAGACTGTTGAGGTAAGTACGTTAAAAGTAATTAAAAAGAGGTAAATAATTTGGCTAAAACAATCTTTTATGAGCCACTCACTTTCACAAAGTCAGCGGCTGTAAAAATAATCGCTTTAAAAGAATACATATATTTTATTTTGTGGCGACTTCTTCATGACTATGGCTCTCTTCTTCGTCTTTAGCCAAGAAGCAAACACCTGCAAAAATAAGAATAGCGCCAGTAACTTTTGTAAATGTTAGCGGTTCATTAAACAGCCAAATCGACAAAAACATCACCGTGATGAGTTCTAAATGTGAAGCTGCAAAAGCCGGCCCTATAGGCGCATGCTTTAATAAGTTCATCCAGATAAAAAAGGCACCTATATATCCAATAAAAGCCCCATAAATCCAAGGATGTCCAAAAACTCGGAACAGCCAATCTACATCAAAAGTTAAAGGCATCGCATGAATGGAAGCTAACTTAAAACTGATTTGAGCCAATGTATCGAAGAGCATTAATATTAAAAAACCAATAATATAAAATTTTTTCATGCCCCAATCCCAACAATAGTGACACCGACCGCAATCAGAACTACACCAATTAAGCGATTTCGAGTTAGTTTTTCATTAAAGAATAAGCGCCCAGCAAGCATAATCACGACAATGTTGATACAGCCTAACATGACCCCAATAGAGAGTGGAACTAACGAGAGGAAAGCAAGCCAAACGACAAACTCAAAGATATAGCAAAAAATACCGAGCCATATCCATGGACGTTTCGCCATGAACCACCAATGCTCAAGCCCTTCATTGGTTTTACTTTCATGAGCAGCGGCCTTAAAAGCCAACTGCCCAACAGTATCAATCAAAATGGTTAGCATCCATACACTGAACACCACAATATTCATAAAAGCTCACCAATTTTTTCAGGTGAAGTTTTACGTTCGTGATGAGTTGATGGATGTTCTGACTGCTTTTTTGGATGTTGGTATTGTTCAATAAATCGAATGGATTCTTCAATGACTTGTTTACGGTCATTATCAATCGTGATCATGTGATAGCTGTTATAAAGCCAGATTAAGGTCTTAGGACCCTTCACTTTGGCATAAATTAACTCACTATTTCTTCGGTGAGCAATATCATCGTCATAGGCATGTAATAACAGACATGGAGCCGTAATATTTGAGAGGTTTTTACGAACATTACGCGAAAGACGCTGTAACTGGAACAATGAATGCCACGGGTTTCCCGGTAAACCTGCTTCACTACTTTCACCGCTATTCATAGCCTGAACAATACGCGAACGTAATACCTCATTTTTGATTCCGTATGGTTCAGCTTCGTCAAAGGTATTATTACGACAGATATTTAAATAATGAACACTCGGCAAAACAATAGGCGCAAGCACTTTTGACCATAAAGGAATGCTCCAGCCATCGTATTGAAAGGTTGGACTATAAGCAATTACGCCATCGACAGGATAAGCTGAGGCATACTTTAATGCCAATAAAGATCCCATCGATAAGCCTGCCACAAATAGCTGATCTGTATGCTCTCTTAGCTTTTCTGCAGCTGCAACTACACTATTAAACCAGTCTTCCCATCGGCTATTTACCAAATCTTCGACATCACCACAGTGTCCAGCCAACTGCACGCCATATACACTATAGCCAGCCTGATGAAGTACACGTGCAATTCCTCTCATTTCATTTGGCGTACCCGTCAAACCATGAATGAGTAAAATACCAGTTCGGTTCCCCGATAAAAAAAATGAGTTGTCTTTTATCATGTAATCACCGTCACTGGAGTGTCTATTCCAAAATCACTGCTTAATAGCTTAGCCAAGGGTTGATAAATTTCTACAAAGTTTTCAAACTTTGTATGGAAAATATGGTTTTCTCTACAATGGTCTATCAAAGATTTTTTTGCAAAAACATAATCTGCATTTCCAGCCAGACAATAATCTGAACGCCCATCTCCAATCAAAATAATTTGATTTTGAGGTTTCTGGTTTGCAATCTTACATTTGCAAGTTCCACTTTGACTTATGCAGCTCGCTTCTTGATTTGGAAACTCGAGTCGCCATGATCTCTCACCTGTCTGAACGAGATGGTTTGCAATTACAGGCAAATGTTCCAAATTATATTTTTTTAAAATATGGCGAATAACGAAATCAAGCCCATCACTTACAATCGTCAACGGAATTTTATACTGGGCAGTAATCTTTACTAATTCAATAAAGCCGAGGTCAATTTCAATTTGGTCAAGACATTGCTGCAACTCATCAATAGAGACATCCAACAGCTCAATTTGTTTTTGCATACAGACTTTGGAACCAATTTTGCCTTGCTCCCACTCTTCCTCAATTTCTTCCCAACCAGCTTTTGCATAAGTTTCAAGCAAATAGTCCGTCGTATCTTTTAAGCTGATTGTCCCATCAAAGTCACATAAAATATGCCAAGGTACAGTGTGATCTGTATAGTAATGCTGGTTGACCATGAACATAAAATGCCTCACACGAATAATTTAAGAATTTTTATAAAAAACACCGTCTGACTTTAGGTGGGAAATCTTAAAAATTTCTTTAATTAGGAGTCTTCAAAAAAATTTTGGATTAAGTATTATATTATTTCATTAATTACAAGAGTATAAATAACAAACAAATGAATTAAAGCATTCAGAACTAGCAATTATTTTACTTATGTATTTTACAATCAAATACTTAAAAATATTTTTCACTAAAATGAATGATCATACCAAATTCATAAAGACATTTTTTTCTTAAAAAATGGAAGATTTAGACAGAAAAATACAAAATTAAGTTAGATTTAATTTTTTATTAAGATTTGCATAAGAATTAACTTTTATATTCAAAAAAATTTTGAACAGAACACAACCAGAAAACGATTATTTTCACCCTAGAAAGACTGATTATGATTAAACCATTGAAAAAAATCTCCATAGCAGTAGCAATAACCAGTAGTTGTTTTTACTGCCCTGCTTATGCACAAGAAAGCTCCTCACCAGATTTAACAATGGGTTTTAACTATTCTGTAAATTTTCAAGCTTATAAAGGTCATAAAACCTATCAAACAATTTTACCTGTTTTTTTCTATGACAATGACAAATTCTATATTGAAGGCGACGATGCCGGTTATTACCTCTTCAAAGATGACAAAAATCAATTACGCCTCGATGGACACTATGATGGCAACTCATATGATCCAAGTGGTGAACTTTATTTATTAGATAAGCGCAAATGGTCTGTTCTAGCGGGTGCAAGTTATATGCGTATTACACCGTATGGCGGATTTAAAGCACGGCTTAATACCGATGTCCTGTCCCGTAGTAAAGGTACTATCTTAAGGGCTTCTTATCTTGCTGAGCTAGACAAAGGCAATTTGACCGTCTATCCGGAAGCTGGTTTCCAATGGAACAACGCAAAATATAACCAGTATTACTACGGCGTCAGTGATGCTGAAAGTAAACGGAGTGGTATCGCAGCATATGAACCGGGCCAGAGTATATCGCCTTTTGTGAGCATGACAGCCAACTACAAACTTTCCAAACACGTGAACGCTTTTAGTTCTGTTGAATTTAACTATCTATCAAACGAACAGTTTAAAAGTCCAATGGTAAAAAAACGCACAGATATTACACCTGCTGTGGGGCTTACCTTTACTTTTTAACTCTAACCAATTTTTTCACTCAGCCTCTGTATCTAAAACATACATACTGAAAATACCAACCGTAAAAGGAATAGAAGTATGAACAACAATCATACATTCAAGCAAGAAAGCGCTTCTGCAACTAGTTCTAATAATCGCGTTCCACTTAATGAAGCGCAACTTCTAGCAGATGAGGCAAAGTATTGTTCACATGGCGATACAGTACACTATGTAAACCCACCTAAAATTTTTACGGATTGTCAGGGCAGCTATATTTTTGATGACCAGAATATCCCCTATCTAGACTTACAAATGTGGTATTCAGCGGTTAACTTTGGTTATAAAAACCCACGTTTAGATCAAGCGCTCATCGACCAAATTCATAAACTTCCTCAAATTGCCAGCCAATATTTGCACCCAACTAAAATTGAACTCAGCAAAGTCATTGCTGAAGACATGTTTAAAAAAACAGGTGTACAAGGTCGTGTTCACTATAACGTAGGTGGTTCTCAAGCAATTGAAGATTCATTAAAGCTTGTACGTAACTTCTGCAAAGGCAAAAGCCGTATGTTTGCCTTCGAAGGTGGTTACCATGGCCGTACTTTAGGTGCATCTTCAATTACTTCAAGCTACCGCTACCGCCGCCGCTATGGTCATTTTGGTGAGCGTGCTCAGTTCATTCCATTCCCATATCCGTTCCGTCGTCCTAAAGGCATGACACCAGAAGAATATGCAGATAAGTTAGTTGCCGAATTCGCGCGTCTTTTTGAAAATGAATACCACGGCGTTTGGGACCCTAAAGTTCGTGAAAGTGAATTTGCGGCTTTTTATATTGAAACAATTCAGGGTACTGGCGGTTACGTTATTCCACCGAAAAACTTCTATAAAGGCCTGAAAAAAGTTCTAGATGACCACGGTATTTTATTGGTTGTCGATGAAATCCAAATGGGCTTCTACCGTACCGGTAAACTTTGGTCTTTCGAACATTTCGATATTACGCCAGACGTTGTTGCATTTGGTAAAGCGTTGACCAATGGATTAAACCCACTTGCCGGTATTTGGGCAAAAGAAGAAATGATTAATCCTGAAACGTTCCCAGTGGGTTCAACTCACTCAACGTTTGCGTCTAACCCGCTTGGTACGGCAGTTGGACTTGAAGTCATGAACATGTTGGCTGAAAAAGATTACGAAAAACAAATCATGGAAAGTGGTGCTTATTTCCTAGAAGGTCTAAAAGACTTGCAATCACGTCATCCAGAAATTGGTGATGTTGATGGATTAGGACTAGCATTACGTGCAGAAATTTGTCAGGCTGATGGCTTTACTCCAAACAAAGAATTGTTGGATAAAATGGTCGATATCGGTCTTTCAGGTACCCTTGAATACCAAGGTCAACAATGTGGTTTGGTGTTAGATGTAGGCGGTTATTACAAGAACGTAATTACATTCGCACCTTCACTAGAGATCTCAAGAGCCGAAATCGATCAAGCGATGGTATTACTTGACCAATTATTAGTTCGAGCTAAACGGGAAATATAAAATTAATTTATGACTATAAACCTGAATCAGTTAGAACCTCAGGCGGTGGTGGATGCTTTTTTAAAGCATCCACCTTTAAGTTTTCAGGTTCATTCGCCTAGCGATTTTTTACCTTATTTTTATACAGAGTTTGATTTATTAACGACTCTAGATACAGTCCTTCTTAAAAAAATTAAAGCATTACCAAGCTATCAAATCTGGGGAAAACTCCTTCATTTTAAAACGTGTTTTATCGGGACAACTGTCACAGAATACAGCTTATTACCTAATGGACTTCCTCTAGACTCAATAGCAGATTTTTTAAAAAATAATGACCAGAAAATTAAGTTAGGTATTATTAAAGATCTTCCTTTAGACTCACCTTTGCTCAGCGATCTTGAAAATAATTACAGTCAAACTTTTATTCAAGAAGCAGAAAAAAAGGGTTTTCTATCTGTAGAAGGACAAGCTTTAGCTTATGTTCCTATCGATTTTTCAAGCCGTGAAGAATATCTTTCTCGACTCTCTAAACCACGCCGTAAAAACTTTAAACGTAAACTCAAAAGTTTAAATGAATTAAACATTGAACAGTTATCTACGGGCGATGAACGCTTTAATGATCATGAGTTTAGAACATATTTATATGAACTCTATCTGGCCGTTTATCACCAAAGCGAAATACATTTTGACCTACTCAGCCCTGAGTTTTTTTCAGAAATTCTTCAAGATATGCACAGTGGCGGTAAAGTCTTTTTATATTGGGCAGATACAACCCTAGTCGGCTATAACATTTGTTATGAATACAAAGACAATCTGGTTGATAAATATATTGGGCTAAATTATCCGCTCGCAAAAGACTACAATTTATATTTTATTAGCTGGTTCGTAAATTTAGACTATGCCCTAACCCATAACCTCAAATTTTACATCGCAGGTTGGACAGACCCTGAAGTCAAAGCTCAACTGGGTGCTAAATTTACATTTACCCGACATCTGGTATGGATACATTCACCTGCCTTACGTTTTATTTTAAAGAAATTACGTCCTTTATTTGAAGCAGATCATCAGTGGCATGTTAAACAGGAAACACGATCATGAGTTCAGTAAATAACAGAACACCTGTCGTTTTAAATTTTGATGATTCTGCTGGTGATCCTGATGATGCTGTACGCGTTGATCTCAGCTCATGGCAAGAAGTCATTCGCTTTGGTTGTAAATTAAAAGAGTTCGACGTGTTACGTACTTACCTAAACCAGCATTTACCTTCAAAAATGGGTTGTGTCCTGTTAGGTAGCGGTGATTATCACCATGTTACTCAGCTTTTACTGGAAAGATTGCCATCTGCTGAGCCAATTCATCTTATTGTCTGTGATAACCACCCTGACAATATGCGTTACCCTTTTGGTATTCACTGTGGCTCATGGGTATATTGGGCAAGTAAGCTTCCACAAGTTGCCAGAATAGATGTACTTGGAATTAGCTCAAGTGATATTGGATGGTTACATGCAGTAGAAAACCATTGGTCACCTCTATATAAAGGAAAGCTGCATTACTGGAGCATCCAGCAAAATGCTTCATGGGTACGTTTTACGGGCAAAAAGAATGCATGGCAAAATTTCGATCATCCAGATGAGTTACTAACTGCATTTCTCACAGAACTAAAAGCATCGAACATACCTGTTTATTTATCGATTGATAAGGACGTGCTGTCGAGCGAAGTCGTCATGACGAACTGGGACCAAGGTAAGTTTCTAGAGAAGCACTTACAGAGCTTGATTGAAGCGTGTAAGGGTCGATTAGTAGCTGCGGATATTACTGGGGATGTTTCAGCCTATCATTATAAAAATTACTTTAAACGGTTTTTAGCAGCTTCGGATGGACAACAAGAACCAACTGCAGAAGAACTCTCAAATTGGCAATTAGAACAGAAAGCACTGAACCTACGGTTAATTCATGCCATAGATTCAGCTTGGTCAAATCAATAAGAAAAAACCCACAATCTGTGGGTTTTCTTTTAATTACTTCGCTGCGTTTACGCCAACAATAAATTGGCTACAATTCGAGCCTTCAGAAGCATTGCCTAACTGCTTTTCAGAAAACTTAAATTTTGATGCCACAGAAGCATAATCTTTCTTAAGGGTTTGACCTGTAAGCTCACCTAACTCTTTTACTTGTTCAGGCTTTAAAATCTGGTGTTCAACTGCTTGATTGACCATTACACATGCGGTGGTCATCGCATCATAACGCGCGGCCGTTTTAGAGTAACCTATCGCACCGACTACACCACCAACAATTAAACCAACCACTACAGCCAAAGTTACATGCATTTTATTCATTTTAAATACCTAAAAAATCAAATTAAAAACGAGCACTTTAAGAGTTTGTGCTCAAGTAGAATTAAGATAACTTCTTTTATTTGATATAAAAAGTTAGATTCTGTCAGTTTTATTGATAGTTGAAGTATCAGTTAAGTTTCAAAAAACTTGTTGTGATTGCTTTGAGCTAATTTTAAGACATAAGCATACTCGTTGTAAGTAAATATAGATGTTTGCTATCTCTACTCAATATATAAAAAATATCCGTGTTTGGACTTAAATTTAAAAATTAATCACATCATTTTTTGTCAGTTAGAATATTCCCATAAAAAAAGTTTCCTCATATGAAAAAATAATTTTTTCTTTGTTAACTAAATAAACAATACAATCCTCATCACTTGGATAGAAAAAATCACTCCATGCTTTTATAAGTATACTTGATGGAATAATTGCACAATTACTTCTTCCCTAAAAAAAATTAATAATTCAGTTGATTGCAATTTTTGAACAAAAAAATCTCTCGACCTATCCTCTTCATCAAAATCTAAATCTTTTTTTTCAGCTAGTGAAAAATAATTCTCTTTAATTTCCATTAGGTTATTAAACGGAAATAAAGAATTCCAAAGCTTTTTTGATTCATCTTGTATCAAGAAAATAATTTTATGCTTATCCTCATCTGATAAAGAACAATCAACTGAATTAAAACGCCATGTTATTGGATATTTCTTTTCATCAAAAATTAATGATTGCTTATTCATCATAAAAAATATGCCCTTTGCCACTACTTGGTGCTTTTTTCCCTGCACTATAATCACTCCACTTTATATGTGGAAGATTGTTTTGCGAGGCATTTATTATATGTGATTCATTTGGGCGATACACATAACCCATTTTATATTTTACATTCTTATATACTCATATTGAGGTAAATCCTTTTTATAATCTCTCATAATTTTATAAGCAGCTGCTTTATTTTACACTCTGAAATTCGGTTTACTTTTCCTGTCAGCCTATATTAAATTAACTGCCTATTTCCATTAGATTATTAGGTTCTATAATCAGCTAGCTTATTGCACCACCCAAATAAAATATTCATTTAAAAATATTAAATATCAATAACATTCAAGCTATATGACGGGTTAAAAAAGACCACTTTATTCCACTCACCATCATCATTAAAACCCTCTAACTCAACTACATCTTCAGAGACATGTATAATCTGGATTAAAGTAAATAAATCTTTACTCTTATTTATTTCAAGTAAATCAAGTTGGTTATATTCTTCAATATTACTATCATACTTTTCAATCTTAAATGAACTCCAATTAGAAAAAACTAATTCCACATTTTTTATATATTGTTTTAAGCATGTATCATAAACAGCTGAAAATAAAATAGAAAACTTATCTCCATAAATCTTTATACTTTTCACATCCATATCTGCTGTTTCAATTTGTTCCAACTTCATTACTTACAGTCTCCAATAGGAATATGTGCATCTGGGGATTCGCGAGGAACTATGTTTCCATCTTTATCTAATGGATTTCCATTTTTATCATATAAATGAGCATGATCATATAATGTAACTTTATCTGGTGGATCTAGTCTTACTGCTGTTTGACCATTATCATTCCATTTCCATTGCATGAACTTCTTATCAGGAGAACCACCTTTATAACTTACCTCACTAGAATTACTTAAAATATTTTCTATTTGACTTCTACTCTTGTTTGATAAATCTATTCCTACAAGAGGATTATTATTTAAACCATAAGGATCAACCCAACCTATTGGATTAGGTGCATAAACATAACCATTGAATCCTCCCAATAACCCAATAGGGTCTTTGGAAATAAAACGCCCTACATATGGTGAATAATAACGATAACGGTTGTAATGAAGCCCTGTTTTATTAAAAACATTATTTTATGACAATAAAAGAATTATAAATTGACAGCTTTTTTAATTATAAATAGCTGTCAATTTATAATTCTTTTAACATTAAATATCAAATAAAATTTCTTCTAAAATTTCCTTAGATTCTTGATCTAACTCATGGTTGCCATGCAATTTAAGATACTGTTCATTTAATTCTTTTTTATCTATAGAAAAACCTATATTTACAGTATAGATATAAAAATCATACATAACAGATAATGCTTCTAATCTATTTTCTTTATTTGGGTTATGAATATATATATATATTAAAATATTCCATATATTAGTTAAAATTTCATTTTCAAATATTTTTTCAGTCAAATAAGGAGAAAATAAATCTGAAATCCCACCTAACTCCTCAAACAAAGATCCTGTATTTAAAGAATTTTCCTTAAGACTCTTTAATTTATCAAGAATATTAAACTCCATATTAGTTTCCTCCTGGGAATACCGTTGGTTTTTTAATAGGGATATGTACATCATTAATTTTAACTGGATCATAACTTGGACTATTAGAGTTAAATATTCCAGGTGGATGATAATTCCCATTTACATCCATACTTTTTTTACCATCCATTACCCTAACTATCCAACCATCCTTTGCATTTGCCCCATTTGGTGCATGATCATCAGGTCCATGTATTCGGACAGTCTGGGTTGTTCCTTTATCTGTTGACCACTTATATTCATATCCATAATCATCAGTTGTACCTGCTGGTGGAGTGAGTTTACGTCTTTTAGCATCTTGAGGAATACTAATTAAATCAGTTCCATCTTCTTTTTTAATTGTATTTCTAATTAATTCACAGGTTAATCCAAGAGGATCAACCCATACTATTGGATTTGGTGCATATGCATATACATTATCTCCACCCAGTAATCCAATCGAGTCTTTGGAAATAAAATGCCCTATATAATAATTTCATTATTTCCTAAGGTATATCATTTAAAGCTTCATATAGTTTAGTTTTAACAATATCATCTGGTATATTAATTACTTTAAGTAATGTAAAAGCCCAATCTAAGCTATCACCTATATCTTCAGAAGGTGGTTTAGTCCATAAAGGTATAATAGAAAACTTTAGTTCAGGCTCACTATTAATATTAAAGTCAATATCTTTCTCTTCCATATATTTTAATATTTTTACTCTTCTATTAATTATCTCTTTTTCATCAATATTACTTTTGCTATCAAACCAGAAGGACTTAGCTTTTTGAATAGACTCTACAATATATTCTGAATTAATATTATTTAATAAAGGTATTATTTTATAGCAAAATTTTATGTATACAAAATATGCTTGCTCTAGTTCCAAATCATATAATTGGTCTATCAAATTATCCAACTCTTAATTTCCCTACTATCATATACTTTAAAAAAAATTATCAAAAGATTACTACTTAAATTAAGTAGTAAGAAAAATAATGATCATCTTTGATAATTATTTACCTTTTGGATAGTATAGTTACACTTTTCACTTATTATAAATAAAGGTCTACTCCTTTAAGATTATTTTATCAATTTCATTTTTTATAATTATCTTTTCGTCTTTTTTTAAATTAGTATATCTTTCAAAAAAATCAACCCCTAAAACTCTTGCAGATCCATTTAAATAGATCTCTTCTATATCCTCTTTATTTATATCATCTACTTCATGGCAATTATTTATAAACTTATTATCAAAATTTATATAAATATTACCAAAAAAATCATTTTGGAAATCAATTGAAAAAATATATTTCTTCTTGTCTTCATATTTTTTTGAGAAAAAAGAAAATCCTGAAAAACCGCCTTTAAACAGATTCATATTTTCCTCCACATAATCATGATAATAAGCTATATCATAAATATATAAGTTATTATCTATATAAAATTTTTCACTATATACCTTTACTTTATTATATTTAAACATCTTATTTTGCCCAAATGCTCCTTTAAAATTAATCACTTTTTCCATTGATTCTAAATCAATAATTTGGGTTGAATAATTAATTTTAAAACTTTCAGTTAAGAGATAGTCATTAATATTTTTCGTAAAAAAATCAATAAATTCATTTTTTCCCCCAAGAATAATTACTACTGATTCCTTTTTAAAATAATCAGGAAGTTTAAGAAATTCTGGTATAACATCAAAAGAACACTTTAGCATCTATGGTCATCGCCTCCATATTTATTTGTAGATCTAGCATTACCATTATCATAAGTTAAATGACCATCTTGTTTTACGCCATTTTTACTACGTGATAATGTGGTTTCTCATATTCAACTGGGTTTTTATCTTTAAAAACATGCCCTTGTGGATGTAACTGCAATTTATCATTATATTGTTTCCCAGAACCATTTATTTTTATATTTTCAATATACATAGGTTTACCAGATGAGTCATTTCTCATAAATTTTAAAGAACTAGTATAACTTTGTGAGGTTGGTAAACCAGCTTGACGCATGGCTTCTCTTCTTGCAGCTCGATTTGCTGAAAACTCTTTATCACCTTTAGTTGAATCTCTTCTAATTTGATTAGTAGTATTAATCCCAAAGGATCAATCCAACTCACTGGATTTGGTGCATACGCATATACATTATCTCCACCCAATAATCCAATCGGGTCTTTGGAAATAAAACGCCCTACATACGGTGAATAATAACGATAACGGTTGTAATGAAGCCCTGTTTATTGGTCGAAATACTGCCCGTGGAAACGGATATTATTACTGATGATCTCAGAGTCTTTAAAGAAGTTAGATTTGCTCAACACTCACTCCAAGCCTTATATTCAGCTTTCCAAATGACCGAACCTGTATGATCCGTCATTTCTTGCGGTGTGCCTAAATGGTCGCAGTGATAGAACCATACATCATCAAATTCTTTACCCTGTTTTTCAATTTCCCAAAGCGGGGCTCGGTGTATATTATAATATCTATCTGACCAATCTAAGGTTTGATTTTTAATATTAATTTTATTTCTTAAAATTATTTTAGTATTTTAGTTAAAATATTCATTTGTTGTACAGAGACGTTATCTTTTTAATAACTCATTTCTTGAATCACTTAGTTATTTACAGTAGCATCCTAAAGAGTCTTCATAGAAATGAGTTATTATACTAAATATCTTATAAGTTAAAAAATATAAATTTAGTATCTATTCTTCTTTCCATACATCTTCGTAACCCTGTTTATCTATTACAAATCTAAAACCTTCTTCTAATGCTAAATAAGGAATAACTTCGGGAAGATAGTTTTCTAAATGAGATATATGCATTGGTTTAAAGAAATCATCATCTTCAGAAAATTCTCCACAATAGAAAAACCATGAGATATTTTCTCCTTCTTCAAGTATATTGCGTATTCCTGTAATTGGTATTTTTCCCAATGAATCTAAAGCTACAGCAACCATTTCATTTTCCGAAGGTTTCACAAACTTAGAATTAAATTTTTTACATATATTTTTTTGCATTTCAGTTACGGACATATTTATACCTAAAACCCTAATTTTTTGTTCATTGCCTTAGAAAAACCCGAGGCTTTACCACCTTGAGTCGAAGAGCAGCTGCGACAATGAGGTTGTACTGCCTTTACATCATTTTGTAAAGTCAAATCATTTTTCCCATCTCGATAATATTCAACTACTAGTGCATCTTTATGATCGGGTATTTGCACCCCTTTAGTACAACCACATACCACACATGCCATTCCTTGTACTGACTTTCTTTGACTACTTGTAGTACCGACTGGTCGTTTATAAGGCTTTGTAATATTAGGATTTGGTTCAAATTTCTCTTTGTCAGGAATACCATAAGCATCTAATTGAATAGTGTTACCTTTCCCGTCTTTAGTATATTTATTTAAGCCTAGTGGATCTATCCAATTATTAGGATTCGGCGCATATGCATATACATTATCTCCACCCAATAATCCAATCGGGTCTTTGGAAATAAAACGCCCTACATACGGTGAATAATAACGATAACGGTTGTAATGAAGCCCTGTTTCTTGGTCGAAATACTGTCCTTGGAAACGGATATTATTACTGATAATCTCAGAGTCTTCAAAGAAGTTAGATTTAGCTTTTTCAGCTTTACACTCACCCCAAGCCTTATATTCAGCTTTCCAAATGACCGCACCTGTATGATCCGTCATTTCTTGTGGTGTACCCAAATGATCACAATGATAGAACCAAAAATCTTTAAAGTCTTTTGCAGTTTTGGTTACTTTCCATAATGGGTCACGTTGTAAACTATAAGGCTTATCTGCCCAGTCAGGTGTTTGATGAAGCTCTATTTCTTCTGCATAAACAGCCTGTGCCAGTGGTACAAATGAATCTTTCTCATATATATAATGCTTGGTAATTTGTTCATTCGACTCATAAGCAAGAGTATTGCCATCCCATCCATAAATGATGTTATGCTCATCACCGGTATGATGATGTTTACTTCGTTTTTGAATACGGCGTCCTAACGCATCATAGCGGTACTCTGCCGTATATTCAGCATTACGACTTTTAATCAGTCGCCCACATGCATCCCACTCAAGATATAAATTACCCTTGGTTGATTTCTGGCAAACCAGTTGTCCATAAACATCATATTGGTATTGTTGATCTAGATATTCTTTAACTACGTTATTAACCAAACGATTATAACCATAGCCTGTTTCATCTAGCTTTTGTGAATGGCTTTGAGCTTTCTGACTATGATATGAATCTAGAATGTTACTCGCAGGGTCAAAACTAAATGTTTCTTTACCTAACTTACTGCTAGCCTCAAGCAAACGCCCAACTGGGTCATATTTATAATTGATATTCCCCCTACGCGTATCATTAATTCCTATTAATTGACCAGTTTTATCGTACTGATATAAACGTTGAATCAACTGTTGGGTTTCTTGAATTGCATTGTTCTGGGTCTGGCTAACTTGTTCATTTGACGGATACCCAAACTCATGACCATTAACAATATTTTGCTGGGTTAAACGTCCCATCGTATCGTAATGTTGTTCTTGGCTAATTCCGTTGGCATAGTGACGTGCGATTTCACGGTGTAAATCATCACGCTCGAAACTTACAACATCTTGGCCGTTCACGATCAAGCTATGAACATGACCTGAACCATAAGTTAACCAGTCAATCTTTTGTCCATCTGGACGCACAGTCTTTATTCGATCATTAATTTCATCATAACTGTGTTTCCAGACTCCAGTTTTCTTGGTTTTATAGTCTTGATGATGTTCACGAATTACATTGCCTACAGCATCGTAATACCACTGTAGGTTGCTTTCAGCATTTTTGGCCTGAATAAGATTGCCATTACTATCGTAAGCAAATTCTTCAACTAATTGTTGCTCTAAATCATGCTCAACATAGCCATAACCTGCTGTACGCTGTTCTAAGCGCCCCATGCTATCGAAAAGAAACTTTTGAATACGGTCTTTCGGTGCAATTCGATCTCGTAAATCTTGACCATGCATAGAAGCGACTTCAACACTACTAACAAGGTTTCCGTCTGTTTCGTCATAGTTATAAAGGGTTTCTTTACCATCAAAATCAATTTCTTTAACAAGTCGGCTTGCGACGTCATAGAAGAACTGATAACTGGCACCATTTTCATTAATTAGGCGCTTGAGACGATTAAGCTTATCCCACTCATATTTAAGTTTATGATTGAGCGCATCTGTTCGTGATGCAATTAAACCTGCCGCATCATATTCATATCTGGTGATATTCTGTTTCGGATCTATATGTGCCAGTAAACGCCCTTCAGCATCATGAATGAAGTGTTCTTCTGTGCCATCAGCATGTTTAATCTTTTCAAGTTGCCCAAAAGCATTTAGAGGTAAACCTTTAATAACTGGTTCACGTTGCTCAACTGTTAGATCACTATAAAAATATTCAACTTTTTGCTTTAAAGCATTTTCTCTTGCAACAACTCGACCTTTTTTGTCGTAAGTCCATTTGGTTTCTTTACCAGAACAATCGATATAACTAATTAAATTGCCTTGGTCGTCATAACTTAAGGTTTTAGTGCCACCTTTAGGATCTTTAATTGAAGTAAGTAAACCTAAACCGTTATAGCTATATTGTGTTTCACGCTTCAGTGGGTCGGTTTCTTTGGTAATGTTTCCAGCCGCATCATATTCTCTAAACCAGCGCCCCTCTTCAGTATCTACTATACCTATAAGCTGACGGTTTTCATCATAAGCATAATGTAAAAGGGAACCATCTGGTTGAGTCATAGATACAATATTGCCGTGCTCATCATAATCATAAATAGTCACCGCTGCATCAGTGTCTACATGCTTGGTTACACGGCCAAAGTCATCACGGAAGAACCACTCTTCCAGCCCATCAGGATAAATAATACGGTAGGTATAGCCTTCAATATCGTAGTAATACCAAGTCTCGGCTCCATAAGCATCTGTCACATACGTTAGACGAATATTTTCGTCCCACTGTAAAGTTGTATCTGAACTGCCATCATCCGCCCATTCATGATAAGCCTTAGACGTTGGTTCGACACCATCATATTCAAGGTTCATACCCCGACCTGTAAGATCGGTATAACGAGTTAAAAGATGATGGTCATATTGGTAATGATAGCTCGCCCCATTTTCGGTAATCGCTTCAACCAAATCGCCTTTTTCATTGTAGTTATAACTCGCAAGTGGTCGAGCAAGCTGACCATTTTCAACTAGCCATACATCTTCAATTCTTCCAGAAGCAGTTACCTTAAATGCAACATGAATCAACTGTTTTTGTTTTTCTTTAATAACAATATCTGAAATAAAACTTCGACCTTCGAAGTGGTGGTCATAACGTACCGCTAAAGTAAGTCCATTCTTGTATTCTATGGCTGAAAGTCGATAACCATCCTGATATTTTTCAAACAAGTGTTTCTCTTCTTTTTGATAAGAGATCATCTGAACTTTTTCAGAAATTACACTATAGTAAAAATCTTCAGTTTTATTATGGAAACTCTCACCTACTTTAAGGTTTGGTAACTTAATTGGACGAGCATCTGCTCCAATAAACTCAAAACCACTTAAGTGTTTTAAATATCCAGCGCGTTCCTCTGTCTCTTCAATATATTCACTCTGTGGAACAATACGGGTTGTAAACGGTGTTATCCATCTTGCACCAAACTCCCCACGATCTAATTGATAAAGATTAGACGCATATTTCCGAGTTAATACAAAGCTTAAAATTGATGACACATAAGCATCTTGATGAGTTAAATACTCTGTACCTAAAGCATAGGTAATATTTCTTTTTGTACCAGAGGTAGATTTAGGTTTACTTTTACCACCCCTTAAATTTACTGCACATACAGTTTCACTCGGATTATTCTTTGACTTTGCTTGAACATTAGCTTTCTCAAGCTCTCCGTTTGGTTTTTGTCTTCTTTTTTCAGTGACTTGTGTAGGTTTAATATTTGCAGTCTTTGCACCCTTTAGTTTGAACTTCTGCACAGCTTTAAGCAAAACATTGAGTAGCCAAGCGATACTCATTGCTTTCGCTGGATCTGCCAAAGCCATTAAATATGTAGGTGCTTTTCTACCAAAAACACGAATGGAAGTGATTGCATTCTGGATAGGTTGTGTTGCACTAGCAGGCACAACAGCAGATACACCTTTGGCAACGGTATTTATTTGTTCTTTTACGCCTGCTTTCCAAATATTTACGAGCCCATCAACAGCATTTGATATCGTTGCTTTAGGGTTGCGTTGTAAATTATTTAAGTTAACTTTGTTTAATTGTTTTTGGGCATTTTTTAAATTACCAGCAGAGCTATATACTTTTCCATTAAGTACTTTTTGAATTCCATTAGCAAAATCATTACTGATAGCTGTAATTTTTGTTCCACAATTTTGCAACATCTGGTTGACAAGGGGTTGGGCATTTTTCGCGAATTGATCTAATTCCCCAGCAATTCTTTCATTTAAATGATCGCTCAGAATGACCAGAATCGTATCAGAAATTGTGCCTTTCGCCTTTTGTCTAACCAAATTCAACGTAGGTCTTAGGCTCATTCGCATTGTTGCCATGGTTGGCGGTGCTGGAATAATACCAATAACATCCAGTCCCAAATTCAACCAATCTGTAAAAGCTGGGCTAGGCTTTTTACTAATGTCTATAACATCATAAATTGCATCGACTAAAGCAATTGCATTTCCAATGACTGGCAGCGTGCCAAGAGTACTTTTAATCGTATTTAAATCGACATAACCTTTGGTATTCGTTTTTAGCCATGAATCAATTTTATTCATACCTGCTTTAACATCAGCAGCATACAATTTATTTAAAGGTACTACCGCAACCTGTCCGGTATTTGTTCTCACACTTGGCTTTGCTTTCGCTTGAGAAGTAGTTTTTGGTGCTGTTGGCATTTTTATAAATTCTCAATTCTTATTTAAACTTAAAATTCATAGGATTAAGAGCAGTCTCTGTATTTTTCGAGTCTTGGGCCCTTAATGGATTTACATTTAATCCGCTGGTAACTGGAGCAACGGGGTTAGTTTTCCCATGCATCCATCCTTGCCCTGTCGAACTTTGGCTTAAAACCTTAGAAGAAAAATTGGTCAATTGACTCGTTAAATGTGATTCAACACCTTGTTGCACCATCGGCAACAATGCGCTTGCACCATTTTCTTTTAATTGCTTAGCAGTATCGATAGTTCTCATAATTGAACTTGGATTTGTGAATGTTTGACCTAAAGCTTTTTTAGCTTCTGTCACTGCACCTTTCAAAACACTATCTGCTTTACCCATTAAAGTTTGAGCACTTGTATCATTATCACTTGGCCACATAGGAGGACGCTTAAAATCACTAGCCTCATCCCAAGGATTACGCTTATCTTCTTCAAATATAACTTTGGCTGAACCTGTAGCTAACCCCGAAACACGAACAAAACCTTTATCATCCAGTTGTCCTTTGAACTGTTTCCCTAACGAATCAGTCACTGTATAACCGCCTTGTTTAACAAACTCACCATGTGCATATTCATGGAACAACTCAAGTACGCCTTGCCCACGTTTTGGTGGTGGTGGCAAACTAGATTGAACACTTGCGGATGCGCCGCCTTGGAACACATGCTGTCCGGCATTGACCTGAAATTTCCCGCCAGTTTTCGGAAAGATTCCTGAACCATTTAAGGTAATTTGTGAACTTGCACCAGTAATTACAATTTCTTTAGGACTACTAATTTCAATCCTATCTTCTGTCGAAGAAATGGTAATACCTTTATTAGCAAGCACATCTAAAGCATCTGACTGGGCTTGTATTTCTACCTTGCCTTGTGCAGCGACCGCTTTTAGTCCGCTCTGAGCAGCAAAAAGGCTGAGCCTATTTTGGGCATGTGCAATCACATTTTTTTGAGTACTTATATTAATGCTGTCTCCAGCAATCTGATTGATTTGTGCATCAGCCGAGATATGAATATCCTCGGACGTACTCAAAGCTATGCCATCTGGGGAACTTAAAAGCAGTAAAGCTTTTTCAAATTTAGCGATTTGCTGCTGAATTTGTGAGGCAAAATCTTTTAACTGTTCAATCGATTCTATTTCATCGGTTTTCTGGTTTTTAGCGATGTCACTCAGTGCTTTACTATTCGTTTGACTACCCTCAAGTTGCTTTTTCGCAACTTCGGCATCAAGGTGTTCACCTTTGGCATTATCCTGTTTATGGGTAGACACCAATAAACCTTGGCCCGCGCGCAAAGCTCCCCATTGGTCCGTACGCAGTTCAAAACCCTCTCCGCGGTCTTCACTTTCCGCTTTATCTTTAGGATGACTGAGTTTCCCCAGATTTAACTGGCTTGCACCATGACTGCTTTGTAGCTGGGTACTAATTTGCCCCGGTGTATCATCAAATCTGAGTTGTCCAAAACCACCACCTGAGACTTCTTTGGAACGGATACCACTCAGCTTTTTAGTATCGGGAAGTTTACCTTTGTTATCAAATTTGGTTGGATGACGCTGTGCCTCTGATTAAGATGTCATTAATTATACCCGTAGCAGTGGATGAGGGAGCGTTAGAAGTTCTTTGGTATAGCCTTTTTGAAAATATTGAAGATATTATTCAATGGTGGAAAGAGCAAGAAAGTATTGATATATATAAACATAAGACTGACTTAGAAGCTGCTGAGGCTATTCTATCAAATGGCAAAATAGTTACTGTTAAAACAGAAGAGCAATATGATCTCTACTATGCAATAAGTGCAAAAACAGAAACTGTAACGCTCATGATCGACACTGACTATACCTCGTGCTTATCCTATAAGGGAAAAAAGTATTTCCATAGAGGAAAGCTTCATTTTTTACCCCCTCCTTTAAATTAATGGTACTAAAAAAAATATCATGGAAATTTTATTAAGACTTGCTAACGCTACCGATCTCAAAGCTATAAACGAACGTTATGCCGAGGTTGATTTTGTACCATCACATAAAGATGAACTTATTGTACTAGCTTCTATTGGTGAGAAAATTGTTGGTCAAGGTAGAGTTGTCTCCATTGATTCGAACAGCGGTGAACTCGGTGGAATTTATGTTTTTCCTGGCAATGAAGGGTTAGGAATTGCTCGTAAAGTGGTCGATTTTCTAATTAAAAACTCGGAATTTTCCAAGCTTTACTGTTTACCCTTTGCTGAACTGGAAGGCTTTTACGGATCAATGGGTTTTAACCCTGTAAAAGATATGGTTCAGGTTCCCAAAGCTGTACTCAAAAAACATGAGTGGTGTAATAGTAATTACGACAAACCTGTTTTACTTTTACAAAGAAGTGAATGAGGTAATACCCATAAAAAAACCGCCCCAGAAGGCGGTCGCTGAGTATAACCAGCAGGTATATAGAAGTATGGTGGACGAATACTTCTATATTCTTTTATGAAGGAGCTTTATTAGATTTCATAAAATCTTCAGATTTAAAATAATTAATGATCATATCTGCATGCTCTTCTTTTGGAGGAGCAACTGTCACAGGAAGTGATTCTTTAGACATTTTAAATCCGTGTGGGATTAACTGTGAAATTGGCGGGAATTTAGGTTTTCCTCCTTCTGTAACCCGCTCAATAAAACTGGCTAACCAGAGTAAATACTCTCCTTCATTTTCAAACTTTGGCATTACACTTACATCAACTTTAACCTTGCACTCACTAAGCGGTTTAGTTAATTGCTCATCAAAATCGATATAATTAAACTTAAGTTTGAATTCAGTTCCTTTAATGGCCTTACGAATCTGACTGATTAAACAATTCAGATTTTGTGTAAGGTCATTGGTGAATAAGTCATCTTTTTTAATATTCTTATAAACCTTTTCAGCCACGGCTAAATATTTTGGCATTTTTAACCTCCTCAATCTCAATTGTTATAAAGTTTTGATCTTAAAATGATTTATGGTTCTGATTATGGTGAAACAAATGTTAAGGAGTGAAATGTTATTATTGTTGAATGTAAGTAGTTAAAGCTTTCTGTAAGTTGCACCAAAAAAACACCGAAAAAAATTATGGTTTTGTTAAATCCTCCGCAATATTTTTTAAATTATTCTCTTCTTTTGAAACATTTATTTTCAATTAAAATTTACCATTTGGTAAATTAATATAATCTCATTTGCTGATCGCGTCTTACCAGTCCTAAAACTGATCTACGCACCCTAATTTCTTCTTCAGAAAATGGCAGATGTTGTTTCAACTCATCAATAGAAAGAGAATTATTTTCTATTAAAAAACAGTCTTGTTCGGTCGTCCATTGAGAAACTACCGATTCAGTTTGCTTGTAGTAACGTTTCATATGTCCTAGTAAATTGATGAGGCTAAAAAGCTTATAAATAGAACAGGCTTTTTAGTTTTCGAGCAGAAAGAAGAGTAAGAATACTACCGAAATACACAACAATATAAAAGCCAAACATCACAGTAAAGCATTGTTTGGCACCTGTTAAAAATTAGCTTAATCCAACTTTAATTGCTGTCTCAGCTTTAAAATATCGACCAGACCTTTATCTCTTTTTTGAGATAAGTCGATATGTTTATAGTGGGTTAAAAGCTCTTTTGTTTGTGCTTCTAGCATCTCTGTAGTTTCATCAGAATGCTGAAACGTCTGCATATCATTCCACCATTCAGTCATAGGTGGTCCTAAGTGATGAATTGCCTCTTTAAAACCCTTCTGGTTTGCAAGCTCCATATTTATATAAGGGCCAAATAATGCCCATCTCAGCCCTGGCCCACTGGTAATTGCGATATCAACATCTTCGGCTGAACACACACCTTCTTTCACCAGTGAAAATGCTTCTCGCCATAATGCTGCTTGCAAACGGTTTGCAACATGACCTTTTACTTCTTTATTTAAAATAATCGGATGCTTACCCAAACTTTGATAAAACTCGGAAGCTTTCTTTAAAATTTGCGGATCTGTTAATTTTCCACCGACTATTTCAACCAAAGGTAATAGATGAGGTGGGTTAAATGGATGACCTAAAAAAATACGCTCCGGATGAGTTGCCTCTTTTTGAAAATCAGAAACTTTTAGACCAGAAGAACTTGAGGCAATCAGCGTTTTTTCTGGACAATATGACGTGATGTCTTGATATAACTTTTGCTTTATGTCCAAACGTTCCGGTGCATTTTCTTGAATAAAATCGACATCGGTTACTGCATCTTTTAGGTTGTTATAAAGCTCTAGATTTGACAAAACGTCTTGTAAATGACGGCTAGGTTGCGTTTGTAAATCTAAATCGCTTAAATCTTTCAAATTTGCTTGTAGTCTTTTTTTAAATAACTGTTCATCTATTGGGTAAGGGTCATATACCTTTACTTTAAAGCCTTTATATAAAAATAAAGCTGTCCAGCTTGCACCAATGACACCGACACCAACCACACCAATTGTTTTAATTTCTTCCATATTTTCCTCGCGAACCTATTGCTTTTAAGACTTCCCTTTTTGACTTATCCAATTATAAAAATGTCGACTTCTCATCTTTTCTCAGTTCATCAAAGCCATTTTATAATAGGTAAACTGAAACTAAAGATCATATATTTATTGTACTTTTCTTGCATTTCAAATGCTGAAATTGTGGTTGAGCATTACAGCTCTATAAGCGCTAAACGTGTATGATTAGCAGGTTTTTGAGCGATTTAACTTTAATATGACCAATACACTTTCTGAGCACAAACAAGTTGAAGTGGTAACTACTTTTGCTGAACTTGTAAATACACAGTTTCAGGGGGATAAGAACGCTATTTGTTGGGCCAGAAATTTGGCAGGCGACTTTAAAGAAATTGTGGCAAAACTTCAGTTAAAAGAAAATATTACTGAAATTTCTATTGAAGATTTATTAGCACTGCCGCTTTCAGAACAAGGTGATTTGGCTCGAGACATTATTTTAAAGGACATACAGCTCTTAACTGATATGGGTGCATCACCTGTACTGAACTTACTTAAATATTATGAGCGTGATGATGAGCTAGATTTTATTTCAACAGATGTCTATTCATTTCACGTTGATCGCTCCCCTATTGAAACCGATACGTTCTTATGTACTTATCACGGTGCAGCTAGCGATATTGTGCCTAATGATCAAGTTGAACAAAAAGTTTTAATTCCAGAAATTAGAGAAAAGCTTAGAGCTTTACACGACGGGTCAGAAGCCGAATTTGAAAGCTTTTTAGCAGAGTATTTCTTTGATTTACATTATCAACCTAAACCCAATGCACAACCTATAAATTTAGGTACGGGACACTTGTGGCGTTTGGCAGTAGACCATCCCACTCAAAAGGTTTTACCGTGTGTGCATAGAGCACCCGTTGAAAATGACGGTGAATATCGGTTGCTGTTGATTTGTTAAGTATTACCACTTAACCACTGTAAAAGATATTTATTAGAATGCTTATATTTTAAAGCTGACAAAAAATCATTCAAGAAAGCTCGCAACATTTTTAATAAATCTGATTGACTGACATTTTCAACATAGCTAGGTGTCCAAGTTCCATCATGACTTTGCCCATAGCAAGTATAATTTCCTTGATTAAATTTAAATAAAATTTCTCTATTTATTCCCTGCTCATATAAATCAACTGAACAATCAGATCCTAAATTTATTTCTCTTATACAAGCAGGTAATTGCTCTAAAAAAACAACCAGATCAGTTTCGATATCTACAGGCCAAAGCTCATTTGAAAAAGCCTGAATCTTAAACTGATTGAGTTTATTCTTAGAAAATTCAGCACAAATGTCAGCTAACACACTAATTTCATTGTCATATTCATCATCGTATTGTCGCAACTGCGTAATATCTAGTTCTGATATTAGTTCTAATTGAATTAACATACCCTTTTATTCCTGAGTTACTTCAATACTAGATGAGAGCTTTCTTATATCATTCATCTTTTATAGTAGACGGAACTACTTTTATTGCGTTAATTATAGACCTACTCAACGTAGTAACTTACTCCAATCAAGCAAAAAATTAAAAATTATGATTTAAAGTAGTTGACCCTCACGTAACGTAAGCCCCTAGCATAAAACACACCTAAGGAAGAAGGAGCAAAAAGATGCTGTTAAAAGTTGGTGAATTGGCTAAGCAAACAGGACTTACTGTCCGTGCTCTTCATCACTATGACGATATCGGTTTACTTCAGCCTTCGGTCCGTTCCGATGCTGGTTATCGACTATATACCCGTAAAGACATTACCCGTTTGCATCAGATTCAAGCATTACGGGGACTGGGAATGTCGTTAGCCGAAATCCATACGGTTCTTGAAGACCCCAATCTTGCACTTCTACCAATTATTGATCAGCAGATTCAAGCAATAGATCAGAGATTGAACGAGCAAAAGAATTTGCGAAATCAACTCAGCAAATTGAAATCTCAACTTATAAGTGGTGAAGAGCTTGGATTGGAGGATTGGCTAAAAACACTGGAGCTTATAGCAATGTTTGAGAAATACTTTACAAAAGAAGAGCTTGAAAAACTTACTTTCTTACAAGCAGGTACTAAAAGTCATCAAGAGTGGCAAGAATTAACACTGGCAGCAAATGCATTATTTAATGCAGGTGAACCATTTAATAGTGAAGCAGCTCAAGATTTAGCACGAAAGTGGATGAAAACTCTTGAGCATAATACGAGGGCTAACCCAGAATGGCTTGTTAAATTAAATACCATAAATTCAGCCGAGCCTGAATTTCAGGAAAAATTAGGGGTAACACCCGAAGTTGTTGAGTTTTTACTTCAAGCATTTTCTGAAAGTAAGTTGAGTATTTTTGCCCGTTATTTATCAGATGATGAGTTTAATTTTCTCAAAGAAAATTACATTCGTGAGATGAAAAAATGGCCTCAATTATTGGTCGATATTGAAAAATTGATTGATGCCGAGGTCAAACCAGATAGTGAAGGCGCGCAGCGTTTAGCAAAACAATGGCTTGCTATGTTACAAGGGTATGCTGGCAATAACCCAAGTACTCAAGCAAAAATTCGTACTGCAATGCAAAATGAACCAAGCCTTGCTGACGGTACTTGGCTCAAACCAGTTACTCTACAATTTCTGGAAAAAGCCGTAGCAGCCTTAATGCGTAGTGCCTAGTTATAAGGAAAAGCTAAATCTTATTGACAAAAAAAAGCCCTCTTTAGAGGGCTTTTTTATTTATTCTACAGAAATCATTACTGTGGAATAATGTTAGTAGCGCTAGGGCCTTTTTGACCTTGCACAACATTAAAAGTCACACGTTGACCTTCATGTAAAGTTTTGAAGCCAGAAGATGCGATTTCTTTGAAGTGAGCAAAAACGTCTGGACCTGAATCTTGTTGAATGAAACCGAAACCTTTAGTTTCGTTGAACCACTTAACTGTACCAGTAGCTGTGTTGTTAGACATGATATACATCCTATTGAATTTTAAGAACTTAAAGTCATGAGACATGACGGGTTTAACTTGGAAAAAATAACGAATTGAGCTTAAGATCTTAAAAACGGAGGATTATGAATAAAGCTTCGATACTAAAAGAGGATTTACTAAACTAATAAGTCTTTTTTCTAGTTAAGCTAATTATACACTAAAAAATCACTTATACAAACATTTTATATGAATTATTTATTACGGTTATTCTAAATATTTGTTTACATCTGTACAAATAATTACACATTATTATCTAAACATATAACATTTTATTTGTTATAGAGACTTTTAAAAAATGATATTTATAATCATTTGAAAGTTTGACTTACACTCTCTGTGTTTATTAATTACAATAACTTAGGTTATCTATCCACCCTCCTCTATAATATACATTAATATTATTAGTATTTAGATCTATTCCATATATTTTCATTTCACAAATATAGGGCAACATAATAATTTTTTAAAAATCTATTAGAATAAATATAAATCACATTAAATTTAAAATAAAAAATTCTCGTCTTTAATATATTTTAACCAATTCCGTTAAAACTATGTTTAAAACATATAGGCTCCTGCCAAATTTATTTAATTTAAACACTCTCTACTCTCACTGGACCATATAACTTTAAAAAACTGGATGTATTCATTAGGCCATAGGCTTCGTAACCTATAGATGGCTTATATCTAGCAATGAATCTATCTCTACACTCTTTAAATTTTGAGGACTATTATGCGCCTACATTTTATTGTTCATGAAGATTTTGAAGCACCGGGTGCATATGAAATTTGGGGGCAAACTAATAACTTTGAAATGACATATTCAAGAGTGTATTTAAACGAACAATTACCCTCTACAGTTGAACATATTGATTTTCTTATTGTGATGGGTGGTCCACAAAGTCCTGATACGACAGTTGAAATGTGCCCTCATTTTAATTCGCTCGCAGAACAAGCTGTCATAAAGAAAGCTATAGAGGCGAATAAAGTTGTGTTAGGTATATGTTTGGGTTCACAACTCATTGGTGAAGCTTTGGGTAGTCAATTTGAACATAGTCCTGAAAGAGAGATTGGTAAGTTTCCTATCATGCTGACTGAGTATGGCGTTAAAGATTCTCTATTTTCACACTTAGGAAAAATGACAGAAGTTGGCCACTGGCACAATGACATGCCCGGGTTAACAAGCAATGCCAAAATTATTGCTTTTAGTGCAGGTTGTCCGCGGCAAATCGTGGAGTATTCGAAATTAGTTTACGGTTTACAGTGTCATATGGAGCTAACGCCTGAAGTCGTTGAACTACTCATTCAACACTCAGCAACTGAACTCGACCAAGCCCCTGCTTATAAATTTGTTAATACCCGTGAGGAATTGAGAAATCATGACTATCAAGAAATGAATCAAAACTTGTTTATTTTCCTAGATAAATTAAAAGATGAGTATTTAAAACTTAACTCAATCACAGCAAAGCCCTTTTAATAGGGCTTTCTTTCATAAAATTAGATGATCTATAAATTTTAAATTCCATTTTGCACCGACAGTAAACGAACATAATTTCACAGCAACAAAATCCCAAGTAATAGATGGTCGCTATACTGATAGCCAAGATCTAACAAAATGATAGCGTCTGTCACACATGAAGCAGCTGACGTGCAGAAAATTAGCTTTTAGGTTTTAAGACGGCTATATAACACTTTCAACACGCATTTGTTCTGCACACTGTAGGGCATATTGCAAATCTTTTTGTAAATCGACCACCGATTCCAGCCCAATATTTAAGCGCACTAAATAACCATCTTTAGGTAAATTGGTATGTGTTCGATAAGCTTGCCCAACAGGTAAAATCAAACTTTCAAACCCTCCCCAAGACAAACCAATATGAAATAATTGCAACGAATCAAAGAATTTTTGCACATATGAAGGTTCAGATTCTTTTAAGTAAAAAGCAAATACTCCAGATGAACCATCAAAATCTCTCAACCACAAATCATGATAAGGACTTGTTTCTAAAGCAGGATGAAGCACTTCTTTAATAGCCGGATGTGTTGCTAGAAATCGGGCAATAGTTAAAGCACTATCTTGATGCTGCTTTAACCTTACCGCTAAACTTCGCAAGCCACGTGATGCCAAATAAATGTCGTCTGGGCTTGTAGTTTCACCAAACAAATGTCCAGTTTTAGTGAGTTGTTGGTATGTTTCGGCATTTGCAGTAGCCACGCCCATGAGTATGTCAGAATGGCCACCAATGTATTTGGTTACGGACTGAATAGAAATATCAGCACCGTGCTTTAATGGTTGAAAAAGTAATGGCGTTGCCCAAGAGTTATCGACTAATACTTTTGCGCCGTATTGATGACTAATTGTAGAAATCGCTGCAACATCACTCAATTCAAATGTCATTGAACCGGGTGACTCAATAAACACCGCAGTGGTACGATCATTAATTTTTTCAGCTAATGCTTCAAGATTGGTAGAGTCAAAATATTCAACACTTACCCCCATTCGAACTAATATATTGTCAGCAAAATTTCGTGTTGGACCATAGATATTATCGGCAATCAAGACATGACTATTTGCCTCTACACAAGCCATAAGTGCATGTGTACATGCCGACAACCCAGATGGAAATACCATACTACCCGCACCGCCTTCAAGCGCACAGATTGCACTTTCAAAAGATTTAGCTGTTGCGGCGCCGAAACGGCCATAATGTCGATATACCCCACCATTTCGCTTAAATTCTTCCCACTCACTAAAGCTATTTACAACAATAGTAGAACCACGAAAAACAGGTGTGTTGACTAGACCATCAAAACGCTCAGGTGTTCGTCCTAAATTAATGACATCTGTACTGAATTGATTCACTTTTATATTCCGAGAAACATATCAACTTTATTACCAATTCATGATAGTGAGGTTTCCATGGATATAAATTTTAATTTTTTCTACTTTTTATCTTTAAATTAGATTTATATTTCCTATTTTTACTTAAAATTAGAATTTAAATCCAACATTTATTTCTTAGGGTAAAATATTATTTTATAACGCTCTATGCATTGATCTACTTGTTGTTCAGACTTGCTGTTATGAAAGGTACTTCTCACACTATCCTTCATCTATGATTTGCTGGATACGCTTTTGGTAATTATTTAAAAAATCATGTGTCACACGGAAATGTTCCGTTTGTTCATACTGGATTTCACGAATCCCTGTGTCAGAAAATTGATAGATTTTAGCGTTAGGGTAAGCTAGTAAAATTGGGGAATGCGTTGCAATAATCAGTTGTGACTGGTTTTTGCATAATTCATGAATAGCCGACAAAGCTACAAATTGCATAGTAGGTGAAAGAGCAGCTTCAGGTTCATCTAATAAATAAAGCCCCTCACCTTGTAGTTTATGAGTGAGCAACTTTAAAAAACTTTCACCATGTGAACAAGCATGGATATTGCCACCATAACTTTTTACATAGTTCAATTCATTCATATATGTGCCGATATTGTAATAACTCTCAGCTCTTAAAAAATAATAGTCTTTCGGCTTTTTAAAGCTTTTAATCATTCTTAAATATTGAAATAAATTTGATGAACTACTGGCTGAATTAAGCCGCACGTTTAGAGTGCCGCCTTCTTCGGAAAAGCCAAGTGCCAAAGCGATGGCTTCCATAATAGTCGACTTACCAGAACCATTTTCGCCAACAAAAAAAGTAACGTCTGGATGGAAGGTTAATTGTTCAATATCATTAACGGCTGGTATCGAAAATGGATAAATTGACCAGTCTGCATGCATATTTGCTTTAATTTGTACCGAACGTAAATAAGGTTTAGCTTCTAGCATTTTGGCTGGTCCTTAATTTTTAATAGTATCTTCAGTTTTTATTAGAAAAAATTTAAAGGAAGTTCTGTTGTATATTTAATTTGCTCCATGGCAAAACTCGAACTCACATCAGCCAACCCTTTAATTTCAATTAATTTTTTATAAACTTTATCATATTCAGCAACATCCGACACGGCGACTTTAAGTAAATAATCTGTTTCACCTGCCATTCTATACACTTCAATCACTTCATCTATGTTATAGATATGAGAGTGAAATTTCTCAATCCACTCAATATTGTGTTGTGCAGTTTTAATAAACACCATCACAATCACATTAATATTGAGTTTTTTACGATCTAGCAAAGCGACTTTTGCACGAATAATACCTTCTTCTTCCATCTTATGTATTCTGCGCCAGCAAGCCGTATTGCTTAATCCCACTTTTTCAGCAATATCACCGATTGCCAATGTGCAGTCCTTCTGTAGAAGATCTAATATTACACGGTCATATTTATCTAAATTTAACTTCATACCTTCAAGCTTCTCTGCACAATGTATTTGCAATAAATCAAATCAATAAACAACATATTAAATTATTATTCTAATTTTAATAAAAAGATATTTGCCCTACATTTTAAACAATCACCTCATATTCGAAATGCATTTATTTCTAGTGTCCATCTAACAATCTATTTTTAAAGCTTGAAAGTTGAGATGAGCTTTTATTATTATCTTGTACATATTCGGTACAATAAAAGAGACAAGAAAAATGCCAAATCAATTTGATGCTGTTTCTATAACAAAAAAAGCGAATGTTCATTACGAGGGACACTCCATTAGTCATGTTATTGAACTTGAAGATGGTACAAAAAAGACTTTAGGGGTGATTCTTCCAACAGAAAAAGCTTTAACTTTTAAAACCCACGTTTCGGAACGCATTGAGATCATTTCGGGTAAATGCAGTGTTCAAATTGGCGATGATCCGGAGACTAAAATCTATTCAAGTGGTGAATCTTTTAAGGTTCCAGAAAATAGTAAATTTAAAATTATTACAGATGAAGTGATTGATTACGTCTGCCATTTAGAATGAATCAACATTACAAAGTCATACCTTTCATAGGATGTGGTTTTTCTATGAACCTTCCTATATTTTTCAAAAATTAGACAAGATGAAGTTTAAATTTTCAGTACCTAAGCATTGTTACGATTATCTATAAGCTTCCACCCCCATCAACATTGAGAACTTGACCAGTAATAAAACCTGCATGATCTGACAGTAAAAAGATAATCTAATTAAAAAGTTAAATTATTATTAATTTTTCCCACCCCTTTATTCACTCCAAACCATTGCAAATGAGTCTCATTTATATATACTTTACTCACTTTTTTTGAGTCTAGTCGGCACTCCTGTTTGTTCGCTTGAATAGTCGCTCTTTTTTAGCCTTTCACGATTTTTATATCACTTAGGTATACTTATGTTTGCTTTCTCCCCACGTAAAAATTTAATTACTGTTGAAATTTTAAAACATAGTAGCCCCTTACTTTTATCGCTCATTCCAATGATGTCTTGGGCAGAAGCAACCGCAATTCAACCGGCACAACTAGAAACGATTAAGGTTCAGGCTGAAGCAGACACAAGTTATATCGCAACACAAACGGCGTCGACGCTAAGAGGCAAACAAAAAAATCTAGAAAGCCCGCAAACTGTAAACGTTGTATCTAAGCAATACATGAAAGATTATTTACCTGCGAACTTGGACAATGCACTGACCCAAGTCAGCGGCATTACGCAGGGTAATACTTTAGGTGGTACACAAGACACCGTAATGAAACGCGGCTTTGGTGATAACCGTGACGGTTCAATTACCGTAAATGGTATGCCAATTGTGCAAGGCCGAACCATGAATGCGGCAGTTGAACAAGTTGAAGTCTTAAAAGGTCCATCTTCATTGCTCTATGGCATTATGGACCCGGGTGGTGTGGTCAATGTCATTACAAAGAAACCTGAGACGACTCAGAAAACTGAACTTTCCGTTTACGGCTCAAGCTTTGCTGCGGGCAAAAATGGTTTAGGTGCAAGCATAGATACTACGGGTGCAATTGGTGACAGTAACTTTGCTTATCGCTTTATTGCCGATCATTCTGATGCGGACTACTGGCGTAATTTTGGTAATCTCAAACAGACTTTAATTGCTCCGTCTGTAGCATGGGATAATGGTCAAACTAAAGTGAACCTGAGTTATCAATATCGTCACTTTGATGTACCTTTTGACCGCTCTACCGTTTTTGACCCGAAAACCAATAAAGCCCTACCGATCTCTAAATACCAACGTCTAGATGAAGCTTTTAACCAAATGAAAGGTGAAGATCATTTGGCGCAATTGTTAGTTGACCATCAAATTAATGATAACTGGTCGGCTCACTTTGGTTATACCTACAACTACGAAACTTATGATGCCAACCAGTTACGTGTGACCAAGTTAGATACAACTAAACACACCGTGACACGCCGTACCGATGCGACTTTAAATGCACAAAGCGTAGATAGTAATGCTCAAGCTTACATCAATGGTTCAACCAACCTGTTCGGTTTAAAGCATGATATTCAATTCGGTTCAGACATCGAATACCGTAAGTATTTCCGTCCAGATATGGTTCGTGGCAATACCTCAACTTTAGATTATTTAAATCCAAGTTTTGGAACTGTCGAACCATCTCAAAACGTTGTTGCATCAGATAGTGATCAAACCGATAAACTGCATACCTATGGTTTTTATGTACAAGATGCAATTCACCTAAATGAAAAATGGATTGCTGTACTGGGTGGACGTTACCTGAACTATCAGCAAACTGCTGGCCGTGGCAGACCATTTAAAGAAAATACCAACACCAATGATGATGCTTGGCTTCCACATGCAGGTTTAGTTTATAAATGGAATGACCAGCTTTCATTCTATGGTAGTTATACCGAGTCACTTAAGCCGTCTTCTTCTATTGCACCTTTGGGTGGCGATGCTGTTATTAACTCTGATGTTCAACCGGAACAAGCCAAGTCTTATGAAGTTGGTGCGAAATATGAGTTAAATGACCGTGTTAAAGCAAACTTTGCACTCTACGACATTAAAAAACGTAACGTTTTAGCTAAAGTGACTAACTCATCAACTGGTGAAGTTGAACTGCATACTACAGGTGCAGTACGTTCTAAAGGTGCTGAACTCGACCTAACAGGACGTGTAACCGATCAGCTTGATGCGACCCTTACCTATGCTTATACAGATGCGAAAGTAACTGAAGATGAAAGTGGCCTTGAGGGCAATCGCTTAAATAATGTAGCGAAAAATACTGCATCTTTGGCACTAGCGTATAACTATGGCGAACTTTACAACGGTAATTTACGTTTTGGTATAAGCGGTAATTATGTTGGTAAACGTGCTGGGGATTCGGAAAATACCTTTGACCTGCCTGACTATACCCTTGCCAATGCTTTTGTCAGTTATGACACGACCATTGCCAAACAAGCAGTTACGTTCCAATTTAATTTAAATAATATCTTTGACAAAACCTACTACACAGCCAGTGTAAATAATTTGGCCGTGTCTCAAGGTGATTCTCGCCAAGCGGTATTACGTGCAACCTTTAAATTTTAAAACATGGGATTAGAGCAGTGCCTAAATCGCTGCTCTTTTGAAATCAATATGAAAAAGCTTCTTTCTATCGTAGTGTTGATTGGCACATTGTTTAGCTCTGCTGTTTATGCTCAAACGCGAATTGCCTTGATCTCTCAAGTTAAAGGTGCCTCGGCGAGTACAGATATTGCGATTCAAAAATACTTGCAAAGCAAGGGCTATCAAGTTGAGGTGTTAGATCAATCTGTTTCACCAAACAGTTTAAAGAACACAGATTTAGTCATTATCTCTTCTACTGTTGCTTCTAAAAACCTTCAACCTGGTTGGCGTCAACTTCCCCTTCCAATCATGACATGGGAAAACGACTACCTTGATGATTTGGCTATGACCGGTAAACGTATTAATACCGATTTTGGCGAAGTCGAGAAAGAACGTTATTTGTGGCTAGTCAATGCACCGCATCCCCTCTCTGCACAGCTTCCTGCTGGAACTCGCAATGTATATAAGGCTCAAGCGCCTATGAGTTGGGGCAAGCCCGGTTTAGGTGCCACCATTATTGCAACGATTTATGGTCAACCTGAAAAAGTAGCCATTTGGGGATATGAGAAAGGTGCAACAATGGATTATGAATCTTTAGCGCCTGCAAAGCGTCTTATGTTCTTCCTTAACAATGACACCTTTACCAATCTATCTGACGATGGTTTAAAGCTGTTTGATGCCTCAATTCAATGGCTTACCCATAAATAAAACCATTTATGATGCAGCTCTCAAGGTTTTTATAACACTTTGGCGAGCTGCAATTAATAGACGACATTTACGCGCACCCAATCCTCATACTTTGTAGCCTGAACATTGGTACTTGATGTAATTACCCCATGTATAGGAATATTTTCTTTCATTCCCGTTGCAACACCTGAGTGTATTTTACTTCCTGCCCCGCCCCAAATTTGAGTATGACCAGCATCCTGATACAGGACATATGCCACAGAAGCCGTGCTTGCAGCAGACTTAAGCTCAAAGTTATTGTCTGAGGTGACGGCGACTTGATACGGTGTATTTTTGCTGCATTGGACAGAGACATCGGTTCTTGTGGCTGAAACTGGCTGCGCACGTACAACTGTACCAAAATCTAGATTTCCTTGGGTTGAAACTTCGCAAGTGTCTACAATGGTTAAACTCACTTTTAATGAGGTAGATGCATTTCCAGCATGTGCGCTATTTATTATCAGCATTCCCATAAGGGAAAATAAGGCGTACTTAATGACTTTCATTTCTTCTCCTTATCTTTTTTTGTTCTATTTTCTACTCATCTTTATATTGTCATTTTTCTGTTTTACTAAAGAAACAGTTTCAGGGTCTTTTAGTTATAAAACTTAATATTGCCTACTGTCAATCGATAATAATCACATGATTTTCATATTAATCTTATAATTTGTGATGAATTAAACGTAATTTAATTTAGTTTAAAAAGTAGTTAATGTTTTTTATTTTCATCCACTATAAATTAATTTCTTTGGCACTTTTTCTAATTATTTTTAAAAACCGATTGTCTGATCTGAGCTGCATATTGTTTACTTAATACCCAATGAAAGACTGCCTAAAAACCCAATAATTCTGACTATTTTAGCCATTACATAAAAAACCGATAAAAATAATATAATAGAAAATATTTTATAAAATTTAATATTGTTTGTGCTTATAGATTTAACACTTATAGAACTGTAATGTTAAATTTAAAATACACGTCTAAAGCCTTTAAAACCTTCCACTTTTAATTCGAGAATCCATTGATATGAAAAAATATTTATTATTAATTTTACTTAGCTTTTATTCGATTCATTCCTTTGCTTCGGACAAACTCAATGGCACTGTTTGGAAAACCATTGATGATGAAACCCATCAGCCTAGAGCTTTGGTAAAGTTTAGCGAAGATAAAAACGGTCTTCTCACTGCAAATATTGAAAAAATCCTTGTTACAAGTGAAGCCAATAAATGTACGATGTGTGAAGGTACTTATAAAAACAAATCTTTAATTGGTTTAACCATTGTCAAAAATTTAAAAAATATTGGTCAAAACAAATATGACAAAGGGTCTATTCTTGACCCACAGTCAGACACAACCTATCGCTTTAGTGTAACTGTATCACCAGATGGTGAAAAACTTACCGCGCGTGGCTATATTGGTATTTCTGCAATTGGTCGAAACCAAACATGGTACCGAGTTAAATAATTCATAAAGTAGCTTTTGATCAACGCCCTGTAGCTACTCACCGATCATAAATACGGTCTATATGTAATGTAAAAATTATGTATGTAGACAGTGTTATGATCGGTACTTAGCCTGAATTATGAGTGTGATAATTACGAATAACGAAGGTATTGCAGCAATCACAAATAATTGGGTAATAACCAGAAATTGAGAAAGATACCCGCCAAATAACGGCCCAATAACCGAACCCAAACGGGCAATTCCGATACTCCAACCCACCCCTGTAGTACGAAGTGAAACTGGGTAATAACTGGCAGACAAAGCATTAATGGCAGGTTGCCCACCAACAATGGCAAAGCCAGCAATAAATATAATTATAAACAATAAAACGATATGGCTAACAGCATAGCCAATTAAAGCAACACTAATCACTGCGACCAAAAAAACAGGAATTAATACTTTATAAAATCCAGTCTTATCAATTTTAAGGCCCATCACAACACTACCGATTGTACCGCCTAATTGTAGGGTGGAGCCGATCATTAATGCCTGATTTAATGATAGCCCTGACTCTTTGGCCAAAGTCGGTAGCCAGTTCGACAGGAAATAAAGGCTGATCATATTTAAAATACTGATGATCCAGATGGAATAGGTAAAAAACGCACGCTTATTTTTAAACAACTCTAGCGGCGACTTTTTAACCTCAACTTCAGTGTTATTAATGATTTTTATTTCTGAATTAAACGTTAGTGCGGGATAAAACTTCTTTAACCAAAATAAAATTTTAGGGGTGTTTTTGTTGTCTTCACTCAAAAAATATAAAGACTCTGGCATTTTAAAGAATGTAATAAAGAAAATAATTAAAGGGATAATTCCGCCAAAATAGAAAATCGACTGCCAACCGCCCCAAGGAACCAATAAGGCTGATATACCGCCCCCTAGCATTGCCCCAACCGTATAGCCACAAGATATAACCATCATGGTAAAAATACGAGATTTATATGGAACTATTTCGGAGCTATAAGCCATCACATTTGGCATGATACCGCCTAAAAAAACTCCTGTAATAAAGCGAATTACGGTCAATTGCTCGATATTGCCTACATGTGGTGTTAACAACATTAATATCGAAAACATAAAGGTCGAGATGAGCAGTATGGGACGGCGGCCAAACCGATCAGAAAGTGAACTTAATAAAAATGATCCGACAAATAAACCAAATAAGCTTGCGCTAAACACAACGCCGAGCATGGTTTTTTGAACGCCCCAGTCTTCTATAATCATTGGAGCAGCGTAAGCCATGGACTGAATGTCATAACCATCCATAATCATCAGCAATAAACAGGTGACCAGAATAAATTTTTGATAACGCCCAACTTTCTGCTGATTGATCAAATCACTTAATGCAACTTCTTTCATGGTATTCCCTTCTCCATGACGCGCTTTAAATTAATTCCATTTTTACGATATACGTAATCGATTTACGATTAGCGTAAATAAAATAACACACCTCATCTCACGGCGTCTATGGTCTGCTCATCTGATAACAATCAAGCAAACCATATTCCCCTTTATTTAAATAACTCGTTTACTTCAAACAAATAGGTTTAAAAAAGCAGTCCATCGCCATATCCCTGCTCTCTACACTATCTGTACTTAAAAACTCAAACATTAAGCCATCTATTAAGTTTAAAACCATGTCGGCATCGGGTTTTAATACACTCATTTCTAAGCTAAAAATCAGTTCAAAAATTTCACGGGTCAGCCATTTTCTATACTCAACTGCCATACGGTAAGCCTGCGGGTAAACCACTTTAATTTCAAAAAAAGCCTTAAGTAATAAGTGGTACAGGCTGTTAGAGTTAACATGTAAGACCACGATTTCTTTGAGCTTATCAATGGGTGTGCGGTAATGGCTTGAATAGATAATGGCGAGCACCTCTTCTTTAAGCAGGCTTTTCTGAAAGGCAATACACATTTCAATCAGCCCTTCTTTTGAACGAAAATAGTTATATAGCGTCGCCTTGGGTACTTCGCACTGTTTGGCAATCAGATCTACACCTGCTGTGTGAAAGCCATAAGTGGTAAATAGACCAATAGCCGTTCGAATAATATGTAATTTTTTGGAAGAGATTTCTAAATAATTTGGCATAGTTTTACCGTTATAAATTTTTGTTGTTTCTAAACGAGATACTTTTTTGGGAGAAAAAAGGCACAGCAAAGCCATAAAGACTGTGCTTGGCACATCTCAAGTTCTTTTGTTGCTAAGTTTTAAATAAAAATGACTTACGGCCTGAAAACCTGAGGGCGTTCAAGCTGCTTTAATTTTTAAGCTGTGTCGTTAAAGCTTTTGGCATGGGCTGCCAAGAAATAATGGATGTGCAAAGCCAACTCCTTTTTATTGGGAGTTCTGCCAGACATTAAAATTATGGTGGCAGAACGAGAAAGGGTTGACAGACTGGTAGGACTCCAGCACACACGAATGTGTCCCTCTCCCGTCCTACCGCTACGGGAGGGAACGAGAAGTACACATAGAACTATCCCTCAGAAAGGAATAAATCTGATGCGGTCCTAAGTGGTCTGTCAAAACCACCTGGCAATGTAGGCCAGTTCAGAAAGGATATTATCCGAGACTCCTGCCGTCAAGCACACAAAATGACATTTGCTTTAAAATAACGCATTAAAAAGTAAGGATAAATAATGAGTGAATTATTGTTAAATTAGGGTTTATAAAGTGGTGAGATCAAGCCATAAAAAATCCCGCAGCCTATTGCGGGATTTTTTGTAGTGAGTTGAATTACATATGACCACGTCCGTGGCTATGCATATCAGACCCGTGATCGCCATGGGCTTTATTATGATAGTAGCCCTTACCATGATGATTACCACGATAAGCATAAGCTTTACCATAATGACTGCCGTGATAAGCATGTCCATAACCATGATGTGAGCCGTGGTAAGCATGGCCTTTTGCAAAGGTTGGAGCAGAAAGCGCGATGACTAATGCGGCGAAAATATACTTAATGTACTTCATAATAAATTCCTTTTTATTGTAGTACTGGAATTTAAAGTAATACATAAATGTATAACTCGTATCAATAGATGATCTGTACTGGAGTGTAAAGTTGACTAAGCAAAAATAGGCTTACTTATTCGTTTTTAACCCAATAAAAAAACCGCGATTAGACGGTTTTTTATAAGTACACTCAACCATTACTTCTTCAAAGTTTTCATAAATGCTTGTGAATTAAAATAGTCGGTAATTTCTTCACCTTGATTTAAAACCTTTTCCTTTGGAACAGTTAAAAAATCTAGTTCTGATTCGAGACTAATAAATTCAGGAATATATTTCTTAATTGGTGGTGGCGGTTTGGGCCCACCCTCCGTAATTTTTTCAACAAATCCAGCTAGCCATAAAATATATTCGTCTTCCATACTATGGTGTGGAATAAGGCTAACATCTATTTTTACTTTACATTCACTTAACGGTTTTGTTAAAGCTTCTTCGAAATCAATGTAGTTATACTTTAATTTGAATACACTCCCCGTGATCTCTTTACGTATAAAAATCATTAAATTATTAAGATTTTCAATAGTGTCATCTGAAAAAAGCTCAACGTCTTTAACTTTCCTATACACACTTTCTGCAATAGCTAAGTATTGTGGCATTAAGGTTTTTCCTTATCTTTGAAGCGGTGTTAGGTGTCTTTCAAAGTAAGTATGCTTCAAGTTATATTTCAACTTGTAATCTTATGTAACAACAAGTAACTATTGTTAATTATTTGTTAAAATTTAGTTAATAAATGACCATTTTTTGTTTTGCTTTAAGCTTTTTTTAATTTTGTAATATAAAAAAAGCTCATATAACATTGGATTGCGTGATTTTTATCATTAATAAAATAATATACCTTTATCTTCTATACTTTCTATTAATTAATTTTTCAACTACTTATGAAAATATGGCAACTGTTTAATAAAGTCATTTAAAGGCATTGGACAACCCCATAAATAGCCTTGAAATTCAGTACAGCCATTACTTTTAAAAGCGTTAAATTGTTCAATCGTTTCTATTCCTTCTACAAGCACACGAAGGTTTAAGTCTAAACCGATTTTAATAATACCCGTGACCAGTTTATTGCTACGCTTATCATCCAAAGCAGCTTGTACAAAACTTCGATCAATCTTGATTTGACTCATAGGCATTTTTTGTAAATAGCTTAAAGATGAATACCCTGTACCAAAATCATCAAGTGAAAGCTGAATGCCATGTCTAGACAAAAAATTCATTTTTTCGATCATGCTTGCACAATTATTTAAGGCAATATTTTCAGTAATTTCTAAAATGAGCCGAGATGGATTTATGTCATATTTTTGAACCATACCTATCACGGTTTGCTCAAAAAGTGGCTGCATAAAATGATCGGCACTAATATTAATTGAAAGTGTAAGATCTTTAGTTTCTTCTTTTTTGCTCCAGTCTTGCAAAACTTTACAGGCTTCAACTAATACCCATTCCCCTATCTCTGGCATTAACCCAAACGTTTGTGCTGCCGGAATAAAGTCTTGAGTAGGTATATATCCTAAAGTTGGATGGTGCCATCTTAACAAGGCTTCAGCACCTATTAACGTTTCAGATGAATTGATTTGCGGTTGATAAAAAAGTTCAAACTGTTCTTTAGCAAGTGCCGAACGTAAGTCATGTACCATGCTATTTTCGATTTGTATCTCTAATTGCATGGTATAAATTGAAATACAAATCATCAGCGTAGCAACACCAGTTGCAATCCATCCGCCATGATTACGAATATCTTCAGGTAAAGGTGCTGCACTATTGAGAGTAAAAGAGGTCGCGCTAAAAAATATAAAGCATCCAATCGACAATAAAATTAAAAGAATTTGTAAAAAGCTTGGGTCTCTGCGGTAATTTAAATACCCCAATATTGCTCCGGCTGGTAAAAACAAGTGAGCGACTTGAGGGCGATGAGGTGTAGCGATATCAAAAAATAAGCAAAAGATGACCGGAAAAACCAGTAAAACCATTTGCGATAAAAGTATGCCCGCTGAAATCCGGTTTATATAAATGAGAAAAAGACTAAATATGGAAATTAATGTGAAAGTGATATCTATGTAAACAATGAGCCATAGGTTTGCAAATGCAAAATAAATAGTCCAAAACAAACAAAAAATAATACAAATGAAGATATTGGCTTTAGCTGCAATTGTAAGCTGTTGGTCCTTTACAGTACGGTAATTTTTTTTGCGTTTTTTAAAGTAAGACGAAGCTATCATAAATAAATCAACCGTAAAATATTTCTTCAAAGACCCCCAACTTGGTCATTGATACTCCATTTCAATGTTTACCAATAAAGCGTAATATTTTCGTCCTTTATTATTTGTAATCATTATTTTGATATTAGGTATTATTCTATCGTAGTAGTAAAGCCTATTAGGTCACTTGAACGATACTGCTTTTTAAACACCTTATAATTTTAAAGTATCATGATCTAACGATACATGCCTCTGCGACTTAGGTACAGTCCCTAACTCGTGAAAAATTAGGCGAATTCTAAAGAATTTTCTGTATTGTCATCTTTATCACCCACCGTGAGCGCATAAGCCGACCTGCCATATAGGCATAAAAATAGCTGGATCGGCTGCAAAACCGTCCAGCTCATGAATGTGTATTAGAGATAAATCACAACAAGAATTGCAAAAACACCGTACAGTGCACTGACTGCAACCAATGATCGATCATCGACTGCACCACGGCGGAATAAATTCCACAGGAACACAATGGCTAGTGCAGTAATAATGCCAGATGCTAATAGCAATGTATCAAAGCGCCACGGCGTAAAGAAAATACCTAGTGCACTTGGTATGGTGGCCTGAATCATCATGGCACCAGAAATATTTGCTAAAGCCAAACGCTCTTTACCTTGGCGCACCCAAATCAACGCATTCATAATTTCGGGTAATTCGGTCGCAACCGGACTAAGCAACAAAGCAACCAGATGCGGTGGCCAACTTAATGCTGTACCAATCGCTTCAAGCTGAGCAACGAAAGTATGTGAAGCGATACTAATCACGACTAAAGCCAGCAGTACTTGCAGACCAGCCCACCCTAGGGATGGTTCGGCTGTATTTGGACGAAACTTGAGAGGTTCAAGTTCTTCTTCATCGGCAGATGTGTCAGCTTCCTTAATCTCACGCCAAACATAAGCTGCATAAGCTGCTAAAAATAGCACGCCTAACCACGGCTTAATGGCAAATGCGACTAAACCAAGTGCTACTTTTAAAACAAAGATGGCAAGAAAAGAAACTTGGTCTCGGCTTAAACGGGCGTAATCAACTTGTACTTTATGTGAAGTTCGAGCCAACTTTTTACGATGAAGAATTAATACCAGACCGACTACGGCATAACCTAAAGTCGCTAGAACCAATGGGCCACCCATTGCAGCTCCAACACCAAGATCTTTTTGCTCTGGGGTATTGCCAAATACGACCGCCATGAAAGTGACTGCACTTTCAGGTAAGGCTGTACCGAAAGCTGCGAGTACGGAACCTACTGCAGTTGCACCTAGATTAAGGCGCTTACCGAACCATTCGATACCATTGACGAAATATTCACAGGCGAGATAAATCGCTGCGGCGGACACAAAGAATAAGATAAAAGTGAGGAGCATAGGAATAGTTCCAGCCGGGCGAATAAGAAACCATTGGCGCGTCAACACGCCTCGCCCGACTAGCAAAGCACGTTGCGGCCAAAGGTCTCGCCTAGCTCATACTGTATATACAGTGGCTGAACACGCCATGAGATACTCATCTCAAGTTTGTTGACGTGGTCTTCCTAGCTGGGTACTAGGAATGGCTACTCCCCAATGACAATGGGTGAAGTTTACCAGTGATTTAAACGTAACTCTACAAAGATAGTCAGACAAAATCACAAGAGCTTATAAAAAGACATGAAAACGTTTAGCCAGTTTCTTTTGCAGAACAATCACAAGAACTGGGAACCCTGCTGCTGAAATTGCACATATCGCTAGTAACGTATTTACACTTTGTGGCGTCATACCCTGTTCAGGCAATAAAAAAGCAGATAAGAAAAATGCAACGGTTGTCATTAAATACATGATGGATGTCTGTAATGAAGAAAATCCAGCTCGTTGTTGGTCGTTAGGAAACTGAATCGTAAGTACTGAAGATGACACCAAACGGCTGTAAGATGCACCGAGAAATAAACTAATAAATAACGCTGCATGCTGATAGCCTAGCATTGGTATTAGCAAACTCAGTATAAAAACAATGGTTGAACCTGTACCCAGCACTAAAGCAGAAAAATGAGAAGTTAATACTCCTGTAATTTTTGTAGATAGGTAACCTATAACACCTCCACTGAAAAAAAGCCAAGGCAATAGATTTTGTGAAGCACCCAACTGCTGAATCATTAAGGGTGCCAAAATAGGAATGACGAGCATAGGACTAAACTGTACGAGTGCATTAGCAGAGGCGAACAATAATGTGTTCATATCCAGAGGCAGCGCACGAGGCGTATCTAAATAGACTTGGTCTTTGGGTATAATGGATACAATTAATGGCAATGCCAACACACACAATGCACTTATGAGCCACAAAGCCACATGCCAACCATAGTGAGTGCATAGAAATAATATGGTAGGCATTCCGACAATACTTACTATTGAAAATGATGCAATCACCGTCGCTAACATTTTCCCTCGTAAATTAGGCGGTGCGTTGTTTATTAATATACTTATACCCACTCCCATTGTGGTACCGCCGACCAACCCTGCACAAAATCGAAGTACAAGTAGCAGACTAAAACTGGATGTGCAGGTAGTCAAAAATGTGAGTAGACCTAGTAGCGCCATATTAATAATCAAAAACCGCTTTTTATTGAAATGATCAATCCAGTAAAAAGCAATAATTCCCGAAAGAACGGCGCCAAGCGTATACATCCCTGAAACATAACCTGAGAATGATACTGGCACTGCGAAATCTGTCGCCATAAAAACAAAAATAGGATTGAACACCATATATTCCAGTGCATTCATGAACTGGACGAAAGCAATTACAGTGGCTATCCGCATGAGGACTTTATAATTAAACGTCTGTGTGGCTAGGGACATCGCAGTAACCTATAGATAAAAGATGTCCGAGTTTAACTGCTATCAATAGTATTGATTATATGGTAGAAATGGCTTTTATTATTATCAAATATGGGACAATTGATGCGTCCGGCTCTAGATTTTAATACCCTGAAAGTATTTATTGCTGTGGTTGAAAAAGAAAGTTTTGTGGGTGCATCGAAACTGCTTGAAATGCCAACATCAAACGTGAGTCGCTGCATTTCTCAGTTAGAAGAAAAACTCGATCTTCAGCTCATTGAGCGTAGTACTCGACATATGAAACTCACTCAGGCAGGGCAGCTACTCTATACCAGAGCAAAGCCATTACTCGAAGCACTTGAGCAAACGGAGACAGAGTTAACGTTGCGGCAAATGCAGCTTAAAGGTCCTTTACGGATCTGTATTCCCAACGAAATAGGCCCTGCACTGCTAGGTTCTGTGATTGCAGAATTCGCCTGTCAGTATCCAGACTTAGAAATCAGCTGTGTCACAAATTTGTCGGGTTTTGAATCTCTGCGAGATGATTTGGATTTAGCGATTATTATTAGCCGCGGTCAGATGGATAACAGTGACTACATCGCTCGTCATCTGGTGACTATCCCTTGCACGATTGTTGCAGCCCCTTCTCTCATTCAGCGTTATGGCACCCCTACTCGTATCGAGCAATTTGAAGAGTTGCCCTGTATTACAACAGTCAGTGCACTCAAAGGCGCTCCTTGGCAATTTGTCAATAAAAAGGGAGAATTCGAGACCATTAAGGTTAAAGGACATTATCGAGTAAACAGCGGAGAGATGGCAGGACAAGCTGCTGTAGCAGGTATCGGTTTTGCAATTCTATCGAAACAAACTTGCCAACCCTACATTAGCGACGGACGGCTAGTCGAGATTGAGTTTGAACAAAAGGCAGCCCCTTTGCAGTTATTCGCACTGTATTCAAATCGTCGTTACTTACCCGCTAAAACAAGAGCGCTCATTGACTTCATACATCAAAAATTGAGTCATATTTCTTTATAAAATTGGGCTTTCCACAAACAAGTCCAAACCAATATATTTCACTATATGGCTTTGAGTTTGTTTATCTAATACTGTTATACCAAAGTTATTAAAAATCATAACTTCATTACGCTTATGGTCAGCGTAATGAAGTATAAATGAGATTAATTTTGGTGATTAAAACCAAGCTTCCGGCATATTTAATGGCGTAGTTTCAATTGGATCAAGAACAGCGAGCCAACTGTAAATTTTAGGCATTTCCCAACCAAAAAAATAATCACAGGCAGCTAACTTGCCATTTAAAAAATCTGTTGCTGATGAAGTGGCTAGATTTTCATGAAGGGTTATTGCCTGATCCAGCCATAACCAACCAACCACCAAATGTCCAAATGCTTCTAAATAATTGGCAGCGTTTGCCAATTGCATATCCATATCCTTAATGGCATGTAATGCTGCCGTTACCTCCTGAACCCGTTGCCATGTCTGAGCAAGAGTATTGGCATGGCGCTGTAATGCTGCTATTGACTGAGCTTGAGCAATTGTTCCTGTGATTTTTTCGTTCAAAACGTGCATCGCTAGACCATCGTTGATCCGTGTTTTGCGTCCGAGTAAATCCATCGCCTGAATGCCAAATGTACCTTCATGAATTGGATTGAGTCGGTTGTCCCGATAGAACTGCTCTACATTGTATTCACGGGTATAACCATATCCTCCATGCACTTGAATGGCTAAATCATTGGCCACGAGTCCCCATTCTGATGACCAGCTTTTTACTACAGGTGTAAGTAAATCGAGGAGTAGTTGTGCCTTTTTCTGTTGCTCGCTATCTTCAAGAGAGTGAATATCATCTGTTAATTTTGCAGCATACAAACAAAGTGCAAGTGCTCCAGAGGCATATGATTTTTGTGCCAAGAGCATACGGCGCACATCTGCGTGTTGGATAATTGGAATTTGTGGAGAACTCGGATCACGTTCACTATGAGAGCGACCTTGTAAACGGTTTCTTGCATAGTCCAGTGCATGCAAATAACCTGTATATCCCAAGGCGGCTGCGCCCAGACCAACTGAAATTCGGGCCTCATTCATCATATGGAACATATAAGAAAGCCCTTTGCCAGCTTCGCCCACCAGCTCACCAATAGCGCCTGCTTCTCCTTCTGGTGTATAACGACCTTCACCAAAATTTAATACACAGTTGACGGTACCACGGTAGCCCATTTTATGGTTGATTCCGGCCAAAGCGACATCATTGCGCTCACCTATATTCCCCTGCTCATCAACTAATTTTCGAGGTACGGTAAATAGCGAAATGCCTTGTACGCCGGCAGGTAATTTCCCGTGTTCATCTGGAATTTTGGCCAGAACCAAATGCACAATATTGCCTGAAATATCGTGCTCACCACCTGAAATCCACATTTTATTGCCAAATAAACGGTAACGTCCGTCGGCTGTTGGCACTGCACGTGTCCGAATATCTCCCAAACTAGATCCGGCCTGTGGTTCAGATAAGCACATCGTACCAAAGCAGTCACCTGCAATCATGGCATCAATATATGGCTTTACTTTTTTAGGGTCTGCATGGGCCATCAATAAGTTTGCATTACCAATCGTTAAAAAAGCGTAGCCTGCCGTACCCGGATTTGCACCCATCAGGTAAGCCATACCTGCCCGTTCAATGGTATTGGGTAAACTCATTCCGTTCCATTCGGTAGAAAAAGCTGTGCTCATCAAACCTGCATCTGCAAAGGCTTTTAAGGCGACACTTACCTCTGGATTCACAGTTACACGCTCACCATCAAAGCTAGGTTCATGGCTATCATTTTTTTTATTGTGGGGTGCAAAAAGATCAGTTGCCAAGTCTTCATATACATTCAATACTGCCGCATAATCACTACGCTCTTGCCCTGCAAAACGAGGACGCTGATTGAGTGCTTCAATGTTAAGCCAATCAAACAGTAAGAAATCGATATCCTGTCGAGAAAGAATCATTTCATTATTCACACGGTTCTCCTAATTAAAAATTCATCAGCGTTAACCATTCGGCAACGAGCGCTGGTTTGGGGTGGTTTTCAATTTCAACTGTTACACCTAAGGTCAACTGATAGCTTCCCGCTCTTTTTTCTATGATTTGTTTTAAGGTAAATCTTCCCCGTACACGATGTCCGCTCGGCACAGGACTTAGAAAGCGTAAATTATTCATGCCATAGTTTACCGATGAGGTTTGTCCCTCTACAGAGGGCAATACTTCGGCCGCCATGGCCGATAGTAAAGATAAAGTCAAAAAACCATGAGCAATCGTGCCACCAAATGGAGTTTGTTTAGCTTTTTCGGTATCAATATGGATGAATTGCCAATCTCGCGTAACATCCGCAAAAGCATTAATCATGGCTTGGTCGATGGTCAACCAATCAGAGACACCCAGTTCTTTATCTTGCAAGTCAAACAGTTGCTCAATCGTCACTATGCTCATGTTAGTCCCCGCTTAAACCCGCTTTTTGCAACTCTAAATTGCCTTGCGCTGCGCCCATCGTAGGAACGATTTCATTGGTACGATCACTAAGCTCACTTAAATGCTGGACTAAGTTATGCGCCACCTCATCGCCAGTTCCTAAATGAATGCCTTGGGTCAAGGTAATATGTGCAGCTTCAAAACTTCCAGCCCCTGCACAAATAATCATTTTATTAGGGGCTTCTTCGCTGACTAATACAGCAATCGCTGGACTAACTGCACTTGGTGCAAGTGCTTTGAGTGAGGTTTCTGGTAACAAGCCTTCCAGCATTCGGGTTGCTGCTGTTGGAGCAATACAATTGACTCGAATGTTATATTTTTCACCTTCTAAGCCTAATGTTTGCATTAATCCTACTAAAGCCATTTTTGCAGCACTATAGTTAGACTGACCAAAGTTTCCGTATAAACCCGATGATGATGTGGTCATGACAATACGACCATATTTCTGCTCGCGCATGATTTCCCAAACTGCTTTAGTGCAGTTCACGGCACCCATCAAATGTACATCGATCACTAGTCGAAAATCTTCCAATGTCATTTTGCTAAAGGTTTTATCACGCAAAATGCCCGCATTATTGACTAAAATATCAATGCGTCCCCAACGAGCCATAGTGTCATCGACCATACGCTGGACTTGCTCCGCATCGGTGACCGAAGCACCATTGGCGATCGCCTCACCGCCGGCTGCAATAATTTCATCGACCACTTTCTGTGCAGCTGAAGTTGATCCGCCATTACCATGTACATCACCACCTAAATCATTGACTACAACTTTTGCGCCTAAACGAGCCAGCAATAGCGCATGCTCGCGTCCTAAGCCTGCACCGGCACCTGTAACAATTGCAATACGGTTGGTTAAATTGATTGTCATAGTTTTCCCTAATTAAATTTTCTAATGTTCCTTTCTTTAGCAGTATTTAATCCGCCGTAATACCACCATCAATTGCAATGGCTTGACCTGTGAGATATGAATTTTCTCTAGCACACATCATCAGCATCTTTGCAACTCGTCCTTAAATGGTTAAGCCGCCATCAACTACAATACATTCGCCGTTGGTATAACTTGCTGCATCAGAAACAAGATATAAAACCGTTCCAGCCATTTCACATGGCTCTGCATGACGGCGTAATGGGATTTCTTGCACCCATCGGTTATATACATGTTCATTGCTAAATAGGGCGCCAGCAAATTTGGTTTTTGTTAGACCTGGAAGTATGGCATTAACACGAATTCCTAAAGGGCCGCATTCTTTGGCAAACGCTTTCGTCATATTCACCACAGCTGCTTTGGTAATTGAATAAATAGCTTGGCGGTCGCCTGGTTGTAATGCATTCACAGAAGCAGTGTTCACAATCGCACCACTGCCTTGAGCTCGCATCAGTTTTCCAGCTTCAATCGACATAAAGAAATAACCACGAATATTAACCTCAACCGTTTTGTTATATGCCGCAATGTCTGTATCGAGAATGTGGCCATAGTAAGGGTTTGCTGCAGCATTATTGACTAGAATATCCAAACGCCCATGCTTAGAACGGATATGATCAAAAATTGCCGTAATATCCTCCATTGAACCCACATGACATGCAAACGCTTCTGCCTTACCACCTGCCTGAATAATTTGTTCAGCAACCGTTTGGCAATCATCTAGTTTTCTACTCGAGACAATGACGTGTGCGCCATACTCAGCTAAAAGTTTTGCAATTTCTTCACCAATCCCACGACTTGCACCAGTTATTAATGCGATTTTTCCTGTTAAATCAAATAAATTGGTTGGCATATTTTTACTCCTATGCGTTGGATGTTTTACTATTGGTTTTTAAATTTTTCGTGTTTGCCTATATTGAACGAGCAATTCCGGCGATTTACCGCGGGAACGATGGAACAATAATTGAACACACCCCTGATAAATCTTCGTAATCTACTTAAGAAGACGTAACTAAGGGTAATTTGCCATTTGTTTCAATTAATTCTTGCAACCCATCATGACTAGAAAACATATAGTGGTCAGATATTCTTGCAAGTAATGAAAGTTTCGCTGTTAGATCAGAGAGCCTTAACTTATATTTCAAGTTTTTTGATTTCATCTTGACCGAGGGCTAATTTCCTTTCCAGCAATAGCTCTATAAGTTCATCAAAATCATTACATTTACACATCACACCTAATTTTTTTAATACAGTATGAGTTCGCTTCAGTTCCCTTTTTTGAACTTCAGTATTTTCAATCTTTTGACTATTTATAAAAATATAGAGGTTAGAAAACATTTTTTTCACCACCTTAACTAATAATAGTTGTATACAAGTTAACCATTAAACAAAGAATAGCTAACTTTTATTCTTAAATTACATAGACTATTTTGCTTGATAAGAGAGTTTTAATCCTACTGTCATAGCATCATTACCAGAAAAGTCTCCAACAATATCTCCATTTTGTCGTGCAGCTTGTGCATCGCCAAGCCAAGTGTAACGGCCTCCTAGAGATAATGCCCACTGTTTAGTTAAATCATATTGAATTCCAAACCCAACTCCCCAAGCGCCTGCAACTGGTCCTAAAGCATTTGCGGGCTCACCTAACCCAGAATCCCAATTTACGGAAGATGATAAAACTACTTTCGGAAGAATTCGCTTTGCTACACCTAGCTGGGCCGATAACTGATCCTTATGCAGATTTAAAAGAGCTAAACCTTCAGGGTTCTTGATTGACTTAGTTTTATTCGCTAATGCAACGGGCTTGTACTCAAAAGCACTCCAATCTACCCATCTTAAATTTGCTAACAATAAAGTAGTTTTATTTAAGCCCATTTGAAAATCGAAATTGACTGACTGTGGTGTTGTAAATAGGGATTTATTTATAAAACTATTAGTACTAATTGCATTAAATGTTTCAATAGTATTAGCATTATGTTCAATTTCAGAACGATAAGTTAGGGAGGTTTTTAAACCTAATTCTGGTTTTTTGTATGAAATACCTGTTACCCACCCCCAAGCTCCATTAGTATGGGTTTCCCCATTATAATCAGCTACGTTTTTATAGATTTGCCCTCTTAGCTTTATAGAACCTTTTAATTCTTGATAGCTAGCTCCTCCATATAGCTGGAAGTTAGGATTCAGATTATATCCCAATAATCCTGTAATGCTTTGACTATGTAAGTATGCTTTTGTTCCTTCACTATGCCCATCTTGGTATTTGCTAACGAAATCACTATCCCCGGTATGTTCAGTATCACTCCCAAAAGGCTGATCGTATAATAAACCAATATTCCATTTATTATTAACTCGAGTCTTATATGAAGCCCGGAAGCCATCTATATTATTAGCGATATTAGGAACATTATTCGGATGCCCCCCATTGTTAAGCCCAGTATCCTTTCCTGAAATAGACGTTTTAGTATAACTATAAGATAAAGAAGCATAATCTCCATCTTGGAGAAAATCAGTTATTGGCTGTCCAGTTCTATCAAATGCGGCGGCAAATGTTATTAAAGGAAATGTGGCACTAGCCAATACCGATATCTGTACAATACTTTTAATTTCCATATTTTTAATTCCATTTTTTAAGATGAACGCTTTAGCGTCCATCTTTAGGGGAACAAGAGATAAAGGCTTCGACCTGATTCGGCATGAAATAAGTTGTTTTCGGATAATAAGGCCCAAGTACTTGAGCTACTTCTTTTTGATTTTTAATTCGCGAAATAGTAGTGTTGAAATCACTAGCTGCAAGCATATGTCTTAGATAAATAGCAGATACATCTTCATCAAATACCCCATCACCATCTTTAGCCATTGGTAACCAAGCAATACCACACTCGGGAATAGCATTTCTTGGCCGGTCTTCTGGACGGCTAATCACAACTGTATAATTACCATTTTTATCTAATGGTATTTCTTCATCATATAAACAATCATTTACACGAGTATTAGCAAAACTTTGATTTGAACAAATTGACCAATAACGTAATTGTCCAGATTTCATCACAGCATCATTATTAAATGTTTTTGGTGCGATCGGAGCTTTACCCCGCATTACATAAACCTTTCCAAATTTCCGATTTACAATCGTTCGAATATATTGATTATCTATATTATTATAAAAGCCTTCCATTTTACCGTCGCTATTTTCTCCAAAATCTCCAGTATATATACCTGAAATACTCTTTCTATCTTGTAAGATATACCATTGAGAAGGGTTTTGAGCAGGCCAAGTAATAGGTTTACCAGCTTGTTGCGCTAAATTCCTATACTCGATTGGAGTAATCCCTGTTGCTGAAGCCATATTTATTTGAAGTTTTTGCCCTGCATTTAATTTCGTGCAAGCTTCTTCTCCAATAAATTGCTGACCATTTGCTAAAGTTAGTTTAGGAATAGGCAAATTAGTACCTCCAGTGATATTTTTACCTTTATTTGGCACATATATTCTATAAACTAAGGTTTGTTGCCCTTCACCATAAGCTGGAGCATATAATACTTGCATTTTTCCTGCTTCATTAATTCTGCCAAAATTTATTTTTTCAGGGTTTTGTTTGTTTAATATTTCCAAAGAGTATTTTCTATTTTTAGCGTTCCGATTATTTCCTGTTATAAATGGATTAATTGAACCCTTCTCAGGCTGAATTAAATAATCAGTAGCATTATCTAGAGGCGCACCATTTTCATTATAACTTTGAATAGACATGTATCTTGAATAAGGAAAATCACCTACTAATTCAAGCTTAGCTCCCTTTGGCATACTAAAGCTTGCTGCCCAATAAAATGCATTTGTATCAGGGATCGCAATGTTAATATAAGGGTCTCCCCCAATAGGCCCTTTAGACCAAAAACAGGTTCTAGGCCCAGGAATACCAGCAGTAGTCACTTTAGTGGGTATAGTTGTAGAAGAATAAACCTCTGTTCCAGAATGGCTTAAAGATGGAGCTAAAACCATAAATCCTGAAATTATTAAGAAAATACTTTTTCTCTTCATTATAAAATCCTTTTTTGGTTTTGAGTTGGATAGCGAAAATGTGACTATACTTAGTTACTTTTATTCATATATTAATGATTAAAAAGGAAAAAACGTAATGGTTTTAAGCTATAGCACTTATAGCTAATTTGTATATCTTTTTCTCAGCTACAGCTATAAATTCTTTATTTTTTAGGTATCATGATGATTTACACAACTTACATAAAAAAGGAATTTTATGTTAAAACCTAGACATCTACATCAATTAGCAGTATTAACAGAATCTGGTTCTTTTAATCAGGCAGCTGAAATACTACATATCTCTCAACCCTCTTTAACAAATAGTATTAAAAAATTAGAAAATGATTTAGGTGTAATTTTATTTGAGCGAAATAGCAAAGGAGTAAAACCTACCATTTATACTAAACATATACTAAAAAAAGCTCCAAAAATCTTGGAAGATTTAAATAACCTTGAAAACGAGATCTTCTTACTTTCAAATGGTGAGATTGGGAAGATTAATATTGGGACAGGTTCAGTATTTATTCATAAACTTCTAAAAGATATTCTTCCAATCTTTTATAATCTATATCCAAATGTTAAAATTAATATTGAGACAAATCATGCGGCTAAGATTTTTGAAGGCGTTAAAAATGGAATTTATGATATAGGAATTTGTCATTCAATTTTTAATCAAGCAGAAGATAATATTGAAATATACCCCTTATCTAAAGATCCTATAAGATTTATAACTAGTATTGAACATCCTTTAGTTCTAAATAAAGATGCCAAAATATTTGATTATTTTGACTATCCTTTTGCCTTACCAAAATTAAGCTTTGATAATTTAATTTGGCTTAATGAAAACTTTTCTTATAGAAGAAAAATTAAAATACAACTTACTACAAATGACTATGACTTCTTAATACACATGGTAAAAAATACAAAAATGATAACAGCAGGACCTTTGCATATCTTTAAGAAATATATAGATAATAAAGAGCTATATTGCCATAATTATGAGAATGAGAAACTTTACTGGAATGCTGTAGCTATATACAAAACAATTTCAATGCATTCGAAATATTTAGAATTTCTTTTAGAAATGATTGAAAATTGGTTTAAAGTTAAATAAAAAAATTATTCTCTTCACCATAGAAGAGAATAATTTTTTATAAAAATCTTCAATCTTAAACTACTTTTTTGATAAAAGCTCAAGCATTGATATAGCAGAGATTTGTGTACCGATAGGTAATGCTTTTAAATCAACTATATAATTAGGGCTATGTTGAACATATGGCATTTCTTTCCCTTGTTTTAATGCATTACGGAAGATCTCAGGGTCAGCAACTCCAATAAATAAAAATGCGAATGGAACATCACTATGATATTTTCCTAATAATTCTTGCACATCTTCTGAGCCCATAACTGGTTTAATTTTAGTAATAACCTGATTTGCCCCTAATAGGGCTTTAAGAGGTTGATTTAAGCGCTCTGTTAGTTCTTTATCATTAATTGTTGGAGTGCTAGATCCTATTATTTGTACATCAGGAAGCTGTTCCCCCGATATACCTTGCATTTGCGCAGCTCCTTGACTAATTTTATTAATATTATCAAGAATTTTATCCCTTACTAAAGGGTCAAACCAACGGATATTCATTTTAACTAATGCTTTAGAAGGTATTACATTATTTGCATTTCCCGCTTGGACAGATCCTACAGATAAGCTAGCAGGCTGTTGAGGATCAATTTTATTAGTAATAATACTTTGATATTGTGTAATGGCATTGGCCGCCATATTAATTGGGTTGTTAGCTCTAAAAGGGGATGAACCGTGCCCACCTATACCTTTGAAAGCGATATTAACCTGATCTGTCCCAGCCATCAATGGTCCTGAAGCGTTAACTACTGATCCAACAGGTATAGGAGCTGTATGAACCGCGAAATAATAATCAGGCTTAGGTAATTTATAGTTTTCCCACAATCCATCAGCTAACATTGCTTTAGCTCCACCAAGTACCTCCTCTGCAGGCTGAGCAATTAAGATAATAGTTCCACTCCATTCTTTTTTTAAAGCAACCATCGTCTTTGCCATACCAAGCATCCATGTGACATGTGCATCATGACCACACATATGTGCAACTGATGTTTCAGTTCCATCTGATTGAATAGTTTTTACTTTAGAAGCATAAGGTAATCCCGTTTTCTCTTCCATTGGAAGAGCATCCATATCAGCACGATACATTACAATTGGGCCAACTCCATTTCTTAAAATAGCAGCTACGCCAGTTTGAGCAATTCCTGATTTAACTTCGAAACCTAAAGACTTGAGTTCTTTTGCAATAAGGCTGGATGTTCTTTTCTCCATAAATGCAAGCTCAGGATGCTGATGAATATCTTGATAAAGATTTGTTAACCAATTAGCTTGCCCATTAATAATACTGATCGCTTTATTTTCCGTAGAATTTAGTTGACCAACTGGTATAGAAGGCTGTCCAAAACAAAAACTACTTAATATAAGTGAAGAGTACCCAACAATATATTTAATACTCACCTTATCAAAAAACTTCATTTCTTACTTCCATATCTAATGTTATTTATTCCCTAAATTAATTAAAAATGATTTAAGATAAAAAAACTAATGGTTTTAATTTATATAAGTAATAGTTTTTTACTATACCTTTAAATTTTACAATAGAGTTATCGTTTCTTAATCATTATTTAATATATTCTTGTAAATATCTTATTTAAAAGAAGCTTAGAAGTTTGCTGAGCTACAATGAATACCTACCACACCTCTTCTAATATATTTATTCAGAGTATATAAGGAGCATCAATTCATTTTACTCTTTAACTCATCTATTAACTATTTAAACTGCACAGAAAAAATATTACAGCACTATCTCTGTTTGATTTTCCCCATCAATACTTAAAAAGTGAAGAATGGTGTCTCTCAATCATATGTAAAAAGAGTTTGGCATTATTGTAAGAAGCATTTATATTTAACAGTCTAAGTTGGTTATAGCTTTCCTTGGTAAGCCATGTTCCATAACGACTACGGTTTTTAAGTGTTTGAATAGTTTTTTAGTTTCAAAAAATAGCTTTAAAAAATAAGTAATATGATCTATGTTTTAAATAATTTTTAGATATTGAAAGCCCTCATAGGAGGGCTTTTTCACACTTAAACTATCACTTTAGAAACTCATTACTGTGGAATGATATTCACAGCATTAGGGCCTTTCTGTCCTTGAGTAATGTTAAAAGTTACACGTTGACCTTCATATAAAGTTTTAAAGCCAGAAGTAGCAATTTCTTTAAAATGGGCAAACACATCTGGACCAGAATCTTGCTGAATAAAACCAAAACCTTTAGTTTCATTAAACCACTTTACTGTACCAATAGCTGTATTAGACATAATATATCCTTTGATTTTTAATAATTTAAAGTCATGATTCATGACTAATTTAACTTTGAAAAAATATAACAAATTGAGCTTAAGATCTTAAAAAACGGAGGATTATGAATAAAACTGCGATACTAAAAGAGGATTTACTAATAAGTCTTTTTTCTAGTTAAGTTAACTATACCCTAAATAAACTTTTATTCAAGCAATTTATATAAATTATTTATTTTATTTATATAAAACAATAAGTATATTCGTAATGAGAGTCTTCTTATAACAACATGATTCGCTATCCAGCCATGGTAAAATGAACTAGTCAGCAGTTTTTCTCTTGACGATCAGGAAAAGTAATGAGCCTTCAGTATCGTTATTATTCTCCGTATATAGTTGAACCCGAAATTTGTAAAGACCCAATACATTCCATCAGAGGCAGTCGCCAACCGAATAACTTCATCCTTATCAGCTTTTAACTGTTTTTAAATTGCCCTTCTTAAAAATATTATTTTCAAAAAATATTTTTACTTATTTCATTTAATTAGTAATTTAAAAATCATTCTGTTAATTCTTGTATTTGGCCTAATTATACTTTCCTATCCAAATCAACAAGTAAGGTATTTATATGAAATATCATGTCGATATTCAGGCCTAATTAGGAACATTTATCCACATATTGTTCTTATAACTACCGTAATGTAATTTAATAAAAAGACTAATATAGGTTTTCCTAACTATTATTAAGAAGCTTAAAATGTCTGATTTCAAAGATTTTTCAAAAAAAGCTACAAACAATCAAAATGACTCAAATCAAAAACCTAATGAGGACGAAAATAAACAACCAAATTCAGCCCCTGAATCAGGAAACTCAACATCTAACAATGATAATGAAGCCCCCAAAAAGGATAATAATGAACAAAAATATTAAAATTTAATTGATATATAAAAAGTCCTACATTTAGTAGGACTTTTTATATATTTATTAGTAAAAATTATTTAAGAATTTTTTATTCTAATACACTAATTTATAAAAACTTATTTAAATATTTCTTCTTATTTTTAGAGACTTCTGTCTAAGACCTATTGGGAAATTTAGGTAAATATTTTAAATTAAAATCCGGATCAAAATGAGTTTTTATTAAAGCTATAAGTTCTTCATTTATATGTCGAATTAACTTTGTCTGTAAACGACTATCTTCAACCTCATCAATTAAGGAAATAATAATATTTCTTAACCATTCACATTCTAATTCTTTCTTGGCGTTTTCTTGAATCAGATGATCTAAAACTTTATCTCTTTCGAGCTGTGGATCATTCATAGAATCACACTCTCAATCTTCTATATCGTCTTTCATATTACATGATAAGATAGTTCCCCCCCTTAAAAATTGTGTATGTGAAAATTTCAAAAATAGAATTTCATAATTTTTTTGGTTATATTATATTTTATAAAAATTAACTACTTAAAAGCTTTGAGTATAGAATATTTAATATATAGCTGTAATACATATCATCTTTTAATTTATTTAAGAAAAATAAACCTTCTTTCATTTGATAAATATCTATATGCTGACGGCACTATTCCTCGAAAATGAACCAATGTATCAGCAAACTTTGCTACAGGAACTAAACTCAAGAATCGAATATTATTCTGATAGAACAGATTATCCCTTAAAAAGGCTTGTGATCGGCTATCGAGCTTATGCAAAATTAATGATGTGTTCTTCCTTTTCAGAAGAAGTCATCAACTCAGCAATTGACCCTAACAAACGTAGGTATAAAAAGTTGAAAATCAGAGTTACTAAAGATGATAATCAACTTGAACTTGAATGAGTAATATCAAAAGCTCTATTAAATTTAATAGGGCTTTTAACAAAAGTCTGCTACATCAAGTTAGACACACTTCACTCATAAATTTATCTAATTTCTTTTAGGAATATTAATTTAGCGATATTGTTCTTATTGACCATCTATTTATAGAAACAGTTTTAATGAAATATGCAAGCCATTTTGATTTTAATAACTTCCAACATATTAGAGGACCACACCCTCTTTAATAATAGTAAAAAAAATTGTAATTCAAAAGCTCTAGATTGAGATATTTATTTTCATATTTTACGTAGAACTTTTATTAGATGTTCTCATCTATATAAAAATAATCTCGAAGAATTTTTTCTATAAATTCTAGTACTGCTTCAAGGTCAGTTCCAGTTGGAACCTCCTGCCAAGAAAAACTGTTCTCGACAACTCTAGCCGCTGTCTCTGATTTGAAGGTCAGGCCTTTATAGTCAGCTACTACTGTTACGACTGGTCCATTATCACCAAATTCAAGCCAACCTTTCATAAGGGGAAGTAGTATTTTTTCAATATCGAATAATTTTTCTTTATTAATGAGGTAGTGATTAGCTACCAAAATTTTTGCAATATCAATTATTGCTTTATTAGCCATTCTTAAACCTTAAATATTTAATTTGAGACTAAAAACCGCCTCTTAGGGCGGTAGCTGAATTAAACCAGCCGATTATGAGAATAGTGGGTACCCAAAGTTTCTCTAATTATGAATATCTTTTCTGATTTTTAATAAAATCCTCTGATTTGAAATAGCTAATAATTAGATCGGCATGTTCCTCTTTTGGAGGAGCGGTAATTATAGGAGTTGATTCTTTCGCCATTTTGAATTCCGGAGGAATAAGTTGTGAAATAGGAGGAAATTTCGATTTTCCACCTTCTGTAATGCGTTCTATAAATCCAACCAACCAAAGGAGATACTCTCCTTCATTTGCAAATTTCGGCATAACACTCAAATCAATCTTAACTTTGCATTCACTTAATGGTTTAGTTAAGTGCTCATCAAAATCTATATAGTTAAATTTAAGTTTAAGTTCAGTACCCTTTATTGCTTTACGGATCTGACTAATTAAACAGTTCAGATTCTGAATGATGTCATCAGTGAACAAGCTATCTTTTTTAATATTCTTATAAACCTTTTCGGCTACTGCTAAATACTTTTGCATTACCCTACTCCTTACTACACTAATTATTATTAAGTTCTGATTTCTGAAAGTTTTATATAATTGATTATGATTAAAAAAATGTAAGAAAAAGAAACCCAATTGCAAAGCAATGTAAAAAGTTAAAGTCTTTTGAAAACCGCACCAAAAATATACCGAAAAAAATTATGGATTTGATAACTCATCCACAAAAAAAATGGATAAATCAACTAATTTTGAAATATTTTTTTTCATTTTAATACCACTTCCTTATTAAGCTTATTATTTGATTTTTTCTGTTAGTTTAAGAAACGTTTGCCTGAAAATAGTTTACATTTATTTCTCAGAATATTAACTAAAAATTATTGATTTTCAACAATTAAAAACCCGTTTCAAAAAAGAAACGGGTCATAAAAACAAAACTTACAGCGTGATATCTGCTATTAATTTTACAAAAATCTAAGATGTATTTGCAATATATCTTAGGCTTTATTCTTGGGTTAACTTAACAATAAGCTAATCTTTATTTACATGTTCCTAAATTTTCTTCCCTAACATTCTCCTACTAAGTAATAAATTTTATTAGCGATCATCACTCTCATGGTTGAGTTGTAATGACTAAGTTCAAATAACTCTTTTTCAAATAAGTTATAAACAAAGTTATTTCTTTCATCACTGTAATAAAATTTTGTACCTGTTACTCTGTCATTGTAACTGTGTTCAATTAATTTAAGTTTTTGTCTAGAGTCTGGATCGTATGCAATAAACTTCATTCTCATTTAAATTACTCACAAGTTAATATTAGGAATAGGACTAATTTTTAAGTAGACGTATTACCTATTCATTCTTTGCTTTCGAGTTAATACAAGCCTCTTGTAATGCATACATCGCAGCAGGTTCTAACAACGACGACATCATACTCCTAAAACGTAAACATTCAGTTGTGTCACGCTTTGATTTAGAACTATGTACAGCACACCCAGTCAAAATAAAAAAAAGAAAAGTTAAGGAAAGAAACTTCATGATCTCATCTTAGTAATTTAGATTTAAAAAAAATCCCGCTGTAATTTTATTAAGCGGGATTTTGTAAACTGTATTGAACAGCTGAGGATTATTTAGATTGATTAAAACCTACAATGAACTGACTACAATTCGAGGCTTCTGAAGCATTCTTTAAATTCTCAGGCGAGAAAGCAAATTTAGAAGCTACTGATGGGTAATCTTTCTTCATATTGGTTCCAGTTAACTCACCCAATGTCTTCACTTGCTCAACGGTAAGCAAGTTATTCTCAACAGCTTCATTCATCATTACACATGCAGTAGAAATAGCATCATATTTAGCAGCGGTTTTTGCATATCCAAACGCGCCAATGACTCCACCCACAATTAAACCGATAAGGACTGCTAAAATGATATGAGTTTTATTCATTTAAAATTTCCCACCACAATAAAAAGTAAATATATAAAATTAAGTTTATTAATATATAACTTATATGAATGAGTTGAAATTTTAGTTTTGTTTCCCTTTTTTATAAGTCTTTGTGTTTTTAAGTAATTTTCTCTTGCCAGTTTTTCTTTTATTAAAAAGTTTTTAAAATTTAATAAGTTAATTTAAAAATTTATATAATTTAAAAACTTCTACATAACATAATTTGGACTTAAAAATCCCTTCTGAGACATTGACAACACTGCCGCATAAAAGCTGAAGAAGAAATGAAAAATTATGAATGAACTAAATAAAGTTTTCTAAGATCACAAGAAATACTACAAACTATAAAGCTCTACCTAAAATTGATATTTAGAATATCATTTAGTAATACAATATCGATAGTTAACGAGAAATCTAATATTTATTATAGTCATTAAGTCTCAATGTATCGATTACCAACTTCAATGCAGGGGACTGCTGACGACGATGGGGATAATACAAATGATAACCTGGAAATTGGATACTATATGCTTCAAGTACTTTGATTAAACGACCACTTATAAGATCTTCCTCAATCATATCTTCAGGAATATAAGCGACTCCCAAACCTAGGCGAACTGCATCTACACTATGGTAGGATTCATTAAAGATCCATTGTCCATTTATTTTAATTTTTACTTCCAATCCTTCATGTTCAAATTCCCAGACGTATATTCCTCCTTGAGTTGTTAACCTAAAGCCAATACATGAGTGATTATATAAATCTTGGGGCGTTTGGGGCTTGCCATTTTTTTCAAAATATTCAGGCGTTGCCACTACAGCCATCTTCACATCTGGACCAATTCGGACCGCAATCATTCCTTCTGCAACTCGACTACCAAAACGGACACCTGCATCAAAACGTTCCGCCACAATATCAACCATACCGCTATTAGCAGTCAGTTCAATATTAATATCCGGATAAAGCTTGGTCAGCTTTTGTAATTTAGGTAGTAAGATTTGTCTTATTGCATGACTACTAGCATTAATTCTTACTGTCCCCGCAGGACTATCTCTCAATTTAGTTAGTAATGAAAGCTCATTATCAATATGATCAAAACTGGAACTAATTGTTTGACGTAATCGCTCTCCTGCTTCAGTAGGTGATACGCTACGAGTAGTTCGGGTGAGCAACAGCATCCCCAATCGCTCTTCGAGACCTCTGATAGTATGGCTTAAGGCTGACTGTGAAATACCCAATTTGCCCGCTGCTTTAGTAAAACTCCCCTCCCTTGTCACCATCAAGAAGGCATAAAGATCATTGTAATTTTCTTTTGTAATCACAATACATATATCCCTGTTTTCAAGCTCTCTTGAAAGCAGTATAGAACTTATTGATTAATTTTGTTCATAACTCTATGCCGTTTTAAGTCCTTAATCTTCTCTTTTTCCATTTCTATACTAGTAGCAATATAAATTTAATGGGTAATTTGAAATGAAAAAAGTAATCGTAATCGGTGCAAGTGGTCTAACAGCACAACAAGTTATTTCACGATTGATCAAACAACCTAATGTAAAACTAAGTTTATTTATGCGTCAGGCCAGCAAACTCTCTTCCCTCCACGATAATAAGCAGATCAGTATATTTGAGGGGAATGCCACCGATATAGATGATCTTAGAACTGCTATTCAAGGACAAGATATTGTAATCAGTACTTTAGGGGGGATGGATCTGGATATCAAAACAGCAAATATTGTTAAGGTGATGCAGGAGCTTAAAGTCAACCGTTTAATTGCGATTAGTGCTGGGGGGATTTACGATGAATTACCTGAACCCTTTAACTCGTGGGATAAACAGATGGTTGGCTATACTCGGCCAACTAATTTAAGAACAGCAGAAGTGATTGAACATTCTCCATTAGAATATACAATTTTACGTCCTGTATGGCTTACAAATAAATCCATAGAAGAATTTGAATTAACTCAAAAGGGTGAGATTTTTAAGGGAACAGAAACATCTCGAGCAAGTCTCGGACGTTTTATTGCGGATATTGTAGAAAATCCACAACTTTATATCAGGGAAAATCTGGGGCTGAGTCAACCAAATACTGAAGGTAATCGACCAGCAGCCTATAGTTAAACTAAATACCTGAAGAGTAATGGTTTATTAATAAATTTTTCTCATAACACTATGCTGATTTTTGGATTTCACCTGTCTGTCTGAATGTTCCTATAATGGATTAAACCTAGTCATGAGAGGATTCAAGATGAGCCACGCTGATTTCATCAGGTTCATTCTGAATCCTGTCATGGCCGCTATGACCATGACAAACATTACCCTCATTCGATGTTTTAGATTCATATTTAAGTTTCCTTAAATTTTTTACTTCGCGACAAGACGTGAAGTAAAAATCGCAGAAATAACTAAAATAATAGCACTGACCACAAAAGTTGTCTGATAACCACTATGATCAAATAACAGCCCACCTACTGTTGAACCCAAAGCAATTGCAAGCTGGACAACTGCTACCATTAATCCTCCCCCAGCTTCAGCATCGTTAGGCAAGGTACGAGCCAACCAGCTCCACCATCCCACAGGTGCTGAGGTTCCAAGGAACCCCCACAAACCTAACAATACAGCAACTATTATTGGCCATGTCCCAAAAAATATTAGGGCTACTGCAATTACAGCCATCATGATTGGGATCGTTATTAAAGTTGTATAAAATCCACGTTTAAGAAAAATATTAATAACACTGGTACCAATAAAACCCATCACTCCAATTCCAAGCAGGATCAAAGATAAGGTCGAAATGTTAATTTTGGTGATGGTTTCCAAGAAGGGTCTGACATAGGTATAAAGTGAGAACTGACCCATAAAAAATAAGCTGACTGCCAACATACCAATCATCACCACTGGTTTACCTAATAATCCTAGAATTGATGAGCGTTTTTCTGTTGACTCAGATGCAACCTGCATTGATGGTAGGCTGATCCACTGCCAGATAAGAGCCAGTATGGCAACAGGAACCAAACTAAAAAAGGCCCCTCGCCAACCAATGATTGATCCCAGATAGCTACCTAACGGTGCAGCAATAACCATAGCCAAGGCATTACCACTATTGAATATTGCCAATGCACGAGGAACTTGCACACTTGGCACTAAACGCATCGCCATCGCTGCTGACATTGACCAGAACCCACCGATCACCATACCAATCAGTGCTCGTCCAATCATGTAGATTGTATAGCTTTGTGCAAGTGCGACAATTGCACCTGACACTGCCATGATGGTGGTTAAAATTAATAATAAGGTTTTGCGGTTAACATTTCCTGCCAAGCGAGAGATTGTCAAACTCGTCATGACTGCAAAGGCTCCTGAAATGGCAATTCCTTGTCCCGCCATTCCCTCAGTAATTTTAAGATCTGCTGCAATCGGGGTAAGTAAACTAACTGGCATAAATTCAGAGGCAATCAATACAAAAACGCATAAGGTCATTGCAAAAACACCACTCCAGTATGCAGGCGGTTCCACATGCTCTTGTTTTTCTAGACGACTTGACATCATTATTCCCGATATAAGATTGAGACGTCGATTATAAAAATAACAATACAGGGGAATAAGGGTGTTAAACAGAATAGAGTTATATATATAATTCATGAATGGGTATCTAAAACTATAAGATAAATATCTCCCAATACCTATTTATTTAAATAAGAAATTTACTTTTAACCTATTAATATCTAAAAATTAAAAGACTTGGCTCATCCACTCATGAATATTACTCATAAGTCTATGCTGTTTTTTTAGACTAATCCTGAGAATCCAAAGCATTTAGACTTTCTTCCATACCTAAACTCGTTAAAACAAATCTTATATGGGAGCTGAGATCATGCAAATTCGTATGAAAAAATTTCGCAATGTAGCTTTAACCGCAGCTCTGGCGGCTACAGTCGGTTTATTTTCTTCAACCTCAACGATGGCGGCAGATATGTCAAACGATGCAAATAACTTTTACCAAAGCAGTCAGGTCACCATCCAAAAGGTAACCTTTAAAAACCAGTACAACATGGATCTTGTCGGTAATCTGGTTATTCCTAAAAATCTCAAGAAAAACACTAAAGCCCCTGCAATTGTCATTGGGCACCCGATGGGAGCAGTCAAAGAACAAAGCTCAATGCTTTATGCTCAAAAGTTGGCAGAACAGGGCTTTGTTACACTTGCAATTGATCAATCATTCTGGGGTGAAAGTGGAGGGCAACCTCGCAACGTGGTCGCTCCCGATATCTATGCTGAAGCGTTTAGTGCGGCTGTAGACTATCTGGGGACTCGTGATTTTATTGACCGTAACCGTATTGGTGCTTTAGGGATATGTGGTAGTGGCAGCTTTGTCATCAGTGCAGCGAAAATTGATCCACGTATGAAAGCAATTGCGACTGTCAGTATGTACGACATGGGTGCGGCTAACCGTAATGCTTTAAATCATTCTCAGACCTTAGAACAGAGAAAACAGGTTATTGCTGAAGCAGTTCAACAGCGTTATGTTGAATTTACTGGTGGTAAAACAAAATACACCAGTGGTACTGTACATGAACTCACTGCCGATACTCATCCTATTCAACGTGAATTTTATGACTTTTACCGTACCCCGCGTGGAGAATTTACACCTAAAGGTTCAAGCCCAGAGTTGACTACGCATCCAACTTTGACCAGTAACATCAAGTTTATGAATTTCTATCCATTTAATGACATAGAAACCATCTCACCTCGTCCAATGTTATTTATTACGGGTGACCAGGCACATTCAAAAGAGTTCAGTGAAGATGCTTATAAACGTGCTGGTGAACCTAAAGAATTATACTACGTCAAAGGTGCAGGACACGTTGATTTATATGACCGTGTTGATTTAATCCCTTTCAATAAATTAACTGACTTCTTTACTAAAAACTTAAAGTAAGTTCATCGCTTAGCCAAGTTGAGTAGACTCAAATCAACTTGGCTTTTTTTAATCGGGAATCTAAGTTATTGTCCAGCCATGATGAAAAAAAAATACAAAGTTATCTTACTTCTACTTGCATCTGGAATAGGCATATTATTTACCGCTTGTACAACTTTGAATCGTCCGCAATTTGGACACTTACCAGAAAAGGCGCGTCTCGAAAGAATCAAGCAATCTTCTCATTATGGTCAGGATGAATTTGCCTATCCCGTTGCAACACCGATGCTCCGTGATGGAGAAAGTACCCTAAAAATTTTCTGGGATAATTTATGGGCTGAGGATCAGCAGACTGTACCTAAACAGGTTATCCCAAGCATTAAGACCAATTTATTAGCTCTAAATCCCCGGCAGGATGTAGTGATTTGGCTGGGGCATTCTGCTTATTATATTCAGTTAGCAGGAAAACGTATTTTAATTGATCCTGTCCTCAGTGATCATGCTGCGCCCTTTTCCTTTTTGATTAAGGCATTTAAGGGAACAAACCTTTACAAAGTTGAAGATATCCCTGAAATTGATTATTTACTTATTTCCCACGATCACTATGACCATCTGGACTATGCGACAGTCACCCAACTCAAGGATAAGGTCAGAAATGTCGTCGTACCGCTTGGTATTGGTTCACATTTAGAATAACGCCACCACCTTGTTGTAGCATTTGCCGAATTTGATGCTTCATTCCAAAAAATACGCCTTTGGCATTTACAGCAAAACTCAAGTCCAGATCTGCCTCATTGGTATCAATAAAGCTTTTCATTGGCGGACTCATACCCGCATTATTTATACTGACATCAATTCTACCGAAATGATCCACCGCACTTTGTACCAATGCCTGTACTTCTGCTTCAAGACTAACATCACAAGCCTGCGCAACCACTTGTATACCCGCTTGTTGTAACGGTTCAACCACTGCATTCAGCCCTGCGATATTGCGGTCTCCCAAGACTAATTTTGCTCCATGTTCTGCCAGTTGTTGAGCCAGTAGAGCACCAAATCCACTCGCCGCGCCTGTGATTAAGACCACTTGATCTGAATACTGATCGTACATTGCTACCCGTCCTTAAATGGTTAAACCACCGTCAACCACAATACATTCGCCGTTGGTATAACTTGCTGCATCAGAGACAAGATATAAAACCGTTCCAGCCATTTCACGTGGCTCCGCATGACGGCGTAATGGGATTTCTTGCAACCAACGGTTATATACCTCTTCATTGCTAAATAGGGCGCCAGCAAATTTGGTTTTTGTTAGACCTGGGAGTATCGCATTAACACGAATCCCTAAAGGGCCGCATTCTTTGGCAAACGCTTTCGTCATATTCACCACGGCTGCTTTGGTAATTGAATAAATAGCTTGGCGGTCGCCTGGTTGTAATGCATTCACAGAAGCGGTGTTCACAATCGCACCACTACCTTGGGCTCGCATCAGCTTTCCAGCTTCAATCGACATAAAGAAATAACCACGAATATTGACCTCAACCGTTTTGTTATATGCCGCAAGGTCTGTATCAAGAATGTGGCCATAGTAAGGGTTTGCTGCAGCATTATTGACTAGAATATCCAAACGCCCATGCTTAGAACGGATATGATCAAAAATAGCCGTAATATCCTCCATTGAACCTACATGACATGCAAACGCTTCTGCCTTACCACCTGCCTGAATAATTTGATCGGCAACCGCTTGGCAATCATCAATTTTTCTACTCGAGACAATGACATGTGCGCCATACTCAGCTAAAAGTTTTGCAATTTCTTCACCAATCCCACGACTTGCACCAGTTATTAATGCGATTTTTCCTGTTAAATCAAATAAATTGGTTGGCATATTTTTACTCCTGAGCTTGGTCTATTTTACTGTTGGGCTTTTAAATTCTTGTGTTTGCCTATCAGTTTTGGAAACGAGTTTTTATTTGCTATCGAACATATAAGATTGCTGGTACGACGTTTATAAACATACCCAACCTATAACAATGAATAAAATGAATTATTTGAATATTCAACTATGCATAAAATTAATATGTATATTTCTTTTCTCTTATAAGGTTAAAGTTATATTCAAGAAAATTGTCTTTTAAGCTTAAGTTTTGTTTTCAACACATCTTTACAATGTTCAATTATTTCAATAGTTCACTACTCTTTTTTTCAATTACTCAAATTTGTTACCATTGCACCGCTGGAATGGTCTGAAAACACTTTATACTAGGGATGCTGGTTCTAAGGTTCATCCAGTTATTGTACTTTTCTTGAATTACATTCATTTTTTAAAAACTTGAAATTGGCTCATTAGCCAAAAGTAAATTTTTCGTTTTTTTAAGGGTTTTTTACGCATGAATAGCGCTGAAATCATGGCTGATCTCTCTAACCACACTCCAATGATGCAGCAATATCTCAAAGTCAAAAAAGACTATCAACATGCGTTGCTGTTTTATCGTATGGGCGACTTTTACGAACTGTTCTTTGAAGACGCTCATTTAGCAGCCAAACTTTTAGGAATTACCCTAACCCATCGTGGTAAAGCAAATGGCAACCCAATTCCAATGGCGGGCGTTCCCTACCATTCAGCCGAAGGTTATTTGGCACGTTTGGTCAAAGCAGGTCGCACTGTAGCCATTTGTGAACAAGTGGGTGAAGTCACAGGCAAAGGTCCTGTTGAGCGTAAAGTTGTTCGTATTCTTACCCCTGGTACATTAACTGACGATGCCCTACTCACAAGTTATCAGTCTTCTAACCTTGTGGCGCTATGCATCCATCAAAACCAGATCGGTTTTGCTTTACTCGACTTAAGTGCGGGTATTTTTAAAGTTCAACAACAAGACTACAAACCGGAACAACTTCCAATTGAACTGGCACGCCTCATGCCAAGTGAAATTTTAATTGATGAAGATCTGGTTGACCCAAATATTATCGAACAAATTAAAAAGCATTTAGATTGCCCAGTAACCAAGCGCCCAAATGTCGATTTTAATTTAAACAACGCACAAAAAACCTTATGTGACCAGTTCTCTGTATCAACGCTTTCTGGTTTTGGTTTAGACCCATTACCTTTGGCTAAAGCTGCTGCTGCGGCTCTAATTCACTATGCCAAAGAAACCCAAAAAACGGCGTTACCACATATTCGTTCAATTCTTTTAGAACAAAGCACTGACTTTATTGCGCTCGATCCAATCACGCGCCGTAATTTAGAAATTATTGAACCTTTGTTTGAACACGGAACTTCTTTATTCCAACTGGTGAACGACTGCCAAACCGCAATGGGTGGCCGTTTACTCAGCCGTACACTCATGCAACCTGTTCGTGATACCGCGTTGCTTGATGCCCGTTTAGATGCAATTGAACAGTTAATTCAGGGCTACCATGAAAGTCCGGTTCGTTTAGTGCTTAAAGAAATTGGTGATATCGAACGTGTTCTTAGCCGTGTTGCACTTGGTAGCGCGCGACCACGTGACTTAGTTCAGCTTCGTCACGCTTGTGCACAAATTCCATTTTTAAGAAATGCTTTAGCACCTGTTGTACAAGCGAAGAAATCCAAGTTATTGGGACAGCTTGATCAAGAACTAGGTGATTTTAAATCGTTACATCAGCATTTAATGGCAGCCATTGTTGAAAACCCACCGGTATTACTTCGTGATGGCAATGTAATTGCAGAAGGTTACGATGCCGAACTCGATGAATTACGCCAAATTCGTGATCATGCAGGCCAATTCCTGATTGATTTAGAAATAAAAGAACGTGAACGTACCGGTATCAATACCTTAAAAATCGGTTATAACCGTGTGAGTGGTTACTACATTGAACTCACTCGCGCTCAAGCTGAACAAGCCCCTGCCGATTATATTCGCCGTCAAACATTAAAAAATGCCGAGCGTTACATTACGCCTGAACTAAAAAGCTTTGAAGATAAAGTTTTATCAAGTGAGTCTCGTGCATTAGCACGTGAAAAAGCGTTATTTGAAGCTTTACTTGAAAACCTTCGTGAAAATATTGCGCATCTACAAATGATGAGTTCAGCAATCGCGCAAATTGATGTAATTGCAAACTTTGCTCATCAAGCGCGTTTAAACAACTGGGCACGCCCTGAATTTACACCAGAAACGGGTATCAAAATTCAAGGTGGCCGTCACCCTGTGGTTGAAGCATTAAGTAAAGCGCCCTTTACACCAAATGATACGTTCCTTGATGCCCAGCACCGTATGGCAATTATTACCGGTCCAAACATGGGCGGTAAGTCTACCTTTATGCGTCAAACCGCATTAATCAGTTTGCTTGCTTACTGCGGTAGTTACGTTCCGGCACGAGCTGCCAAACTTGGCCCAATCGACCGTATTTTTACCCGTATCGGTTCAGCCGATGACTTATCGACGGGCAAATCGACCTTTATGGTTGAGATGACTGAAACTTCACAAATCTTGCACCATGCAACGAATCAGTCTTTGGTGTTAATGGATGAAGTTGGTCGCGGAACGAGTACCTACGATGGTCTTTCTTTAGCATGGGCTTGCGTGGTTGACTTAACGAAGCGTGTTAAATGTCTGTGCTTGTTTGCAACTCACTATTTCGAATTGACAGAGTTAGGAAGTGAAGCAGGTATTGATAACTACCACGTTACTGCTCAAGAGTTAAATGGCAACCTGATTTTATTGCATAAAGTTCAACAAGGACCTGCAAGCCAAAGTCATGGTTTACAAGTTGCGAAATTAGCGGGTATTCCTGCTAATGTCATTAAAGAAGCTCAAAAGCGTTTACGTATTTTAGAGAAGCAACAACAGCAACACTTACAAACCAGTGTACAAGATGATTTGTTTGCAACTTTAGATTCGGAAGCTAAAACCAATACTCAAGTCATAGAGAAAGTGATTGAAATCGAAGTGCCTTCACCTGCCCTAGACTTACTTAAGCAAATTGAAGTCGATAACTTGACGCCTCGCCAAGCACTTGAACAACTTTACGAGCTAAAAGCTGCGCTTAAATCATAATTATTGATTGAGCAAACATGTCTATGGGCATGTTTGCTTTTACTTTGAGGAGAATAAAATTTCTATTTTCTTAAGGCCACTACAATACAAAGAGATCGATTTAATTTGGCAACAAATTAGTCGACGTGAACTGATTACCCAACTCTACATACAAAAACAAGATCAACTCGAATTAACAGATTGTTTTTATGATGTTGAAAATTGGGATGCCTATCATTTAGAAAATGACCCATCAAAATTAAAAGAACTCTATCAACAAGGTGCTTCATTTGTAGGGGCTTTTAATACGGCTGAACAGCTAGTGGGCATTAGTGTCGTATCTAATCAAATGATTACTGACTATCCCAATGCAAAATTACTGCAATATTTTTATGTCGATGCCGATCAACAAGGCCAAGGTATTGGCGCAAAGCTGATGCAAGCAGCCAAAGAGTCGACCAAGCAATTGGGCGCTCATCAACTTTATATTTCAGCCACGCCAAGTAAACGTACAGTCGACTTTTATATAAAACATGGTGCGACAGTATTAAAACACCCAGATCGGGAATTATGGGAGCTAGAACCCGAAGACATTCATTTGCTTTGTATGCTTTAAGACCTATAATTTAAGGATTTTTTAGCTATAAATGCAGCATAAAAGCAGAATTTAAGCGCAAGAGTCGGATTTAAGGTATCTAATCAAATAGATACCTTGACCCAAATGACATTTAAACCCATCAGAAAAAATTTATTTAACCTTTTGTTTTTAAAAATATATTTTTATCTCAATTTTACAATCCGACCAATCTTAAGGCCAGAACATTCCTTTGAATATCAAAGTTTTAACTTATCTTCATATGTATAAATAAACAATATCAATAAAAGCAATTGTTTGTTTACCCCTTTTTTGCCTAAAATAAGCTATTCGAAATGAAACCATATTTTTTAGGTAGCTGTCGCCATGACCTTTGTTGTCACTGAAAATTGTATTAAATGTAAATACCAAGATTGCGTAGAAGTTTGTCCTGTAGACTGTTTTTACGAAGGTCCGAATTTCCTAGTGATTAATCCGGATGAATGTATTGACTGCGCATTATGTGAACCAGAATGCCCTGCAAATGCAATTTTCTCTGAAGATGAGTTACCAGAAGGTCAGGAAGTATTTATTGAGTTAAATGCTGAACTTTCTCAAAAATGGCCTAACATTACTCAAATTGGCGATCAACCTGCTGACCGTGAAGAATGGAACGGCAAACCAGATAAGTTACAGTATCTAGAAAAATAATTTCAAAAAAAGATCAGCAACCGCTGATCTTTTTTATACCCTATTCAAACATTTCATTGCAAATTCCTCGTAATTTGTGCACTGTTTTGCATTAAAATAGGCGCAATATTTATTAAGCTTTTGATTTTTCTTATGCGGAAGTTTTTGCAGAGTCTGCTGCCCCTATGCATAATCCCTGCGGTTATGGTAGGTTGCGCCAGCTCTCCCCAACACACAACAACAGGCAAAACCTCTCCAAGTGGTAAACGCATCTTTATTCCTCAAGAACGCGTTATTATCGAACGTCCAATTCCACCTAAAGTTGAGCCTGCTTCTTATCGTGCTTGGTTAAATACTGGCGATCATTATGAACGTGTACGCGAATACGAAAAATTTCTAGCGCGTCATGATGTTGCTGGCATCGTACCAAGTTTTGAATTATTAAGATCAGCTCGCGATTGGCAAAAATGTGGAAGTTCAGAATATGCTGTTCCAAACCGTGAACTTTGGAATAACTCTTTATCGACCTTACGCGTCTTTAAATATTTAATTGCTGCAAAAGTTTTAACCGACTTTGAAGTGACTTCGGTTTATCGTGACTTACCTTTAAACCAATGTGCTGGTGGTGCAAGTTCTTCTAAACATTTGTTCAACTCTGCCATCGATTTCCGTATTGGACCAGAAGTTCCACAACCGCAAGACTATGCGTTTATTGAAAATACCAAGTTTAAATTATGTCAGTTCTGGGCCCAACATGGCCAAAGTTTAAACTTAGGTATTGGTTTATATAGTTCAGGACAAATCCATATTGATACTCAAGGCTATCGTACTTGGGGACCTGACCTAACCCGTAATACTTCTATGTGTAATTTCTAAAATATAAATCCCCTTATATGCTTCAGTTTAAGGGGATTTGCTCATTCTATAATCAACCAAAATTTCTTAATCCGAAGATTTTTGCACTCTAGTCATAAACGTTTAAAATACGCCTATCAATATACAGGTAAATTTGACTATGCAGCAGTTGTGGACAGACATTGACGAATATATCGACTCACATTTAATTCCCGAAGATCCCCGACTCGACTTTGCATTAAAAAATACCGACGAACACGGCTTTTCAAATCATCTTGCAGTTGCTCCAAACCAAGGCATGTTTTTACAAATGCTTATTCAGATGAATAAGTGTAAGCGAGTTTTAGAAATTGGAACTTTTGCTGCCTACAGTACGATTTGGCTAGGACGTGCCCTGCCTGAAGATGGCTATTTGCTTACCATTGAAGGTCGAGATACACATGCAGAAATGGCTCAAAAAAATATCGACCATGCGAATCTTCCTGTAAAAGTTGAACTAAAAGCTGGCCGTGCTGCCGATATACTTTCAGCAATAGATCCACAGTCGATTGAGCCTTTCGATTTTATTTTCATTGATGCAGATAAACAGGGTTATCCGGAGTATTTAGAACTCAGCCTTAAGTTTTCAAAATCAGGCACGATTATCGTGCTAGACAACGTCATCCGTGCGGGCGATATTTTGAATCCTGAAAACAAAAAACCGAGTATTGAAGGTATTCGTGAAACCTTTAAAGCTTTAGAAAACCATCCGCAAATTCTGTCTTGTACAGCTTTACAAACGGTTGGCTCAAAAGGTCATGACGGCTTCGCGATTGCAATTGTCAAATAGTGATCAAAAAATCATCTTTTCTATTTTATTATTTATAATCAAATAATTACTTTTATTACCCTTGCTTTTCCATATAGTTATCCACAAGATTTGCGGATAACTATATGCTGATCTCATCATTTAGCCACAAGTAATGGCACAGTCGCGTTTCGGAATATGGTCGTTGCAATACTTCCCAAGAAGAACTGATGAATTTTGCTATGGCTAAAAGCACCGAGCACAATAATCTGAATACCGTGTTCTTGTTGGTACTCAAGAATATTCTGGGCAACATCACCATATCGGTAAACAGTGACTACATCTAGGCCGGCTTCTTTAAGGAAATGTTCTGGTTCATTCAATATTTCAGGATGATCGCCCACATACACTAAATGGCACTGTAAAGTCCGTAATAAATCACTTTGTGCAATACGGCGCATCATTTTTTGACACGTAGGAGAATATTCATAAGCAAATATAAAACGTGTCGGTACTTTGAAGTTTTCACCAATAGTCAGAACCGTGCAATTTGCGCCTCGAATGAAGTTTTCGACATTGCTACCAATTGGTTTATGCTTTTCGGCAGCCCTTTCGCCCACTCGCCCTAAAATAACAATATCATTTTCATACAAGAGATTGAAACTTTGCTCTAGAAAATCCCCTTTTTCCTGAATTTTGGAGCATGTAATTCCGTGTTTTTCTTTAATTAGATCAGAGATATGTCTGAGTAAGTTATTGCTGTAATCTAAAGCGAGTTCACTTTGTTTTTGCTCTAATTCAGCCAACTCTTTAAGCAACATTGCATTGCTTTCAAAGCCGATTACACCACTTATTTCACCTAAGTGATAACTTGCTGGGTAGTAATCTAAAATTTGTAATAATACAAGCTCTCGTCCAGTTGCTTTCGCAACCCAAGCCGCTGCATCTGCAATAGCATTAATACAAGGTGATGAATCAATACACGCAATAACACGGTTCATTTTTGCCTCTCTTCTTCAGGTCTATTTGCCTTGGAGATTTTTCTATAACTTAGCTTTAACTTAACATAGATAAAAATCCGTATGTTAAGGTTTATGTATTAAAATCCACTTTTTTGTTTAAAGATCAAACATTTTATTACATTCTTAAGACTGTATTATTCTCTTAAACGGATAAATTTTGCTGGGTTTCCACCCACTATATGGTACGGCTCCACATCTTTTGTCACCATACTATTCATACCAACTACAGCATGTTTACCAATTTTAATTCCGTCTTTAACTCCCACATGCGCGCCTAACCAAACATCTTTTTCAATTTCGATTCCCTGTGAACGAACAGGCTGTTGATATAGCGGACGGTCTAGTTGCATACCATGGTCAAAGGCATATAGATGACAATAAGCAGCAATACGAACTTGATCGTGTAGTTTTATACCAGCTCGACCACCATCTAAAATACAGTGGTGGTTAATAGCGACTTCGTTACCAATCTCAAGCGGTCCATGCAAACTACAATCTGCCGCAATAAAACAATTGTCACCAATCTTAATTTTCCTACCTGGCTCGGCAAAAATATGGGCTAACGGTGAAATAAAACAGTTCTCCCCGATCTCGACTGTTTCCATATCCATTAAATAAGCCTGATATTCTTTTTGCCATTCTTCTGCCCAGGCACGGTGTTTGGGCTTTAAAGTCCAATATAGCCATGGCATATAATTTAAACGGTGCTTATGTTGCTCACGGTATTTGAGTAAAGAATCAGTCATCTGCTAACTCCTCCTCAACTTTTAATTCTTCTCGGCCACGAGTGACATCACGGAGCTTTAAAGCAAGTGGCTCAATCTGGTGGATTTGTAATCTAGCTTCAATATCTACCCCTGTTGCAGTATAGGTTTCCTGAAAATCAATTTGCTGCTGCGTAAGCTCATATTGAAAAATAGCCCATTCATTAAAATGACAAGAAAAGTGAATGGTCTTCTTTTCAATAAGTTCAATTCGCTCAGCTAACAATAAGGATTGCCCAGCACAACCGCCATAGGCCCTTACTAAACCACCAGTTCCCAGTTTTATACCCCCATACCAGCGGTTCACCATGACGATAATATTAGTTAAGTCGTTGCCTTCAATAGTTGCCAGGATTGGACGCCCTGCTGTACCAGATGGCTCACCATCATCATTAAAGCGAACATTATGCCCAATTTTCCAAGCCCAACATTGATGGGTGGTCGATATATCTTTATTTAATTCTAAAAATTCTTTCACTTGCTGTTCATTTTCTACTGGCGCAGCAATTGCCTGAAATCTACTTTTTTTAATTTCTTCTTCAAATGTAACCGGTGCTGCAATCGTAAAAGCCATAAATTAAATAAAGCATAATAAAAATCAAATTATAACGTGAAATTAATAGAAGCGAACCTATAAAAAAAACCCCGAATTTCGGGGCTTCTTCTGTTATCTTTCTCGTAATGCTTCTTTCGCTTTATTAAATGGTTTAAGCAAGTAATCGAGTACAGTTTTCTCACCAGTACGAATATCTACCGTTGCCACCATACCCGGTGTAATACCAAAAGCCTTACCTTGTTTATTGTAGAGCTTGTCTGTATCAGTTCGGATATAAACGCGATAGTAGAATTGATCCTGTTTAACTTCGTCACGAATCGTGTCTGGAGAAATAACGGTAACTTTACCTTTTAAACCACCATAAATTGAATAATCATAAGCTGTAATCTTTACTAAAGCTTCCTGACCAGGGCGAATGAATGCAATGTCACGTGGCAAAATGCGAGCTTCAATCAGTAACTGTTCATCAATTGGAACAATCGTCATTAACTTACCATTTTGCGGAACGACACCACCATGAGTTGTTACTGTAATTTCTTTTACAACACCGCGTACAGGTGCTCTAAATACGGCACGCTCTAAACTGTCATTACGGCCCATCACGACCTGTTGTTGAGTTTGAGTGTCAGTATTTGCTTTAGATAACTCTTCACGTGCTTTAACGTAATATTGGTTACGTGCATCGTTCATTGTAAGCCCAAAATAGAAATGTCCGGTTTCTCCAAAGTAAAAATGTCCGCTTTTAGAATATGCACTTTTGCAATTTCCTTAGCGGACGGTTTGATATGTTGGTGTCTATGTCGGATAAAGAACTTAAACGATTGTCGGTCTTGCAGGAAATCTGTGATCAACGCATAACCCAGTCCCAAGCTGCTCAGCTACTTCATATTTCAGAGCGTCAGATCAGGCGTTTATTGCAAAAATACAAAGCTCAAGGCCCAGCTGCATTAGCCCATGCCGGTCGTGGTCAAATCAGCAATTCCAGGCTTCCTGAAGAGCTCAGACTCAAGTGCCTCAATATTGTTTCTGATCAACTGCATGGTTTCGGACCCACTTTAGCGCATGAAAAGCTCACCACCGTTCATGGCTTTGATATTTCAGTGGAAACACTGCGTTCCTGGATGATTGCAGCCGATTTATGGACTCCTCGTGCCAAGCGTCTGAAACGCCCGTATCAGCCTCGTTATAACCGGGACTGTTATGGTGAACTGATCCAAATCGATGGCTCACACCATGACTGGTTTGAAGGTCGAGCCCCTAAATGCTGTCTGCTGGTATTTATCGATGATGCCACAGGCAAATTACAGCATTTACGCTTCTGTAAGTCAGAATCAACCTTTGACTATATGATTTCAACACGTTTGTATGTTGAGCAGCATGGTAAGCCTTTAGCCTTCTACAGCGATAAACATTCAGTCTTCAGGGTGAATCAAAGCAGTAAGAAAGACACCAAGATTACCCAGTTTGGGCGCGTACTCAGCACCCTGAATATCGATATTATCTTCGCTAATTCACCACAGGCCAAAGGCCGTGTAGAACGAGCCAATAGAACGCTTCAGGACCGTCTGATCAAAGAAATGCGTCTGGAAGGCATCAGTTCGATTGCCGAAGCCAATGCCTGGCTACCCTGCTTCATTGAGCAGTTCAATCAGAAGTTTGCCAAGATGGCCTTTAATCCCAAGGATCTACACCGGACTGTCACTGAAACAGCCGAAGAATTAGATGATATTTTTACCTGGCGTGAACCCCGCAGAGTCACGAATAGCCTGACGATCACTTATGATAAGTGCGTATATCTCTTGGAAAACACGGAAGAAAACCAAAGATTGATTGGCAAGTATCTTGAGTTTCTGGAATACCCGAATAGTACAGTCGCGATTGAATATCAGGGAAGAAAAATCAATTACAGCATCTTCGATAAATTAAGTCAGCTCAACCAGCGAGAGATTGTTGAAAATAAACGTTTGGGTTCTGTATTAGCCCATATTCAACAGCAGCATGAAGAACTAGAACAACAAAATAAACGCAATCGTTCTCAAAAGATGCCAAGCAGACGTGCACAGAAAACAGTAATCAAAGAACGAAATCTGAATCCTGTGCTTGACTTGGAAATGTCGGTATAGGACATTTCTATTTGGTTTTAAGGTAGGACATTTCTACTTAGGAATAACAGTTCATTTTATTTTGCAAATCATTTGCTTCACGGCGTAAACGTAAAACCTCAACCTCACTGGCAGCGCCTTTGGCAACTAAAGGTTCAGTCATCGCTAATTCTTGTTGAACCAACTGTAATGCTTGCTTCAAGCCAGAAAGCGTTTGCTGTAAATCAGCTCTGCGAGACTCATATAAAGCAGTCTCTTCGCGTACAAGCTTCGGATCTTTCGCTACAATTTCAGGAAAAACCAACGGTGTACCATTCACTTCTGCACGCAAACGTGCCGCTGTTGCCTGAGCTGCAATTAATAAAGATCTTGATTCACCTACATTCGAAGCAAAACGAGTCGGGTCCAACTGAGCAAGGATTTGTCCTTTTTGAACAATGTCACCTTCTTGTACATTTAATTTAGTTAAAATACCGCCTTCTAAAGACTGAATAACCTGTTCTTTAGATGATGGAATGACTTTACCTGTACCTGTAGACACTTCTTCTAATTGGAAAAACCATGCCCAAATAAAGAAAATAACGAGTCCAATCCCCACAATCCAAATGACCAAACTGGCACGTGGTAATGGTGGTTCACTATAAGATACATTCATTGAACGGGTGAGTTCTTGTTGTTGTTCGCTCATGAATTATCCCCCTTGGCTTACTTGTTTTTGTTGGGCTGTTGATTGATTAAGTACTTGATCTCTTGGTCCATCCATCACGATCTTGCCCTCATTCACGACAATAATACGATCGACCAGTTCTAAAACAGCGCGGCGGTGTGTTGCCACAATCAATGTACGATGCGCCAACCATCCTTTAAGGTGATCAATGAGTTGCTTCTCGGCAACATCATCAATGGCTGCTGTTGGTTCATCGAGTAATAGAATATTCGGTTGACGTATTAATAAACGTGCAAGTAATAAAGCTTGTTTTTGACCACCAGAGAAACCGACACCACCTTCTAAAATGAGGTGATCCAGCCCTTCTTTTTTCTCTTGAATGAAAGGTAATGCACCTGTCACGACCAAAGCACGAAGAATATCTTCATCGGTCGCAAGTGGCGCACCTAAGGTCAGGTTTTCACGGATTGTTCCGTAAAATAAATGAGCATTCTGGTTGAGTAATCCCATATCACGACGTACATCGGATGGGTCAATTAAAGACAGATCTAAACCGTCCAGATGCACAGCACCTTGAGTCGGAGATTGCATGCCAGATAAGAGTTGAAGTAATGTCGATTTACCTGCTCCATTACGACCTAAAATTGCAATCTTTTCACCCGCACGAATTTGCAAATGGCGAATTGCCAGACTTGGTTTTGGGTCATCATCCCCGTATTGGAACATGACATTTTTTAATTCGTAATTACCGTTTAAAACAGCTTTATGAACCAAATGTGCACGATCAGCCTGATCAATTGGGCGTTGCATGAGTTCATCAAGACTTTGTTTAGCAACTTTTGCTTGCTGTAAACGACCTAATACCCCTGTAATTTGGGCAATCGGTGCCAACATACGTGAAGAAAGAATTGAACACGCAACGAGCGCACCCGTGGTCATTTCCCCATCCATTACCGCAAAACAGCCAACTAACACCACAATAGCGTAAGTTAAGCCCTGAACCATTTGGGTCCAAGCCATTAAAGTACCAACAATTTTACGCTGTCTCATACCAATGTCGGCTGAAACTTCATTCATGTGGTTCCATTGGTTTTGGAAACGTGATTCAGCACGTAATAGCTTGATATCTTCAATACCCTGTACTGCTTCTACAAGTATTGCGTTACGAATTGAAGACTCTCTCATACCTTCTTGTGCAAGTTGAGCCAATTTCTTTTGTACTAGAACACCTGGCAAAATCATAAGCGGCACAACAAGCAACATAACCCAGAATAATTTTCCTCCAATAATCGCAAAGATAATCAGGAACAAGAAAAAGAATGGGAAATCGGCAATTGCACTAATAGTAGTTGAGGTTACTAACTCACGAACACCTTCGAGTTCACGAATCTGGGAAATAAAACTACCGGTAGATTTAGAGCGATCTTTATTTTTGATACGTAAAGCATGGCCAAATACACGGTCTGAGACACGTAAGTCGGCACGCTTACCAATAATATCGGATAAATACACTCTCGAAACGCGTAAGGTAAACTCGAAAAGAGCCGCAATGAGTACACCACCTGCCAGCACCCATAAGGTTGGGATTGACTGAGATGGCACAACACGGTCATAGACTTGCATTGAGAAAATAATGGTTGCCAATGCCAAAATATTGGCAATTAAAGAGGCAAACATAATATCGATATAACGTTTCCAGTCTCTTAAAACAATCGACCAGAACCAGTTAGCTTCGTATGGCTTGATATATTCATCAATACGGGCGTCTGGAATAGACGTTTCAGGGCGTAAAATATAGACATTTTTAAGTGTCGTTTTTAGTACGTCTAAAGATAAGTTTTGTGAAAGACCTTGATCTCCACTAAACTGAATGCTCACATTACCTTGCGTATCTGCTTTATCGATTACACCGACTTGTCCATCATTAAACTCCACCATAACCGGTAAACGCCATGGGTTTAATAAGTCTAAAGAAAATGGTGCTTTACGAAGATTAAGACCGACCTGACGCGTCATTAATTGCAATACATCATCTAGATTCTGGTTTTGGTTCCAGTCGAGTTGTAAACGAATTCTTTCTTCTGACGGTTCGATTCGGTAGTGTTTGGCAATAGTTAAGACCGCCTGTAACCAAGGCTGGTAATTTATTTTTGTCATCATGGTTGTACTTCGAACCCCTGAATTGAAATATTATTTAAGCCATAGGCTTGGCGGGAACGTCCTGTTGCTGCAATGTATTGAACAATGCTGTTATAAATGTCATAACGTGCTGATTCGAGTTCTGAGTTGGCACTATGAATGGCTTGTTCAGCATTTAATAAATCGACCAGTGAACGGGTACCGAGCTTATATTGCTCTTGGTAGAGTTCACGTGTACGAACCGTCGTTGCTTGGCGACTTGCCAAAACCTGCATTTGACGTTGTTTATTTTCAATTTGTTCACGACTTGTTCTAATTTGATCCAGCACATCCAGATAAACGGAATTGACTTTAGATTTAGCCGCTTCTTCAGCATAACTTGCCATTTTTACTTGTGAAGCGGTTGCACCACCTTGATAAAACTGACTTGTTGCTTCCAACATGACTGAACTATATAAGCCATCATCCTTATCATTATTTGGATTTTTACCATTAATCGCCTGACTGACCGAGCCTTTAACAGCTAAGGTCGGATAACGTGTTAAACGGGTTTGTTCTTTTTGTGCTTTAGCAACCTCTACACTTGCCTGTGCGGCAATCATTTTAGGAATAGTATTAAACTCAGGTTCACCATAAAGGTCAGATTGCTTCACGAGGTCTTCTGAAATAATCCAACCAGTGCGAGTAACATCTGCACCGAGTAACGTTCTTAAATGCTGTTGATATTGACGTAACAATGATTGCTGCGCAATTAAGGTCGACTGCGCTGCTTGTAAGTATGATTGCGCCTGAATTGGATCTGCCTGACTCGCGACACCAGCGTTTGCTCGTAGATTAGCAATGTCTTGAATGCGTTGAATACCGGCAATTTGCTGCTCAGCAATTTTATTAAGTTGAAGATAACGCTGAATATTCACAATAGTTTGTGCAACATCCAAAGCTAGAGTATCAACACTGACTAAAACATTCGCTTGTTCAACCTGAACTTTAGCCTGTTCAACATTCACACCTGATTTGACCTTACCAAAGTCATAGAGCATTTGAGTAGCACTTAAAGTGAGTAGCTGCCTACCACGCTCGCCAGTGCTTAAATCACCAGTTGAAATTCCTCCAGCCAGCTGGGGATAGTAACCGGCTTTAGCAACATCAACTCCTGAATTTTGACCTGCTAAAGTTGCAATAGATTGTGAAATATCTGGACTACGCTGAATGGCAATTTTTACCGCATCTTGCAATGTCATCGTTCGAGATGGCAAGTTGGAAAAAGATGAAGCCGACTTATCATTAAGTTGAACAGTTGGAAATTCCTGCACAATAGAACGATCTAGCTTGAAATTACTAAGCTCGTGCATCTTGGCAACTTTAAAATCATCACTACTTTTAGGGACAAAAAGTTGTGACAAGTTTTCTTTCAGGGTGTGGTATTGCTCACTTGGTTTAGCAGCGTATATCACAACAGGAACATGTAGTGTACTTAAAAGCATCAGCCCTTTCAGGAAAGCCTGCTTTCTACATTTCCCTTTCACTCTTTTCTGGTTATATCCAATCATGCTTATCTTGTTGATCTTGTTTGTTATCGTTTAAAAGCATCTCCATTCTACATAGTTTTTCAACGAAAACAGCATAATTGGTCGAATAAATCACACATTATTTTTTTATTAAATGAGTGGTATATGTAGTTGTTTTTATTTATAAAACATCAAAAAACAAAAAAGAGGCCTTGACCTCTTTTTAACCAATTAGATTAATGACTTTAATTAAACTGTAAAATCATCACCCAAATAGACTTTACGTACCTGTTCATTGTCTAAAATTTCTTGCGGTGTGCCTTCAGCAATTACCGAGCCTTCACTTACAATATAAGCACGTTCACAGATTGCCAAAGTTTCACGAACGTTGTGATCGGTAATGAGTACACCAATACCACGATCTTTTAATGTTTGGATAATATCTTTAATATCGCCCACTGAAATTGGATCGACACCCGCAAATGGCTCATCCAATAGCATAAATTTAGGGTCTGCTGCCAAAGCACGCGCAATTTCCGCACGGCGGCGTTCACCACCCGATACACTCATTCCTAATGAATCTTTAATATGACTAATTTTAAAGTCGTTTAACAACTCATGAAGACGTTGTTGGCGTTGTTGCTTATTCAAATCTTTACGCGTCTCTAAGATCGACATAATATTTTCAGCAATCGTCAACTTTCTAAAGATAGAAGCTTCTTGAGGTAAATAACCAATACCTTTACGCGCACGCTCATGCATCGCTAAGTCTGACATATCGAGGTCATCAAGATGAATCTCGCCCTTATCCATACGCACAAGCCCAACGACCATATAGAAACTGGTCGTTTTTCCGGCACCGTTAGGACCAAGCAAACCAACAATCTGTCCACTTTGCATACTAAAAGAGACGTCTTTGACAACCCAACGCTTACTATAGTTTTTGGCTAAGTGCTTAATACACAAAGTTTGCGGTTGTTGAAGAGCTTGCTGCATTAGTCACGCGCTCCTGGGAAACTTTTAGAACTTGAAGGTGGAATAATAATTTGTACACGGTTTGAAGAAGAACCTTGAGCTTCAACATCACCTTTATTCATACTATATTTCAGAGAGTTACCACGAATACTTGAACCATCTTGGTATAAGTATGCGCCGCCAGACAGAGTAATAATGCCTGTATCTGCATTATAGACAATCGTTTGCCCTTCACCACGTGCAACACCTTTATTGGCATTAATTTGCTGTTGGAACTTAGCTGGTCGGCCTTTGGCAGTAATCACTTGAATTTCACGTTTCGAGTTTAGATTGGCAACAATTGAGTCAGCTTGAAGCTTCATCGTACCTTGCTCAATCACAACATTACCCGTGTAAGTGGTCAAACCAGTTTTGTCATTATAAGTTGCACGGTCTGCGACCAATGAAATTTGTTGATTACGGTCAGACGGCAAAGCAAAAGTCGAAGCAGATGATAAAGCAACGAATGTAATTACCGCAGCTTGTTTTAGGAAAGCTGAAGAACGTTTTAAATTAAGACTTTGGTGCATACTTTCCTCGAATATTAAAAAATTCGTACTGACCGTTATTCAAATTGCCTTTTAATCCTTTACTCACAAACTCGCCTTGTGGAGACTGAACAACCACTTGATGGTTTGTTTCAATGTCTCTGGTTTTTGGATAACCTGTTAGTTCATCGGTTTGGAACTCAATAGTTCCTTGAGGTGCAATCTTGGTTGCGACCACATCGCCCGATAACACAACCTTTTGATTATCATCATATCCATAAGCTTGTTTAGCAAAGAATGTTGCATCAACTTTACCTAATTTATACATAGAGGCGTTAAGCTGATCCAACTTTGACGTTTTTTGTTGCATATCCTGCTCAAGCTGACGAACTTCAGCACGAATATACAAATTGCCTTTGTCATCAGTTTGAGTCAAATGGACGCCCTGCGCCGAATACGTCATATTCTTCGCCGAACCAATGTCCAGTTTTTTTGCCTTGCCGCTATAGTAGTAATAACCACCACTCACAGCAGCAACTACTACAGCAACAATATATAAAACTCTGGTATCCATGAGCAGGAATAGCCTACCTTTTTAAGTAATCTTGTTATTAATGCGGTACTGCAAGATATTTTTCAAGAAGTTCTTGGTAAATGCCTTTTGCGATCAGCAACATATCACAGACTTCACGAACAGCTCCACGACCACCCATTGCTTGGGTCACTAAGTGCGCACGGCGGCGCACTTCTTCATGTCCGTTTGGAACGGTAACACTCATTCCCGCAATCGCAAATGCTGAAAGATCCGGCCAATCATCGCCCATATATAAGCAATCTGAAGGCAAAATATTAAACTGTGCACATGCTTCACGAAGTGCTGAGCCTTTGTCTTCACGACCCTGAAAAACGAGGTCTACCCCCAAATCAGACATGCGTTTATCAACAATATTACTTTTTCGACCAGTAATAATGATGACTTTCATACCCGCTTGTTGCGCAAGTTTCATGCCCAAACCATCACGGATATCAAATGATTTAATTTCATCGCCCGTGTTGGTTAATGTCACAAAGCCATCACTTAAAATACCATCAACATCCAGAACCAATGCCTGCAAATGACGTGCTTGTTCTAACAATGCATACGATGCCATGGATTAATTCACCCCTGCCTGAATAAGATCATGCATACTAATTACACCAATCACTTTATTTTGGTCGTCGACCACTACAAACTGACTGATTTTTTTCTGGTTAAGTTGTTGTAACGCTTCTACAGCACGTGCTTCTTGAGAAATAGTTGACGGTCTTTTGGTCATGACCTCAGACACAGGTAAATTCACATCAAACCCTTGCTGTTTATCGATGAGACGACGTAAGTCTCCATCTGTAAAAATACCAAGCAAGTGGTCTTGTTCATCAACAATTGTCGTTAAACCTAAACGCTTATTTGAAATCTCGTAAAGCACTTGATTCATTGGAGTCTCAGGTGAAACTTTTGGTAACTCGTCACCTGTATGCATTAAATGTTTTACATGTAAAAGTAAACGCTTACCTAATGCCCCTGCAGGATGCGAACGTGCAAAATCATCAGCAGTAAAACCGCGTGCTTCAAGCAAAGCAACCGCTAAAGCATCGCCTAAAACCAAAGTCGCTGTCGTACTTGAAGTAGGAGCTAAGCCTAAAGGGCAAGCTTCATCCGACTCACCTAGAGTTAAAGCGATATCAGCATTTTGCGGCATTGGGCCTTTATCATCACGACTAATCGTAATCATCGGTACGCCGAGATGTTTAATAAGCGGCATAAGCATCATGATTTCATCACTTTTTCCTGAGTTGGAAATTGCAATAAGTACATCACCGCGAACCAGCATACCTAAATCGCCATGGCCCGCTTCACCAGGATGCATAAAGAAAGACGGCGTACCTGTAGAGGCAAATGTTGCCGCCATTTTTCGACCAATATGCCCAGATTTACCCATACCTGTAATCACAACACGACCTTTACACTGCAACAGTACTTCGCAAGCACGGTTAAAACGGTCATCAATTTGTGTTGCTAATACATCTATGGCTTGTTGCTCAATACGCAATGTAGCTAATGCACTGCTTTGGAAATCTGTAGGATTAGGCATACGAGTTTGACTCAAAATAATTGATCTGATCTCTTAATTGAGATCGGTGATTTTAATCAAAAGATTTGGGGGCATTCTAGCATAACTCAATCAGTTACACGTTTTTAAATGTATAAGATTTCACAAGCTTATAAAATTCATGCATAAAACTTTGTTAAAAATGATGCATCAGTTATGATGTAACACTATTTTTGTTGAGTGTTTGAAAACCCTTATGCAACCGTTTGTTTTATATAACTCTGAGCAACGAAAAAAAGTTGAATTTGTACCTCGCAAAGAAGGTCACATCGATATGTACGTCTGCGGTATGACCGTTTACGACTACTGTCATATCGGGCATGCTCGAGTTATGGTTGCATTTGACTACATTATCCGTTTTTTGCGCAGTCAAGGCTGGAAAGTCCGCTACATTCGCAACATTACCGATATTGATGACAAAATCATCAAACGTGCGAATGAGAATGGTGAAACAATCCAACAGCTCACCACGCGTTTCATCGATGCCATGAATGAAGATGCAGCGAACTTAGGCTGTTTGGCACCAGATGAAGCACCGAAAGCGACTGAATATATCGACCAGATGCAAAACATGATTGGCAATCTGGTCAATAAAGGCGCTGCTTACCCTGCTTCAAACGGCGATGTTTATTTTGAAGTCACCAAATTTGAAAAATATGGTCGCCTCTCTGGCCGTAAGCTTGATGACATGCAAGCTGGCGCGAGTGAGCGTGTCGATGTAGAAGTTGAAAAGAAACATCCTTTTGACTTTGTGCTTTGGAAACATGCCAAAGAAAATGAACCGTCTTGGGCATCCCCTTGGGGTAATGGCCGTCCGGGTTGGCACATCGAATGTTCTGCAATGTCAACTTGCTGCCTAGGTAACCACTTTGACATTCATGGTGGTGGTTCAGATTTAATGTTCCCACACCATGAAAATGAAATTGCACAAAGTGAAGCCTCAACTGGTGAGCAGTATGTGAATTACTGGATGCATGTTGGCTTTATTAACGTTGATGGCGAAAAGATGTCTAAGTCTTTAGGCAACTTCTTTACGATTCGTGACGTGATGGAGAAGTTCCACCCTGAAGTGATCCGCTACTTTATTGTGTCTTCACACTATCGTAGCCCTGTGAACTTCTCTGATGTGGCACTCAAAGAAGCAAAAACTTCTTTAACTCGCTTCTATCATTCATTTAAAGCTTATCAACAAGCATATGGTCAAACGACAACTGAAACGCTTGATCAAAGCTTTATTGAACGTTTTAACAATGCAATGTGTGATGATTTCAACACTGCCGAAGCAATGGCTGTATTGTTTGAACTCAACAAAGAGTTAAACCGTGCTGTAAAAGAAGAACAAGCTGACCAAGCGACTGTGCTTTATTCGACATTACGTCACCTCACCAACATTTTAGGTTTGGTACAACACAATGTAGATGATTTCTTAAAATCAGATATTGGACAAGAAGCACTTGCTTTGTCTGATGCTGAAATTGAAGATTTCATTCAACAACGTGTTGATGCTAAAAAAGCTAAAGACTTTGCGAAGGCAGATGCTATTCGTCAGTCTTTACTTGAACAAGGCGTAGTTCTCGAAGACACCCGTCAAGGTACAGTTTGGCGTCGTGCTGATTAAACGTTCAATTAGATCACAAGAGTGTTGACAGTTTAATGAAACACTCTATAATGTGCTCACATTGCGGGAATAGCTCAGTTGGTAGAGCATAACCTTGCCAAGGTTGGGGTCGCGAGTTCGAGTCTCGTTTCCCGCTCCAAAATTTAAAAACCACTTAATTCGAAAGAATTAGGTGGTTTTTTATTCTCTATTGGTTAGCTTTGACTACTCAAAATAGTCAAAATTCGCATTAAAAAACGCTTTATATTTCCGTTGCAACACCATGAAATTTGGAGTGTTATTATGCAAAAGCCAGTTAAACGCGGGGACAGCGTGGCGCATCAATATTCGTTATCTAGGGCAAACGTTATACGGCTACTCGAGATACAGCGAGTGAGTGTGAACAATGGGCCACTAAAAAATTATTAGAATTACAATCTTAACTGGCTAATCCTGAGTCTGAAAAAATCCATATCTCCTTCTATGACCTTTTGAACAGTACTATCAAGAAGAAGGCAGAAAAATGAAGAGTGCCCGCTTAATTGTTCAAATACTTAAATGCCTAAAGAAAAAAGAATAATGAAAATATAATTAATATTTTATGATTAAACCCATCATTAAGTTTTTATTGATATTGAAATTAAAAAATTAGCTTAAAAGTATATTATCGCAAAGTCTCCCCCATTGAGGAGACTTTCTAAGTATTAAATGACTTAAGGATGAATTTTTTTCAATCCATCTTCTACAGCAAATTTAGCTTCCTCCCACTGTAAACGTGAACTGCCTTTAACTTGTTCCCATTTAGTTTTCAATTTAGATTCAACCTCGGAAAAATTAATTTCTGCATTATTATCTACACGATTTTCATAACCTAAACGATAAGCCCTCCGATAATCACGATCATATTCTAGATTCTTGTCTTCAATATAATATGGCATTTTTTTATAGTTTTCTCGCCAATAATTATCTTCTTCTTGCCAGTCATTACTATCATCTTTTTGATTATTTGTTTGAGCTATATCATTACCTGCTATTGCCCCTACCACACCACCAATAATCCCCCCAACAACAGCACCTGGAGGGCCGCCAGCAACACCAAATGCAGCACCTACCGCCGCTCCTCCCAAGGTTCCTGCACCTGTAGCAACCAAATTCTCTCCACCTTCATTCATATCGGGTACATGATTGTTATTAGTCGGTGGAGAGTTTAAATCTGGACGGGCATTATCAATTGTGGTTGAAATGTCTTGTAATGGTTTGCTATTTGATACATTACCATTAGAAGATGGCTCTTTTTGAGTCGTATGATTACCAATTGAATTTGATTGTTTTGTATTTACCATTTTCTTACTCCCTATATTTTAAAATCTAGTATCTTTCAAAAGAGCTAGAATATTAAAAGAACTTTTGAAATATGCTTGATAATTATTATAATTCACCTTTAGTTTAGCTATGTTTCACAAATACCCCTATTAAGTAAGGAGATGTTATTAATTAATAAAAAGTATTTCTCATCAATAAAAATTCTTATTCAAATAGTCTTCACAATTATATCATTCTTTATCCCATAATCATTATATTTCGCTAGATTAAACATTACCCATAACATTCTAGTTTTACACTGCTCTGAAGGAAATTATGATTTTATGATATGCAATTTAAAAAAGCCTAGTTAATTAATACTAGGCTTTTTAAATGTATTTTTTAAAGATACCAATTGTATATTATTTTATCTTTTTAAATATATCTTCAGCTGCTTTTAGGTGTTTCGCAACAGCATCACGTGTTTGTACGAGCATATTTTTTAATTCAGAATTTTTCGTGTTTGGTATTAACTGCTTATCAATTATCGTCAAAACTTTACGGTGAACTTTAACTTGACTCATCATGTAATTTTTATCAGTATCTGATGTTACTTGATTAAGCTTACTAACAATTTTATCACTATCATTTTGCAATGATTCACTAAGATTACTGGTTTGTGAAATCAACTGTAACCGACTTGCCAACGCTTGTGCATTTTTTTCATTGGCTGAATGTTCTTTAATCATCATTTCAGCATATTTCTTAGCTTCATCCATTTTTAGTTTTGGCAGTGCAGTTTTTGCCTGCTTAATTTCACCATTATTAGCTGTACTTAATATCTTGAAAATTTGACTATCAGTCAAATTTTCATGGTTTTCATTTAATATTTTAGAGTGATTCTTACCATCATTTATAGTTTGTTGATTCGCTGCCATAATCTCAAATGCACTGAAGCTTAAAACACCACTAATTGCGATACAGCTAATAATTTTCTTCGTTAAAATAGCTTTCATACCAATATCCTTTAACTTAATTCATGAGTATTTCTACCTATGGGTAGCTTTTTCACATTTCCAATCTATATCCCTACTTGTAAATTCAAGGTTGGGGTTATTTATTCATTATTTCACTCAACCATATTTATACCGCTCGTTGAATATTCTTCGCAAAGGGTAAATAGCTTATTTAAAGTAGATGATATAAATTTAATAATAAATCATGCCTCTGTATCCAATCTTATTAATGTAAATATAAAATATATATAATTTTAAAAAACATTAGCTTAAAAACAATTTTTAATTTTTATTTTTACGAAAATAACAATAAAGCTCTTTATATTAACTTATAGATACTAAAGCTAAAATTAAATATATTTTAAAGAAAATTTAAACCAATTTAACTTATTCGCCCATCTATAAAAAAGCATTTTCCTAAAGGCTTTAATTCACACACTGCACACAAACAATGACATGCACTTTTGTAGATATCGTATGAGCTGTGCAACCTGAAGGTAGAATACACAGCGAAATCAGAAACTTCATAGTGAAACGCGGTTAGCGATCCAACCATAAAAGAATTGTTCCTGCGTGGGATTTCGCTCACAAATTTTGATGTAACGTTGGCCTTGCATGATATTAAGAACCCGAACTAATACCTTCTCTACTTCTTTACCGCGCTTAGCCAGTGTTGTGGTTTGGAAATTTTCGATAGCGTTGGACTTAATGAGAGAGCCTTCGAATAGCTTTGAAGAACATGAGGTTTGATAAGCTCTTGATAAAGTTGTTTGGCTTGGTTGCTCTTCAAGAGGCTATACATCACCTTCTTTATTGACTCAATTTCATATATACTGGCCTCAGTATGAGATGAGCCTTATATAGTTCATTGCTAGATCAATGAATGACTAAGCCCTTAGCTTTCGAGCAAGGGCTTTTTTACGTCCAAAATAAAATGTTAACAAGATTTCATTTAACCTTTTGCGCTCAAATAAAAAAAGACCACATCCTCCAACAGAATAATGCAGCCTTTTTTAACAATTAAGTTAATGTGCTGTCTCTGCTGCTTTAGGTTTAAAGACCATTAAACAGACCACAATAAAAGCCAACAAAACGAAAGATGCGCTAAATCTGCTTAGCTCTAATCCACCATGTGCGATAGGTTTATCGAGGAAATCACCTAAAACCGCTCCGAGCGGTCGAGTAAGAACAAAGGCCAGCCAGAATAATAATGTTCTTGAGATTTTGGTATAGAAATAGCAGATTGCTAAAACCAATAACAAAGTACCAAAAATTAAAGCAGCGCTGGTATACCCTAACCCTTGAGTATCCGCAGTCCAATCACCTAATGCTGTTCCCAATGTTTGAGAGAACATAATGGTTAGCCAATAGAAGGCTTCACTTTTAGCAGATTGAATACTTTTTACCGAAATTGTGCCGCAGCTTAAATACCAGACAAACAAAGAGAGACCTAATAAAATAAGCAATATTAAACTTCCGCCTGCATAACCCACACCTAAAGTTCGGTCAACAAAGTCGGCAATTGTCGTTCCTAATGTGGTCGTGGCAATAATGGTCGCCCAATAAAAAAATGAATTGTATTTTTTGGCTTTAATTTGCAAGCCAACAAAAACTGCAAATATCACTGCGAAAATAGCTGTACTAATTCCATATCCCAAATTAAGGGACATAGATAGCGCATCTCCAGCAGTTTCACCTAAAGTGGTAGCAGCAATTTTAATGATCCAGAACAGTAACGTAACTTCTGGAACTTTACTTAAACTTTTAGATAAACTTTCATGACTCATCACTGTATGTTCTCCAAACATACTCACCGATTGGCCAATATCTAAAAGATCAAGCCTTAACCTGAAATTAAGAGTAAAAATAAACTACAAAGTTCTCCAATAATGAATACTTTGATCTGTTAATTGAAAGGTTGAGTTCTTAATTTGTTGCAAACACTTTGTTATACAAACTTTTTCAACTTAATGTCATAAATATTAAGTTGTTCTTTATTACTCTCAAGTTTGGTAGTCATTTTTATAACATTTCACTTCATCTATAGTTTTTATTTTCTAATACTTTTATTGTTATTTTCTTGAATTAAATAAAAAAACCTACTCCATGAGCAGGTCTTATTTACTTATATAGCTCAGCTTATAGAACTCTTCGCTAAACATTTTTCATGCCATATCATTTGAAAGTCTTCAACAGCTTTTGTTTTGGTTAAAGGATCTTCAAATAACTTAGAAGAATACGCTGTATCTATAATTTGTTGATAAAGCTCTTTTGCCTCTGCTTCTTCAAGATGACTAGCAATCTCTTGTAGTTCAATCACTGGTACATCATGTTGTCTTGCATCCATAACACCTTTTGCAGCATTTTTCACAAGATAACAATAATGCGTTTCCATAGTTTCAGATGCAGCATAGCATGGAAGAGTGATCGCGCTCATAAAGAGGAATATAAATTTCATAATCTCACCTTAATTTCACGCGCAAGGGTAACAAGTTATCCTTTAAAATTACAGCCCAAGTATTTTAAAGGTTCGCTCATCGAGCTCCCTCAGCTCATCCAAAGTATAAAGTCGGCCTTTAGGATCAAAGAATTTGTCAAAATCAAATTGCCCTTCTTTATATAATTTATAGCGTTTAGGGCCTAACCATTCTTTTTGGAAAAAATTATCGGTCAGTTTAAAAAACTCTTTAAAAGAAATATCTGCATCTATTTGACCCATTAATTGAGCCCGTTCATCTTTAGGGATGTCTCGCATCCTTCTTTCATCCATAATAAAAGACCGATTACCAATAAGCCTTCCGTCCTTACTAACAGGAACCAGAATACTCCGGCAATTGGGATGCAAAGGTGGCACCCTTTTCGCTGGATCATTCAATTTCCAAATTGAACCGTCAATGGCTGCACAAACTTTAGAAGTCCTCCCATCAAGTACACTCACAAACCTGACATATTCAAAATTAAATTTTTTGAAGTTATATAAATAGACCTGATTTGAAATATGGCTCCGCAGGGTTCTGACAATACGTTCAATATCAATTCTGGTACTGTTGAGCAATCCATCTTCATACTTAAGGCGTTTCGTACCAGTAATACGCCTAATAATTTGCTGAGGTGTCATACCTGTATTCATTCCATCGCGAATAGCATATTCAATTCTTTGCAGGGCATTCTCACTAATTTGAGCTAAGGATTCATCAACTAAGGCACCCCCCGCTAATGGAACTCGTTTTATTAATTTATAGAGGTGCTCTCCCTCTAAATCTTTAACGACTTTACTAAATAACTTAGCCACATAATTTGATTCATAAACAGCCAAACTAGTTGCCGAATGAGCAAACATTTCTGGTAGAACAGCACGTATTGAATTAAACCAATCTGAAATCACAAGTTGAATATTTTTAAGGTGACGAGTTGTGTATTCTCCACCTGCTAAAGCAGCCCTTTCAGTATCATTAAGCTCTTTTATTAAATGCTCCAAACGATCAAGCATAGCTATTGTTTCAGTATTAAAAAATCTAAAAAGCTCATTTACCGATCTGGAAGATGCTCGATAAAGATAGGCTTGATGTTGTGTGAAGACATCAAAAAGCGATTTTTCAGTAATATTCTTCATGAAAGTTACCTCTAAAAGGCGCACTTTATTATTTTTTTATAATGCTGATCTGTAGAAATTTTAAGGAACTAAAAATTTGAAAAGCTAATTAAACTGGTAATTTTGTTTTATAAATTTTTTCTGAACGCTAATATTTCCAATAAAATTGGCCAACCATAAAATAAATTCATCACGATACTCAAAGCGCGGAAGTAAGCTCAAGTCAACTTTTATCTCTCTTTCAGAAAGAGGCTTACTTAAACATTCTTCAAAATCAATTTTGCTATATTTTAGTTTTAAATTGATTTGCTCAGCTTCTTTTCTAATTTCAGCCATGACTCTATTAAGATTAGTCACCGGATTATCAGTAATCTGGTACTTTTCATAAATATTGGCGTATACATTTTCAGCAATATCTAAATATTTAATGAGTTCAGCATTCTCATTCATCTCGTTATCTTCCTATTTTTTTGGAAATTATGTACGAGTAAATGTTTCTATACGTAATTTAAGCGTATTTTTATGTGAAAAATATTTTAATAAAAATAACAATTTATTGCTTAACCCACTATTTTTTATATCATTAATATTTTCTCATAAAACATTTCCATATTTTCTGACATTTTTAATTGGCATAAATATGTACTATTAACGGTTTTAACAGAAAAAAACCGCCCCAGAAGGCGGTAGCTGAATTCTATCAGCGAGATATAGAAGTATGGTGGATGAATACTTCTATATTTTATGAAGACAGTTTACTATTTTTAATATAGTCCTCAGATTTAAAGTAATTAATAATCATCTCGGCATTTTCTTCTCTACTTGGCTCAGTAGCTGCTGGAATCTCGGTCTTATCCATTTTAAAGTCTTTCGGAATATAGTTTGAAATTGGAGGCAGCTTTTCCTTTCCGCCTACCGTCATTCGTTCAATAAAACCAGCCAGCCATAAAATAAACTCGCCTTCATTTTTAAACTTAGGCATCAAACTTAAATCTATATGGACTGATTTTTCTTTATTAAATTGATTTAGGCATTCTTCAAAATTTATAAAATTATACTTAAGTTTGAACTCAGTACCTTTAATTGCTTTACGAATCAGGCTAATTAAACAATTCAAATTTTGAATCATATCGTCCGTAAATAAATTGTCTTTTTTAATTTCCTTATATACTTTATCCGCTATAGCTAAATACTTTGGCATTTCTTCCTCCTCAATTTTTTATAAATAATTGAAAATAAAAAAATTCATATTTTGATTATGAAGAATTAATTGTAATTGAGTGAAATCAAATTAGCTTTCAATGTAAAAATTACCAATATTATGTAAAATTGCACCAGAATGAACCACAAAAAAATTCATATTACGTTAACTGGTCCACAATTTTATTTAATAATTTTAACTAATTAGAAATGTTTTCTTTCAATTGTAAATGATTATTTTAGACATACTCTTCTAAGACAATAGTTTTATAAATCAATGAGAAACTTATTTTTTAAATTGCTTTTCCTATGAAAAAACTCATTATAGCGGTTGTCTTTCTTTAAGTTGATAATTTAAAAAAACTTAATTAAAGATAAATTTATAACACTGATCTATCTGTTATATTTTTTTGAAAAAATTCTGTATCTATGATTACACATTGTATTTCTTCATGATAGTAACTATCTAGACACGAGGTAGCTAACATGAATTTTTTAAGAAAGAAAAATAAAGCTAGTTTTGTATTATTTATTATCACTCTCTATTCAATGTTAGGGTTTGGCTTAGGCTATGTTATTTGGGAATATTTCCTACAAATTCCATGATTTATTAAGCATGAAAAGTACCTTTCAAAATTTAAGTTATCTCAAGATTGAAAGGTACTTAGCCATCAGTTAACGCTATGTCTGGCAATTTCAGCATTAATCTCTAGACTTATTTCTTTACTGCGATGATAAGCTGCTTTTAAAGCCAGTCGAATATCATCGGAAAGATTGCCTAGCTCAAACATTCGTAATGCAGATTCAGTAATGCCATTAGCTAATGTGACCTTGCCACATAACTCACTTGGCTGAACATTACTTTTACGCACCATGTCTACAGCACCTGACGCTGCTTGAAGTGCCAGATCTAAAGCAAACTGCTTATCTAGCCCCATAGAAACACCAGTTTTTACCATACTGTCGAGGATATAAAAGAAGTACGCTGGGCCTGAACCCGATAACGCGATAATGGCATCACTTTCTGATTCTGAATTTGCCCAATAGGTCTGCCCTGTGGCTGAATAAATTGTCTCAACTAACTCTTTATCTAAAGGTTCTAGATACTCTGAACCAATCAACACATGAGTACCTGTATAAGTTAATACTGGTGGGTTAGATATGATTCTTATAACCTTTTTTGAACCCGTAATATTCATGAGTTGTTTGATATTAATTCCAGCCATCATCGATACAATAGTTTTATCAGCTAACCATTTTTTTAATGGTGCTAAGATGACTTTTAGATTTTTTGGGTCTACTAATAGAACAACGATATCAGCCTTTTTTACCTCATGCTGCTTTTGCTTTAGAATGATTTCATTATCAAACTTTCCTTCCTCTATAAGATTAATTTTTTCTTTTTGAAATCCTTTTAAAACCAAACCTCCAATTAAAGCTAAAGACAAATTACTACTACCGATGAAGCAAATATTTGGTTGTACTATATTCAACATTTAGAATTATTTCCTTCCTTTAGATATACTACAAAAAGAAATATTATTTATGACTTAAGTCATGGACCGTTAATACAATAAAAATTTAATAAATTTTTATGAATGTTAAGTTTAATTTTACAACTAAACTCTATTTTGAGCTAAGATTACTCTATTACTTATGACGTTATGAATAACAAATTAAACTAAATTGTTAAAAATATGTAATTAAAAATTAATTATAGCTTATCTGATTTAAGCAATATACTTGCCAGACTTAAAGTGGTTTTATTTAACATCCACTTAAAGATCTTTGTTCTTTTTTTAAGAAACTTTCCGCTATTCGTGATGCTTCCTGATAATTTATTTCGCTGTATACCCAAAATGACAAAAGCTTTCCACCTAAATGAAAGTATTGCTTATGGTACTCATTTATATCATCTGAATGAGGGTTTCCAACACAGAAACTATCTTCATTAATTTTTCTTACTTTACCGTTTAAAATACCGCCAATACAAATATCCATTTTTATACCAGTTATAATGTTAACTTATACAACACAAATTTAATTTTTATATTATATAAAACAAATAATCAACTTATTTAATATTTTATATAAAAAACCCACAAAGGAAGAAGTGGGTTTTTTAACTACGTAGATGATTTCATGTTATTTAATTGAGCAAATGGCCAAAAAATAAATCAAATAAAATCATCAAATTATGTTATTTAAGCATTCGTCACAATTGTGATATTCGAAGCTTGTGGGCCTTTTTTACCCTGTGTCACAGTAAACTGAACACGCTGGCCTTCTAGAAGAACTTTAAAGCCTTGTGTTTGAATCTCAGAAAAATGTGCAAAAACATCTTTACCTTCATCAGTTTGAATAAAACCAAAACCTTTAGTTTCATTAAACCATTTTACTGTACCAGTAGCATTAGACATAAATTAATCCTAATTTTAAAAACATTATCATTTGTTATTGGGTATTCCAATTGAACTAAAAAATATACACTCTACTTAAATATCTAATAATATACGGAGGATTATAAATAAAACTGCGAAAAGAGAGATTTAGGGTAACATGAATATTTTTGTAGTTAATGTCGACTATACACGCTTCTTAACGAATTGCAATCTCTATCTTGATTAATTGATTTTCCACACAATTTGTGCGTATCTAACGATCACTTATCTATTGATTTTAAATGCTATTTTTTAATTTAGTTAATTGTTTTAACTTCAATATATTAATTAAATATATCTTATTTTTATACGATAAAATTTTATCTTTTGAAAATTATTAAGCCTCTCTTTACGCTCTAAAACTACTTTAATATCTTACTAAAATATTTTACTTTTTTATAAAATATACAGACTTGTATATATACACTTCATGTATTCTGATTTAAAGTACGTGTGCAGCTTAACATATTGATGATAAACAGGAAGTAGCCACGTGAACGGTCTCTTAGTTTTTATAACCATTGCTTTTCTTACCTTATCTAGCCCTGGACCAGGCGTTTTATTTACAGTAACAAATTCAATAAATTATGGTGTTCGTACCGCTTTATTCGGTATTAGCGGTTTAATCATTGGTATGTTCATTATCTCTGTGATTTCTGCAAGTGGTGTTGGTCTCATTATTACCAGTAACCCCACCATCTTTACTGTTTTAAAGTTTATTGGGGCCTTTTATCTTATGTATTTAGGTTATAAAAACTTTATAAAGAAATCTCCTACTCAAGATTTAATAGAAACTGAACACAACGATAAAATCGTGAAGAAATCAAAACTTTTTTATCAGGGGCTATTTGCTTCATTACTTAATCCGAAAACGATTGTCTTTTTTATTGCACTTTTTCCTCAGTTTATTGATATTAAAAAAGAAATATTAAATCAATTTCTCATTTTATCTTTAACCTTTTGCTTTATCGGATTTTTAATTCATTTAGTTTATGCTAATTTTTCTTCAATTTTTAAAGAGAAAATGCTTGCCGGAAATAATTTTGCAAAACTGAATAAAGTGAGTGGTTGTATTTTCTTTCTTCTCGCCATTTTACTTATTACTCAATAAACAATTTGTATTATAAAAAGAAGAATGGACCAACTTGCTATATGTATTCAGCTCAAGCAAGTTGGTCTTTTTAAAAACTCACACGGTTAGCAAGCCATCCATAAAAGAATTGTTCATACTTTGGATTTTTCTCTGTAATTTCAATATAGCGTTGGCCTTGCATAATATTTAGAAGACGTACCATCACTCTTTCCCCTTCTTGACCGCGCTTTTTAATATAGAGTGATAAAGCCTGTAAGGTAGAAGGCCCATATTCACCATCTAATTTAAGATCCCTCCATCCCTCTTTTCCTTGTCTGTTTAACAAATTCAAAGCACGTTGTAGAAGTGGTTTTGTGAAACCAAGACCACAATTTACTCCTGTATCGAGCAGTTCTTCAGCGATAATCGGACTAATCAAATTAATTTGATCAAATCGCGGCTCAAGCCAATATTGCTTTTTATAAATATCTCTTGCAGTTTCTAAAGGTAAATCCTCCATTTCACCTTGATATCCATAGCTACGTGCAACTGCTTGAGTAATTCCAAATTTGGTGGCATGTCCAGAGTCAAGCGTATCATTTACATAACCACCTTCACGTTTTATAAGTGCATCTAGATATTGTTCAACCTTCATGGGCCTGTCCTCATTTATATAACTCGCTGATAGCTATTAACTTTGAATATCATCTTTTGCTTTTTTTAAGTCTTTCATTACTTCAACAATAGTTTTTCCTTCTTGTTTATTAATGAAGTTAAATATCCACCTCACAATTGCCCAACCAGGTAAGCCACAAATAAAGAAGAATCCACCTAAAGTGATCATGCCCCATATATCGGTCACCCATTCATGTAAGTTCCATTTCATGATAATGAATGAACCACCAGTCAAGCTTGAGACAATAGTACAAATCAAACCTACTACCCATTCTTGAGGCGAACGTGGGAAACGCATGATTAAAACTACCGCTACGACTAAGCTTACTGCTAAAGCGATCATCATGACCGTACCATACAGCTTAAAAATAGAAGCTAGTCCATTTAATGTTAAAAAATTTTCCATAATTCAATCCTGTCTCATACTTAAAATTTGAAAATAATCATACTTACTACATTGTTATTTCTCATATTTTTATAAAAAATTGCTATATAACCGTGCTTAGCCTAGCCGTTCTTTTTCTTTTAAAACTGGTATACATATATGACATATCTTTTTTGACCAAAAAGTTGAGATAACACGCTGCCGTATATCGGAAACTTTTGTGAGCCATTAAATTCTTTGTTAGATTCTTCATGTTCTTGATACCCTTTATCGACGAACATTAAGCCTGATCCACGGAATCGGGCTTTTTTTATTCATTTTTTATTTTTTGATAGCCGATCTCTACCACTGATTTACTATCGCCATTTTATATTCTGTCGTCCATTGAGGCAGAATACTGAGCACTACTTACCAAGCCATTGATACAAAATAAAAATATGTTCTAGTAAAAATATTGCATTAGTTCTATCAATGAGCTCTTATAATTGATATTATAACTACAGTTATTATTAGTCAATAACTATAGTTGTTTTACTAGATATAACTTTAGTTATATATTTGTGATAAGTTAGCTGGTGCGATCATTATGGCTCTTAAAGACCGTTTAAAAGATTCAAGGATTAAAGCTAAGAAAACTCAGGCAGAAGTTGCTGAAGCAGTAAAAATGTCTCAGCCTGCCTATCAAGCTTTAGAATCGGGAAAGAATTTAAAATCTGCTTTTCTTCCACTTATTGCACAGTTTTTAGGTGTAGACGCTTATTGGCTTACTACTGGTAACACAGAAGACTCTTTTAGAGAAAGTGATGTATTTAGTCCCACCGTTGTCAGCAGTGATGTAGTAGATCAATATGTCTGGATTGAAGTAGTTGAAGCAAGTTTTTCTTGTGGTACAGGTGAATCAATCGAATTTCATTTTGATGCAATTAATGGAAAAATTCCTTTCCCTGCTTCTTTCTTTAAAGAAAAGCGCGTTCCTCAGGAATGTATGCGCATTATTAAAGCTAAGGGCGATAGCATGACTGACTACATCAAAGATGGAGATTTGGTCGGCATTGATATTTCTCAGACAGAAGTGATTGATGGAGAAATCTATGCTGTTTATTTCGCTGGCGAGGGAATGATTAAACAAATTTTTAAAGAAGCTGATGGCTCTTTAATTTTGCATAGTTTAAATGAAAAATTTAGAGACCGCCGTGTAACTGAAGAGAACGGGAAAAACTTTAAAGTAATGGGCCGTCAGTTCTGGCGAGCAGGTTAAATGAGTTATTAAATATAGCTAAAATAATAATTCTATCATTTTCAAATTTCTTACTTTTTTATAATTTTAATTATTTATATAACTTAGAGACATAAAAAAAACCTATCTCCTTTAAAAGAGATAGGTTTTCTTGCTTTAGTACCATGATGTTATCAACAATATGTATTTAAACGATAAAGTTGATTAAAACCAGCATAAAAGCTTTTTCCATCTTGGTTTAGCTCAATTTCTTCACCAGTTTGAAGCTGAATTTTCTTTCCAACTTCTACCCAACGATATCCATCAAGCGAATTTTGCTTACGCACATGAGGAATAATCCTCACATTGATTTCATTGCCATTTACGGCTGTGGCAATGTGCCACTCATTTACTATATTCACAATCGTATTCACTCATTACTGAGCTCATGTGATTTAACGGTATTTAATTAGAACGCTAGATTTAAGGTATGGACAGTTCGTCTAGAATTTAATATTTAGCTTGATATAGGGTTATTTATAAGCTAATTGCTTTTCATGAGTTCGTATCATGAAAAGTAGTACATCACAGAGCATAATATTTTTTGGATGCGGGAGTCGGATTTGAACCAACGACCTTCGGGTTATGAGCCCGACGAGCTACCAGACTGCTCCACCCCGCAATTGGAAGTATGCTTTATACGCCTATATATTTTATAAAGCAAACTTTATTTTTTAATCGTTTGTAATTATTAACAATTATCTTTTTATTAATTTTTTATTTTTACCATTCAGTCTAAATCGATATCGTAATTTCTAATTTTTATTTCTTTAAATTGTTGTATTTATTTTAAATAGAACGCGATATTCATAGACATCAATTGCCTTGCTTGGATAGCTTTTATACTATCTAGTTTCATCCCATTATTAATAGTTTATATGTCTGATCCTCAGTTCTCTCTAAGCGAATATCTCGGCACTGTGCAGGAAGTCATACGCCTGACCTTTGACGAACCGGTATGGGTTAGAGCAGAGATTCGGAATTTAAATATTAAAGGTGGACATTACTATTTAGAACTTGCAGAGAAAGATGTTGACACCGATAAAGTGATTGCCAGTTGTAAGGCAACCATCTGGAAATTTTCAGCGAGTAAAATTGTTTTAAAGTTTGAACGTGAAACAGGAATTGAGTTAGCAAGTGATTTAAACGTTTTAATTAAAATTAGAGCGCGTTTTGATCCACAATACGGATTTTCAGTCAATATCGAAGAAATTGACTCAAGTTTTACACTTGGGGAAATTGCAAAACGTTATCAACAAATTGTAGAGCGTTTAACCCAAGAAGGTTTGATTCATAAAAATAAACTTCTCCCTACCCCTTTTGATATTGAAAATGTTTTAGTGATTGCTCCTCAGAATGCTGCAGGTTTGGGTGATTTTAAAAAAGATGCAGATGCTTTAGAAAGAAATAAGGTTTGTCATTTTGTTTATCAAAGTGCGACCTTTCAGGGGAATACTGCTGCTGTTAGCCTTATGGAGTCCTTGGCAACAGGTTTAAAGCAATGGGCAAATCGTTATAACTTTCCACCAGATCTGATTGTAATTATTCGTGGTGGTGGTGCTGTAAATGACTTAGCTTACTTAAATGATTATGAGCTTGCCGCACTTCTCTGTAAACGCAGCGTTCCGATTTGGGTTGGTATCGGGCATGAAAAAGACCGTACCATCCTTGATGAGATCGCACATCGTTCGTTTGATACTCCAAGTAAAGTGATTGCTGGTATTCGTAATCATATTGTTGAACGTGTACAAGAAGTGGTAGATAGTCTACAAACGATTAAACTGCTTTCTCAGCATCAAATCACGACTTATCAAAGCAAAAATGATCAATTGCTTCATCACATTAAGTCTTCTGCACAAAATCAACTTAACTCGGCGCATCGTCTACTTGACCAGATGAAAGAACGTATTCAGTTCAGCTCACAGCAACAAGTTAAATTTTCCTTAGCTCAAATCGAGTCATTAATGAAAGAAATCCTTTTGCAAAATCCTAAACAGGTTCAAGCTAAAGGCTATGCAATTGTCAGATCCGAAGGAAAAGCGATTCGCTCTATACATCAAATTTCAAGCCCCTCCATTGCCATTGAAATGCAAGATGGCGTAGTTGAAGCCAACATTACACAGGTAATCCCAAATGAAGAATGAAGAGTTAACCTTTAAGGATGGCCATGACATTTTGAAGAAAAATGCTGAATTGTTAGAATCACAGGAAAGTCCTGATATAGATAATTTAATGAAAATTGTTGAAGAGTCTATTAGCGCTTATAAAGCTTGCAAATCTCGAATTGAAGCTGTCCAACAAGCTTTAGATGAGACTTTTAAAGAATAAAATTTCCATAAAAAAAGCCCATTTCTACTTCTCATTGAAGAAATGGGCTTAGTGAACACCACTTAGTCCTGAAATGCAAAAATGAGGATTAGGTCACATTTTTGCAAAAACATAGTCCCATAACGACCTGCGATGTTCAATATTTTAATTGTGTCTATACGTTAGTTTGGCTTAATTTCCACCATCTAAGACCATCGAAAACACAAACTCTGCTGATGCTTATTGTTAAATTTAGTTTAAGAGTTATTCCTCACTGAATGGACCAATTAATTGATAAATTTTGCCGTCTTTAGGATTTTCATATAACAAATCCATGTTTGGTAAAATGATATCGTCATTAATTTCAATATGTTCAACACTTTTATGAAGTTCAAGTGCATGGTCATTCATTGGTCTAACTTTTGCCAAAGCGATTGATTCTTTATCAAACTGGTCCTTGATAATTACTTTTAATCTTTTCATAAAAATCTCCTGAAAAATAAATTTTTAATATAAATAATGGGTTAAGTTTAAAATGAGCTAATCGCAGAATAGCCGATTGGCATAGCAAAAAAAGTTAAAATAAATGCAGCTGTACGTTGTAAATTGCGTTGATTTAACCAAGTTACTTTATTTGAAATGAGGACAGTTCCAAACATAATCCATAAAAAAGCAATTGGGGTAATTAAAGATAAAAAGACAACAATGTGAATAAAATACAAATGCGGAACTTCCCACGCTGCATGTGGAAAAATCGCCGAAGCAAAGAGCAAAGCTTTCGGGTTTAAAAGTGTTGCAAGAAATAAAGCTTTTGGCGTAATCAGTGGGCGATCTAACTTAATATCTTCGGTTGAAGTGATCCAAAGTTTAAAAGCGAGATAAAGAATGAAACTCGCACTCATCAATTTTAATATAGCAGGAAGCCATGGAATAAAATGAGATACCGACTCAAGTAAAACACCCCATGAGGTAATCGCGATCAGATAACCTATTACCTCTGCCGGAATTAGCTTAAGAGAGTGCTTTAGCCCTGCTTGCAAGCCAGCCGAGGCTAATAATGTATTTGTTGGTCCTGGAGTCAACAAAATAGTGACCACAAGTCCAATAAATAAAAATGACACCATAGGCCAAAAACTCGATTGATTACGCTAGGCGAAATATGTCAAAAATGAGCATCTATTGTCGACAAAATCGTTGTAACAAGAAATATTACAAATACTTTTTATTTTTTAAAATTAACAACTTAATAAAAAGTGAATTTATATTCATTAAAACTTATTCCAATTTTAAATTTGCAAAATGCGTCACACATTTATAAAAAAACACTGCATTAATTTAAAAAGATATTAAACTCCAAAATCATATATTTTTTTAAAAATAAGTGATTATTTATATATTTTTTAGGCCATTTTCCCACTTCTTAAATAGCAAAAAAAAGAAATATCACACGCCTTGAAATTACCAAATTGATCAATATATATACACATGAAAATCGTGATTTTACTGAATAGATGTATCGTTCCCCATCAATTCATTAATCGCCGCTTTCATCGAATTAAATAGTTGATGGAGGATGCATGATGAATGCTTATGTTCGCCCTCATCCCGATGGTTTTAAAGCTTATTTAGGAAAGGATGCAAAAACCGGCCTCTACATTGTAAGAGTTGGTTGGACAATATATGAAACTAATGCCAATGGTTCTGTTTTGTATATTGTTAAACAGGAAAGTAAAATTCCATTGGATGTAGAAAAGTTTAAAACTGATCGTCCCAAAATTTATGATGCACTTTTAAGTGAAGTGCAATTTCAACGCAAAAAACAACTGGCTATTGATCTTCAAAAGTCCAATATTCCCTCTTATGATCGTAAAGCCTATAAAAAACGGCGCGGCTTTACAGGCTCTTAAACAAAACTATCAATAGTCAGTAGATACAGAAAAAGCACCCTTGGGTGCTTTTTCTTTTAACGACCAGTCGCAATTAATACAAACAGGCTCAGTATTAATGTACTTAATGATCGTTTGCAGTGTACGTGGACTTCATGCTCAGCTCCGTGAGCGTACTGATCAATGTTTTCCATTACGTGTGCCCTTAAAGTTCACACTGATAATTTGCCTAATTTTCATCCATAAAAAAATTAGCCAAAAGTATTATATGAAAATAAATTTTGTAATTTGTCTTGAGCAATCTATTTTTTACCTTTTAAAAAATTTAATTAGAAAAACACTTGTAACATTCTTATACGAGGTTAATTCCTTATTGAGCATTTGTAGACCTTTCATTTCAAAGTGCCCAATAGGAAAAATGATTTTATAAAATGAAAAAAGATAACAATATTCGGTTTTTTAATAATAGCCTTTCAAAAGGAGAATATTAAAATGAATAGCTCGCAAGAACCAAATCAATCTCTGTTTAATCAAGCCTCTACTTCAGTTCAAGCCTGCATTGAATGCATGTTTGCTTGTAAACATTGTGCCTCAGCATGTTTGCAAGAAGAACATGTGCATATGATGCGTGAATGTATTAAACATTGTTTAACCTGTGTCGAAACCTGTCAGCTTTGCACATCTTTAGAATTAAGACATTCAGAGCTTGCTGAACAAGCCATGCAATTATGTGCCAGCGCGTGCCAACTTTGTGCAGCTGAATGTAGCAAACACGAACATGAGCATTGCCAGATTTGTGCCAAAGCTTGTTTAGCATGTGCTAAAGCTTGTCTGGCATATCGTGCTTAACTTCTAGTTTTATTGTAGAAACCTACGGCCTATTAGGCTCGTGGGTTTTAAATATTTAAAGAACAAACAATTAGAAAATTAAAATTTTTAGATGAGATGAAAAACTACTTTTCTTTATACATAAAAAAAACCCGCATCTTGGGGAAAATGCAGGCTCTTAGATCTCCCACAACGACCATGAGTTCATTATTAAGCTTGAACTTTAAACCGTTGACTAAATGTACCCTTAATAAAAACAAATTGCAATACAGAATAGTCTGTATATTTAAAATATTTTGTTATTTTTACATTACTTTTTCATAAATAGTTTAAAAAACTATAATCTTTCTAAATAAGAAATAGTTTTTACAAGCATTAAAAAAGCCCGTTTCACGGGCTTTTCTGCAACGGTGAGCAATCTAAGATTTGTGTCTATCCATCTCTTACATGCTCTTTGCTAGCTATATGTAAGGTCTTATCGTATCTTTTGCCCTGTCCCAAGTTTCCCTGTGGATCGAGGAGATATTACGATTACCTTAGGTACAGTTATAGCATATTATTTATTCATGACTAGTCTTGTTCACGTTTTTTTACAAATGAACAAAATACTTTCAAACCTTCATATTTCAAGGGTTTTGCACCGCATTTGGGTATTGGCGAGCATTATCGCAAATGGGATACCACTTCACTTTTGAAGCAACAAAAGCATGAGAGATAACTCGCGTCGATATATCTTCATTAATGAGCCCTACTCTTAAACGCACCACTTCTGGTTTATCTAAACGTTCACTCCAGACAGGTGAGCCACAAGTTTTACAAAATACTCTTTTTTTATTATGCGATGCAAAATAAGCCTGTAAAAGGTTTTCACCCTGTACCACATTTAAGTCACTTTTTTGTACTTGAGTGATGGCCGCAAAAGCAGCGCCTTGGGCTTTTTGGCATTGTTTACAATGACAAACCATAATGGGTTCTAATTCGGCATTAATACGGAGTTGAATGCCATTACAAAGACAAGAAGCTGTATAAGCCATGATTTTTCCTTTTTTATTTTTATAAGGTTTAACTTACACCTACACCTTTTTCAATGTGGTCTAAAATCGCACACGAAGCCTGCTGGTCACCACAGCAATCATCGGCAGAAGCCTGCAAAATATTAACCATTTCTTGTAAATGAGCAATTTTTTGCTTTAATTCAGCAATGTGTTTTACTGTTAAGGCTTTCACCTCTGCACTATGCCGATCAGTATTTTTCCAAAGTGAAATAAGCTCTTTCATCTGTTCAGATGAAAAACCTAACTCTCGAGCATGCTTTAAAAAGTTTAAAGTTTTAAGGTCTGTTTCTGAATAAATACGATACCCTGAAGCAGAACGCTGAGCTGCTTCAAGTAAACCGATTTCTTCATAGTAGCGAATCATTTTCGCTGAAATGCCCGAATGTTTGGATGCCTGACCGATATTCATCTCACACCTCAAATATTAAATTTGGTTCAAGACCTGCTGTCATGATCTTAAACCAAAAGTTGATTTTCAGCACGCTTACTGTACTGGCGCGTGAAAACGTTTTAAGCGTAACGCATTGCCTAAAACAAAAACCGAAGAAAGTGCCATCGCACCTGCTGCAAACATTGGCGAAAGTAATACACCAAATGCTGGATATAAGGCACCTGTTGCAATTGGAATCAGGGCAACGTTATATACAAATGCCCAGAACAGGTTTTGACGAATGTTTCGCATAGTAGCTTTACTTAATGCAATTGCGTTCGGTACGCCTTTTAAACTACCTGACATCAGCACCACATCGGCCGCTTCAATAGCAACATCAGTTCCAGTACCAATGGCTAAACCAATATCTGCTTGTGCCAAGGCTGGTGCATCGTTAATACCATCACCAACAAAAGCTAAGCGACCATATTGTTTTTGCAATTGGCGAACTGTATCTACTTTACCTTCTGGTAAAACCTCGGCCACAACTTCATCAATGTTCAGCTTTTTGGCAATTGCTTGCGCCGTATGACGGTTGTCTCCTGTAATCATGGCAACCTTGAGACCTAATTGATGTAAGGCTTCAATCGCAGCATAGGTTGTTTCTTTAATTGGATCTGCTACGGCAATAATTGCAGCAAGTTGCTGATCGATAGCAACATAAAGCGGTGTTTTACCTTCTTCACCTAACTGAGCAGCAATCGCTTGGAATGAGCTGGTATCTAAACCAAGTTGGTGCATATAACGATCTGCGCCAATTTGTACTTTCTGGCCTGCAACGTCTGCTTCAATACCTGAACCTGTAATCGAGTTAAATGCTGTTACTGGTAATAACTTTAAGCCTTCACTTTCTGCTGCTTGAACAATCGCGAGTGCAATTGGGTGTTCAGACTTGGCTTCAACAGAGGCAACTAAAGCCAGCACTTGTTTGCGTTCAAAGCCCTGTTCCACATTAAAGTCAGTTAGTGTCGGTTTGCCTTCGGTGAGTGTACCCGTTTTATCAACTGCAACGACCTGCGCTTCTTGTAAAAGCTGCAAAGCTTCACCTTTACGGAACAAGACACCTAGCTCAGCACCACGTCCAGTACCGACCATAATAGAAGTTGGTGTTGCAAGCCCCATCGCACAAGGACAAGCAATAATCAGTACCGCAACAGCATTCACCAAGCCAAAAGTCAGCGCAGGCTCTGGCCCCCAAATAAACCAAATCAAGAAAGTAATTGCAGCAATTAACATCACTACCGGTACAAACCACATAGTGACTTTATCGACCAACCCCTGAATCGGAAGTTTAGAACCTTGGGCTTGCTCAACCATGCGAATAATTTGTGAAAGTACAGACGAAGAACCAACGGCGGTTGCCCGTATGTTTAGAGTACCGTTTTGATTGACTGTACCCCCAACTACTTGTTGCCCTACTATTTTTTCAACAGGGACAGGCTCACCCGTAATCATAGATTCATCAATGTAGCTGTGCCCTTCAACCACTTCACCATCGACAGGTACACGTTCACCTGGGCGAATTTCTACAATAGTTCCACTGACCACTTCGGCAACAGCAACTTCAACCACTTGACCGTCACGCTGAATACGAGCCGTTTTTGGCTGCATTCCTACTAAATGTTGAATAGCTTGTGAAGTACGTCCTTTAGCTTTGGCTTCAAAATAACGTCCGAGTAAAATTAAACTGACAATAACGGCAGCCGCTTCAAAGTAAACATTGACGGTACCTTGTGGTAAAACCTGCGGCATAAAGGTAGCTACGACTGAGAAACTGTAGGCAGCCAAGGTTCCAACAGCGACCAACGAGTTCATATCTGGTGCTAAACGCCATAAAGCTGGAATCCCTTTTTGGTAAAAACGGCGACCAGGAAAAATGAGAACTAATGTGGTCAAAACAAACTGTAAAAGCCAGCTATTATATTGACCAATCGTGTTCATGACCCACATGTGAAAAGCTGGAATGAGATGTGAACCCATTTCCAAAATAAACACAGGTAAGGCCAATACAATCGAAATGATCAAATCTTTTTTAAGCTGATCTAACTCTGAAGCTTTTTTATCGAGTTGTGCATCTTGATTTTTTTCAGATGCTTTCGCGTCGTAACCTGCTTTTTTAACAGCGCGAATTAAGTCTTCGACGTTGACTGAATTATCTGCCTGCACCCAAGCTTGCTCTGTTGCTAAGTTGACGGTGGCTTCTTGAACGCCGTCTACTTTTTTAAGGGCTTTTTCAACACGTGCAACACAAGATGCACAGGTCATGCCCTCAATAGACAACTCCACTGGCGCAGCTTTTGGAACATCATAACCTGCTCGTTCAACTGCTTTAACCAGTGCTTCGCGCTGAATCGGTTGATTTGAATAAACAACGGCTTTTTCTGTTGCCAAATTAACGTTAGCAATCTCTACATTTTCAACTTTCTTAAGTGCTTTTTCGACACGACCTACACATGAGGCACAGGTCATGCCTTCGATTGGAAGTGTTTCACTATATGCTGGCAATTTTGTGGTTTTTGAGTCCATCAAACACCTCTGCAAATCTGCAAAATTTAATATTCTCTATTGAGCATACAGATTCCCATCATGGGAAGGTCAAGCATATTTTTTTAAAAATTTGGTCTTGACCTTACAATCATGACAAGGTTTAGACTCAGTCTTATCTAAACAAACATCTCATTCTTGGTGGAGTATGAACATGAAACTACTTATTGAAAATATGACTTGTGGTGGCTGCGCACGTGGTGTGACTGCAACGATTCAAGATGTCGATCCAAATGCAAAAGTAGATGTAGACTTAGCAACCAAAATCGTGACTGTTGAAAGCAGTGAAAGTGTCGATAAAATTACTGAAGCACTTGAAGAAGATGGTTTCCCAGCGAAAGTGCAATAAGATATAAAACCGCATAGCTTCAACCTTTGAAGCTATGCATTCTCTTTATTTAAAAATCGATACCGTTTGAATCATCTATCGGGTTCTGATCGAGTGTAAAAACAGTCCGTTGATAAGGTATCCCTTCTAAGTCATAAACCTGATAAATACAATCGAACAATGATTGTAAATCTTCACTTCTGTCCATTGCCCGTGCAGTAATAAAAATTGGACTGACTGCGCCGTTATCTAAAATCGGAATATAGTTTAAGTGTGGAAATCGAATGGTATCGGCACTTGCTGGAATAATACAGATCCCTTCTCCCGCTGCGACTAAGCCCAGAGCCAATTGAATTTCTCGTATCTCATGCATATTTTTTGGAACCAAACTATGCTCGGCAAAGATGTTCAAAAGCTGGGTTGAAAAGTTCGGTTTTGGCGAGGTGGGATACATAAACATCTTTTCATCAATGAGGTCGGCCAAATATACCCCTTCCGTACGCTGAGCAATTGGATGGCTGGTATGCGCGGCAACGACCAAACGCTCTTTACGTAAAAGGATACGCCTCACGGCGGGATCACTAATTCTTAAACGTCCAAACCCAACATCAATACGGCCTTCTTTTAATGCCTGTAACTGTTCAGTAGTACTTAATTCCATGAGCTGAATATTCAGATGGGGTTGCTGCTGACGAAATAAATAAATGATTCGAGGCAATAAACCATAGAGTAAAGACCCGACAAAACCAATGGTCATACTTCTTTCGATGAGACCAATACGCTTAGTCATACTTTTTATTTCTTCAGCATTCGACAAAAGTTTAACCGCGTGCTGGTAAAAGAAATGCCCTGCTGGTGTGGTTTGTAAAGGGCGGCTTCCTCGCTCAAAGAGTTGAATGCCAAGCTCGCTTTCCAAATTTTGGATTTGCCGGCTCAAAGGCGGTTGAGCAATAAATAGTTTTTCGGCTGCCTTGGTGAAGCTCTGTTCTTCTACAACAGCCACAAAATACCGTAAATGTCTTAGTTCCATCAGGTTTCCATACCTTTAAGATATATTAAAATGCAAATTCAGTCTTAGACACAGTTTAACCATTCTTTTAAGGTATATACAAGCAATAACCCGATGAAGTTATAGATCACTTGTATAGCACCGATTGAAATCATACTGGCCAACATTCGATCTATCTATCTTTATCCATTCGCGGTTAAACACCCGACGCGTTTATGCGCTTCATTGACATATTAGGATATCAAGACCTTTTAAATCGTAGCGAAGGTCTTGATGACTTCCACCCTTTGGAAAGTCGGAGAACGGACATGCCACGTATTCCTGTAATCAATACCAGCCATCTTGACCGTATTGATGAATTACTTGTAGACAATATCGATACAGGTGAATTTAAACTTCACCGCTCAGTTTTTACTGACGAAGCCTTATTTGACCTCGAAATGAAATACATCTTTGAAGGTAACTGGGTTTACTTGGCACACGAAAGCCAAATTCCAAATAATAATGACTACTACACCACTCACATTGGTCGTCAGCCGATTATCATTGCCCGTAACCGTAACGGCGAACTTAATGTCATGATCAATGCATGTTCACACCGCGGAGCACAACTTTGCCGTTACAAGCGTGGTAACAAAGCAACATATACTTGCCCTTTCCACGGCTGGACTTTTAATAACTCAGGTAAATTACTCAAAGTAAAAGACCCAACTGACGCAGGTTACTCTGACTGCTTTAACCAAGACGGCTCACACGACCTTAAAAAAGTAGCTCGTTTTGAGAGCTACAAAGGCTTCTTATTTGGTAGCTTAAATCCCGATGTTCCTTCACTTGAAGATTTCTTGGGTGAAACCACCAAAATCATCGACATGATTGTTGACCAGTCTGAACATGGTTTGGAAGTTTTACGTGGTTCATCTACCTATACCTACGAAGGCAACTGGAAACTCACCGCTGAAAATGGTGCCGATGGTTACCATGTTTCTGCTGTTCACTGGAACTATGCAGCAACGACTCAACACCGTAAAGAAACTCAAGCTGCCGATAACATTCGCGCAATGAGTGCAGGTTCTTGGGGTAAACAAGGCGGTGGCTCTTATGGCTTTGAAAATGGCCACATGTTGCTTTGGACACAATGGGCAAACCCAGAAGACCGTCCTAACTTCCCAAAAGCAGATGAATATACCGAAAAATACGGTGAAGCGATGTCGAAATGGATGATTGAGCGTTCACGTAATCTTTGTCTGTATCCAAATGTTTATTTGATGGATCAATTCGGTTCGCAAATTCGTGTACTTCGCCCACTTTCAGTCAATCGAACCGAAGTCACCATTTACTGTATCGCGCCTAAAGGTGAAGTACCTGAAGCTCGTGCACGCCGTATCCGCCAATATGAAGATTTCTTTAATGCCTCAGGTATGGCAACACCAGACGATTTAGAAGAATTCCGTGCTTGTCAGGCAGGCTACGCCGGTATTGCACTTGAATGGAATGACATGTGCCGCGGTTCAAAACACTGGATTTATGGACCGGACGATGCAGCAAACGAAATCGGTTTAAAACCGATGTTAAGTGGGATTAAAACTGAAGATGAAGGCCTGTATCTGGCCCAGCATCAATATTGGTTAAAAACCATGAAACACGCGATTGCATCAGAGAAAGAAATTGCTGATCAAGGAGAAACAGCATGAGTGCTCAAGACAAAGCAACTTTAGAAAATATTGCTCAGTTTCTCTATCGTGAAGCGCGCTTTTTAGATGATGAACAGTGGGATGACTGGCTTGAATGCTATGCGCCAGAAGCTTCTTTCTGGATGCCAGCTTGGGACGACGACGATAGATTAACTGAAGATCCGCAATCTGAAATTTCACTTATTTATTATCCAGACCGTCAAGGTTTAGAAGATCGAGTGTTCCGTATTAAAACCGAGCGCTCATCCGCAACCATGCCGGACACACGTACAAGCCACAATATTGCCAACGTTGAAGTTCTCGATCGCGACGGCGACAAAGTTACTGTTCGCTTTAACTGGAATACCTTGAGTTTCCGTTACAAGACAAATTACAGCTATTTCGGTATGTCACGTTATGTGATCGATTTTTCAGGTGATCAACCAAAAATCTTGAGCAAGTATGTCGTTTTGAAAAACGACTATATCAATCAAGTGATTGATATTTACCACCTTTAAGACATACCCCCTCAGTTAACCGGACTGTTGGCTGAGGGTAAAAGTTTCAAATATTTTGTAGGATACATGCCATGTCAAACCACAATGTTGCACTTCAATTTGAAGATGGTGTTACACGTTTCATTAACGTAGCTCAAGGCGAAACCCTATCTGACGCAGCCTATCGCCAAAAAATTAATATTCCTTTGGATTGTCGTGATGGTGCATGTGGAACTTGCCGCGCATTTTGCGAGTCCGGTAGTTATGACATGCCAGAAGAAACCTATATTGAAGATGCATTAACACCAGAAGAAGCTGAACAAGGCTATATTCTTGCTTGCCAATGTCGTCCAACTTCCGATGCCGTATTCCAGATCCAAGCCTCATCAGATGTCTGCAAAACAGAAATTCATAGCTTCCAAGGTACCTTAGCCCGCGTTGAAAATTTATCAGACTCAACCATCACTTTTGATATTCAACTTGATGATGGCCAACCTGATATTCATTTCCTTGCAGGTCAGTATGTGAATGTTGCAATTCCTGAAACTGGCGAAACACGTTCATATTCATTTAGCTCAAAACCAGGTAATCGTTTAACGGGCTTTGTGGTCCGTAACGTACCAAATGGCAAGATGAGTGAATTCTTAAGTAAGAATGCCAAAACTGGCGACAAAATGACTTTTACCGGACCATTCGGCAGCTTCTATTTGCGTAATGTAGTGCGTCCAGTGCTTATGCTGGCAGGCGGCACTGGCATTGCCCCATTTATGTCAATGCTACAAGTCCTTGAAGAGAAAGGTTCAGAACAGCCTGTTCGCTTGGTTTTTGGTGTAACCAATGACTTTGATTTGGTTGCTTTAGAAAAGCTCAACGAGTTACAGGAAAAGTTCCCGTGGTTTGAATATCGAACTGTGGTCGCAAGCCCTGAGAGCAACCATGAACGCAAAGGCTATGTCACTGGTCATATTGAAAGTGAATGGTTAAACGGTGGCGACGTCGATGTTTATCTATGTGGTCCAGTGCCAATGGTAGAAGCGGTACGTGGTTGGTTAGAAACTGAAAATATCAAACCTGCTAATTTCTTGTTTGAAAAATTCTCTGCAAACTAATTCAAGGTGGAGAAGTTATCTATGTCAAACCGTCAAAGATTTACCGATAAGGTCGTGATTGTTACGGGTAGTGCTCAAGGCATTGGCCGTGGCGTGGCATTACAAGTCGCGGCTGAGGGTGGACAAGTCGTCATGGCTGACCGCTCTGAATATGTTGAAGACGTTCTCAAAGAAATTCGGAATGCAGGTGGCGATGCTGTCACGATTAATGCTGACCTAGAAACCTATGCAGGCGCGCAAGCGGTAGTTGTAAAAGCCATTGAACACTATGGTCGGGTCGATGTCCTGATTAATAATGTAGGTGGCGCGATCTGGATGAAACCTTTTGAAGAGTTTTCCGAAGAAGAAATCATTAAGGAAGTGAATCGCTCATTGTTTCCAACTTTATGGTGCTGCCGCGCTGTGTTACCGACCATGATTAAGCAACAAGCGGGTGTTATTGTAAATGTATCTTCCATTGCAACCCGTGGTATTAATCGTATTCCCTACTCGGCATCTAAAGGTGGGGTAAATGCTTTAACAGCATCGCTTGCTTTTGAACATGCCAAAGACGGAATTCGAGTCAATGCCGTTGCGACGGGTGGAACCGAAGCACCGCCTCGCAAAGTACCACGTAATACCAACCCGTTAAGTCAAAATGAAAAAGACTGGATGCAACAAGTAGTTGATCAAACAAAAGATCGAACATTTATGGGCCGTTATGGCACAATTCAAGAACAAGTCAATGCAATTTTATTTCTTGCATCAGACGACGCATCGTATATGACGGGATCGGTCATTCCGGTCGGAGGTGGAGATCAGGGTTAATCCTGATCTTTTTATATGTTTGGGTAAATAACATGATTTGCATGGAGGCAATCACACATGGCAACCCTGTTCAAGACATTAAAAAATGACTGGTCCATATCAGCAACAGTTGCTGGCTTTCTTGCAGTTTTAATTTCTTACTCAGGCCCACTGATTATTTTTTTCCAAGCTGCTCAGCGTGCCCATGTGTCCACCGATATGATGGTGTCATGGATTTGGGGAATTTCAATTGGTGCTGCCGTTTCAGGTATTTATCTTTCGATTAAATATAAAACTCCTGTCATCACCGCGTGGTCTGCACCGGGCACTGCCCTGTTAGTTACCCTATTTCCCAATATCTCCTTGAATGAAGCAGTAGCCGCCTATATTACTTCTGCCATCGTTATTTTTTTAATTGGTATTACAGGTTACTTCGACAAATTACTAAAATGGATTCCGCAAGACGTCGCTGCGGGCATGATGGCAGGTATTCTTTTTCAGTTCGGTATTAACCTATTTACTGCATCTGATAGCATGCCTTTTATTGTATTTAGCATGCTCATTGTCTTTTTAATTGCCAAACGTTTAATGCCGCGCTACACCATGATTTGGGTGTTAGCTGCCGGAGTTTTATTAAGCCTTATTTTAGGCAAGATGAATCCGGTTGATGTAAGTTTTAATTTAGCAATCCCGCAGTGGATTAGCCCAGAATGGACTTGGAATTCAACACTCAATCTCGCCGTTCCTCTTATTTTAGTTAGTCTAACCGGCCAATTTTTACCGGGTATGGCGATTATGAAACTCAGCGGTTATGACACGCCAGCCAAACCCATTATTACGGCCACCAGTATTGCCTCGTTAGCCGTTGCCTGTGTCGGTGGTATTACCATTGTGCTTGCCTCAATTACCGCTGCTTTATGTATGGGTAAAGATGCACATGAACTGAAAGAAAAAAGATATATCGCAGGGATTGCCAACGGAATTTTTTATATTTTAGGAGGCTTATTTGCTGGCAGTATTGTCATGCTCTTTAGCTTACTACCTAAAGAGCTGGTGGCAGCACTGGCAGGTTTAGCTTTGTTAGGTGCTATTGCCACCAATATTTCTGTTGCCATGAAAAATGATGGTCAACGTGATGCTGCACTTATTACCTTTTTAGCTACCGCATCAGGTATGCATTTTCTTGGATTAAGTTCAGTTTTTTGGGGCATTTGTATTGGTGTAATCGCCCATTTCATTCTTACCCCACGCTCAAATCCAGCCACAAATTAAATTTTTATCTAAACGCCCAGCACTAAAATAAAGCTTCAAATGCCAAATCAGGATGCAAATAATCCGCTATTCCTGATTTGGCAATTTTCATTTAATATAAATTAAATTTCATTTTTAAGATGAGTTTCTAAAATAATTGACTTTAATATTTTTATTTATTTCCACTTCAACCCTTAATATAAATTTAGCTATATTTCTAGCTGTGATTCTCAGCAATAAAATCTGTAAAAAGATATCTATAAAAACCTTAAAATTCTCACAATATAATATTTGGCCCCATTTTAAAAACAAAAGAAGCAACAACCAAAATTATTAAAATAAATTATAAATTTCAATACATTACTTTATTAAAAACACAATACCTTAAAGACATAAAGATATATCAATTAGGTTTTTGACTCTATTCCAATAACAAAATAGTTTATTAAAAAATAACGCGATGCTTCACAAATTGGAGGTGAAGAAAATGGATACGAGTAAGGTTAATATTAATGAGTTAATTGATAAAGCCCGTTTTACACCTTTTCATTGGAAAGTTTTAATCTGGTGCTTACTTATTATTATTTTTGATGGGTATGATTTAGTTATTTATGGGGTTGCTCTTCCTCTATTAATGCAGCAATGGTCGTTAACTGCTGTTGAAGCTGGTTTACTCGCCAGTGCCGCTCTATTCGGCATGATGTTTGGTGCCATGATTTTCGGCACACTTTCAGACAAACTTGGACGTAAAAAAACCATCCTGATTTGTGTCACCTTATTTAGCGGATTTACCTTTATAGGTGCCTTTGCCAAAGGACCAACTGAGTTTGCCATTTTGCGCTTTATTGCAGGCCTTGGGATTGGTGGCGTTATGCCAAACGTCGTTGCGCTTATGACCGAATACGCACCCAAAAAAATCCGCAGTACATTAGTGGCAATCATGTTTAGTGGCTATGCAATTGGCGGCATGACATCAGCGCTACTTGGTGCATGGCTCGTGAAAGACATGGGCTGGCAAATCATGTTTTTAATTGCGGGTATTCCTCTGTTATTGCTCCCACTCATTTGGAAATTTTTGCCAGAGTCTCTCACCTTTTTAGTGAAATCAAACCATAGCGAGCAGGCAAAAAGTATTATCGGTAAAATTGCACCTCAGACTCAGGTAAACGCCAATACACAACTGGTGTTAAATGAAAGCACCACAACCGATGCCCCTGTCCGTGCACTTTTCCAACAAGGTCGTACCTTCAGCACCTTTATGTTCTGGATTGCTTTCTTTATGTGCCTACTCATGGTGTATGCCTTAGGAAGCTGGTTACCTAAACTCATGCTGCAAGCGGGCTACTCATTAGGTGCAAGCATGTTATTCCTCTTTGCACTCAATATTGGCGGTATGGTCGGTGCAATTGGTGGTGGTGCTTTAGCAGACAGATTCCATTTAAAACCTGTTATTACCATTATGTTTATTGTGGGATCGGCAGCTTTAATTCTGCTTGGCATTAATAGTCCACAATTTATTTTATATAGCCTGATTGCGATTGCTGGTGCTGCCACAATTGGTTCTCAAATCTTACTCTACACTTTCGTTGCCCAGTTCTATCCGACGGCACTTCGTTCAACTGGCATGGGCTGGGCCTCTGGAATTGGCCGTATCGGTGCGATTATTGGACCAGTTTTAACTGGAGCGCTACTCACACTTGAGCTTCCTCACCAAATGAATTTCTTAGCGATTGCAATTCCGGGTGTGATTGCTGCACTTGCAATATTTATGGTCAATCTAAAAGCCTCTGTTACCGCACAAACGCCATCCACGTTTAACCCTCAAAACACGCTTACCCAGCAGTAAACACAAATGCGCCGAGGACTGGCGCATCTTTTTGGAAATGGATTATGGAATTATTACACCGCTTTAAACCATGTAATTTAGCAATAGCCACATTATTAGGTTTATTGACTAGCTCAAGTTTATGGGCAGCAGACACCACTCAACAAAGTGAAGATGAATGGAAGTTCACGCTAAAAAATGCCTATATCAACCGTAATTTTGACAATGACACTCTCAAAGACACAGGTAGCTGGTCTCAAGCAGCGTCATTATTTTATAAGTCGAAAATGCATGACACTCCACTAGTCATAGCAGATAAGCCTATAACCATTGGAGCTGATGCTTCTGTTCAATATGCCGTGCGTTTAAGTTCAGACAAACACGTTGCGGACACGGTTTTGCCTTTTAATAAAGAAACTCAATCACAAGCATCCGACTTTTTAAAATACGGTGCAACCTTAAAAATCGGCTATGACAAAACTTTATTAAGCGTAGGCGAACTCTGGTTGGATTTACCTGTAACAGCTGTGGATGCTAGCCGACAATTACTTACCTCTTATTGGGGAACCAATCTTAAGTCACAACTTTCAGATCAGCTTTACGCTGAAATTGGTCGGGTTGAAAAAGTGTCGCCACGAAATGAAGAAGACTTTAAAAAGTTTTCTTTCACTTCAAATGGCATTACCAAAGAATCTGATGGTTTAAATTACATTGACCTGCGCTATCAATTTACGCCGTCACTCAAGGGTGAATATTACTTTGGTAATTTGGAAGATCTCTACAATAAACACTATGTAGGACTTGAGCATAATTGGAAACAACCTAATTTTGCCCTCACCTCTAAGTTTAAATACTTCAATGCAAAAAATGACGGCAATGCTTTTGATATCGATGCGCAAAACATTGGGGTGTTAGAGACACTTAAAGTGAAAAATCATACTTTTGGTTTGGGGTACCAACAAATTATGGGTGAGTCGGCTTATCCATTACCGGATGGTTTTTTGCCAGAGACTTATTTCATTAACTGGAATGCCACTGGCTTCTTTAAAGAAGACGAAAAGTCTTACCACGTCATGTACGGCTATGACTTTAAAGACTATATGCCTGGTCTAAATGCAATGGTGAAATATGTCTATGGCCATGACTTTAAAGCAGCCAATGGCGAGAAAAACCACGAAACCGAGTCGAATGTGATTTTAAACTATGCATTTCAGCAGCCTTTCTTAAAAGGTCTTGCCCTGCAATACATTCGGATTGATTACAACGTAAAACATGGCAATGACTTTGGTGAAGATCGTCTGTTTGTAAACTACACTAAAAAGTTTTAATCATTTTGATTTAACTTAAGCGGGCCACTTTTGGTCCGCTTTATTATTTTTGAGCCATAAAAAAACGCTCTTACGAGCGTTTTTTTATGAATCTAGTAACTTAAGCAACATGCTTTTGTACAACAATCGAGCCTACTGAATAACCAGCGCCGAAAGATGAAATCACGCCATATTCACCATCATCTACTTCGTGGCCTGTACGGTGTAAAGCAATAATTACACCTGCTGAAGAAGTATTGGCAAACTCATCTAGAATAATGGGTGCACGGCTTAGATCTGCATCTTTACCAGCCACATATTTCAAGATTAATTCATTCATGTTGGCATTAGCTTGGTGTAACCAGAAACGCTTAATATCGTTTGCAGTTAACTGCATTTTTTCCAACTGGGCATTAATGATTTTTGCCACCAACGGACAAACATCTTTAAAGACTTTGCGGCCATCTTGACGGAATAACTTGTCGTCAACCACTGCATCTTCGCTACGGTTTAAGAAACCGAAGTTATTGCGAATGTTGTTTGAAAATTGAGTAAATAAATGAATATCTAAAATTTCAAAACCAGTTTTAGTAGTGGTTTCTTCAATAATAGAAGCGGTCGCAACATCACCAAAAATGAAGTGACAATCACGGTTACGGTAGTCTAGGTGACCAGATGTAATCTCGACATTCACCAATAAAACACGGCGAGCGCCTGAACGAATTGCATCTGCTGCTTGTTTCAAACCAAAAGTAGCAGCTGAACATGCCACGTTCATGTCATAGGCATAACCTTGAATACCAAGTGCCGACTGGATTTCAATTGCTACAGCCGGATAAGCGCGCTGCATATTTGAACATGCCAAAATCACAACATCGATATCTTCAGCAGTTACCCCTGCATTTTCCATTGCCTGTTTTGCAGCAATTACACCCCATTCAGCTTGAAGTGAAAGTTCGTCATTTGAACGTTCAGACAAACGCGGACGTAAACGCGTTGGATCGAGGATACCTGATTTCTCAACAACGTAGCGGCGCTTAATACCAGAAGCTTTTTCAATAAATTCAGCACTAGAACCACGTAACTCTTCTAGTTCACCTGCTGCAATTTTCTCTGCATTCTCTTGGTTATATTGTTCCACATAAGCATTTAAACTGTCGGCCAGTTCTTCATTAGAAATGATTTCTGTTGGGTGAAATAACCCTGTACCTGTGATACGAATGCCCATGTAAAACTCCTAAAAAAATGAATAGGGTCTGTTAATCTTTCATTTATAAATTGCGTTGTAGGCTAAACAAACGCATAAACAAACCCCGATCTATCTTAACTGATTCCCAAACGATCCCATAACTTTTGCAGTCGAGTTGGCGAAATAGGCATCTTGGTTTTCATCGGCTGAGAAAATAAAGAAATGCGAAATTCTTCCAACATCAAATACAATTCTTTGATTCTTGGATCGTTTTTGAATTTAAATACCTTGTCCATCCATGGATCGACATCATCAATAGCGGCATGATCTCGCTGTAGATTATTTGGCAATCGGTCTAAACGCAATAGCAGCGCTTTTAAATAACGCGGATATTCCTGCCAAAGATCGACTGGTTGGCAGTAAACAAAGTTACCAAGTGACATGAGATCTAACTGATCTTCAATATCATCAATACTGCGTCCAAACACATCCGGATCAAGTACTAAAAGCTGACGACGAATTTGCTGCCATTGAATGTAGATATCACTTAACTGCTCAAGTGCTTGCTGACCATAACTCAAAAATTGCTTTTTGACTTGTTCTAGCAGTTTATTAAATTCATCAGCATTAATTGGCAAAGTCGTGATTGCCATCTGCAATGTTGCATAGACCAGCATCTGCTCAAGCTTAGCTTTATCGCCTAAAGGTGAATAAGCAAGCGCAAGTGGTTTTGAAATCTGCTTTTTCAACTGGCGAACCAAATCACCAAGCTGCATATGGACCAGACGAATAATACCTTCCCGATGCTGTTTAATCGCCTCTGACTGATCATTAAAGGTTTGTATAACCACACCAGACTCATCTTTCGCCTCAAGTTCAGCAAAAGTTTTGGTCGGTACTAAAGCTTGATATTGTTTAACAACAACACCTGTCACCTTTTGTGAAGCTTCAAAGGTAAAGTTTTCAGGGAAAGTTTTAAACTCGCCTTTTTGCTGTTTCACCGGACGATGAGTTTCAACACGACAGCGAGCTTTCAACTCAGCTAAATCACGGCCTTTGGCAATTAATTTACCTTTTTCATCAATGACCTTAATAAAAGGCACCAAATACGGATCTATTCGTTCAAATGAAAAATCTTTATCGGTAATTTGCTCACCACGTAAAGCAAATGCAAGATAGCTAAAAATATGCTGTCGCAAATGTACCGCATCAATGCCCTGCATAAGCTTACGAGCTGTGTCAGGAATAGGCACTATATTACGACGTTTATCTTTTGGTAGAGCTTTTAATAGCGCTTCAATTAAATCTAAACGCCAGCCTGGAATACCCCAAGACCAGATGTTTTCATCAACTTGCGGCAATGCCTGTACCGGAATTTGAACCGTTGCGCCATCTTCATCATGACTTGGGTCAAATCGATATGTCGTTGCCAAACGTAACTGACCATTATGTAAATGATCAGGGAATTGCTGCGTGGTCGGACGGTCATTGAGCCAAAGTGCATCATTTTCTACATATAAATATCGCGGATTTTTTGCTTCTACCGTTGCACGCCAGTCTTCAAAACTACGGCGACTTGCGATTTCTTCAGGTATTTTAGAGGCATAGAACTGATAAATCGTTTCTTCATCGACCACTAAATCGCGGCGACGCAATTTATCTTCAACTCGCTCTACTTCTTCAAGTTTAAGCAAATTGTGTTTTAAAAATGGTGGAACTGTCCCCAGATTTCCTGTAGTTAACGCATCACGTAAGAAAATCTCATGTGCAGCAGGTTGATCAACTTTCTCAAAATTAATCAAACGCTTCGGTTCAATAATTAAACCAAACAATGAGATTTGTGCATAAGCATTTACAATACCGGCTTTTTTAGACCAATGCGGCTCAAAATAGTGGTATTTCAATAAGTCGCGTGCAGCAAGCAAAATCCATTCAGGATCAATTTTTGCTAATGTACGCAAATAAACTTGAGATGTTTCCACCATCTCAAAAGCCATCACCCACGCAGTATTGGTTTTATGCAACGTACTCGCAGGGAAAACTTTAGCCTTTTGCTGACGCACCGCCATAAAGGTATTACGTTCATCAGTTTTATTGGCAATGAACGATAATAAACCGGTCAGCAACGCACGGTGCAAGTTTTCGTAGTTTGCAGGTTTTTCATTAAAACTAAGTTTTAAACCTTCGGCCAGCTCGACTAGCTGCTGGTGTGTCTGTTTCCATTCACGTAACCGTAACCAGCTTAAGAAATGCTGCTTAGCAAATTGACGACGCTTGTTTTCCGACATCCCTGCTTCACCTTTAGGATTTAGAGTATCCCAAAGTTTTAAATAAAACAGAAAATCTGAATCTGCCTCTTTAAATAAGGCATGCTTTTGGTCAGCCTGCATCTGTTTATCGGCTGGGCGCTCACGTGGGTCTTGCACTGCAAGTGCACTCACCACCACCAAAATTTCTTTGAGTACACCAAAATGAGCACCGCCCACAATCATACGCGCGAGTCGAGGGTCAATCGGCATACGGGCCATCATTTGACCGACTTTAGTCAGTTCGTTTTTCTTCTCGTTTAGCGCACCTAATTCAATGAGTAGCTTACGACCATCATTGACTAGACGGAAATCTGGCGGCTCAATGAAATCGAAGTTTTCTAACTCACCTAAGCCTAAGCTCTGCATTTGCAGAATTACCGATGCCAAATTGGTTCGCTTAATTTCAGGTTCGGTAAATTCAGGACGGCTTAAAAAATCTTCTTCGCTATATAAACGAATACAAACGCCCGGAGCAATACGACCACAACGCCCTTTACGTTGATTGGCCGCAGCCTGCGAAATTGCCTCAATCGGTAAACGTTGCACACGTGAACGGTAGTTATAACGAGATATACGTGCAAAGCCGCTATCAATCACATAGCGAATATTAGGAACCGTCAATGCAGTTTCTGCAACGTTGGTGGCAATAATAATACGGCGGCCCTTTCCACTTGGGCTAAAAATCTTTTGTTGCTCTGAAACGGCTAAGCGTGCATACAAAGGTAAAATTTCGGTATGCCTTGGCCCATATTTTTGCAAAGTTTCCTGTAATTCTCGAATTTCTTGTTCAGTACTTGAGAAAATCAGAATATCTGCATGTTCTGGATGGCCTTTTTCTTCGGCATCGGCAAAGCATTCTTCTACAGCTTGTACGACTGCACGCGGAAGATTTTCTTCAAAATCGTCGAACTCGTCATCATCACTACCGCCAATATTCATCTCTGAAATTGGGCGATAACGTACTTCGACCGGATAGCTACGACCTTCTACCTCAAAAATAGGCGCATCATTAAAGTAATTACTAAAACGATTTACATCTAAAGTTGCCGAGGTCACGATGACTTTTAAATCTGGGCGTTTTGGCAACAATTGCTTTAAATAGCCCATAATAAAATCAATATTGAGTGAGCGCTCGTGCGCTTCATCAATAATGATGGTGTCATATTTGGACAGAAAACGGTCATTGCCTAACTCGGCAAGTAAAATACCGTCAGTCATTAACCTTACAATCGAATCTTGTGAACCTTGTTCATTGAAACGGATTTTAAAGCCAATTGACTCGCCAAGCTTTTCGCCGACTTCTTCTGCAATACGCTGCGACACACTACGTGCAGCTAAACGACGTGGCTGGGTATGGCCAATCATACCGGTCAAACCACGCCCTGCTAACATTGCAATTTGAGGAAGCTGAGTAGTTTTTCCTGAGCCTGTTTCACCTGCCACAATAATAACTTGATGCTTTTGAATCGCCTCAATTAAACGGTCAGCATATTGGGTAACAGGTAAGTCCTGATTTAATTTGATTTTTGGTAAACGTTCATAACGCTGTCTAACTTTTGCATTAGACTGTTCAAATAATTTTTCAATCTCTGAAGTATCGGCTTTTTTATCTTTACGCAAACGATTTAAACGGTAACGATCTCTCGCCATCACCCATTGATCTATATTTAAACCATTCAGCACAGATAAATTTTCCTGAAAATTCAACAATCCTCTATTTTACGCTTTAATGCCCCTCAGGTAAAACAGTTGGTTTTTTATATATTTTTAATTTTTTAAAATTTTACCCTTGAATTTTATCTAGATAGACTTCATGTTGTTAGGCAAGTTTCTTTTACTATAACTGTCATTTGATTTACATGTTTTTGCAGTCAAATCGAATACAGTATTTGGGGACTTAAAAATCGGAAATTTTCCACTTATTCAATTTTCCGATTTTAGTCATGTAAAAATACTATTTCCCCAATAAAGAATTTTTATTTATTCTACATCTCGTAAACAAGTTTAAATATAAACCTCAATCATGGAGACAATGATGAGCTTGATTAATACTGAAGTTAAACCATTCCAAGCAACTGCTTACCACAACGGCCAATTTGTTGAAGTTAACGAAACTAACCTTAAAGGTAAATGGTCTGTTGTATTCTTCTATCCAGCTGACTTTACTTTCGTTTGTCCTACTGAGCTTGAAGACTTAGCTGACAACTATGCTGAATTCCAAAAATTAGGCGTAGAAATCTACGGTGTTTCTACTGACACTCACTTCACTCACAAAGCTTGGCACGACACTTCAGACGCGATCAAGAAAATTCAATACCCATTAGTTGGCGATCCAACTTGGACTCTTTCTAAAAACTTCGACGTTTTAATTGAGTCTGAAGGTTTAGCTGACCGTGGTACTTTCGTTATCGATCCAGAAGGTAAAATCCAAATCGTTGAAATCAACGCTGGCGGTATCGGTCGTGACGCATCTGAACTTCTTCGCAAAGTAAAAGCTGCTCAATACGTACACTCTCACCCAGGTGAAGTTTGCCCAGCTAAATGGAAAGAAGGTGAAGCTACTCTTGCTCCATCTATCGACCTAGTTGGTAAAATCTAATCTCTCTTAGATTTTAAAAACTCGAAGAACCATCCTTTATCGGATGGTTCTTTTGTTTTGAATAAGCACATCACATTTTCTACTGATACTTTTACAATTCTGCCCTTCCCCGTTACTTAAACATTGAGTAATGTCAAATAAACAACTGGTTAATTTTTGAGTAAGTTTGATATGAAATAAAGGGGTGCATTTATGGTGAATACAGCGGTCGTCACTTCATGGAAATATAATGCTACATCGCGTCATTTAAAAATCTTTTATAGCGACGGTTCTGGAGATCTATATCATCCTGTCCCTGAGTTTGTTTATGACAACTTATTACGTTCAACAGACAAAGCTGCTTTTGTACATAAATATTTAGAATTTAATTTGCACTTTACTCGACTTTCTTTGGTGATTGCCTCATAACAACTATAAAAAAGGCCTGCTCAAAACAGGCCGCGACTGGAATATGAAATTATTTCAGTAAAACTATTTTGTGACCACTAAACATAAACCTGCACCTACAGGCAAAATACTACTCATAAAATCTGCATCCTTTTTAATCAAAGATAAAAAAGGATTTACTTCTGCTGCATGAGATATCACATTATCAACCACTAAAACACCACCTTTAGCCTTAATTAATCGTTTTAAATCTGGCCAATAACTTTCATATACATCACGTTCAGCATCTAACAAAATAAAATCGAATGTTTCTTTTGCTTCTTTTAAGTAATCGGCTGCATCTCCTACCCAAAATTGAACAATTTCGCTGAGCTCTAACTCAGCTACATGGCGTTTTGCCTCTGCACTTCGTTTTTCATCGATTTCAACTGTGGTCACCTGCCCTCCAGTTGCCTGAGCAGCTTCAGCTAACCATAAAGTTGAATAACCTGTCGAAGTGCCAATTTCTAAAATAGTTTTGGCTTGCTGCATACGAATAAATTGTGAGAGTAATTTTGCAGACTCTACTTCAATATTGCGATATCGCTGTAAACGATCAGGCTGCTGTGAGTCATGCTGTTTAAAGGTGTCATATAAATCAGCAACTCTTTGTAAGAAAATAGTATTTGTCATCTATTTTACTCCTTCTTTATATGACAGCTGTTTTAGTTAAGTACTTTGGATTAATTTAAAACGCGGTACGACACTACCATCACTCATTTGGACGGTTTCAGTAAACATATCAAGTGGTCGAACCCATGTTGAATAATCACCATATAAACATTGATAAACGACCAATTCCTCTTCAGTTTCACTGTGTTTTGCTACAGAAAAAACCTGATAGAGATTACCTTTATAATGCTGATAAATACCGCGTTGCAATGACATGAAACTACCTTTTAATGTTATGACATAAAATCTTTACAGCCATATAACATATATAAATTTTCAAACACTTTCACTTTAAAATACCGCAAAAGTAAAAATGAGATTGGGATTCTCTTTTTAATATTTTCAACTCATGCTTAAATCAAACAAACATTCAAAAAACCGATCAAATACATAAAAACATACTGTTTTACCTATTCATTGTTTTCACGTACTATGCATCTATTGAAAGAATTTGGATGCATTGGAGTAAAAACAGATGTTAGATCAAAACATTAAAACTCAATTAAAAGCTTACCTAGAACGTTTAGAAAGTCCAATCGAATTAGTTGCTGCTTTAGATGAATCAGATAAAGCTGCTCAAATTAAAGAATTAGTAACTGAAATCGCTGAGCTTTCTGACAAAGTAACTGCACGTTTTGACGGTAACAATACACGTCGTCCAAGCTTTGGTGTGGCTAAAGCAGGTGAACAGCCTCGTGTGTTCTTTGCAGGCTTACCAATGGGACATGAGTTTACGTCTTTGATCTTGGCTCTGTTACAAGTGTCTGGCTATGCACCTAAAGTATCGGATGAAGTTTTAAATCAAATTAAAGGCTTAAACCTCAAAGCTAACTTTAATGTATTTGTTTCACTTAGCTGTCATAACTGTCCGGACGTGGTACAGGCGCTTAACCTGATTGCCATTTATAACCCGAACACCACAGCAACCATGATTGATGGTGCATTCTTCCAAGACGAAGTGGAACAACGCAAAATCATGGCTGTACCAATGGTGTTCCAAGACAATGAACACATCGGTCAAGGTCGTATGACGCTTGAAGAGATTGTGGCAAAACTTGACACCAACTCGGCTGAAAAAGACGCAGCAGCACTCAATGCCAAAGATGCCTTTGATGTATTGGTGATTGGTGGTGGACCTGCAGGTGCGACAGCAGCTATCTATGCAGCCCGTAAAGGTATTAATACCGGTATCGTGGCTGAACGCTTTGGTGGTCAGGTCATGGATACCATGGACATTGAAAACTTCACTTCTGTGCAAAAGACTCAAGGTCCTAAGTTTGCAGCGGAGATGGAAGCACACGTTCGTGAATATGATGTTGATATCATGAACCTGCAACGTGTCAGCAAAATCACGGGTGCCAACCAAACAGCAAATGGTTTGGTTGAAGTTGAACTTGAAAACGGTGCAAAACTTGAATCGAAAACTGTGATCCTTTCAACAGGAGCACGTTGGAGAGAAATGAATGTACCGGGTGAAGCTGAATACCGTACCCGTGGTGTAGCGTATTGCCCGCACTGTGATGGTCCACTGTTCAAAGGTAAACGTGTTGCCGTGATTGGTGGTGGTAACTCAGGTGTGGAAGCAGCAATTGACCTTGCAGGTATTGTTGAGCATGTAACTCTGGTTGAGTTTGACACTAAACTTCGTGCAGACCAAGTATTGCAAAACAAGTTAAACAGCTTGCCAAACACCACAGTAATTATGAATGCGTTAAGCACCGAAGTATTGGGTGACGGTTCACAAGTAACCGGTCTTAAATATAAAGACCGTGCGACTGATGAAGAGCATGTGGTCGAGCTTGCAGGAATCTTTGTACAGATTGGTTTATTACCAAACACTGACTTCTTGAAAGAAAGTGAAGTTGAGTTAACTAACCGTGGCGAGATTATTGTCAATGACCGCAATGAAACCAATGTAAAAGGTGTATTCGCTGCAGGTGACTGTACAACTGTACCTTACAAACAAATCATTATTGCCACAGGTGAAGGCGCTAAAGCATCACTCTCTGCGTTTGATTACATCATCCGTTCTGGGCAATAAAACTGGTTAAATCCTGTTATCGAGCGAAAGCCTAGCATTGCAAAATGCTAGGCTTTTTTAATGTTGAAGTTACAACTTTTTAACAATTTTTGATCTTTATTAATCAGTTACTTTATGTTTATATTTTAGACATCCATAATTTTGGATGCCATGAATTAGAAGGAAAAACACAATGAATAAATTACTTGTTGCTTTAGGTCTTGCTGCGACTGTTGCCCTTGTTGGTTGTAATAAAGAGAAAGCTCCAGAAACTGGTGCGACTACAGGTGAACATTTAGAAAATGCTGCTAAACAAGCAACAGCAGATATTAAATCTGCTGGTGACAAAGCTGCGAGCGATATTGCAACTGCTACAGACAACGCTACAGCTAAGATTGATGCTGCTGCTGACCATGCTGCCGATACTACTGCAAATGCTGCTGCACAAACTGAAGCGACTGCGCGTAAAGCAACTGCTGATACAGCTCAAGCTGTTGAACATGCAGCTGCTGATGTAAAAGAAAAAGCTCAACACTAAGTTATATTCAATATTAAAAAAGCCCCTATTGATTAGGGGCTTTTTTAATGCATCTAAAAGCTTATGAAATTAAACCTTCATCACGCATCGCGATTTGTACAGATTGACGTTCTGCAACTTTATTACGTAGTGCAATAATATTTTTATATGGCGTTAGATCATGCTCAATTGAATTTGACCAATTTGTTAACACAAATAAGTATGCATCAGCTGGACCAAAATTATCATTTACCAAATAGTCATAATCTGACTCAGCCAGATAATTATCGATATATTTTAAAAGACGGTCTATTTCAGCGTAAGCTTTGGTTTTTTCTTCGCTTGTTAACGGTGCGCCAAAAAATACTGCATAGGCGTCATGTAATTCAGAGTTCAAATAACCCAACCATTCCAACACTTTCGCACGGCCTAAGCCTGAAGGAGGAATCAAATCTTGTTTAGGATCATGCTGAGCAAGAAACGGTAAAATCGCCACGTTTTCCGTCAAAATCAAACCTGGGTTAATTTCTAAAGCTGGTACATAGCCCTTTGGATTAATTTCGTAATAATCTGCACCTTTTTCTGTTTTATGTGTTTTTAAATTTACTCGTTCTAAATCAAAATCAACATTAATTTCATTTAAAATAATATGTGCAGCTAAAGAACATGCGCCTGGCGAATAATATAATTTCATATCTGATCCTTCTTATCTTACATTAACGTTTTAAATTGCTTCTAAAAAACCTGCAAGGTTTGTACAATTCCTTAATTGTAAAAAAGCGTAAATTTATAAATTACTTACACTACCTAATATTCTTGAAAAAGTTTGACCTTGCAAGTTGTCTTGCGTGACGATTGTTTAAAATATGATAAAACACATTCCCATCACGCATTTTTTACCGTTAATTACGTTTAAAAAGTTGGCTAATCCATTCCACTAATTGGTTTAGGAAATCCAAAATAGGATTTTTGTTGCCATTATCAGGATGACTTGAATCTTTACCATTTAAATCTAGATCGACAATGACAGGATCATGGTCCGAAGAACGATAAGCATCTTCACCATAAAACAGAGCCTTTTGCTCATCAGTTTTATATTCTTCGTTGTAATCTAGAACAGTTGGTTCATCTGCATTGATATGCCAAGCAAAAGTACGCACTACTTTTGGATATAAATCTGCATCGGCAATTGCATGGTCTAAGTTACCCGCTCCCCCATTACCATTTGCATCACTTGCCACACCAAACACATAGCTATATGCCTGAGCGCCTTGTCCAACCTTAGCATCATTGAGGAGAACCTTATAGTTAGCTTTTTCAAAAGCTAAAATTGGTGCTTCTTTTGCATAGCTATTCATGTCTCCAACGAGTAAAGCATTTTGCTTAGGAACTTGAGTTGGATTTTTCGCTAGCCACTGCACAATTTGGTCAACTGCTTTCACACGGGTTGGATTCCAACATCCTTGACCATCATTTTGATCGGCATCAGTAGAGTTAGCATCTACTCCTGTACAACCTTTTGACTTCAAATGGTTTGGAATAACGGTAAACGTTTTATTACCACGAACAGCCTGGAAAGTTTGTGCTAAGGTTGTTCGGTTTTTATCACCCAAATCAAGCGCAACAGGTTTGTTTAAAGGCTTAACACGCTTGCTGTTATAAATAATCGCAACAGCAATAACATCACCACCTAAACGATCCAAATTTTCAGGAATAACATATTTCCAATCAGGACCTAATGCATTGGTTAAATGAGCAATTGCGCTGTTTGGACCATAACCATTGTTAGCAATTTCCATCAAACCGTATACGTCAGCATCAATCGCTTTTAATGCACTCACAATTTTACGGTGCTGTTTATCAAACTCTGCTTGTGTGTTTGCACCACGCTCTGTTGGGAAACCTGTTGCACCATTGTCATAGTTCAAAACGTTAAATGAAGCTACACGAATATGATTGGCATTTTTTGTAATGACACTCTGGCGTGGATTTGTTTGAGTAACAACTTCTGGTTGCGTACGTCCAAGCACTGGCTGTACTCGCCAACCATTAAAACGATACTCTAAAATCCCTTCAACATTTTTAAGCTGATAGCCAGAACGCAATGTATTGGCAGCACTAAAATTTGTTGGTAACCATGGCGTACGGTTTTGATTGTTATAACCATCATCAAAGATAATTTTCGATAATAAATTTTTCTGAGCTAAAGCTTTTGCTTCTGGCGACAAGGCAGGATATAAGTTGGTTGGAATATATAAGCGGCCTAAACTTAACGATAACTCACCATAACGACCATAATTATAGTTTTCACTCACCGTTAAAGTCTGAGGTAATTTAACCAACATTCCTTGATAGCGCTGTGGAGAATTGGTTGAACCACCTGTTAAGCTGGTAAATGGCAACTCTAGACTAATTGGCTGAACCTGATTTGCCATATTAGTATTACAGGTCTGAATATCTTGTTGTAATTGGTCGATCTGTAGTTGGTTTTGATAACTTGTTAAACGGCCTCGTAAAATAACTTCATCACCAACTTGGCCACCTTTTACCATGCTGCTATTTGGTATATAAACAAAAATGGCATTGCTTACATTTGCACGTGCTTTAGTGTCAGGTGTTTGAACATAAAAGCCTGAAAAACCATTAGCATAACGATAGTCAGCAGTAATTACGCCACGTACTGTATAGGTTTGATTTTGTGTTGAAGATGCTAAATCGGCAATTGGTGTATCTGAGCTTGAACAACTGACCGTTTGCACAGGCGGTTGAATCGTCGAACCCGATAGATTTGAAAAATCATTTCGGTTTGCCCATGCTGTCCACGAGTGGTCCAAATCAAATGCTGCGGTTGGATCGATACTTAAAGCTGGATTTTCAGTTTCAATACGCTTAAAACTATTTCCTAAACTTGAAACGGCTGTTCCCCAACCTGTCTCTGGTCGTTCACCAATACGCCCAAAACGATCGACAGGTGTGCCTTTATAAACGAGTACAACTGCATCATCACCATTAAAAGATAATGCAGCAACCTGATTTACTTTACTACCAAGTTCAGTTTGTAGCTCCGAGCGTCCCACTAAAAACTTCTGCTTACTCGCAAGTGTACCTTGTAAACGGAAAGACACCGTTTTTGCAGTGCCACCATTATTAAACTGTTGAATCTCATAATCGGCTAAGTTAACTGTAGAACCATCCGGGTTATAAATCTCTAAACCCTTTTTATTACTACTACCATCAACATACTGACTAAACATGAGCTGCGCCTGAGCAACAGAGCTATATGAAAATGCACCAAATGCACTTAAAAAAACCGAAAGTGTTCTTAACTGAAAAGTTTTCATGAGTAAAATTGTTCATGTGAGTTTTAATTAGTCTCTTAGATTAAATATTGATCATGACATCTACATGAAGAAAAACACCGAAATATTTGACTTGACCACCTGAAGACTTAAAATACCGCATTTGAATTTCAATATTGCCAAGGTTATGTCGATCGATCAGTTAGAAACGCAAATTGCAGACTTAGACAATTTGCCTGAACACCGTGAAATTGTGACGTTTATGCGTCGTTCAGCACCACTTAATACGTCTCAACGCACGGCATTAGAACAACATCGCGATTTAATTTTGGAATATCCTGTTGGTGACTTACGTCAACACTTTGAACATCCAGAGCGCCCTTTAACTGTTGAAATCGGTTTTGGGATGGGCCGCTCCTTAGTTCTTATGGCTAAAGCAAATCCTGAACGCAACTATGTAGGCATTGAAGTACACGTACCTGGTATTGCCCAATGTTTATATGAAGCAGGTATAGCAGAACTTAAAAACTTACGTGTACTCGATGCAGACGCGATTCAAGTTTTACGTGAAATGCCAGACAACAGTATCAACTGCGTACAACTTTACTTCCCAGACCCTTGGCAAAAGAAACGTCATTTCAAACGCCGTTTTGTTATTCATGAGCGTATGCAACTGGTCGAACAGAAACTTGAGCTTGGTGGTACCTTCCATGCAGCAACAGACTGGGAACCGTATGCAGAATGGATGCTTGATGTACTAGACAACCGTCCAAACCTTGAAAACTTGGCGGGTAAAGGCAATAGCTACCCTCGTCCAGACTGGCGCCCAGTGACTAAGTTTGAACGCCGTGGTATTGAGTCGGGTCATAAGATTAATGACTTTATCTTTAAGAAAATAAATTAGTCATCTAAATATTTCATAGATTATTTAATATTAATTAAGTAGCATTATATATTTAATGCTACTTCCAAATACATTATTCCAACTAAACAAAAAATATTATAATTTTATATCCAATTTTTATAATTTTCTAAATTCATATGGTTTAAATATTCATTTTAATAAAAATTACAAATCTGATTTATTATAAATTTAAATTAATTTTTAGCGTCAATGTGTGACGCACACATTGTAAGTTGTATTGAATTCATCTATATAAAAGTTCAAAATCTTAAAATACAAATAGCCATTTATTATAAAAAATAATTAATGTTTTGTATGTAATATTCAACTTAAAAGGATAAAACTATGAGCACTATAACCGTTGTCGAAAGTATTGCAGATTTAATAGGAATTACAAATCCAATAAATGGTCAAACTGTTTATGTAAAATCTTATTATAGCGGCTTAAATAGTGGTGGAGGTGAATTTATATTTGATCCCAGTAAAACTTCCATAAATGATTCTGGTCTTATTTTCAATGGATGGGTAAGAGCAAATTTTAATATTATATCACCTGAAAGTTTTGGTGCTAAAGCCAATGATTTAAACTTTGACAGTACTAATGCTTTGAATAATGCATTCAACACAGGTTTTGATATTTATAGTACCTCAGATAAGACATATTATGTGACTAAAAATCTTAGAACTAAGGGCCAAAGACTAATTGGTAATTGGAAAATTCATTCTAAAAAAATTACATCTCGTGCAGGAATTTGGGAAAAAATTGTTCAAGTTGTAGATGAAGAAAATGTAAATACTGATATTCTCAAAATGATGTTTGTTGCAAATGCTTATGATTTATCAGAATTTCTATATATAAAGTCTTTAGGATTTAACACATTACAACATTATTCAGGTATGCATATTCAAGGATGGGATAATGATGGTGATGTCTTTAACATGTTAGATAATGCAAAATCAGCAGGATTAAAAGTAATTGTTAGTACACAAAATGATTTAGGTGCAATAGCAGATGTTGCTTCATGGGTGGCCAGTATCGACTCACACTCAGCAATTATTGGTTACAGTGTTATAGATGAACCTGCATATAATGGAAAGACAATCCCTGAACAGGATGCAAGAATCTCGTTGCTTAGAGGTGTAACGAGTAAGCTATTAACAACCGTTGATTTCACTATCGACCCCTTAACTAAATTGATCTCAGATAATTATGACATTATATTTTTAGACATCTATAATGATTCAAACTTAGAAATGAGTGAGGAGAAAGCTACTCAAGAAGATCTTTATAAAATGAGAGCAGCATTAGGGTTATATAGTCGCCAATATAAATGCCAAATTCTGCCTGTTGTGATGGGATTTAAATATATTAATGGTGCTCCATTATCTAGAATTATTAAAACATCAAAAATATTTGCTAAAGCCTGCGGTGGTAACTTTGGTTGTTTTGTTTGGGATGGCGATACTGAACCATCTATTGAAACTTCTGTTAGAAATTCAAATGAATTAGATAAAATGTGCCGTGATATATGCTCATATAAAAATCTCAAATGGGATATACCAGAAACATTATTATGGGGCTATATTAATAATCAAGGTCAAACAGATAATGGATTATATGATTTAATAAAACATCAAGTTCACAATGATCCATATAAGGTTGGAGAGGTTTTTGAAGGTATAAATGCATATCCTACACAAGTTACTGGTGGTTCGATTGACACTGATAGTACATCCTTAGAACTTAATGAAGGTATTGGGTTAAAAGCTTTATGGTTCAAAGGTACTTATGGGGCTTATGTTTCTGATATACCAATGCGAAAATATAATTATATGAGAGTTCATGCAGGGACTTTACAGTCGGGATTATTACCAATCATTACGATTAGAGGATCCTCAACAGGTGGCTATGGTTTAGGAGTAGTTTTAGCAACAATACCCACCATAGATAATGTAGAAACAGTTAAATTTGAAAATCAAGATGAATCAGATCTATTTTGCATTAAATATGATTCAACAGGAACCACTTACTATAGAACATATATTAGAGGAGTATATGTCACATCTAATTGGTAATGACTTTAGGCAATAATATATTAAAATTTTTACAAGTTTTTTTTTGCAAAGACTAAGTATTTCTATGTAAGTTAATTTTTAAAAAATAGATATAAATTTTCTAATAAAATTATATTAACTGAACCAAAAATATTGGTTCAGTTAATCTCTATTTATAATTAGGTGAAAAGTATTTCTCCCCAAAAACCGACAAAAAATATTAAAATAAATTATAAATTTCGATCAAAGCCATCAAATTTTTATTAATTGCCTTATCTTTCTCGTAAGTAATATTTGCTAATCACATAAAATCTCGGTATTTATAAACATAGATACTTGCCACACTAAAAAATACTAAGGAAAACCCATGTTAAAAATTTTAGGGCGCGATAACTCAATTAATGTTCGCAAAGTCTTATGGCTGTGTGAAGAATTAAATCTTGAATATGAGAGAGAAGATTGGGGACGAGGCTTTCGCTCTGCTCAATCACCTGAATATTTACAATTAAATCCAAATGGTCAAATTCCTGTTGTTTTAGATGGCGATTTAGTCCTTTGGCAGTCCAACAGTATTATCCGTTATCTCGCCAATGCTTACGATAAAGAGCATAAGCTTTACCCTACTCAAGCAAAAGAAAGGTTCTTTGTTGACCAGTGGCTTGATTGGCAAGCGATCGAGCTAAATAACAGCTGGACTTATACGATTATGTCTCTACTTAGACATTCACCAGATCATCAAGACCCTAACTTATTGCAACAAGGTATTGAGAACTGGAATCATCATATGCAGATTCTTGACCAACAACTTGCAAAAACTCAAGCCTATGTTGCAGGTACTGAGTTTACTCTAGCGGATATTCCAATTGGTCTATCTGTACAGCGCTGGAAGGCCACTCCTTTTGACCATCCAACACTTAAACATGTCGACCAATATTTTGAACTGTTAAATCAGCGTGCTGGCTTCTTAAAATGGGGCAATAACGGCGAACCTTAATTTTTAAATAAGCTTTAAGCCGAGTGATGGCGCTTCACGATGCCATCACTTAAAAGTTGATAGACCTGTTTTAAGTCATCCCTATTTGCTTGAGTTAATAGCCCCTCATGCATTGCCAAGATATTCTGATCTCCCCTTACCGCAGGCCCAGTTTGCATTTGTTTCGGATCATTTTCAGTGGCTTTTTTTGCTGTTTCCACAATTAATGGATAAAGTAAGCTAAAGTCGACTTGTTCTGCATCTACAATCTGTTTAGCCATATCAAAACAGTAGTTACTAAAATTACAAGCAAATACAGCCGCCAAGTGTAAAGTTAAACGTTGTTTTGAGGTGTATTGATATACTCGATTACTTAGGCTATTTGCTAAATCAGAAAGTATGACTAAATCGTTTTTATTAGTCGCCTCTACAAATAATGGTGTGGCTTGCCAATCGACGTCTCTTTCAAAACTAAAAGTCTGCAAAGGATAAAATACCCCAGCTTTTTTATGAATATTACTAATAACTTCAATATTGGTACTACCCGAAGTATGAACCATAAGCGTTTCTGGAAATGACGCGTGTACTTGCATTGCAAGTTCAGTAATAGCACTGTCTGAAACAGCTAAAATAATTAAGTCACTCGCTTGAAACTCTTGAAGAGACTGACATGCTTTTGCTTGAATTTGTTCTGCAAATTTCTGGGTTTTCTCAAAATCACGCGCATAGACTTGTGCGATGTTATGCCCCTTAGCCCAAAGTGCCTTTGCCAAATGAAAAGCAACACGGCCACTTCCTAACAAACTGATTTTCATACCAACCCAACAATATTGATGTTTATAAAAAAGCTTCTCAAAATGAGAAGCTTTTTTCAAATCAGAATTCAATAAAATCAAACTTTTTTGTGAATCTATTGATTATTGAGCTACTGAAAACTCAATACGACGGTTTTTAAAGCGTCCTTCTTCAGTTGTGTTTTCTGCAACAGGGTTTTCTGAACCATGGCCTTGGGCAACAAGTTTAGATGCATCTACGCCTTTAGAAACCAAGTAATCTACAACGGCTTGAGCACGGCGTTGAGAAAGTGCTTTATTGGCAGCAGCATTACCTGTTGAGTCTGTATGACCACCTACATTTAATTTCACACTAGTCACTTTATTCAACAGTGTTGCAGCTTGGTCAAGAATGGCTTTATTGTCTGCTGGAATTTCACTTGAACCACTCGCGAAGTTAATGATTTGCAAGTTAAGCGCTTTAACTAGAGCATTTACATCTACATTGTTCGGGTCAATTGAGCCTAAAGCAGTTTGTGAAGCAGTTAAGCTATTACTTACAGATTGCTCAGCTGTTTGTGGTGCAGCTGAAACAACTTCAGTATGAGGAACGAGTGCTTTTACTTTTGCAGTTAAAGCTTCTAAAGCTGCGGCATCACCTGCTTTCAAAGTGATTTTGTCACCAACCCATTCTAAAGACGCGTTTGGAACTCCTTTTAAGGCACCGAGCACACCTGCTAACGCATCTTTATCGGTAAATGCAGCAGCATAAGTTTGACTGGTATCAACATTACAGTCTTTAGTCCCTGAAAGAACTTTTTTAACTTGCGTTTGTAAAGTTGCCAAGAAGCCCTGATCACCAATGCCTGCCTGACATTGACTTACTGCCCCTTTATCGTCCGTACTTAAAGTTAAAGTAGCAGGTGCAGCTGCTGCGGCCGCTACACCACTTGCAGGAGTAGTCTCGGGTACAGGTGTAGCTTCTTTATGCTGGCAAGAGCGCCATAACCAAGCAATTAATAAACCAAGAATAATAAGCGCAATAATCGGTAAGAAACCACGAGATTTACCAGTCGTTTCCGTTGCCGCTGCAAGCGGAGGTGCAGTTGATGTTGTTACTGATGATAAACCCGCACCAATACCCAATGGAGCTAATAAGCCGACTGCCCACCCTGGTAAATATGAACGAATCGTTTCCGCATGTTGACGTAAATAGTTCACAATGCTTTGTTGATCGCTTCCAGCGACTTCAGAAATCGTATTAAGACTGGGTTTGATCGCACTATTGAGTGTACTTTCAATCTCGGCAGATGGTGCAGTGCCACTTAGATGGGTTAGTACCGTATTTTTAATTTGATCATTATGAGAAAAAAGATCGGATAATGATGGAGCTAAACTGTTTTTTAACTGTCCAATAAGATCAGGTTTAGCAGCTAATAATGAAAGTAGAATTGGATAAAACTTAGAGAGCGCGTTAGTTTTTTCGCCTAGGAATCCATCCTGATTATTCAATATTGTTGATGATACTTTTTCTTTAAGCAGTTCTATAGGGTTTATCGACATTGTTTATTCTCCCGAATCTTATACGTCGTAACCAGCAATTTTTTGATTATTCAAATACTTCTCTTTGCTGATAGTTTTTTATTCTAATGCGCTCGAAATCTTTTGTTGTCTTTTAAATAATTTATATACAATTTTCCATCTAGTATTTACAAAACAGGCAAATCATTATGATCTGCCTATTTATATTTTGAATAAGCTTTTAACTATTAAAAACTATACAGCAAAAGTCTGTACTACTTTACCAGTAAGGTTTTGACCCAGTAATGGCGTGTTTTTTCCTTGAGACAAGATAGTGTCTTTAGTTAACGTCCAGCTTAGTTCAGGATCTACCAACACCCACCCAGCTTCAGCTTGCCAACGCGCAGTCATGTTTGCTACCTGTGCAGGAGCACTTGTTACTTTAGTAACCCACTCAAGTGGCTCAAATAAGCCTTCATTAATGAGTTGGATACCTAGAGCTACATAAGTATCAAATGCAGTAATACCAGGTTGGGTTTCAGCAAATGGAGCCATTTTCGCTGAACTGCTTAATGGTTCGTGATGCGTACAAATTGCATCAATTACACCTTGTTTTAAACCTTGGCGTAAAAGCTCTTTATCTTGCTCAGAACGTAATGGTGGACGAACATGTGCAAGTGAGTTAAAACCATCCGTTAATTGTTCAGTTAAATGTAACTGGTGCATTGCGACGTCGGCAGTAACAGGTAAACCTTTCGCTTTTGCTGCACGAATTAATTCAACCGATGCACCGCAAGACAACAAGCCAAAGTGAGCTTTGACACCTGTCGCTTCAATCATAAGCAAGTATTTTGCAATCGCTACAGTTTCAGCAATTGCAGGAATCATTGGCAAACCTTGACGCGATGCGATAAAGCCTTCATGAGCACAGCCATCTTTAGCAAGTTGCGGCTCTTCAGCATAGAACACTACTGTTAGACCGAGACCCGCAGCATACTCAAGCGTGCGGACAACAACATCATCATTTTCAAAAGCAGCATTTGCATTTGAAACAGCAGTACACCCACCCTTTTTAAGACCTGCCATATTTGCTGGTTGTTTACCATTTAGGCCTTGAGTCTGAGCACCAATAATATGCAGATGAATACCGCCGTCATGCCAAGCCTTTTCAATCAAACCATGAATGAGGGCACCATTGTCTTGCACAATTGGCTTTGAGTCTGGTGGGGTAATCACGTGCAAAATACCATTGGCACGTGCAGCCTTTCCTTCAGACTTAAGCGTACCATGCTGCTGTTGACCCGGTTCACGTAAACGTGCACACAAATCAACCATGGTCGGCATTAACCATTTGCCTTGCCCATCAATGGTTTGTTCAACTTGTTCGACTGGAGCAACGAGCTTACCGTCTTGAATATATACAGTTTGTACGCTGTCTGTTTTTTGGATTGGGTCTAACACACGTACATTTTCAATTTTTACAATACTCATGTGATCCATTCCTTACAACGCAATCGCTTCAATTAAACCTTGTTCTTGAAGTTGCCCTTGCATAGACAACGCCAGTACAGCCATACGAACTGCAATACCGTTAGTAACCTGTTTTAAAATCACAGACTGGTCACCATCGGCAATACTCGAATCAATTTCTACACCGCGGTTCATTGGTCCCGGATGCATAACAATACAGTCCGGTTTAGCTAAACTTAGGCGCTCTTTGTTTAAGCCATACATTCTATAAAATTCAGATTGCGAAGATAACGCTGGTGAATCAATACGCTCATTTTGAATACGTAGCGCAATAATCACATCACAACCAGTGACGCCTTCATCCATGTTATTGAACAAACGAACATGGTCACCGTATTCTGAAAAGCCAACTGGTAATAATGTATTTGGTGCAATTACACGAATGTCTTTACATCCAAGAGTTTGAAGTGCAGCCACATCTGAACGTGCCACACGGGAATGTTTAATGTCACCAATAATCGCAACACTCAAATCTTCAAATGGTTTCTTCGTCTCACGGCGAATTGTGAGCATATCGAGCATCGCTTGCGTTGGATGGGCATGACGTCCATCTCCGGCATTAATAATTGCGACTTTTGGACATACATCTTTAGCAATGAAATGTGCAGCACCCGAAGATGAATGGCGAACTACAAAAATATCGGCAGCCATTGCTTCGAGGTTCCAAAGTGTATCTCGTAAAGTCTCACCTTTTGACGTGCTTGAACGTGCTATATCAATGTTTAATACATTGGCAGACAAACGTTTTGCTGCTGCTTCAAAAGTAGTACGGGTACGTGTGGAGTTTTCAAAGAAGAGATTCATCACCGTCCGTCCTTCTAAAAGCGGGCGGTTAATTAAATTATTATTATCGTCTAAAAAGCTTTGAGCGGTATCTAAAATCTTAGTGAGGTTTTCTTTTGAAAGGCCCTCAATCGTTAAAAAATGTTTTAAATTTCCGTCTTGATTGAGCTGAACCTGGCTCGGTTGATGCAATGCTGCAATATGCATAATGGATTCCTATGGGTCGAATCGCGAAAACGTGCATAGTGTAGCTGAATTCCAGCTTTTTCGCAGAAGAACTTTACAGAATAAGACCCTAAATTGACCAGAAAATTTAGGGCCATGCCGATATTACCTTAAAGCACCAATATAATGGTGCGGAACTTGTGCCCGATAAATGTCTTCAGCCGTGATTTCTTTTTCTTCGTTTAACTGAACATTTTCCGCGATTTGTTTTTGAGGAAGCTCTGGTATGGAGTCAGTCAATGAGTTTAATCGTTCAACATAACGTTTTAATTCATCGTCATCTGTTTCCAAAGCCAGCGCTATTACATACTTTGCGTAATCTTTATTTTGGACCACATACAATGCATCTATGACCCGCCCTGTGATCCTACGCATACGCACATATATTTGTGTGGACACTGAAAAAGCTTCCGCATTGGCTACAAAACCATTCCCCATCATATCTTTCATTTATATTCCCCTATGCTTTCAAATCATAAAATTGGTTAAAAACCATTTAATAAATAAGCTTTACTCATAGAGGTTTAGCAAAATACATACCAGTTTATAGGATTTAAGCTTTAAAAATCAGTTTATTGGTTGCCAAGTGATAGGTTGCAATAATTTAAAAACCTTTACACATCAAAATAAGTTAAACTTTGCATCGTTAATATTTATATGTTTTGGTCAATCGAGTTTATGAATACCTCTTTACGTTTAAACCACTATTGGATTACTTGTGCTGATGGTTTAGAAAGCCTCTTACAAGAAGAAATAGAACAGCTTGGCACCAAAGTGACAGAACGTAAAGCTGGACGTTTAATCATTGAAGGAACACTTGAACATGCTTATCGCATTTGCATGTGGTCCCGTCTTGCCTCTCGTGTTTTACTTCCAATCCATACGTATGAACTTGAACACACACATGATGCACGTGATGTAGCAGAAGAGCTTTACGAAGGTGCAATGAGCTTTGACTGGTCACTTATTTTTGCACCACAAAGTACCTTTGCTATTCGCTTACATGCAGAGCGTGAAATTAAAGTTAATACCCAATTTGCAACGCTTAGAGCAAAAGATGGTGTAGTCGATTCCTTTATGGAAGCTGTCGGCCGTCGTCCAAGTATTGATACTAAACAACCAGAAATTACGTTATATGTACTTGCTGGCAAGACTGAACATACTTATTGCCTAGATTTATCTGGTGACTCATTACATAAACGTGGCTACCGTCGTTATATGACGGATGCACCGATTAAAGAAAACCTAGCTGCCGCAATTTTACAAAAAGCCAAACTTAAAGAACGTAATCCAGAGCTTGTATTCGACCCGATGTGTGGTTCAGGTACATTTATCATTGAAGCATTAATGATTTTAACTGACCGCGCACCTGGTCTTGTTCGCCGTTTTGGCTTTAATGGCTGGCATGGTCATGATCGTGAACTTTGGCTTTCACTCAAAGCTGAAGCAGCAGAACGTCATGAAAAAGCTCTTGAGCAACCACTACCTAAGTTCTATGCGTTTGATGCTGACTGGGAAGCTGTAAAAGCAACTCGTGAAAATATTATTGCAGCAGGCTTTGAAAAGCTATTAGGCCAAATTCAAATTGAAGAACGTACTTTAGCTGACTGGCCAGATTTTGCTGCTGAAAAGAAAACAGCTTTTATTGTGACTAACCCTCCATATGGCGAACGTTTAGGTGATAAAGCATCAAACCGTTCTCTTTACTTAGGGTTATCGGCACTTTTACAAAAACATTTCCCAAATCAATATGCAGCTATTATTGCAGCTCAAATTGAACAAGCAGATGTTTTAGCCTTTGAAGCACCTGAAACTTTACGTTTAATGAATGGTAAGTTACCAATTTACATTCGTTTTGGTGCAATCAAACCAGAAAAAGTAACACAGCCATTTTTAGCAACTTGGCAAGCTCAACCTGTTGAAATGGAAGAAGCTCAAGACTTTGCGAACCGTTTGCAAAAAAATATGACTGCCTTGAAAAAATGGGCCACTAAAGAAAATATTTACTGCTTACGATTATACGATGCCGACTTACCTGACTTTAATGTCGCTGTCGATTTATATGGTGACCGTTTACATGTTCAGGAATATGCACCACCAAAAACAATCGATCCTGAAAAAGCAAAAAAACGTTTTAATTTAGCACTTGCTGTAATTCGTGCTGTTACCGGTTTAAACCGCGACGCTATTTTTATTAAAACGCGTGCTCGCCAAACAGGTACTAACCAATATACGAAACAAAGCACAGCTTCAAAACGTTTTATCGTTCAAGAAGGTAAAGCTAAAATTTTAGTAAACCTGACTGACTATCTTGATACAGGTTTATTTCTTGACCATCGTCAAATGCGTTTACGTATTGCTCAAGAAGCTCGTGGTAAACACTTCCTTAACTTATATAGTTATACCTCTACAGCCAGCTTACATGCGGCTTTAGGCGGTGCTGCAAGTACTACAAGTGTCGACTTATCGAACACGTACTTGAGCTGGTCTAAAGAAAACTTCGTTTTAAATGGTTTAACTGTAGATCATGCAGATGAACAACACATGTTCTTTGCAAGTGACTGTTTTGAATGGCTAAAAGAAGGTCACGAACAATACGATCTTATCTTTATTGACCCACCTACTTTCTCTAACTCTAAAAAGTTCTACGGTACTTTCGACGTACAACGCGACCATGTGTCTCTTATTAAACGTGCTATGAACCGTTTAACAAGTGAAGGTACGCTTTACTTCTCAAATAACTACCGCGGCTTTGAAATGGATGAGGAAATTGAAGCGCTATACAATGTTGAAGAAATTACTTCTGAAACAATTGGACCAGATTTTAAACGTAATCAAAAAATCCATCGCGCTTGGAAAATTCAACATTTAGGTCTGAACTAATATAAATTTGGTAGAAAGTTATCATTACTTTACGGTAATGATAACTTCACCATGTACATTCTTTGGCTCAAACTCATAACGTGTAAAGCGGTCCGCTCGGTCTGGTAGTGCAACCATTTCTAATTTTTTCTTTTCTTTAATATCTATTACCTGATTTTGTTTTTGTTCTTGATAAGGTGATAACACACTCGACCTTAGTGAGTTCCAACGAACTTCTTGCAAATAGTTATCGCCTAATTCTTTGCGAGCTTGGTGCTGCTCTATTTCAGTTTTTTGTGCATCATCTTGAGCCTTAGCAATAATGACGGGTAAAGATGTGGTTACCGCACCTGTTTGAGTGGCTAGCGCACTTTCTGTCATTGGTTGTGCTGCCCAGGCATTTGATAATAATACAAACACCCCGTTCAAAACTCCCAGCATATACCCTTGCTTATTATTCATTACCTACTTCCTAAAATTGTTATTGTTCGTTATATGAAATCAAACTAGCAACTTTTTAACCTTGTCGCAATGTTATAAAGAAACTTCCCGATAATTAGCATTGATCATTTTAAAATCTGAAATTCTTCACAGGCCTTTCATGAATATTCAAGTAGTTTTATAGATTGTTATCTCAGACTTGCACCATAACTCCAGATCACTTACTGTGATTTTATAATGTATTTGCATTTAGATTTATTCATAAATAAACACCATACGAGGTGGAATAATGCTTCAGCAATGCTGTCAATTATTAGAAGATCTTCAACTTAAAGTTGCATTTATTGAAAGTGCCAGTTCAGGTTACTTAACCAGTCAGTTTTCGATTCATAAAAATAGTGGCGCTGATATTTTACTGGGCGGATTAGTGAGTTATGACCCCAGTATTAAAATCAGTGTTTTAAAAGTTGAACCAAAGTTAATCGAAACCTACACAGCAGAATCACCACAAGTAACTGAAGAAATGTGCAGGCTTGGTCAAACTCTATTTCAACAAGCCGATATTATTGTAAGTTGTACAGGTTTACTCAAACATGGCGGAAGTGAAACCACGGAAAAACCTGTAGGTACTTTTTTTATTTGTATTTCTTATCTAGAACGTATTTATCATTACCATTATTTTTTATCAGGGCATGCCGAACAAAAACTTAAAACTCTCACGCAAAAAGTGGCAGACTCAATTATTGCGCTTATATCTTCCAATCAGCATAAAAGTTAAATATAAAAAAAGAGAATATGTTTCCATATTCTCTTTTCGGTTTTAGCAGAACAAACTTAGCTGAGTTTCATTTTATCAAAGACCAAGTGACCATGCTCACCTTTAACTAAAATGGTATCACCTGCAACAAACTCACCTGACAAGATTTTTTGAGCCAAAGTGTTTTCAACCTGTTGTTGAATTGCACGTTTTAATGGACGTGCTCCGTATACAGGATCGAAACCAGCATCAATCAATAAGTCAAATGCACTGTCATCTACAGTTAAGCTCATATCACGATCAACAAGACGTGAACGTAAACGATCTAACTGAATATCCGCAATACCACGAATCTGCGCTTTCTTGAGTGAATGGAAAATTACAAGCTCATCAATCCGGTTAATAAATTCCGGACGGAAATGCTGACTTACCGCATTCATCACAACTGTACGCACTTCATCATCAGTGGCACCTTCGCCAAGCTCACGTACATCTTGTGAACCCAAGTTTGATGTCATCACAATAACCGTGTTTTTAAAGTCCACTACTCGACCTTGTGAGTCGGTTAAGCGTCCGTCATCCAACACTTGGAGCAAGATATTGAAAACATCTGGATGCGCTTTTTCAACCTCATCAAACAACACCACGCTATATGGTTTACGGCGAACAGCTTCGGTTAAAACACCGCCCTCTTCGTAACCCACATAGCCCGGAGGCGCACCAACTAAACGGCTGACAGAATGTTTCTCCATGAATTCACTCATATCGATACGAATCATGGCATCATCACTATCAAACAAGAAGTTAGCTAAAGCTTTAGTTAACTCAGTTTTACCAACACCCGTTGGTCCTAAGAACAAGAATGATCCGCTAGGACGATTCGGGTCAGACAAACCGGCACGAGAACGACGTACTGCATTCGATACTGCAACAACTGCTTCATCTTGCCCTACAACACGGTCATGCAAGAACTCTTCCATATGAAGGAGTTTTTCACGCTCGCCTTGCATCATTTTCGCAACCGGAATACCCGTTGCAGCACTAACGACTTCGGCAATTTCATTTTCAGTCACTTTAGTACGAATGAGTTTTGGCTCTTCGTTTTCTTCAGCAACTTCGTCTTGCTCAAGCTGTTTTTGCAATTCTGGAATAACGCCATATTGTAAACGTGCTGCTTCGGCCAAATCGCCTTCACGCTGAGCTTTCTCAAAAGCAATACGTGCTTTATCAAGTTCAACCTGAGCTTGTTTAGTGCCTTCTACTAAAGTTTTTTCAGATTTCCACACTTCTTCAAGATCGTTATATTCTTTCTGAACTTCAGCGATCTGTTTTTCAAGATGAGTAACTTCGGCCTTACTGCCTGCATCTTCATCTTTTTTCACCGCTTCCAACTGCATTTTCAACTGGATTAAACGGCGATCAAGTTTATCAAGTGCTTCAGGTTTAGAGTCAATCTCCATTTTGATACGAGAAGCTGCTTCATCGATCAAATCAATTGCCTTGTCTGGTAATTGACGGTCTGTAATATAACGATGAGACATTTTCGCTGCTGCAATAATCGCTGAGTCTAAAATTTGTACACCATGGTGAGTAGCATACTTTTCTTTTAGACCACGTAAAATTGCAATCGTATCTTCAACGCTTGGTTCATCAACCAGAACTTTCTGGAAACGACGTTCTAAAGCGGCATCTTTTTCAATGTATTGACGATATTCATCTAAGGTTGTTGCACCCACACAGCGCAGTTCACCACGCGCCAACGCAGGTTTTAACATATTCCCTGCATCCATCGCGCCGTCACCTTTACCAGCACCAACGAGGGTATGTAACTCGTCAATGAATAAGATGATTTCGCCTTCGTGTTTCGCCAAATCTTTTAAAACAGCTTTTAAACGTTCTTCAAACTCACCACGATACTTAGCACCTGCAAGCAATGAACCTAAATCTAGTGATAAAACACGTTTATTCTTTAAGCCTTCTGGCACTTCACCATTGACAATACGCTGTGCTAAGCCTTCAACAATAGCGGTTTTACCAACACCCGGCTCACCGATGAGTACAGGGTTATTTTTTGTACGACGTGACAAGACCTGAATAGTGCGTCGAATTTCATCATCACGTCCAATGACCGGATCAAGTTTCCCCGATAAAGCCCGCTCAGTTAAATCAATTGTATATTTATTAAGTGAGTCACGTTGGTCTTCATGATTATTACTCATGACTTTGTCACTACCTCGAATATGTTCAATTACTTTGCGTAAGCTGTCGGGAGTTACACCTACGGCACTTAAAATATTTTTTGTTTCGCCAGTTTCTGCTAAGCCCAATAAAACCCAGTCAGTCGACAAAAATTCATCGCCAGCTTTTTGCGCATATCGATCTGCCAAGTTAAGCGCTTTAACTGCTTCAGGGTTTAAATTGACATCGCCCGTCGGGTTAGCAATAGTCGGAGCATCTTTTAAAGCCTGTTCTAGCTTTTGTTTAAGTTCAGGTAACCGTGCACCTGCTTGTTGCAACAAACTAATATTAGACGGCTCTTCCAATAAAGTACTCAAAATATGAATACCTGCTATAGCCGTATGGTCTTTACCCATTGCTAAGGATTGAGCATCTGAGAGGGCTTGCTGCAAGCGGTTCGTAAATTTTTCAAATCGCATTCTTGTTATTCCTCACAACAAATTCGTACTTGTGTAATAGATGGGAACACTTTTTCGGATTTCAAATAATTTTTTATATATTTTTCATGATCTTATAAAAAACACTATGAGTAAAACTCGATTATAATATGGGTTTGTTTTGTATATATTTCAAGTACACTTCAGCTACATTTTATTAAATCGCTTAAATATTTATATTTGGTTTCGTCTGTTCCACTCTTTTCACAAAGTCTTCATTGAGAATTCCAAAAATAGGAATTAATTTATTAGGCTAATTCCATCCTGTTTTTGAAATTAAAATGCGTTTAAAACATATTATATTAACAATTTGTCTTTTTAGCTCGACTCTAGCAATGGCAGAGTTACCCCAAGACTCAAGAAGACCTGGTGGAATTGCAGTCGTTCCATTATCGACCGATATTACTCAAGTGACTTTTCAACACAAACCCGTTTTAATCAGTCAAGAAGGCCATCAACGTTATGCTGTAGTAGGTATTCCATTATCTACACCACTCGGCAGCATTCAGCTTGATACCAATAAAGCGCCTATTCAAATAGAAGTTAAGTCTTATCCTTATGCTGAGCAAAGGATTAAAGTTACCAATCAAGACTATGTGAACCCCAACCAAAGTCAATTAGACCGCTATGCTCAAGAAGCGAAAGAACAAAATGAGGTTTATAGTTCTTTCACAACAAGTTCATGGCAAAGCTTGCCTAAATTTATACGTCCAACTTCGGGAAAATTTACCAACTCTTTTGGAAGAAAACGTTTCTTCAATGGTGAAGAACGTGCACCTCATTCAGGTCTGGATATTCCAGCACCAATAGGTCAAAAAGTAGTTGCTCCAGCAGATGGTGTAGTCGTTCAAACAGGACACTATTTCTTTAATGGACAAACTGTATTAATTGATCACGGCCAAGGCTTAATTAGCATGTTTTTCCATTTAAGCGAGATAAAAGTAGAAAAAGGTCAGCGTATCCATCAAGGTGAAGTACTCGGCTTAGTCGGTAAAACAGGCCGTGTAACAGGGCCACATTTACATTGGGGAATGAGTCTTAACAATGCTCGGGTAGACCCTCAACTTTTTTTAAATCCAGCTCATTAATTTAAAGCTTTACTAAAGTACTTTGGCGCCTCGACATAACCTTCTCTTAGGTAAAATTGATGCGCTAAAGACCTTTGCAATCCTGAGTGCAGTTCCATCCGGTCACAACCACGTTGCCTTGCCAACCGTTCTGCTTCTTGTACAAGCAAATGACCCACTCCTTTACTACGCATATTCTCGTCAACACACAAATAACATATTTTGGCAAAGTCCCCTTTTAAGGCAATTTGCGGAATAAAATAAAGTGATAAAACTCCATATACATTTAAATCGTCGGCTGCGACCAATGTAATTGCGTTAGAATCTTTACTTAATCTTTGGAATTGTTCCTCAATCAATCTTAATGGCTGTGAATATCCCATTTGTTTCAGTAAGTGACATATGAATTCGGTATCTTTTGATTGAGCTAAACGGATATTCACCCAACATTCTCCTTTTTATTTTTTGAATTATTCTTATCATAAAAAAAGCCAACATGACTGTTAGCTTTTCTTTTCAGGTGTTCCACATAAAATTATGCAGCTTCAATAATCTCAAAATCGTGGGTAATTTCTACGCCACCATCAGAAAGCATTTTACTTGCTGAACAATATTTTTCAGCTGATAGCTCTACTGCTTTTGCAACCTGTTTTTCTTTTACGGCTTTACCTGTCACTACAAAGTGCAAATGAATTTTAGTGAAAACGGCTGGAATTGCATCTGCTCGCTCAGCTTTAAGCTGACATACGACATTCGTCACATCTTGACGAGATTTCTTTAAAATAGTCACAATATCAAACGAAGCACACCCACCAAGTCCCATTAATATCAATTCCATAGGACGTGGTCCACGGTTTTCGCCACCATACTCAGGTGAGCCATCCATCACTACACTATGACCACTCTCTGATTTCGCTTCAAAAGCAACATTCTCTAGCCAATGTACACTTGTTTGCATTGCAACTACCCAAAAAAAATTATAAATTTAAGCAGGGTCTGTTGACATTTCATCTATGGATTGCGTAATAGCTAAAAATTAATCCAAATAAAAACGCAAAACACAGACAAGGGCAATCCTTTGTCCCGTTTTGTAAAAAAGTTTGTTAAATTTCAGCCAAAATCTGAGGTGCGATTTAAGCATCTTAGGTGCAGCGCAAGACCAGATTTTTTTGTGCGTTTCGTTGTTAAGCTCTATTTATTTAGAATGACTAAATTCCATAGTTCTTGCTTCGTAACGTCTAGAAAAATCGTCTTATGTCGCAACCATCTGTGAAATGTCAACAGGCCCTTGTTTTGTACACTAACATAAAATGAGTTGATAAGGAATTTCATCTCTTCTGTGTAATAGCTCATCTCGAGCTTGTGTGAATTGTTTACCCTATTCGGAACATATCAAGCATGACTTCAAATTTTTCACAACTCAGCACAGATGCTTTATCTCCGGGGCAACTACCTGAATCCGTTAAAGCATTGTTAAAGCGTGCTCACATCAACAGATATCCAAAACGAACCACAATTGTTGATGCCGGAACAGAGTCAAAATCTTTATATTTAATTTTAAAAGGCTCAGTTTCAATTATTTTACGTGAAGATGATGAGCGTGAAATTGTTGTGGCATATTTGAATCCTGGTGACTTCTTTGGGGAAATGGGGCTTTTCGAACCGAACCCTCAACGTACAGCTGAAGTTCGTACCCGTGATGTCTGTGAAATTGCAGAAATTTCATATGACAACTTCCATGAACTGAGCAAACAGTATCCAGATCTCAGCTATGCCGTTTTCGCGCAACTTGTTCGTCGTTTAAAAAATACAACTCGTAAAATGACTGACCTTGCCTTCATTGATGTGTCTGGTCGTATTGCGCGTTGCTTAATCGACTTATCTTCACAACCAGAGGCAATGATTTTGCCGAATGGTCGTCAAATTCGTATTACCCGTCAAGAAATTGGACGTATTGTCGGTTGTTCACGAGAAATGGTTGGCCGTGTATTAAAGACCTTAGAAGATCAAGGTATGATCCAGACAGATGGTAAGGCTATTCTTATTTTTGATGCATCATTAGAAGAAACTCCTGTCACTGACGAAGACTATGATGACGAAGAATAATTATTCGTAATGATTTAATAAAGAGCAAACTTCGGTTTGCTTTTTTTATATGCAACAATGAGTTAATACACAAAGCTTACAAACTATTCTATTTTTATGATTTAAGTTGAATACATATTTTCCGTTAGGCTAACTTAAAATTTCTCAAGGATTTCGCAGTATGCAATTCAAACCACTTGGTCACACTGGCATTAACCTTCCAGAAATTTGCTTAGGTACTATGACATTTGGTGAGCAAAACACTCAACAAGAAGCTTTCGAACAACTCAATTACGCTTTAGAGCACGGTTTATATTTTTGGGATACGGCAGAGATGTATTCCGTACCCCCTAAACCAGAAACATATGGTGCGACTGAAACCATTTTAGGCAATTGGTTTGCACAACATGGTCAACGTGACAAAGTATTCCTTGCTTCAAAAATTGCAGGTCCTGGCTTTGGTGGAACTCATATTCGAGAAGGTCATACCAAGTTTAATAGTGAACATATTTCACAAGCGATTGATGGTTCTCTTAAACGCCTCCAAACAGACTATATTGATCTCTACCAATTACACTGGCCAGAACGTCATACCAACTTTTTTGGCACGCTCGCTTATGGTAATCAGCAGGCCCACAATAATTACGACACTACGCCTTTAGAAGAGACATTACTTGCTCTTCAAAAAGAGATTAATCGAGGACGTATTCGTTATATCGGCTTATCTAATGAAACGCCTTGGGGCACTATGAAGTTTTTACAGCTTGCTGAAAATTTAGGTGTAAGTAAATTTGTGAGTGTTCAAAACCCCTATAGCCTGCTTAATCGTACTTATGAAATCGGTATGTCTGAGATTGCTAAATATGAAGGTGTAGGATTACTTGCATACTCTCCTCTTGCTTTTGGTTACTTAACTGGTAAGTTCAGAAATGGAGCACGACCTGCAAATGCTCGCGTTACTCTATTTCCACGCTTTAGCCGCTATAGCAATCCACAAAGTGAATGGGCAACGGAACAATATGCACAGCTCGCTGAAAAGCATGGTTTAAGCCTGACTCAATTAGCTCTGGCTTTTATTAAACAGCAGTTCTTTGTGACGAGTACAATTATTGGTGCGACTAGCTTAGATCAGCTCAAAGAGAATATTCAGGCTTTTGAAATTGAGCTTTCACCAGAAATTTTACAAGGCATTGAAGCCATTCATGTACAACAGCCTAATCCTGCCCCTTAAAAACAAAAAACGGATGCTTAAGCATCCGTTTTTATACTCACATTAAAGTTTTAAAACTTATCTACGGCCATTATAAATAGCTAATGCTGCAGGTAAGTTTTTACGCATATCATTAATACGCTGAGCATTAGATGGGTGAGTAGACAAGAAAGATGAACCACCAGCACCTTCAAGTTTGTTCATTTTTTCCCAGAGGGTAATAGCAGCATTTGGGTTATAACCTGCACGTGCCATTAACATTAAGCCCCCTTGGTCAGCACGGCTCTCTAAACTACGCGAATATGGTAAGCCCACCCCTACTTGCGAACCTAGTTGTGCAGCCGCCGCTCCTAATTGGTTAACGTTACCACCACCTGCATAGCTTAAGCCAATATTTAATGCCAAATCAGTTAAAGCTTGTGCGCCAATTTTACTTTTAGCATGCTCTTCTAAAGCGTGTGTCATTTCGTGGCCCATAACAGCTGCAATTTCAGCATCCGTTAGGTTGAGCTTATTCACAATACCTGTGTAGAACACGACCTTACCACCTGGTGCAACGTAGGCGTTAACAGTATCTGATTTCAGTACAGCCAACTGCCAGCTAAATGGCTGCCCTGTTTGATTTACTTGGTCAGCATAAGGTTTTAAACGGTTGAAAACAGCATTAATACGGCTATAGGTACTTGAACTTGTATCTAAAGTCCCTTTAGCACGTGCTTCCTGCACCATTTTAGTAAAACCTTGTGCAGACTGCGCATTTAATGTTGCTGTATCTGCACCAGCCATGTCAGCCATTGTTGCGCAACCAGAGATTGTTACAACACCTGCAGCACACAAGCTTAAAAAAAGTTTCTTATTCATCAACATGGGTCACCTAAATCTTAAAAAAACTGTTTATTCTTTTGCACTTATTATAAGAAATAGCACATAAGCTTTGAATCTCTCATTTCTTCACGATCATAGTATTTATGTAACGATCAAGCAGATAAAGTCATCAAATAAATCCAGAACAGTAAACATATTATATTTAGGACAAGATAGACATGGCTTAAAGGCTTAACTTTCTCTTCAAGAGAGGGACTTGTCCTTTTCCATAAGAGATAACTGTTTTGTATAAAAACGACCGGAATTAAGACACAAGCAATCAAAACAGAAAGACTCATAAATGCTGTCATGAAGAAGTCAGGGTTATAATTTTGGCCATAAATGACTAACATAGCTAACGTTGGTGAACCACCGATCGCAAACAAAAAAGAATAAAAAATGGTTTTTGAAATAGTGGGTTGCAATTTCATTTTAGTTCATCATCCATGACATCACTTATATTTCTGTTTTAATCTGAATTAGACAAAACAGAAACTGCACTTTAGTCGGATATAAAAAAGCCCCCTTTTTCAGGAGGCTTTTATCATCTTTGCAAATTAAGCAGAGAATGGGTGACGTAAAACAATTGTTTCTGCACGATCTGGACCAGTTGAAACGATATCAATCGGACATTCGATTAATTGTTCAATACGTTTCACATAAGCCAAAGCATTTGCAGGTAATTGGTCAATGCTAGTTAAGCCAACAGTTGACTCGCTCCAACCCGGCATAGTTTCATAAATTGGTTTCAAACATTCAAAAGAAACCGCATCAGAAGAACCTACACAACCTGAATCAGTATTTTCATAACCTACACAGATTTTCACTTCTTCTAAACCGTCTAAAACGTCAAGTTTAGTCAAGCAAATACCTGAAAGTGAGTTAACATCTACAGAACGGCGTAAGATTTCAGCATCAAACCAACCACAACGACGTTGACGACCAGTAGAAGCACCAAATTCATGACCTACTGTACCCAAGTGTTTACCAATTGGGTCACCAGAATCAGTTGCTGCATCGTAAACTAATTCGGTTGGGAATGGACCTGCACCTACACGTGTTGTATAAGCTTTAGTGATACCTAATACATAATCAAGATGTAAAGGCCCCATACCAGAACCAGAGCTTACGCCACCAGCAGTTGTATTTGAGCTAGTCACATACGGGTAAGTACCGTGGTCGATGTCTAAAAGTGAGCCTTGAGCGCCTTCAAACATTACAGGCTTACCTTCTTTGCGGTAGTCATGTAATACTTTAGTCACGTCAATCACTAACGGAGCAAGCACTTCACGCCATTCGTTGCAAAGAGCCAACACATCTTCAAATTTAACTGCTTCTACGCCGTAGAACTGAGTTAATTGGAAGTTATGTAACTCAAGCATTTCTTGGAGTTTTTCTTCTAACGCTGCACCACCACGAACAAGGTCAGCAACACGCACTGCACGGCGAGCTACTTTATCTTCGTAAGCAGGGCCAATACCACGACCTGTAGTACCGATTTTAGCGTTACCACGTTTCTTCTCACGAGCCTGATCAAGAGCAATGTGGTTAGGTAAAATAAGAGGACAGTTTGGAGAAATACGTAGACGTTCCTTAACTGGAACACCCTCAGCTTCCAAAATTCCCATTTCTTCAATTAATGCTGCTGGTGAAAGCACCACACCATTACCAATTAAGCACAATACGTTTTCACGTAAAATACCTGATGGAATGAGGTGTAATACAGTCTTTTTACCACCTACGACAAGAGTATGACCTGCGTTATGTCCGCCTTGATAACGTACTACCGCAGCCGCTTGATCTGTGAGCAGGTCGACGATTTTACCTTTACCTTCGTCGCCCCATTGGGTACCAAGTACCACAACATTTTTGCCCATAATAGCCTCATTACATCATGCTGTTAAAATTGGAAACCATCAGTAAAAACTTACCGCTGGCGTTTAAATCTTTTCAATATTCCATTGACCGTTTTGCAACACGAGTTGATGTGTCGCATAAGGAATAGAACCTAAATTATCATTACCTAACAATTGGACTACACGTAAGCCTTCTGAACGTGCATTTGCGATTGCTTTAAGTAAATCTGCATCAGTACCTTTAGGTGCCACTACAGTTTCAATTTCGGCAAACTGATTTGCACCTAAGGCATATAAATCACAACTGAAACCAGTAGCAGGACGTGCACGACCGAAGTGTTCACCAATACCATCGTAACGGCCACCTTGCGCTAAAGGTGCAGCACGGTTCGGTGCATAAACTGCATACATCAACCCCGTGTGATAGTGGTAACTGCGAAGTTCGACAACATCAATCCCAACATTCAGTGCTGGCCAACGGTTTTTAATTTGTTCAAGTGTAGTTTTGAGCGCATTTAATGCAGCATCAAATTCAACATCTTTTAAAATATCTGTGCTTAAATGAGTTTGTAATGCTTCTAAATCACTTGCATAGCGACCAAGTGCATAGAAGTCTGAACCCATATTTAAATTTTGAGTAAATTCAGCTAACTCAGGTAATGCTTTTCTTTGATAAAGATCAGATAACTCATGCTCTTCATTTTTAGAAAGTCCGGCATATTTTACTAAGCTGCGAAATAGCCCTACATGTCCTAAGTCTAAATGTGCGCCTTGCAATGTATAAGCATTTTCAATGAGCCCAAGCATTACATCGACCATTTCAACATCAGCTTCAATACTATCGTGGCCATATAGCTCTGCACCTAATTGTAAAGGTGCGCGAGTCGCATTGAAATTTTGTGGTTTTGTATGTAATACAGTCCCTGCATAACAGTAACGTGCAACCCCTTCAACAGGTCTTACATGTGCATCAATACGTGCAACTTGAGGCGTCATATCAGCACGGATACCGAGTAAACGGCCTGAAAGCTGATCAATCACCTTAAAAGTTACTAAATCCAGGTCTTGATTTGATTCTGATAATGAAGACAACGATTCGATGTATTCGATAAATGGTGTATATACCAGTTGATAACCTCTTACTGAGAGGAAATCTATAGCTTCACGGCGAAGTTTTTCAATGACTTGCGCCTGTTCCGGCAATACATCTGCTACCCCGTCAGGCAGCAACCATGTCTCTGAAATGGTCATATTTCAAGCCTAAAATCTGATCAACGTGGAACGACCCCACATAAAAAAATCGGGAACACACCCGATTTCTCTTAGTGTAGCATGATACTTTGTGCCATGCACCTGACAATTTGCATAAATCTTTCTAAATAAACTCTAAAGTCAAAAAGAAGAGATTAACAATTAACAATATTATTCAATACTTTACTCTTATTCACTTTAGTTATTAATAGAGCTTGTTCGACCAAAGAATGGGCCAATATCTGAACTATCACCTTGTTTCCAGTTAACCAACCTTAACTGCTGAACAGCTTTCCTAAGTCATTTCAAATTTAGAAAGAATCACACAAGTCTAATAATCGATTTGCATAGCCCCATTCATTATCGTACCAAGCAAATACTTTAGCTTGATGCCCAACGACCATAGTTTGAGTTAAATCAACAATAAGTGAATAAGGCGAATGATTAAAATCGCTTGAAACGAGTGGCTCATCAGTCACTGCCATAATTTCCGCATAATCTGTTTGAGAAGCCTTAATCAACAATTCATTAATATGATGAACAGTAATTGGTGATTGTGCGATAAAAGTTAAATCAATGGCAGCCACATTAATGGTGGGAACTCGAATTGAATAGCCATCAATACGGTCTTCCATTTTAGGCATTACACGTTTTAATGCACCAAGTGCACTAGACGTAGTTGGAATAATATTTTGACCAGAAGCTCTGGCACGACGTAAATCACGGTGCGCATGGTCAAGCACAGACTGATCTGCTGTTACGGCATGAATTTCTGTCATGAGCGCAGTTTCAATCCCAAATGCATCATCAATGATTTTTACTAACGGCACTAAAGCCTGTGTCGTACATGACACACTTGATATGATTTGATCAGACGCTTTCACATCGGCATGGTTAACGCCATAGACAATTGCAGCATCGACATGGTCAAAAGGTGCAGCCCCAATAATGACTCTTTTTGCCCCTGCTTCTAAGTGGCGGGTTGCATCAGCATGAGAACGGAACAAGCCTGTACACTCGAGTACAACATCAATTTGCAAGCTTGCCCACGGTAAAAGTTCTGGCTGTTTTTGCTGCAAAACTTCAACTTTCAAATTTCTTTGGTTAGATTGAATATTTAAATAAATCTTTTCATTTTCAATCGCTATGTCAACTTTGCCATTAAAACGACCATGAGTTGAGTCATATTTAAATAAATGCACTAGTGTCTGTACATCTGCTATATCGTTAATCGCCACGATTTCAAAATGAAATTGTTTCGGGCTTTCAAACCATGCACGTAAAACATTACGTCCAATCCGGCCAAACCCATTAATGGCGATACGTTGCATGACCTATCCTTATCTACAAAACCAGAAACGAAAGAAGGCATATAGTAAAACACGTGAAGGCCAATTGAATATAGATTTTTAGCCAAATCACAGTTTTGTAAGATATTCCCTCTAAAATCGTTGGTTCGGTGGGGTTTTTCCGTTACAATTTAGCGTTTTTTAAAAATAAGCCCCGTATCACATGCAAGATTTGTGAACAAACAAACTTGTGGTGATGCTTTTAGCCAAATTCGAAAATATGGAGTGACTTGGTTGTGAGTACTCGTTTAATGACATCTGCTGAAATTCGTGAAGCATTTTTGCGCTACTTTGAAACGCAAGGGCATACACGTGTTGCATCGAGTTCTCTTGTTCCTGCCAACGACCCAACTTTATTATTTACAAATGCTGGGATGAACCAGTTTAAAGACTGTTTTTTAGGTCTTGAAAAACGTGATTATGTACGTGCAACAACATCACAAAAATGTGTACGTGCAGGCGGTAAACACAACGATTTAGATAACGTCGGCTATACAGCTCGTCACCATACATTCTTTGAAATGTTAGGTAACTTCTCATTTGGTGACTATTTCAAACGTGATGCACTTAAGTTTGCTTGGGAGTTTTTAACCAGCGAACAATGGCTAGCTTTACCGAAAGATCGCTTATATGTAACGGTTTATCATACAGATGACGAAGCTTATGACATCTGGAATAAAGAAATTGGTTTAGCTCCAGAGCGTATTATCCGTATTGGTGATAACAAAGGCGAAAAATACGCATCAGATAACTTCTGGGCAATGGGTGATACAGGTCCTTGTGGTCCATGTTCTGAAATTTTCTTTGACCACGGTGATCACATTTGGGGTGGCTTACCTGGTTCTCCTGAAGAAGATGGCGACCGTTTCATTGAAATCTGGAATAACGTTTTCATGCAGTTTAACCGTACTGCTGATGGCGTACTTCACCCTCTTCCAGCTCCATCTGTAGATACAGGTATGGGCTTAGAGCGTATTTCTGCAGTATTGCAACATGTTAATTCAAACTATGACATTGACCTGTTCCAACACTTATTAAAAGCTGCTGCAAACATTATTGGTATTGAAGACGAAGGTCAGCCTTCTTTACGTGTCGTTGCAGACCATGCGCGTTCTTGCTGCTTCTTAATTGCTGATGGTGTAAATCCAAGCAATGAAGGACGTGGTTATGTATTACGTCGTATTATTCGCCGTGCTGTTCGTCATGGTAACAAGCTTGGTGCAACAGGTACGTTCTTCTACAAAATGTTGCAACCATTAATTGAAGTGATGGGTCAGGCTTATCCTGAGTTAGAAGCTCGTCGTGATGTGATTGAAGCAACTTTAATTCGTGAAGAAGAACAGTTTGCTAAAACACTTGAGCAAGGCTTAAAACTTCTCGAAGGTGAACTTGCTCAGTTAAAAGACAAAACTATTCCGGGTGCGACTGTATTTAAACTTTACGACACTTATGGCTTCCCGACAGACTTAACTGCGGATATTGCACGTGAACGTGGCTTTATTATTGATGAAGCTGGTTTTGAAGTTGAAATGGCTGCACAGCGTCAACGTGCACGTGATGCTGGTAAGTTTGCAGTTGACTATAACAGCATTGTAAAAGTCGAAGGCGAAACTCAGTTTGACGGTTATATCAACACAACTGGTCAAGGTCAGATTGTAGCGATCTATAAAGATGGCGTACAAGTTGACGAAGTTTCTGAAGGCGACGAAGCACTTATCGTTTTAAACCAAACTCCTTTCTATGCTGAAAGTGGTGGTCAGATTGGTGATACTGGTATCTTCAAAAACGAAACTGGTATTTTTGAAGTTCAAGACACCAAAAAGTCAGGCGGTGCTTTTGTTCATCAAGGTATTGTGACTGTTGGTAACCTCAAAGCAAATCAAAATGTAGAAGCGATTGTTAAAGCAGACATTCGTGAAGCTACTGCGCGCAACCACTCAGCAACTCACTTGTTACATGCTGCCCTTCGTCAAATCTTAGGTTCACATGTACAACAAAAAGGTTCTTTAGTTGCAAGCGACATCTTACGTTTTGACTTTGCAAATGACCAACCTGTTTCATTTGAACAATTACAACAAGTTGAACGTCTCGTAAATGCTGAAATCATTGCCAATACTCCAGTGACGACTGAGCTTCTCGACATTGAAGCAGCAAAAGCAAAAGGCGCAATGATGCTGTTCGGTGAAAAATACGGCGATGAAGTTCGTGTACTTTCTATGGGTTCAGTTATTGATGAGAAAAACTTCTCAATCGAACTTTGTGGCGGTATTCACGTAAAACGTACAGGTGATATTGGTTTATTCAAAATCACTTCTGAAGGTGGTGTAGCTGCTGGTGTACGTCGTATTGAAGCAGTGACTGGCACTAAAGCATTAGAAGTGGTACAAAAAGCTGATCATGATATTCAGCACATTAATAGCTTACTAAAAGCACAGAAAGACCAAACAGTTGAGCGTGTACAAGCCAATGTAGAATTGGTTTCTGCATTACAAAAGCAGATTGAACAGCTCAACCAGAAATTGGCAAACTTCCAAGCGGCTGATTTGATTGACCAAGTTCAAACCATTGCTGGTCGTCAAACGCTTATTACTACTGTTCAAGGGGTTGATGCCAAAGCGCTTCGCAACTTACATGACAGTGTAAAATCAAAATTAGAGAACGCAGTGATTGTGTTAGCAGGTGTAGAGGGTGACAAAGTCAGCCTGCTTGCATCAGTCGCGTCACAATACACTGCAAATCTAAAAGCAGGTGACATCATCAAACATCTAGCAACTGAACTAGGTGGTAAAGGTGGTGGTAAACCTGACTTAGCACAAGGTGGCGCGCCACTTAACGAGAAGTTTGGACAAGTGATCGCAGCATTGCCTGCATGGCTTGAACAAAAATAAGACTTCACTTTTTGTGTAACTGACCCTGAAAAGCCTCTCAGGGTCATGGCTTATATGGAACAACTATGGCATTAATCGTTCAAAAATATGGCGGTACTTCTATGGGTACCCCCGAGCGCATTTTAAATGTTGCTCGTCGTGTGAAGCGTTGGCATGATCACGGTCACAAGGTTGTTGTGGTCGTATCTGCAATGAGTGGTGAAACAAACCGCTTACTTGCCCTCGCTAAAGCCATTACCGAAACACCTGACCCACGCGAGTTAGACCAAATGGTTTCAACCGGTGAACAGGTGACGATTTCCATGTTAGCTATGGCACTTAATTCGATTGGTGTGGAAGCTAAATCCTATACCGGACGTCAAGTCGGTATTAAAACTGACAGTGCATTTACCAAGGCGCGTATTGAGTCGATTGACACAGATGTCATGACCAATGACCTAGATGCAGGCCGTGTTATTGTAGTTGCAGGCTTCCAAGGCTTTGACGCTAATGGAAACACAACTACTCTAGGACGTGGTGGTTCAGATACTTCTGGTGTTGCGATTGCTGCTGCACTTAAAGCAGATGAATGCCAAATCTATACTGACGTTGATGGTGTTTACACTACAGATCCTCGTGTTGCTCCTAAAGCGAAGAAAATTGATCGTATTTCTTTTGAAGAAATGCTAGAAATGGCATCATTAGGTTCAAAAGTTTTACAAATTCGCTCAGTAGAATTTGCCGGAAAATATCAAGTTCCTTTACGCGTATTATCAAGCTTTGATAATGATGACGACGGCGCATTTGACGACGAATTTAAAGAAAATGTAGGTACACTCATTACTACTGAGGCAGAAGACACTATGGAACAGCCAATCATTGCAGGTATTGCTTTTAACCGTGACGAAGCAAAATTAACGATTTTAGGTGTACCTGATGAACCAGGTATTGCTTCTAAAATTTTATCACCAGTAAGTGATGCCAACATTGAAGTGGACATGATAGTCCAAAATGTTGAAGAAGATGGCACAACAGATTTTACGTTTACTGTAAACCGTGTTGATTTAGCGAAAGCTGAAAAAATCTTAAATGAAACTGCCAAAAATATTGGTGCACGCGAAGTTTCAACACGTGACGATATTGTAAAAGTTTCAATTGTTGGTGTGGGTATGCGCTCACACGCTGGTGTAGCAAGCAAGATGTTTACTGCCCTCGCAGACGAAGGTATTAATATCCTTATGATCTCAACATCTGAAATTAAGGTGTCTGTCATCATTGATGAGAAATATCTTGAACTTGCAGTTCGTTGCCTACATACCGCTTTTGGTTTAGATCGCGAACACGGTGAAAGCAGCGCCCGCGCTTAATTTTACCAACCGGTCAAGAATTCATTAAAAAATGTTTACTTGTCCGACAATAATCAAAGAAAACACAGAGCCGCTATAGTTTTTTTTATAGCGGCTCTGTTATATTAAACGGAAAGTTTTTTGGCAGAGATTATCAAAATATGACTTTGTTCTCATATTTCTGTTAGAATCTGACTGAAAACTGAGGTTGAGCTTTTTATTTGGGTACCAATATTGCAGTTTTAAGCGTTTAGCAAGGAGATAAACATGCTGATTCTGACCCGCCGTGTCGGGGAAACATTAATGATTGGGGATCAAGTCAGTGTTACTGTGCTTGGCGTCAAAGGAAACCAGGTTCGAATTGGTGTGAATGCGCCAAAAGAGGTTTCTGTTCATCGCGAAGAAATTTATCAACGTATTCAACATGAACGTGCAATGCATGAACACCTTCAACATCTTGATCAAGATTATCAAGTTTCATATGAAGATGATAATTATGCACAGAAAAACTTCAATCGTTAGTATGAAGTTATTCTCTCCCTAATTAAAGCGACTTTATAGTCGCTTTAAATTTTTTGGGAGTATATAAATTTATAGCCCTAATGCACGTTTTACAGGTGCATAACTACGACGATGCTGATCGATTACCCCGTGAGCTGCAATCGCTTCAAAATGCGCTTTAGTTGGATAACCCTTATGTTTGGCAAAACCAAATAATGGATATTGCTGATCTAATTCTGCCATTTGTCGATCACGTGTGACTTTTGCCAAGATACTCGCTGCACTAATCTCGGCATGGCTCGCATCCCCTCCGACAATCGCTTCACAAGGAATAATGATGCCTTTTGGAATTTGGTTGCCATCTACAATGACTTTTTGAGGCTGTGTTTTTAGACCATCCACGGCACGTTGCATAGCCAAAAAAGTTGCTTGCAAGATATTCAGCTCATCAATCTCTGCATGGGTAGCTTCTGCTATTGACCATGCCAAAGCTTTTTCCTGAATTTCGATAAACAACTTTTCACGTTTCTTTTCAGTTAATTTTTTAGAATCGTTTAATCCTAAAATTGGATTGTTCGGATCTAAAATAACAGCTGCAGCAACAACTGAACCCACTAGTGGGCCTCGCCCCGCCTCATCTACGCCTGCAACAAACATGTATACTCCAATAAAAAAAGAGGCCGATCAATATGAGTCAGCCTTCTTTGAAACTCAAATTATTAATTACTTTTGCAAAGCTTCTGCTACACAAGCGTTTACAGTATTAGAGACAACCTGATTTACAACTGTTGCACGTGCCGCAGGGTCAAGTGCAGCAGTAGCCAAATCAACTGCTGTAACACTGTTTGGTGCCTTTTCACTTACGCAACCACAAACATTAGTTTGAATACTATCACGTTGTTCAGCAGTCATAAGCTTGGTTGCTGTTTTCCATGCAGCAACATTATTAATTTCTGTAATACATTTCGCGTTTACAGCCACTTTTAATGCAGTCATGCCTAACTGTTGAGTTGCTGTTTCTGTAGAACCTGCACCAGGCGTGGTCGCACATGCCGTTAAAGCTAAAACAACTGGTGCCATAGCAAGCATCAATTTTTTCATCATTTTTTCCTTTGATCGAACGTAAGCAGCGCGTATTTTGCCTAAACTTGTGCTTAGAAGAAACAAATAAATTGATGCATTTGTGCAATCTAACTCTGTTATTTTCCAACTCAAGTTGACTATGTTTCTTCAATTAAAGCGTTCTGTTTATAGCACGCTCCGTTACGAGAACAACATTTCTCAAAATCAACCCTTTCTCATAAAATCTAGCACTAAAATGACAAAAAAATAGGGTCTTTTATGCTTGCCTCATCCTCTCAATACTACACCCGTACTGCACAGATTCTGCATTGGGTCATGGCAATCATTTTCATTACCGCTTGGGTGATTGGCTTTTATAGTGGAAACTTTTTAAGTTACGATGCTGATGGTAGCTTTAAAGGTGATGTCATTACACTACATAAAAACATTGCCACAACCATTATTTTTCTAGTAGTTATTCGCCTTTTCTGGCGTTACACCCACCCAGCCCCACAACTCCCTGACACCATGTCACCCACTATGAAAACCCTAGCTCACATCGGACATTTATTGCTTTATGTGATTTTAGTGGCTTTACCTGTGACAGGATGTTTATTTAGCTGGAGTGCTGGTCATCCTGCCCCTGTTTTATATTTATTTGAAATTCCACGTTTAGTACAAGATAACCCCGAGATATTAGCGATTGTTAAACCATTACATATTTATATTTCGTGGTTTGCAGGTTTACTTATTGTTGGGCATGTTCTGGCAGCTTTAAAACATCACTTTGTCGATAAAGATAATGTTTTAAACAGTATGACCAAACAGCCTAAATAAATTCTATGTTAAAAAACCGCCTATCACAGGCGGTTTTTTTATTTAGATTTTTTGGATTTCTGAAATCCACTTTTGCTTCTCTTCATCTGAGATGAAAGAGGCTTCAAAAGAGTTAATTGCGAGTTGCTTCAACTCATCATTACTTAAATCTAAGGCCTGCTGAATAGCAATAAAGTTATCATTCATATAACCGCCAAAATATGAAGGATCATCCGAGTTAACAGTCACATGTACGCCTTTTTGTAAAAGACGGCGGATGTTGTGATCTTTCATATCCTTAACGACACATAGCTTTAAGTTACTTAAAGGACAAACCGTTAATGGCATTTTTTCGTTAATTAGACGAGCCATTAATTGTTCGTCTTCTTCAGAACGCACGCCGTGATCAATACGGTTTACTTTGAGCAAGTCTAAAGCTTCCCATACATATTCAGGTGGGCCTTCTTCGCCTGCGTGAGCCACGATTAAGAATCCTTCCTCACGTGCCTTAGCAAAAACACGTTCAAACTTAGCTGGTGGGTGTCCTACTTCACTTGAATCAAGTCCAACAGCAATAATGTCTTCTTTAAACGGTAAAGCTTGTTCAAGCGTTTCAAATGCAGCTTCTTCGCTTAAATGGCGCAAGAAACACATAATAAGCTGAGAGCTAATACCAAATTTGGTTTTTGCGTCAGCACATGCACGTTTAAGCCCATTGATCACCGTTGCAAACGCAATACCACGGTCGGTATGAGTTTGTGGGTCGAAGAACATTTCTGTATGAACGACACGATCTTCTGCACATTTCTCAAAATATGCCCATGCTAAATCATAAAAATCTTGCTCATGAACAAGAACATTTGCACCAGCATAGTAAATATCTAAAAATGATTGAAGATTATGAAAGTTATAAGCTTGCTTTACTTCTTCAACAGATTTGTAAGGAATCTGAATCTGATTACGCTGTGCAATAGCGAACATTAATTCAGGTTCAAACGTCCCTTCAATATGCACATGCAACTCGGCTTTTGGTAAGGCCTGAATCAGCTCGACTTGATTCATATTAACTCCACATCTAAAGAAAAAAGGGTGTGGTAAGCACACCCTTCTATAATTTCCTTCTTATATCTCTATCACTAAAATAGTTCTAGAAGAAAATTATGAAAAATCATATTAACCGCCAAAAGCGATAAATTTAAATACCCAAAGAGCAGCAATAATCCATACCATGTATGGAACAGTTTTTGCCTTACCTGTGAATAATTTAACTAATGCATAGCTGATGAAGCCCATAGCAATACCATCTGCAATTGAGTACGCAAATGGCATAAATACAATCGTTAAAAAGGCTGGAACAGCTTCTGTAATATCATCCCAATCGATGTGAGTGATCCCTTGGATCATGAGTACACCAATGAACAATAAAGCTGGAGCTGTTGCAAAACCTGGCACAGATTGAGCAAGAGGTGCCAAGAATAAACAGCAGATAAATAAGAAAGCGACCACTACTGCAGTTAAACCTGTACGTCCACCTGCTGCTACACCTGAAGCCGATTCAATATATGGCGTGGTTGATGATGTACCTAATGCTGCACCAGCAACAATTGCAGTAGAGTCAGCAAATAGTGCTTTTTTCAAACGTGGCAATTTGCCATCTTGTAAAAGGCCCGCACGGTGTGAAACACCTACCAAAGTACCCGTACTATCAAACAAGTCAACAATAAAGAATACGAAGATCACACCCACCATACTTGCAGTAAACAGACCTTTAAAGTCCATTTGCATAAATGTTGGTGCAATTGAAGGAATCTGCCCTACTACACCTTTAAATTCATTTAAACCTAAAGCAGTCGCAATTGCTGTCACTACTAAAATACTAATAATGATGGCACCACGGACTTTAAGCTGATGTAAAACAACAATAAGTAAAAAACCAAATAAAGCCAGTAGTACAGTAGGTTGTTTAATATCGCCCAAACCCACTAATGTTGCTTTATTTGCAACAATAATTCCGGCATTTTTTAGCGCAATAAGCGCCAGGAATAAGCCAATACCACCACCTATCGCAAATTTAAGCGACATTGGAATTGCATTAACAATCGCTTCACGAACTTTAAAGAAGCTGATTGCAAGAAATACAACGCCTGAAACAAAAACAGCAGCTAAAGCTGTCTGCCATGGCACCCCCATACCCATACATACCGAATAGGTAAAATAAGCATTAAGCCCCATGCCCGGTGCTAATGCGATTGGATAATTGGCAATAATACCCATCACTAAACAACCGATTGCTGCTGCCAAACAGGTCGCAACGAATACGGCGCCATGATCCATGCCGGTTTCAGATAAAATGAGTGGATTGACAATGATGATGTAACACATCGTTAAAAACGTAGTTACACCAGCAAGAACTTCTGTTCGAAACGTGGTTTTATTGTCGCTTAACTTAAATAAACGCTCTAACCAGCCTGCCGAAGAATTGGGCGCCGCCATAAGTAGCCTCTATGCAAAATCTGAGCTGTGGAATATGTACTTCTATGTAGGTATCTGAGCAATCTTGTTTTTCTGATCAGATCTCTAGACAAAAATCTTCAATAGACGAAGCAACAAATATGCCACTCATTCGATTTCTGCTGTCATACACAGAAAATAGCCACAGCCCCTCTTGAAACACAAAAAAGCTGCATAACCCCTATGCAGCTTTTTTACTATACGTTCAATAAGTTTAACAGATTCAAAAGCAACATGATCAAAATTTATGAAAAGATATGATCAATGGCACAGTTTTTAAAGCAAATAATAATGACTACTTTGCTTAGAAAAACACTTTTTTATCGCTGATATATTTTTGCAAATTATATGAAGCTAAATTGCTATGACTAATACGATTAGGATTGCGCTCAATTGTTTGCAAATTTTTTTCAGCTTCCTGAATAATCCTCATGAGCTCTTGATGTCTTTTATTTTGGGTATCTAAATACGCCCAGTACCCTAGTACAAACACGATACTCACACACAACACTATTAATACTTTATTGATCATTATTATTATCTCTATGTTTTTAATGTTAATGATCTTAACAAAAAATAACCAGTTTGTGAATATTTTCACATTTATTTACAATAATTATTAATCACTCAATCTATTGATATAAAAAATGTTTTCTAATTTGCAATTTTAAAAAAGAGTAAAAATAATACTTTTCACTTAAAAATTCATTTTTAAAAATAACTATATTTTTTTAACAAAAATTTATATAGCCTTATTCATCTACTTTTATTTTTAAGTATATTTAAATTTATTTTTCAATTTAACTTCATTAAATTATTTGTCGAATTTTAATTCATTGTTCAATCTATTAAATAATAAAAAGCCCATTTCAATAAATTAAAATGGGCTTTTATAAAGTCATTAACCAGCAACTTCTTCAGCTTTAGGTTTTGCCTTTATCAAATCAGCTTCATAAATCACATCATATTCTTCTAACTTTAAATGATGTAAACGCTGTTTAAGCTTTTTTAACGACCATGGCCATGCCGCGAAGTTGCGACCATTTGCATCGAGATAGTAACTTTTACATCCCCCGCTATTGAATACTGTGGTTTGTAGATGTTTTTGTACCAAGTCGTTGTGCTTTTTAATCACTTCTGATTTCACTGAAAGCTTAGCAATACCTTTTGCCTTCATTTGTAGCAAACCATCTATAATATATTGCAGTTGTGCTTCGGCAAGACCAATAAATGAGTCATAGACCAAAACATTTGGCCCAAGCATAAGAAATGCATTAGGTACATTTTCAATGTTAGTTCCTAAGTAAGCTTCTGGTGAGGAGTCTTTCCAAAGCTCAGCCAAACATTCCCCTTTTTCGTTATGTACACGTTTACCAATAGGGGGATGAGACACTTCAAATCCAGTACCCCAAATAATCACATCAACTTCGTGGCGTTCACCATTGGCAGCAATCACCGTATTGCCTTCAACTTTAACTAGACCATGTGGAATAAGCGTCGTGTTAGGTGCCTGTAACGCTGGATAATAGTTATTGGCAAACAAAATACGCTTACAGCCAATATCGAAATTAGGCGTTACGTTTTTACGCAAGACTGGATCTTTAATTTGGAGCTTTAACAATTGTTTTGCAGCAAAATTGACAGGTTTTAATGCTTTTGGGTTGCGTAGGCCAAAATTAATGACATTTAAAGTACCCGCCACAGTCTGTCGCCAAGTCGCTTGAATAGCTGGATATTTGGCAATGACAGATTTACTCAACTCGCCCAAGTCCGTATCGGGCTTCGGTAGTACCCAAGGTGCTGTACGTTGAAATACAAACAACTCTTTGGCTTTAGGTTGAATTTGTGGCACAAACTGAATGGCAGATGCACCTGTACCAATTACAGCAATCCGTTTTCCAGTTAAATCATAATCATGGTTCCATTTTGCCGAATGGAACATTTCACCAGTAAAGGTATCTAAACCTTCAAGACGTGGAATCTGGGCTTCAGTAATTGGGCCTGTAGCAAATAAAACTGTTTTAGCGATATACAAACCAGAGCTTGTCTCTAGCTTCCAGATATTTTTTTGGTTATCCCACTCTGCTTTTAATAATTCGGTATTGAATTCGATTAAGGACTCAATATCAAACTCACGACTAACATCTTCTAAATAACTTAAAATTTCCGGTTGGCGTGCAAATAAATGGCTCCATTTTGCACTTGGGGCAAAGGAGTAAGAATAAAGTGACGACGGTACATCACAACCACAGCCCGGATAGGTATTTTCACGCCAAGTGCCACCGACGCGGCTGGCTTTTTCAATAATTTTAAAATTGGTTAAGCCTGCTTCGTTTAGCTTAATTGCTGCAGCTAAGCCAGAAATACCTGCACCGACAATAAAAGTGTCATAAACATGTGCAACTTCTTGGGTTTTACGTGTGCGTGTATTTGTTCTAGGTTTAGTGACCATAATTTTTCTGCCTATACAAAATTTTATTTAAATAGCTGATACGAAAGCCCAAGGAACTTTGCATATAGCGTTGGAGACGTTCTTTTCATAAGCCAGAATAATTTGGCGTCGATCTGTGGCGTGGTATAGAGCTGCCCTCGATCTAATCGATTCAATGTTAAAGCCGCAACTGCGTCACTGGTTGTCATGGCGTAGTTCATGAGTGCATGGTCTGCAAGCTTGGAATAACGGCCCGGAATACGACCATTTTTAATGATATTGGTAGGTACCAAAGTTGGGCACAGCACATTCACTTTAATATTGAATTTGCGTAGCTCGGCTGAAAGGGTTTCTGATAATGCCAATACACCGGCTTTCGTTACATTGTAGACACTCATTTCTGGAGCAGCCGTGTACGATGCTGCAGAAGCTACATTAATAATTGCACCGTAACCTAGTTTTTTGAGCTTCGGTACGAAAGCATGACAACCATGAATGACACCCCATAGATTTACATGCATACACCATTTCCAGTCTTCCAAACTCATTTCATCAAATTTGCCACCTAGCCCTACGCCAGCATTATTAATGATGAGTGTTACTGGATGATCAAGTAACTGTTCTGCTTGATCAGCCAAAGCCTGTACTTGTTCTGCTTGCCCAACATCGCACTGGACTGCAAATGCTTTTTGTCCAAGCTGTTCAATTAACTTTACAGTTTCTTTTGCAGCTTCTAAATTAATATCTGCACATACTACGTTGCCACCGCGCTTCGCCAGTTCAACTGCAAAGCTACGACCAATTCCACTGCCTGCCCCAGTTACGACCGCATATGCGTTTCGGCTAGGCTGGTCTTTCTTACCAAATAAAATCATAGTAAATCCTAAAAAACTTTAGGGAGACGGCAGTAATTTTCGTATTACTGCCATGACTAATACGCTTATGAAACTGCACGAACTGGTGGTGTAAATTCCTTCACAAAGTAAGGCGCTATAGCACCGCCCTCGTTAAGTAATTTGTTTTTGTAGTACTCAAGGTATTCGGTCGTGTCATGATCATTTGGGTGGAAGTTAGGACGTAAGTAATCAAAAATCTGGCCAATAGTGCTACCAAATACACCATCTTTTGGACTAAAAATTAAGTTGACGCCACGACGTGCATCTTTCCAGAATTTCTTAGTTAGCATTTCTTGTGGTTTACGTAGTACGGGTACAAATAAAGTTGCTGTTGGAATAAGTCCTAAAATAGTGATGAAAGCCATTAAAAAGCCGGTTGCACGTAACGGATAGTTACCGTTTAAAACCTGATAGACATCATAAGCAATGTCTTTATGCTCAGATTCTTCAAGCATATGCCACATCCATAACGCACGGCTTTTGGCATCGTCGGTATAATAGAAATTCTTTTCATGCTTCATCATGTATTCGGCAAGTACTGCCGTAAAGTGCTCAATACCCGCCATAAGTGAAAGCTTTAACGGCTGTGGGAATTTTAAAAATACATATTTAAAGAAGTTTTCACCTAAGAAACGGTAGAAATCGACCGGATATTCCAGCTCTTTAATTGCATCATTGAACTCATTATGCAATTTTGAATGGATGGCTTCTTGACCAATGAGAGAAGTAACTCGCTGTTTTAAAATCGGGTCTTGAATAAATTCACGGTGGTGACGAGCAGTCTCGATCACCAAATCTTCACCATAGGTCAAGAAAACCGAAAGCGTTGCAAAGAACAATGTTGCAAACTGGTTGTTGACGTAAAACTCGATATCAATTTCTTTACCATCAAATCCGATATTTAAATGGCGTATTGGGATAGTTCCTTTATTTGAGAAATCTATCTTTTGATACTGAGCTATAACTGATTTAGGAGAAATAATATTTCGGATAGCTTGAGCGACCATTTTTGACACCCTATAAAATTTGTTAAATACAAGGCAGCGTCGAATCAAACAGGTAAAGTTGTCTTTAGATTATTTCTTGCAATCTTTAACTGCTCTAGAACAAAAATTTGCTCGAATACCTCTGCCTTGCCATGTTTTATGAACCTAAGTGTTGTTAAGTTCACCAAATCAGATTAAATAGTGCGCTTGATGTACCACTCGAACAAGGACAAAAAAAGCCAACCTACTTTGAAACTTTTTGCCAACTTAAATATTTTTTGATTATTTCAAACAACTTATATAACCTACTCTTATTCATAATTATTTAAATAAAATACATTTGTCCTTAAATGATAAAAATATGGCTTTAAAAGATAAAAAATGAAATATTATGCCTACTCTTCCTCGCATCTCATATCAAAATTTCAGCGTTCCAAAAATCACACTAAGCTTTCTGTTTTTAGAGCTTTATTGCATAAATGAAAACGATAAACTGCATTCAGAGAAAAAAATTGGATGAGGAGAATAAATCATGTTTGATATGCGTTTATCTCATGAGCGTGGTGCAGCACATCATGGCTGGTTACAGTCAAAACACACGTTTTCATTTGCAAATTATTGGGACCCGAAACAAGTCGGCTTTTCAGATTTGCTTGTGATTAATGACGATACGGTTGCTCCATCAAAAGGTTTTGGTACTCACCCTCACCGCAACATGGAAATTATTTCTTATGTGCTTGAAGGTGCGTTAGAACATAAAGATTCAATGGGCACAGGTTCGGTTATTGTGCCTGGTGATATTCAGTTAATGAGCGCAGGCCGTGGGGTTGCACATAGTGAATTTAATCACTCTGCTCAAGAAAACGTGCACTTCTTGCAAATTTGGGTGGTTCCAAATGAAGTGAACACAACACCGGGCTATCAACAATTGCATATTTCCGAGGAAGACAAACGCGGTAAATTGCACTTGATGATTTCACCAGAAGGTGGCGAAAAAACTTTATCCATCAAACAAGACATTAATATTTATTCAGGTCTTTTTGATGGTGAAGAAACAGCAGAATTTGCAATTCCAGAAGGTCGTTATGTTTACCTACATGTGGCAAAAGGCCGTATTGATGTAAACGGTAAAACCTTTAATACAGGTGATGCTGCACGAATTCGTGATGGAGGCAAGTTATCATTTACTAATGGTGACAACGCTGAAATTCTGATTTTTGATATGCGTCCTGAAGAAATTCCAACCATGCCATAATCAACAAAAAACACCTGCGAAATATACGCAGGTGTTTTTTTATGTTTATTAAAAAGAAAAATTATGAATGGTCTTCCGAGCGTGCCATTTCAGTGTTGATATAACTCATGATCATAGTTGTTAACCCTTGCACCATTTCATCAAAACTAATAAATGGGTTAGGTAAAATAAGATGCCTTGCTACGTTAAAAATACCGCTATTAATACAAATATAGGTAATTACAGGTAAATTATTAATTTTTAAATATTTAGGATTATGCATCATATATTTCATGATGACTTCCATTAAAGCCTGTTCAATTTTTGGAATATATTTGTCGTATTGCAACTCACCTGCGTAACGTAAAACGGTTAAGTAACGGTCATTATTTTTCTTTAATAAATCACTGAACGTATAAAAAATCATTTCAATGACAGGCTCTAACTCCAACTCTAAAATTGTGGGGGTTAGCTCTTTAATCATGTCGAGAATTTCACTCACAAAGTAGTGATTCATCGCATCATAAATTTCTTCTTTATTTTTAAAATACTCATAGAGAGACCCCACACTCACCCCTGCAATTTCCGCAATATGACGTGTGGTGGTACCACTTGGTCCATGCAAAGCTACGGCAATAAAACCTGCTTCAATAATGGTATCGACAGTGACTTTGGCTCGTGCCTGACGGGGTTTTCGCGTAGACATATTTTCTTATTAATAATCCGAACATAAGCTCAGGTTAGCATGTAATTTAGCCCCACCCTAATAAAAAAACAAAATCCGAATAGTTGTCAAATTTCATAGAGTAATTTTTATAGGAGCATAGCTAAACATACTTATGAGCTCTTTTATTACCAGGTAATTATTTTTAAATAAATTTAAATTATTTAAATAAAAATCAATATATTAATAAATTAAAAAACTATTTTTTTATTCTATTCATGCATTAGATGGGAGCTTATAAAACTTAAAAAGTTACCCGAATTGAATCCGAACATAAACTCAGATTAACATGAAAAAATCCAAAAAGAGGTTGATTCATTTTATCAAGTTCCCCTCTTTTTCCGTTATTCAGTCAAATAATCAAACAAATAACGGAGCAACATCACCGTAGTCAGTAAGCACAGAAAATGCTTTTTGAAAATGGAATTTACAGTGCCCTGTTGGAAATCAAAGCTTTTGGTTTTCGACGTAGCTGCACTATCACTGATTGATCTGAAGGTGTCGCCATGATCTCGACCACAGTTAAAAAATCACTAAACAAACTCAAATTTTACCGTGAAATCGAGTTACCAGATTTTGCCAGTAAAGGATCTATTCCAATCCGTCATTTAAAGATCGGGTTTGATGGTAAAGAGATTGATGTTGAATTCTATATGAACAATCAATTTGCCACCTTGTTTTTTGCTACGCTTTCAGTATTTCTAACCTATGGTGAAGATTTGGTGATCGAGACTGCACGTCACCACCGTGAATTTATTCAAGACCCGATTTTAAAACAGCGTGTTACTTCATTGATTGGTCAAGAAGCAATTCACTCTAAGTTGCACAATGAATATAACGATGCACTTAAAGATGTTGAGTATCCTGTCGATTTATACCGTTTCTTGGGCGAGAACTTCTTTAAATATGTGTTCTTAAAATTCCCACAACCGCTTAAATTATCGATGATGGCTGGTATTGAGCATTTTACAGCGGTACTTGCCGAATACATGATGAAACATGAGAAGAACTTTTACTATTCAGACGATGCCAAAAGCCGTGCACTATGGATGTGGCATATGCTTGAAGAATCTGAGCATAAAGATATTGCCTATGATGTTTATCAATTACTCAATGGTAGCTACCCACTACGAGCTTCTGGCTTCTTCTTAGCTTTCTTTACTATTTTAGGTCTAATCCCTACGACTACCTTGTTTATTCCTGTTTTAAGAAAACCACAGGAAATGCTGACTAGAAAATTCTGGAAAGATGCTCGCCGTGGTGTGGGACTTATCTTTGGTCCAAAAGATGGCGTATTCGGTAGCACGATTGGCCAAATTTTCGATTACTTACGCCCTGACTTCCACCCAAATGATCATGACACCACTGAATATCTAGAGTACTACAAAGACAAATTACTGAACGAAGGAGGTGCAATTGCGCCTTACTTTGTGAAGGAATTTACACCGCCTGTACGCTTGTCTTAACTGGCTTGCAACCAGTCACTACTCAATGGCTGGTTTTCCTTAAATCTATTTCGGGATGAATCATGATTTTATTTGGTAAAAAGAAAGTTAAACCAAGCCAAAAAGCTTATGCCGTTGTGACTGGCGCAGGCAGTGGGATTGGTCGGAGTTTTGCAATTGAACTGGCAAAACGTGGTGGTAGCGTAGTGTGTGCAGATATTAATTTAGAAGCCGCAGAAGAAACGGTAAAGCTTCTTGAACAAGAAGGCGCAAAAGCTTTTGCCATGCGCTGCGATGTGGGTAATGCAGAACAAGTGAACCACCTAGCTGAAACTGCTGGAATTTTACTTGGTCACCCTGTGACCCTTGTTATTAATAATGCAGGTGTGGGATTAGGCGGTAAGTTTGACGAACTCAGTCTAGAAGACTGGAACTGGGTCATGAATATTAACCTTTGGGGTGTTATTCATGGTTGCCATGCATTTGTACCAAAGTTTAAAAAGTTAGGTTACGGCGCGATTATTAATGTGGCTTCGGCGGCATCTTACACTGCTGCTCCAGAAATGACTGCTTATAACGTAACGAAAGCGGGTGTGCGTGCGCTATCTGAAACACTTTCGGCCGAACTTCGTAAATTTAACATTAAAGTCAATGTGCTCTGCCCAACTTTAGTACCCACCAATATCATTAAAAATGGTCGTATTCCGGGCCGTTATTCCAAGCTTGCAGACCATGCACTCATGAACTACGCACTCACCACAAGTGACGATGTCGCCAAACTCACACTTAACCGTCTTGATCAGGATGAGCTTTATACCATTCCTCAAATCGACGCGAAGTTGTTCTGGCTCATGAAACGTGCATCTCCAAGCTTGTATACCAAATTCCTTGGTACATCGTACAAATTATTTAAATAAGAAATTTTATAGGTAGTACCCATATGACTGCTCAAATGAAAACAAATGCATCAGCAAAAAAAGCTGTCAATTCGCCTAGCCATATTTACGATACCTTTATTGTGGGCGCCGGAATTTCCGGTATTGCCGCAGCAATTCGTCTCGACCAAGTGGGCTATACCAACTACAAAATTATTGAAAAAGCAGCACGTGTAGGTGGTACTTGGCGTGAAAACACCTATCCAGGCTGTGGCTGCGATGTACCTTCAGCTCTGTATTCTTACTCGTTTGCCCCAAGTGCAAAATGGAGTCACTTATTTGCACGCCAACCGGAAATTTTAAGTTACTTAGAAGATGTAAGTAACGAGTTTAATATCACGTCTAAAATTGAGTTTAACAACGAACTGCTCAATGCTGCTTGGGACGAAACACGCCATTTATGGGTACTTGATACAACTAGTGGTCAATATCTATCGCGAACTGTTATTTTTGCAACAGGCCCAATTACCGAAGCACAAATTCCACGTCTTGAAGGTTTAGATACCTTTACTGGTGAAATGTTCCATTCGGCAAAATGGAACCATGACTATGACTTAACTGGTAAACGCATTGCTGTAATTGGTACAGGTGCATCTGCCATTCAGTTTGTGCCACAAATTCAACCCAAAGCAAAAGAGCTATTTGTGTTCCAACGTACAGCACCTTGGGTACTACCAAAACCAGATACCGACTTGGGCGAGTTGAGTAAATCCGTCATTGCCAAATATCCAGCGATTCAGGCAAGCTGGCGTAAAAGTGTAGCGCTAACGTTGAATGCAATTAACTTTGGTTTACGTAACCCACTTGCGCTAAAACCAGTAAATGTACTCGGCAAGCAATTACTTAAACTTCAAATTGCAGACCCTGAGTTACGTAAAAACGTAACGCCTAATTTTGATATTGGTTGTAAACGTATTTTGTTTGCTAACAATTACTACCCTGCACTACAAGCACCGAATACCACGCTTATTCCACATGGTTTAGTGAAAGTTGAAGGAAATACGGTGATTGCTGCCAATGGTGAACGCCACGAAGTTGATGTGATTATTTGGGGCACCGGGTTTGAAGTATCTCACCCGCCAATCGGTAAACGTGTGTTTAATGAAAAAGGACAACGTTTAAATGATTTATGGAAAAACACTTCACCAGAAGCTTACTTAGGAACCAACATTGAAAATGTACCAAATGCATTCTTAGTTTTGGGACCAAACGTACTGGTTTATGACTCGTTTATTGGCTTGGCAGAAGCACAGCTCGACTATATTGTAGATGGCTTGCTAAAAATTAAAAACAAAGGGATTAGCAAACTAAACGTTAAGTCTGATGTGATTAAAAAGCACAACGACTTGGTACAAAAGCATCTGCAAACCACTGTATTTAATAGTGGTGGCTGTAAGAGTTATTACCTTGATGCTAACGGTCGCAACTTTGCAGCATGGCCGTGGTCATTGAAAAAGCTGAAACAACGCTTGAAAAAACTAGATTTGAAAGATTATGACGTCATATATCAAACGTCAAAAACACATTAATTTGTAATTTTGACCAAATCAGTTGTAAGTAATAGGCAGTGTATTTTTGTTTTTGATAAAATACACTGCCTTTTTCATTATATCTTCAAGAAATAAAAGAACAGGTTAAAAATGAAAGAAGGTCAATCAAGCCGCACTGCCGAAGCCGCCGCTGCCTTACGCGCAAATCACTTTAAAAATACGACAAACCCTGTATTTTCAGACCCCTATGCTTTTGAAATGACCAGTAAGGGTTGGAAAAAGCTTTTATCTACACCGCTCATTGTTAAATTAATGAATTCTCCCCTTTTAAACCGTACCTTAGGTTTATTGAGTGGGCAGGTTGTGGGCCGATCACGTTATGCTGAAGACTTACTTAATCAGGCTGTTCAACACAATATTGAGCAATATGTTTTGGTTGGGGCGGGTTTAGACTCTTTTGTATTACGTGAGTCACAACATTACCCAACTTTAAAAATTTTTGAAGTGGACCATCCTGATACTCAAGCTGCGAAACAATCCAAACTCAAAAAATTAGGAAATATTCCTACTACTGTTGAATTTGTTGCTATTAACTTTGAAAAAGAATCTATCTCTGAGGCGCTTGCCCGGAGTCGCTATCTGCGACAGGAGCCTGCTTTTTTTTCTTGGTTAGGTACCACTCATTATTTAAAACCGGAAACTACGCTGCAAACTTTAAAAAGTATTGCGGAGTTTGCTGCAAACGGTAGCGAAGTAGTACTCGACTATTCAACCGATTTTCAGGAGCTAAACGGTATTGAGCGTCTTGGAAGTATGGGGGTTGCACAGTTTACCCATTTACTGAAAGAACCTTTATTAGGTCAATTTAAACCTTCAGATTTACACCAAGCTGTTGAAAACATGGGCTTTGAAGTGGTTGAAGACCTATCTGGTGAAGCTATTACTGCACGTTATTTTTATAAGCGTGCCGATAATATACGCCATACATCAGCGACGCGCTTATTGCATTTGCGTTTGAAAAAATAAAGATACTTGGATTATTGGTTATTTAACCGCATGGCATGAGGTGTTTTCCCATGCCATCTTTTATAAGCATGAATAAAGCTGGCAGGCTCTGCATAACCTAACCATTCGGCAATTTGCTCAACCGAAGCTTTTGGTAACGCCAAATATTGCTCTGCTAAAACCTGTCTAACCTCTTCACGAATTTGAATAAAAGTCATTCCCTCTAATGACAAGTGACGGCGCAGGGTTCTTGTATTTAAATGCAGTCGATCAGCAACTATATCCATAGATGGCATTTCCCCACGCGTACTCATTAGCTGTTGTTGCACTAAGTTTGTAAATTTATTTTGTGATTGGCGTTTTTCTAATATTTGACGACATTGTTCTTCGGCTGTATGTAAAACTAAATCATTTGCCATAAGTAGCTTCTGGTCTACTTTTTGCGGATCAAGAATCACAAAACTTTTGGCTGCGCCAAATTCCGGCATAACCCCAAATAAATTCCGATAAGGCTCTGCATCGCCTTTAGGTTGAAAAGAAAAAGCCAAATATTGGCAAAAATTATCCTGCACCAAATCTCGCTGTACCGTAATGAGCGCAGCCGCATCGCGCTCAATAATGAATTGACGTACTGATAAGGGAATATCTTGCTCATCAATTTCGATACGGATTCCTCCTGGTGTATCCGACACCTCAAAGCGAGTAAAAGCAAAAGTTAAAGTGAAATAGGTTAAAGCCAAATCTAGTGCTTCGCGAATGCTGGCGCTACTCATCAGAGCCATACCTAATGGCCCAAATGTGGTGAAATGATAGCGTGTGCCCACTTCTAAGCCTAATGTCGGTCTGTCTCCTAGTTGCTCAACCAAGTTATGAATCAACTGTAATTCCTGATGGCCTGTCACCACCATATTAGGGTCAAGTAATTGTTGTTGGCTAAGCCCAGTTCCTTTTAAAATCGTCTCATAAGAGATGCCTGATTCCATCGCGAAATCAGCCATTAACCGAACACTATGTACACTGCGTTCAAATGCCCATGCATACTTCACTGTATCGCTCAGAATGTCCTCGAATCACAATATTTTGTCCTCATCCATCCTCTAAATCAAGTTAATAAACGTCTATTCTGCATACAGGAAATTGCGATTTTTTCGCTCACTGTTTTTAAGGATTTTAGAGCAGCCTATGTTTAATTCGTCGTCTAATTCAAATAAAAATGTACGCATCGCCATTATTGGCACTGGCTTTGGTGGTCTAGGACTTGCCATTCGTCTCAAACAAGCAGGTTTTGAACAATTTACTCTATTTGAAAAAGCTGCCGATGTAGGTGGTGTCTGGCGTGACAATACTTATCCGGGTGCTGCATGTGATGTGCCGTCGCATCTTTATTCTTTTTCTTTTGAACAGGAACTTGGTTGGAAAAATCGCTACGGGACATCTCAAGAGATTTATCAATATTTGCGTCACTGTGCCGATAAATATGATCTTCGTCCGCACATCAAATTTAATACTGAAATAGCCAGCGCCGAATTTGATGCTTTGCAAGGCGTATGGCATATCCAAAGTACGGCTGGTGAACAGTTTGAAGCAGAATTTTTAGTGGGCGCGGTAGGCCAGCTCAACCGCCCTGCCTATCCAAAACTTAAAGGTATTGAAAACTTCAAAGGTAAGGCATTTCACTCAGCACGCTGGGAGCATGACTATGACTTAACAGGTAAACGCGTTGCAGTCATTGGCACAGGCGCAAGCGCGATTCAGTTTGTACCTGAAATTGCAAAACAAGTGGCTCACCTAGACGTTTATCAACGCTCGGCACCGTATGTCATTCCTAAACCAGATCGGGTTTATCAACCTTTAGAGAAAAAAGCTTTCCGTAAACTGCCGATCTTGCAAAGTCTGGACCGTGCCTTGCAATATGGTCATCATGAAATTCGCCTACTTGCTTTTACAACTTCACTCAATGAAATGCCTTTGGTGGAATATTTATTCCAGCGCCACATTCGAAAAGTTGTTAAAGATGGAAAGTTACGTCACCGCTTAATGCCGGATTATCCAATTGGTTGTAAACGTATTTTAATTTCTAACCACTGGTATGAAACACTGACTCAACCTCATGTTGATGTGATTGATACAGGCATTCAAGAAATTACCGAACATGGCATTTTAGACATGGAAGGAAATCTACGTGAAGTTGATGCCATTATTTACGGTACAGGTTTTACGGCGACTGAATTTATGGCGCCAATGCAAATTACTGGACTTGATGGTCGCACCTTAAAAGAAACATGGAAAGATGGTGCTGAAGCTTATTTAGGCCTGACAGTAAACGGATTCCCTAACTTCTTTATGCTGTATGGGCCAAATACCAACCTCGGGCATAACTCAATCGTCTATATGATTGAAAGTCAGGTGAATTATATTTTAGATGCGCTGCGCACTACTTTGAAAAATAACCTGCTGTTCACCAACATTCGTGCCGAAATTCAACATGAATTTAATCAAGATATCCAAGAGAAAATGAAAAAAACGGTGTGGGCGCAAGGCTGTACCAGTTGGTACCAAACTGCTGATGGTAAAAATACCAATAACTGGCCGGGTTTCACTCTTGAATATCGTCAACGCACTCGTCGCTTTGACATTGAAAACTACACCCAGGTGTCGGCTATTTCTTAAATAAGCTTCGCCATAGGAAATGAGAAAAATAAACGGAGAATTTTATGAAGTCTTTTAAAAATAAAGTCGCAGCTGTGACAGGTGCGGGTTCAGGTATTGGACAAGCAATTGCCATAGCACTCGCTAAACAAGGCTGTCATCTGGCACTTTCTGATATTAGTGAAGCTGGGTTAGCCAAAACAGTCGAACTGTTAGCACCCTATTCTGTCAAAGTCACCACTCAAAAAGTTGATGTCGCTAAACGTGATGAAGTTGCAACTTGGGCAAAGGCAGTTGTAGATGGGCATGGCCAAGTTAACCTGATTTTTAATAATGCTGGTGTCGCAATAGGTAGTACAGCTGAAGGTGTGAGCTACGAAGATCTTGAATGGCTCATTGGTATTAATTTTTGGGGCGTGGTTTATGGCACCAAAGAATTTTTGCCTTACTTAAAGCAAAGTGGTGATGGGCATATTATTAATATTTCCAGTATGTTTGGCTTAACAGCTCAACCGACCCAAAGTGCTTATAACGCAAGTAAATTTGCCGTCCGTGGTTTTACTGAATCATTGCGCCAAGAACTTGATATGCAAAATGCTGGTGTGAGCGCGACTTGTGTGCATCCGGGTGGTATTCGTACCAATATTGCCAAAGCTGCACGTATGAACAATAGCGTCCAGTCTTTAGGAATGGACCCGCTAAAAAGCCAAGACGCTTTCGATAAATTACTTCGCACTCCTGCTGATGATGCAGCTCAGCAAATTTTGGAGGCTGTTCGTAAGAACCGTCGCCGTTTACTTATTGGAGCCGATGCAAAAGCCGTTGATGTAATTCAGCGTATTCTTCCGCAAGGCTACCAAAAGATCTTTGCAACCGCGACTGCTTGGCAAACTCGACTACTTAATAAGTCAGCAAAATAAAAATAGTGGTCAGCATACTCTTGATTTTCAGAGATGCTGACTAATCTCACCTGCTTAGTATGAGTGCTTATTATGAAGCAACTTCTCGCATGGACCATTCGTACCACACTACGCCCGGCTTTATCTCCTAAAACGCCAGTGAAATTACAACGTTTTTGTAGCGATGCGGCCAGTGCTATTGTGCTTGGGCCACGTGGTTATCAAACTAAAAAGCAAAATATTGCTCAAGTACCGACAGTTCATATTCAGCCTAAAACGACCAAATCAGGGCTCGGCATTTTGTATTTGCATGGCGGTGGCTATGTAGTGGGCAGTAGCAAAAGTCACGCTAAACTTGCCGCTCAGATCGGACATGTAGCTCAAGCACAAGTCTGGTTAGCTGAATATCGCCTAGCCCCAGAACATCCAAGCCCTGCTGCTATTGAAGATAGCATTGCAGTCTATAAAGCTTTACTTGCTCAAGGACAAGACCCGAAAAAACTTGTGATTGCTGGTGACTCTGCCGGTGGCGGACTGAGCTTAAGTACCGTTATTGCGCTAAGGAATGCAGGTTTACCTTTACCAGCGGCGTTAGTTTTACTTTCACCTTGGGTTGACTTAAGTCTTTCAGGAAACACAATAAAAACTCATGCTGCTCAAGATGCAATGCTCTCAGAAGACTGGTTAGTTTGGTGTGCAAAAAACTATTGCGGCCCAAAATCGGCAACCGATCCGACCTGCTCCCCACTTTATGCTGACTTAACCGGATTACCACCGGTTCTGATCCATGTTGGTACCGAAGAAGTTTTATTAGATGATGCAAAACGTCTTGCAGAACAAGCCGAAAAATGCGGTATTCCGACCACATTTAAGATTTATGACAAAGTTGGGCACGTTTTTCAATTCCATGCAGGTATACTAAAAGAATCCGATGACTCAATTAAGGGCATTGGACAATTCATTGATAAACATATGCAGTCAATATAAAAAATATCACTAGACAGGAGCCTTTGGCATGGCATTAAACAATTATGACTATGATTATCTCATCATTGGTTCAGGCTTTGGCGGTAGTGTTTCTGCCTGCCGTCTTACCGAAAAAGGCTACTCAGTTGCTGTAATGGAAATGGGGCGTCGTTGGAAAGCTGAAGATTTTGCTAAAAATAACTGGAACACACGCCGCTGGATCTGGCGTCCGGGTATGAAACTTTTTGGTTATTTCAATATGCGTTTTTTTCGCCATGTCACTATTATTTGCGGTAATGCCGTAGGCGGTGGCTCAATTACCTATGCCAATACCCTGCTCGTTCCACCCGAACACATTTGGGATGAAGGCACATGGGCAGATGCGGCGGACTGGAAAAATGAAATGCCGCAGCACTATGCCGAAGCAGAACGTATGCTTGGAGTGACTGATAATAAAATTCTGGGCCCTGCCGATCACATGTTAAAGAAAATGGGTGAAGCGGTAGGTGTAGGCCATACCTTTAAACCGACTCGTGTTGCAACCTTTTTTCCTCCCGAAGGCGAAGAAGGTGGAAAGACTTATCCAGACCCTTATTTTAACGGTGAAGGACCAGATCGTGGCACCTGTACAGCATGTGGTGGCTGTATGACAGGTTGTAAACACAATGCAAAAAATACTCTAGATAAAAATTATTTGTACTTTGCCGAAAAAAATGGCGCCAAGGTTTATGAAGAAACCAAAGTGGTTGATGTTAAACCGCTCAATGGCAAAGTCGATGGTAGTGATGGTTATGAAGTCACAACTGAATGCTCAAGCTCATGGTTTAACAAACAACGTCGTACTTGGCGAGTTCGTAACGTAATTTTCTCGGCATCTTCTTTGGGCACCCAAGAAATGCTATTCCGCTTAAAACAATCTGGTTCTCTACCAAATATTTCTGATGATTTGGGTAATCGGGTACGTACCAATGCGGAGTCTATCTTAGGGGTTCGTTTCTTTGATAAAGATGTCGATATGAGTAAGGGCGTTGCAATTGGTTCAAGCATCTATATTGACCATGATACTCATATTGAAGCGACTCGCTACCAAAGTGGTTCCGATGCTATGGGTCTCATGTGTACGTATATGGCAAAAGGTAAACCAGGTTGGACACGTATTTTTTATTGGTTATGGGTACTCATTAGCCATCCACTTATATTCTTACGTATGAGCAACCCTGTTGGTTTTGCACGTCAAACCTTAATTTTCTTAGTAATGCAAACTGCCGATGCCTCAATTAATATGCGTTTAAAACGCAATTGGTTCTGGCCTTTTGGCAAGGTTTTGTCGAGTGAAGGGAAAAAGCTTCCTGTTTATATTCCGCAAGCTAATACCTTTACTGAAAAAGTCGCCAAAATGTTTAATGGCCACCCAATAACGACCATTACCGAAATTTTATTTAATGTGCCTTTTACTGCTCACTGTATGGGAGGCTGCGCGATTGCATCTAGCCCAGAACAAGGTGTAGTCGATGGCAAAAATCGTGTGTTTAACTATAAAAATTTATATGTTGTAGATGGCTCTATGTTGGGTGCCAATTTAGGTGTAAACCCAAGTTTAACCATTACTGCTCTAGCAGAACGTGCAATGTCTTATATTCCGGCTAAACACACTTTGGATGAACAACCAGACTATCCAATAACGGAAGAAACCATAGAGATCACGAAAGCCTCTGCCTAAACTAGCAAGTTGTTTTATAAAAAAAGCCTATTTAAAAATAGGCTTTTTTATTTAGTTTCTTAAATTACATCGCTACCGCTTTAGCACGAGCTGCATGCAATTTTTTATAACTCTCAATTAGACGTAAATGGCGATCAAGTCCTTCTAGTTTCATGCTTGTTGGTGTTAAACCATAGAAACGAACGCTACCGTCGACAGAACCTAATACCGCATCCATTCGTGTGTCACCAAACATACGGCGGAAGTTAGTCAGGTAGTCTTCAAGCTCTAGTTCTTCATCTAATATTACTTCAAGTACCACGTTCATACATTGATAGAACAAACCACGCTCAACGGTGTTGGTGTTATATTGCAAGTAAGTTTCGACAAGCTCTTTTGCTTCTTCAAATTGTTGTAATGCAACATAAATGAGCAATTTCAGTTCTAAAATTGTGAGCTGTCCCCAAACTGTATTGTCATCAAATTCGATGCCAATGAGTGTGGTAATTTCAGTGTAATCATCTAGCTCACATTCCTCTAAGCGCTCAACCAACGCCTCAAGCTGTTCATCATCCAAACGATGCAGATTTAGAATATCTTCACGGAATGCAAGTGCCTTATTGGTATTGTCCCAAATCAGATCTTCAACAAGATAAATTTCTGAATAATCAGGAACTAAAATACGGCAAGCGGTCGCACCTAAGTGCTCATAGACTGCCATATACACTTCTTTACCCATCTCTTCGAGAATACCGAACAAAGTTGCAGCTTCTTCTGCATTCGACTCTTCGCCTTCGCCAGAAAAATCCCATTCAACAAAGTCATAGTCAGATTTAGAGCTAAAGAAGCGCCAAGAAACTAAACCGCTTGAGTCAATAAAGTGCTCAACAAAGTTATTCGGCTCAGTCACTGCATTACTTTGGAAAGTCGGTTGAGGTAAATCATTTAAGCCTTCAAAACTACGGCCTTGAAGTAATTCGGTCAGACTACGTTCCAACGCAACTTCAAAACTTGGATGCGCACCGAAAGATGCAAACACCCCACCCGTACGCGGGTTCATTAAAGTTACACACATTACAGGGAACTGACCGCCTAATGATGCATCTTTAACTAATACAGGAAAACCTTGCTCTTCTAAGCCTTTAATACCAGCCACAATACTTGGGTATTTTGCTAATACGTCTTCAGGAACATCTGGAAGTGCAATTTCACCTTCTAAAATTTCACGTTTTACAGCACGTTCAAAAATTTCAGACAAACATTGAACTTGAGCTTCTGCCAAAGTGTTGCCTGCACTCATACCATTACTTAAGTACAAGTTTTCAATTAAATTTGATGGGAAATATACAACTTCACCGTCAGACTGGCGCACAAAAGGTAGCGAGCAAATGCCACGCTCTATATTGCCTGAGTTAGTATCATATAAATGCGTGCCAAGTAACTCATCATCTGGGTTGTAAATCTCAAGACAATATTCATCTAAGATTTCTTTAGGTAATTCACCATTTGGACCCGGTTTAAACCATTTTTCATCTGGATAATGCACAAATTCAGCATTGGCAATATCTTCACCCCAGAACTGGTCGTTATAGAAGAAGTTACAGTTTAAACGCTCAATAAACTCGCCCAATGCAGATGCCAAAGCACTTTCTTTAGTGGCACCTTTACCATTGGTAAAGCACATCGGAGACTGCGCATCACGAATATGTAACGACCATACATTTGGAACAATATTACGCCAAGACGCGATTTCGATCTTCATGCCCAAATTTGCCAAAATAGCAGACATATTGGCAATGGTTTCTTCTAATGGTAAATCTTTACCTTGAATATAGGTATGGTTTTCTGAAGTTAAGCTTGGCAATAACAATGCTTGTGCATCTGCATCAATACTTTCAACTTCTTCAATAATAAATTCAGGACCCGTTTGAATGACTTTTTTAACAGTACAGCGGTCAATCGAACGTAAAATCCCTTGGCGATCTTTCTCTGAAATATCGGCTGGTAATTCAATTTGAATTTTAAAGGTTTGCTTATAGCGGTTTTCAGGATCAACAATATTATTTTGCGATAAACGAATATTATCGGTTGGGATATCTCGAGCTGCACAATACACTTTTACAAAGTACGCTGCACACAATGCTGATGATGCTAAAAAGTAGTCAAATGGGCCCGGTGCCGAACCGTCACCCTTGTAGCGAATTGGTTGATCGGCAATTACCGTAAAGTCATCGAACTTAGCTTCCTGTCGAAGATTGTCGAGATAATTAACCTTGATTTCCATGCTGGCACCTAAATATTTTTATGTGTCAGCACAGACACATAAAATTCTAAATATTGAAAAATAAGCCGAATCACAGCGAAGAAATTGACTTAAAAAAATGAGAGATTAAAGCCATGTGTTTAATGAACGACTCAATGGGCTTTAATAGGATTGGCGGTATTATAGAGTGATTTTGTGAAGTTGATAACTAAAGTTAAAACATTGATGGTCACAATGTTTTAACTTATCTTTAATTTAATAAATATTGAGCATTAAAATTTAAAGGTGTAATCAACATTCAAACGCGTTTCATTTGCCGAGTGGAAGGTCATATTCGTTGGCATATCATTACGGTAGTGAGAAAAGCGGGCCCGCACTCCTAAGCCTTTTAATTTACCTTCAGGAATTTTATAGCCCAAATCAAACTCCATCGATTCTTCTTTAAAACGCTGATCGCCATATTGCAGTAAATCAATGTTTTCGCCTTTTGCATAGCGAGTCATAAAACGCAGTCCATTTAATGAAACATCACCTACCCGCGCATTTTTAAAGTCATATTCATAACGAATCGAATAGACTTTTTCATCTTTATTTGAATAGTCCGAACTCATAAAATCAAGCACGACTGGACTTTCAGTTCCCGACAAAAACGGTAAACCAGTCGAGCCAAACGACTGCATATAGCCCAAAGAAACCGTATGATTTTGATAGTTAAAACCAAATAAGCCACTAATATGTCGGTTATCAACTTCTCCAATTTTTTTGCTGCCCGTTTCTTCGCTATTAAAAAACCGCACGTCACTTAAAAAATTAAGCTGATCTTTTAAAGGTTGTTTTCCGTTAAAGCCTAAAAACTGTTGCTGGTAAATATCTTTAAGTTCAGCATGGTAAGCCCGTAAACGATAGTCTTTTAACTGATAACTTCCACCTAAAGTATAAAACGAGTCAGTGGTGGCAGCTTTGTCAAAACGATGATTGATATTGTCTGTTCCAACATCGGTATAACGAATGGAATCGCGCTGCCGCACTTCGTCGACATAAAAACCTTCGAGTTGAAGATTTGGAATTTCATTTGAAACAAAGCGAATACCGCGATAAGTCTGAGGGAACAAACGCGCTGGCGATGAAAATATGGTTGGCAATTGTGGAACCAAATCGCCCACAAAAAGCTCATTTTTTCTAAATTTAGCCTTTCCTGTAATGCCGATTTTTCCATAATAATCATCACGCGAGTTATCGGTATTCACTGGGAGTAAGCCACTACGCGCATAGTCATCAGCACGGCTTCCCATCAGGTTAAAACCTGCCATTGCCAGTACATCAACACCGAAACCAACTGTCCCTTCGGTATAACCCGACTGTCCTTTAAAAATTAAACCCTGTGCCCAATCTCTAGCTGCGGTATAGGGATATGGGTCTTTTTTATAGTCTCGGTCAAAGTAAAAACTACGCAGTGTCAGCTCAGCTTTACTGTTTGCTATAAACTCGGCATGCACAACTTGACTAAATAATGGGCACAAGCATACCCCCACCCATAATGGTGTCTTTTTCATTTTTTAACTCAACTATTTAATTTTTAGTGGATTAAGGTGCTGTTTTAAATGAGAAGTTTTGCTCTTTTTGACTGCGGTAAAAAGCGCTACCCAAACTCAAAATCAGGAAAATAGCCAAAATAAACACCACACCGTAATAGGCATACAGCGTTGCAGGTGCAATACCTTTATCTAAGAAAATGCCTGCGACCGTTGGCGATAAAATTGCCCCAATCCGACCAAAACCAATTGCATAACCCACACCGCGACTACGGATTTCAGCATCATAAATTGTTGGAGAAATAGAATATAAACCTGCCACACAACCGTTAATGAGGGTGCCAAGTAATAAACCGACTATGAGTGCAATGCTGACTTGAGATGAGACAGCAACAAATAGGAAAACACATGCCGAGGTTAGTCCTAAAAACAGACTTAAGGCATAAAAGACTTTCATGCGTGATGCCAATAAACCAATAATGGCCGCCCCAAAAATACCGCCAATACTAATTAAAATGCCGGTACTTACGCCTTGCTCTGGTGACATTCCCATTGAAATCAGAATTTTTGGTGTCCAGCTCATGACAAAATAAAAGCCAAACATCACTAAAAAGAATGCAAACCAAAGACAAAGTGTCTGGAACCCCTGCTGCCCTGAAAATAATTTACCAATATCACCTGTATTTTTTTGATTATTCTGGCCGTAATAAGGTAAAGCTTTTAAAGCAGTTAACCCCATACGATTTACTGTTGCGTTAATACGTTCTAATGCCTGTTTTGGTCTTTTTGCCAACAAATAATCTAAAGATTCAGGTAATAACCATGCACTAATCAGCAACATCACTATGGTTGTGATGCCTCCTGCCAAAAAGATTGAACGCCAACCTAAATGCTCAATCAAAGCCAGTGAGAGTACTCCGCCTAGTGTCGCACCAATGCCATAACCTGTAGACATTAAGCTCACTGCGAGACTGCGCCAGCGTGCATTGGCATACTCACTTGCCAAGACATTACTACTCGCAAGAATCCCGCCTACCCCAATTCCGGTAATAAACCGAAGTGCTGCCAACATGCCATGACTTTGCACCAAAGCACAGCCCAACATGCTAAGACCTGCAATCACTAAACAAACCAAGATAAGTAAACGGCGACCGATTTTATCGGCTAAAGGCGCAAGAAAAATTGAACCGGCAGCCATCCCAAAAAGACCTGAACTCAGCAATAAGCCAATTTGTGCCCCTGAAAGTGACCATTCTGCTGACACGGATGGAGCAGTAAATGCCATTACCATCACGTCAAAGCCATCAATAATATTGAGACAAATACAGATCAAAATGATGAACCATTGATAACGGCTCATATTATTTTGATTGATCTCGCTTAGAACATCTCTTTCCATTTGTGCATCTCCCAATGTGGATAAGAGATACACACGACATTGCTAATATGAGCGATTGGGTGGTTATGCATATCCGTATCCATCATGACCTAGAGGAATATTTGTTTTTTGGAGCATCCTGCTCTTTTTCTATACTGATTATTTGGATCCAAAAAATCAACAATATTTTTAAAATTTAATAATCACCAAATTAAATAACTGAAAAATATAAGTATAATTTATTTAAAATTACAAATGTGGATCCATAAAAATTTATCTATTTCCAATTGTACAACTCAAAGGATTTCTCCTTACTCCTCCTCTAACTTAATAAATATGGATCCAAATTAAACTTTAATGACCAAAACTTTTAAAAAATAAAAAAATCTGAATTAATATTAAAGATATAAACAATCAAGGAAAGTAATGTAAAAAAAGATCCTGCTTATCAATTGACCAATATTTTTATTTATTATAAATTGGATCCAATAAGTGATAAGGAGTCGTCACAAATGTTTATTAAAAATGCATGGTATGTAGCCTGCCGTCCAGAAGAAATCCAAGATAAACCATTAGGTCGTACCATCTGTGGTGAAAAAATCGTTTTTTACCGTGGCAAAGAAAACAAAGTAACAGCCGTTGAAGATTTTTGTCCGCATCGTGGTGCCCCACTTTCACTGGGCTATGTCGAAGATGGCAACCTTGTCTGTGGTTACCATGGCTTAGTTATGGGCTGTGATGGAAAGACTGTTTCAATGCCAGCTCAGCGTGTAAATGGTTTCCCTTGCAATAAAGCATATGCAGTTGTTGAAAAGTTCGGCTTTATTTGGGTATGGCCAGGTGAAAAAGCTTTAGCAGATGAAGCAAAACTCCCAACTTTAGAATGGGCAGATCATCCCGAATGGAGCTATGGCGGAGGCCTGTTTCACATTCAGTGCGACTATCGCCTAATGATCGACAACCTAATGGATTTAACCCACGAAACCTATGTTCACTCAAGCAGTATTGGGCAAAAAGAAATTGATGAAGCCCTGCCAGTGACTAAAGTTGACGGTGACCATGTCATTACCGAACGCTATATGGAAAATGTGATTGCACCTCCATTTTGGCAAATGGCCCTTCGCGGCAATCATTTGGCAGATGATGTACCTGTTGACCGTTGGCAACGTTGCCACTTCTTTGCGCCAAGTAATGTTCACATTGAAGTAGGTGTAGCGCATGCCGGACATGGTGGTTATCACGCACCAAGTGACAAAAAAGTTTCCTCAATCGTGGTCGATTTTATTACGCCGGAAACTGAAACATCACATTGGTATTTCTGGGGAATGGCACGCAACTTCCAGCCAGATAATGCTGAACTCACCGATCAAATTCGTGAAGGCCAAGGCAAAATCTTTACTGAAGATTTAGAAATGCTGGAGCAACAGCAGCAAAACATTTTAAATAATCCACATCGCAAATTACTGATGCTCAATATCGACGCAGGCGGTGTCCAGTCCCGTAAGGTCATTGACCGACTACTTGCCGAAGAAAATAAAACGCTTCCTGAAACGTCCGCACAGAAGTTTCCAAACATTCGGATTATTTAAAGGAGCATAAACATGGACGTTATTATTCAAAAAATTCATCAGCTCACCCCGACTATTCGTGCGTTTGAATTGGTTGCAGCAAATGGTATGGAGCTGCCGAGTTTTGAAGCAGGTGCACATATTGATGTGCATCTGAAAAATGGCCTCACTCGCCAATATTCACTTTCAAATTGCTGTAGTGAAAAGCATCGTTATGTGATTGGTGTTTTACATGATGCCAATTCACGCGGTGGCTCACGTTGCATTCACACCGAATATCGTGAAGGCGATCATTTAAAAATTGGTGAACCTCGTAATTTATTTGAAATTCACCCTCAAACCAAACAAGCGGTTTTATTTGCGGGTGGTATTGGTATTACCCCTATTTTGTCGATGGCATATCGGCTTAAGTCGGCCAATACTCCTTTCGAATTGCACTACTTTGTTCGTAGTCATGAAATGATTGCCTTTTATGGCAATTTAACCGAGCACTTTAGTGACCAAGTCCATTTTCATATTCAAGACCAACCGGACACCGAATGTAATATGGCAGAGGTTTTGGGCCAAGTTTCACCTGATAAACACTTATATGTGTGTGGACCTACAGGGTTTATGCAGTTTGTCATGAATTCAGCCGAGCAAACGGGTTGGCATAGCGAACAGTTACATCAAGAGCATTTTGTCGCGCAAAAAGTAGATACGTCTAACAATGAAGCTTTTACGATTGAAGTGAAAGGTACGGGCCGCCGAATTGAAGTATTACCAGAGCAGACTGCTACGGAAGCATTAATTGCGAATGGTTTTGATATTCCTGTTTCATGTGAACAAGGCATTTGTGGCACATGTATTACCCGTGTGGTAGAAGGTACGCCAGATCATCGCGATTTGTTTATGACTGCTGAAGAACATGCTCTAAATGATCAGTTTACGCCCTGCTGTTCTCGTGCAAAAACTAAACATCTTGTGATTGAACTTTAATACCCCAGTTCCTTTATTCAAAAATAAAGGAACTTCTTTTACCTTAAGCGCTGAGAACATTTCTTAGGGTTTCACCTAAAATCACCACACTACTGTGTTCGCGCATTAACGTTTCAGCACGCCCTGCCTGACGATTTACCAATGCATCGAAAATCGAACAATGCTGCAGATGTGCATAGTGCAATCGGCGATATTCCGATAAAGCTTGGTTCTGGTCATAGGTAATGGCTTGAGCAGAAGCCATCGGCAATTGATTATTTTTAGCCAAGGCTTGTATGAGCGCAACGTTTTGCGCGCCTTCAATAATGGTGTCATGAAAGATGACATTAAAATGATGATAACGCTCTAGTTCAGCATCACCAAACTCGTCCTTTTCATTAAAGAGTTTTTCTGTTTCCTGAATGCAATGTTGCAACGTTTTTTTCTGCTCTTCGCTTAAGCCTTGTTCTGCCAAAGTTTTCGCAGCCAATCCTTCCAGTACCCCTCGCACTTCAAGTGCGTCATGCACCAGTTTTCCGGAAATTTCACGAACCGTGTAACCACGAGTTGGATTTTTAATGAGGAGACCTTCTTGTTCAAGCAACCGAAAGGCTATACGAACAGGCTGGCGCGAAACACCAAGTAACTCGGCAGTAGGAATCTCGGCAATTCTGGCACCGCCTTCAAGTTCCCCTGAAATAATCATTTTTCTTAGTTTTAGTAAAACTTGTTGTCCTGAAGACATTCGTTGCCACACATCATCAAAAACGTCACTTCGATGCTAGCAAGTTCATTTGCAAAATGAAATCAATTTTCTGTGTGAATCAGTACTTAGCAATTTATCTCAACCTAAACAAATACACTTATTTAAAATTTTTAAGATTATTGACCATAATATCGAGATTATTACGGATCAAATAAGCCAAGTTAATATCAATGCCTTCAAGCATTTTTTCTTCGACTTTTAAAACCACTTCATTGCATTTGTTTAACTTTTCAATCCCGCTTTCAGTCAGGGTAATTAAAATACGGCGGCCATGTGTTGGGTCTGGTTTTTTCTCAATCCAGCCATTCACCAGTAAATCTTGCAAAATTTTATTGGCAGATTGCGGCTTTATGAAAGAACGCTCAGCGAGCTTAGCATTAGATAAATTACTTTTTGAAGCTAAAACAGAAAGTGCGGTAAATTGCGGTAAGGTAATTTCAAGCTCTTTTAAATGTTCTGTTAAATGTTTACTAATAATTCGGTCAACACGAGCAATCATGTAACTTAACTTAGGCTCATCTTCTACTTTTTTTTGAACTAAATTCGAACGTACCATAACCTTTCAATCATCATAAGAAAATCTGTAGTGAAAGTATGAGGTTCTAACCCCATACTTTCGTTAAAACTTAGCGAGCACCTGAGCTTTGTACTAAATGTACAGGCTGTTTAGGTTTTTTGACAAGAAGTAATGCAGAGATCGCTGCAATTAAAATCACTGGAATACTTGAACCAATCACGATGGTCGAGCTTTGTCCAAGTGAGAGTAAAAAACCAGCCATTAAAGGCCCAGCAAATGAACCAATACGCCCGATTGCAACCGCTGCGCCAACTCCGGTTCCACGCATTTCGGTTGGATAATACATGGCAGCCAAACCATACAGCGCCGATTGTCCACCTACAATGAATAAACCACAACCCACTGCCGAAAGTGCAAGTAAAGCAACGGTTGGAGAAATTGCTAAACAACAAAGCGAAAATAAAATACCTAGATAAATCAGCTTAATCACAAAACTCATGCGTAATTTATCAAGCAATACACCCATCAGAACCGAACCTAAAATTCCACCAACGTTGTAGCCCATCTGTACATAGTTCGCCTGTAGTTTCGATAAGCCTTGCGCACCCATCAGCAACGGCAACCAGTTCAACAAAAAGTACAACACCACCAATGTGCAGAAAAAACTTATCCAAAGCTGAATGGTCGACATACGACGTTCTTTGGCAAATAAAACTTCAAAGAATGGCGTGGTTTGCTGTGCTTGAACTTTACGTTGCAGATAATCATTTGACTCAGGTAAAAAGCGCATAATCAGTGGAATGAGTAAAATAGGCGCAATCCCCCCGATATAGAAAATATGACGCCACTCTGCATCGCCTGCCAACGACATAGCAACAACAGAAGTGAGTAATCCACCAAAAGGAATGCCACTATACATAATGCTCACTGCGGTCCCTTTGTGCTGGTCAGGTACAGCCTCAGATGCCAGTGTAATCATCATTGGTAATGCCCCTCCCATTCCTAAACCTGTACAAAAACGAATGAGTAATAGCAAACTGAAGTTAGCAGCATAGGCGGTTAGCAAAGACATAATTCCAAAAAGTAAAATACTAAAAATTAGAATTTTCTTACGCCCGACGATATCGGCAAACCGACCGCCTAATATTGCGCCTGGGAGTGTTCCCAAAATTGCAGCACTAAATGCCCACGCCATCTGGGCATTATCTAACATAAACTCAGCCCGCATTCGTGGAGCGGCTACCCCCATTGATTGAAGATCAAAGCCTTCAAAAATTGCTATGGCAAAGCACAGTAGCAACGTTATTTTTGCCCTTGAAGGCTGTCCTGATATTTTTTCCATTGTGTTGTCCTTTATTGACTAGTCGTTCCATTTAGCCCTTTGTGTATTGTTGTTTAAACACACCAAAAATATCAGTTAAACTTACTAAAAAATCAACATATTTTTATGATAAATTAATTTAAAAAATAATTAATATTTAAAATACAATGAATTAAAAAATATTTATGAAATTTTATAAAAAAGACTTGAATGTAAGTTTAACTGATATTAGATTAAATCCCAGAACAGCAAAAAAATCATTCAAGGAGTATGAAGATGAGTTATGAAAACCGCTGGGAAACAGTAGATGTTAAAGTTGAAGATGGAATTGCATGGGTCACCCTAAACCGTCCGGAAAAGAAAAATGCCATGAGCCCAACACTCAATCGTGAAATGATTGATGTGCTTGAAACTCTTGAGCTTGATCAAGATGCACGTGTTTTGGTTTTGACGGGTGCAGGTGATTCTTGGACAGCGGGTATGGATTTGAAGGAATATTTCCGTGAAGTCGACACTCAGCCTGAAATTTTCCAAGAACGTATTCGCCGCGACTCATGTCGCTGGCAGTGGCAACTTCTTCGTATGTATTCAAAACCAACTATTGCTATGGTCAACGGCTGGTGCTTTGGAGGCGGTTTCTCACCTTTAGTGGCTTGTGACCTCGCAATTGCAGCCGATGAAGCAACTTTCGGTTTATCTGAAATTAACTGGGGTATCCCACCGGGCAACCTTGTAAGTAAAGCAATGGCAGACACTGTTGGTCACCGTGCCTCTTTGTACTACATCATGACGGGTAAAACCTTTAGCGGTAAAGAAGCCGAAACCATGGGCCTTGTGAACAAAAGCGTACCGCTTGCCCAATTAAAAGCAGAAGTGACTGAACTTGCAAATTGCTTACTTGAGAAAAACCCTGTGGTTCTTCGTACCGCTAAAAATGGATTTAAGCGTTGCCGCGAACTGACATGGGACCAAAACGAAGACTACTTATATGCCAAACTTGATCAATGTATCCACCGCGATACAGAAAATGGCCGCCAAGAAGGTTTGAAACAATTCTTAGATGAAAAATCAATTAAACCGGGTTTACAGAGTTATAAACGTACTGGTTAACTTTTGATTCTTTAATGGCAATGTAAGGACACAACCCATGCAAAATGTACAGTTACTTATTCACGGTCAATCTGTTGATGCATCAAATCAGGCAACTTTTGAGCGTATTAGCCCAATTGATGGATCAGTGGCAACTAAAGCTGCTGCTGCAACACTGGAAGATGTTGATCGTGCAATCGATTCGGCACAACAAGCTTTTAAAGTATGGTCGAAAATCTCGCCTACCGAGCGCCGCTTACGCTTATTAAAAGCAGCCGATTTAATGGACCAAAAGACCGAGCAATTCATTCGAACTGGAATGCAAGAAACAGGTTCAACTGCAACATGGTATGGGTTTAACGTTCACCTTGCTGCCAACATGTTACGTGAAGCAGCAGCAATGACCACACAAATTGATGGAAGCTTAATTCCGTCAGATGTGCCGGGCAATCTTGCAATGGGTGTACGCGTTCCTTGTGGTGTGATTGTAGGGATTGCGCCTTGGAACGCCCCTGTCATTTTGGCAACACGTGCACTTGCCATGCCTTTGGCTTGTGGTAACACGGTTGTGTTAAAAGCATCGGAAGCCTGCCCTGCAACACATCGTCTCATTGGTGAAGTGTTACATGAAGCAGGTCTGGGTGAAGGTGTCGTGAATGTGATTACGCATGCCGCCGAAGATGCACCACAAATCGTGGAACGCTTAGTGTCTCATCCAGCTGTGAAACGCATTAATTTTACCGGTTCAACCAAAGTCGGCAAAATTATTGCCGAGACTGCTGCTAAATATTTAAAACCTGTTTTACTTGAACTTGGTGGTAAAGCCCCTGTTGTGGTTTTAAATGAGGCTGATATTAATGAAGCCGTAAATGCAGTCGCTTTTGGAGCATTCTTTAATCAGGGGCAAATTTGTATGTCGACCGAACGTGTTTTGGTTCAAGACAATATTGCCGACCAGTTTATTGAAAAACTGATTGAGAAAACCCGTTCTATTCAGGCAGGTAATCCAACCTCAAAAGACAATGTACTCGGTGTTTTAGAAAGTCGCCGCGCTGCAAACCGTATTCAGCATTTGCTGGAAGATGCTCAAAACAAAGGGGCTGACTTACCTTTAGGTATCCATATTGAAGACACCACCATGCAACCGACGTTAGTGCTCAATATTAAACCTGACATGCTGCTTTATCGTGAAGAATCTTTTGGGCCTGTATGCACAGTTCAACGTTTTTCAAGCATTGAGGAAGGTGTAGCACTGGCAAATGATAGTGAGTTCGGCCTTTCTTCAGCTGTGTTTAGCCAGAATATTTCACAAGCATTAGAAGTCGCTAAACAGATTGATTCGGGTATTTGTCATATTAACGGCGCAACCGTACATGACGAAGCTCAAATGCCATTTGGCGGAACAAAATCAAGTGGATACGGACGATTTGGTAGTAAAGCATCTATTGCCGAGTTTACCGATTTACGCTGGATTACCATTCAAACCCAATCACGTCATTACCCGATTTAGTCAGGCTAATGCGAATACCGACATATTAAATAAAAATTGCATGATGCAAAAAAAATAAAGCGCAGTGATGCGCTTTCCATGGAGTGAAAGAAATGCAAATGAATGCCACTCAATCACAAGACCGCGAACGGTTCGTAAAATTAGGGCAACACGATATTCATTATCACTATAAAGATCAAACGCTCTATATCAGCCCAAAAGAGCAATTAAAACCGTATCCCCAAAAACTGACAGATCGATTAATTCATTTTGCACAAACCAAACCCGACCATATTTTTGCAGCAAAACGCAATGCTCAAGGTGAATGGGTCAAACTAAGTTATGCAGAAGTTCTACAACGCGCATGGCACATTGCTCAAGCTTTGCATGACCGTAATTTAAGCCAAGAACGACCACTCGTTATTTTAAGTGGCAATGATCTCGAACATTTAACACTGTCTATGGGTGCCATGCTGGCAGGTGTGCCTTTCTCGGCTATTTCCCCTGCCTATTCTCTTATTTCTCAAGACTTCGGCAAACTCAAACATGTGTTTGAAGTGCTCACACCTGGTATGGTTTATGCCAGCGATGGACAAGCTTTTGCCAAAGCCATTCAGGCATGCATTACATCCGATATTGAAGTGGTGACCAATAAAGGTATTGTAGGCGATCAGATCTGCACGTCTTTTCAATCGCTGTTAGATACACCAGTTTCAAATGTTCAAGAGTTTTACCAAACCCTTGATGAAAACCAGATTGCCAAATTCTTATTTACATCAGGTTCAACCAAATTACCTAAAGCTGTACCGACCACACATTTAATGTTGTGTGTTAATCAGCAAATGTTATTGCAGACTTTCCCTGAGTTTGAAGAAACGCCGCCTGTCCTACTCGACTGGCTGTCTTGGCACCACACATTTGGCGGCAGTCACAATGTCGGCATCGCACTCTATAACGGCGGTACGATTTACATTGATGATGGCAAACCCGTTGCAGGAAAATTTGACGAAACCATTCGTAACCTCAAAGAAATTTCTCCAACAGTTTATTTAAATGTGCCAAAAGGCTGGGAAGAACTCACCGAAGCGTTAGAAAAAGATGAAGAATTAAGAGACCGCTTTTTTGCCAAAGTTAAAATTTTATTCTTTGCAGGCGCAGCGCTTTCAGAAGCGGGCTGGAACAGGCTCGACAAAATTGCTCAGCAACATTGCGGAGAAAAAATTCGCATCATGAGCGGATTGGGTATGACTGAAACTGCTCCCTCTTGTGCTTTTACAACTGGCCCACGCGTGATGGCTGGCTTTATTGGTTACCCTGCTCCGGGATGTGAAATTAAGCTAGTGCCATGTGATGACAAACTTGAGTTCTGTGTTCGTGGCAAACACGTCATGAAAGGCTATTGGCGCTTAAAAGCGGACCAACAAAGCACTATTTTTGATGATGAAGGCTTTTTCCATACAGGCGATGCCGTTCGTTTGGTCGATGTCAATGATCCAACTAAAGGTCTCATGTATGACGGACGAATTGCCGAAGACTTTAAACTCAATACAGGGACTTTTGTGAATGTGGGCACATTACGCAACAAAGTGCTCATTCAAGGTAATTTACTCATCCAAGATGTTTGTATTACTGGTTCAAACCTGAATGCTATTGGTTTTCTGATTTTTCCAAAATTAGAAGCTTGCGCTCAATATGCAGGTCTTAAGCTTGGTGAACATTCTCAAGCAGAGATATTACAGCATCCTAAAGTCCAGCAATGGTTCCGCCAATTTTTAACAACCTTTAATAAAGATGCGACTGGCAGTTCAAACACAGTCTCAATGCTTTATTTAATGACCGAGCCACCTCAACTCGATGCAGGCGAAGTAACCGATAAAGGCAACCTCAATCAAAGCAGTATTACCAAGCGCCGTGCCGCTTTAATTGAAGAGCTTTATCAAAAGCAGACTGATAACCCGCTGATTATTCGGGTGCCCACCTTAAAACAATAAGCAATTGAAATAAAAAAGGAAGCTCAAACTTCGGTTTGGGCCTTAGCCTCACTTTTGCCAAAAAAAGGTTCAACATGCTACACGATACAGAATTTGAACTATTTCGGAACAGCTATCGCAGGTTCTTAAAAGAACAAGTTGCTCCGTATTATGAACAATGGGAACACGAAGGCCTCATCCCACGTGATCTATGGCTTCGTCTTGGGGAAAATGGTTTTTTGTGTGTCGATGTGCCTGAGGAATATGGCGGCTATGGCGCTCCTGTTCATTACTCCCTCATGCTGGTTCAAGAAACTGCTCAAGCTGGCTTTGCGTCTTTGGCAGTTGCCATTGGTGGGCAAAATGAGCTGGTCTCTCCTTATCTACAAAATATTGGATCTGAAGAGCAAAAACGTTATTGGCTACCCAAAATGGTGACAGGTGAAGTCGTCACTGCAATTGCCATGACAGAGGCCAATGCGGGTTCAGACTTACAGGCTATACGCACTCAGGCCATTTTAGAAAATGACCAATATCGTGTGAATGGTTCAAAAACATTTATATCAAATGGCTTGCATGCCGACCTGATTGTTCTTGTAGCAAAAACCGATCCGCAAGCCAAAGCAAAAGGCATATCAATTTTATTAGTGGATGCTGCTTTAGACGGCGTTAAAAAAGGTCGCTCTTTACAAAAAATCGGACTCCATGCCCAAGATACAGCCGAACTATTTTTTGATGATGTTTGTGTGCCTGCAACTCAGCGTTTGGGTGAGGAAGGACAAGGTTTTGCTTATTTAATGCAAGAGTTACCGCGTGAGCGTTTAAGCATTTCAATGATGGCTTTGGGGTCAATTTTAGGCGCCATCGAACTGACCAAAGACTATGTATTAGAACGTAAAGCCTTCGGACAACCTTTAAGCCAAATGCAAAACACGCGATTTGTACTAGCAAACGCGCAAATCAAAGCAAAAGCCGCCCAAGCCTTTGTAGATCAATGTGCAACGCTGTATCAACAACACCAGTTAAGCGTGACTCAAGTTGCCGCACTGAAATGCTTTATTACCGATGTCCAATGTGAAGTGATTGACCAATTACTTCAGCTTTTCGGTGGCTACGGTTACATGCAGGAATACCCGATTTCACGCTTTTTTGTGGATGCACGGGTACAAAAAATTTATGGGGGAACCAATGAAATTATGAAAGAAATCGTGGCCCGAGAACTGCTCGGAAAATAATTCGATTTAAAAAATCAAATAAGGCAGACACAACAACTATGCCTTGTTGAAAACAAAAAATGATATTTCAGGAAGAAATGCTATGTCGAAATTATGGATGTACTCTACCCTTATGCTCTCAGGTTCAGTGTGGGCTGGCAGTTTTATTGATAACAGTTCAGTAGAACTCACCACACGAAATTTCTATTTTGACCGCGACTACCAAGAGCAATCTGCTTACCCTGCCGCCAAGGACTGGACACAAGGGTTTATTCTTAAAGCCAATTCAGGTTATACCGAAGGGACTGTCGGTTTTGGGCTGGATGTGCTTGCAACGGCAGGCTTTAAACTTGTTGCCGATGCCGAGCACGGAGGTACAGGAAACTTACCTAGAGACACGCGCACCAATGAGCCTGCTGACTCTTATGGGGAAATTGGGGTCACAGCAAAAGCCAAAATAAGCCAGACCGAGCTACGCATCGGTACATTAATGCCAATGAACCCTGTTTTAGTGGCTTCACCTGCTCGTTTGCTTCCTCAAACCTATCGAGGAATTTCACTCACCAGTAAAGATATTAAAGATTTTGATTTACAGGCAGCTTACCTCGATAAAGTGAATCATCGTGATTCGACCAACTATGAAAAAATTAAAATTTCAGGCGTAAATGGACGATTTAAAAGTGCTGAAACTGATGGGCTTTATTACTTAGGTGGAAACTATCAGTTTAATCCTGCACTAAAACTCACCGCTTTTTACATGGATGTTGATAATCTTTATAACCAAACTATGGTCGGTGCATTACACCAATATAAAATTAATGATACGTCCAATCTGAGTTCACAATTACGCTACTACCGCAGCCGAGACGACGGACAAGCAAAAGCAGGCTTAGTCGATAATGACCTTTACCATGCGCATTTCGAACTCAAACATCAAAACCATAAGTTTATTTTTGGAACTTTCCAACATCACGGCGATACCGCTTTCCCGTATTTGACTGGTGGTGAAACTGGACTCCTTATTGATACATGGCCGGGCGAGTTTTTAAACCCAAAAGAAAAGGCCTATAGCTTCCGTTATGAATATGACTTTAAAGATTTTGTACCGGGTTTACGTTTTATGACCCGTTACACCACAGGTCACAATATTTATGCACCTAACTTAGGCGGAACTAATCTAAAAGAGCGAGAAACAGACTTTGATTTAGGCTACACCGTTCAAAGTGGCTGGTTAAAAAATCTAGGGTTACGTGCGCGCTATGCCATATATGACAACAATATGCTCTCTACAGCCAATATCAAACCTGTAAACGAAACCCGTCTCAACATCGACTACACATGGAAATTTAAATAATTCAAAACAGGAGGTTCTATTACACATAGAACCTCTTTTTATTTTGGGAAATAAATAATTCAGCATGGAGCCTTCATTATGGATCAAAAAACTTTAGAACACTTACCGCCCATCCATCACCATTTGGGTGGCCATAATATCCATTGGAATGACAAAAACACTGAACTTAGCATTCACTACACAGCACTAGAAAGCTTTACCAATCCACGTGGCACAGTTGAAGGTGGCATGATCTGCGCCATGCTTGACGACGTGATGGGACTTTTTGCATATCTCGCCAATGACCATAAACCCGCTACCACCATTAACTTAACGATGGATTTTTTAAGGCCCTGTGCTGTAGGCGAAGTCATTACAAAATGCCGATTCATTAAACAAGGCAAAACTGTACTGAATCTCGAAAGTGAAGCTTGGCAAAACAACAAAATGATCGCACGAAGCACAGCTAATTTTTTGGTTTTAGATTAATTACAAACATTCATTCAATAAGGATATGAATAAATGAATTACACCAACAATAAACGAATTTTGACCCGCTCCGCTTTAGTGCTTGCCATGCTTGGTGCTTTGGCAGGCTGTGGAAGTGATAATGCTGACACAACGGCTCCCTCAACAACCAAACCACCACAGTTATCTCCTGCTGTTGGCGTAAAAATGACAGGAAGCTGTACGGACTTACTCGGATTTCAATACAACAATACGGTCATTAGCTCCTCCACTCTTCAAGAGGCAGGCACATTGACTGTCGCCAATAAACCGATTGGCGCTCATTGTTTGGTTAAAGGTTATATGGATCAACGTATAAGCCCTGTCGATGGACAAACCTATCAAATTGGTTTTGAAATGCGCTTACCTGTTGACTGGAATGGTCGTTTTCTCTATCAAGGTAATGGCGGAACCGATGGCAACTTAGTGCCTGCAACAGGTCAGGTCGGCAGCGGTGGTCCACTGACCAATGCCCTGCATGATGGTTTTGCTGTTATTTCCTCTGATGCCGGACATAATGCTTCACAAAATCCAATGTTTGGTTTAGACCCTCAAGCTAGAATTAACTACGGCTATGGTGCAATTACCAAACTCACGCCTATGGCAAAAAACCTAATTAAAGCCGCATATGGTAAATTGCCAGACCGCTCCTATGCAGGTGGTACATCGAACGGCGGGCGTCATGCCATGATTGCAGCAACTCGTTTGGGTGACCAATATGATGGCATTTTAGCAAGCACACCAGGTTTTCACCTACCTCGTGCAGCTGCAGCCCAACTCTACACCGCACAACAGCTTCGTCGTGCCGCAACAGATGAAAATGACTTAAGTACTGCTCTTACTCTTTCAGAGCGCAAAGTATTAGCACAAGCGATTTTAGATCGATGTGATGCTTTAGACGGTGTTGCAGATGGCTTGGTTCAAGATGTCGAAGCTTGCCGTACAGCTTTTGATCTTCACAAAGATGTACCTGTTTGCCCAAGCACAAGGGATGGTACATGCCTAAGTACCGAACAAATTGATGTATTAGCCAATATTTACCGTGGTCCTGTAAATTCGGCTGGACAAGCCCTCTATGCAACCCAGCCTTTCGACCCCGGTTTAGTGGGAAGCAACTGGGCAAGCTGGAAATTCGAATCTTCGGTGGGAACAGCACGTGACCCCGTTGCAGTCGGCATTCTTTTTCAGGTTCCACCAGACCCAACTGTAACTCAAAACTCTAGACAATTTGCCTTTAATTTTAACTTCGATACAGACTATCCAAAACTCTCGGCAACCAATGATGTGTATACCGAAAGTTCGATGTCATTCATGATGCCACCTGACGAACTTAATCTAGATAAACTTCGTAATCACGGTGGAAAAATGATTGTGGTACAAGGCACAGCAGATGGCGTTTTCTCTGTAGATGACACCCAAAATTGGTACGATCAACTGCTACAACACTATAAAAATGATGCAAAAGGTACAGCACCTGAATTTGCACGTTTCTTTAGAGTTCCGGGCATGAACCATACCCGTGATGGCATTGCGACCGACCAATTTGATGCATTGACTGCTTTAGTTAACTGGGTGGAATATGGACAAGCACCTGACAAAATTATTGCGACTGCACGCGGCGCAGGTAACCCGAGTGGTCAAATCAATACTGAACTTCCACAAGACTGGGCACCAGACCGCACCCGTCCACTTTGTCCTTACCCACTGATTGCTCGTTACAATGGGCAAGGTGATAGCGAAAAAGCTGAAAACTTTAGCTGTAAATAAAACCCTATAAAATTAAAAGAGAGCTGACCTAGGCTCTCTTTTTTTATTCTAATAAGTATCACTATTGAATCATTATCAAATGATATTTCATCCAATGCCTGCATCACTGCTAAGATAATACCGAAAACCAAAAACTCATTTCGATATGCAAAATCAGACTGCTCCAAATCTCCCCTCAACCCAACTTGGAAAAGCACTGCTTTGTCTTATGACATCGGCATTATTATTTTCCATTATGGGAGTGTGCATTCGTTTTGCTTCGCAAACGGTAGACAACGCGACCGTCGTGTTTTTTAGAAATGCAGTAGGTTTATTTATTTTTATTCCGATGCTGTTTAAACAGGGCTTAGGCTTTATTAAAACTGATAAACTCTGGATGCACACGTGGCGAAGCTTAGTGGGTCTTGCCGCAATGTATGGTTTTTTCTATGCAATTGCGAACTTAAAACTATCAAACGCTATGGTTTTTAGTTATTCATCTCCTATCTTTATTCCACTGATTGCATGGCTTTTCTTAAAAGAAAAAATTACCAAATCGATGATTTTTGCCGCTGTGATTGGTCTCATTGGGGTTTTATTTGTCGCTAAACCCGACCAAGGTCTATTTAACGCATTATCTTTTATTGGCTTGGGCGCCTGCTTTTTATCAGCAATAGCCTTTGTCACTGTAAGAGCTTTAACCAGTACAGAGCCGCCTGAGCGTATTGTTTTTTACTTCTGTATTTTTGGTAGTTTAATTTCCTCTATTCCAATGTTCTGGCATTGGCGTATTTTCACTTGGCATGAACTAGCCCTGCTCATTGCCGCAGGACTTTTAGCAAACATTAGCCAACTGTTTATGTCTTATGCCTACAGCCTAGCCCCGGCAGGACAAATTGGCCCAATGAATTACATTGCTATTATTTTTGCAGGAATTTGGGGATTTGTTTTTTGGCATGAATTACCGGATCTATTCAGCATTATCGGCATATTTATTATTTTATTTGCGATTTTGCTCTGTAATCCATTTTTGCAGAAAAAGTTACTCTCTCGATTTAAATAACAAACAAACCTTAATCTAATTTAGGTACTGTATTCGATACTCATTTGGTGAAATGCCTGTCCAATGGCGATAGGCTTTTCGAAAGTTAGAAGTATCTGAAAAGCCAATTCTCTCAGCAATTTCATCTATGGTTAAAGTTGTCTCTCGCAAATATTCATCAGCAAGACGGCGCCGTGTTTCATCTAACAATTCTTGGTAAGTCAAATTAAACCCTGCCAAGCGCCGGTGTAAAGTGCGTTTTGACATATGTAAGCGTTCAGCCATTTCTTGAGCCGACGGAAAAAGCCCCGTTCTATCCAATAATATTAAACGGATTGTTTTCACAAGCTCAGGCTCTTCAAGTTCAGCAGCGCCTAGCATCCGCTCACAAAAGGACTTACACATATCAGCAGTAATCGGGTTAGCATTTGGGCAAGGTACATCGAGCCATTTTAAATCAAAGTGCCATTGCATCACCCCAGCATTAAACTGAACGGGACAATGAAAAACTTTTTCATATTCTTCTGCATAGTCAGGCGCTGGATAGGGCAACAAAAGCTTCTTCGCTTGAAATGGTCCTTCAAGCACCCGTTCAATTAAGGTTTGCATTGAACTAAACCAAAACTCGCACACCAAAGGCAGAAGCTTACCCAGTGCAATAATGTCCTGCCCTTCAAAAATGGCAACGTCATCTCGAATATAAAATGACTTCTTTAAAATAGGCCCTGCAAGCTTAATATGTCGAATGCCAAGCTCGACTGCTTGTCTAAAATTACGCGAAGAATATAGTGCGTAGCCATACACCCCAAAATCTGACAGTCGCTGCTTTTGACCTGCGCGCAGACCAATAAGTGGATCATTTGATAGCTTTTGAATATTTTGAAATAGCTGAATTTTTTGGACTTGAGAAATATATAAAGAAGGCTGATTTATAGCATCTGGCAAAATATTTGTGCCCGACAGAACTTCTACTATTGAATGACCTTGCAAGCCCATTTCATCAAATAAACTAGTCAAACCCAGCAAATATGTATTCGAACCTAAGGATGTATTATCATAGTTTCCTTCGATAATAGCATTTGCATTTTTATAAAGCTTTTTAGGCATTTAACTCACACCATCCCTAGAGTGACGTGCATAATGGCACTAAACTACCTCTTGTTGTCTCAATTTAACATCGACCATACAACGCTTCAAGCATAAAGTATGATAAGCAAAAGTATGGAAGGAATAATAATGGAACAGTCCACCTTAAAAGAATATAACGGCTCTGCCACTGAAGATATGGAACTTATTTTTTCCAAACAACGCGCCAATTTTGAGGCAGATCCCTACCCAAGTCTTGAGTCACGCCGCACAAAACTGCATCAGCTTAAGAAACAAATTATTCGCTATCAAGATGCTTTAGCTACCGCAATTAATGCTGACTTTAGTTCAAGATCACTCGATGAATCTAAACTTTTAGATTTGCTTGGCTCTGTGTTGGAAGCTGATCATGCGATTCATCATTTACGTCGCTGGATGCGCCCAAGTAAACGCCGTACCGAGCTTTTATTTTTATCAAACCGTTTAAGCGTGCAATACCAACCTAAAGGTGTGGTTGGTGTGATTGTGCCTTGGAACTTCCCCGTTTATTTAGCACTTGGCCCACTCATTGCCGCGTTAGCTGCGGGCAACCGAGTCATGATTAAGCTGCCTGAAATTACCCCCAATACCAATGCCATGCTACGACGCATGCTTGCCGAAGTTTTCAATGAAGATGAAGTGGCGGTTTTTGGTGAAGAAATTACAGACCCAGCAAGATTTACCACTTTGCCATTTAACCACATTGTCTTTACTGGCTCTCCTGCCATTGGCAAAGTCGTCATGCGAGCTGCTGCTGAAAATTTAACACCTGTTACGCTTGAGTTAGGTGGTAAATCACCAGCCATTGTAAGCCGTAATTACCCGCTTGCCGATGCAGCAAAACGTATTACCCATGGTAAAGCAACCAATAGTGGTCAAATCTGTGTAGCACCTGACTATGCCTTGGTTCCTAAAGAAAGTATTAATGAGTTTGTAGATGCTGCAAAATCAAGCTTTATAAAAATGTTTGGTCAAAACATCACAAACAATGAAAATTACACATCGATTGTCAATGACCGCCATTTAAAACGTATTCAAGATATTTTGACCGATGCACAAGAAAAAGGTGCACGCATTATTCCTTGCGACACTTATAGTTTTGATCAACAAGGCCGTAGGATGCCTGTACAGATTGTGCTGAACTGCACGCCAGACATGCGCATTATGAAAGAAGAACTCTTTGGCCCTATTTTACCTGTGGTGGCTTATGATTCTTTAGATGACGCAATTACCTATGTGAAATCGGACGAACGACCTTTAGCACTTTATTGCTTTACACATAGTTCAGTAGAACGCGACCGAATTTTACGTGAAACTCATTCAGGTGGTGTGACCATCAATGACTGGGGTTGGCATGTAGTTAACCATGACGCTCCTTTTGGGGGTATCGGCAACTCAGGTATGGGGTCATATCATGGTGAAGAAGGTTTCCGTGAACTTTCACATGCAAAAACTGTATTTATCCGTCATCGATTTTTCCCGACCCAGCTTTTCCACCCTCCTTATGGAACATTCTTGCAAAAACTGGCAATTCGCTTTTTCTTGAAAAAAGGCGATCCAAATATTAAATAATAGATTATAAAAAAAGCCTCGTAATGAGGCTTTTTATTATTTTTTAAACAAATAAAATCACTACACTTTGTTTAAATATAATCAGCCTTTTGTGCTTTTAAAATATCAAGCTGCAACATCTTTTTCTTTTTATATTTATAGGCAATAAATAAACCAATAAACCAGATTGGTGAGCATTCAAGTGCAATTAAAGTGTCGTGATCTAAAGCTAAAATGACAATAGTAAATACTAAAAACAACATAGTCATCCATGCCATAAATAAACCACCAGGCATTTTATATTTTGATTGAATATGTAATTCTGGACTTTTCTTACGATAATAAATATATGACATCACAATCAGCATAAATGTAAAAATACATAAAATTGAAGTGAGCGCTGAAATAATCGTAAATGCCGTCATGACATTTGGAACAATAAATAAAATCGAGGTTCCCACTGTTACGCACGCCATTGAAAACACGAGTCCACGAATTGGAACTTTTCTTTTTGACAGCTTACTAAAGCTTTTAGGTGCATCGTTGTCTAATGCTAAACCGTATAACATACGACTGGTCGCAAAGATTCCACTGTTTGCAGAAGATAAAGCGGAAGTCGCAACAACAAAGTTAATTAAACCGGCTGCAATAGGTAAACCAACTAGAGTGAACATTTCTACAAAGGGACTTTTTTCCGGTGAAACTTTTGCCCAAGATGTAACTGCAATAATACAAACTAGTGCACCTACATAGAATAATAAAATACGTAAAGGAATAGAGTTGATGGCTTTTGGAAGTGAAGTATGCGGGTCTTTTGTTTCTGCGGCAGTTGTACCTACCAGCTCAATACCTACAAATGCAAAAATAGCAATTTGGAAGCCCGCCAAGAAACCTGTTACTCCATATGGGAACATCGACTCTGTTTCAAATAAATGGCTCACCGAAGCCTTGACCCCATTTGGAGAGGTAAATCCGGTACCAATTAAGTAAATACCCGCCAAAATAAATAAAATAATTGCGGTAATTTTGATGAGTGAGAACCAAAACTCCAGTTCACCAAACAAACGAACGGCCACAAAGTTGAGTATGGTTAATATGGCTAATGAAGTAAATGCAGGAATCCAAACGGGTAAATCAGGATACCAAAACTGCATATACCCCCCGATCACAATTACATCGGCAATCGCTGTAATAATCCAGTTACACCAATAAGACCAACCGAGAAAAAAACCTGCCCATGGACCTAAATAAGCGGTTGCGAAATCGGCAAATGTTTTAAAGTTCGTATTTGCAAGCAATAACTCACCCATTGCTCGCATCACGAAGAAAAAGAAAAAGCCAATAATTAAATAGGTTAAAATAATTGAAGTACCGGAAACACTTAATGTTTTCCCGGAACCCATAAATAATCCGGTACCAATTGCACCGCCAATCGCAATCATTTGAATATGGCGATTTGTCAATGAGCGTTGCAATTTTTCCTCTTCTTGACCAGTCATATGTTGACTGCCAAGGAGGTCTCCTTCCAGGAACTGCTTTCCTTTATTATTACTCATGTAATATTAACTCCAATTTATAGCAACCGTTATAAATATGTTTTAATAATATGAGTTATGAGTTTCGCTTGAACCGAATAAATCATCCTACAAATATTATTAAAACCACTTATAATTTAGTAAATTCCATTTTTAAATCTTAAAATAGTTATTTAAAACAATAAAATATTAACCATAGAATTATCCCGTTATGCCTCATCATCTTAATCGATAAAAATGAACCTATAAGTCCCTTTCATTCTATTAAGATGATGTATATCCATATCAATTTTTTGACTCAGGGATAATATAGTATTCCACATGAAATTTGGTGAGTTATGAAAACTCACTGCCTAATTAACCACCATTTGCAAATACTGGGTATTTTCCGACCTATTTGCTGCTTTTGGTTTTGAAACCTGTTTAACATTAATACTCAAGACGCGGACTAATGCTCCATTTTCAACGTTCAGTTCTTGAGCCTGTTCGGCGCTTAGCTGTAGTTGTTCCTGATAAGGTGAGCTGTACACCACAATTGCCCGATAGTTTTCATAATCGTCATTAGCAACAATATAAGGCTCATCGCCTAAATTTAGACGAGTAGAGTCTACAACTTTGACTGCTAAAATCTGACTTTCTTTAATAGCGCGTAAATTTTCAATATCTGCCTGTAGCGTCGCGCCACCGTCAAAAATATCTATATAACCTTTATAACGAAGCCCTTCTTCTAGCAAAAGATTGTAGGCTGGTCGAGTATTTGGATGAACCATACCAATTGCCGCTTTAGCATCGTCTGGCAACATATCGACATAGAGCGGATGTCTCGGCATCAGCTCGGCAATAAAAGCCTTTTGCCCTATTCCGCTTAAATAGTCCGCTTTGGTAAATTCAATATTAAAAAATTTATGGCCTACCGCATTCCAAAATGGTGATTGCCCATTTGCATCGGAATAACCACGCATTTCGGCAACAATGGTTTCTTCGAAATATTGACGAAATGCAGACAAGAACAAGAATCGTACTTTAGATAAAAACTTACCATTTTTATTTAAACGGTAGTCTGGATCTAAAAATAACGTACAAAGCTCGCTACAATTCGTGTGGTCATTACTCAAATACAAAGTTGGTAAAGCGTTATAGACACTTAAAGGTTCCGAGGCATGCACTTGGGTGCCTACATGGAAATTGTACCAAGGCTCTTTTAAACCAAGCGCAACTTCAATACCGCAAACACCCACCACTTTATTGAGCTCAGTATCTTCTAAAACAAATAAATAAACCTGATCTGCTTTTGGTAATTCACCTGCTACTGTTTTACAAGCCCGTTCAATACGTGCCGCCAACTTTTCAATATTTGGCTGCAAAGATGTCAAACCAAAACCCGCTTTTTGAGCCAAAAGGTAAAGATCATTAACATCCTTAGGTTCAATGTAGCGAATAATCATCATGCTGCTTGTTCATCCTTTTGAATTTCTACAAAGCGAGCAATTGCACGTTCAAAACGTTTTAGACCTTCATCAATATCAGAAAAAGGAATAATTAACGATGGTGTAAAACGGACAACATTTGGGCCAGCAATCAGACTTAATAAACCTTCCTCACCCGCAAGGTTATTAATATCTTTTGCTTTACCTGCAAATTTATCTTTTAAAACACAACCAAGAAGTAAACCTTCGCCACGAATTGTTTTAAAGACTTCATATTTTTCATTTAATTGATTTAAAGCGTTTTTATAGTAATCATGGCGCTCTTTAACGCCATTCAGCACTTCTGGTGTATTAATAAACTCAAAGACTGCACCTGCAACTGCACTTGCCAGCGGGTTACCGCCATAAGTCGTACCGTGTGTACCCACTGAAAAATGCGGCGCAAATTTATCAGTTGTTAGCATTGCACCGACAGGGAAACCACCGCCCAATGCTTTTGCAGTAGTAAGCACATCCGGTGTAACACCGTAGTTCATGTAAGCATAAAGTGCACCTGTACGGCCGACACCTGTTTGCACTTCATCAAAAATAAGTAAGGCACCAAACTGATCACACAGTGCACGTAAACCTTTTAAAAATTCGATATCAGCAGGAATTACCCCACCCTCACCTTGTACAGGCTCTACAATTACTGCACAGGTTTGCTCATTAATAACTGCTTTAGCCGCATCTAAATCATTATAAGCAACATGGCTAATGCCGTTTGGAAGTGGTGCAAAGTCTTGTGAATATTTTGGCTGACCACCAGCCGAAACAGTAAATAAAGTACGGCCGTGAAACGCATTGTTAAATGCCACAATACCGCTTTTACCCGCAACACCACTGTCGAGTCCAACTTTACGAGCAAGCTTTAATGCTGCTTCATTTGCTTCTGCACCTGAGTTACAGAAGAATACTTTGTCTGCAAATGTATTTTCAGTGAGTTGTTTAGCAAGACGCAGTACGGGTTCATTAGTATAACCATTGCCGACATGCCAAAGTTTTTTTGCTTGTTCTGTTAACGCATTAACTGCCACTGGATGCGCATGACCTAATGCATTTACTGCAATCCCGCCTGCAAAATCGATATATTCTTTATTTTCTTGATCCCAGATACGTGAACCTTCACCACGTACAGGAATGAAATTTGCCGGTGCAAATACTGGAACCATCCATTCGTTAAAGTCATTTCTGGAAACTGCAAAATTATTCATTGTGGCTTGCCCATCAAATTAAGATTATTAGGATTATCGATGGGTCTATTATTAAAAATCAAAATGACTCACAAAATTTGTAATTTAGTAAAAAATGAATTATTTTTTATCAATCTGATAATTGACAATGACATTATGGACAATATTGATCAAATTATTTTAGGTTTACTTAAAGATAACGCTCGGATGTCTGTAACCGAGATAGCCGAAAAAGTTCATGTTTCAAGAGCAACGGTTAAAAAGAGAATGGAATATCTGGAGTCTTCCGGCATCATTACTGGATATACGGTTCGTTTTAAACCAAATGCTGAACGCAATGTCATCCGCGCATGGATGAGCATTATGGTCGAAGGTACTAAAGCACAGTCTGTGATTAAAGAACTACGTCTAGAAAGCGCGGTTGAATGTCTGCATAAAACTAACGGTAAATGGGATATTTTGGTCGAGCTACGCTCCGACACCTTAGAAAACTTCGATAAAGTATTAGAAAGAATTCGAAATATTTCAGGTATTTACAACAGTGAAACTAGCATTTTGCTGGCGAGCCATAAGACCTAATCATTACGTTAAATCTCAAATTAAATATGGGATGAGCTGACTATACGACTAAGCTCATCCATTTCCCTTTCATTCAAAAAATTCTCTATGGTCGCTTGTTAAATCTAAAAGCACCATTCTAACGATGAACCTATTCTAATAATCCTCAATAAATTTTTAATTTTTTTAAATAATCAAAATCAAAAACTTAAAACACCTTCTCAGTTGAACTTACCCTTTTTCTACTTAATCCCCTCATCAAAGCATTTGACAGAAAATTTAAAAAATAATACATATAGTATTATATGTTATATGTTAAAACCTAAGGACAAGGTATAAAAAATGGCTAAAACTCAACTACAACACTTCATTAACGGCGAATATGTTGCTAGCAAAGGAAATGATTTCTTCGATTTGGTAAGCCCAGTCACTGGTGAAGTCTATGCACAATCGCCGAATGCGACCGAGGCAGAAGTTGATGCAGCTTATGCTGCTGCAAAAGAAGCATTTAAAATTTGGGGACGTAGTACACCTTCGACTCGTCAAAAAGCATTACTGAATTTGGCAGATGCTATTGAAGCAAATGCTGACCGTTTGATTGAAGCGCAAAGCCGCAATACAGGTCAGTTAAAACATTTAATTGCATCTGAAGAAGTTGGTGCATCGGCAGATCAAGTTCGTTTCTTTGCAGGTGCTGCCCGCTTACTCGATGGCACAGCAACTGGCGAATATTTAGAAGGTTTAACTTCTTCTATTCGCCGCGAACCAGTCGGTGTGGTTGGTCAGGTTACACCTTGGAACTATCCACTCATGATGGCAATTTGGAAAATTGCTCCTGCTCTGGCAGCGGGTAACACTGTCGTATTAAAACCAAGTGACACAACACCTGAAAGTACCCTTTTACTTGCAGAAATTGCTGCACCATTTTTTCCGAAGGGTGCATTTAACGTGGTGTTAGGCCAAGCGCAAGTGGGTTCAAAAGTGGTATCACATAAAACCCCTGCTCTCGTTTCGATTACAGGTTCAGTTCGCGCCGGATTACAAGTTGCTGCTTCTGCTGCGGCAAATTTAGCAAAAGCTCATCTTGAACTTGGTGGTAAAGCACCTGTACTGGTTTTTGAAGATGCAGATCTTGATAAAGCCGTAGAAATGATTGCTTTAACAGGCTATTTCAACGCAGGTCAAGACTGTACTGCTGCAACACGTGTGATTGTGGCTGAATCTGTTCATGACGAGTTTTTAGCTAAACTTGTTGAAGCTGCAAAAAATACACGTTTTGGCGAACCAGATGATCAAGACGCGCTTTATGGTCCTCTTAACAATGCCAATCAATTAAAGAATGTTAAAGCGTTTATCGACAACTTACCTGCTCATGCCAAAGTTGAAACAGGCGGAAAACAGGCAGACCGCCCAGGCTTCTATTTTGAACCGACTGTTATTAGTGGTTTAAAACAACACGACGATGCTATTCAGAACGAAATTTTTGGACCAGTGATTACCGTTCAGAAATTTACAGATGAAAATGATGCCATTGAAAAAGCCAACGATGTTGAATATGGCCTAGCTTCAAGTGTTTGGACCAAGGATCATGCTCGCGCAACACGTCTGTCACGTGAACTTGATTTCGGTACAGTTTGGATTAATACCCATATTCCTTTAACCGCGGAAATGCCACACGGCGGCTTCAAAAAGTCAGGATATGGTAAAGATTTATCTGGCTACGGTTTTGAAGAATATACCCGTGTTAAACATGTGATGAGTTCAAACGAATAATAACAATGCGTTTTGAAAGGAGATCAAAATGAATAAGCAAGAAATGAAAGATTTGGTGACTAAAGCACACCACGAGTTATTTAATTTGCATGACACCACTGCTCTAGACCGTTATTTTTCTGAAGACTTTATAGAGCACTCACCACTCGTTGCAAATGGTATTTCAGGTTTACGTCAACTGGTAGAAGACTGCCCAGATATGCAACACGAAGCTGTACGTGTACTCGCAGATGGTGACTTGGTTGCAATTCATGGCCGCTTTCAGGGCTTAGATGAAAAACCATTGGTTGGGTTTGATATTTACCGAGTTAAAGACGGCAAAATTGTCGAGCATTGGGATGGTCTTGTGGCAGAAGCTGCGCCAAATGTAAGTGGTAGAACTCAACTAGATGGTCCCACTGAAATCGTAACTCACCATGACCCAGAGAAAAACCGCGAAATTGTGACATCTTTCTTTAAGAAGTCATTAATTGATGGCAATTATGATGCCTTTAAAGAATATACCGATGGCGACCAGTTCATTCAACATAGTCCAGATATTGGTGATGGTGTTAAAGCAGTCATTGATTTTTTGAACAATATCCGTAATGAAGGACAAGGTTTGGTATACTCAAAAACGCATCGCTCCATTGCTGATGGTCAATTTGTATTGACACATTCCGAAGGCAGTATTGCTGGTAACCGACATGCATATTTTGAACTATGGCGTGTAGATAATGGCAAAATTGTTGAACTTTGGGATGCAATACCGGCTGTGCCTGAAGATGAACAGGCTGTCCATGGTTATGGCGTGTTTTAATAACTATTTATCCGCTTCATTAAGCTAAGTCTTTTGACTTAGCTTTTAGAGAATTCGCCATGTCAGCATATACGATAATTTTTGCACCTATTGCTCAAGCAACTCGTTCGGAACAAGTTGTAGAACGCTTGGAAAATGCAATTATCTCTGGTTTGCTCAAAAGCAATGAACAACTTCCTAATGAAGCAGACTTAGCACGCTTAATGGGAGTTTCGCCAATCACTGTTCGCGAAGCATTAAATACTTTACGCGTAAAAGGTTTAATTGATACACGTCGTGGAAGAAATGGTGGAAGTTTTGTTTGTGAGCTACCTTCTGATTTACTTTTAAATCAACATCCTTTGCGCCAAGCTTCAAATGAGTATCTTGCCGATTTAGGTGAGTTTCACAGTGCAATTTTAAGTCATAGTGCCTATCTGGCCGCTCAAAGAACCACTGAATATGAACTTAACAAAATAAAAGAGTTAATTGAACAATTTGAACAAGCTGTTGAAGCAGATACACGTGCACAGCTTGATTTACGTTGTTTGCTGACGCTTACCTCATTTGCCCAATCTGCAAGGCTGGCAAATCAGGAACTCACGATTCAGGCTGAATGGGCTCCGCTTATCGCCGTACTTTATCAAGATGATGATTTTCACCGTGAAGTTGTAAAACAATATCACCATCTTTTGTCGTCTTTTATGCAAAACAATGAAAATGAAGCTGTGATTCAAGCCCGAAAAATAGTTTCAATGCTCACTGACCAAATGCTTCGGTATAAGTTATCGAGTGAATAAAAATAATAAATATGATGGCTTATCAATAATCAAGTTAGAAATATGGAATTTTAGGAGTTATAGGAATGACCCAACAGTTAGATATAGAAGAGCTACAAAATTTGTTAAAGACGGTGGTTGACGAAACAACCTCTATTACAGAAAAACTCGCAACTAAGGCGAGCAAGATTTTGTCAAAGCATGCATCTGAAAAAAATGCAGATATTAAGCTTTCAACTTCAGAACGCTCTGCTTTGCAAAAGGAAATTAAAAAAGCACTTAATCAGAGCCATTATAGTCAAGGAACTGGTTTTGCGAGTTATAGTCCGGCAACTCAAGAGGAACAAGACTACTGGACACTCGAATGGTGGTATAAAAAAGAAGATCAATTACAACAAGCAAAACTTGAAAACTATCAAAATGCGCAGCGTTTTTTAGATTTCCGCTCATTTGAGTGGTTCCATAAACCTGCACAAAATAAAAGTCCATGCATACATGGACCTTATGTTGATTATATCTGTAATGGTGCCTACACCATTACTATTGCCCACCCTGTCATGATTCATGGCCACTTTATTGGCGTCATTGCGACCGATATTTTAGTTTCGGCTCTCGAAAAACTGCTTATGCCCAAACTCAAAAATATTAAGCAAAAGACTGTCATTATGAATGATTCATCTCGGGTCATTACTTCAAATGACATTAGCATCAGAACCGGGACATTATTTAAAGAAAAGACTGATCAACAGTTTTTCTCGCAACCATGTCAGTCTTTCCAGCTGGTTGTCATCTAAAAAGCAAAGAATATTGGCCTTTTATTCTCGCTTTAGTGTGCCATCAAGGTGATATAGCACTTTAAACCCTTAGCTGTTGTTCAAACTTTCTTCAAATAGACTTGTTTATTCAGGTCTAGGGGAAGTTTTGGCCTAAAAATAGCATCGCCTTTCTGGATGAAAAGCAAAAACAACGAAATTTGAGGTTGAAAAGACATGGAAAATAAAGCGTCTTCCTTAAAAAAACTATCACTATGGCAAGTTACAATTATTGGTATTGCCTATATGACCCCCATGACGGTTTTTGATACTTTCGGTATTGTTTCCGGAATTACCAATGGTCATGTTCCCCTCGCATATTTACTTGCTTTAGGCGCGATGCTGCTTACTGCTTGGAGCTATGCGAGGTTTAGTAAAAACTCAGAAAGATCAGGTTCGGCCTATAGTTATACTGCAGAAAGTTTAGGGCCTAGAAGTGGATTTTTCGTTGGCTGGTGCTCTCTACTCGACTATCTGTTATTACCGCTTATTAATGTGTTGCTGGCTGCAATTTATCTCACCGCACTCATTCCGAGTATGCCTTATTGGTTTTGGGTGCTGGTATCGGCGGGCCTTGTGACTTTAGTCAACTGTTTCCGTATTCGGTTACTTGCCAACTTAAGTCTCGTATTTGTGTTTGCTCCGATTATCCTCATGGTCATTTTTGTATATTTAGTGGTTCGAGGTATTGGTTCGACCCAAGGTTATGAGCATGTGCTTACTCTGGCTCCACTATGGCATGGTCAACAATCACTATTACCGCTTGTTGCTGGTGCTTCGGTTTTATGTTTTTCATTTTTAGGTTTTGATGCAGTTACTACCCTTTCAAATGAAACCAAACAACCCACCAAGAATATTCCCCGAGCAGTCATGTTAACCACACTTGCGGGTGGGCTTATTTTCTTCACAGCTGCTTGGTTTATTCAACTTTATTTTCCAAACAATGTTCGCTTTCATCATCCTTCAGAAGCATTACCAGAAATTGTGCTTTATGTGGGTGGTGCTTTGTTTCAGTCCATATTCTTATGCGGCCAAATTATGAACACAGTCGCCTCAGGTCTTGCCTCACATGCCAGTGCTTCGCGTTTACTGTATATAATGGGGTCCGACAATATTTTTCCTAAAAAGTATTTTGGAACCATCCATAGCTCTTTAGGGACACCATTTTTCTCGGTTTTATTTGTCGGGCTTATTTCAATGTCAGCTATTTTCTTAGATTTAGCTCAAGTTGTTAGTCTGATCAGTTTTGGTGCGCTCGTTGCTTTTACAGCCGTAAACTTCTCAGTTTTTATGAAATTTTATATTAAAGATAAACAACGTTCAGGTTTTAAAAATAAATTTCTAAACCTATTTTTACCGTTGTTATCGGTCATTAGCATTATTTGTTTATGGCTCAATCTCGACTCATCTTCACTGATTTTTGGATGCTTCTGGTTAACTTTAGGCATTCTCTTATTCATTTATAAAACGATTAAAAAACAAAGTATTGCAATTAGTAATGCTTATTAATTTTTTAAGGAACATCGTCATGAAAATTATTTCTAAACCTCAACTTTTAAAAGATGTGGAATATAAACCAAGTAAGTCTTTACAAGTGGGTAAAGAATGGAGCTGGTTAAATCCAAAACACGCGCAATTTGACTCAACTACGGTTAATGGCACTTCGGTAAATAACCCAGCAAACTACTATGAAAGTTCCCTGTCCGATTGGCATACATTTGACAGTTTAAATGCTGATATTGAATGTGATGTCGTGGTTATTGGTGGTGGTTTATTGGGTTCATCGACTGCCCTACACTTAGCTGAAGAAGGCGTAGATACCGTTTTATTAGAAAAAAACCGTATTGGTAGTGCAGCTTCAGGGCGAAATGGCGGACAACTTACCCCAGGTTTAGCACGCTGGGAAGCTCAAGAAATGGCTGACCGATTAAGTTATGAAGATGCCAAAAAGCTATGGCATTTTACTTCTACGGAAGCCATGCAACTCATTGATGATATCTCTGAAAAATACCAACTCAACTTTGACCGTAAATACGGGCATATTACTGCCGCCGTTCATGAAGGACATTTGGTTGGCTTAACCCAAGGTGCCGATGCCCGAAAATACTTAGGTGAAGACCATACTCGTATTGTGGGTAAACATGAACTCATGGACTTTATTAAGTCAGACTACTATACAGGCGGTTTAATTGATGAGTTAGGTGGACAAATTCATCCGTTGGCTCTAAACCGTGGTTTAATTTATGGCTTTTGCAAAAACGGCGGTAGTGTTTATGAACAAACAGAAGTTATTTCAATAGAAGAAAAGGCAGATGGTATTTATGTTCACACAGCAAATGCAGTCGTGAAAGCCAAAAAGTCTGTAGTTTTAGCGGTACACCATGCCTCGTTTAAACTTTTATCTGAGCAGAACAATACCACTATTCCGTTTTACACTTATGTCGCGACCACCGCTCCTTTAGAGTTTGATACCAAAGAGCTTCTGCCATTTGGACATCCGGTTTATGACACTCAGTTCCAGATTGATTACTACCGTCCTGTGTTTAACAACCGCTTATTATTTGGTGGGCAAGGTACTGGCACATGCTGGGGGCCAGAGAAAACTTTAAATTACCTAGAGCATCGAATTCATACAGTTTTCCCTCAAATTAAAAATCTAGAAATGGATTTTGTCTGGAGTGGCACTACTGATTTAACCGTTAATGGTGCAGTCGACAGCCGTAAGTTTGGTAACAAGTTCCCGATTTATGCAGTTCACGGCTGGAGTGGACATGGTGTTGCACAGACGGTACGCATTGGTAAAGCCATTGCAAATGACTTTGTTGGGCAATCTAATGACTTTGAAATGTTATCTAACATTGACCATCAAAATATTATTTTTGGCCGTACGCTTGCCCCTGTCGTTATTCCACTCGCAAAAAGTATGTATGGCATCGGTGCAATGATTAACCCGGGCAAAATGGTATCTTTCTAATTTAGAAAAACATCATTTTCTAAAAAAGATTCGTACAGTTTTGTGCGAATCTTTTTATATAAAGGCAATATTGCTTTTCAAACTAGGTTATCCCTATTCAATCCATTACAATAGCGCCAGCTTTTTTAGACAGCGCATAGTATTTTGAGTAACTCATCTTCCCAATTAAAACGTGGACTTAAAAATCGTCACATCCAGTTAATCGCTATGGGTGGTGCTGTGGGCACAGGACTTTTTTTAGGCTCTGCACAAGTCATTCAGTCTGCTGGTCCTTCAATCATTTTGGGTTATGCCATTGTTGGTTTGGTTGCATTTTTAATTATGCGCCAAATGGGTGAAATGATTGTCGAAGAACCTGTAGTTGGCTCTTTTAGCTATTTTGCACAAAAGTATTGGGGAAGATTTCCCGGTTTTTTATCGGGCTGGAACTATTGGGTTGTGTACATTTTAGTTGCGATGACTGAGCTTACCGCCGTGGCTAAATATGTACATTATTGGTGGCCTCATATCCCAGCATGGGTTTCGGTTTTATTTTTCTTTGTGCTGGTCACGTGCTTGAACTTAGGCAATGTTAAATTTTATGGCGAATCTGAATTTTGGTTAGCCATTATTAAAGTTACCGCAGTCATTTCAATGATTGTGTTTGGCTTATATTTATTGCTTACAGCCGGCAATGATTCTATAGCGAGCTTTTCAAACCTGTGGCAGCATGGCGGATTTTTCCCGCATGGCTTTTCGGGTATGTTCTATATGCTCGCTTTTTTAATGTTTGCATTTGGCGGTATTGAACTGATTGGAATGACCGCTGCTGAAGCAGAAAATCCTGAAAAAAGTATTCCACAAGCCATTAACCAAGTTATTTTTCGAATTTTGGTTTTTTACGTGGCCTCGCTCGCAATTATTATGTCGCTTATTCCATGGAACCAACTGGACCTTGGTGGTTTAGATAAAAGCCCCTTTGTCATGATTTTTAGTCAGCTTGGCATTGGTTGGGCGGCACATTTACTTAACTTTATTATTTTGACTGCTGCACTTTCAGTTTATAACAGCGGCATGTATGCCAACAGCCGAATGTTGTATGGACTGGCAGTACAAGGCAATGCCCCTAAAGTCTTTGCCAAAGTAAGCAAACAAGGTGTACCCACAGCTGCTGTCGTCTTCTCTTCTATTTTGATTTTTGGGTGTGTTTTACTCAACTACTTTGTACCAGAAGAAGCTTTAAGCCATCTTATGTATATGGCTGTTGCAGCTTTGGTTTTGAACTGGGCAATTATTAGCTTTACCCATTTAAAGTTTAAGCAAGCTATGAAACTAGATGGAAAAGTTGCCAAATTCCCTGCTCTATTTTCGCCTTTGAGTAACTATGTCGTGCTCATTTTTATCGGCATGATTTTATACATTATGTGGACTCAAGGCTTTAAAGAATCAGTAATTTTAATTCCGATCTGGATTACTTTAATGCTTGGTTTATATAAAGTTTTAAGGTTAGATAAATCACTCTGAACGTCCTAAAAGGCTTATTCAAACAGAATAAGCCTTTATTGTTTTAAGCGGCTGTAAATAAGTCTCACCTCTTTGTAAATTTCAACAGACCAAATATCTGCATCTCGTCTGATCAATCATCCATCACTTAGTAGTTTTTAGTTATATGCTATCCATTTAAAAATAGTGCTTAAGACATTTTTAAGAGATGATTATTAAGGTACAAGTGTTTACATGATCTATAAATATTTGTGTCAATGTTCAGCTAAAATCGTGGCTGACCAGATATATCGCGATCATCAATCAGGAAAAGACGCTTCATAAATAGCTCTTTTATCCACTTTACTGATTTTGCTCCATTCACTGCGTCGCTTAATGATGAAAGACAGGAAAAATTTTATGGAAAAAACGCTGCAATGCCCAAAGTGTGGTTCTACAGAAATTGAAACACGTGACCATGACAAACTACTTAAAACCACTGGCGGTGTTTTATTAACAGCTGCAGGGACTACAGCGGGTACCGTAGGTGGTGCTGCAACAGGTGCTTCTATAGGAGCAGCGATTGGTACTGTAGCTGGACCATTAGGTGTAATTGTTGGCGGTACTGTAGGCACATTTGTCGGTGCAATCAGTGCAGGTATTACTGGCGGTGTAGTGGGTAATATTTTTGGTAAAAAAGCAGGTGTAATGATCGATAAAAATATATTTCAGGACTACCGCTGCCTAAAATGCAAATATCGTTTTAAAGTAAAGAAATAAACTAATTTCAATTGAATTAAGCAGGTAAAATCAATTTTCAACTGGCTCTCCTGCTTAAACTCAACTTTTATAAAGTGCTCCAAATCATAAAGATATGAAGCAACTTATATAATAAATTAAAACCCAAATTTAGATTTTAATTTACTTCGCAATTCCATCTTGTTGGTACTGAGGTGAGCGTGGGCCATATAATAAGCCTGTACCCGGACTATAAGGAGTCGGGGTAAACAGTTGAGCATTTACCATACTTGCTATTGGATAAGCGCGATCATTAAAGTTGCTAGAGATCTGTTCAACCAAAGCACCGACTACAGCACCAAGTAAACCAGAGTTATTATCACTACTTGATTGGGATAACTTTTTCTCACCAGTCCAAATCACATCGCCTGTTTTTAAATCCACAAGTTTTGCATCTGCACTTACCGTAGCAACACTTTGAATTACTTGATATTTAGAGCCATATTCTTTAATTCGAATGTATAAAGCGGCATCTGCACCAAAAATCTCTTGTAATTTTTGAGGAGCAATAGACTGCGCATCACTGCCATTGGTGACACCATTCTCTTTGAACATGTTATCTACAACAGAGATGGGAAAAACATAATAGCCAGCTTCTGCTACAGGTGCTATTACGGTTGGCCAATAACTGTAAGTTGCTTTTACATCTGGTGAATCATTGACTGGTGGTAATACCAAAATTGACTTTGGCATATGAGCTTTATAAGCGGTTATGTCTTTATTCGGTGCCGGAGTAACTGCACAGCCAGTAAATGTAATGCTAGAAATAATCAAACCAGCAATTAGAAACTTCTTAATCATGATTTTGTATTCCCACCATTCGCATTCATTTTTTGCAATAAGCGATCCATTAAAACTGTAGACTCTGGATAGACTTGACGTTCAAGCTGGAAATACTCGATTGCTTTTTGAGAATTATTTTCTTGTAAATACAATAATCCTAAATGCGCATATAACCCCGGCGGAACAGCTAGGCCCTTACCTTTAGTTTTTTGAATCTCAGCTTCTAATGTCGTTATTTGTGCACTTGGTGTCGCTTTTTCAGGTGCGGTATACATCAAATAAGTTTGATGCGGATAACTTCCCCAATTATATAAAGATTGAGGACCAGTGGCACAGCCCACCAATCCCAAAGCAAGAACACTACTTAAAACAATTTTTTTCATCTAACACATATCCAAAATTATTGAATTGACCAACGGTTATTTTGAATATCTGTTACAAGATTATTTACTGCTTCACGAACAGCTAAATCGAGCACTTTACCATTTAAAGTAGAATCATAAGAGGCAGTAGAACCAAAGCCTAAAACTTCACGTGCGCCTAATGCATATTCACCAGCACCTTGTACTGAGTGCACAACTTCTGAAGTTTTTACATCAATAATATTTAAATTAACTTTTGCATAAGCAACTTGCTGTTTACCGCGGCCTAAAATACCAAATAGTTGCTGATCACCAACTTCTTTACGGCCAAACTCAGATACATCGCCAGTAATCACATAACGAGCACCTTTAATAGATTGAGCAGTATTGCTATAACCTACTTCTTGTTTGATTTCAGATAAATTATCGCGATTTAAAACTGAGAAATAACCAGTTTGCTGTAAATGTGTCTCAAGAATCGTTTTCGCTTGGCCACCTAAACGGTCTACATTATCTGAGAAAACTCCTCTCATATAACTAGAGCGGTTATCAAACTTACCAATAGAAACAGGAGCTTTTACCCCATTATATTTAATTGCAGAAGTTGCTGCGGTGACTTGAGGACTTTGTATCGTTCTTGATGTTTCAGTGGTTGAACATGCGATTAAACCAAAAGAACTCGCCATAGTAATGATTAATATTTTTTTCATGTTTACTCTATAAAGATAACTAAAATACAAAGAATACATATTATATACAAAAAGACTATCAAATGAGCTTCTAAATTAATCTATGAGCAAAAATCTAATCAATTAAATTAAAACTTTTAAGTAACCTACTTATTATTTTATCAATATTTAATCATAAGAATCATATAAATAGTCACTCAAATGAGCTGTGTATGCCTACGAAGTCAGTGAGAGAAATTCAAAATCAGCTACTTACTTTACGCTACTTATTAGATATGAAAGAATTACGGCCTTATATAACTTTTGAAATTTAAAATGAGAAAAATATTATTTTTAAGTTTAGTCAGTATGTTTAGCTCGTATAGCTTTGCAGAAGATAATAATTCGGTTTATAGAGGACTTGGTACTGGACCGCAGGATTTCCTAAAGTTCCAAATACTCAAACAAAAAGGCTTTATCTCAAAAAAACCTAATATTTCACGAGCAGATTATAACGATATATATAAACTCAAAAAGCCTTATGAGTTTATGGGACAAAATGTTGTACTCATTTCGGATGAATATATGTCTGAATATGTTGGCTGTTGTGTGAGTGAAGGTTGGGGAGCTGTATTTAAGCAAACTTCTAATTTGAAATTGATTGAAAAATTTGCAAAAACAAATCAATGTAGTGTCGGTCCTATAGAGTCAACCAGTGATTACTATGGCTTTAAAATCCGTTCTCTACCAAAAGGTAATTACTATGAATTATCCTGCCGCGAACGTGATTTAGATGAGTCTCAATAAGTCAAAATTAAACTCTGAAAATAAGAGCCAAAGTAAAATATCTATAGAGGATAAAAGATGTTACCAAAAAGAATTTTTCTAACTATTTGTCTCTTAAGCATCCTGAATTCAGGATGGGCAAAATCTATAAAACAAACAGATGACAATACTAAACAACAGCAATCTAATCAGACTAATACTAATATAAAAAACAATATTGATTTAACTGATATCCAGTCAAAAGCTGAAAAGGGAGATTCTGAAGCACAGTACAATTTAGGTGTAATGTATGCGGAAGGTTATAAAGACATTCAAGCCGATATTCTAAAAGCTATTGAATGGTACACTCAATCTGCAAATAAAGGTTATGTTAATGCTCAATATAATTTAGGTTTATTATACAAGGGAAATGAGTATATTAAGCCAGATTATGTCAAAGCAAAATATTGGTATGAGAAAGCCGCAGCACAAGGTGACATTGCATCCTTAAATGAACTTGGAAATTTCTACAGTAAAGGTTTAGGTATTAAGCAGGACTATCAGGAAGCTATTAAATACTACTTAGATGCTGCAAATGCGGGTGATTCAGATGCTCAAACAAATCTAGCAACCATGTTTTTACATGGCAGAGGAGTAACTCAAAATAAGCTAGAAGCTTCTCAATGGTATTTGAAAGCTGCCGTCCAAGGAGATATTGATGCCCAATATAATTTAGGGCTTATGTACTTCCTTGGAGATGGTATAAAACAAGATTATTCTCAAGCGCAAAAATGGTTTTTGGCAGCTGCAAATCAAGGGGAAAGTAATGCACAATATCATCTTGGAAAAATTTATAAAGACGGACTAGGAGTAGATAAAGATCTGTCCTTAGCTCGTACTTGGCTTAAAAAGTCTGCTGAGGCAGGGAATTTGTATGCACTCCAAGAATTATCTAAGTTAAATTAATATTTATCTAAGCACTTAATATATAAAAATCTCATTTATACTAGATTTTAAAATATTACTTTAAATTCAATTTATTAAATATATTCAATCCTGAGCTTAGATATTATTTATCTTAGTCCAGACCAGTTTAATATATTCTTTATTAACAACCACACTCTCTTTTTATAATTTCTATATTTTGGGCCGCCTCTTGATCTCCTTGATCAGCAGCAATCTGAAGTAATTCAATTGATTTATTAATATTTTTTTCTACACCTCTTCCTTCATAGTACATTCCAGCAAGTATTTTAGCGGCATCCCCATCTTTCACATTTATAATAGCCTTGTTATACCAATAGGCAGCCTTTTCATAGTCTAAAGGGGTCCCTTCACCATTAAAATACATATTACCTAAATTAAACTGTGCACTTAAGTCACCCAAAAGAGCAGCTCTATTAAAAAGATTAAAAGCCTTATTATTATCCTGTTTTACACCAACTCCCTCCTTATACATTCTTCCTAAAAAATTAAGAGCTACTCTATTATCTTTTTTTGAAAGCTCAGAAAAAGTATCTAATGCCTTAGTAATATTAGTATATTTAGTTCCCTCTGTATAATAAATTATACCCAAATTAGCTTGGGCTTCCTCTTCACCCTGTTCGGCAGCTTTCTCAAACCAATAAACAGCCTTGTCTAAATCTACTTTCTCACCATTTAAACCTTGTTGATATACTACGCCCATATTATATTGGGCAATAGAGTTACCATTTTCTGCGTTCTTTTGATATTTACTTAACTCACTATTAGAACTTTTAACTTTTACATTAGATAAATCACATCCCACCAAAGTTAATGTACTAAATATAAATATTGATAAGAAAAATTTCATATTTTAAACTAATCACTCGCCTAATTTAATAAATACGATAATCTACTATGAATTATCGTATTTCCATTTCATATTTAGTATAATATATTTTCTATAAGTTATAAAATATTACTTTCAAAACACCTATTAATTACTCACTTTTTCCAAATAAATATCAGCTTCTTGATTCCCAGGTAATTTTGCTTTCTGAAACCATTCTTTTGCAGTTTCTATATTGCTTTCAACTCCCTCACCATTTAGGTATCTAATTCCTAATTGAAGTTGACTATCAGCATCACCTTCTAAAGCAGATTTTCTATAATATTCTACAGATTTTGATAAGTCCTTTTTTACTCCATAACCATTAAGGTACATTATTGCTAAATTATATTGTGATTTTGCATCATTTTGATCAGCAGCTTTTTTATACCAATTAAAAGCCTTTTCATAATCAACATTTAAATCATATTCACCAAATAAGTACACATCTCCCATTTGTGACTGAGCCCGAATATCCCCCTGTTCTGCTGCGCTCTTCAAATTTTCAAATTCAGAATTTGCCGAACTATTAGGGCTATTACACCCTACTAATAGGCTGAATATAAAGATATTTAAATATTTAATCATAATAGACTCAAATTATTAAAAGCTCATTTTAGAAAGTAAATCTATTTTTATTAAACCGACAACAATTATAATAAAAATATTATATTTAATTAATAAAATACTGTTCTGAGCTTAGATATTATTCATCTAAACCCAGTTCAATTTAATAATTTTTTATCCGCATCCACATTCTTTTTTTATAATTTCTATATTTTTAGCAGCTTCTTGGTCTCCATGATCAGCTGCGAACTGATATAAATTTAGTGCTTTTTCAATATCTTTACTTCCTCCTCTCCCTTCATAATACATTCCAGCAAGGGTATAAGCCGCGTCAATATTTTCACCTGTTTGATATGCTCTTTCAAACCATTTTCTAGCTTCAGTAAAATCTTGTTTAACACCTTGTCCTTTAAAATACATTATCCCTAGATTAAACTGTGCACTATTCGATCCTAAATTCGCTGCTTGTTTAAATAAAGATAACGCTTTTGTATAATCTACAGAAGTATCAATACCATCTTTATATATAATTCCTAATTGATTAATTGATTCTGCGTCATTTTTATCCATACCTTCTAAAAAAATTTCCATTGCTTTTTTAACATTTCTATATTTTGAATTATCACTAATATAAATTACACCCAAATTATATTTAGCATCTTCTTCACCTTGCTTAGCAGCTTTTTCAAACCAATAAACAGCCTTATCTAAATCGACTTTCTCACCATTTAAACCTTGTTGATATACTACGCCCATATTGTATTGGGCAACAGGGTCACCATTTTCTGCATCTTTTTGATATTTGCTTAACTCACTATTAGAACTTTTAACTTTTACATTAGATGAATCACATCCTACCAAAGTTAATGTACTAAATATAAATATTGATAAGAAAAATTTCATATTATCTCTCATTTAAAACATGCCTTGGTTTGGAAAATCAAGTGGGTGATAACCCATTTTGGATGGGGCATCTGAGATTCGTGGTAGTTTCGGTAACTTATGGTCAACTGTTGTTTGTTGGCCCTGAGCAATTTTCAATCCTTTAGAAATACCTTGTGGTTTTTCCAATCTACCATATAGATTAATCTTGTCTGTATTAGAACCACCACAAGCCTTATATTTAATAACACCAGCGCATGCTTCTACATATTTACCATCTTTACGTTCACCAAATGCAAACCCATCGACTGGTTCGGTGATACTTGCTTCTCCATATAAGCCTATACTTCTTTCTAAAGTCGACCTAGTTACACCATTTCCTTTATATTCTACAGACCCACCAATCCCCACACCTGCCACAATACTTGCATTAGCAGTTTTCCCTGCTGCATATCTTTCAGCTACATCTTTTAAACTTTTACTTGTTGCATACTTTTCATATGTATCTGATGCTGATTTTACACTTCCATATGAACCAATCGAATTTGTCGATGCAAGCCCACGTGGATCTATCCATTGAGTTGGATCACTTACATAAGCAGAGGTATTAATTCCGCCACTCAAACCAATCGGATCTTTACTCACATATCTTGCACTATGAGGTTCATAATAACGATAAAGGTTATAGTGCAGTTCTGTTTCCAGATCGTAATATTGACCTTGAAAGCGTAAATTATTTTGTTCAAATGGATTATCTTGATTTACTGCTTTAATTTCTAATGCTGTTCCCCACGTGTCTTGGAGAATTTCCCATACACATTCACCGCGAGTATTGGTCATGGTTTGTGGTGTTCCGACCTGATCACAGTGGTAGAATGTAATCTGCTCTACATCAGTATGCTTTTTCCGAGTAGTACTATTCCATACTGGGTCTTTATAAATAGAATATGGTTTTGTTTGATATACCTGATAATCAGGAGTTTCTATCAGTTGAATAAAATCCTTATAACCTGCTTGCAATAGTGGAACAAAGCTATCAGGTTCATAAATATAGTGCTTTGTATAACTCATCTGTGCCGATTTAAATGATTCCCATATCATTAAATCGCCATCCCAACCAAATAAGGTTAACTCATTAGATGTTTTTTTGTAGAGTCGACGACCAAAGACATCGTAGCCATATTCTGTAACTAGACCATTATTATCACTTCGAATAAGTCTGTTTTGATTATCCCAAGTCAGTTTAAGTTTTTTGCCCGTTTGAATAATCTCTGTCACATTACCTTGTGCATCATATTGGTAGTGTTTACCTTTATAACTTTTAATAAGGTTATTTTTAATTTGTGCAGGCCTTAATACCGATTCAGAATCAATTAAATTACCTGCCGGGTCAAAATTAAAACTTTCTGTTTTATGTAAACTTTGAGCTGCAATTAAACGCCCAATTGAGTCATATTGATAATTGAGTTTACCCAAACGGCTATCTTCAACTTGACTAAGCAAATAGTTTTTATCGTAGTAATATTTTCTATGTGCTTGATATTGTAAATAGTCTTGAGTTTCTTGCTCAGGTTGAATGAACTGTGAACTCAATAACCCCACATCATTATATTGTTTGGTTTGCATGAGCCCATTTGCTAGTAATCGTGTTGTTTCTCTATGCAAATCATCACGCTGAAATGAAGCAACTTCTTGGTTATTTAAACCAATTGCATAAATATGCCCTGAACCATAAACAAGGTGATTCAGTGTATGTCCATCAGGTCGAATTGTTTTAATTAAATTTCCAAGCTCATCATATTCATAATGTAATACTGCTGTGAGCGGTTTCAGTTCTGGAATTTTATAATGTTGGTGCTCTCTAACCAACTGCCCAAGTGCATTGCGATAGAAATCAATTTGGCTAACCTCATTACTGGCTCGGCTCAGTTGGCTATTCAGGTTATAATCAAATTGCTCTGTTTGTTTCTGCCCTGTATGTAAATGGGTAAAGCTTTTCGAAGCAATTTGTCCATCTGCATAATAGTCAAATTGGGTCAGAATATTTGGTTGACGGATTTGAAATAATCGACCATTTTCATTGTAACTATAGTGCTTTTCCTCTCCATCAAAGGCCTGTTCACGTATCAAATATCCATACGGATTGTATCCAAATAAATATTCGGCTTGATTCTGGTTAATCAGCTTTTGGATACGGCCTTGTTTGTCCCATTGATAAGCTATGCTATGTCGATTGGCATCAATACGCTGTTCTAATAAGCCAACTCGATTGTACTTATATTCCGTTACTAAACCTTTAGTATCTATATGCTTAAGTAAGCGTCCTTCTTCATCATGTTCAAAGTATTCTTTTAACCCATCAGGATAAATAATACTTTGTAACTGGCCTTTATCTCGGCCTTTGGTACTGTAAATATATTGTACAACTTTATTATTTGCAGTTTGTTCAGCTGTCAATGCACCATCTTCATCATATTCCCATGTACTACTCTTACCTGAGCAATCGGTATATGAAATCATCTGCCCCAATTCATTATATTGAATTTTCTTAACACCACCTTTTGCATCAATGACTTCAACCAGTTGATTATTATTGTTATATTTGTACTGTGTGATATGCCCTAATGGATTGATTTCCTTATTAAGATTACCATTTTCATCATATTCCCGTTTCCAAATACTGCCTTCTGGGTCTTTAATTTCAACTAAATTACCTTGTTCATCATATGCAAAACGAATTATCCCACCGTTTGGCTGCACAATTTTAACAAGTTGATCTTGATCATTATATTCTTGTTGAGTCTCTCGCCCTTCAAAATCAATTTGCCGAGTAATACGCTTTAGCCCATCACGGCTATACCATGACTCACGCCCATCCGCTAAACGAGTTCGATAAGTAAACCCATTCAGATCGAAGTAATAGTAAGTTGGCACATCATAAGCATCATAAACCGCCACTTGACGTAAGCGCGGATGCCATTTTAGTTTGGTATGAAAACTGCCATCATCAGCCCATTCTTCTATCGCTTTAGCTTTGGCTTCAGTTGATTCATAACGAATATTTTGTCCACGCCCTGTACGGTCTGTATAGCGTGTTAGTTGATGAAATTGGTTATATTCATAGGTTCTTGTATGACCATTCTGATCAATGGCTTTAACCAAGTTGCCTTGGGTATCATAATCATAACGCGCTAATGGCTCAGCGCTATCATCTAAAAACACCGCAATGATTTTAATTTGCTCACTAAAAGCAAATTTTAATTGGTGCTTGGCATGTTCTAATTGAAAATCAACATGTTGAAGATAAGCAGCTTTATCGAAAATAAGATAACTTAAGTCAATCTTTTCTTGTGTTTTTTCATTGAATTGTTGAATCAATTGATAAGGCTGTCCAACTGAAAACTGATGGAATTGGAAAGACCAATCTCCACCGAAGTTTAGAATCAGATCTCCATTTTTAAGAGGTTGTACTATTACTCCTTCATAAGGAACTTCATAAGTTTCAAGTGCAATGGATGCTGGCAGTTGATGCTTTCGCCCTTTACTATCAATAAATAGATAGCCTTGAGCAGTTCGTTGAATCATATTGGAAAATGGCATCATCCAACGTGCACCAATCATGCTTTGATCAAACTCATCCATTTGTGAGTTATATTGGCGTATAAAAGAAAAACCTATTTTTGGCAAATAGAAGTCTGCATGTTGAACCCGTTCAGCACCAATTGAATAGCTAATACTTTTTCCAGATTGTGAATCAGCACCTTCACATGGAGGAGCATTTAAAGCATCTGCCTGTAAACTTACAAACTCTAAAGTGTCTCCTTTCGTATGCCGTTCATATTCACCCGTCTGGTTGATTGGCACACTTGCATTACCTTTATTTTCTAATGCTTGTATAGCTTTCAGTGTTTCTTGTAATAGCCATGCCAAAGTATATTTTTGGTCAGCATTTGCTTGCTGCTGTAAAGTTTGACTTAAAGCTGTAATAGCTTGAGTTGCTTCTTGTTGCAAACGACTTGTTATATTTGGCTGTATTTTAGGGGTTAAATTTGCTTGGCTCGGCTTCCCTAATAAATCAATGAGTGGAACGGCCCAGTTGGTAAATTTGAGTTTCGGGTCTCGTTTCTCTGCACTTGCACCTGCCGCAATGGTTATTCCTGCATTTATACCTGTTGCTGGGGTCGCCATGCTCTGCAAGATAGTTACACCCAACGCCGTAGCACTGGCAAGTAGAGTGCTTAACTTCGCTTGAGTCTCTTTTAAAAAGTTCTCTAAATCTCCAGCGATCATCGCATTGAGATGTAAACCTAAACGCTTAATATCCGTTTCTTTAATTTTTCTATTTTCTCGATATAAGCACTCTGCCATTAAGCCAAACATCGGACGTAAAGCCATTCGTGCATGTGCTTCATTATTCGGTTCTGAAAATAAACCAATTAAATTTGCCGCAAGTAATGCTGCACGTTGTACAGCAGCATCACCAGTTTTTTTATCTGTAGCATAGAGCATTAGATCTAGTACACTACCCGTCAATGCAAAAATATTAGCAACCGTGGTTATATTGGCCTTACTTTTTATTTGTTCTAATGTCGTGTTTCCACACACTTGTAAATACAGCTGAACCTGACTTGCGATCATTTGCAAGTCTGCTACATCCGTCACGCTATTTAAGTTAAAAACAGCAAGTTCAACAGCAGGTTGTTTTTTAATTTCTTTCTGTTTTGTATTCTCTTTAGCCATTAATATAAAACCTTTAATTCATTCAATTACAGCAATATTTTTCTATGTTGGTTCGCTCTATTCATCCAATCTACTTTTTTGTCCGAACAAAAGTATCTAAAGCCCCTTGCTGAATAGGTGAATCTTGATTTGCGGACTTAGATAATTCTGCGGTCATTTGATCACTCAAAAAACTTTGGCCTTGCTCTTTAAACATTTCAAGAGACTGGCTTGGGTTTACCACCATTTGACCAAGACTTTTCATTTGATCGGCAGATAAATTGAGATTAAGTTGTTTAGAAACAGTATTGAGCGCGATATTGGTTACTTGATTTTTAATCTGACCTACTGCTTGCCCAGCTAAATTATCTAAAGTATTTTTACCCAAGTTTTTGAAACTATTTTTATCAGTTGAAAGAAGATTATTTTGCAACTGAGACATCGTATTTTGCCGCACTGCTCCTAGGGTATTTTTCATTAATCCTTGAACACTTTTGACTGGCTCAGCCCAAGTGTATTTACGATTAAAATCACTGCTTTGTAGCCAAGCACTGGTATTATCCTTCTCAAAAACTACTTTAGCTGGTCCAGGCGCAATCCCTGTTACTTGTGCAAAACCATTCCCATCAAGTTTGCCTGTAATTTGCTTACCTAATGAATCAATGACCTTATAGCTATTTTGCTTAAAGAAGTTATCTCCACCATAACTTCGCAGTAGCTCCAATGCTCCCTGCATAGGTTTTGCTTTAGGTAACTCAGGAGCATTGGCGTTTGCACTCGCTCCTCCCATAAACAAATGCTGCCCTGCATTAACTTGGAATTTCCCGCCAGTTTTCGGAAAGATGCCTGAACCATTTAGGGTAATTTGAGATGAACCACCCGTGATTTTGACTTCTTTCGGGCTACTAATGATGACCTTGTCATCGGTTGATGAAATAGTAATTCCAAGTTTGCTCAATACATCCAGCGCATCTGCCTGAGCTTGTATTTCTACCTTGCCTTGTGCAGCGACCGCTTTTAGTCCGCTCTGAGCAGCAAAGAGACTGAGCCTATTTTGAGCATGGGCAATGACATTCTTTTGAGTACTTATATTAATGCTGTCTCCAGCAATCTGATTGATTTGTGCATCAGCCGAGATATGAATATCTTCAGACGTACTCAAGGCTATGCCATCTGGTGAACTTAAAAGCAGCAAAGCTTTTTGAAATTTAGCGATTTGCTGCTGAATTTGTGAGGCAAAATCTTTTAACTGTTCAATCGACTCTATTTCATCGGTTTTCTGGTTTTTAGCAATGTCACTCAGTGCTTTACTGTTGGTTTGACTACCCTCAAGTTGCTTTTTGGCAACTTCGGCATCGAGGTGTTCACCTTTGGCATTATCCTGTTTATGGGTGGTTACCAATAAACCTTGCCCCGCGCGCAAAGCTCCCCATTGGTCAGTACGCAGTTCAAAACCTTCTCCGCGGTCTTCACTTTCCGCTTTATATTTAGGATGACTCAATTTCCCCAGATTTAACTGGCTTGCACCATGACTGCTTTGTAGCTGGGTACTAATTTGCCCCGGTGTATCATCAAATCTGAGTTGTCCAAAACCACCACCTGAGACTTCTTTGGAACGGATACCACTCAGCTTTTTAGTATCGGGAAGTTTACCTTTGTTATCAAACTTGGTTGGATGACGCTGTGCCTCATGCACTCGGCCCATCACAAACGGTCGGTCAATATCGCCATTAAAGAAGTTAATAACAACAATTTCACCAATACGCGGTAAAAAACGTGCACCATAGCCTTCTCCAGCCCACGGCGTTAGAACGTCAATCCAAGCTGAATCGGTGTCATTATTATTGGTTCCTGCACCCCCATCATGGCTATGGTCATCACTGCGGGTAAACAGGAAGCGGACTTTAATACGTCCCCACTCATCTACATAGATTTCTTCACCTTCAGGACCCACCACTTTCGCGCGTTGTGGATGAGTAACTGGACTATGAGTTTGTGGATTATAAGCTGGTGTAGTTGGAATATGACGACGTTGTAAAACCAGTTGATTCGCTTGGCGCTCGTCGGTATTACTCGCTTGCCAATCGCTTTGTTGAACTAAAGTCTGGATTTGCTGGTTTAAATCTTTGGGTAAATTATTTTGGTTATAGTAGTTCTTACCTACAATTAAAAACCCTTTATCTGCACCGTCATGCTGATCTATTTCAGGATGCTCATTAAGCTCAAACCAATAGCCGACTTGGGTATCTCGTACTGTGGTTTTAGCAATAAACTGCTTAGACTGAGCATCAAAATAAGCACTTAGGTTCTGATTGAACTTTTCTAGTTGTTGATTGCTTGCGGAGGTTGCCCCATCTTCGCCATTTAAATCTTGCATCCATGCCGGACTATAGTGCCATGCTTCTTCGAGGCTTAAGCTCTGGTTATCATAGTTGGAGCTATGCTGATGTTTACTTTGGACACTTCCTACCCCATCAGTTTGCTCTAATACATCTGACTGCCAGCGCTGCACAAAAACAGAGGTCGGCTGTAAACTACGGTCAGCCATTAGGCTGGTCATGCTATCGGATTGTTCAGTTGCACTGCTGCGATGGTAACGAATCGCTCTTCTTGTCAGTGCTTCATATTGGTTATTATCATCAATCAAACGTAATTTTTGTGGTTGAATATGGTCCATATTGCTAGCTACAGTAAGCTCTGCTTCGTCAATGAGCCAGCTAATGCCTTCGCTACGCCATAAACGAGTTAAAAAGTCATAGTCACTTTCATTGAGCTGCATCACAAAAGGACGCACATCGTATGTCTGTTTTAACCCACTCAAATCTAAAGTCAGACTAGATGCAAATAATGGACTTTTTGCCTGCCATTCCTGAAATAGAATCTCACTAATTTCTTTCACACTCTTGTTCATAAACACACGACTATTTCTGCGTTTATGCCAGAGATAAGTTGGATCACTTATGGCCAGCTTATATAAAGTTAAAGCACCATCACTTTGTCCTTGTGATGCTCCGGTAATAATACCCGTAGTACGGAAAAAACTTCCTCGATCTGTTATTTGGTCAACAGCAACCTGCACCCCAATAAATGTCTTGAGTGGAATGTGAGCATTGGTTGATAAACAAATCAACTCAGCTGTCATGCCGTGATTAAGATAATGTTGCCCATCTATACGTTGTAAAAAAACCTGACTATTCAGGGATGCATCTGAAAATTGAAGATACACCGAACGATGTTGTGAGAGAAAACCAACACTCTCTAAAAGCTGGGTAATATTATTAAACATCACTTTATTTATAAATTTGAGTTACAATCGACTATATTTTATAAAAAATAGACAGATTTGTCTATCTTGTTTATATTAACATCAATTTCAACCTTAGTCTGTCAAAGATTTTATATAAAAAAATATAATGCTAAAACTTAAGTAAATAGTAATAACGCTGTATGAGATAGAATTAAAATAAAACATAATAGATATCCCCAAGGCCATATACTGAGTGATTGGTCATAATTTTTCTCTATACCACGGACATAAAAAACCGCTCCACAACTTTATCTCTTTCATCCAAATTATTTGTACTTAAAAACTCAAACATTAAGCCATCTATTAAGTTTAAAACCATGTCAGCACTTGGTCTTAAATCACGAGTTTCTAGTGAAAATACCAAATCAAAAAGTTCTCTAGTCAGCCATTTTCTATACTCAATTGCCATACGGTAAGCTTGAGGATAAGTCACTTTAATTTCAAAAAAAGCTTTAAGTAATAAGTGATACAGACTGCTGTAATTGACATGGAAAACTACAATTTCTTTAAGCTTATCAGTTGGTGTGCGGTAATGGCTTGAGTAAATAATAGCGAGCACCTCTTCTTTAAGCAGGCTTTTTTGAAAGGCAATGCACATTTCAATCAGACCTTCTTTTGAGCGAAAATAGTTATATAGCGTAGCTTTTGGAACGTCGCACTCTTTGGTAATCAGGTCTACACCTGCTGTATGAAACCCGTAGGTTGTAAATAGACCAATAGCTGTTCGAATAATGTGTAATTTTTTGGAAGAGATTTCTAAATCATTTGACATAGTTTTACCGTTATAAATTCTTGTTGTTTCTAAAAGAGAAAAAAGCCTGTGCCCTTTTTGGGAGAAAAAAGGCACAACAAAGCCATAAAGACTGTGCTTGGCACATCTCAAGTTTTGTTGTTGATACAAATTTTTGAGCCGTAATGACTGAAAGCCTGAAAACCCTAAAGGCCTACAAACTATTTAAAGATGATTTAAGTGGTGTCGTTATAGCTTTTGGCATCGAGAGCCAAGAAATAATGGATGTGCAAAGCCAACTCCTTTTTATAGGGAGTTCTGCCAAGTCATTAAAATTATGGTGGCAGAACGAAAGAGGGTTGACGAACTGGTCACACGAGGCCAGCACACCCGAAGGTGTCCCTCTCCCGTCCTACCGCTACGAGAGGGAGACGAGGAGCTGCACAAAACTATCCCTCAGAAGGAATAATTCTGATACTCGTGTGATTGCGGTTCGTCAAAACCGACTGGCAATGTGGCCAGCAAGCAAAGAATAGTGTCCAAGTTTCTTACAGTCAAGCACACAAAATGACATTTGTTTTAAATTAGATCATTAAAAAAGTAAGGCTAAATAATCAACAAGTTATTGTTAATTTGAGGTTTATAAAAATAGTGAAAATCTTAATAGCATGTGTAAGTGAGGTGTTTAGGATTTAAGTGAGAGCAAGTTATATTTTTTAATTTTTAAATAATTAATTCTATTCTGATCAAACGCTAATGATTTAACCATACAAAAAAGGAGTGAATTTACTCACCCCTTTCTTATTAAATATTCGTGAATTACCAACCCCAGCACGTTCCTGTAGCCGGTTTTCCACATAACTTGTAATTTACCGCATACCAAATACTTCCACCTGTACGAGGCGTTTTATCTTTCTTAATTTCGTCACGGGTCAAATCTGCAAGATTAGAAATTGAAGTTGCCGTAACAGAACCTTTAGCGGCATTTTTCACAAGCTGTAATGCGCCCAAATCTGCGGCAGTTGAAGTACCATAAATAATATCAGTCGGTTTGGTACTTCCCATCAATAATGAATAATCAGCAACCGCTGCCTGGTAACTTGTTGCACTGCCCGATACAGTTAAGTCACTTTTTATTTCAGTAGTTGCCAATACATCTGCGGCACCATACACACTCGCATCGGTATGATAAAAACTTAAAGGATGTACCAGATTATTAGCGATTTGCTTATTAAACCAATCTTCCCATAAAAACTCAGTATAGTCCGTTGCATTAGCAACTTTGCTATAACCAATATCACGCGTGAAATAGACCAATGAACGATATGGATTATTTTGCATACCGTCAGGGTTAGTTGCAGATTTCAGGCCTAAGTTTTTAGGTAATTGTTGATATGAAATCGGTTGGTTTTTCCCATCTCTTAACCATGCTTGGCCATTGGCAAGCATTTTCGCCCAAAACTCATCCGCAGTTTTACTATCGCTATAATTCCCAACAACTTTCACCCATACTTTAAGTTGACCACCGCCATCAGGCAGCTCACGGAATTCGGTCATTGTATGATGACCATCGGTCAAATAAAGGCGCCCATCATAACCAACAACCACTGTTTTCAAATCAGCCGTTTCAGTGCCCGGCTGTTCTTGACAGTTAAATGTCTCCAATTGTTTTAAATTGGCCTTTTGTAGGTCTTGCAGACTTGTAAAATCATCACGACCTTTTGCACCAATCGCTTCACAATAATCACTAAACTTCTTACCAATGGTTTTATTTAAATAAACTAATTGATTGACTGGATCTGCTTGCCAAGTTGGGCGCTGTAAATCACCTTGCCAACGCCCTAATTTATAATAAATTTGATCATAACCAATTGCACCCTGCGTTGGGATCAAGTCAGCAATCGTAACTTGAATTACGTCATTTGTTTTTGCTGTTAGAAAACGCTGGTCACGGGTATCTGTAGGGGTTGGGGAAACTACTGTAGATTGCTGATCTTGGCTATCATTGCAGGCAGTAATAGCCATCATGCTCGCAACAAGAAATACTAAACTTAGAACTTTATAAGATTTTTTCTGCATGTCTGGAAACTACCCCAATAAATTGGATTATTTTTAATCAACAGAGTTTCATTTAGATGACTAATCGATGTCATTTTGATGAATATAGTTATAGATCAATCCATTAGAGTAAGGAAAAAATCGTCAATAATATTATAGTCCATATCAAAAATGGTCTTGTAATACGCTATTTTTAAATTATGCACTGATAAAATATCTATCTTACAAACATAGACCAATACTTCATATAGATCAGTTGCTAGACTGATACTATCTAATTTAAAAACTAGAGAATTAACATCTTCAAATATATCTAAATTATGAGCGTTATTTTCATTAAAAAGCTTTTTTAACTTTTCTATTGAAATATTTTCAATATTCAAATAACTATTATCTAATGTTTTAGCATGCATATTATATACAATACCCTCTATTTAACATTACGTAATATTTAAAGTAGATTTTTCGTTTAAAAGTTCAATTAAGTATTCAAAATCATCAGGGTTATCATAGTTATTAAAAGAATACTTTGTTTCTTCAAAATACTTCCAAGTAATGTTCAAAGGTACAGTTATACAACCAATGCCACCAGTGAGACTATCCGACAAACCACCAAAACTAGAACCAAAGTAGCCCATCAATCCATTCACTTCCTCACCTATACAGCATAAGAAATCATTAAAGGACTTAATATTCCTACCATCTATAACTATTGAACTTACTAGGTCTAGAGGCTTGTACTGTTGAACCCAATGCGAAACTTCTATCCACTTCTTTTTCTCTTCTTCGTTTAAATTACACCAATCTTGTAATCTAAGCTGATTTTTTCGATATTTCTTAATTAAATCAAATTTAAACTCATCAAAATAAGTCTCCTCTTCGCATAAATTTAATATCAATTTATTATCTTTCACTTCAAAAGATTCAATACTAGAACCTAAAACCCCGAAATATTCGTTATTTTCTTTTAAGAAGAATAAATTAATGCCATAGATATCATACTTATACTTTTTACTTTTTTTATCTTTATTTATTTTACCCTCACCAAAAAAACCATGAAAAACAACTTGAGTATCAGTGATTACACAATTTTCTGAAAGATATCCGCTCCAAATAGTTACATCATCATCAAACTCACTAAATTCACTTATTTCAATATAAAAAATATACTCTTCTGTAAGTTCAGAACTCATATAATATTTTCCTCTATCGCTGCTTTATTTTTAAATTTTGACGGGTTACTAATATGAAATTTCTAATGACGAGTATTTTTTTAACACTTCAATAAAATCATCTAAATGATAAAAATCTTCTTTCGACTCAAAATTATCTTTAGAGTACTGAAAATTTATCCATTTAACTTTTAAAGGCAAATCCCGCAGTACATCAGCAAATGCATTAAAGTTATAACCTAAGTATCCTAATACCCCATAAACCTCCTCTCCAAAATAACAATACACATCTTCTTCACACAGTAGGTATTTACCATCAACTGTTATATTTAATGATAAAGGTTCCCCTCTTTCGTTCATTCTAAAATAAGCAAAATCTAACCAGCATTTTTTTTCTAGCTTTGTAAAATTTAGCCATCTCTTTTTACCTATAGTTTCATTTGAAAGACGAATCAATAGCTCTTCTTTCTTTTTAAATTTTTCAAAATCTTCTAAGTTATTTTTCCCTATAAGATCATAATCTGGATCAAATTCAATAGAGAGTTCTTCACCGTTAAAGGTAAAATTTTTAGAAAGAAATAAGCGATTTTCTATATTATTTTCTTTTAATTCTGTAGTGAGCTTATGCCTAGATTCAATCATTATATAACAGTAGCAATAATTATCTTTTCCAAGATAATTACTAAAAATTCCCAAAGACTTTTCAAGCTGTTGTAAATCATTGAAGTTACTTGCTACAACTTTATTATTATCAACATATATTTTTTCAAAATAAATTCCATCAATAATCTCATCTTTTTCTTCTTCGTAAATGTACTTACATAAGTTTAGTTCAAACAATTTCCGGTTGTCCCAATTCTCAGATATATTGATTAAATATTTTATCATATGTATCTAATATTAAATATTTTTATAGATACATATATAAACTAAACTAGATATGTATCAACTCCTGTTTTTCTTAATTCATATTGCAACCCAGAAGCCAAAGCAACAATCGTTAATACAGCAAAAAATGGATTCGTCTTAGGTTCTTTCAATGAATGGTCGTAAAGCATGAGCTTAATCCCATCTGTATATCCTCTTTCATTGACGATAGCGAACATTGTTCCAATTTCTAATCCTTTTAGACTTGATAAATTATCTGAATATCGTTGTTGTATTGCCTTATTTGGTAAGGAAGAGAAGACCTTTAATTCAATTTCATCAAAATTATGATTAACTGTAATAACCCAAAACTTTTTATTAATTTCAAATATTATACTTTCGACTGGGTCTTCAGAATTGGACTCTCCATCTAAAACTAAATAAAGATCATCTATTTTTCGAACTTCATCAATATTTTTAATTGCATCAAAAATATCGCTTTGCACCATATTTTTACCTTATTATCAATTTCCAATTCCAAAAGTTATATATTTTAAAAAACCACTCTATGAGTAATTTAATTTCTCAGACTATGAATACTAACGCAACAACTAACTTTAAATATCTTCCCTACTTAATTTTCTAATGAAATTAATAAATATTTTATTATAAGTTAGCTTAAGAACAACATTATAAATAAAAAGCTAAGCTCCGATTACCGAAGCTTAGCTTTGAAAAATAATTCTAATTAAAAAATTATTTATTTAATGTCTGCAAATTCAGAAACAGGTTTGTTCACTTCAACTTTTGTGCCACCAAATTTTTCACTCACAAATTTTTGTACTTTAGGTAAGTGGTAAAGTTCACCAAGTTTCGTATAGATCGGGTCATTTTTGTTTGCTTCAGCTACACCCAATAAATTGACATAAAGCTTAGTAGACTGATCAATTGGCTCACGGAAGATAGAATCTTTCATTACATTGAGACCACCTTCAAGTGCCAATGTATTACCAAGCACAATTGCATCTACATCGTTTTTAACACGAACCGCTGTAGTCATTTGAATTGGTTTTAATTGTAAATTTTTAGGGTTTTCAGCAATGTCGTTCGTAGTCCCTTTTACAGGGTCAAAGTTCGGTTTAAGTTTAATCAGTTTAGCAGACTGTAATAATGTTAATGCACGAGCTTCATTGGCAGTATCATTTGGAATAGCAATGGTAGCGCCTTGTGGGAACTCATCAACAGTTTTAATTTTATTTGCATAAATACCCATTGGTTCCAAGTAAGTTGTTGCAACAGCAGCAACTTTAGCTTTATTTGAAGCATTGTATGCTGCCAAATAGTTGAATGACTGGAACGCATTTACATCTTGCTCACCATTTGCGACAGATGTATTGAGCACAACATAGTCAGTTAAGTTGGTCACTTCGAGTTTAATACCAGCTTCTTTAGTCTCAGGAAGCGTTGCAACGTATTTCCATACATCCGTATCTGAACCTGTTGAAACGAGTTTAATTGTTCGAACAGACTCAGTTTTGTCTTTGGTTGTTGCAGTATTTTCAGTTTGTGCAGGTTGTTTATTACATGCAGTCAGTGTTAGTACAGATGCGCTGAACAATACACTAAATAATTTTTTCATAGGTACATCCTAAAATAGGAAACGCCTACCCTACAAAAGAGTGAGACATTCCCAACCATTGGGTCGAAATGCAATATTTGGCCAGAAATAATTTCCAGATATAGGGTTTAGAAGCCTGAATTCAGCACTATTCATTCCTTGAACTTGCTCGCTAAACAATAGAATTATGTTTTGAAACAGCCTCTAAATATGGGATCATCATATATCAACAAGTGAATATTCTACAAATAACTTGTTCAATTCTGATATATAGTCATGCTCACAGCAACATATTGAAAACATAAACATTTTTCAAACACAACATACATATTTGATTTATATGAAATTTTTAGGATTTATTAGCAATATTTAAGCTAAATAGAGTTGTAATTTTTATTTTAGGCATAAAAAAAGCCCCTGCTTTTAACACAGGGGCTTTTAGAATTTGGCGGAAGCGGTGAGATTCGAACTCACGGAGGACTCACACCCTCGTCGGTTTTCAAGACCGGTGCATTAAACCGCTCTGCCACGCTTCCATGTGCGTAAGAATACAAAGCTTATTCATTTTATTCAAGAAAAATATCATCGCTTTGTGTTCAAGTGCATATTGTTTCATCAATTTTACAGTTGAGCGGCTAATTCTGCTCCTTCTTTGATCGCACGCTTCGCATCTAGCTCTGCTGCAAGCTTTGCACCACCAATAATATGGTAGTTCGCTATAGTCGACTCGCCTTCTTTTGGCATCAAGTCTTTTACAGACTCTTGACCTGCACACACCACAACAGTGTCTACACGTAAAAGCTGGTCTTGACCGTTATGTTCAATCCACAGCCCTTCATCGGTAACTGCTTTATATTGCACGCCGCGCAGCATACGTACGCCATGCTTTTTAAGCTGGGCGCGATGTACCCAACCCGAGGTCTTACCAAGACCAATACCGAGTGGTGTTGTTTTACGTTGCAGTAAATAAATTTCGCGTATCGCTGGTTCAACTATAGGAGGTTGCATCCCTCCTTCAGAAATGTAGTTCGGATCTGGGTCTACACCCCACTCGCGCTGCCACTCGGCTAAAGGTTGAGGCTGTGGTTGATGTGGTGGTTTAAGTAAAAATTCTGATACGTCAAAACCAATACCACCAGCTCCAATCACTGCGACTTTTTGTCCTACTTCTGCACCCTGTAAAACTTGAGCATAGGAAAGAACTTGTGGTGAATTACTTCCTTCAATTTTTAAAGCACGTGGTATTACACCCGTTGCCACAATAACTTCGTCAAAACCTTCACGCTCAAGTGGTTCACGATTTACACGAGTGTTTAAACGTACATCTACACCTGTTTTTTGAAGCTGTACTTTAAAGTAGCGAATTGTCTCGTGGAATTCCTCTTTACCTGGTACAACCTTGGCAAAGTTGAACTGACCACCTACATCTGTATTGGCTTCGAACAAGGTCACAGCATGACCACGGCTTGCAGCAACAGTGGCAGCAGACATACCTGCCACACCACCACCAACAACTGCTATACGCTTAGGCTGTTTAGTTTTTAAATAAACCAGTTCTGTTTCATGCCCTGCACGTGGGTTCACTAAACAAGACACACGTTTATTTTTAAATGCATGATCTAAACATGCTTGGTTACAGGCAATACACGTATTAATTTCATCAACACGGTTGGTCGCAGTTTTATTTACCCAAAAAGCATCGGCCAATAATGGGCGTGCCATTTGAATCATGTCTGCCTTGCCTTTTGCCAAAATTTCTTCGGCAGTTTCAGGCATATTAATACGGTTAGATGCAATTACCGGAATTGAAATATGCTGTTTTACATGAGCCGTGTAATCGACAAACGCTGCACGAGGTACAGACGTTACAATAGTTGGCACACGTGCTTCATGCCAACCAATACCCGTATTTAATAAAGTGACACCCGCCTTTTCTAAAGCTTTAGCAACAGTGACTACTTCTTGCATGGTGTTACCGTCATGCACAAGGTCGAGTAGCGATAAACGGAAACAGATAATAAATTTTTCACCAACTTTTGCACGAATTGCTTTCACAATTTCAACAGGAAAACGCATACGATTTTCAATTTCACCGCCCCAACGGTCAGTACGCTGGTTTACATGGCGACTTAAAAACTGGTTAATCAGATATCCTTCCGATCCCATAATTTCAACGCCGTCGTAGCCTGCTTTTTTGGCAATATCAGCGCACTGTGCATAGTCTTCAATGGTGGTGAGAATATTTTTTTCAGAAAGTTGACGTGGCTTAAATGGTGAAATTGGTGACTTTATAGCACTTGAAGACACTACAAACGGTTGGTAACCATATCTGCCCGCATGTAAAATTTGCATTAAGATTTTTGAGCCATGCTTATGGACAGCGTGAGTCACTAAACGGTGCTGCGGAATGTCAAATAAGCTATTCATGGTTCCGCCAGCTGGAGCCAACCAGCCTTGACGGTTTGGAGAAATACCTCCCGTCACAATCAGACCAACTCCACCTTTTGCACGCTCTTCAAAATAAGCTGCAAGTTTTGGGTAATTATAAAAACGATCTTCAAGTCCCGTATGCATGGAACCCATCACCACACGATTTTTAATAGTGGTAAAGCCTAAATGTAATGGTTTTAATAAATTGGCGTAACTTGTCATGCTGCGTCCCAATAATTTTTTGCAACTTGTTGCATAGTACTTTAATACTTTTTTGAAATGTTAGGATGACCACACATATTTTTTTACGTGTTTAAATTGTCAATTATTCGAGCTTGTGTCCCTTCATTTAATTTTTTATGGGTAATTGAAATGTTGAATCTTTTTCCCATTTAAATAGAGAGAAAAATAGCATCACAACAGCAATTACAGTTCCTATAGGGAACATATTAAGCATTAAGATAGATATCACAATTGAACCGATACGGCTGCTTGTAGTTCCAGTCTTAACACTTCTAGCGCATAAGAACTGTGTAGCGATTGCTGCAATAAGCCCTAAAAGACTACCAATAAAGTATTTGGGCGTATGCACAAATATATTGTAAATCGCATAGATAAGATCTGAAATTACAATAAACCCCGTAATACGATGCAATGTCGATAAAATTTGATTGTGATGAATCAACATATTTTGTTTTTTTCCTTTTTAGCATTTCGTCTAAATTGTCATACTTATCGTAAAACTTTATATTTTTCCAATATTAATCTATTTTTCAAATTAAAAAAAAAGAATTCCTTTCCTAACAGAAAAAAAATCGATTTGAAAAGTGATATAGTACTGAGCGAATAAATTCTCTTGGTCACCGAAGTATTAGGGTGCCTATTTCGAAATAGTTAGGACTAGCAATGACTGATAATGCAACGATCTTGCAGCATGTACCAGTAGGCAAAAAAGTTGGGATTGCCTTCTCCGGAGGCTTAGACACTTCAGCTGCTTTATTGTGGATGAAACAAAAAGGCGCTGAGCCTTATGCATACACTGCAAACTTAGGCCAGCCAGATGAAGATGACTACGATGCAATTCCAAAGAAAGCAGAACAATACGGCGCTGTAAAAGCTCGCTTAATTGACTGCCGCTTACAATTGGCACTTGAAGGTATTGCTGCAATTCAGTGTGGTGCATTCCATATCAGTACAGGTGGTGTTCCTTATTTCAATACGACTCCACTCGGTCGTGCAGTAACAGGTACTATGCTCGTTACTGCTATGAAAGAAGATGACGTAAACATCTGGGGTGACGGTTCAACTTATAAAGGTAACGATATTGAGCGTTTCTATCGTTATGGTTTATTAACTAACCCAAATCTTAAAATTTATAAGCCTTGGCTAGATCAAAACTTTATTGATGAGCTTGGTGGCCGTGCAGAAATGTCACAGTTCCTCATCGACAACGGTTTTGACTACAAAATGTCAAAAGAAAAAGCGTACTCAACTGACTCAAACATGTTGGGCGCAACTCACGAAGCAAAAGATCTTGAATACCTAAATGCAGGTATCAAAATCGTTGATCCAATTATGGGCGTTGCTTTCTGGAAAGAAGAAGTTGAAATTAAACCTGAAGAAGTAACTGTACGTTTTGAAGAAGGTGTTCCTGTTGCGTTAAATGGTCAAACTTTTAACAATCCAGTTGAGCTTATTCTTGAAGCAAACCGTATTGGTGGTCGTCATGGTTTAGGTATGTCTGACCAAATCGAAAACCGTATTATCGAAGCAAAATCTCGCGGTATTTATGAAGCACCGGGTATGGCTCTTCTTCATATTGCTTACGAGCGTTTGGTTACTGGTATTCATAACGAAGATACGATCGAACAATACCGCATTAATGGTTTACGTTTAGGTCGTTTACTTTACCAAGGTCGTTGGTTCGACTCTCAAGCGCTTATGCTTCGTGAAACTGCACAGCGTTGGGTTGCTAAAGCGATTACTGGTGAAGTGACCCTTGAACTTCGTCGTGGTAATGACTACACCATCATGAACACTGAATCTCCAAACTTAACGTATGAAGCTGAACGTTTAACAATGGAAAAAGGCGATTCAATGTTTACGCCAATGGATCGTATTGGTCAGTTGACTATGCGTAACCTCGACATTACCGATACACGTGCAAAACTTGGCATTTATACAGATGCTGGTTTGCTTTCAATCGGTCAAGGTTCTGCTATTCCTCAATTAGACAATAAGAAAAAATAATTTTCTTATAACGTCAAAAAAGCCACCTCTATAGGTGGCTTTTTTAAGTCTCATGTCAAGCTAAGCAATTTCTGCAACTTGTAGAGGCTGATAATATATTTGATTACGGCCAAGCTGCTTTGCTCTATATAAAGCCTGATCTGCTGCATGAATCAATTTATCTTGTCCCATCTTTAATCCACCTGTATATACGGTAAATCCTAAACTGATCGTGACATACTTTGACACTAACGAAGCAGCATGAGGAATGGCTTGCCGTTCAATCGCTTTATAAATATTTGCAGCCACTGCGTATGCACCCTGTGCAGGTGTTTCAGGTAAAAGTACAACGAACTCTTCACCGCCATAACGCGCAACAAAATCGACATGACGAATCGAGTTTTTAATTGCTGCCGCAATACTAGAGATGACTTTATCCCCCATCTGATGCCCATAAAAATCGTTATAGTTTTTAAAAAAATCGATATCAATAAATAAAACAGCTAACGGACGTTTCTCTTGATTTGCACGGTAATAAAAGAAGTCAAACATTTCGTCAAAGGTACGACGGTTTGAAATTTGAGTAAGCGCATCTTGCTGACTTAAATGCAGAAGTTCAGATGCTTCAATCCGTAAAATCTGCTCATTAATTTCAGCAAGTTGGTTATTTAAAAAAAGACTTCGCTCTCTTGAGATGAGCATGGTGCTAATTGAGAAACCTAAAATACAAGTGCCGAACAAGGCCCGACCGAGGGCAATATAATCACAATTTACATTCAATAAATTAAGAAAAACAAAAACCAATATTGCTGCTGATAAACCAACGTACAGCATATGTAATGGTTTGATGCCACTTAGAATAAAACCAAGCATATATAAAAATGAAAGAAGCAACATCGACTGATTTTTAAGTGCCATATTTTCGACACTGAGCAACAACATGGCACTTGTAATAATTGAGAAGAAAACAATGCCACAAGCAGCAAAATAAAAGTGATTAGAGAGTTTTTTAAATTTGGCAAAAATCCAAAATAATAAGAGTGCAAGTGCAATATTCATTGCACTCAACAAACAATGAATAAAGTCTAAAGTAATATATGGTTCACCAATTACTAAGTAGTCAGTTGGAAGGGCCAGTAAAATAAAAATTAAATAAGTGAGCACTCCACTTGCTAAAAACTTAGAGATGTTTTGCCGTGTACGATCAAGGTTTAAACACCAGAATTTTTTTTCTAGCTGCTTTGGTAAAGGCATATTGGCGTAACGATGGGTATGTAGAGTGACCAAATACTCGATTTCTTCTTTCGATTTGAGTAATTGATGGACATTTCCCCTATTCGCCACTAGTCGATTCCTACATATTTCGCGTTAACAAAATATAACATTATTTTTTAAAGCTCCCTGCGCTTTATTTTGCCATTTGTCCGTAATTCTCGTTACCATTTTCACACTTTATCGATTATCATTTGTTTTATTTCGAAGTTTGAACTGCCTTGAACTCTATTACCCTGCTCCAGCCAGATGATTGGCATGCACATTTACGTGATGGTTTAGCATTAAAACGTACTGTTCCAGATTTGGCTAAACAATTCGCCCGCGCGATCTGTATGCCTAACCTTGTACCGCCTGTAAAAACAGTAGAAGAAGCTTTAGCTTATCGCGAGCGCATTCTTGCTCATGTTCCGGAAGGCAATAATTTTGACCCTCGTATGGTGCTTTATTTTACTGACCACACTTCACCAGATGAAGTTCGTAAAATTAAAGAATCAGAACATGTCAATGCGATTAAGCTTTATCCTGCTGGTGCAACCACCAACTCTGACAATGGTGTGAGTGATATTCGCAAAGTTTATGCAGTTATTGAGCAATTAGAAGAGCACCAAGTTCCGTTATTACTTCATGGTGAAGTGACTCACAATCATGTAGATATTTTTGATCGTGAAAAACGCTTCCTAGATGAGGTATTATCACCTTTATTGAAACAGTTCCCTAAACTTAAGGTTGTGCTTGAGCACATCACGACTAGTGATGCAGCACACTTTGTTTTAGAACAAGACCGTAATGTGGCGGCAACAATCACTCCACAACATTTATTATTTAACCGTAATGATATGTTGGTCGGTGGTATTAAACCGCATTTCTACTGTTTACCAATTTTAAAACGTCAAACGCATCAAACAACTTTACTTGAAGTTGCAACAAGCGGTAATCCTAAGTTTTTCTTAGGTACAGACAGCGCACCTCATGCACAAAATGCAAAAGAGAATGCTTGTGGCTGTGCAGGCTGTTATAGTGCACCAAACGCAATTGAGCTTTATGCACAAGCGTTTGATCAAGTCGGTAAATTAGAGCGCCTAGAAGGTTTTGCTAGCCATTTTGGTGCAGACTTCTACGGTCTACCACGTAATACTTCTACCATTACTTTGGTTAAAGAAGATAATCTCGTTCCCGAATCTTTTGATTATTTAGATAATCAAAAAATCATCCCGCTGCATGCCGGGAAAACGCTGCAATGGAGAAAAGTGTGACACAAGAAAATTCTGTCCCGGTCATTGGCCAACGTTTTCGTGGCTTCTTACCTGTTGTTGTCGATGTTGAAACGGCAGGTTTTAATGCCCAGACAGATGCATTGCTAGAAATCGCGTGCATTCCAATTGTGTATGATGCTCAGGGACAATTTGTCCCTGGTCCTGCATTTCATGCACATATTAACCCTTTTGAAGGGGCTAACCTCGACCGCCGTTCGCTCGACTTTATTGGTATTGATCCATTCAACCCAATGCGTATTGCAATGGCTGAAGATGAGCGAACCGCTTTACGTCGTATTTTTAAATCGGTCAATGAAGTTCGTAAACAGCAACATTGTACTCATGCAGTACTCGTAGGCCATAACGCGCATTTTGACCTTGGCTTTTTACAAGCAGCGATTGCTCGCTCAGGTACAAAAAACCAAAACCCGTTCCATAGTTTTTCAGTCATGGATACAGTTACTTTAAGTGCAGTAATGTTTGGACAAACAGTGCTTGCAAAAGCATGTATTCAAGCTGGAATTGAGTTCGATGGTAAAGAAGCACACTCTGCTTTATACGATACTCAGAAGACTGCTGAACTGTTTTGCTATATTTTGAACAAACTGTCACCTTACCTCCTTGACAGTTTGGTGGCGGCTTCTTAAGATACCGCCATCCTCAACGTCCCTATCGTCTAGAGGCCTAGGACATCGCCCTTTCACGGCGGTAACCGGGGTTCGAATCCCCGTAGGGACGCCATATTCTTTCTATAAAGAATCATCGCTTCAAATTATTTTATCTCACTTCACATTTTATCCATGAGATAAATTTTTATTTTCAAAATTAAGACTTCAACTTTACTTCATCAATATGTTGAGTGGGTTGTATACTTGGATCATCTTTCTCAATAATTATTGCATCAGCAACTAACTTTGTTTTTGTTAAATCTGGTTCTATTAAAACTTGAGCTAATGAACTTAACGTAATATTAAAATCACGATGTATTTGTACTAGTTCTGGTGTTCGTTTATAACGTATGACTTTAAAACCTGCTTCGTGAATTAAAGCATCTCGCTCCGCATCAAACTTTTCCTTCCCCTTATGGCTAGAATCATCTAACTCAACAATAGCAACTATATTAAATGCTTTATCCAACACAACAAAATCAGCAACTTTTCGATTAAATAAATTACGCGTCGCGTATCCTTGCGCTGTCATAAAAGCGCTGAAAGCAACTTGCGCTAAAATAATATGTTCAGGCAAAGCTTCCTTTAATTTCATAAAAGTGGGTTGTTCATTCATAGTAATGATAGGTTTTCCCTTGATTGGGGTACGTTTTGCATTTCTATTTTTGCTTTCCCCTTTCTTTAAAACACTTAAAATCGCTAATATCATTATGGCTATTAAAAATATGCCAATCATCGCAAACATCGAATTTCCCCTAAATAAATATAAAAACTATTTTGATTTTCAGAAATACTATTAAAAACGGCTAGTTATGCCATCTGCTGTGAAACGATTTTATTCCTTCAGTCGGCTAATATGATAACCCAAAACGTAATTGTACATATCAGAGCCAACGGTGTAACACATGTTACTCACTTGGACGATCAAGATCTCATCGGTTTTAAGGCCCATAACTTTACCAGCAGTAATTTCTATGTTTCAGCCCAAAACATTATAAATTTATGATTTATAAATATTTTATTATACTTAAGCTATGTTCTATCCTATACTAAAAATAGATCAAAACTATAATTTGAACATGACATGCAAATTCGATTATTTCATTTACAAAATTCACGCTCTCAACGCATTATTTGGTTTTTAGAAGAATTAGGGCTCAACTATGATCTCATCACTAAATATCATTCGGACGAAGACAAAAATAATAACTCACCGCATCAACTATCAAAATTTCCAACTCTCGAAATTATTGAACAAGAGCAAACTTCAATTTTGGCTGAAACCTCAGCAATTCTAGATTATTTCTCTCATTTACATCCACAACTGAGCCAGAACAATTTACTAAGCCAACAACTTCAAAACTTTTATTATTGGAAGAATTATTGTGAGGCGACATTCATTCCAGATCTGGTACTCAAGCAAATCTTTCACCAAATTGCAGAACGCACGCCTTTTCTGGTCCGTTTCGTTCCTAAGCTTTTAAAATATGGATTTGATCAAGGCTATCTCAATCAATCATTACAAAGACACATGAGCATGATTGATAAACATTTAGAACTTCACTTATGGTTTGCTGGAGATCAGTTTACTACTGCTGATATTTTGATGTGGTTTCCATTATTGGCTTGCTCACCAAATTACAGCCAGTTTAAACATATACGGCGTTATCTGACCCAGATAGAAAACAGACCTGCCTTTAAAAATGCTCTAATTAAAGGTCAATGGTCTGCTTCTACTTTTCAAACTTACTGGGCTATTGCTTGGTGATTTATTTATGCAGACTTACGTGAATTCACGCGCCCCTGAACAACGGCCTTAATATTGCCCTTCGCGTAATTTAAAAACACAATTAAAGGCGATAGTTTTGGATTTGGTTTTTTACCCTGCCCAATTGCTTTAAATTGTGCTGCGTACCAAATGATTTCCATAATCGCCATCTTATCGACAAAAGGTAAACCTGTTTTAATTGGTTTTACGGCATAGCGAACGTCTTGGCCTGCGATTAAACGGTCAGTTAAATCCGTTTCGACTGCAAGTGGACGAGCAATGCCAATAAAGTCACATGCCCCACTTGCTAGAGCAGCATTCATGCCTTCTACAGTACGAAAGCCACCTGTCACCATAAGTTTACATTTTACATACTGACGAATTTTTTCAGCAAAGTCTAAGAAGTATGCTTCCCGTGCGATGGTACTTGCCTTACGTTTATCAGCTTTGACGCCAGCCATTGCTGGTGCTTCGTAAGTTCCACCTGAAATTTCAATTAAGTCAATCCCAGCTTCATCAACTGCTTTAAATACCGAAATTACATCTTCTTCGCTAATACCACCGCGCTGGAAGTCGGCAGAGTTGAGCTTAACTGAAATAATAAAATTCTCTGAAGTTGCTTCACGTACCGCTTTATAAACTTCTAGTAAAAAGCGAGTACGGTTTTCAACTGAGCCACCCCATTGGTCTGTACGCTTATTGGTTAATGGTGATAAAAACTGGCTAATTAAATATCCATGTGCACCATGTAACTGCACCCCTTCAAAACCTGCTTTCTCACAAATGCGGGCAGCTGTTGCAAAGCGTTTAATAATATCTAGAATTTCTTCATGTGTAAGCGCACGTGGCGTACCAAACATAGTCGCTAAAGCTGGGCTAAAAGGAACTGCCGAAGGTGCAACTGTTTCTTTATTTAAGCCTTTAGGGCACTGACGGCCTGGATGAGACAATTGAATGAGCTGTACCATTCCATATTGTTTACCAACCGCTGCCCATTCTTTTAAACGCTCTAGGTCACGCTCGGTTTCAATCACCACCACGCCTGGTTCGTTTTTGGCCTCTATATTGACCATAACATTTCCAGTAATCGCACAGCCCAAACCACCTTTGGCCCATGCACCATACAAACCTAAATGTAAGTCATTTGGCTGCCCCTCATAGTTTGCGAGTGCCTCACTCATTGCACCTTTAATAATTCGGTTTTTAAATGTGGTATTTCGAATTGTGATTGGTTGTGCAATCTGGCTCATGGTTAACCTCTTTTAATATTTTAGAGCAATTACTCTAATTTAGATGAGTTATAGGTCATGTCAAGGGGGTAATCGATAACTGACAATATCACATGTCAAATTTAAAAAACATAAAAAAATGCAACTTTTTGCATTATAAACAAAAATATTATTTATTTTTATAAAACAATATCTTATAAAGATATTTAAAGGCTTGCTGTAATTAATTGCTTGGTATATTCAGTTTTAGGGTCATTAAATAACTGTTCAGTTAGCTGATATTCAACAACTTTTGCATGTCGTAATACCATCACTTTATGACACAGTGCTTTGACCACATTTAAATCATGACTAATAAAAATATAGCTTAGGTGCTCTGTTTGTTGTAAACGTCGCAATAATTGAATCATGGCTTTTTGAGTCGTTCGATCTAAGGCGGACGTTGGCTCATCTAAAATTAAAAGTTTAGGTTGAACCACTAAAGCTCGTGCTAGAGCAACGCGTTGACGTTGTCCACCCGAAAGCTCGTGCGGATAGCGGTGTTGAAAGTCTTCAGCCAACTCAACTTTTACTAAAGCAGATTTAACTTGCTGTTTGATCTCGTGATCAGCTACAGCTTTCACTTTTAAGCCTTCAGCAATAATCTGCCCTACCGTCATACGCGGGTTTAAACTACCAAATGGGTCTTGGAAAACAATTTGTAAGTCTGACCTAATCTTACGCAAAGCTTTTTGTTCTAAGTGGTTTATGTCTTGCCCTAAAAAGATAATTTGCCCCTCACTTTTAATTAATCGAATCAGAGCCAAAGCCAATGAGGTTTTACCCGAACCACTCTCCCCCACAACGCCTAATGCTTCGCCTTGGGCAAGCTCAAAGCTTACATTTTCAATAGCAGTGGTATAACCCTGTATTCGATTAAAGAAACCACGTCGTATTGGATATTTAACATTGAGTTGTTGAACAGATAAAATTTTATCACTGGAGAAAAGTGGTTCAGCAAAATCAAGATCATGATCTAACAGTTGCTGAGTATAAGTTGAAGTTGGGTGTTCAAAAATCTGTTGAAGCTGACCTTGCTCTACAACTTGTCCTTCGTGTAATACAATCAGCTCATTGGCATAACGGCGTACCAAATTTAAATCATGGCTAATCAAAATTAGCGCCATGCCATATTTACTTTGCAAAGACCTCAGTAACTCTAAAATTTGCGTTTGTAAAATCACATCAAGCGCGGTAGTTGGTTCATCTGCAATTAAAATTTTAGGTTGAAGCGCTAGCGCAGCCGCAATCATTATCCGCTGTTTTTGTCCACCCGAAAGCTCATGCGAATAGCGTTTTAAAATATGCTTTGGATTAGTAATTCCTACGTCTTTTAATAATTGAATTACCTGCTGCTGAGCTTTTGCCTTTGACCAACCTTGTAAAATGAAATGTTCACCGACAATTTTTTCAACACGATGCAATGGGTTTAAAGCCGTAGAAGGATCCTGAAAAATCATGGCAATTTGGCGGCCACGTATATGTGTTTTTGTCTTTTCATCTGTTTCTAAAATATTTTTTGAATTAATAATAATACGACCAGATGTTTTTAATTTTTCTGGTAATAATCCCATCATCGCCAAACAGCTTATTGTCTTACCTGAACCACTTTCCCCTACAATTGCAAGCGTATCTCCAGCTTGCAAATTTAAATTGAGACCCTCCAATAAAAGCTGATCTTGTGTAGAGATTGAAAGGTTTTCTATATTTAGCAATGTAGCATCTACATTTAAGTTATTTTCTTGGGTCAAATGCATCGCGTGCCGCCTCCCCAATATAAATTAATAATGACAACACAAAAGCCAAGCTAAAAAAGCCCGATAAAGCCAACCACGTTGCATCTAAGTTATTTTTACCTTGCAACAACAACTCACCTAAAGAGGCAGCATCTGGCGGTAAACCATAGCCCAAGAAATCGAGTGCGGTTAAAGCAATAATATTAGTAGTCAAAATAAAAGGTAATTGCGACAGGCTAGAACTTATGGCATTTGGCAAAATGTGCTTAAAGATAATTGCTCTATCAGTTACACCTAAAGCCTGAGCCGCACGCACATAGTCAAGTTGACGCGCTTTTAAAAATTCGGCACGGACAATTCCTACCAGTACAGTCCAGCTAAAGAACAGCATAATAAAAAATAGCCAATATACATTTGGGGTAAACATGCTGACCAAAATCATGACCATAAAGAGCATGGGTAAACCATTCCAGACTTCTACCAGTCGTTGTCCCAACAAATCAACCCAGCCACCATAGTAGCCTTGTATAGCGCCCACAAAAATACCAAGTAGTGCTGCACAAGCTGTTAAAGCCAAGCCGAAAAGTAATGAGACTCTAAGCCCATAGAGAATACGTGCAAGCACGTCTCGCCCTTGGTCATCTGTCCCTAACCAGTTCTGCTTAGAAGGTGGCGATGGCACAGGTACAGCCAAGTCTAAATTAGGAGTCTGGTAAGAAAATCTTATAAGGGGCCAAATTGCCCATCCGTTATGATTGATAAGCTCTTGTACAACGGGGTCTTTATAATCTGCTTCTGTTTCAAACACGCCACCAAAAGTAGTTTCGGGATATGATTTAAAAACAGGCAAATAATAAGCGTCCTCATATTTCACCAACAATGGTTTATCGTTAGCAATGAACTCAGCAGCTAAAGACATCGCTAAAATGAGGCTAAACAAAACAAAGCTTGCCCAACCTAATTTATGTTGCCTAAACTTTTGCAGCCGTGACTGCACAATTAAAGACATTATTTGCCTCCTTGTGCGTCAAAGTGAATACGCGGATCAATCCATTGATACAGCACATCGCAAATAAGTCGTAAAAGTAGACTAAACAGCGTGAAGAAAAACAATACGCCGAAAATAACCGGATAGTCTCGTTGAACAATCGCTTCAAAGCCCAACAACCCCACACCATCTAGGTGAAAAATAATTTCAATAAAAAGGTTTCCGACAAAGAAAATACCAGCTAAAGCCTCCGGCAATCCGGCCAGTACGACTAAAATAGCATTACGAAATATATGTTTATATAAAACTTGCTGGCTATTTAAACCTTTTGCATAAGCTGCCAAGACATAAGGTTTATTGAGTTCTTCTAAAAATGAATACTTAGTTAAATAAGTTAGGCTCGCAAAACCACCTAAAACCATCGTAATAAGTGGTAAAGTCATATGCCATAAATAGTCCGTAATTTTTCCGAAAAAACTCAATTGATGAAAGTTATCTGATACTAAGTTTTGCAATGGAAACCAGTGAAAATATGACCCACCCGCAAAAAAGACAATAAGTAATATAGCAAATACAAAACTTGGCACCGCATAACCCACTACGAGTAACAATGAAGTAGAGCGGTCAAACCAAGAACCTTGTTGTTTCGCTTTTTTAATTCCAAGTGGAATTGAAATAAGATAAATCAGCAAAGTGCTCCATAGCCCAATCGAGATCGACACAGGCATTTTTTCCCAAAGCAACTCAACTACTGGTTTATCTTTAAAAAAGCTTTGTCCAAAGTCTAAAGTCAAATAGCCCTTTAACATCAGTAAAAAACGTTCTACTGGAGGATGGTCAAAACCGTATTGTGCTTTAATTTGCTCTACCATTTCGGGGCTTAATCCTTTAGCACCCTGATAGTACATTTCAGTACCTAATATCCGCCCTGCTCCTACGCCACTTTCTACCTCATGGATTGCTTGTTCTACAGGTCCACCCGGCGCAATTTGCACGACCACAAAGTTGATCAATAAAATAATGAACAACGTTGGAATCATTAAAAGAAGTCGCTTAAGAATATATGAACCCATATAACAGGATTTCCTTTAGATACGTGCTTTTATTGTTGATGTAAATATTGGGCAACTTTTTTGGCTTGGTTTGCATTACTCCACCAATACTCTATACCAGCCGAGAGTACGGGTTTCACTTTAGGTTGCTGATACATATTCCAGTACGCATACCAATAATCCCCTTTCCCATAAGTCGGGATCTGGTAATATCCTGCGCGAAGCAATCGGTCGAGAACATGAGTATAAGTGATTTGCTGATCACGGTCTTTGGCAGTCACCAGTTTTGAAATGACTTCATCAATAACCGGATTACGAATACCAGCGTAATTATAGTTACCATCTTGAACTGCTGCGGCACTTCCCCAGAACTGAGCCTGTTCATTGCCCGGATTTAAAGATTGCGGCAAATTCATCGTAGTCATGTCAAAGTCATAACGGCGTGTACGCTCTAAATATTGCGGCGCATCAACCTGCCGTAAATTAATATTAATTCCTAATTTTTTTAAATTTCTTACAAATGGCATCAGTGTTCTTTGTTTGCCATCTTGCTGAATGAGGAACTCAATTTTTACAGGCTGGCCTTCAGGAGTATATAACTGTCCTTCTTTAATTTTATAGCCTGCTTGAATGAGTAATTGTCTTGCGATTAATAAGTTTTGACGGTTAAAACCACTGGCATCCGAGACAGGATATTTCCAGTCTGTCAAAACAGCTTTTTGCATGACTGGAGAAAGCTTTGGCAAAAGAGGCTTTAATATAGTGAGCTCACTCTTTGAAGGACGACCTGTTGCTGCCAACTCACTATTTTCAAAATAACTTTGTAGTCTTTGATATTGTCCATAAAACAAAGCTTTATTTTGCCATTCAAAGTCATAGGCATAGGTTAAGGCTTGTCTAAAGCGAATATCGTTTAAAGGTTTTCGCCGTGTGTTAAACACATAACTTTCAGTTGCAATCGGATTATGGTGTCTAAACTTATATAGCGTGATTAAACCTGATTTTACCGCTGGAAACTTGTAGTCAGTGACCCATTTTTTTGGATTAGTTTCTTCATGCAAGGTATATTGCCCAGATTTAAAACCTTCGAATGCAATGTCCCAATTTCGGTAATAAACATACTTTAAATGATCGAAGTTATAGCGCCCTTTATTAATAGGTAGGTCTTTTGCCCAATAATTCGGATTACGTTTATAACTAATACTTCGACCTGCATCAATTTTCTCAACCACGTAAGGCCCTGAACCTATAATCGGTTGCAAAGTAATACGAGTAAAGTCACGGTTCTGCCAGTCTGCTTTTGAGTAAATCGGTAAACTCGCCACAACAAATGGCATTTTTGGATTATGGCTAGACTTAAAAGTGAATTTAACTTGGTGAGGATTTATAACTTCTGTTTTTCCCAAGTCTGCAAGATACATTTGCAGGCCAAAATTAGATTTGGTTTGATAGGTATCAAAGCTAAATTTTACATCCGTTGCTGTTAAAGGTTGTCCATTACTAAAGCGTGCTTTTGGATTTAAATAGAAGGTAATCGATTGCGTTCTTTCTGGATCATAGGAAACTCTCTCGGCTAAAAGTGGGTATAAAACTCCAACTTCATCGAGTGACTGAGTCATTAAAGTATCAAAAAGATAATTTACCCCTTCTGTCGCATTTCCTTTCCCATTCATGCTGTTTAAGTTATCAAAAGTCCCTTGCGCAGCCCGACTCAACACCCCACCTTTTGGCGCATTTGGATTGGCATAAGGCATAGCAGCCATTGCAAGGTATTTAGGCTTAGAATGAATGGCGATATAAGGCGTGATTTGCTGTGCAGAGAATACAACTTGTGAAAAAACACTGAGCCCGACTAGCAGGCTCAGTTGAGAATATAACTTTTGCATAAAGTTCTAATTATTCTATAAATTAGGCACTTTAATAATATCGCCAATACGTAATTGAGTCGACGGTGTTAGGTTGTTGAGTTCCGCCAGTAAAGTGGTTTCTAGGCCATATTTACTTGCAAGACCAATTAAAGTATCACCACGTTTAACTTTGTATTCCACTACAGTTTTTGGAATTACAATATTTTGTCCGCGCTGTAAGTTTGCATTTGCTTTTAATGCATTCATTTCAGCAAGTTCACGAACTGAAATACCTGCACGGCTTGCAATCGTATGTAACGACTCGCCAGCTTTAACCGTATACTTTTCAGTATTTTTTCCTGGTGCAACAGGTTTAGCTGCTGATTTCGCCGTATCAACTTTTGCTGTTTCTACTGGTGGCACATCACCTGTTAATTTTAACCGTTGACCAACACGCACACTGCTGTTACGAGATAAACCATTCAATGAGGCAAGGTAATCTAACTGCAAATGATAGCGGTTGGCGATATTCCCTAAGCTATCACCAGATTTGACCGTATAAGTCTCTGGCGTTTCTTCTTTGACATTTTTAGTCGTAGCTTTGCTCGGCGTTTCAACCTCACCTGTCAATTTTAAACGCTGACCAGCACGAACACCTGCTGTACGCGACAAACCATTTAAATCAGCCAAATAACTGGTTTGTAAGTTATATTTAGCTGCAATCGCATGCAAGCTATCGCCAGATTGAACAACATAGTGGTCTGGAACACTTACACCAGCAGGTACTTTTAAGTTTTGACCAAGCTGTACATGGCTATTGGCTTTTAAGTTATTTAGTTCAGCAAGTTCAGCTAGGCTAATTTTAGACTTGGTCGCAATGCTTGATAATGTATCGCCACGCTGTACTTTATAACTTTCAGTTTTATACGACGGACCTGCTGCAAGTTTTTCATATTTGCCAGAAGCTTTGTTGTCATCAGATTCATCAATAGCAGCAACTTCTTTTGCAGGTACATTAATTTTCTGGCCAGCCATTAAATTACTACCAGCTGACAACCCTGGTGTTAGCTCTGCCAATTCCTGATTAGATAATGCATAACGATCTGCAATTAACTTCAAATACTCGCCGCGTTTAACTGTATAGCTCTTTGTTGCAATACGACGTGTACTTGCCTGAACAGCTTTAGGCTCTACCTTAGCCGAATTACGGTTGCCTTTAGGCTCTTTCAAATGCAGCTTTTGACCAACAAATAAGCCATCACTGACAGATAAATCGTTATATTCAGCAAGCTGTTTTACTGACAAATTAAATTGATTTGCCACGCCTGTTAAACTGTCATTTGCTTGAACAACATATACATCAGGTTTAGCTGCTGATTTTGTCGTAGACTCAACCTCTTGCGGTTTAGCATCATACAAATACAGGCTAGTTCCTACAAATAGAGTCTTTTCAGGATCAATCTGGTTCCACTTAGCAACATCACGCCAGTTCACACCATTTTTCATTGCAATAATTGCTAATGTATCACCCGGTTGTACAGTATAGGTACTACGCTTACCTTTAGGCTGTACAACGACAACATCAGTATCCGTTTTAATGTAAGGCTTATCTTTATTACGCTGACCATCTTCAGAGTTCGCAACACTTGCATCTTCAGCTAAAGTTTTCGGGTAAGCAAAGCCTTTACTTAACTCTTTACCTTGCTGTTCAGCAACTGACAAACTCGTTTGAATCGCAGTTAGCTTAATTTTACCGTCATAAGGATCAACAATTTCGGTACCTTGCGGTGCAATTGCTTTTAGCTCGGCAACCACTTGGTCTTTTTCAGCTTGTGTAGCTTGCGGCTGTAAAGCTTGCTCAACTGTTTCCTTCTCACCTTCAGCACGAACTGCCGCTAAAATTTTCTCACGCTCAACTGCTGAAATTGGTGGTTCTGTTCTTACAGGTTTTACATTGGTCGCAGGTGTGACTGCAACTGGAATACGCGGTGCACTAGGTACATCAGCTGAGGCAGCAAAAGCCGCTAAAGCATCAGATCCACGAGGTGTAGAAGTTTTTACCGTTACAGAGCTACTGGTTGTTTTGCTAGGTGTAGTTGGTCTTACAGGCTGAACCTGTGTCGCCGGTGTAGTTTTAACAGTAACTGAAGTTGAGGTGGTTGTAGTTGGTTTAGATGGAGATGTGACATTTGCCCACCAACCTGAACTGCTACCACCAGCTTTCATGGCTTTTAATTTGTTATCAACTGACGGGCTTACATCAGCTGGAATTAAAATACGCATTGGGCTTGCAGGGTCTACTGTTTCACCACGATAGCCTGGGTTTAATGCATATAGCTCAGCACGGCTAAGACCAGTTACTGATGCAATTTCATTTAAAGACAATGGTGCAGATAACGTGACTTCACGGAAATGGGGTCTGTTTGCAATCGGCGGTAATGAAACCCCATAAGCACGCGGATTTTTAATAATTTGAGCAACTGCCAAGAAACGTGGAACATAGTTCATGGTTTCTTGTGGAAGTTTTAATGACCAGTAGTCCGTTGGTAGACCAGCAGCCTGATTTCGGTTAATCGCTTGTTGAATACGTCCTGGACCAGCGTTATAAGCTGCTAAAGCCAACTCCCATGAACCAAACTGGTTATATAAGCTTCCTAAAAACTCATACGCAGCACGTGTAGATTCAACAACATCACGACGACCATCGTACATACCCGTTTGTTGTAAACCATAAATACGACCAGTACTTGGAATAAACTGCCATAAGCCCGCTGCTGCTGCACTACTTGTTGCAGCAGGGTCATATGAACTTTCAATCACTGGTAATAATGCAAGTTCGGTTGGAAGACCACGGCGTTCTGCTTCTTTCACAGTATGATATAAATAACGACTTGCGCGAGCACTTAAACGGTCAAGGTAGGGCTGACGTGAGATAAACCAACTACGCTGCGCTTCAATGCGTGGATCCCAATGATTGAGGTCCATTTTGAAGCCTACAGCCATACGCTTCCAGACGTCACCGTGTTTTAAAATAAGTAAACGGTCACCTTCTACAGCACGCATATCCGTTGCTGAAAGTAAATCTTCTAACGAGTCCAGACTGCTTGCATCAAGATAGCCTGCTCCACTGACCTGTTTTGTTTTCGAGGTTTTTGCAGATTGCGGAGTCGAAGAACAGCCTGTTGTAATACCCAACGCAGCTAAAGCAGAGCTAAGTACTGTAATTTTGAATAATGATGCTGCAGATGGCTGCCACACAAATGTGGTTGGTTTATACATAAAAACTTCCAAACAACTCGCGTAATATTTCTTGGGGTCTGCCCACAAACCCTAGGTCTTCGATGCCATTGTAGTAAAGCATGCAAGATAGACAAGGCAATAATTTAATGTCATTTGCATGGAAATGTTACAAGAAATTAAAAAAAGCTTGCTTTGTAACGATGGAACCGAACTTTTTGCGTATACAATACACCATATTCAGTTCTTTTTCTTTCAGTTTAGGTTTCGATTTATGTCTCAAACAATCACACTGTATGTTGATGGTGCATGTCGTGGCAATCCCGGTTTAGGTGGTTGGGGTGCATATGTCATTACTGAACAGGGTGAACATAAATTATTTGGCGGCGAACCCGACACAACCAATAACCGTATGGAACTTACTGCGGCTATTGAAGGAATTTCTTTTTGCCCTCCTGATGCACAATTAATTGTCTGGACAGACTCAAATTATGTAAAGCAAGGCATTACAGAATGGATTCATGGCTGGAAAAAGAAAAATTGGAAAGATGTTAAAAATCCTGACCTATGGCAAAAACTTGATGCTGTTTGCGCAGGTAGAAATATTGAGTGGAACTGGATTAAAGGCCATGCAGGACATCCTGGCAATGAAATGGCAGACCAACTTGCAAATTTAGGTGCAGATAAAACAGCTCAAGAACTCAAGCAACCACAGTCTGTCGCTGCACCGCAAGATATAAAAAAGCCTGAACAGGACTGGTTGCTAGATGACCCTTTCGGGTTTGATCTGGTTGAAACAAGCGAAGATGAAAATGTGGCTCTCGAACCATCACAAGAAGTTGAGATGAATACTTTAGACGAAGAAGTAAATGAGATTGAAGCTGTAGAGCAACAAACAAAGCAGCAAAGTAGCAATATTCATCCTCAAATTGTTGTTACCGAAGCAAAGCTTAAATTACAAGGCCCTCGTCAGCTCATTCTCGATACTGAAACGACTGGTTTCTATTTCCAAGATGGCGACCGTATTATTGAAGTCGGCGCAATCGAAATGATTAACCGTAAGCTTACAGGCAGTTCGATTCACATTTATATTAATCCTGAAAAACCAGTGGGTGAGTCAGAAAACATTCACGGTATCAGTGATGATTTCTTAAAAGATAAACCTGTCTATGCGGACATTGCAGATACTTTATTTGAGTATCTAAAAGGCGCAGAAATTATCGCTCATAACGCAACCTTCGATATGAACTTCCTCGATATGGAGTTTAGACGTGTTGGGTTACCTGCTCTTTCAGAAGTTTGTGAAGTTACCGATACCTTAGCTTTAGCCAAAAATAAGCATCCTGGACAGAAAAACTCACTTGATGCATTAGTTAGACGTTATGAAATTCCAGCGCGCGACCGTACCTTCCATGGTGCGTTACTCGATGCTGAAATTCTTTCTGATGTTTACTTGGCAATGACTGGTGGTCAAGTTTCCTTTGATATGGATGCGCTCTCTCAAAGCGAAAGTGATCAACAAAAAACAACCAAAGCTAGAATTCAAATTGATTTACCCGTTATTTACCCTTCAGATGAAGAGTTGAACATACATGAGACTTGGGTCAAAGAATTTGAGAAAAAACATGGAGAACCTTGCTTTTTTGCAAAATAAATTTTTGATTCTCTAATGTTTTTTTAGTTTCCCCTTTTGCAAGTTAAGTTATATTAGTTGTATAGATTTTTAGCTCAAAATATTGAGCCATGACGAATATAACAATTGATTTTTTTTGCAAAGGGGAATTTTTATGTCTGAGCATAATTCGATTCAATTTGATCCAACAGCGTTACTTATTATCAAGAATGAAATTGATAACTCAATAAAACTGGTGGAAGGTGCTGTAAGTACATTAATTGAAGAGCAGGCTCTCCCTTTTGGTATTGATGATGCATTAGAACAATTTAAACAATGCACTCAAGTATTACGCCTCATTGATATCCCCTATTTAGCAAAAATCACTCAATATTCAACCGAGTTGATGCAAAAAATTATGGCTAAGCCCGAACACATCAACACCGATGAGGTTGTTGCTCTAAGTGAAGGCACGACTATGGTGAAACGCTATATTGAGTTTATTTGTTTACGTGAAGTTGAAGTCCCTCAGTTTCTTTTGGACACTCTAAACAATTTAGAAAAAGCCTTAAATAAGCCATTAACCTCATCTGGCCAGCAGATTTCTGCAAACCTTACAACAACATCACTTGAGTTACCGTTACCCGAAGTGCTCATCAATGAAAAAACTCAATTTATCCATCAGCTTTATAAATTATCTTTGCATCAGTTTTTAAATAAAACTGAAAGTGCTCGAGACTTTCAGGCATTCAAACTTGTTGGTAGCTATTTAATCAGTATGGCTCATGGTCAACCAAGCCAACAATATTGGCAATTAGTGAACTCCGCCTTTAATCATATTGATGAACTTGTTTTAAATGATGCTCGCTTACGTGTATTGATTAATCTTGAAAATGCTATAGGCCTATTTTTAGCATCGCCAGAAAGCTTTGAAGCAAAATTAACTGCTCTGGCAGATATCATCAGTATTGTAATTGGACAAGAAGATCAACTCGCAAAGCAAATTCGTGGGCAGCTAAACATTGGTCATGAGTTCCTCACCGACACTCAACTTAAAGCACTGAGCCAACATTTGTATGGTCCAGACTTTGATACCATGCAAACGGTCAGTCAATTAATCTTAAGCGAAATGAATAAAGTTCGTAATGATATTGAATATAACTACCAAAACATGTCGCCAGAAAAGGCTCAGCAACTTCAAAGCAGCCTTATGCAGCTTGCTCATACTTTTAAATTACTTAACTTGAATGAAGCTGCTTCAGAGCTTTCCCAACAAGCCAGCAGTTTAAGTCAAATCAATATATTGAGTAATGAAAACTATGCTCAGCAACTCATGAAGAGCATTTTATCTGCTATGAACGCTATTGGTATTTTAGTACGCAATTATTCATCCAACCGTCTACAAATTCGTGTGAACAACACTAATATTTCTTTAGATCGTTTAGATGAAGCACATGAAATGTTATTAAATGAGACAAAAAATTTAATCGATTTTGTATGTCAAAGTTTGACTTTATATGCCAACGATCAAACACAAAATATTGAAGCGATTGCAGGCTCTTTAAAAGAATTGGCTGGCGCGGCTGAATTTTTAGGAAGTACGGTTCAACAAAATGCTTTGCTTGAAACTGCCAAGTTTGTACAGCAGCAAATCGAACAGAACCAACCTTTTAGTCATGACCAGATTCACTGTATTTTTAACGTATTAGCTGGACTAGATATGTTAGTTGACAATTTAAAAAATAAACAGCCTGTTCTACAATCCATGTTTGATGTAGCATTGCTAAGTAGTCAACAACTTCAAAAAAAGGCAGCTTAATGTCTGAATTATCACTTGCTTATATTTTTCATCACCAACAATTATTGGTTGACCAAAACTTTCAATTACCCAAAGTCGAAAAGTTAGCAAGTGATCTGCTTTTCACTCATGACGAACAGGTCATTGCACGTGACTTGCTGAGTGAAGAAGCTATACCGGAAGGTCTGCAACTCGTTCCAATTCGTCAACTTATTTCCAACTGGTCAAAAGAGCAATTTTTACAGGCAAGTCGTGCTGTACAGTTGCTCGAATGGCGACGTAATCACAAATTTTGTAGCCACTGTGGACACGCTACCGAAGTCCACTCAACCGAATATGCAATGGTATGCCCTGCTTGCGGTTATCATCAGTACCCTCGCGTAAACCCATGTATCATTACTATCATTACTAAAGGTGATGATGAAATCTTATTAGCAAAATCAATTCACAATAAAACCAACATGTATGGTTTGATTGCAGGTTTTGTCGAAGTTGGCGAAACTCTTGAAGAAGCTGTTCAACGCGAAGCTTTAGAAGAAGTGGGGCTTAAACTCAAGAATATTCAATATATGTCAAGTCAACCTTGGCCGTTTCCAAGTAATCTTATGATTGCGTTTAGAGCTGAATATGAGTCAGGTGAAATTTCTTTGCAGGAAGATGAAATTGCCGATGCGCAGTTCTTTAAATTTGATCAGCTTCCTGAAATTCCATTTAAAGGCAGTATTGCACACGCAATGATTACGCAGATTACTCAAGCAAAGTAATCTGCGCGCTCTCAAACAGATGTTTTAGAATACTTCATCAAGAAAGTGCAAAATGGTTCGTTTTGTTCTGAAGTAGTGACTTACAAAACTCGATAGACTGGCCAAAATCGTTATATGGCCAGTTTTAGGGATAATAGCAATATGACTATGATTTCCCTTCTCTCTAAGGGCTTGATCCATATCCAAAGTATTATGCTGCTTTACGAGCTGATCATTTTCAGCCATGAGTAGATAATGCTTAATATTATTTTGTTTTACAAAATAATAAGGCATCACCTCTTTATAAGAAACACCTTGATCAAAAGCATCTTCAGCAAGCGGATCACCCTTATAATCAAAATGATACGGACCAGCTAATCCGACTATTGCCTTAATTTTCCCTAAACATTCAATCTTAGGTGAGTCAGGGTGATAAACAGCCGACATTACATTAAATGCACCTGCCGAATGTCCCATAAGCACAATATTCTCAGTCGAGATTTCGTGTTTTTCCTGATTTTGATGCAAATAATTTAACGCTTGCGTTAAGTCATCTACATAACTTGGAAAAATATTTTTTGGCGCAAGTTGATAGTTAATGACAGCAACGTCATAACCTTCTTTTGTAAATGCTTCGCCAATAAATAAATAGTCTCGTTTATTACCATGTTGCCAAGCACCACCGTGTACAAAAACAATGAGTGGTCGATGAGCTAAGTGTTTAGTAGAACGATAAATATCTAGACGATGGCGAGGCTTTAAGCCATAACGCACATTTAAAACCTGCTCAAAACCATCTTTTGGTGTAAAACGGTTTAAAGCAAAGCTCCCCAAATCATACAGGCGGAACTCCTTATAAAGAGTTCTCGCCTGCTCAATTTTGCTTTGTAATTGTTCAATCAGGTTCATATTTTATTGTGCAGTAGATGATGCTGGATCTGTTTGGTCCGGATCAATTGCAACAGGAGTTTGAACTGTTGGTTGAGCAAGAACATTATTAATTACCGGCGTAGTTGTTGTGTTGCCAGTCGATGCTGCCGGAGCAGGCGCTAAATCAATGTTATCAATAAGCGTTACAATCTTAGTCACGTTACCGACATTTTGCAGCACATTGTTTAAGTCATTAATTTCAGCTGTGTTTAAACGACCCATTACATATAAAACACCATCTTCGGTATGGACCAGTACTTTACTGTCCGATACAACTGGCGCTTTCATTAATAAAGCACGTGTATTTGCGGTTACCCCAGCATCTTGCATGATCGTGTTATAGCTTACTTTGTTACCCACTGTAATATAGTTATGTACAGCTTTCACATCACTCATGGCTTTAACGTTATCTTCTGCCAACTGTTTCAAGTATGGGTCTGGCACCTGACCAGTTAACAATACTGTGCTATGGAAGCTTTCGATGTTAATACGAGATTGTTTAAAACGCTGATCAAGCTTATAGAGGTTAATATTCGCTGTACGCTTAATTGAAGAATCAATAAATACTTGGCCTAAGCTACGTACACCACTATCTGTTCCAACTGGAGCTGTACCTGTTCCACCAGAAATAAAACTTGCGCAACCTGACAAACTTGCGACACAAAGCGCTGTTACAGCAATACGTTTCAACACTCCACCAGACTCCTATCAATCTCTTCTTGGCTTGATCATAAACATCGGTTTTAATTTGCTCAAAAGAGTAATGAACTCTTAATCCAAAGTAAATGCATTTTCGATCCATTGCAGATCATAATGGAATTTCGAAAAGTCTTGCTGTACTGTTTTTGCAATTTTCTGTGGAAAATCAAAACAAATCACATCAAAACGACAATAAAAATCCTGATAAGATGGGTAGCGCTGTAAAAACCTCATCGCCGTCTTAATTATTTTTTTCTGTTTACTTAAAGTCACCATTTCACAAGCTTGACCATAATTTCCCTGCCCTCGCGCTTTTACCTCAACAAAAATCAATTCGTTACCGCGTTTTACAATCAGATCGACCTCTCCACGGCGTGAATGATAATTACTAGCGACCCATTCATAATTTTGTTCTTTTAAAAGTTTTAGTGCTGTTTGTTCAGCCCATTGGCCCAACTGCTGTGCAACTAACATGATTTTTTTGTTTCCCCTTTTTTAAATGTAAATGCTCTTAATACCGATTCTGCGTTTTTATATTTTGAATTGAGTAAATCAAAAGCAAATGTTTTGAAAAATAAAAAGCCTACTGACATTGTTCACGCCAAAAACAGAATTTCGGGTACACTAACCGATTAAAATTGTTTATCTGTACGGAGTAAAAACCAAATGAGTGCTCAGTTATTTGTTGTAGCCACCCCAATCGGGCACTTAGATGATATGACTTTCCGTGCAATTGATATCTTAAAATCAGTTTCTGTTGTTGCTGCCGAAGATACACGCCAGTCAGCTCAATTATTCAAACACTATAATATATCTACCCCACTTACCGCATGCCACGACCATAATGAAAGCAACAAAATTGAGCAGTTAGTTCAAAAGCTACTTGCTGGTGAAAATATTGCTTTGATTAGTGATGCAGGCACACCACTTATTAGTGACCCAGGTTTCAAACTGGTTCGTGCTGCTCAAGAAAATGGTATTAGGGTTGTACCTGTACCAGGTGCATGTGCTGCAATTGCTGCGTTAAGTGCTGTGGGCTTACCAAGTGACCGTTTTAGTTTTGAAGGCTTTTTGCCATCAAAAGCTTCTCAACGTATTTCGCAACTCGAAAAGCTTAAAAATGAAACTCAGACCTTAATTTTCTATGAAGCACCACACCGTATTTTAGAATGCGTAAAAAATATGGCTGAAGTATTTGGTGAAAATCGTCCTGTCGGTTTCGCACGTGAAATTACCAAAACTTTTGAAACGATCAAAAAAATGACTTTAAAAGATCTGGTTAATTTTATTGAAAATGACCATAACCAAGAAAAAGGTGAAATTGTTCTTGTAGTTGGCGGTGCCCCAGAAAAAACAGATCTGGAACAAGAAAAACTAGATGAACTTTTAAAGCGCTTACTTCAAGATTTATCAGTAAAAGCAGCATCTCAACTTGCTGCCGATTTAACAGGTATTAAGAAAAAAGTCGCTTATCAACGTGCGCTTGAGTTAACCCAATCTTAAACTTATCTCAATATCTCTTTTGCTGACTGAACAATTGTTTCGGTCAGTACATCAAGTTGTTTCGACTGTCTTTTCCAGTGATGCCAATATAAAGGAATATCGAGTTGAGCCTCGGGCATAATATCAATAAGAGTCCCATTTTCGAGCAAGGGTTGAACCTGAAGCTCAGGCACCATTCCATAACCTAAACCTAGTTGAATTGCTTTAACGAAAGCATCTGTTGCCGGAATAAAACTATAAGGATAACTCTGCATCGGTAAACCGTAACCTTTTAATAAAACTTCCGAATGCATTAAATCTTTATGGTTAAAAATAACTGCCGGCGTTTTTCTTAAAACTTCTCGGTTAACTCCACCACGAAACCACCGATTTACAAAGTCAGCCGAGGCGAGCATTTTATAGCGCATTTTACCAAGAGGCTGAGCTAAGCAACCTGCCATCACTTGCTCTTCTGCCGTAATACATGCATTGACCTGCCCTGTTTCTAACAAGGTATGCGTATGAGATTGATCATCAATTTTTAGTTCTAATACTATTTTTTCTTTGAACAATGTTTGCTGAATAGTGGGTAAAAGCCAAGTTGCTAATGAGTCTGCATTTGAAGCCAACGCAATTTTATAAAATTGCGATTCGGATGATTTCCCCATTAAACCTTGTAATAAATTTTGCTCCATTAGCCTTGTATGACGCAAATGTTGCAGTAAGGTTTGCCCTGCTTGTGTAAGCACACATGGACGGCCACGTATTATTAAAATCTGCCCTAAATATTTTTCTAGTGCTTGTACACGTAGTGATACAGCAGACGGAGTGATACATAAATGCTCTCCTGCTGCATCAAAACTCCCGACTTCTGCAACCGCAAGAAAAGCTTCACACTGCTTACTATCTAACATATAGAAACCTAAATTATTTTTAGCCAAACCTAAATATTCTTAATTTTACTTATTTCTTTATAAAAAGACAGATAATTCCCGCATCTGATTTTTTTCTACTTAATGGTTATGCTTTCTCTGAGTGTATTTTTTAAAGGTTTAGGTATTGGTAGCGGCCTAATTGTAGCGATTGGTGCCCAAAACGCTTTTGTTCTAAAACAAGGGCTCAAACAGCAATATGTATTTTGGTTATGTTTAATCTGCGCACTGTCCGATTCGATTTTAATTGCTTGCGGTGTATTAGGTTTTGCCGAAATTATGACAGCATCACCCATCTTAATCACAGTCGCGAAATATTTAGGAGCAACGTTTTTATTTGTCTATGGTGCAAAAGCATTTTATGCTGCGTTTAAAACGAATCAAGGCATGGAACTTGATAGCAGCCAAAAGCAGACTTTAACCCAAGCACTTGTGACTTGTCTGGCATTTACTTGGCTCAATCCCCATGTCTATTTAGATACTATTGTGCTGATTGGTTCGGTTGCAACACAGCTAGAGGATAAAATTAGTTTTGCTTTAGGCAGCATACTTGCTTCTTGGATTTTCTTTTTCAGTTTGGGTTATGGTGCAAGATTCCTAAAACCTTTATTTATCAATCCCAAAGCTTGGAAAATTTTAGATTTTATTATTGGTTGCGTTATGTGGAGTATTGCAATATCAATTCTCATCTAATGCATTCAAAAACAAAAAAGTACCATGCTTAAATGGTACTTTTTTGTTTATACGATCAAAATTAAGCTTCTGAGCTCAACATTATCTTTGATTGTTTTCTTTCTTGTAATGACTGCTTAATCACAGCATAACCCGAAGAAATACCTAAATATGCGATCACAAAGGCTACTAATAAATCCGGAAATACAGTGCCTGTTCCAAATACGCCAACCGCCGCTAAAATTACAGCAATATTAGCAATAGAGTCATTTCGACTGCATAACCAGACAGAGCGCATATTCGCATCGCCATCGCGGAATGCATAAAGCATTAAAGCAACTGAAACGTTAGCAATTAAAGCAATTACCCCAATTGCCCCCATAACCATCGGTTCAGGTGAAACACCATGAAAAAATGACCATACCACTTTTGCAATGACGAAGAAACCAAAAGCGGCCATCGTAATACCCTTAACAAGAGCTGCGGTTGCGCGCCAATAAAGGCTCATCGAGAGTACAACTAAAGACAAAGCATAATTTGCTGCATCTCCTGCAAAATCTAATGCATCTGCCCATAATGAAACAGATTGAGCTTTGTAGCCACCTACAATTTCAACTACAAACATGAGTGCATTAATCACAAGTGCAATCCATAGCGCTTTTTTAAAGCGTGGGCTGACTTTCTTTGTAGGTGAACATGTTGAAGCACATCCACATCCGGCCATTTTATTTCCTCAAGAACTCTTTTATAGTCATTAAAAACCCTTGAGTAGCTCCAGAGTCAAGTCTTATGAGTCTTTCTATTGGCCAATTATCAAAAAAAGCAGATGTTCCAATCGACACTATTCGTTATTACGAAAAAGTAGGTGTACTCGACCATATTCAACGCTCAGAAAATAATTATCGTATTTACACAGATCAAACACTTGCGGACCTATTATTTATTAAACATTGTCGCGAATTAGATATTTCTCTAAGTGATATTAAAACATTAAAAGAAATGAAAGCTCAGCCAAAGCAGGCATGTACGGAAATTGATAATTTGGTGAATAAATATTTGATTGGAGTATCGCAAAAAATTGAACGACTTTTACTTTTAAAAGAAACACTCATCGATTTAAAACAACATTGCTCGACCGACCGTACAGTAGACGAATGCGGCATTTTAAAAGAGCTGCAAAACAACCTTTAACTCAACCTAAAAGCCAATAAAAAAGCATCACTCATGTGATGCTTTTTTATTATTAAAGGTCGCTATGTTCATCTGGCGGAACTTCAGTAATTCTCCCACCACGAGCTAAAAATGCAGCAACTTCATCTTCCAATGCTTGGCGCTGTTTTTGTTTCGCAGTTACGGTAAGCGTTTCTGCTTCAGCAAGATCAGCATCAGTTAAGTTGCCTGCTTCTTCGTCAGCCGCGCCACTCTCAGCCGCTTTGGCTTCATCTTCATCTACAGCAGAATCTTCTGCATCTTCATAATCATTGATATCTGTCATATTTACACTCCCCACAATGATTTGTATTGCATCATCGCTATGGTCTTTGAGACCTCAGAAATTTAGCAATCTCTTTGCATTTAGCAAAGAGCCAAATTGGTCAAATCCGTATCTTTTCTGACCGATTTGGTAATGATATATAAATGATTGTTTAAAAAATATCTACTGATATTTATTTAGACCAGTAGAGCATAAACTTCGTAATTATTTTAACGACTATACTGGGTGTTTTGTAAAGCCCCTAAACCATTTGCTTGTTGCATAAAACGCTCTTTTAAGAGTGAAATTTGTTCAACCTGCTTGAGTCCGGCATTTCTGGCCCAAATCAATGGAAATAGCTCAGAACTTTCCAACCAACCGATAGCCGACATACTATGCATCATCGCATCGTTTTGTCCTTTACGGCGGTGTTCATAACGCATTAAGGTTTGTTCATGCGCCCATACGCCACGGCCTAAATCATGCAATAGTGCATCACAGAGTACCGCTGCATCTAAACAACCAATATTCACCCCTTGTCCAGCAAGTGGATGAATCACATGAGCTGCATCACCGATTAGGGCTAGGCCAGCTTTAACGTATTGTTTTGCAGCGCGCGCTTTCAATGGAAATTGTGCTCTTGAACGAACATCTAACACTTCACCCAACATATGTTGGCTTTCTCGAGTTAAAAGCTGCATAAACTCGCTATCACTTAAAGCCGAATATTCATCAGCATAATCATCTGGCAGTGTCCAGACAATGGACTGCCAATAGCCGTTTTCACTTTTTTCAAGGCTCGCCATCGGCAAATATGCCAAAGGCCCTGTAGGTAAAAAGATTTGACGAGCAACATAGTGATGAGGCTTAGAAGTCTTAATTGCACAACTAATCGCTGCTTGCTTGTAATCTAGTACGTCTAGATCGATAAAGGCTTGTTCACGTACAAATGAATTGGCACCATCTGCGCCAATAAGCAGTTTAGTTTTAAGTGTTGTGCCATCTGCCAATTGAATATGCCAACACCCAACACCTTGCTCAATACGTGTCACACGGACTTGAGTACGATAATCTGTTAGCTGCTCAAGCATTTTTTGTTGAATAGCAACATTCAATACACTTGGCTCAACCATAGAGCCCAAAGCTTGCTCTGGCATTGGTCTTTGTACAGACTCATGGCCAAAATTAATTTCACCATAGCCATTTAAGTTCCACACTTGCATGCCGGTATAAGGCATTTGGCGTGCCAGATCATCCCAAACATTCACTGTTTTAAGTAAATGAATCGTCGCTTGGCTGAGCGCTAAAACACGCGGATTCATCACGCTCAATGTCTTTTCAACATCAAGTACAGGGGCAGCATCAAGCACGGTAGCCTGTACACCACCTTGTGCAAGTAATAAAGCAGTTAAGCCACCAACCAGTCCACCACCAACAATGACGACATCTAACACTTCACTCATGCTTTTAACCCCATTGCATAGTTCGCTACCAATGGCTTAACACCCGGAATGACATCAAATGCAATTAATCCCGTATTACGGATTAATTTTAATAATGGATTTTGGTTACTAAAGCCCCGAACGACCGTATCGCAGAACTTAATCACGCGCTGTTGGTCAGATAAACGTGCTTGTTCATAGGCAAGCAAATTATCTGGGTTACCAATATCATCAGATGTGCTTAACTGATTTACCAAATAACGAAGCAATACATCTGCATCACGCAGACATAAATTAAAACCTTGCCCTGCAACCGGATGGATTGTATGCGCTGCATTACCCATTAAAATAACGCGTCCAACAGCTTGTTTATGCGCAAGTACTTGTGAAAGCGGATAGCTAAAGCGTTTGCCTGTTTTTTCAAATTTACCCGCTCTATCACCATACGTTTTTTGCAAGGCATCTAAAAAGTGTTGGTCATTTTTTTCGCCTAACCACTCATCTTCAGTGCCCTTTTTAACAGGCCATACCACTGAGCGACGATATTCACCCGGTAATGGCAATAAAGCTAAAGGTCCTAATGCACTAAAACGCTCAAACCCTACCTGCTCATGCGGTTTTGAAGTCTGAACAGTCGTAACGATTGCAACCTGATCATAGTCGTGGACATCAACACCCACACCAATTGCTTGACGACAGAAAGAATCACGACCATCTGCTGCAATTAATAATTTTGACTCAAGCTTTAAGACTTCATCACCACGCTGAGCTTCGATGTGTACCTGTTCAGCGTCTTGAGTTAAAGCGGTTACTTGTACGCCATCAATCAGTTCAATCAAAGGTTGTTGGCGTACTTGTGTTAACAAAACTCGACCAAGCCACGCATTCTCAATGACTTGTCCAAAGCTTTCGACTTTTTCTTGTTCTGCAACTAAACGTGCTTTACCAAAACTGCCTTGCTCAGTAATGTGAACTTGCAAAATTGGAGTGGCATGCTGTTGTAAGGCATCCCATAACCCTAACTTCTGGTAAATCTGTACGCTACGACGCGATAAAGCCGTATTACGTGCATCAAAACTGGAATGATAAGGGGCAACATTTTGATCATCATAGTTTGGGTATTTCACAGCTTCTAATAGCTTTACCGTGATATTAGCCTTCGCCAGCATGAGGGAAAGGCTTAAACCCACCATACCCCCACCTACAATAATCACTTGTTGTTGCATCGAGTTTTGCTCCTTTGGCGAATACGTTTAATTATGCTTTAGCTTGCGCCATTAAATGTTCAATATCTGCAATATCTTTAACCACGTCGGCCGTTAATACTCGTGGGCCTTTTGACGTTGCGACTACATCATCTTCAATACGAATACCAATACCACGCCATTTTTTATCTACTGTTTCATCGTCGGGCGCAATATATAAACCTGGCTCAACAGTAACGACCATACCCTCTTCATATTGGCGCCAGTCGTCATCTTTTTTATAAGAACCAACATCATGTACATCCATACCTAACCAATGGCCTGTACCATGCATATAAAATTGACGATATGCCTCGGTTTCAATCAGTTCACTCACATCACCTTTGAGCAAACCTAAATCAACTAAGCCTTCCGTTAAAATTTTGACCGCAACCTCATGAGGCTCACGGTACGAATTACCAATACGTACTGCATCAATCGCCGCATATTGAGAGGCCAATACCACCTCATATAATGCTTTTTGTTCAGCACTAAATTTTCCATTTACAGGAAAGGTACGGGTAATATCCGATGCATAGAATTCATATTCACATGCAGCATCAATTAAAACTAAATCACCATCTTTGAGTGGTTGGTTATTTTCAACATAGTGCAAAATACAGGCATTAGCCCCGCCACCAACAATACTGTTATATGAAGGCACACAGCCGTTTTGCCCAAATATATAATTGAGTTCGGCTTCTAGTGCATATTCCATCATGCCAGGGCGAACAGTTTGCATCGCGCGGGTATGTGCTTTAGCACTAATTTTTGAGGCAATTTGCATCAACTCAATTTCTTGCGGTGATTTAATTAACCGCATTTCATCAATAATGCGATCAAGTTGAACTAACTGGGCTGGAGCGGCTTCATGACGATGCTCGGCATTCGCTTTTTTGATCCATTGGCTTACTCTGGCATCAAATGCAGCATTGTGTCCGATTCGATAATAAAGTCGCTCTTTATTTAATAATTTTTCAATAATTTCTTCATCAAGCAGATCAATTGCATAAGCTTCATCTGCTTCGTACTCTTCAATTGCACCATCAATTCCCGCACGATAACCATTCCAGATTTCCATCTCGCGATTACGTTCACGGCAAAAGAGACTATAGCTATAGTCTGTAACGTCATCAAAGGTTTCAATGACAGCAACTGCCTCAGGCTCTGCAAAACCCGTCAAATAGAAAAAACTACTATCGGCACGGAATTTATAATCCGCATCACGATTACGGTACATTTCCTCACGCGTCGCAATAATCGCAATGCTGTTTGGGCCCATTTTTTCTGCTAGACGGTTTCTGCGATGTTGAAAATCAGCTTGAGGCAATTTCATAATGATCTACTTGATTTAGAATTTTAAAGTCAAAAAATTAAACACAGCCAATAACACATCGCCTCAATTAACTTGGGCGATGTGGTGTAAACATTTCTACAATATTTTGATCTAGAGTGCCTACAGTAGAAGTTTTACTTTTTGCATAAAAGTTTTTCAACAATGAACTTTCAGCCACTGTTACTTTCTTTCTACCAATAGATAAGCTCACTGGAATAAGGCGTACAAACTCATACAATTCTTCGTAACTGCTTTCGCCTTCTTCGTCGTTATCAGAGTCTTCAAACTCTACTGCTGCCACATCTTGCAAATGTTCAATTAATTCGCGCTCATCAGCACGAACATGGCCTGATGCCAAACCAAAGCCAAGAACAACACCAGCACACCAGTCTGATAATGCTTGCACACGATCTTGAAGCGTATGTTCATCATCTGGAAGCATTGGCAAATAATCCAATTCATCTTCCGACAACGCATGTGCTACATCTTCTGTTTCATCGGTTAAAAGCGCTAAAGCTTCTTCATTTAAATCAGGAACATTAAGAGTTGTTAAAATTTGTGTCCATTCTTCACGCGTAGGCGCTTCTGTCACACAAACAATACCTGTTAGTAAACCATGTAACTCACTAGGGCTTGAAATTTCTTCAATTCCTTCAAAATGAGCGTTCCATTCTGTCCAGCCTGAAATATCGTCTTGCATTCGTTTATCCAATCTCTATACTTCGTATATATTACCTTTGATTGCAATTCTGTGCGACCTCGTTATGTTAGAACAATTACAGCGGCTACAAGCGCATATTGGCGTTTTAAAAACACGCTTACATCATCTAGAGAGTGAAAATTCTACTCTCTTGGAAGCTAAAGAACTGGCTGAAACAGAGCACCACGCACAAGTTGTGCAAAAAAATAGCATCATCACTAAAAAACAAGAGGAAATTGAGACACTAACTGAGCAACTCACTCAGCTACAAGGTCAATTTCAACAATTGAATCAAGATGCTAACACACTTGCCGAGCGTTACAGCCGCCTGGAAAAAAGTACGACCGATTTAAAAAATCGTTTTCAAGAAATTTTGGCTGAGCGTAATGAGTTACGCGTTACCAAAGAAAAACTTCAGTCACACCAACGTCAAACTCAACAAGAGTTACACGACTTGCAGCAAGACCGTGACCGTTTGTTACAAAAAAATGAACTTGCCAAAGCAAAGGTTGAAGCAATTATTCAACGTTTAGCAATTTTAGGTACAGCCCAAGATCAACACGCGCAAGAAATTCAGCAACTTGCTCACCCAAATGCTGAAGCTGGTGAGGAGACCCAATCATGAGTGAACAAGTCATGGTAGAGCTTCGTCTGATTGAGCAAACATTTAGACTTGCAACAACATCAGATAAAAAAGATGAGCTTGAACGTGCAGCTGAACTTCTTAACGAGAGATTCAACGATATGCGCCGTAGTGCCCCTCGTGTTGAGCACAATAAGCTTGTTATTATGGTTGCCCTACAGCTTACCCAAGAAGTGTTAAGTTTAAATAAATCTTTGCAAGAATATACACACTGTGAACGCCTATTACAGGCTATTTTGGAAGATGTTGAACAAACTGTTTAATCGACTTGTATCAATAAAAATGCCTTGCCCTATTCATTTATAGTGCAGGGCATTTTTGTATTGAGCCTATCTTATGTACCACATGATTGTTATATGTACCTTTAGTGTACAAAGCTTCATCAAATGAAGCCTAACTTTACAGTTCAATAAACTCAGATGATTGCCAACGGAACCAGATCGGTTATACTTAAGCTATCTCTGGGATGTTCGCCAGCGGGTCTATTCCCCTGCCGATACTTAAACTTATGGATTGCGTTCTGTATATTTAGAGTGTATGCCTACCTTCGAGTAGGAAACCCAGCAAGTATACGTCGCGTCCACCTTGAACTCGTCGGGTTCAGGGTAACGACACATGCAGCGGCATCTTCGGAGCATTAATTTTATTATATAATTATAATTTAAAGACAGACCTGTCAGTCTATTTTTAGTATTTTGTCTTTCTAGCTTATTAGCTAAACTTAAAAGTTAAATATATTCCTGTTGCTACTTATTGCTCATTTCGATGTAAGCATTCTTGATACCACCCTGTCTGAAAATCTTCGATGGCTTTACGTTTAAAGAAGCTTGTTTTGAATACCTTAGCAGCATAAGCTGAGTTGATTAAGTCTTGATAAAGCTGCTTTGCTTTTTCTTCTGTAAGGCCATCAGCAATTTGTTGTAAATCTTGTGCAGGTACTTTTTTTTGCCTTGCTTCCATTACGTTATAAGCGACTTTTTTTACGATATTACAAATATCAGGATCATTTATATTATCGTTAGCATAACAACCTGTGGCAATAAAACTGAGTAATAATATTTTAAATTTCATATCTCTACCTTGCATTAATTATTAAATTTCACTTAGTTAAAAAACGATTTCCCTTCGTAATTCTGCATGTTTGCTAGCAAGATAGAGGCAAGTGTTAAATAGCTACCGACCGTATTAAAACTCTGCAAAAATTTTAATATTTGCATCTTAAGTCCAGCGAAAAATTTAAATAAGGAGCAGAAAGAAATTTAGCACAACTAAATAATGCCAATCAATTCACAATTATTAATTTTTACGTGATAAACAACAAACTTTAGTTATCACATTTTATTCCTAAACTTCCCTTATAGTAATCTGTTGCGCTTTTCAGATCTGATAGTAATTTTTCTTCGGTATAAGGCTTAGGCGAAATTTTTATTAATGCAGGCATGTATTGCTTTTTGTAGAGATCAGGATAATCATGGCACAAAATTTTAACTTTAACTTCTTGCGGTGTCTTTGGACTATCTAATTGATCTAAAAACTCGCCAATTTTTCGATCAGACTCTTCGAATTGAGTCTTGTAATCAACTTGAGGAGCCTCAGATTCTGCCTGTTTCGTGCACGCACTGAGCAAAGCAGCACATAGCATCATCAATAAAATTTTTAACTTCATAGACTTTAAAGTTTCATATTCATCTTTAAATATACTTATCCTGATTAAATGTAAATAAATACTGTAAATACGTAAAAAAACTAAAAAATATTATATAGAGGCTTTTTAGGAACACAGTTATTTTTATTTTCGATTCAACTAGACTGTTTTTATAACGTTTAAAGTTCGGTTAAGCTAAAGAAAAATGGGTATAATTTTGCACGAATCATCTCAAATCTTTGTTAGATTTATCCATGAATGAACTCAGCGTTATTAGAAAAAATTTAAGATCTAAAAGACGTTCTTTAACCCAATTTGAGCAAAAAAAGGCTCAGCTTAATGTTTTACACTACCTAAATTACCTTCCTATTTTTCATTCATCCAAAAAAATTGGTTTATATCTGCACGCTTTCGGTGAAATTCATACTGATCTTCTTATCAAATTCTGTTTTAAAAAGAATAAACAAGTTTATTTACCAATGATTTGCTCGATGAATCAACGTTTAGTGTGGATAAAGATAAATAAAAACCAGTATTTAAGTCGTCGCTTTTCTCACCATCCTTTAGGTATGAAGGAACCTATGGCAACGCGAGGAAGAAATGTGTCACAGCTTGATTTGCTACTTATGCCGCTTTTAGCTTGTGATCACTACGGAACACGTATTGGTATGGGTGGTGGTTATTATGATCGTACATTAGCAAGTGCAAAGCATAAACCTTATCGTTTAGGATTGGCTCATCAATTTCAATTTATTGAACATACTTTAGAACGTCAAAGCTGGGATCAACCATTAGATGCTTTACTCACGCCACAGCACTTTTATAATTTTAAGAGATGATTTTTATATAAAAATTTAAATATATTCTTTTGTTTTTTTAGCCTCTTAAAACGAAAAAGTAACCACCTTATGGATGGTTACTCTTACGTGACAGGCTGTTACCAACTTATATTAACACGTCTGTTTGGTGCTAAACATTGAATAAGTTGTGAATTATATCCACCCGAACATTGCTGATATATTTCAGTCTGACTATTCGCATGGATTTGAATACGATTCGGATCTACCCCTTGTTTGACAAGTAGTTTTGCCACCGTATTCGCTCGTTTAGATGATAACTCTTGGTTATAACTAAATTTACCTAATGGATCTGCAAATCCAGAAACAATAATAGGTGCTGTTGATGGGCTTTGCTTAATTTGATCGACAACATTGTCTATATTGTTTAAACCTTGCTGAATTGCACTTGCATCAGAGCGATCAAAAGCAAATAAAACGCTCGCTGTACGTCCATTAACCGCAGTACTATTTGCAGGAGGCTGATTATTTTCGCCCCAAGCCATCAACCCTTCACATGCTTCACCTTTCCAAGATAAACGTTCAGCCAAATATTTTTTATTAAAATCAATGCGTAACTGACAACGTTGGTATTGATTACTATTTGGTACACGTATATCTAGTACATAGTTCCAGACTTTTACTGCAAAAAGTCCTTCACTAAATTGTGGATTGCCTAGTAAAGCTCGAATTTGGTCTTTATTTAGCCCTAAATCCAAGCGCGCAACGTCATCGTACTCATAACGCTTAACTTGCTTAAGATAGCTATCTGATACTTTAGGAAATGTGACATTTTTTTGAGATACTGCTTCTTCTTGTGCATAACTAACCATTGCTAGGCCAGAAAGAACAGCAATAAATAACGCTTTAACTGTATTTTTCATATTTTTACTCTCGAAATGGAGAATGAGGAAGGACTATGCCTTCCTCGCCTAGCGAAATTAGTCAATTACACCACTAATACCGATACGAACACTTGGATCACCTTGAGAAGCTGCAGCTACACCACCAGTCAGTGACCAACGTCCATTATCAGCAGTTTTACGTAAGGTCACACCAACAGCATTTTCACCACCGTGATAAGCAGCACCAACAGCATAGGTATATTTACCAGCTACAAATGGTGCATTTTCTAATGCCATCGCAGCAGCAATACCAGCATTCGCTCTTTTCTCGACATCATCAATACGTTGATTTGTCGCATAGAATGCTTGCTCAAGCTTGTTACTTACATTATCAATTTTGGTATTTAATGTTTGGTCAGCTTGATTCAATGCACCTATCGCATCACCAACATTGTTGTAAGATTTATCACCTACGTTATATGTCGGATTTGAGAAGCTTTGGGTAATATTGTCATAACCTGCTCCACCACCTAAGTAGTTTACAAGTGCCTGATTTGTTGTATTAAGCTGAGAACCATTTACTGCATCTTTTGAAGTCGCTGTAACCGCTCCCGCTTTAACACCAGTCACCGTACGGTCACCTGCTGTTCCTGCAACATTAACCTGGGTGCCGCCAGTATCTTTACCAACAGTAATCGCAGCATCTTTATTAGCTTGCTGAACTAAACCTGATTTACCATTGTTAATATTGCTGATGTCAGTCTGAAGGTTCGAGATATCACCTGTATTTTTGTCGACCTGTTGTTGAACATTCCACAACTGGCCTCCATTAACAGCATCTTTAGAACCTTCTGCTATAGTACCGTTTGCTACATTTTTAATGGTTGTACCATTAGCACCGCCAGCTAAAGTAATAGAGTCTTTGTTAACTGATCCATCACTATTTTTATCGTACTGCACAGCACTATTAGCAAGAGCACCAACATTATTGTTTATGCTACTTATTGCGCTATCCAGTTGTCCTTTGTTTACCGCATCTGTAGAAGAAACACCTGCGGCTACATTACTTATCGTTTTATTACCAGCACTAATTCCAGAAGTAGTGATACTCGGACCGCCAGCAATGATTAGACCTGTTGTTCCTAACTGAACGTTATCACCAACTTTTACGCCAGTCGTATCGATAACTGTAGTACCAGTCGTGACACTATCAACTTTCAAATTTTTGTTTAGCGCAACTTTAATATTGCCTTCATTGTCCGTTTGACTAGTCTGAGCAACAGTTAAGTTATCATCACCCGTAAAATTCACTTTACCATTTGGTTTGATGTTTTTAGCAGTAGCTGCATCACCATTGGCTGAAACTGTCCAGCCTGCATTCGCTGCTGTACCTGCATCAGTGACTGCTTTATCAAGTGCTGTTAAAGCATCACCAACATTGTTTGCACTTGTACCTGCAACATTATAAGTCGGGTTAGAAATTGAACCATCTGTATTAGCTTTAGCACCACCACCAAAGATACTTGCAGTTGTATTTGTAACCTGTGTTACACGATTATCTACATGATCAAGCTGGCCTTTGTTTACTGCATCGGTTGCATTGGTTCCAGCTGCAACATTAGTAATCTTCTGGTTACCCGCATCAATACCTGCAGTCGTTACACTTGGGCCACCTGCAATGGTTAAACCATTGCTATCCAGCTTGCTGTCACCTGC